>PBMB01000015.1 GCA_002722455.1 Chloroflexota bacterium
ATACATTCCTTACACATTTTCGAAAGTGTGTATGTATTTTTAATCAATAAAAAAGCCCGTAGGTACGGGCTTAATTCACTCAGTCACTTGGAATATACACATTTTTCACTATATACTTCTCGAAGGGACTTTTTTATTTTATATTAAATTTAAAAAAACAAAAAAACCTAAAACAATTCAGGCTTTTTATATTTTAATTAAACAATGATTTAAAGAAACCTTTCTTCTGTGTTTTCTTTTGATTTAAAATATATCCTTTTTCCCTTAGCTTTTGTGCTTTTGTTCTGTATTCTAATAATCCACCAACTGAATCTACGTTAAGAATTCTTTTCTTGTTATTAAAATCATTAATTTCGAAAGATAAAATATTTTTATTTTGGTTTTTAAGTTCTTTTGATATTTCATTTGGTAAATATTTCAAAACTTTTATAGATATATTTTCTTGATCAACTATACTTTCTTCATCATATTGTTTTTTATCATAGTCATATACCATTGCACTGACTTTCCAACCATTTTTTTGTGATACTCTATAATATTGTGGTGGTCTATCTGACTCAGATTTCAATGAATCTGGTCCTATCACAACACTTACTATATCACCGTCAGTTGCTTCAACATAAAAGTTATAATCATTATTCATCATAACTTTTGCTTCTTGTCTAAAACGTAAATCCAGATTCTTTTTAATACATTCAGTTGCAAAAAATTTAGCACCTTTTGTATAACGAACGTCCGTTCTCTCTTTTTCACCTTCTGAAATGGTCACTAATAAACTCTCGTCTTGATCATTAAAAATAAAGTAATACTCTTTATCGTTTTTATCTTTAATTGTTATTTTCCCAGAAATGTATGATTCGTCATTACTGCTATTTTTTAAGTCTTTATTTCTAATTCTTTCCACCTTAAAAGAATCATGAACAAAATAGAAACCCATTTTATCTGCGTAGTTAGTAAGTACTTTATTAAAATCTTTGTCATCATCCATTACAGTGCTCTCTCATTAATTCACTTTACTTCATTATATCACAAATTTTAATAAAATATAAATCATAATAACATTTTTATCAAAAAAAAATATTACAAATATTCTTTCTTTGAATTATTATAAAAATACTAAAATATTTATTATTTTGTCTTATTTTGTTTTTTTAAATGTTTTTCCAGTTCTTCATAACCGCCTATATATTTTCCTTCTAACCATATTTGAGGCAAAGTTACTGGTGTCTTTTTTCCAATGATTTTTTTTACTTGAGGAATCATTCTGTGCAAAGACGCACTATCTTTTATTACATTTTTATATGTATAATCAATTCCATGACCTTTCATTAAAGCTTTTGCTTTTAAACAACAAGGACAAGTTTCTTTTCCAAAAATGACATTACCTTCAATGTTTTCATTTTTTACCGCTTCTCTTATTAAAGATTTAATTAAGATACCTCTATTTAATGCTTCTCCTTGGCTTACTACTTTACCTTCTACCATAACAATTGGTGCGTGATAACCACCTTTTAAAACTGGCTCCCACCAATGAGAAAGCCAGTCTTTTATTTCTATTTCTACGTCTAATTCTTTTAATTCATTTTCTAACACATCTTGAATAATATCTTTTGTAATTGTACATTCACCACAAGGAATTTTAACTTTAAAACCTCCCCATTCTCCTGCCCAACGATATAATGTTAATCTTATTTTTTTCATAAAAAATCTCCCTTTCTATTCGCATAAAAAAAGGAGACCTTTGTAATACTAAATTAATTTCAAAACATTAATGTTTTACTCTTGCTAATTCTGAATATAATTCACCATTTTCAAGATTAAGCTTTAAAATATCTTCTTCAACAGTATAAGAACCAACACTTTCTCCTTCTCTTGTCATAAACATGATATCTCCGCCATCAACAACATAAACACCCTCAGATACTTTTTTCTTTCCGTCACCAGAAGAAACATTCATTTTAAATAGAAAATCTTCTGTTATTAAAAGATTTAAATTTGTAAGACCATTAATTTCATGTTTAATTGTTGTTGAGTTCCAAGCCCCTGATAGACCCAATGGTGTTTCTTTTATAAACAACATTCCATTCATTATCATTTTATCTTGAGTCATTCGTAAATTATATTTTTGAACTTCGCCTGTCCCATTGAGTAGAGTAATCTCAGAACTATCTTTTATTGAATATATGCCTTTCTCGTTAATCATTAATTGCCCAGTGTTATAAACAACTATTTGATAAGTATAATCAGAATTAAAATTCATAACAACTGACATTTTTGTTGGTAAACCAGAAGCTTCTGATACAGCATTCCATTTACCTATCATAAAGGGATAATCAAATTGCGTTAAATCTTTATTGTCTTTTTCTATTTGTCCAGTCTCAGCAAATGAAAATGCCGAAACAAAGGTAATAATAATTATTAGTGCTTTAATTATAGTGTTTTTCATAATTTCACCTATTACTTGGATTGTGAGAAGTATAATATCATTTATTGCATAAAACTACAAGGGTTCTTTTTGCTTTTTTTACAACTTATTAACTTGTTTTAATTTTGTTTTTTTGATATAATCTATTTTTTTAAATAGTATTGTTTATACAAAGTAGGAACGAAAAATGAATATAATAATTTCAGAAGAATTACATAATAAATTACAAAAACATGTTGTATCGACAATCGAGTTTGGTTCTGCATTAAAAGGCGAAAAGAGAAAAGATTCCGATTTTGATTTGTTACATATTGTTGAATCTGCCGACTGGTGGACATCTTCTGTCGTTGCCAATCAACATTTATTACAATATAAAACAGAGAACGAAGACCATATTTATTGTAATGCACACACTTTTGTTAAAAGTTTATTAGACGGTGATACAACTATCTTTGTTGAAATGCACAAATATGGTGGATTAAAAAATACTTGTTTAGAGTTTTTAGAAAAATATGATTTTACATATTATAGAACATTGAGAGCTTATTTAGGTATTTCTCGACGAGACATTAAAGACGTTCGTTCTTTATGGAAAAATAAAGATACTTTGATTCGTAAGATTAATAAAAAATTAAAATTTGCAGAACAAGGTATTATGTTTGTTATGGATTACTTAGAGAAAAATAAAGACAACATTAATGAATATAATGAATTCATTTCTAAGTTTAATGATATCTATAATATCGAAGACTTTAAAAAAGGTGAAAAATATGTTTCTGTTTCCGTTGATTCTGAGTTTAAAGAAGTTGACATTATTACGAAACGTTTTAATGAATGGTTAGATTATATTCGAAATAATTTAAACAAATTCATTGAAGCAGGTTATTTAAAGAAAACTTTTGAAAAAGAAGAGTTCTTGATTTTAATCCATGACTTAAATAAAAATATTAAAGTCAAAAGCACAATGAATGAATGTGAAAATGAAGTTATGACTTATTTTTACAATAGCTATATTGGAGAAGTCTAAAGTTGAATAAAAAAGATATAAATGAAGAGTCTAAAAGTTCCAGTATTTTCTATATTGTGAACACACTTATTGATATTGATTTTCAATTAAGGAAAATAGATCTAAAATACAATATTGAAAAAGAAGTAAGGTATTTACTGTCAGAAACTTTTATTGCTTGGGATTTTAAAGACAATAATATCGTTGATAAAGTTTATAAGATCAAAGAACAAAGGTTTATTGAGGATAAAAACTTAGAAGAACTTTTTGATTATAGTAAAGAACATAGTTATTCAGATGAAAATGAACTATATTCTTTGTTTCAAGCTTTAAGTAGCTTTTATATTTTATGTGAAAAAGTTATTTATAATGCTTCCTATTTTAGATCTATAAATTCAAAAGATATGCACGACGATTACCATTCTATATTAGAATATATCGTTGAAAAATTTGATTTGCCGAACAATTACTTTTATAAATTAGCCGCAAGAAAATCAAAAGAATTAGAAAAAGAAAGCAAAGCTGTTCAAGATATTTCTGATTTTCCACATTATCCTTGGTTAAACAATAAAATTAAAGATTATATTGAAAAAAATAATGATTGGAGTCCTTTGGTTGTAAAAGAAAATATTAAAAATATTGCAAAACCAATAGTGACAATGCTCGATGAATTCGGATACTATACTTCAAAAAAATTTACTGGAAAAGAACTAGAAATTTCTGAAATAAGAAAAGAAAATAGAGTTTTGAAAAAAATTATTGGAGAGTATGCAACTCTTAAAAGCAAGAACGGACCCGTCTCTAATTTTAATCTTATTACCCTAAGAGAGCTAGTAAGAAAAGAAAATGCAAAAAAAATGTATGACTTTGAGATTTCTGAGTTAATCGAAAAAGATCAGTTAAAGCGTTTTTTAAGGATATTCCCCGAATTTGTTTTAGATTTTGATTTAATTCCTAGTGGTAAAATAATAATAGAAGAACCTGGTGAGTTCGGAATATTTATTAAATCAGCAAGCCCTTTAATGTCTATTGATAAACAAAAAATATATAGATTTAAAGCAGATAATACAATTTTAAGAATTGGTCATGAAATTACTTCTTTTCCACAAGAACATATTGATAAACTTTTAATTGTTTTAAAAGACCTTTCTATACCCGAAGAAAACATCAGTTATGATGATCGTGGCTTTCCAGTCGTCAAAATATAAAAAAAGCTCCTTGAAGGAGCTTTTTATTTATTCTTTATGTTTAATCTTCTTCATCAACTATTGAAAACAAACCATTTGAATCACTGTTTTTACCATTCTTCAATATATCTTCAATTAAATCAGATTCTTCCTCTATAAACTCTAATGCGTCCAATTCTTCATTTGTTACTTGGATTTGAACACTTAAAGCAGCGTCCATAACTTTTATTGAGGGATCGAAATCTTCTAATAAACAATCATATTCTTTAACTACTTCAGCTTCAAATTCATCCAGTGTTGTTTCGAACAACTCTTTAAATTCAAGCATATTATCTATTTTATAAGGAGATAATGTTTCTTCAAAATTTTGAAATTTAACTTTTTCTGCAACTTTTGAACTCGTGAAATAACAAAAATATTCGTTTCCCTCTTCTATTTCCAGTTCTTTAACAATGACTTTGTTAATATCATTGTCTTCAAGATAAGCACTTACTTTATTTGTATATTTTTGAATAAGGTTTGTTGCAAACTCTCTGAGTTTAACAACTAACATTTCTTTACCTTTTTCTTCTGCGACGACTTTATAAGAAAGAATATTTGTTGCACTTGGAGAATCACTGTCCGATAGTTTTTCACCTATTTTGTTTCTTTCAAATCCATGTGGTAGCAATTCTGTTATTTTATCAAGACCTGTTTTTTCAAGTTCTACTGAAATTACTTCAGAAAATGGCTTTAGAAAAACATATTTAAACTCTTTTATTCCGTTTTCACCTGTTACATGAGCACGAGCATAAACGTCAGTTAACTGCAAATAGTATGGGTGTGCTGGTGGTGCATCAGTTCCTAGTATTTTTTGAGTATAAGCGACTCTTTCATCATAATTTTCCTTATCGAAAGACAACACGCTGTCATAATCTAATGTCGTTTTCCCTTCGTCAAAAGGAACAATTAATTGAAAATTATCTTTACCTATACCATAATATTTTAGTCTTGCTTTATTAAATTCTAATTCTACAAATGGATCAAGCTCTAATTCTTCTAACTCTTCCAATCGTCCTTTCAGTTTACATATTGAAGAATAAAGCAACAATTCATACTCTTCACCCCATTCAGGATGAGCTTTTTTTAATTTATCTTGTTCGATAAGTGGAAGGTCAAAAAAACCAGAGTGCTTTTGTTCCATAAATAATCTGTAATGATCCATTCATATCCCCTTTTTTTAGAATTGATAATTGATTGTAACTTTTCTTTCTTTAAAAATCAAATAAAAAAAACACAAGGTTTATTTTTAATAATATTTAATTTTATACTTAATAATCATTTTGTTTTTTATTTTTTTTTGTTATAATAATGTATCATTAACAAAGGTTGAAAAACTATGACATTGGAAGAAAAACTAATTAATTTTAAACAATATACGATTGATGCATTTCCTGTTATTAATGGAAATTTAATACCAGAATTTAAAAAAATACAAAAACTAAGTGATTTAATGATTGATTACATATCAAAAAATGAAAAAAAAGAAATTTATTCATTGACTGATATTTGTAATATCTGCAATCTTTCTTCAAAAGAAGGAATGGAATTTGCTTATTTTCTATGCAACAGTGTGACAAATCTCTTTAAACCAGTATATTATTTTGAAAGCAAATTGACTGATAAGAAAACTTTTATCAATGCCCTAAAAAATAACAAAGATAAAGTTTCTTTTGCTTTTAAAATTCAAAAATAAAGAAGAAACGTTCGTTTCTTCTTTTTCTATATTAAGCGATTGCAAATCTTTTTTCATGCATTTGCACTACATAATCTGAAATGCTTAAACACTTATTTAATTCTTCTATGTCAAACGCACCAGAAACAAAATAAGACTCTTGAAGCATTTTCAGAGCTGTTTCTCCAATTGTTTCGTCTTCTGAAACTTTTTTATATTGCTCTATTGTTATATTGTGTACTGTTAATGTATCTTCTCGGTTTCCATGCTTATAAAGAAAGCCTCTTGCTTTTCCGTTTTCATCTCTCCAATATGTATAACTTAAACCTACTTCTTTACCTACATTTATTTCTTTATTGTGACCACAAAGAAAATAATCTTCGCCTCTTTTTTCGTAATTATACATTTTTTCCTCCAATGTTTTTCTAACATTAAAACAATTTGAATTTAAAATCAACAAAAAAGAGAGTAAAATCTTTTTTTTATCTATATTTTGGCTTCTTTTTTTTCTTTTGTTGATCTGTTTTCAACAAAAAAGGATTTCCTTCTTGGTCTTGACTATAATCGAAATCTTCTTCTAATAAAGGGTTTTCAATATTGTACCCTTTCTTAAATTCTTGTATTCTTTCATTTTTGATAGAAATAGCATTCTCTAATATATTAATAAAATCTTTTTCTTCTATATCTTCATAATATTCTTCTGCTATTTTAAGATTATTAAGCTCTAAATAATTTCTTGTTTCAAGCAATATATCTTTTTCAAAATCATTTAATTCTTGATTTCTTCTTACTTTTTTTGTGAAGTCGTTCCATGTTTTTTCATTTTTATAAGCTATGTTTTCTTGTGTTGTCATTATATCTTCTATAAATTTGTTGGAAAAACAACTTGGTTTTGTTATTTTTATCATTTCTCCTATTTTTTTAGAAAATGATATTTTATTTACATTAATTTCTTCTAAATATTTTTCATTTTTTAATGTTGAAGATATTATCTTTGATAAAACGTCTTTTGTTGATTGATTTAAATTACGTGAATTTTCTTCTGCATGTTCTGAAAAAACAAATGTATTTAATATATTTTCATCAATTTCTTCTATTGTTAAACTTGAAATAAAATCGTTGTTATATTTTTCTGACGGTGAGGACGCTTTTAATCTTATATGACCTTTTGTGAATTTATTAAGAGCAGATAAATCTATCATTTCAATATCTCTAGTCACTTTCATTTTAAGTAAAGCAGAATATTGAATCAACATTGCTTGCTCAGAAGCGGTTAAGTCTTTTTCTTCAAACATAGCGTCTTTTATATCAGAAGTCACTCTGTTATTGTAAAATAAAGATACATTGCTTAATGGCTCAAAAACCCAATTGCCATTATCCTCACCATTCATTGAGTTTAAATTTTTTAGATTTAAAAAGGAATCCATTTCTTCTTCTGATAGTGTCGTTGATAATTCTTCTTTTTTTAATAATTCTTCAACATGTTCTGGTAACAAATCTTTTTTTCTTTTTAAAAGTTTTTTAATATAATAAACAGGGTGTTTTGTTGTTTTTTTTTGAATCATTTCAATTGCTTTTTTTGAACCAACACCATTATTATCTTCTAAGTCTAAACCTTCAAAAAAGTCATTTCCTAAAACGGATTTAAATGAAGCTATTATAGCACCTCTCATTGTTGAGTTTCCTTCAAATCCTAAAACTTGTTTTGAAAATGAATCAATAAAAGAAGAATCATTTTGTATTTCTAAATATTCATTTAAAACCGTTGATATAACCGCATTAGCTAATGAATGTCGCACAATTGAATCACCTTCTATTGCTAAACCTCGATCTGTTGTTGTACTTATTTGCAATTGTTTTTTTATTGAACGAGAATCTTCCAGATCATTTAATTCTGCCTCTGTTTTTGCATTATCAAATTTTTTCTTTTCCTCTAATGATAATTCCGCATATTTTGTTTGATTTATTATATACCAACCATCAAAAAGCCCACCTGTTTCTGTGCTTGCTTTTAAATCATTTGTTTCTTTGTCATAAACTAGGTTTATATTTTTAGGTGTGTTGCTGTTTACTACATCTATTAAATCTTGGAACCAGTCTTTACAGATTTCTTTTGAATCTTTACCACTATTTATCGCTTCTTTATATTTTTTATTAATAATCTCTATTTTTTTACTTCCAAAGTCTGTTTCCATGTAATTTTCTAAAAAAATATTAATATTAGATACAAACTCTGCTTTATCTTTTACTTTTAAATTTTTAAATATAGAATTTAGTGTCGTTTTAAAATCATTTGTTATTTCATTTTCGGTAATGTTTTCTTTTTCAATAAATGCTAATTGATAAATGTGAGAGACATCTTTTGTTAGTTCAAAATTTTCTATTGTTTTTTGGTAAGATATTAATTCTTTATTTGTTAAGGTTGATTCTGAGTAAAACATTGTGCTTACAAAAGACCCCAGATCTTTTGGTAATATTTTATTAATTTTATCCTTTTTTAAAATGTTTATAATTTTATCTTGTTCTATTTCATGTATTTTTTTATCAATACCATTTTCAAACAACAATTCATTTATTCTTTTTCTTTCTTTTTCGACTGCTATTAAAATGTCTTCAAATACTTCCGATTTTGAAAAAACGACAATATCTTCAATTTTTTCAATATAATCAAACACAAATCTTTCTAAATTTTTACTCACGATACTTTAATCTCCATTTATATTCTTTATTATATCATTTTTTATCGTTTTCTCAAACAAAAAAATACCGCCTAAATCGATTAGACGGTTTGTTTTATATTTATTAATTTTAAAAATAATCCTCAATTTTTAATATCGTTTCTATAATGATTTTTTCATTTTTAAAACCTGTTTTTTCATGTTCAAACAACCAATGAGAATGTATTTTAACTGGAATTTTATTCTCTATTCTTTTTCCAAATTCTATTTTTGTTATATCAATTGGGTTATAAACATTTCCTATGTATATTGAACATTCTACATATCCATAGTCAGGATTAACAGGAAATTCCATTACTTTGTTTTCAAAATCATTTATCGTTTCATTTTCTTCAATATCAAAATCTATTTCCAAAACCTGATCTATTTCTTCTACTTCATAACCTAAGTTTAATTGAAAAGGCTCCAGTTTAATTAAGATTTCAATCTTCTTAAAGATATCATTATTACAAAAATAGATCTCAGAGTCACTGAAATCTAATTTTTGTATCGGAAATTGTTTTAAGGACATTTTTATAAATTCTTTAATCCTTTTACACTTCTTCTCGTTTTAGAAGTATTTTTATTTTCAGTCATATTTTTTCTTGTTAAAAATGATTCATATTTTTCTAATAAATCCATGTTATCTTCTGAATCTATTTCTATTTTTTCTGCCTTAACTCTTTGGTGATATATTTTCATATCTGGTAATTCGTCTACACAATCTTTATAATTAAGACCTATTTTTCCCATTTTTTCTTCACCCATTACATAAATAGAAATATCGTCACCTTTACCTGATAAAGCAACTAATCTATCTTCTGGGCAAGATTTTAGTTGAAAATCATTTAATTCCATTTTCATGAACCCCATTTCTGAAAGTTCCAATTCTAAAACAACTTTATCTTTATCCATTATAATACTCCTTGTTATAAACTCATTATATCATAATTTTATTTTTATCAAAACTTGATTAAACAAACAAGTCTTCGTATAATAAAACAAAAATAAGTGAATATAAAATGATAACAAAAGAAGAAATATATAAAGTTATACCAAAAAAAATATTAATTGAAGTTATAGAATCCTTCTATCTTCAATTATTTAATGGTGTGCATGGCATTGACCATTGGACTCGTGTACTACAAAATGGAATCATTCTTTGCGACAAAAATCCTAACTTAAACAAAAATATCATTATCGCATTTTCATTTTTTCATGATGTCGGAAGAACAAGAGAAGACGATGAACCTATTCATGGCTACAATGGTGGAAGAATGCTTTTAAAATACAAATATAAAATAAATTTAACAAAAGAAGAAATTGATAAATGTTATGAAGCTTGTGTTGATCATACACATACAAGACATCATAAAGACCCACAAATTGCTGCTTGTTGGGATTCAGATCGATTAGATTTATACCGAGTTGGTGTTATGCCTGATGTTGATTATCTTAATTTGGAAGAATCCAAAGAAGACGATATAATAAAAGAAGCAGCAACAAGATCTTGGGATAAAAGACCAGATTGGGTTATAGACTTAATTCAAGATCTGGAACTTGGATATGATTAAAATGGAATGTTTAAAAAAATTAAGTCTGAAAAAGGCTAACTTAACGCCATTATCACAATTGAATATTATGACATAGACAAAATTTCTTATATTTTCACTATAAATTGATTAATTATATTAATTCATGATTTAAATATTTTTTATTCACAGATACATTTTCTTCTTTATTAATCGGAAAAACTTCATTTAGATGATCAACAAATCTACTTCTATCATTTTTTATTTTTTTTGATTTAAGTGAATTAAGTGATACAAATGTTTTTATTTTTTTCATTTTTAAACCATTAAAATTAAAATGCACATTTGAAATGATATTATCAATCATTTTTTCAATTAGATAATTCTTTTTCTTGTTTCCAAAAGCTTCACTTTGTGAAGTAAATGACAATGAAAGCATATAATTTATTTCTTTTTGTCTATTATGAGTTTTTAATTCTCTTTTTGCTCCTGTATTTAATGTTATTCCTAAGAACTTTTTAAATTTTTCGGGAACACTCATCCAGTTTACTGGTAATTGAAACATTACTGTATCTGCCCAATTAAAAAGACTTACTTGATTTTCTAAGGTTAAATCATCTTCCATATTTAGAACAATAACATTTGTATTTATTTTCATAAAATGATTAATACTTGTCTTTATAAATGTATTTTTTATAGATTCTTGTAATTCTTGATTTGTTTCATAGGCGTTTATTATTAATATGTTTTTCATAATAATCTCCAAATATATAATTTGATACTATATATATAGTTCATATATATGAAGAAAATCTTTCAAAAATAAAAAACCTTCTGAAAGGTTTTTGTTTTATTGTTATTTTTTTGAGTTACAATGCTTGCAAGTCCCTCTCATACACGCTGAGTCATAGTGATCATCCATTATATGTTCGTAATCTGGACAAGTTTCTTTATGTTTTTGCAAAAAATGATTTGTTCCGCCACACTTTTGACATTTCTCTTTTTCTCTTTTTTCCTGTATCGCTTTAAATTCAGGGCTGTTCATGTAATTTTCATAATCCATATTTTACTCCTTAAATATTAATAATTCTATATTAACACAATAGCAAGAAATCTTCAATTTATTTCAAATAACAAAAAACCGCCAATCAGGGCGGTTTCTTTAAATAGGATGATAATACACGAGTTTCATTTGTCATAATTACCCACCTTTTTTTTAAAAATATGGTCGAAGGAAATGGATTTGAACCATTGATCTCTCTATCCCATCGAGGAATAAAGCACTCTACCCGACTGAGCTATTCTTCGTTTTTATTTTGGCAGGTCTGTCAAGACTCGAACTTGAACTGTAGGAATCAAAATCCTAAGTGCTACCAATTACACCACAGACCTATTATATATGGCAAAGGCGGCAGGACTCGAACCCGCACCAATGGATTTGGAATCCATCGTTCTACCAATTAAACTACGCCCCTAAAATTTTGGTCGGTGTACTTGGATTCGAACCAAGGCTCTCTCGTTCCCAAAACGAGTGCGCTAACCAAACTGCGCTACACACCGATAATATGGCAGGTCTACCAAGACTTGAACTTGAACTGTGGGAGTCAAAATCCCAAGTGCTACCAATTACACCATAGACCTATTATATATGGCAGAGGCGACAGGACTCGAACCCGTAACCAATGGATTTGGAATCCACCGTTCTACCAATTGAACTACGCCTCTACTTTTTTGGTCGGTGAGGCGGGATTTGAACCCACAACCTTCTGTTTCCAAAACAGACACGCTAACCAGATTGCGCCACACACCGATATATATTTTGGCAGGTCTGCCAAGACTCGAACTTGAACTTCAGGAATCAAAATCCCACGTGCTGCCAATTACACCACAGACCTATCTTTGGTCGGTAAGGAGAGATTTGAACTCTCGACCCCTCATTCCCAAAACGAGTGCGCTAACCAAACTGCGCTACTTACCGATATATTTGGAAGGTGTGGAAGGATTCGAACCTTCGAATGTTGAGATCAAAGCTCAATGTCTTAACCACTTGACTACACACCTATTTTTTGGTCGGTGAGGCGGGATTTGAACCCACAACCTTCTGTTTCCAAAACAGACACGCTAACCAGATTGCGCTACACACCGATATATTTTTTGGCAGGTCTGCCAAGACTCGAACTTGAACTGTAGGAATCAAAATCCCAAGTGCTACCAATTACACCACAGACCTATTATTTTTTTACACAACAAAAAACCCCTTGAGACAGTTCCCAAGGGGTTAATACGTTTTTATACAATCTTATAACTACAACGTTTAGATTTGTAAAACATATTCCTTGGGTAGCATGTTAGACTACCCAAAGATAAATCTTACATACTATTTAAATTGTCGGTTGTTGGGGCTGTTGCCACGGTTGTTGTGATTGCATAAACATAATTTGTTTTCCTCTATATATATTAAATTTGTTTGTTTGGTAGAATGTAGACTTTTTATTTCTTGTCTCTCACTCTATGTTTATAAGTATAGAACATTAATTTTATCTTGTCAACACTTTTTTTAAACTTTTTTTAATCTTTTTTCTTTTATTTCAATAACTTATCTTTATTTAATACACTACCCTAACTCGTTTGTTAGAGTCATAAAAATGCATAAAAAAATCCCTTGATTGCATAAGCCTTCAAGGGATGTCAATTTAATATAAAATTGTTTAGATCCAAAAAAGGCTAAGATTGTGAATCCTAGCCTTTAAAAAATCTTTATTTAACTAGAATTCAGACAATAGGTTGCCACCACTGTTGCTGGACAGTGGGTTGTTGGATCTGTTGTTGAATCATAGTTTTAACTTTCATTTTTATTAATCTCTTTTTTTAATTTATTCATTTAACTTAATCAGTATAGCAATTTTTATGTTTATTTGCAAGCTTTTTTTTATTTACTTTAAAATAAACATCTTTAAATTGGATAGAAGAATGTTCGGAACAAGGGCTAAATCTCTTTACTTTACTTTTATCAAAACAGATGGAATTTCTTAATGTTTCATAATTTAATTTAATTCTATCCATTATTGGATCATGTAACTCTTCATAGTAACAATTTCTATATAATGTTTTTACTGCGTCTACTATTGCATCTTCTTCTATGAGGTAAACATTTTTTAATGTTTTAAAGTTTTTTACCACATAATAGATCGCTGATTCTTTCCAATTAGCGCCCAGTTTATTATGAAGGCTTGATTTTGGAAACCCTTGTATTTGTCTAATATATAGATTTTTATCATTATCAAACAAGAAAGAAACATATAATGCAGGTTTGTTTTTATATTTGAATATAAAAGAGAAAGAGGCATCTACATATATGTAATTTGTTTCTTTTAAATTGTACTCTTCACCATTAAATACATTTATCCAGAATCTATCATTATGATTTTCTTCATTCAATGACCAACAACGACCAAATCTACCTTCTGTACAGTAAGGGGTTATTGTCCAATCTTTTTTTATTTTTTTAGTTTGAGAAAAAGCTTCAACAATCTCTTTTACCAGAGAATCATTTATCTTTTCATATCTCCACCAATTTTCAGGAGAATTTTTAACAAAAGTAGTGATATTTTTTTCTATTTCCATTTTCTTCCCAACTCTCAAATTGCGTCATATATCATGTACTAAGCCATTTAATGCGTTATACATAACGCAATATCGAAACTTCATTTAATATTATTTATACACTTTATTATATCAAAAATCAAGGCTGTTTCTTTTTTTATTTGAAAGATTTGAAAGTCTTGTTTAGTTTTCATTCTCTTATTATTGTTAATTAATGAACATCAAAAAAATAGAAGAGGTTTTTTATGGATAAAGAAATTAATGTTAAAGATTTTTTATCTGTTTTTGAGGCAATTAGAAGTCAAGGTAAAAAAGAAAACAATGAGTACAGAGTTGGAGAACTGGTTGCTTCTCATGATTATGACGGCTACACTTGTTGGTTAAACTATCGAGATGTCAGTGTTACGTTAATGTTCCATAGTGGATTGAAAATCAAAAAAGATAGTGAAAAAAATTATTCCAACTTTTTAAAAGAATGTTTTTCATTACTTAATTCTTACAATAAGTAGTTTATATCTAACCCAAATAACAAATTACACTATGTTATTAAAGGCAAAAAGCATATCTTTTTATTGAAAAATCTTTTCTCATTTGATAAAATAGACATAATTAATTTAAAAACATAAGGTTTTTTATGCAAAAAAATAAAACTGATTCTAATTTTAGAGTTTTGGATGAAATAGAGTCCATTCAATCACTTCATCGTCTTTTTTTTGAAGACTTGTCGCCTAATACACTTTTATTTTTTATTTTGAATTCTTGCTTTGAATACAAAAAAGAACTAAGAAATAAAATAGAAGTTAAAATCAACAAAGACAACTCAGTTAAAATATTTATAAAATCAACGAACATTCTAGATAAAATAATTGCAGAATCAGAAAAAGAATACAATAAAATGTTCGCAGTAGATATTTCAACTTGTTTAATCGGCATAAATATTAATAAATCATATAGAAAAACATTAAACAATTTGATAGAAGATTGGTATATGGTTAATGCTTTTTCTAAATCTTTTAACTTAGAGTATCGTTCTGATAATTATCAAAAATCTATTTCCTTCAAAGACCAAGAATTAATAGAGCATAAAGGTAAGTCAAAATTAATAAAAAACGGTGTTTGTCTTACTTTTGACCTTGATTTTGAAATGATGAAGGAGAAAACTTCAAAGGAACAAAATTTTTCGTTTAATGAAATAAAAGACAAAATATCAGAGTTAAATCAAAATAATGATTTATTGTTTATTTTAAAAAATTAAAAAAGAAGCTTTCTGGCTTCTTTTTATTTTTCATACTTTTCTGGTTCTGGGTTATCTATTAACCACTGTGCTTTTTCTTCGTCTGTTTTTTTTGCCGAAGCTGCAACAAAGACTTTCCACATTTTCCACTTACGATATTCTTTTGTAAATCTTCCATTTTCATCGCCTATTGTAAAACAAACAGCACATTCCTTATCACTTGTTTTAGCTCTATCCAGCAATACTTTTTTCACTTCTTCATTTTCAAAAAAAGAACTCATTTATTTTCTCCTTTTATTAGTCTTTCTATTATATCAAAAACAATCTTTATAATCAATTTTTTTATTCTTTTTTTTTATGTTATAATTAATTGTAAAGAAAAAGGATTTTTATGACTAATAAAATTAAAAAAGAAAATGGAGAGTCTTTGCGATTTTTCCACGGAACCAATAGAAACTTTACCGTTTTTGATAAAAATAAATCTAGAACAGCATTAAATGAAAAATATCAAGGTGACTGGTTATGTTTCTCACCAGAAGAAGAGGTTGCTTGGAAATATGCTGACGCTGCAAGAAATCAGAACATTGATAAAGAAGCTTTCTTGATTGAAAGTGAAAAATTATTCAATGATTTATTACGTGAAGACCATAAAGATTTAATGATGATGTTTATTAATTCATATTTAGATAAAGGATCTGAAAAATGTTATGAAGACGCTGACCAGTTTTATGCTAAAAGAACAGGTAAAACAGGTGATATTGAATTTCATGCATTTCAAGAGTTTAACAAAATAGAAAAACTACTTGGCATTGATATGAATGACCTTGGACGTATACTTGAATCCGTTGAAGGCTGTAAGCTTGACGACGATAAACCTGACGGTATACAAGATGTTATGAACTTTTTTAATTCACAAGTTCAAGAGTTATCAGAGAGTGTCATTAAGTATATGAAAACTATGGGATACAAAGACAGTATTCCTGTTGCTAAGGTTTTTGAAGTCGAAATTACTGCCAATAATGTTTTAAAAACTAAAAACAAAGATAAAGCAAAAGCTGCAATTGAAGGTGATTATGATCTTGTTATTTATAGTGGAACTGATCTTGTTGATGGTGTTGAAGAATATCTTGTTAAAAATCCAGAACAAATTGAAGTTAAAACAATAACACGTAGACAAGAGGTAACAGAAGAATTAGGTGTCGGTGAATACAGAACACATTATGATTTTAAAAAAGAAATAATTAACAATTCACCAAAAAATAAAAAAAGAATTAGACCATAACAATTTGATTGATTTTTTTATTAAAGTTATATATAATTAATCCTTTATTTATGAAGGATTTTTTATGTCTAAAATTAAAAAGAATACCCTATTTATGTATTTGCCTGACACAGAAAGTTGTTGGGGAAACTATGAAGAAGAAGGTTGTTGGTTTACTCTACGAGGAACACATGACATTCAAGAAATTGACGGGAAATTTTACAATCATTATGGTGAAACACCAAAATTAGTTTCCAATGGCGAGAATCGTTTCATCTTAACTTTTGAAGAAGTTTTAAAGTTTGGTGAAAATATTGAAATTAATGATTTCGCATTAAAAGATATGGTTTCAACCAGTGATCGATACCGATACTCAAAAGAAGACATTCAAAAAATTGCAAAAAGAACGTCAAGTGGTATCGCCTATGTTATTGCTCAATTAATTGAAGAAGGATTTTTTTCTCGAAAAATATTATTACAACATAATTACGATCCTTCTTTTTTTGTCAAAGCATAAATTAATTTCAAGGATTTTAAAATGTATTATTATAATTCAATTACAAAAAAATATCATATCTCAATGAGAAAAGCAGAAGACGCAGCAGATTCTTTTTCTTATAATATTGAAGAGATTAGGAAGTCCCTTGATTCAATTGGGTTAAACGAATTAAACAATTCTTTAAATATAAATATTTTTGACCAATGGGTTGAGATTTGTTCTCAAAACTCTAATCGAATTGAAGGTGTTTATATCACATTTGAAGAAGATTTACTTAACAAAACAA
This sequence comes from Chloroflexota bacterium, assembly GCA_002722455.1. Taxonomy (GTDB): domain Bacteria; phylum Chloroflexota; class Dehalococcoidia; order Lucifugimonadales. The sequence goes on from PBMB01000015.1 coordinate 17,465, forward strand.
AAGAAACTCTTGATAAACTAGTTGAGTTTTATATTGCTTCTTATTTTAAAAAAGATCTTAGCTTATTCAATATCACATTAACAAATGATTATTATGATCAAAATACTGAAAATGGGAGAAAACTAAATAAGGTCAATTACTGTCTACATTCTTTATTGTCAGATCTTAATACTTATCTTTATTTAGGTGTTTATCCAAGCTATTTAAAAAACTTCTTAGATGAAAACTACAACCCAATTAAGTTGTAAACCAAAAGCCACTTACCAAAGTGGCTTTTCTTGCCAAATATTATATAGGTGATAATTTTATTAATATAGATTAAAAGGAATTGAAAATGAAATTTAAAAAAAGGATTTTAGCATCTGCAATTGCTCTTGTAAGCATAAGTAGTGCTAGTCAATTTAAAATAATTATCGACGGTAAAGACTTTTCGTATATTGCTGACAAACCTGTTTCAAGTGACACTACTTATAGTGAATGGACAAGAACAAGTGAAACAAACTGCAGTTTTTCTCCATTAGACTCTAATGTTTATTCAGGAGAATCATTTAACCAAGATAAAACTTGTGATATTTTGGAAAGTCGAATTGCCACGACAACTGTAACTTACAAAAGTGGTAAAACAGTTACAGAAGATAAAACTGAAAGTAGAGTCAATCCCACGCCAGAAACAACAAAGATTACTTCTATTGGTACGCACTTAGAAGCTAATTGTAAAGACATTAAAGCTTTTGACAATTCATTAATCTTTAATAAAAACTATCCCCTTGTTGGTGGTTCGACAGCATTTTGCGACATGACTACTGACGGTGGTGGCTGGACATTAGTTGATAGTGTTGTTCAACCTTCTTTTGTTGTTGTTCCAAACATTAAAACATTAAGTTCTAATGGGTTATCATACAATGACGTTTATTTTAAAGATACAGGCACTTATGTTTCTTATGCTGCACCTTACGATAATAATCTCGATTATCAAGGTTTTCAAGAATCGATAACAAGAATTAAATCAAATGGAACTTGGATTGCGTATACTTCTCTTGATTACTCTATTATAAATCAGTCAAACAGTTGTTATTATCTTAATGGAAATACAAGCTATCGTTGTGCAACAGATCTTGTCATAAAAAATATTTCCAACGTTGAGGGTTTATCAGACATCGAAACTGTATATCTCAAAGATTATACCGATAACTCCAGCAAATATAATTTTGAATTTTATGTTCGTTAAAAGTAACTATATCAAATGCTGAACAATTTTAAATAATAATTTAAGGTGGCGGTGTATCATATGTCGCAGAAAAATCAATTTCTAATGACACTACCTATACTACTTGGATTTCACAAGGTCAATTTTCATTGACTGTTTCTTATTTTGTATGTTAATATATAAGCTAACAAGTCCTGCAACTTGTCTAAAAATGCAGGTGGTGGTGAGATTCACAGGAACTCATAATTTTCCTGTTCAACTTAGGAAACTCACTTATGAAAAATTTAAATAAAGAAACAACTAAAAAAGTATGCGAGAAGAAAGCTCTTTTTGTTCGTAAAGTAACAACAATGACAGCTCCTAGAGGTACTTATACTTCTAGATTAGTTAGAAAAGCAGAAAATGGCATTCAATATACTTTTGATACTAGGAAAGGTTTTGACACTCAAAATCTAAAACCTGGTGATCATGCATTGATTGCAAAGCTTAGACAAACTCATAGAAGTCATGATTATGTTTGGGATGTTTATGAAATTGTGTTACCTTTTGAGATTCTTGAATTTAACGGAAAAAAATACAAAAGAACAAAAACAGAATTTGGTCGAAATACTTATTTAATTTTTCCAAAAAAAAGTCAGGTTTGATCCTGACTTTTTTCTTTTAAATAAAACCTTAAAATACAATCATGGTTTATTTCTATTTTTGACTCTAATTTTAGAATCTTGTATTTTTTCTTTTTTAACTATATCTGTTTTTCTAAATTTTGAACTCACTTTTTCTAATGTATTTATTAATTGAGAATCGGAACTCTTCATTTTTTCTACAAAAGCCTTATATTCTTTTTCACCCAGTTTTTGTATTTCTTTGTCTTTATTTTTTAAAAACAGTTCTTTTACTTTATTTTGATTTTCAATGTCTTTTATTTTCTTTATTTTTAAATCTGAGCCAATCATTCCTACGCCTATTGTAAATGTTCCTGCCATTCCTAAACCTATTAATCCAAGTAGTGCATTTCCAGAAAAATGACCCATTTTTTCCATTCCCAACATTGCCATTGGTGAACCGAGAGCTATAGTTGCACCTACTTTTAATGTATTTAAATATTTTTTATTAGAAGATTCTAATTTTTCTTTTTCTTTTTTTATGAAAGATGCAAACTCTTCTTTCATTTCCATTTTTTCAAATTCTTTTATTATATTTTCCATTATATTATTTCCTTTACATTCTTTGACAATCATTATAACATATTTTTATAAAAATATAATTAAATAAAAATTAATATTATTACTTAAAGGAATTAAAATTGAAATTGAAAGAAAAAATATTAGAAATAGAAAATAATTTAATAGAATTAACTTTAAAAATTGATGAGAATTTTGAGAACAAAAATTTAGACAAAGAAGATTTAAAATCTTTATTTGAATTAACTAAATCTTATTCAGAAGTTATATTTATAATCAAAGGTTCTTTTGAAAAAAACAAAATTGAAGAAACCACTTCTGATTTTATCAATGAAAAGATTACTGACGCTGAAAATTTTATTGAAGGCGCATTAAAATTTTTAAAATAAAAAAGCAAACCAACTTGGCTTGCCTTTATTTTCTTTGTTATTCACTACCACCTTTCTTTAAAGAAGAAAGGCTTTTCGTGTTTACCTTTTAATTTATGATTTTTTTGCGATTTAAATGTATTTTTTATTTCAACTTCAATCCAATCTTCATTTTTTTAAATCTCTATGTCGTTGGTAACAATAAATGTCTTTTTGTTTTCAAGACCATTTACCATTCTAAAAATATAATAATCAAAATCAATCACAATAGAATCAATTATATCACAAGCATTTTCGCATTTAAACCTCTTAATGTTTGTTGTTTCAAAAAGATTCATGTTATGTTGTTTTGTGTAAGCATTATTAATATCTGTCATATATTGAGCAATACTGTAATGACTATATTCTGCAAACCAGTCTTCCAAATCGATTTGTTTATCTACACCTAAACTATGAGCCATACTCTCTAATGTCATTTGAACATTAAATGAAATGTTAAAAATATCACCTTTTTCTTTTTCTTTTGCAATGTTGCGAACAACAAATTCTGCAAGATCTAATGGTGTTAAGTCCATTGATAAATTAACTTCTGATTTTGGAATACTTTTAATTTCTTTAATATCTTCAATCGCTTGATTTAAGAAACCTGTTCCTCGTAAATGTGGTTTTGTCACAGGTGCAGTCAACAAACCAAAACGATAAATGAAAATATTATCTGTTTTTTCTTGAATATTATTTAAATAGTATTCTGAAAGCCATTTTGTTTGAGCATAACCACTATACAAACGATGACCATCATTTTCTAATCGTTCTTCTCCAAATACACTATCCTCTAGTTTGTCGCTAGAAACATATACTGACAATGTTGAAGCATAATGGAGTGTTTTATCACGACCAGAGAAAACAAAATCGACCATATTTACAGTTGATAAAACATTAGATTCATACATTTGGTTAAATGTTTTAATGTTGTTTACTTCTGCGGCACAATGATAAACCGTATCAACTTTTTCAATTAATTCTTGATAAATATCTTCTTTAATTGATAGTTTTTCTTTTGATACGTCACCTAAAACAACTTTTACCTTAGAAAAATAAGCTTTTGGATAAACATATTCATTTCGCTCTAATGTCGCAAGAATTTTTTCCTTAGCTTGTCTTTCATCTACCCCACGAACCAAACAGTAAATTTCCTTTACTTCTTCTTTTTTCATTAAACCATTTAGTATTGCAGAACCTAACAAACCTGTTGAGCCTGTTAAAAACACAATTTCTTCTTTTTGTTTCGACGTAGATTTAATTTCAGGCATTGTTAGTTTTTCAGATTCTTTTACTAAGAATTCTGTATTAATGATAATTTCTTTATTGTCGTAATTTAAAATATCTTTGATCGAGTTGTTTTCAATCAAATAATCATATTGAATATTCATTCCCATTTGTTGTAACGCCAAATGCAACTGAACAAAATCCAATGAGTCACCCGATAAGTCTTTCATGAATGACAATTCTGGATCAATTGCAATCTCTTCTTCAATTTCCAAGATTGATTTGAAAAGGTTTGCAATTACTAGTTCTTCGTCAGAAGAACTATCTTGTTTTGACAGTAATTTTCCGTCATTTTTGCCTGTTACTGTTTTAGGAATATCCTTGTTTATGATAAAACTTGGAATCATATATACAGGGACTTTTGTTTTAAGTTCTGTTCTAATTTCAGTATCTTTTATGTCACCTTCATAATAAGCATACATTTTTTTATTCTTGAAGATAACAGTAACACTTTTCACTTCTTGAATTGAATTAATAGCACTTTCTACTTCTTCAAGGTTAATTAGTTGACCATGATATTTAATTTGACGATCTACACGACCTTTAAACTCAATTAAGCCGTCTTCGTTATAACAAACATAATCACCTGTTTTATAAGAACGCTCTTTTACGCCTTCTTTATTTTCTAATTCAACAAATGTCTTAGCATTCATTTCTGGATTATTTAAGTAACCATTTGCCAATTGACATCCTGTAATAATTAATTCACCTGTCACGCCAATCATATCTGAAGTAATTTCATTATTTTCTTCGTCTAGAACACGATAACCGACATTTTTCAAAGCGTGACCAATCAATGGCTTTGACCATGTTTCGTCACAAACGATCATACTTGTGCAAATTGTTGCTTCTGTGGGACCGTATACGTTGACCACATTTAATTCTTTTGCAAATTCCTGAACAGATTTATAATCTGCCACTTCACCACCAATAATAATTGAGTTTAGTGTTTTAAAATCACTTGGTGATAGTAATTTCAAAAAAGAAGGTGGTAAATCTGAATGAGTAATACCTACCTCATTAAAGTAATCTTTTAAACCTATTGCATTTCTACGTAAACAATCGTAAATATGAATGTGACTAGCAGAAAGCAAAGAGCAATAAATGTCAGAAAGAGAAGCGTCAAATGAAATAGCTAGATATAGATAAAACTTAGATTTATCCATTTTTGTAATTTCAATTTGTTGTTCAATCACATTTAAAAGTCCGTTGTTAGAGACTTCAACACCTTTAGGGTTTCCTGTGCTACCAGAAGTGTAAATAACATAAGCAGGTTCATCTTTTACTTCTTCAGTAGGTCGTTTCATTTCTTCATTTGTTGAACCTAAAATGTCTTCAAAGAAAATAATTTCAACTGTTTTTGGCAGTTTATTTAAATCAGAGTTTTTATATTTTTTAGAAGTTAAAATGATTTCTAATTCTGAATCAGAAATAATGTAGTTTAAACGTTCTTCTGGTGAAGATAACTCTAATGGCACAAAAGCAGTTGTAGATACAGAAACAGCAAATAATGACGCAATATATTCTTTTGATTTTTCAAAAAATAGACCAATTCTTTTCACATCATTAATTTTTGGCTCTAATGCTTTTGCAAAGCAAACAAGATCTTTATAAGTGTAAGAAACCCCATGAGAAGTAACAGCAGCTTGATCTAAATTTTGTATTGCAGTTTCAAAAAGTTTTACTTTAAAAGACATTTGATTAATTCCTTAATTTATTTTCCTATATTATAATGGTTTAATTGCTTGAAATCAAGTGTTTTTATTTAAATTTTTGCATAAGTTTTTATTGATTTTGTTTTGGTTTTTTTGTATAATTACTACATAAAATAAAACGAGGATAAAAGAATATGACTACGCAACATCATGTATTATTTAAAGACCTTCCAGAAGATATTGAATATAATTTTGAAAATGGTTTAGTTGTTGGTAAATTTGCACCTATTACTTTTGGACACATTAACCTTATTCATAAAGCGGCTACTGCTTGTCGTAAACTTACTGTTGCTATGTGTTATGACGACAAATTCCTTTCACAGCAATCTCCACGAGACCAGAAAGTCTTAACTTACAAAAACCGTATGCGTTGGTTAAAAACAGTTTTTGCTGATTTTGATCACATTAATATTGTATCTATTGATGAAACAAACATTCCTGCATACCCTAATGGTTGGGCTGGTTATGCCGAGCTTGTTCGTGGTATCTATGGTGGTAAAATCCCAGAAGGCACTGCAATTTTTTCAAGTGAAATCGCTTATGACAATGGTTACAAAACCCATTTACCAGAATTAAATCACGTTGTTGTCGATAATGACAGAACGGAAGTTCCAATTAGTGCAACTATGGTTCGTAATGACCTTTACAAATACTGGGATCTCATTCCTTCTTGTGTTCGTAAAGATTATGCATTAAAAGTTTGCGTTATCGGAACAGAAAGCTCTGGTAAAACTACTCTTGTTCGTTCTATGGCTAAATTACTAGGAACTTCTTGGGTAGAAGAATATGGTCGAGAATATTGCATGAATGTCGTTGGTGCAGACGAAAGACTACTCACTTCTTCTGATTATGAAAAAATCGCATTTACGCATAAAACAGAAGAAGAAAAAGCAATGGCAAGAGCTAACAAAGTCACTTTTATTGATTCAAATGCTTTTGTTACTGAATTTTATCACCGACTATACGAAGGTAAGCCAAACCCTGTTGTTTCAAACATCGCATTAAATGAAGAATATGATCTTATTCTTTATATGAGTGACGATACAACTTGGGTAGACGATGGTTTACGAGTTAATGGTGAAAATCGAGAAGACACCAAAAAACTTTTCAATGATATGCTGGAAGAATTCCCAAATCAAAAAGAAAAAATGGTTTTGATTTCTGGTAAAAACATTCGTGTTCGTCACCAAAAAGCGATTGAAAAAGTTAAAGCTGTCCTTCAATATCACAACGCAGGTGAACAGGTTTAAGTTACAACCAAAAAAAAGGTCTTCCAACGAAGACCTTTTTGTTTTATAATAAGTTAATCTTTTGAAAGGAAAAAACAATGAACACTATGACAATTTTTGAAAAAATGGAAGAAATATCTTCCGAATATGACCTAGTTAATTCTGAAAAATATAATTACTATGCTGAATGGTTGCAACAAGAAGCTAATCGTGCTGATTTTTTACATACACAAATACATTTCCGTTATGCGGTAGAAAATTTTGGTTCCGTTATTGCAGGTGTTTTATCTAAAATGCCAACATTAACGGAAGAACGTATGTCAATCGCTGAAAATGTCGCAGAAGAACACGGTCATAATAATTTTTCGAAAACTCATAAAAAAACATTTATCACATTTTTAGAGTCTATGAATGAGAACAATGTTTCTCTTAATTTAAACAAAAGTCTTCCTGCCATGAAATTTAATGAATCTGTTCGTAATTTTATTCTTACTCATAGTTACTATGAAGGGGCTGCTATGGTTGGTATTATTGAGCATTTATATATCAACATGAGTGCGCTTATAGCCAAAACAGTCAATCAACGTAATTGGGACGAATTTTGTCAGCAAAGTCATTATGACGTTCATGCAGAGTTAGATGCAGAACACGCTAGAGAATTATTTGAAGTTTCAGAATCTATGTGGAACACAGGAAATATAGAAATACAAAAACAAATTGTAGATGCAGCAGAACTTGGTGCTCTTTATTTTGTTAGTCTTTATAATGATATCTTAGAAGAAATTTAATACATAAGGTTTTTTTAATGAATAAATATAATACAAAAATAGCTTTTTCACAGGTAAGAGAAGATCCAGAGTTAGATCTTCTTGTTTTACGTTCAAATGAAAAAGAAAATAAAAAAGTGCTTATTATTGGTTCAGGTGGTTGTTCTGTATTAACTTTGTTATTAGACCCACAAGTTAGTGAAATTCACGTTGTTGATCCCAATATAGAACAAATAGAATTGTTGAAATTGAAAATTGCGATGCTTGAAAAATTTAAATATGCTTCTGACTATTTAGCTTTTTTTGAAAGTGAAGATGTCGATTTTATTGAAAAATCTATTTTAGAAGCAAATGCACAATCTCAATTTACAGAAAACTATTTAAAATTCCAAAAAGAGAACAACCTTTCACGTAATATAAATCAGAATGGTGTATTTGAAGAACTATTTAAAGAATTAAGGGATGAGTTCACGATAAATCCTATGGATACATTTAACAAGGAAGAATGGGAAAAAGCGTTTAAAAAGGTTTTTGATAGGAATCATTTAATTGAAGCCTTTGGTGAAGAAGCGGTTAAATATTCTATGAGCCAAGAGTTTTCAGAACACTTTAGTCGTGTTATGTATCAAGCTATTTTTAAATACAAAGGCGAAAACAATTATTTCTTAGACCAAATATTTAAAGGTAAGTATGAAAACGATATTCCTGTTTATCTATTCGACGTCAATAAAGAAATAATTTCTAAACGATTAGATAAAATACATTTTATTAACTCTTCTTTGCAAGACTACATTTCAAATACAGAAGAAAAATATGATTTTATTCATACTTCAAATATTACTGATTGGTTGCCACTTGAAAAACTAGAGGGGCTTTATTCTGATATTTACCAGATTCTTAATTCAAAAGGTAAAGTTGTTTCTCGACGACTTAATGGGGATCATTCTTTAATCGACATTGTAAGTTCTAAATTTAAAACAGGGACAAGTCTTATTAATAATAAAAACAACCCTTATTTTACAAGATTTAAATTAAATGAATACATTCACTTAAAAGAAAACGATAAATCTTTCTTTTACAATGAAGTTTTTTTTGGAGAAAAAGAATGAGCTATAAGTTAGTAAAAATGGATAAAGATAACAGAAAAGAACTTTCTGTCTTAATTAAAAGTATGGAGAAAGACATTTTTTATCCATTGGGCGAAGACTTTTTCAAAATTGATCATGGTGAAGATTATTTTGCTTTTTTTGAAAGACTTGGTGAGCTTCATTATTGGTGTGTGTTTGATAAGGATAAATTAATTGCTGTCGCTGCAGGAGTTATTCGAGATTTTGAAAATAATAAAAAATCTTGGTATCTTTGTGATTTGAAGGTCATTAAAGAATATCGTGGAAAGAGGATACCACAATTTATATTTAAAAGAGCCTTTATTTATAATCTTCTAAATCATAGAGTTTTTAGAGCCTATGCTGTATCTATGAACTCAGAAGATAAAACGTTACCTTTTCATAAAATAAAAAGAGCGACACTAAACCTTTTAAAAGTAAAAGAAACTTTAAATATTTATAATTTTAATTTTAATGATGTAGAGCTTGTAAAAACATTTGACGACTTTGTTTTAACAAACACAAAAGGCAAGAAAGAACTTATTTTAAAAAGTAACAAAGAACGAATGGATTTGTTTCATTTTACTAAAAATAAAACATTAGAAACAAAAGAAGAGCCAAGTAAGGATTCTATCATTATGCTTTCTGCTTTTAATAATGATTTTGTTGATGAAAAGCTCAAGGCTTTAAGTAGAACACCAGACTCCACTGCTACTGTTCTTACTTTTAGAATGCCATTTTTAACTTCTATCTTTACTGACGAAATATAAAAAGAACAAGCACGATGTGCTTGTTCTTTTTTAACTTAATCTCCTTCCTAACTCTCTTCTTTTTTCTTGCTCTAACCTATGAGCTTTAACATTTTTGTCTGGTGCTGGAATCATATCATACATTATAGCTCCACCTTTTGCTATTAAACCATGTTCCATTAATTTTTTTTCTTCTTCCTTTAAATAATCTTGAAGTGAAAGATCAAAACCTTCTTTTTTGTGTCTTATATGTAATAAAAGACGCTATCTTTGTTTAAAGGATCATTTGATTCCATTTCAGCAAATTCTTTTAAAAAAAAAAGACCAATATAGGTCTTTTATTTATTTTTAAGATTGAACTTTTTTAATTTTCTTATGATCCCAAGATTTTATTGTCTTTATTTTTGATAAAACATTTCCTTTTTTCGCTAATATTTCTTCAATTGCTTTTTTTCTTCATAAAAAGGATTTGTTATATTTTCTAATATTTCCATTTGATCTTTTGTTAAATTTTTTTCTTCTATATAAGATTCAATTTCTTCAATTTTTAAAAACTTTTCTTGGCTTTCATATGATTGTTTTAATTGAAAAGATTCATTTTTAAATTTATTGTATTTATCAAGCAAAAACACTTCTTGACTTCCTACATTAGATTTATCGAAATTACTTTTATGAAAAACAAAAAAATCTGAAGCTTCTTCAAGTGCTTTATTTTCTTTTGAAGCATATTCAGAATATTTAAAAACACCCAATAAAATCAACATTGCATAAACAATAGTTGCAAAAACAACACCTGCTTGAACGAAAGCGGCAATTGTCAGGGACAAACAAGCTAAAATCACAAATACAGATATTGTTTTTCCTATTTTTGTATATTTTAAAGTCTCATTTAATGTGTTTTTGATATGATTGTGCAATAAACCAGTCCTATCCCTTTCAAGGCTGGTTTTAAAATATTTTTCTTTTGTTTCTATGTATTTCTCAACTCTTGACATTACAACTCCTTAACGAAAATCTTCTTCAAATTCTTTTAAACAATTCATTTCTTCAAATAAGTTTCTTAAATATTCTTTTACTTTCCATTCTTTTACATATTCCTCTAAATTAAATTGTGTAAATGCACAAGGAATAACAATCTCTGGATTTATCAAGTAAAGATATTCTGGATTTGTTTTAACTAATTCATAATCTTCGTCTCTAACACAACTCTCAAGCCAATCAAAAACCTCTTTAAAGATAGCTAATGCAAAACCAGTATTATCCTCTTCTTCAAGAGAAACTTCACCAAAAAGAGTAAAACAATGTTGTTTAACCTCAGAATAACCTACATTAATTTTTTTAGGATCTAGACCTAACCCTTCAATTGTTTCTTTTTGTTTTATTGATTCTTCAAATTTTTCTTCTAGGTTTTTATATCCAGAAGAACTTGATTTTTGATCTTGTAGTAATTCTTTAAAATAGCCCATAGTCAATACTTTCAGAGCATCATATTCGTCTAAATATACTTTATTATCTGTTAAGTCTTCAAGTAAATCGTCAAGAGATTCAAATTCCAAGTCTTTTTCTGAATAACCTTGTTGTGCAAACAAACTCAATCTTTCTTTTTGTATTTCTCTATTAAATATATACGTTGCATGTACGCCCGTTTCTGTTTCTACAAAACCTAATAATATTTTTTTATTTCTCATTCTTTATTTTTTCCATTATCTAATAAAATTGTTTTCAAAATAGTGTAATGTTAAAATCAACATAATAATTGGATCATACTTTGCTTGCAATGCAAGATCATTTGATTTAACCAATTTTTCAATCATTTCTTTCATTTTATTATTATCAAAGAACATGTGATTTTGCATTGATTGACTATTTAAAATATCCATTAGTCTATTTATCACAGTATCTTGACCACTGTGTCCACTCCAACCTAATAATGGTGGTGCTACAAATGGATGTTTTTGTTTTTGATAAATCTTTGGTGTTATATCTTTTTTAAACGTTTCTTTCAAGATATATTTTTCAATACTGTCTTTACTCATTTTAAAATGAGTCGGCATATTTTTCGCTGCTTCGTAAACTCTTTTATCCAAGAAAGGAACTCTACCTTCAATTGTGCTTGCCATTTCCATTTTGTCGCCTAAACCAACCAAAATATAATTACCTAAACAGATTTTACTCCATAGGTAGCTTGAAGTATAAACATTATCCATTTTTGGCAGTGATAGTGGTGATAAAATATCTTTAATTGGATCATACATAGAAGATACATATTCTGAATTTAATACTTCATTTTGTAGTTTTAACCCCATTGAATATTTTGCTTCTAAGAATTTAGGAACAAAACCTAATTCTTTTTGAATAAGTGCAGTGCTTAAACTTTCTTTATCAGGAGTTTGAAGTCCAGAAAGATAAGCGTTCTTTTCAATGTTCGCAGAAGAATTATCTAAATCTAATTTGAAATGTGGATACCCAAGCAATAGTTCATCAGAACCCTCACCACTTAATGAAACTCTAATACCTGCTTTTTTCATTTCTTTAAACAATAAATATTTTGCTGATAAGTGACTGTTAATTGAAACTTCTTCACTATGGTATGTTGCATTTTCAATGCACTCTAACATATCAGCTTCTTTAACTAAAACTGGATTAAATTTACCACCATACATATCACACATTTCTTTTGCGACATCATACTCGTCATAATTACCACCATTTTCAAAACTGATTGTAAATGCCTCAAGTGGATCAGAACTTACTTGATTTGCTAGACCCCAAATAATAGAAGAGTCAATACCTCCACTTAAAGTTACAGCTTTTGGTCTATCAACGCTAATACGATCTTTAACAGCAGCAGTTAAAGACTCACGTAGGTTTTCAGAAGCTTCTTCAAACGTCATTTTTTCGTTTGGTTGATAATTCATATCCCAATATCTTGATTCTTTCATTTCCATTGTGCGCAAATCAATTTCTAACACAGAACCTGCTTGAACTTGTTTTACATTTTTTAACAAAGTTATTTTAGAACTATGGTATTGCATTGTTAATACAGAATTCAAAGCTTCTTCTGACCATTCCATTTTATTTACTGCGAGAAATGCTTTTTGTTCAGAAGCAAAATAAATATTACCTTCATTTTCATAATAATATAATGGGTTAATACCGAATCTGTCTCTAATTGCAATCACTTTATGGTTTTTCTTGTCATAAATGACACAGGCAAACTCACCATTAAGTGTTTCAAAAAACTCTTCACTTAATCCTAATTTTTCATATAAGGGAACAATTATTTCACTGTCCGTTTCTGTTCGGAATTGATAACCTTGTTGCTGCAGTTTTCCACGAATTTTTTCATAACCATAAAACTCACCATTAACAACTGCAAAAATATCTTTTTGAGGGTTAAATACTGGTTGTTGACCTTTATTACCTACAATTGAAAGTCTATTGTGAGCCATTGCTACACCGTTATCTAAAAAATAGCCTTTTTCGTCATAACCACGATGTTCTATTTTTTTCATCATTTCGATTAAAAGAGATTGAGTAAAGTTTTTTTTATTAGAAAATGCCGCTACAATTCCGCACATAAATTTGGATTCCTTAATTTCAAAATATAATCAATTATACAATTTTTCAGCTTATTTTACAACAAAATAAAAACAAAAAAACCTCTAAAAGAGGCTTTTTTTGTTTCACGTGAAACGTGATTAAGGTTTCAAAAAGATTTTGTGAGAACCAGAGTCATTATCTTTATAAGCCTTTTCCCAATCTTCTAAATCATATACTTTACCCATTAAATCTTCAAAAAGATAAGTTTTGTCTCTTGCATACTCTACTGCTTGGGAGAAAGAACCATAATAAAGACCTTCAATTAAGATTTCTTTTCTAACAATATCATAGAAGTTTGTTGGAACATGATCAGGGTTTCTACTTTTCGCAATAAAAACGCCTTTTCTCTTCAAAATACGAATCACTTCATCAAAAGCTTCTACCTGTGAAAATGTTTCTACCACATAATCATATTTATCTGATTCAATGTTTTTATCATTTTCGTCAAGCCATTCGACATTATAATCAGCATCTTTTAGGATTTTATATGTCAGTTCTCCAATTCTATTTTTTCCATAAACTGCGCCAAGTTGGGTTTTGTTAATCAACTGTGATTCTAATGGTGCAAGAGAGGCTGCGATTGGTTCTACGTAAGCACCAAATCGAAGATCTACGTCTGTTGCGTCATAAAGCTTTGTGTCATAGATTTTAATATATTCAGCAAAACAGCCGTCATAATCAACACCTAACATTTTCAAATTATCAAAAATAGGGTTACAAGCGACCATATCACCAACTTTAAATTTATCAGACATAGATTCTTCTACCACACCCATAAACTCATGACCAATTGTTAGATTATCTTTGACATTTGTAATCCAGCCTTTTGAAACATAGATATCTGTTCTACAGATACCAGCCATCAAAACTTTAACTACTACCTCGCCTTTATTATCCGCAAAAGGTTTTGGAATGTCTTTTAGTTCTACTTTTTTACCTTGTTGTTTTACCAATGCTTTCATAAACATTATCTCCAATAATTAATTTCTATGTTTTTATTATACCATACTTAATTGCAAAATCAAACTAAGTTATTTTTTCATACTTATAATTTGATTTAATAATCTTATTAACGTATGTTCCTTTTCTATCTGATTGAATCAATTCTTCATAGACTTCTCGCTCAACATCAAAATAGACATAGATTTTATGATTAAGAAGTAAATACAAGTCTTTATTGTTATATTTATAACCTTGAATCCAAGCAGAATCCGAAATTGCAATGAAATCCTTTGGCACTTCTGGAGCTGATATTAAAGCATTCTGAATTTTTAACAACACTTCATTAGGAATTGATTCGTTGTCAAAACCATAAGCTTGTTTTATTGAGTATCTATTAAATTGAACTCCATATAGCGGCTTTGATTTTTTATAAATTGAAACAATCGAACAATTTTGTCTTTTTACTTCTCTGCTGTAAAAACCATTACCAATACAAAAACTTAAATCTTCACCTAAGTCTATTAAATCATAATGTGTTCGTGGCACTCTGATAGTCATATCATTTTCTATCTCAACACCGTCTAATGCCAGAATATCTTCTCTTTGTTCTAGATCATAGTCATTACAGGATAATTTTATAGACATTCTTTCACAAATCTTATGGATTTGATTAAGATTTTTAGGTTTTTTAGGTAAAAACTCTAGGTCTTTTTTTTCTTTGATATCTTCAAGCATGTAAGTGATATCTTTAATTTGTTCATAATCAGAATGAATTAAGAGTTTAGTTAGTCTTTGGTCGTTATAGTTTTTTGACAACAATTTAATTAGCTTAGACTGCAAATCACTAGAATTTAATTTTTCTTCTTTGGTTTTTGATAATTCATTAAAAATAATATCTTGATCAATCTTGTTGCTTTTATTTAGAATTCTAACGATATGAATCCAACCAATACTTTTAGATGAATCTTTTGATAGTATTTCCATAAGCCATTTTCTTGATTTCTTAGTTGGCTTTGAAAAGACTTTTTCAGATAATGTTTTTATATTTATTCCAAAATCGTCAACACTTTTTTTAATTAAAGATAACGACTTTGAATGATGGATTTTATTTGTTAAATCATTTTCTAATTCTTTTATGTCTTTCATTTGTGTGGTCATAAAAAAATACCTTTATTTTGTGTGTAGAAGTATTATATCAAAATCGACATTAAAAGTCATCTTTAATATCCATAGTTTAATTCAAAATATTCATTTAAATCTTCTAACTCTTGATTTTTTTTATTTAAAAATGGATTTAAAAAATCAATATCCTTATTATAAATTTTATACACTTTTTCTTGCTGAAGTTTTTCTTTTCTTAATTTTTCGTCAAAACAAAGATTAACCGTATATTCTTCTATTTTATTCCCTGCTAGTTTTTTATAAATCAAATAATCCCATTTTTTTAGCGTGAATTTTTGAACATGAAAGAATGATGGAGTCTCAGGTCTTTCATAACAAGAATAAGACACAAATTTATAATCATAAAAATCAATGTTACTCACTCTTTTTTCACCAATTTTAAAATATCTAACAGAAATACATGACACCCTTACTTTTTTTGTTTTTTTATTTCTTGAATAAAAGGCTTCTTTGTTTGTTAAATTTTTTATTTTTTCTTTGATTATGCCTTTTTTTTCTATATCTTTGTTTTCAATCAATTTATCTTCTGTAACATTCAGCAAAACGTCACTCAGAAGTAAAACACCCATTTCTGTGTAAATTTTTTCTATTTTAAAGATTTTTTCCGAAAAAATACTTAATGAAAAATCTGCTATTTTTTTATTTTGCTTAGTTAATAAGCTCGTATCAGATCCTGATAATCCCAAATTAATAAAAAAATTATTTTCCGAGTCCAGTTTGAAAATAAATGTTATCCCATACATTGTTTCTAGTCTTTCCAAAACTTCTACTTCAACACCTTCCATTTCTAAAATAGAGCCTGTTTCTAATCTTTTTCTCTCAATGTTTGGCTTATATAAATAATCGTCAAGACCATCATTTTCTAGGTATTTTTTACAAGTCAGAATCTTGGTCTTATGTTTTTCAATTATATCAACAATGCTTGAAACTCTTTTCTCATATTCTTCTTTGTTTATCCTCATTTTATGAAAATCGTCAGTGTTAATAATTAATTCAGACATGGAATTACCCTATAAGTTTTTTTTATTATATCAAAATAGAATTTCATTATCAAAGTTTTTTGAATGAAACATTAATTCTTTAAGTTCTTATTTTGAATATCTTGTTATAACAATTTATTATCATTTTTATAATAAATTATAATTTTACGTTATCTTTTTTAATGATTAAATAATGAGCGTAAAGAATTTAAATAAATAGGAGTATAAAATGATAAAAACATACCCAAGAACATTTTCTCATATTGGCATTTCTGTTCCTGACCTAGAAAAAGCTGTCAAGTTCTATACAGAAGTATTAGGCTGGTATTTAATAATGGAACCAACAGAAGTTGTGGAAGATGATAGCGCAATTGGTGTCATGTGTACTGACGTATTTGGAGTTGGTTGGAATAAATTTAAAATTGCACACCTTTCCACTGGTGATCGTATTGGTGTTGAATTATTTCAATTTGAAAACCAAGAAAATCCAGAAAACAATTTTGAATATTGGAAAACTGGTATATTCCATTTCTGTGTTCAAGATCCTGACGTCGAAGGTTTAGCTGAGAAGATTGTTGAAGCTGGTGGCAAATACCGTATGAAAAAACCAAGATATTACTACCCTGATGAAAAACCATATCGTATGATCTATATGGAAGACCCATTCGGAAACATCTTAGAAATATACAGTCACAGCTATGAACTACATTATTCAAGTGGTGCTTATAACGGATAAGAAAAATTAAACCGTAGCAAATACTACGGTTTTTTTTGTTTTATTTTAATAAATTTGATTTAATTATTCCTAGTGCATTACCAAGATCAAAAAACATTTCTTCAGTTTTATTTATACCTATACTAAAATCTTTTTCTTTTGTTGTTACACTAATATTATAAGAATCAATAGTTTCTCGCACAGTCAAAATGATTCCAGAATGAGAGTAGCTGGTTTCTGAATTTAGAATTAATTCCAATTCTTCGAAAGCAACTTTATTTTCTGGTTTTTCTTTTAAAGATAACATTTTTTCTAATGATTTTTCTAAATAAACAGAATTTGCATTCATTAAAAAGTTATTTAACTCTCTATTTTTCTTTTCCTTTCTTAAACTAGCTATGGTTGCTTCATTTTTCTCCGATAGTGTTTTATGAGACTCTTCAAGAGATTTTCCAAACATTCCTGAATAGAGTAATGTCGGTAATACTTCGTTTCGTTCTGCTAAGTCATTAATTGAGAACACTTTTACTTTTAATGTTTCCATTAAATGAATTGTTAACAGTCTTGCAAATTTGTTTTTTTCTAAGGCTGGCAAAAACACTGTTGTGAGCTTTTTACTTTTTTTATTTTTACCTTCTACTTTATAATTTACATTTTTTGCCTCTACCTTTAAACTAACAGCTATAAGGTTTTTTTCATAAGACAACACTGCTTTTAAATTTCTATCGAGTTTCAAATTAGACATCTTTTTTCCTCACAAAATATATTTTCTTTAATATAACAGAAGTCATTACTTTTGTCATCTCTTTTTTGTGGTAAAATGTATAAAGAAATCAAGGAATAGAAAAATGCAAGATAATGAAAATCTATCAATATTTATAATAGAAAAAAAACTAGAAGATTTTGAAATAAACAACACAAAAAAAGAAGAATTAATTAATTTTATAAACAACAATAAAGAAGCAGGGACTTACTTTATTAATACACTTGCTGAACACCCTGAACTTTGCAAGTTTAAAAATATTAACATTGAAGACATTGATTTTTCTTCTGGTAATTCATTACAAAAAATTGAATCCATAAATAAAAGTTTATTTAATATGACGAACCCTGCAAAAAAAGAAGATAATGATATTATTAAACTTTTAAAAAAGAACAATTTAAAAACAGATCTTTATTTGAGATTAATTGAAAAAAAGAAACTTAATAAAAATTTAATAAAGTCTCATAAAATGGATTTTTCAGAAGAAACAAAAAAAATAAAAGATATATTTGATAATTTTAATAATGGCTCTTGGTCTGATATAAAATATAATTTCGAACTGCAAAATGATAAAATAGAGAAAGAGATTATAGTCTCGAATGCAAATAAACTAGAACGTTCTATTATCTCAAATAAATACAAGAAATTAATCAATAATGAAACAAAAAATATTTTTATTGAATGTGCAATGCAAGGAATCAAAAAAGAAGATCTTATTCAAAATGTTGCACCTAAAATTGCAGCAGTAGAAACACCAGAACAATTCAATGAATTACTAGAAAACTCTATTGGTCTTAATATTGATTGGAGTCTTGAAGGTTTTAAAAAGAAAGCAAAAGAAATGAATGTTGAAATCGTTAGAGAAGATAATAATCAACTTTATTTAGAGATTAATAATTTTCAAGACTCTCAACAATTTGGTTCCAGAATGTGGTGTATTACTCGTGAAGAAGAATATTTAAATGATTATTTATACAGAGAGAATTCTCGAATTGTTTTTAAGTTTGATTTTGACAAAGACATAAAATCTCCTGATGCTTACACTGCATTACTTTATCAAGGAAAAAGACTTTCTGATATTTATGATAAAAATGATAAGAATCTTTCCATTCATTTATTTGCTGATTCAGAACCTGACGCTATTGATTATAAAAAAATCATTCTCAAAGAAGAATCACAAGATTCTCTTGATAGAAAAAGAGCAAAAATGAAAGAATTGTTAAGAACTCAATTTAGATCTGATTATCATGAAAATTCAATTGTTTTAAATCTAATGAATTTGAAATTATTCGATGAAGTTAATTCAATATCAGAAGGTAATTTGTCGATTTATTCAGGTTACACCAGTAGAGTAATGTTTTCTGGATATCTTCAATGTTTTGATAAAGAACAAGTTAACTTTTTAGAATCTTACAAACATAGACATGATTTAATTTCAGACAAAGATACTTCTTCACAGATTCTTGCTCTTGAAAAGATTAAAAGGTTTAAAGACAAAGAATCAGTTGACGAGTTTTTTAATAATTCTTTTGTGAAAAAGAATATTAAAAACTTAGAAGGTAAAGATACTGTTGTTGGACAATTGTTCGAAGACGATTTTATAATGCATCTAGAAGAGTATGGATTAAAAAAACTACAAGAATTAATAAAACCATATGGCTTCGATATATCAAGTGTCTTTTCTAAAATGACAAGAGAAAACATAAATGATGAAAAGTTAGCATTATTTGAAAAATTAGAACCTAACTTTATTTACAATGCTGCAGAAGCTAAACCAAAGAGTGTTATTATTTCATTTGCGAAAGATAATGATTTAAGCAAAGATAATATTAAAAAATTCATTAAACAAGTTAGTAAACAAGAAACAGCAAAATCTTGGCTTGATAAATATATTAGAGTTTTATCAAAGAAAGAAAGAAAAAATCGTTTTGTTGAAATATATAATGAGAACAATAATATTGAAAACAAAAATAAAATAAAAAGAGCTAGATAGTCTAGCTCTTTTTTTATTCGAAACCTCAATTGTTTTTATTATTTATATTTAGCTTTTTCTGCTTCTTTATCTAATTGTGTCAATAAACTTTTAACATGACTTCCAAAGAAAATCGCCCTTACGTCTTGTGCTTTTCTTTTTTTAGATAGTTTATCACTATGATGCATACTAGAATCGGATGAATACTCATAAGGCATATTTGGATTTTTAGCTATTTCTTTTGCTTTGTAAACTTCATGTTCTTCAAAAGAGTATTCTTTTAATGCTTTAGGTGAAATTCTTCCCCACCAAAATCTTACACCACCATTTTTATCTTTTCTCTCCCAAGATAATAGCATATATTTAGTATCTTCATCCACTTCATGTAAATTATACTTTGTTTTTTTATCAACTCTTACATCTTGAGATATTGCCCAATAAGCTACGTCAACAGCTTCTTCCAATGCATACCCAAAGTTTTTATTTGTAACTTGGACTTTGGATTTTAAAGTCGAAAAGCCTATCCCAGAACTTTTACTATTTGTTCTTTTTGAACGGTTGTATTCAATTTCTGCTGTTTCATATTGTCTTTGAAGACTATCTTTTTGTTGTTTAATCGTTTTTGGCGAAATACCCATTTCTTGACCTAGCTTATAGCTTGCCATGCCATATTTTGATTTCTCTTCTTTAATTCTTTTCTTAAGGGTCTCCTTCCTCTCTTCTTTTCTAAGTTTCCAGACGCCAAGATCTTGATATGCTTTCTGAGCAAATACCATTTGCTTATCAATAAGCTCTTTAAATTTATCTTCTGCAATTATTTCTTCTGAAAGTGGTTTCTTTATTTTCTTAACAAAAGGAAGCTCTACACAATAATCATTTTCTAGTTGAACGTAATATTTACCGTCTTTCTTTTTCTCTTTTGTCACATAACCTTCTTGCTTACAGGCTTTTCCTTTTAACTTAGGTTTGATAATATCTCTTTCTTTAACTTTAGAATCCTCACCTACTTTTGAATATACATATTCAGTTAATTCCTTGTTTATCGCAGCATTTTCTTTTTCAAGCACAGCCAAAGTTTCTTCCAATTTAGTCAATGGTATTCTTAAATCAGCAAAAGGTTTTTCCATATCTTTTTCTTTTTGTTCCAATTCAGCCATTTCTGCCTTTACTGCTTCATATTTTTCTTTGTAAGGTTGAATTGCGGCTTTGTACTGAGGGTGGTTTAATATGATAGTTTGCGCTTCTTTTACATTTTTTGTATAAGCATCATATTTTTCTTTAAAATCAGAATTTAATTTGTGGTTGTTTTTACCACCCAAAACTTGATACAATTCTTCATAAGTATAAAACTCATTTGTGAATTTTGTTTCTGAAAAATAAACTTTCAAATCTTTTACATACTCACCTAGCTCTCTTAATTCTTTATAATCTTCTATTTTTGAATCAAGAGTGTAATAACTTACTACCAGTTCCTCTTTATCTCCGTCTTTTAGTGAGTTATAAATAGATTCATTATCAACAATCATTGTTCCAGCAAACGAAGAAGCAGAAACAAAAGCTGACAATGTCATTGCTAACAATTTTTTACTTTTATATATCATAAATTACCTACTGTTGTTTAAATTTTATATTTTATTATATGTTTTTTTTTATAATATATCAAGATTTTTTTTAAAAAAATAAAGTTTTTTTTAAAATAAGTTTATTTTATTGTCTTTTTTTGAGTAATGTGTTTTTTTAATTTCTTTTTTTTCTTTCTCAGTTAAAGAATAATCATTCAAGCTGCCACCACAATAAAATATATTGTTTGAATTTAATAATTTTGGTTTTAATCCAGAAACAATGAATATTCCTGATTCTTTAAATTTTCCTTCTACAAATAATCCATATTCTTCTGTTTTTAAATTACAATTATCTTGGATTCTTTTTTCTGGGTAGGTCTCTTTATTTAAATCTAAATCTAGTGTTATTTTAGAAAAATCCATAGTAAATGGTTTTGTTTCGCCATAATTTTCTGGTTTAAACACACCGTTAACTTTTAATTTAGCTACATCCGTAATTAATGCTGTTTTTTTATCGAAATTTATTTCTCTTGTCGTTGTTTCAAAAAGAATTATATTTTTTGGTTTTGAATCTATATATTTAGCGAATTCCAATGCTTCTTTTGTTGTTATTTTTTGATTTTCTACATTTTCATTCGCACTAATCGACAAAGGTAATAAAGATAAAGCCAACCATGCTATTTTATTGTTTATTTTCACTTCCATTTTTCCTTTTTTTGTTTATGCTACAATAAAATAACTTTTAGTCAATTTTTTTATTTTACAAAGTTTTTTCAAAAATTGTTGCTTTTTCGAACCATTTCATTAAGATTACTTCTTCGTTTTTCATTAGATTTGGCAAAAATCGATTAAAAAACTTTCTTCTATATCCACGTTCATTCCTATCAATTATTTTATTTTTATAATCTTTTTCTTCTAAAATATTAACTTCTGTTCTACTAACCAAAATTGAAGATAAAGCATTTTTTATATCTTCAAGATTTTCTTTATCTATATAAAGAATAATTTGTTCTCGATACATCTTTAAACAATTTAAGTTGAAGGCAAAATTAACTCGCTCATGAAGATCCATTAGCTCTTGGAATCTAAAATCTGATAGACTTACTTTTATTTGATAATTCACAGAGATTGTTGATTTATAAAATTTTGACAACTCATCAAAAATATATTTATTTTCTTCTGATAATTCTTTTTTTAAGGCTTCTGTGTATTGTTTTCCGAGTGCTTTGGTGGATTCAGAAATACCACTGATATCACCCGATTTTTTCACTTGATTGTAAGATTTGTTTATTTCAATTATTTTATCGTATACTTCTAACATTTGGAACGCACCTTTATTTTTAATTTAATATATAATAACAAAAAAAAAGGTGGATGACCACCTTTTTATTTTCATTTTATTGAAATGTTTTTTAAAATAAACCTACCTTCAAATCTTTTGCTGAATAAATTACTTTTCCATTTAATTCAACATAACCGTCACTTAATCCTATTTTTAATTTTCTGTTTGTTACTTTTTTTATATCAATTCTATATGTTATTTTTCCTGCGTCTGGTAAAACTGGTTCTGATAATTTTAGTTCTTTTAAACCTAATGCTCTACCTACACCAGCCATTCCTTTCCAGCCCATATAAAAACCTGTTAATTGCCATAATGCATCCAAACCCAAACAGCCTGGCATTACTGGATCATCTTTAAAATGACATTCAAAGAACCATAAGTCAGAAGTAATATCAAATTCTGCTATTAATTGACCTTGACCATATGAACCACCTTCTGGATCTATGGATATAATTCTATCAATCATTGACATGTTACCTGCTGGTAATTTTATTCTACCTTCAAAAAGCTTACCTTCACCACACTTTATAATATCTTCTTTTGAGTATAATTCTTTCATTGATTCATTCCTGTTTTTTATTTTTTATTGATTATTGTTTCTTTACTCTAATTTTTAAAATAGAATAAATATTCTACCATTATTTTTTTTTATTTCAATAGTATACAAATAAATCATTAATATTAGCTTTCAACTTCTTTTTGTGGTATAATAAATCTTATCACAAAATTAAAATTAACAGGAGAAAATTTTAAAATGTCAGAACCATTATTCATTATTATTGACGGTAATTCATTCATGCATCGTGCCTTTCACGGCATGCCACCATTTAAAAACAAAGAAGGTTTTCCTACACAAATTATCGCTGGTGTTTCGAATATGATTAATGGTCAGCTTACAAAACTAAAACCTGCAAAAGTGGTTGTTGTATTTGATCATAAAGGAAAAACATTCAGACATGATATGTTTGAAGGATATAAAGGAGATCGCCCTAGTCTACCAGACGATTTTAGAGTTCAAATTGAACCTTTAAAAGAGCTTATCGCTGCTTGGGGGCTACCAATGATGTCTATTCCTTATGTAGAAGCTGATGATTCGATGTCTACATTAGCAATTCAAGCTAAAGAAGCAGGTTACAAAGTTGCAATGCTTACTTCTGATAAAGATATGTGCCAAATCGTTGATGAAGATATCGGTATTCTTGATACAAAAGATATTGAAAAAGGAAATGTAGTTCGACATATTGAAGGTGTTAAAGAAAAAATGAAGGTTTACCCAAATCAAATTGTTCCTTTCTTAGCTCTTGTTGGTGATAAAGCCGATTGTGTCCCTGGCGTTGAAGGTGTTGGTGAAGGAACTGCAGCTAAATGGTTAGCAGAATATAAAACATTAGAGAACCTTATTGCAAACAAAGAAAATATAAAAGGTAAAGTTGGTGCTAATTTTGTTAAAGCTGTTGAAGATGGATCTTTTCAACTAAGTATTGACCTAGTTACTATTAAAACTGATGTTGATTTAGGTCAAACCGTTGAAGAATTTCAAGCAGAACGTGATGACGAAAAATTGTTAGAGTTAGTTACTAAATATGAATTGCATGGTTTGAAAAAATCACTTGGTGTTGTCGATACTAATGCTGAATCTGCTTCTAGCACTGTTGTTACTGACGAGAATAAAATTTTAGCTTTCCTTGAAGAAGTTAAGAAAGAAGATAATCTATTTATTGAACTAATAAAACTTGACGGTAAAGACAAATTCTTAATGAGTTCTGAGAAAGTCGATTCTATTTTTCTTGTAGATGTAACAGAACATTTAAACACACTTACAGAACTTGCTACCGATAATAAACATACTATTATTAGTCTAAAGGCAAAAAGTATTATTAATAAATTGTTTAATCTAACTAAAAATGAAAAATTGTTTTTCTGTAAGCTAGACGATATTCGAGTTTATGATTATGTTCATTTTACACAACGCTCAAAAGAAGCAACTCTTGAGCATTTAAACAATGATCATTCTAAATTTAATCTTAGTGAGCTTCGTGAGACCTACAAACTTAATGGTAAAACTCCTAAGTGGAATAAAATGACAGAAGAAGAAATTCTAGAAGTTCGTTCTGAAGAAGTCTCTATTTCTAAATACATTTTTGAAAACAAAATTGAAGAAATTAACACAAATATTTCAAAAATGGACAACAAAATCCTTTCTGTTCTTAGTTACATGGAAACAAATGGTGCGTTAATTCAACCCCATATCTTAAAAACAATTGGTGAAGAATTAAGTGAAATTTTAAGACAAAAAGAAGAAATCATTTATAAGATTGCAGGTGAAGAATTCTCAATTGCATCTCCAAAACAAGTTCAAGCAATTTTATTTGATAAACTTGGACTTCCTGCTAAAAAGAAAACAACAGCAGAGGACGCATTGCGTAAAGCTGTCGCTGCTTTAACAAAAAACAAAGACTTAGAGGAAGAAAAAAAAGAAGACTTAACAACAATCGTTAATGAAATACTAGAACATAGAAGCTTATCAAAAATTATTGGCACATATGTTGTAGGTCTTACAGAACGTATGACAAAAGACAATAAAGTTCATACTACATATCAATCAACGGTTACTTCAACTGGACGTTTTTCTTCTATTGACCCAAACCTACAAAATATTCCAATTCGTAACGAAGAAGGACGCAAAATCCGTAATGCGTTTATTGCAAAAAAAGGTTACAAAATTTTAGCTGTCGATTATTCTCAAATAGAACTGAGAATTCTTGCACATTTAGCAAATGACGAAGCCTTTATTCGTGCATTTAATAATGGAGAAGATATTCATAAACAAACAGCAGCAGACATCTTGGGTATTGACATTAGTGAAGTTACTGATGATCAGCGTCGAATTGCAAAAGCTATCAACTTTGGTTTAATTTATGGAATGGGTGAAAAACGTCTAGCAGAAGACAATAATATAACTAGAAAAGAAGCAAAAGTATATTACAATGGTTTCTTTGATACTTACGTTAGTGTTAAGCCATATTTTGATGAAGAATTAGAAAGAGCAAAAGAGAATCTTTATATTAAAACTATTCTTGGTAGAAAATTATCTACAAAAGATGTAAACGCAAACAACTCAATGATTCGTTCTCATGCTGAAAAAGCAGCTAAAAATGCTGGCATTCAAGGATCTGCTGCTGAAATTATTAAACTTGCCATGATTGATGTATTTGATTTTATTTTTAATGAAGCAAAAGAAGATGCTATCATGATTATGCAAGTACACGATGAATTGGTTTTTGAAGTTAAAGAAGATAAAGCAGAAGAATTAGCAGAAAGAATCAAATCAATTATGGAAAATGTTATTGAATTAAAAGTTCCACTTGTAGCAGAATACAAAATTGCAGATAACTGGAATGAAGCTCATTAATATAATTTAATATTTAAAACCGAATCTTGTAAAAGCTTCGGTTTTTTTGTATAATATAACTTTATTTTATTGGGATAAAAAAAAGAATGAATTATGAAGATTTTAAAAATATATTAGGGGAACACAAAACAAGTTTTATAGATAATTCCAGTCTATTTTCTGTGAAAAGTCGCTGTCGTAAAAATGGTCTTTATGATAACAATAAAATTATTGATTTTGTTAAAAAACATAATGATGAAATAGATGATAAAGAGTTGTTTGTTCATAATCTTAATGTTTCCGAAGATTATGATAAATTTATTACTACACCTGCTTTTAGTAGGTTTATACATACGAGGTATATCGAATCTTTTGTCTTAAATAAATTCGAATGTTTATTTGATTTAAAAGCAAAGGCGTTTGAAACCAAAATGAAAGAGATGTTTTATGATCATGTTTATAAAAATGTATTCATTTTTGATAAAGAAAACAAAATTATTAAAGAAAAAGATTTACGTTTTTTAGAAAAGAAAGATTTTGAAAACATTGTGATACATTTATGCAAACCAAATGATTTGGTTTTTTATGATTTAAATAAAAAATACCCACACAGTTGTAATTCTGCTGTTTTTGATATTCTTTGCGACATTACAAATCAATTTCCTGTTAAAGAATATTCGTTTTTGTTTAAAGAAAAAGTTTTTTATAATATTTCGAGTGATTTTTGTGATTTTTTTATTGAGGAAGTGCTAGATTTTCAACAAAGAGACATCTTTTTTAAACAAGGTCAAAAAGATTTTCAAATTAATGCTATTTGCCAACAATATAAAATACCAAACTTAACATTTGAAAATCAGGAAAAATTACGAAAAGAAAATAGTAAAATGTGTGATAATTATTTTAATAAATTTTATGATTTAGATATAGAAATTTGTTTTTCTAGATTTGTTTTTGATAAAATAAAAAATATGTTTGATAAATATGATTGTAAAATTAATTTAAGCTATGAGGAAATTTATGCAGCTTATTTTAAAAAAATTAAAGATTTCGAAGATAAAGAAATATATTTTAGTTTAAATTTAATCAATGAAAAAAAATTTAAATGGTAAGTTTCTTATTAAATTAAGTCCTTACATACGGGCTTTTTTGTCTTATAATAAGGAAACCAAACAATTCATCCTCAACCTGAAGGACTAGGCGTTCTTGTTATTCATCGGTAAAGAAAAACCTTCCATTCGGAAGGCTTTTTTTATTTTTTATCTTCTGTAACCAGTATTTCTGTTTTTAGGTGATTTATCTTCTGATATGACTACATTTATATCATATTTAGGAACCTGTGCATTGTAAACTTTGATTTTCATTTCTCCATCTTTATCTAAGTAGAAACCAATATCTAACCCTACAACATCACCTTCTGTTAACCCTTTACCGTTAACTTCTTTTAATTGACCACCTAGTCTATTAAATCCATCACCAGGAAAGAAAAATGTTTCAGTCGCACTACCGTCACTTCCTTCAACAAGAGAAAAAGTATTACCTTTAACTGTTTTTCTATTTGCTAAAATATCACCAACCATACACGCAATATTCACTCTTTTTGCGACATTTTTATTATCTGCCATAATTCCAACAATATCTGAAATCAACACCTGTTGATATTCTGAAGTTTTTTCAATTTTAGCTCTTTGACCACCTAAATCCAAAGGGTGTCCAGTTACATAACTTGAAAGCAATTCTTTTTCATTATTCAATGAGTCAAGAATTATCTTATCTTTGTTAGCTAAAAACTCTTTTGTTTTTTCTTCATAAGCTTTAACTAGATTTTCTCTATGTGTCTCAATAGCTTCTGGTTTCTTTAAGCGTTTCTTACCAGCGTCACTTTTCATTTCACTTCCAAAAACTTCTAGTTCACTTAATACTAAGTTTCTTTTGAATATCTTTTTCTCTAAAACGCTCATTCCTTTCAATGCTTCTGCTACTGAATTTGGAAGTTGAGCTGTCATAGGTAAAGTATCCATACAACCAGATTTAATTAATTTTTCTGTTGTTGTAAAGCTTACTGTTCTTGAAGTAAAATCTAACAAATTTTTAAACGGTTTTTCTTCTCTTTCTCTAAGAACCGTTTCTTTATCTCTTGCTGTGAAACCAGCTATTGCATCAAAACCATATAGGATTGCTGTTGTTTCACCTGCCATAAATCTGTTTTCACTTTTATTTATTTGTGGAGAGAATAATGTTAAACCAAGCTCTTTCATAGACTCAATATCTTTTGCTATTTTTTTCTTATATTCATTTTCATTTGCGTCAATACTTAATACAGCAGCCATATACTCTGTAGGGTAATGTCTTCTTAAAAATGCTGTCTTATAACATAGTAAAGCATAAGATATTGCATGTGACTTGTTAAAACCATAACCAGAGAATTTTTCAATATTGTCAAAAATATCTTCAGCTAACTCTTGCGGGACGTTGTTTTTAACAGCACCCTCTACAAATTTTGAGGTTTCTGCTTCCATAACTTCTTTCTTCTTCTTACCCATTGCTTTTCTTAATTTATCTGCACCACCCATCGTATAACCTGACATTTCACGAGCAATTGCCATGATTTGTTCTTGATAAATCATAGAACCATGTGTTTCGTCTAATAAATGATCTATTGAAGGGTGATAAAAATGCCTTTCTTTCGGATCAAATTTAGCAGCAGCAAAATCTTCTGGCATTCCTGCTTGTAAAGGACCAGGACGACCAAGAGATATAATTGCTGTAATTTCATTTATATCAACAGGCTTAATTAACTTTAATAGACCTTTAAACATATTAGATTCAATCTGGAATACGTTTGTTGATTTACCTTCTTGAAGCATTTCATATGTATCCGCATCTTTATAGCTAAAATTATCATAGTTATAAGAAAGACCGTCCATTGTTATATTATGCTTGGCTAATTCTTCCATTCCTTTTAATTCAATGATATTTTCAAGAGTTTTATCTACTTTTGCTAAGTTACCTAATGCAAGCAAATCGAATTTCACCGCACCAGCAGATTCAATATCATTTTTATCAAATTGAACAACTGGAATACCATTTGAATAAGTAATTGGAGCTTGTGAAATAAGATTACCAACAACAATACCACCTGCGTGTTTACCTATTGAAGTTTGACGACCACCGTTCTTTTCAAGCTTCATGGCTATATCAATAATACGTCTTGTTCTCACTTCTGTGTCATATCTGTAAGCCAATTCTTCATTTTCTTCCAATTCTTTCGCAAGAGTAGTTCCTGGTTCATTTGATATGGTTTTAGCTAATTGATTATACCAACTTTGAGTAAGACCAAGAGATTTACCTAAGTAATTAATTGTGTTTTTCGCTGAAAAAGTACCTTTTGTCATTATGTAAGCAGCACCTTCATAACCTTCACCTGCGTCTGAATATTCTTCACGTAAATAGTTTAAGACTTTTTCACGACCAGAAGCGTCAATATCTGTATCGATATCTGGCATTTCTTTACGTTCAGGGTTTAAGAATCTCTCAAAAATTAGACCGTGTTCAATTGGATCTACATCTGTAATTCCCAAACTATATACAACTAATGAACCAGCAGCAGAACCACGACCAGCACCTACTGATATACCTTCTCTTTTACAGAATTGAACCATTTGCTGTTTAATTAAGAAGTAACCAGGGAAATCCATATCAATAATAACACCTAATTCGTAATCAATTCTTTCTTTGTATTTTTCTTTAAATGATTCGAAATCACCTTCTTTTACTTCACCTTCTTCTAATGCTCTCGCAAAAGCAGGTCTTACTTTTTTCTCTAAACCTTCATAAGACCTTGCTCTTAATTCTTCGGCTTGGCTTCTTCCTTCTTTTGTTTTAAATTGTGGAAGTGTTGGAATATGAAGAGTTGGACTTAATGTATTGCTTTCAATTATTTTTGCGGCATTATTCATTAATGCTTTATTATTCGCAAATATAGTATTTAATTCTTCACTGCTTTTTAGATATTCTTCTTCTGTTCTGTTTACTGAAAAAGAGAAATCGACACTATATTTATCCAGTAAAATAGCGTATTTATGCAAGTGTGCTTCAAAGTCAGATTTTTCAGCAAAAGACGCTGTTTGAGTTGCAACCATTGGAATACTAAAGTCAGAAGAAAGTTTTGAAACAACTTCATTGTTTTTAGTTTGTAAACTCATTCTCTTATCATTTCTTCTATCTTCTCTTGTCGATAATTGCAATTGAATTTTATCCAAACCTAATGATTGTTGTAGTGTTTTAATTACACCTTCTGGCATTGTTTTATAACCAGATTTTAATGCTCTATCAAGTATGTCATTTTCAGAACCTAAAAGAACAGACAAACCTTCCATATTATCTTTAATTTGTTTTAAATTTAGAACTGGTTGCTCACCTTTTGACCTTTCTTTACCAGGTGCTAAATAATATTGACCTTCTTTGTTTGCAATTGTGATTAGTTTTTTAAGATTTTCATAGCCTTCATTATCATTTGCATAAAGAACTAAATCAGAGTGACCAACTATTCTGTCAAAACCTTCAAATGCTAGAATAGAAGGTGAAGATTTTATAATATCCACATAAGGTTCTATTTTCGCTTTTTTATCTACTTTTAAAGAAGGGATATCTGAAACTAATTCTTCTATCTTTCCTAGCAATGCTTTATTTGGTTTTTTACCTTCACTTAGCGTTTGTTCAATACGTTGAATAGAAGATATAACTGCACCCCATTTTACTGGATCATCTGCACCCATTTCTACCAATGATTCAAAATCTAATGTTCCTTCTTCATTTCCAAGAGCCATATTAATGAATTTCATAGTTAGACCTTTCATAAAAGGACCTTCTACTTTTTCTGGCGTAAATATATTATAAACGTCAAAACCAGTTTCTACTTTAAATGTTGTTCCAATTATAGGCTTAATATTAGCAGCCGTACATTCTTCATAAAACTCAACGAAACGTGATAGAGAAACAACGTCAGCCATTAACAAGTTTTTCAAGCCATTTTCTTTCGCTCTTTGAACATATTCTTTCACTGTTCCTGTTCCTTCATTGAAAGAAGCGTCTGTTTTCACTATATTTATAACAGAAGCATTTTCGTTTAATGATTCTACGTTTGATACTGCATTAAGTGAATACTGTGGTAATTCTTTTATTTTAGCTGTTGCTTCTGTATTAAATTTAACTTTATTTCTAATTGCTTTATATTTTTTTGTTTTAATTAATTTGTTATAAGCATCTTTTAAGATTTCCGAATCTAACATTGCTCCGTGAACTTCTGCACGAGTATCAGTATTTACATTTAAAACAGCAGCTAAATAATCAAGAGAGTAAGCTGGTGATATTCCATTTCTTTCACCTAGTTTCTCCAAATCCTTCTTTTTAAACATTTTTCTCATTAATCTGATAGTATCAATAGAACTACCTAACAATGATTCAAAACGTCTTGACACAACAACATTTGGATCATAGTTGTCGATATATTTAATTTCTTCTGTTAACATTTTATCGTCAAAAGCAATACCGTTATGAGAAACAAAATGAGCATTTGCCTTAAATTCTGCTTGTTTATCAAAACATAAAAATCTTTCCATAAATGGTTTCATTTCTTTAAATGTTGGTGCAGGTTTTGTTAATTTAATACCATTAAGAGAATCTTTTCCTTCTAAAAAGGCATTTGTTATACCATGAACTTCTAGTGCTTTTGGGTCACAATCGTTTCTAGAACGAGTTTTTCTTCTTAAATCTTCTGATTCTGCGAATGGGTTTATATATTCTTGGAATGAAACTGGCAATTCATTTCCATTTTCATCTTTAATTGTCAATTGTTGCATTTCTTCATTTTCATCTAAATAAAAAACTGTAAATGCTACTTCTAGAATTCTATCTCTACCTTTATCACCCTTTGGATAAGGGTTTAATCCCGTTGTTTCTGTGTCATAAAAGAAGAATACGTCGATACCTTTACCTAGTGTTTCTAATATCTTATCTCTTTTTACTTCTAATAGAGCCTCATTGTTTAAACATAATACCTTATTGTTTGATACATTTTCCATTTTATTATCTCTCGAATTGATTATTTTCCTTTATTACATTATATCATAAATATAAATTAAAAAAAGAAAGTATGTTAAAATAAAAATGCTTTTTTTTATATTTAAATTGTCTGTTGTCTCAATATTCCTAGTTTATAAACAAAACGATAATTATTCCCTATATCATTTTTGTTTATTCCTATATATTCCATTGAAGTTATTAAGCTTTTTAATGATAAAGATTTAAATGCTCTTTTTATTGTTCTAATTGTCTTTTTTCTATGCAAGAAGCAGTCTAAATCCAAATATTTTGAAATGCTTTTTAATGTAAAGAATCTTTGATTTGTATCTCGCATATCATAGGAAATTATCTTTAAAAACAGTTTTTTTGCTTTAACCCCTCTTGTTTTTGTAATATTATATAAATTAAAAGATACTGTATTTTTTTCTAATAATTTTAAGTATTTTTTTGAAAACGATATTTCAACCTTTGTTGTATCAACCTTAAATATATTGAAGAAAACCTTTTCAGAATTGTTTTTTAACTTGTTAAAAAACTTTAGAACGACTTCATCCAAATATTCTTTTTTATCCGAATGACATTTTTTTCTAAGGAAATTTCTTAATGTCGAATACTTTATTGTGATCGAGTCACCTTTTACAAAGTTATTGTTTTTTTCATTTAATAGTAATGTCGATATGAAACAAAATAGTGGTAATTCATTCCTTACGTCGAAATTTTCTATAAAATAGTCATTTTTTAACAATTTTCTTGGTAAAATAGTCACAAATTCATCAATATTAATCGGTAAAAAATGATATGACGAATATTGCTTTTGATTAGATGACATCAAATGCTTCCTCTAAGTTAATTTTTATTTTTATCTAATCCTTGAGATCAAACCAATGAATGGTTTTTAGAAATAGTGCTCATGGTTTTATTAAGACTAACAGATCATTTTTCATAGATCAATAGGCTTTTTTTTAATTTTATTTCTTTATGTTTTATTTAATATTTTAGATCTTTTTACCGAATCTCAATTTTACTTTATTTAATAATCTTTTTTTTAATTTATTTATAGAAGTTGTTTGATCGTCTTTTTTTTAATTTATTTCGTCACCTTTTTTTATTACATTTTCGTATCTTTTTTTATTTTAATGGATAAATCTTTTATTTAGAAACATTTTCTCTTTAAAAAAAAAGATTCGAGCGAACGAATCTTTTTTTTAGTATTTTTATATTTTTAGAAGTTGTAGAATATTTGACCAAATATTATTTCGTTGTCATTTTGGTCTTTCATTTCTTCTTTTCTTGCTTCTGCTAAGAAACCAAATCCTTTGTAATCATATTTCACACCAACAGAAGTTGTGTTCAATGCTTTTTCTTCTTTGAATCTATATTGGTTGAATCCGATGTATGGTTTGAATCCAGCTATATTTGTTCCTAGTTTTACATCTACTATATATTGATCATCTGCTGGAACTCTTTCTTCATTGCCATCTTCATCTTCAATTGCTATTTCACCACCTAGATCAAAATAATCATATTGATAACTACCGTCAAAGAAAAAATATTCATTTATATAATTATATGTAAAGAATGCTGTAAATTTGTTGAAATCTTCTTCTGTTGAATAAATTTCACTTGTGAAACCGTCAGAATAGTCAGAATACTTAAAACCAACTAAGAAACCATGATTTTCAGTTTTAAGATCAAAGTTTAAACCAAATAAGCCACTTTCTGTTTTCAATGAATCATCAAGGTTTGAGTCTTTTTGTGTATTAACACCACCATAAATTGTAGATTCAAAAACACCACCATAAATTGGGTTCGAATAGCCAAATGAAACCCCGTCAATTGTTGATATAACCGAAGCTGCAAAAACAGCACGTTCTGTCACTGTGCTTTTTATCATTTTATCTGATAGATTTAGGTTGTTGTAACCTTTTGCATTAAAGTCTGCAAAACGCCCGACTTTAATATCTAATGCTTTGTTTTCAAATTGAGCATATCCTTGATAAATATCTCCTCCTGACATTGATTCTGAACCCTCTTCATCTAGATCTAATGTTTGGAAATTATAATCTGCCATTAATTTAAAGTGTTCTTTTACTGTTACTTCTAAATAAGCATTTGTAGAACTTTCTATTGCTGTGAAATCATTGTCATCTTGTTCTAATTGACCATAACCAGCAGAACCATACATTCCTAATGCAAAATTATCTGTTAATTCATAAGCACTTGCTTGATTTATTGACAAAATTGAAAGTGCTAAAATTGATAGTTTTATTTTCATTGAAAACTCCTTTTTATTATATAGTAGTTATATTATCAATAAAAAAAACTTGCGCAAGAAAACGAATATTTAAATAAAATAAATAACTTAATTAACAGTGTTATAATTTTGTTTTTCTAAATAATTAAAATTGTAATTTTTTCTTTTTATTTATTTTATAAGTATTTTCCTATTTCTTAAATAAAATTTGAAATTAAAATTGTTTTTTGGTAATCTTTTCTCCTTATTACTAGGAGTTTTTATGAGATACAATTTAATTAGCATAAGTCTTATAGCTTTGTTGTCTGCTTGCTCTACTATAGAAAAAGAAACTCAAACAACAAACACCACCGATTATTTTTCTTATCTTACTGAAAAGGGAAATGATAGCTTTTATTTAACGTATTCAAGCAAAGGTTTTTATGATTACACAATATGCAAGTCTTATGACCACAGCAAATCGATTCTTCAAGAGTCTTGTCAAGAACCTATTTTTATTAGTGATAATGTTAGATTCGGTGTTTTAGAACAAAAACAATCTATTGGGAGTATTACACTTGAAGAAAAAAATTCTCAATTTACTTCTGATTTTAATATTCATTCTATTGTTTTCGAGAATGGTGACAAATATCAATCTTTAAATATTAAAAAAAATCATCCTTTTCAAAAATTAACAATGAATAATCATTTTTATGAATATAATTTAGTTCTCGATGAGATGAAAGAACTGAATATAATCGATGATTATTCTTTCATTAATGGTAATTTGATTTTTTCCTCCAAAAATAAGGGGTATATTTTAGATAAAAGAGATACCAAGGATTTAAAATACATATCTAAATACATTAACATAAAAGAAAATCAAAATATTTTAGAGATATTTTCAGAAGTGGAAATTGTATTTGATCAAGAATATGTTTCTGTTTTTATTACTACAAATTTTGACGTTGACTATTATCAAAAAAAACAATTAATTGACATTGAATCAGTTAACAATAACATAAAGGGAGAAGAAGACGTTTTTACTACAATACTTGTTGTTAAAGATGCTCAATTTAAAAATAAAGATATTGATTTCATAAAATTAGGTCATCACAGGATCAGTAAAGATAATTTTAAACATAAAATAAAGAGAAATAACGTCCACGTTTTTTATTTAGATTCAAAAAAATATAATAAAATAATAAAGAAATCCATAAACAATAATAGCTCAATGTCTATTTCTGTTCAGTATAAAGATCAGAGCAGTTCTTATTCCAATATAAAAATTACAGAAGAAGAAAAAAAGAAAATCAATAATGTATTGGATTTAATTTCTATATCACAAGTAAAAAAATAAAAAAAAAGAAACCAGCTAGTTTCTTTTTCTTTTTATGCAAAATTTATGCTTGTTTGTTAAGAAAACCACTCTTTTTCAAGAACAATTGCTTTTTTATTTCAAACGTTGATCTTCTCAATGCTTCGTGATTATTTGTTCTTCTGTATTCTACTATTTCTGACACTTGTTCAGACGTCAAATCTTCTTTTGTTATCTTTACTGCATGTATAAGTTTTAATTTTTCTTCATTTGGTAATTTTTCAAAAGCTTTTTTTGCCTCATGAAGTTTTGTTTTCTCATCATGCGGAGAAACACTGCTATTAAAAATATCAGC
The DNA here is from genome assembly GCA_002722455.1 of Chloroflexota bacterium. Taxonomy (GTDB): domain Bacteria; phylum Chloroflexota; class Dehalococcoidia; order Lucifugimonadales. The sequence goes on from PBMB01000015.1 coordinate 53,552, forward strand.
CATTTCTTGTTGTTTCAATGTATCTTTTGATTTAGATAGTATTGAAGTAGAAGACACTGTTTTCTTTTTTAATTTTTCTGCTTTTATTATATTAGCTTTTTCTTCTTTCTCTATCTTTTCTCTTTCTCTTGCAAATTCTGCTGCTTTCTCAGAATTTATTTTATCAGCTTGTTTTTTATAAACTTTGTCTATTTGTTTGTCTATATTTTTATTTTTTTCCTCTTCTTCCTTTTCTTTTACTATAAGTTCCGTTTTTTTATCAGATTTTGCTCGATTCTCCAACTCCTCTGCTGTAAAAGCTTTATTTGGATCATCAACAGAAGTTAATTCTATAACTGTTTCTATATTTTGTTTTACTAAAGCATTTCTTTTTTGTTCTTCAAATTGTAAACTTTTTTCCTTTTTGGCTTTTGCTGCTTTATCTTTACGTCTCTGTTTCTCTGCTTCTTTAGTAGCAACAGTTAGATCTTTTAGTTTTTTACCAAATTCTTTAAATCTTTCATTTTCAATTATTGTCATCTTATTTTCTTTATATTCCTTAAACACTTTTGTTGCTGACTCAACAGCTTCCATTTCTAAACTCTTTTCTATATGTTTAACTTTTGATTCTAAAAGTTTTAAGACAATTTCTATAGATTTAGGTGCAAGACTTAAAGCACTCTGCGCTTTCATTGCAGCAGATTCAAATTGTTCATTTTGAAAATCTTTCATATAATCTCTAATCAAAGAGTTTATTTTTTCAGATAATTCCAATTCTTGAGTTTTAAATGAGTTCAATCTTGCATCTAATGTTGACTTTACGTAATCAACTTTATTATTCTCAAGTTTTATTTTTAAATTTTCTACTTTATCTTCTTCACCTAATTGCTGAAAAGTAATTAAAGAATTAAGAATAGCAGAACCACTTCTATTTATTAAGTGTTCGAACTCTGACATTGTTGTGTTCATTTTTATTAAGGCTTCTTTCTTTTTTCCTTTTGTTAACAATTCTTGGGTGTCTAAAATTTGTTTTTGGACGTCAAATAAGGCATCATCAGGGAAATTCTTTTGACCTTGTTTTAAAATATTTAATGCTTCTGAAATAGCTTTATCTAAATTAGCTTCTAATTTAACTTCTGCATTTTCTTTTTTTAGATTTGCATATTCATAATAATCTTCTGCTTTTTTTTCAACGCTTCTCTCTATCAACGTCATTAATTTTTTATAAGACTCCATAGACGTTTCATAGTCACCAATTTCATGATGAACTTTTGATACAGAACGTTGAGCACTTATTGAATTTTTTGATAAAGATAATGCTCTATTGTAGCTTTTCGTTGATAATGTTAACTTCTTTAATTTATAATAAGAATCCCCCATTAGTATATGTGCTTTTATACTTAACGGATATTTTTTTACTATTTTCTCACCTTTATCAATAACAATTTGATAAGAACCTAGTTCATAATGAGCTTTTAATTGGTATGTTCTAAGCCACTCTAAATCATATTTTTTATTTCCTAACAATAATTCTGCATAATCAACAACATTTGAAAATCTTTTTTGACTTAACATTATTTCTAATTTTGTTTTTTCCAACCAAGAAGAGAATGCGGTATTGCTTGAAGCCAAATCATCATATTTTTTATCTGACGCTAATGTTAAAGCTAATTCGAAATCTTTTGTATCTATTGCTTTTCTTATTTCTTTTGTTGATAGGTATCTTTTAATTATTTCAGTTGTTTTCTTATTGAAAGAATCAGGAGAAAATGGTTTTATAAATATATCTTCAGGAACTATTTCTAATAGTTCCACTATTGTCTCTTGAGCTGTATTTGAAGTCATTATTGAAAATGAAGGAGTGTAAGAATTCATTAATCGTATTTCTTTTAATAACTCTAAACCTGAATCATTTTTTAGTTCATATTCACATAAAATAATATCTGGTCTATCTCTTTTTACTAATTTTAAACCTTTTTGTAAATTATTTGCAGATTCTATTTTTGTTATACCTAATTGCTGAAGCCATTTTTTTGTCGTGTTTATTTCAAAATCAGACTTGTCAACAAGCAAGACAGATAGCTCTGAAGTCTTCATTAGAGGTTTTATTACTGGCAAAATATGGCTTCCTTATTTACTTCTTCTATACTTATAGATTTATATATTTATTAATTACCATATTTTACATTGTAATCGTTAAATATGTCAAGCATTATAATCAATAAAACTATTTTTTTATTTATTTTTTTTTATTTTTTTATATATGTTGTTTTTAATTTTTACAAAGGTGACTTTCGAAAAGAAAATCTTATCCAAATATTTATATTTCCTTAACTTTTTATTTTTATTCAATATCTTGTATCACAAAAATTTTAGTGATATAATCTATTAAATTTTCTAATAAAAGGACTAATTTTTTAATGAAACATTATTATATAACAACGAATTACTCCCAAAACCAACAAATGGCTGTACAACAAGACCATTCATACACAGAAATGATTACAAATATTTTAGATCATCCTAATTCTATTGAGAGTAATATTTACCGAAAGTATGCAAAAGATTTTAAAACAACAATTTGCTTAGGCGTTAGTCAACCTACTGAATTAATTGCTTTATATTCTTATATGAGATATCACAAAGAAGAATTGCAGATACCTATGGGCTTTTTCCAAGAAGACAGTTTGAATAAAACAATGACATCTTTAACTTTTATTACTAATGAAAAATTATCTTATAATATATATGGAATGATTGCTCAATTGTTAAGAGAAAATAAAATCTACTCTCTTTATAGCATTAAAAAAGAAATGATTTTATCTAATCATAGCAATTCTTTTATTTTATCAATTAAAATTGAAGAAGATAAACCTGTTTTTTATGTTGAATTTAAAAATAGATTATTCAAAAGTTTTCAAAATGAAGATATGATGGAAATTGATTTTTCAGATGATAAAATTGAAGAAATCTACAAAAAATACAATGAAGAAGATTATTGTTTTCATCAAGGTATTGAATTTGAAGACGAATTTGATGAAATTACTGTCAAAGAAAAATATTCTTTTGTGGAAATGGAGTTTTTGCGAAGAATCAGAAGTCTCAATTTGAAGTAAAGAATAATTAATGATATTATAGTTTTAAAATAAAGGAGAAAAAATGAAACAATCACTATTTATATTACTATTAGGTTTCGCTGCTGGTGTTTTATATACTCAACACGATGGTTTCAAATCTGGCATTGATGACTCTATTGATTCTGTTAAAAATTATTTTATCGAACTTTGGGAAGATCAAACCGATGAACTTAAAGATTCTTTCGACGATAAAAAAGAAGAATTAAAAGATTCAATAGACGAAAAAATTGAAGAAGCAAAAGATAAAGCAGAAGAAGCAAAAAAATAATTTAAAATAAATAAAGAGCCTTTTGGCTCTTTTTTCTTTTCCTTATTCTTGGTCTAAAAGATCAGATAACCTTTCCCAGTCGTCATCGTCGTCTAAAACACCAGAACCAACGATATCCATCCCTTCTGTATCTAAATGATAAAGAATACGTGCCGCAGACATATTTATTGAGCTTGTTCCATTTAAATTTACGATTTTTTCTAAGCTTACAGAAGAAGGCCATTCCTCTACTTCTACGCCTTCGTCTTCCAATAAAGACATAAGATCTACTTTCAAAGAGTCTTCGTCAAATTTCTTACCTTCTATATCCATAAGTAATTCAGCAATTTCCACCCTTAACATTTATATTCTCCTTTGTTTTTGTTTTCAATAATAAATCCATTTGTTTTTTTGTCAAGACCAAAAACTGTTAAAATTAAACACTTGATTTTAATTCAACCAATTCAAGTGTTTCTTTGATATCTATTTGATTGTTTTTAAAACAAATAGAATCTGCATAACTTAATAATGTTCTTGTAAAGGAATCAGTATTTATATCATTTTCTATCAAGTAAGATAATTCTTCTATCTCTAAAATCTCTTCTAAATATTTATCTAAAACTGAAAAATTAAAAGAAACTTTTGTCTTTCTATTTTTAAATACGAGATTAAATAAGTCAAATAAGTAGTCATTTCTTCCATATTCTCTTAATTCTTTTTCTTTTATTGGAAAAGGGATTAGGTTTAAATCTTTATATTCTTTTATGTTTTCGTTTTTAAAATTTAAGATACTTGACGATAACAACAGTTTATCTTTTAATACGATTTCTTTTTTCTTTATTGATTCTAAAATAAGAATCCCATTATGATTGTTTAAATAAAAGTAAGGATCGTTACATTCTTTTATTTTTAAATATTTAGCTAATACTTTTTTATTTGACTCTGTAAATTTATCTCTGTATTTCATTAAGTAAAAAAACTCAAATGTATTTCTTTTCACTGCTTTATTTCTTTCAGCATTAGACAAATTTGTGCTTTCAAGTAAAGTTTTCCATTCAGTTTCATTCAATGAAAGAAGCAATTCATTTGTTTCATCTTCTGCATATTTCATAAAGTATTCGTGACTCATAAACATTGAAGTTAATTCTTTCAGGAAACGTTTTTTGAAAATTATTTTGTTTTCAATGCTTTTTAATTCTTTTTTTGTATCCAATAATTCTCTTAAAAAATCGTGTTTCATTGAAAGTTCTAATTTTGTTTCAAAGTTTAATTTATCCTTAAAATGATTTATTAAATAGATATATCTAGATTCCGAGTGAATATGAATGTTGTTATCCAGATCCATTATTTTTTTGTAAAAATATGATAATTTTTTTTCTGATAATGATTTTTCATAATAGCTTTCGAACCTTTCAACCACAGAATTATTATAATTTAAATTCGTTGAATCTTCTTCTAAAAGTTCTACATACATTTCTTTTGTTATTTTGTTTTTGATTAAATCTTTTTCAAGAATATCATGTAGAGCTTTTCTTAAGCTTATGTTTCTTATAAGTCTTCTTCCTAACCCTTTTGTTTTTACATTTTTTAACATATTTAATGCTAATTCTTGATTCATTTTCTTATACGCCTTAATGTTAAATTTTTGTTTATTATATCAAATTTGTGATTGTTTTTCAACTTTACTTTCCTTTCTTTCTTTGATATTATAACTAGAAATCAAGTAACTAGGAGAATCAGTATTAGATTAATTAAACCACCATAATCCTCCCTCATACGGAGGTGGATTATGCAGAACTTAAATGTTGCTATTGAATATATCAAATCAGAAGAATACTTATCTTGGGTTGTTAGCAACTTAAAATGGTGTGAACATGGTAGTGACTTAATTGATTATTTCGACTATGAAGGGCTAGAAGAAGAATATGCCAATTCTAACGAGAGAAAAATTATTGTTAAAAGATACATTCAATCTCGTATTAGAGAAATCTTAAAAGAGTTTAAAGAAGAACAACAGGAATTATTGTATAGAACAATATATTCTAATTCTAAACCAAATGAATATGATTTTTATGGTCATTTTTGGAGTTCAAGAGAAGATACGAATCCTTGTGTTGAGCAAGATTTTAATGAAGAGTATCTTTTAACTTGTGCTTTTGTTCCTGAAATCATTGACTGGGTTGAAACTTTAAAATCTCGAATGGATTTCCTTTACGGAAAAAAAGAAAAAGAGTATTATTTAAAAAAGTGTAAAATTAAATTAATTAACATAGAAAAAATAAACTAAAAAAAACCGTAAGATTGAGGTCTTACGGTTCTTTTTTTATATTTAAAACTTAAACAGTCAAAAACAATATTGCACTTGGGATAACGACAAACAAAGATATTAGATAAACAAAAACAACACCTCTATTTTTAATAGCCAAATCAGAAATCCAGTGTGAACTATTTAATGGTATTTTTCGCAAAAAAGGAATGCCAAATATAACTATTGTTGCGGCTAAATTGAATGATAAATGAACCAAAGCAATCTGAAGAGCAAACACAGCGAAATCTCCTGTTACTGCTGTTGCAGCCAACAATGCTGTAATACATGTTCCTATATTTGATCCAATAGTAAAAGGATAAATCTCTTTTACTTTTAAAATTTTATTTCCTACTAATGGAATGATTAAAGACGTTGTTGTTGAAGATGATTGAACTAAAACCGTCACTAATGTTCCTGAAAAAATACCGTGTAAAGGACCTTTACCTATCGCATTCTTCAAAATTTCTTTTGCTCTACCTACCATTAATTTCTTCATTAATTTACCCATAAATGTAATGGCAATAAATATTGTGAATATTCCTCCTATAATAAGAGAAACACCTATCATTTCACTATTTAAAAAAGATAAATGAGATTCTATAGCCTTTACAACAGGTTTTGTAATTGGCTTGATAAAATTAAAGCTTTTTATGCTCATATCACCAGTTGAAACAAAAAATGAAACCAGCCATTCTGATACTTTTTCAAAAATACCAAACATTATTTCTAACGGAAGGAATATTATTACTGCTAATATATTAAAGAAATCGTGTATTGTTGCACTGGCAAAAGCATTTTTAAATTCATCTTTTTCTCTTATGTGAGCCAAAGATACGATTGTATTTGTTACTGTTGTTCCTATATTCGCACCCATAATCATTGGAATTGCTGTTTCAACAGGTAAACCACCTGCAACTAATCCAACAATGATAGAGGTTACAGTACTTGATGATTGAATTAATGCTGTCGCAACTAAACCAATCATTAATCCTGCTATTGGGTGAGAAGCAAACTCAAATAATACTTTTGCTTGATCACCAGTAGCCATTTTAAAACCACCTCCAACCATAGTTACAGATAAAAGTAGAAGATAAAGCATAAATACTAGACTTGCCCAAAGAATAGGCGAACCTACTTTTTTATTGTTTTCTAAAGCAACAGTTATTTTTTCCATGTTTTTTTCCTATTTAAAAAATATACAAAAAAAAAGAATGTTAGTTATTTTTTTCTATTATATATTTGTATTAATTCTTATTATAACATTGAATTTTCTTATCTTATAACAATGGAAGAAAATAATGTCAACAAAATAGATACAAAAAAATTACTTTACCTTTTCAGTAAAGGAATTGGCTATTTGCTTTTTTCTTTTTTTTATTGTACTTTTTAAAGAAAGGAGTTTATATGATTGATTATTTTGAAGAAGTAAAAAGAATATTAACAGCAGAGTTTATTATTAAAAATAAGCTTTTTAATTCACACAGAGATACTATAAATCTTCAAGATTATTATTTTTTTAATGGAGCTTCTTTTTTTGTTTCGTTAAGTCAATATGATAATTACAATTTATTTGAAGAAATCAAAAAGCAACAATGGCTATATAGGCATGATTTTGATAAATCAAAAAGCATTAATGATTTTGAAAATAAAATTTATGAGTATTTAAAAAAAGGAGATAAATATGAAGAAATTTATCTCCTTTATGTCAATTAGACTATTGGTAAATAATCTAATATGTTTATTCTTTCGAATACATTATTCTCATTTGTATGCTTAAACAAATAAGCTTTCTGTTTATTTTCAAGGTCACTTTCAAATAAAACTTTATTATCAGAATACCCAATGTAATGCTGATCGAAATTTATCTCAAAAGGTTCCAAGAAATTACTTTCGTCTATTTCCATTCTATTTTTAATATGACTAAATAAGTCATAAATAGAAGGCTGAGAATCAATATATTCTAAAAATGCAGGGAATTGCTCTTCCAGTCTTTGCGCATTTGAAGAAGCACTTGTTACATTTGCTGGCATATTTGCATCCAAGAAAATAACTTTTCTATTTTTAACGTCAACATAAGCGACATATTTAGTTAAAGAATTATCTTTAATGTCAAACATCATTTGACATCTGCTTGGTTCAAACAACTCCCCCTTTTGTGATTCTTCACAGAATTGCATTGCACCAAATACGGCAGGTGCTTGTGAAAATGGTTTAGAATTAAAAGATAATATTGACCATATTGCATATTTAACGCCTTTTTCTTCTAATTCTTCAAGATTTAAATCTATTAATTGAGCACCTTGACCTTCTTTGTCATTTGATGGTAATGGATCACCAGAAAACAAAGAACCTTGAAATCCTCTATTCCAACAACAAGCACCAACAGACTTGTAATTTTCGTTAAAAAAGTTCACTCCGTTATCAAACCAATGGTTCATTCTTTCGCCATTATTCCAGTAACTCGCTAATCTTACTGCTTTAATGTTTTCAGGAATATCAAACTCTGTTCCACGACCATAAAGATCAATTCTAAGATCGTTTGTAGGCATCTTAACTCTCTTAGTTTGTTTTGATAAAACTATACCATTAGGGAACAATGGTGATAATTTTTCGTCAATTTTATCAGATATTTTTGACGTCAAAAACTCAATATCTTCTGATTTAAATTTAACCTTATTATTTTCAATAAGTTGAAGTTTAGACCAAGAACCTTTAGGTGCGACAATTCTCACTTTTTTATCATTTTCAGTTTCTAAATATTTAGATAATTTTAAAAGTTGAGACACCGATAGTTTATCCATGTTTTTGGAAAACAATTCAAAAGCCATAATACCAAATACTGCGTATAATTGGTGAATATTTCTTAAATAAAATCCAGAAGATAATTTCAATGCTTCCGTCATTGCTCTTGGATCTTTTTGAGAAAGATAAAGTTTAAAATCAGATTCCAAACCTTTTATCTTCTTATTGTATAAAGAATCATATACAGATTGAACTCTTTTGAATTTATAATCACTTGGATTCAACCTACCAAATAACTTTTTCCATAAATTCCTTTTCATAGAAACATCATGCTCTAACGTTTTACTATTCTCAAGCATAGACAGTAAGAATTTTCTTTCAGGACGTTTAAATGCTTTAAATCTTACTTTTTTTACAGGTGTAGAAAATTCGATTTCTGACCAAGCAAAAGCCAACCTTAATACATCCGTTGCGTTTTTTGCAAAAATAGGGATATTTTTATCAAGTGCTAACTTTGATAAACTCATTGCGTTTTCTTTGAATTTAAACTTATCAATATCTAAGTTTTGTGAAAATTCACACATTAGTGTCTCTGCTTGAAATGTTTGATTGTCATTCCACGCATTAGAACGATTCATTAAAGAAATAAAGATTTCTTCGAATACTTCTTGGTTTGCAAGATTAAGAACTTTATATTCAACTTTTTCAGTTAAATCTTCTCTTGTATCTTCTTCTTCACGTAAATGATCATATTTAACGCCAAAGTAAATTAATATTTGTTTTACCACGTATTCTGATCTTGACATTGATAACACTTCTTCTGGAAAATTTTTGTAAACAACAAAATCAGAAATATTGTATTTTTCTCCTGTCACTTCTTTAAATGCAGGTTCCAAATTTTCCCAAAAAGAAATTAATTCTTCTCTCGACATTGTTTTCAAGACGTCAAAAACTTCCATTGATGGCATAAAACCATAATAGTTTATGTTAGACACAACAGTGGCTACTTCTGCCAAGTTGCTCGAAGTATTAATGTTTTCTTCCTTGTTTATTACAAGAAAGTTGTTTTGAATTGCTGTTATTGTTTTATTTAAGTTAGTCATAGTATTTTCCTCTTTTGAATTAAATAATTAAAATTTAGTATATTGTTTGTCTACTGGGGGAAAAGGTGTTAACCAGTATATCCCGTAGCACGTAGTTTATTTACCATTTAAATTAAAGTTTTTACCTGTAAAATAATCATATGTTTTTCAAGTAATTAATTTAATTTTACTCAACGATAATCATCTGTTTTTTTTTGTTGAGTTATCTAGCTGTATTTTAGTTTTTACTAATTTTAATTTTTTTTTATTCAATTGAATAAAATTACTAATTTTAACTTAATCATTAAAGGAAGCGTTAAAGTTAAAATTAGCTCGCTTTCGTCGTTAAACTACTTGCTTGCCACTTCCTATAATCATATATAATAAGAAGGAACTTTAACTAGCCTTAGAGATTAAAAAAACAAAGGAAGTTATAAAGTGAATCTAGCTGCGTATATTAAATAATCAGAAGGAACTTTATATAGCCTTTGTTTTGCAAGGAAGCGTCAAAGTGTTGCAAAATCAATCCCCTTTCGGGTTTTGATTCTTCTCTTCATTTTATCGTAAAAGAAGGAACTTTAACTAGCCTTGATTTCCACATATTAATGTCTATTTGTTATAATGTCAATGATTTTTTTTATTTTTTTTAAAAAAAAGGTTTACCAGGCTGGTAAACCCTTTTTCTTTTTTATTTTTTAAAATGGCATTGTTAATTCTTGACCAATTTTAATTAAGTTGTTTGACAGAGAGTTAACGATTTTAATCTCATTAACACTTACAGAATGTCTTTTAGCAATTCCATACAATGAATCACCTTTTTGGACTACATAGTTTCCATAGTTTTCATTTTTATTAACTAATAAATAACTACCTGCCTTTAATGTTGTTTGTGATACGCCATTATTCATTCTTGCTAATGAATGGATTTCCAAATCATGATCTTTTGCAATTTTTCTAAACAAATCGCCTTTTTTAACTCTATAATAATCCCCTTTTGCGTAACCAATTACATATTTCACATAGTCTTTTGTTTCTTTGTAGTTAGGAACAGATAGCTTATCTCTATTTTTTACTACACCTATACCTGCATTGTAACCTGCTAATACATATTTATAGTTATTTATGTCCGAGCGGTCTTTCTCAGGATGAAAATAAGTAAATATCCAAGATAAGTATCTAGCAGAAGCTTCTGCAGAACGCCATTCGTCTGTTCTATAGTCTTTACCGTTTACTATCAAACCAAAATCTGTTGCTGTTTCTTTCATAAATTGGAATAAACCACGTGCGTCTTTGTTAGACACAGCATTTTTATTACCTTCTGATTCTTTTATCATTACAGAATATAACAATCCTTCTGGTAAGGAATAAATAGACCCTATCTTATTTAAATCTTCTTTTGAAGGATGACCATTTTTACTTAGTATGTAGCTTTCAACTTCTACTGGCATTGACTTTAAATTTTTCAAATTGAAATCTTTTACTGTATATAAATCTTTTTTTTCTATTTCTGTATCCAATATTAGATCAAAAATGCTTTCATTATATGCAAAATTATTTTTAATTTCTGATGTAATTCTTTTATTTGATTTATTCCATGTAAAAAAGTTTTCATAATCTTTCATTGATAAAACTGTCTGTGTTTCCGAAGCATTACAGCTATCATCTAAGCTAAATACAACTTTTGCTATTTCTTCTGCATCATATTCTACATGCATAGCATTATTTACTGCTTCAATTGAGATTGAAGAAGTTAAACCTGTTGCCATTATATATAGTAAACCGATGTTCATAAAGTAACTCCAATTAATAATTTCATCTTCGTAATATCTTTAGTATAGCATAAATAAATCAAAAAACAAAGCCTGTCATAAATTCCTATATTTACTTAAAAAAAGAGAAAAAACTTGTTATTTAATCTCATTGTTGATATAATCACTTCATAAATTTAAAAGAGGTTATCCATGACTATTAAGATTAACGAAGATACTAAAAGACAATTTGTAAGAGATTACAAACTCCCAATTCAGATTGTTCAAGATGGATATTTCGAATATTACTTAGAACTTTTTGAAGAACTCTATCTTTCAAAAACAAAATATGACTTACTAGTGAATACAATTAATCGCTTTGAAAGCTTAGAAGATTATCTTAATGAAATCTATCGTATCAAAAATGCCGCTATGGATTTTGTCAAAGATCGTGAATCATACAAAAGATTTGAAAAAGATAAACTAGAAGAATATCGTGAAACTTCAATTGTAAACAAAACCAAACTTTATCAACAAGATCATGTTGGTAAAACTTTTGTATCTATTGATCTAGTTAAGGGAAATATCCAATCATTAAACTACTATGATAAAGACATTCTTGCAGCAGATACATATGAAGAGTTTATTTCTAAATTTACCGATTTGGAATACTTTAAAGAAAGTAAACAAATCCGCCAAGTTATTTTTGGAAAATTAAGTCCTAAGAAACATAAAACAATTCAATTGAATATTATGGGCAAGATTAAAGACGAACTTGTTAAAGCTGGTTTAAAAGACATTCATGTACTAGGATCTTCACCAGATGAAATTGTTTTTGAAAAAAAATACTTCGAAAATTACAAAGAAATCTTAGAACAAAATGAAATAATTAAAAAATTTGACTTACACGTTGAAGAATTTAAACTGGAAAGCATTAATGAAGATTTGAGTGTATTCGTTAAACGCTTTTTAAATAAAGAAGGTATTGAGATTAAACGCTGTAATGCCAAGTTTATGCCAGAAGTTGTTAAACACCTATCAGGAGAACCTTTGATTGATAAAGATTTAGCATTTATTGATGAAGGTCGTATTGCACACTATTCAGAACCACTAATTAAATAACAACAAGAGAGATTTTTATGAAAATTAAAATTTTACTAGAAGATAAAACTGAAAAAATCGTTGATTTATTTGAAATCACTTATGAATGTTCACCTGACCGATTTAAAAGCTTGCGATTAAGTAATGGAGCATTTCCTGACAATGTTATTTTGGATTACAAAGATCAATCTGTAACTATTCCAAAAGATTTTCTTGCAGGTTCAGAAAATGAAGATATTGTTGATTTCTTAGAGCATGCAAATCAATTTTTAAGTTTAGAAACTGGTTCTGTATTGACAAAGAATTGGTTTTGTTATCCAAAAGGTCACTCTTTATCTGACCTTATGTTTTTTGTACAAGGTCTTTCTCGAAGTCGCAGAAATTAATATATCTTATTCAAAAAATTATTTTGGCAAATAAATTTAAAATATATTTTAAAAACGACAAAAAAGGGCTTTACTCGTAAAGCCTTTTTTGTTATTATTAAATTATAGGTTTTCCAATGCCTGAAATTGGATGGTGGCAAGTTCGCTTCTCTTGTTATAAAAGAAGTGTCGTAATAATAATTATATTATTGCGTCTTTCTCATTAACTAAAGGAAATTTGAGGTTGCCACTATGACTACATTATTAACACATCTAAAAAACCGTCACGTTAACACTGAACTTTACAAAGGGTTAACTGTATCAGAAGAAGAACAAACAGCAACTTTCCTTTTATGGAATTTGTCTGGACAACTTGTTGGATACCAACAATACAGACCAGAAAGACCTAAAATGGATCATACGTTAGATCCCAGAGAGTTACGCTACTTTACTTACGCTACTAAATTAGAACCTAAAAGACAAATGCATGCTGTATTTGGACTAGACCTTCTTAATAAAAACAATAAAACATTATTTGTTGTCGAGGGAGTCTTTGATGCTGTCAGATTGCATAACTTAGGATTAAATTGTTTAGCAATGCTTGGTTGTAACCCAAAACAAATGAAAACTTGGTTATGGAGTATGGATTATGATGTTGTTCCTGTTTGTGAAGGTGATAAAGCAGGTAAAAAACTTAAAAACTTATCGAATAATGGTAAATCTTTATTTCTTTCTGAAGGAGTTGATTTGGGAGACATGACTAACGAGGAAGTTCTTGAAACTTTTAAAGAATACCTTTAATTAAAAAATAAATAAGAAACAAAGCTTAAATATTTTTTAGGCTTTGTTTCTTTACAAGGGTTATTTATTGTGTAGTCTATTTAAATAATATTTAAATAGGACGCAAATAAATAATGAAGTGGATACATGAATATAAAGCATTTATTGGAGTTCTTCTGTTAACATTTTCTTTTAATGGATATGCTAATCAGATCAAAAGAACCATTCTCGATATCGATCAAGAAATATTATATCAAGAATTTAATTTAGAAAATAAAATCAGCAGAAATGTTTTTAAAAAATCAATTGAAAAACATAATCAAAGCAAATCTAAAAAACATGATATATTAACTATTATAGATTTTGGACAACCTTCCAGTATTAAGAGATTAGTTGTTTTAGATCTGAAAAAAAACAAAGTTCTTTTCAATGAATATGTTTCTCATGGTGCTAAGTCTGGTGGTTTATTTGCTAAAAGTTTTTCAAATATTGATGGAAGCCATCAAAGCTCTCTTGGTCAATACTTAACTGAAAATACATATTATGGAAAACACGGTTATTCTTTAATTTTAGATGGAAAAGAAAAAACTAATAGTAAAGCTAAAAGCAGATATATTGTTTTTCATGGAGCTGAATATTCTAGTCAACGTTTTTTGGATAAGTTCGGTTATTTAGGAAGAAGTCATGGCTGTCCTTCTGTTGATAAAAAAGTATCTAGAAAAATAATAAATGTAATAAAAGAAGGCAGTTACATATATGCTTATAAATAAAAAAAAGGAACTACTTAGTTCCTTTTTTTGCTATTTTTAAATGTAGATTATAATTTGTAACTCAAATATTATTTTTCTTTTAAAGATTATTATTCCAATTTATATTTAGATATATCTACTATACCTTTTCTTTTCATCCATTCTTGTGTTTTCTTTCTTACATCCATTACAATTTCCATTTGCCATTGATGTTGAGGTAAAAAGGTAACTTTTGCTTCTGTTAACACAGGATTTTTATAATCATAGTAGTAATGAACGATAGGTAGATCGCCTGTTTCTACTAGCATTTGTAAAATATCTGTATTTTGACGAAGTTTTGCTTTAGTTGCTTCTCCAATCCAAGTTCTAAATCTATCATCAACAACTTCTTCATAATTAATATTTTCAAGACATATTCTACCTAATTGATTTGCGTCATAACCATGAAGTTTTCTTAATCTATTATATTGACGACCAGAAGCCAACCAAAACCAAAAGCCTTCCATTGATTCAAATTCGCCAAATGTTTTATGTTTAAAAGGACTTCTTGCATAATTTGTAAGAAGTCTTCCAACTTTTGTTCTTGCTTTTGAATAAGCATTTATATGATCTATTCCGTCATTTTCTGGTCTAAAACTCATTATTTTCCTTTAACAACTAAAATGGAGATCTAACATTTCTCCCAATCCTATGATTCTATCTTTAATTTCTCCTAATGTCGAATATTTTTCTTCTCCAAAAGATTCTTTCATTAAATTTAAAAGGGTTTCTTTATCGGAAGGATTTTCAATAGATTCTTCTCCTAGTAAAATATTTACTTTTGTTTCATTTTCTTTAAATACAAAGTTCAAAAGAACATCTGACATTTCTCCTAAACCACCTTTTGAACAAGAAAACACTAGCTTTTCATTATTCAGAGATAAAAATTCAGGATTCCAACCAATTTCACCAAAAATTAAATTATTTAAATTAAAATGGTCTTCTTCAAGAGAAGGAGAACTGCTCGAAATCAATACATTTTCTTCATTAAACTCAATAGATTCAATTTTGTAAGATAATGTATGATTTTTTTCTTGATCAATTGTGTAGATTATTGAATCATTCGTTTTTTCTTCTACAATTTGGATTTTAATAGAAGGCAAACTTTCCGACTTTGTTTCCGTATAAGTTTCATATTTTTCGTCAGAGGAATCATATGACAAGATATAGACATAATCATCTGTTTTTTTCAAAAGTGTTTTCACAAACAAGTAATTTCTTTCTTCAAAATCTTTAAATTCTTCGACTTTTTTCAAATCATATGCGTCATTAATTTTCGAAACATCAATACCTAAAAACACTTCTTTAATTGGTTTTAATTTTTTATTTAAAAAAGTTACCTTATATGAATGAAGCGAGTCAATTTTTTTTTGAAAATCTTTTTTTAATTCTTTTGTAAACATTTATTACCTCTAAAAAAAGAAGATAGAGAACTAGGAAGTTCTCTATCTTTTATTGTTTTATTGTTATTGAGACATTTCTTGTAAAGTTTTACGAACAACTCCACTTGCTTTACCCATATCTGCTCGACCTGCAAGCTGTGGTTTTAGAATTGCCATTACCTTACCCATCTCATTCATTTGAGTTGCGCCAGATTCTTTAAGTGCAGCTTCAATTAACTCAGCGACTTCGTCTTCCGTTAATGCTTTTGGCATGAACTCGTCTTCAATATACTTAATTTCCGCAGCTTCTTGCTCTGCCAGATCTTCACGACCTGCTTTTTGGAATTGTTCAATTGAGTCTTTACGCTGTTTTACCATTTTAACAAGAATCGCCATTTCTTGATCTTCTGTTAGAGATTCTAGTTTTTCGTCAACACAACGTTGTTTAAATGCAGCACCGATTGAAGACAGTGTAGTCTTTGCTACAGCATCTTTATTTTTCATTGCCATTTTTCGTAGATTCATTAATCGTGGTGCAATTAGTTCAGCCATTTTTATTCTCCTTTTAGGTTCTATTTAATAATGAAGCTTTATTATATTCTATTAAGCATTAAAGGTCAAGCTTTTTATACATTTCAGACATCATTACTTTATGTCCACATTCTGTTACATTTATATATATGTCTTTTGCTTCTCTATCTTCAACTTTAACTGCTGAAGATAGAACCATTAAATGTTGATTTCTTTCTAATAATTTTGCCAAAGATTTGTAATTTATTCCTAGTTCTAACTTTAAATCTTCTACTGTTATCTCTCTAGGAGATACTTTCATTAAATAGGCAAACATTTTTAATGATAAATGCTCCCAAAAATCTTCTGAACCTTGTCGAGTTGCTTTGTTTATATCTCTTAAATATTGCAATCTGTTAGTCATTTTTTTTTACCTTTATTTCTTCAATTGTTGGCATTATTGTACTTTATTTTTTTATCAAAATCAATTTTAAAATTTTTCTTGCTTTTTAATTATTGTTAGTATTATAATGCTATTTCTAATCGGTTACTTTGTGAACAGTCCGAAAATTGACAGTGCCAAAAATACAGTAAGTAAGGTGTTTTTAACTATGTTTATATTGTTTTTGTATAATAATAATATTAAGACGGTTACTTAATTAATTATTTGTTTTTAACTTGTTGATTTTTATGATTTTATTTCTTTTTGTTTTTGTCTTGAAAATGAGATTGTTTTATTTATTTTAAATGGAAATGTAATAAAAATAAAGCGTTCGTTGTGCATATAAAAAAAATGAGTTTTTTTTAAAAAAAAGGTTGATTTTTCTTTTAAGTGTTGGTAGAATACAAACATAAGATAAAGGAACGAAAGAAATACTTTATCACCATTTAATAATAATAATTACATCCCGCATTATATGCAAACCCCTATTAACCCCGCCACTTTTAGTGGCGTTTTTTTTGTCTATCATTTAAAAATAAAACTATGAAAAGTTAATTTATTTGGTATAATGTAGATAGGTTGTTAATATTTATATTGGAGGAAAAATACAATGTCAGATTTTAAAGTTAAAATGGAAGAGATTCTTGAACAAGAAGGGATTAATATGTCAGATAACATTCTTGACACAGAGACTACTTATGAAAATGTAATTGATTATTGTGCTAAATTATCAAAAGATGGGTATGATCATTCATTAATTGACTCTATACAAATGTATAAATTCAATAATATGAACATATCTCATGTTTTCTTAGGAAAAGTTGAAATGATAGAACGTGCTCAACAAGCATATCAAATGCCTTCTACTGCTAGAAGTAAACCACAAAGTCCGAGAAGACGTAGACCGTCTTAATTTTTATTTTTTTTAGGCTTTCTTATAAGGTAATAGCTTTTGCTGTTGCCTTTATTTTTTTCTACAAAATCAAAAAGGAATAGATTCTTAAAAAATGGTTTCAATTTCGCATACCCCATTTTTTTATAATCAATTTTATGATTGGTTTCTTTTGCTTTGTTTTGCATTAATTGATAAACAAGACTCATATCCACTTCTTTTGTTTTATGATCTAGATAGGAAGACAAAGCCATTTTACATAATCTTTTTTTATCTTTTATATATTCCTGTCCAAGTTTTTTTTCTTTTTTCTGAATGGATTTCTTTTGATTATTTGGGATAGAAATCTCCCAGAAATCATTTGCAGCTTCTTTTAGTGTTGTTGAAGCACTAGAATCGCTGCATATTATAATGCTTTTTTTGTTTTCTTTTATCTTGTGGACTAAACTTGTGAAATCTGAATCACCTGTCATTATAATAAATACGTCTATCTCTTTAATTAACAATAGTTCCATTGCATAAACAACGAGTTCGATATCCGAACCATTTTTTCTTTTTGAATAAGAAGGGCTATGTTTCTTATCTATCTGATGCTCCTTCAATACTTGATGCCAAGAAGGGTTGATATCCGCATTCCAATTTGCAAAAGCTTTTTTATCTACTAAAATGAAATTAGTTGTTTTTATATAACTTGTGATTTTTTTCTCTAAATCTGAAATACTTCTATGAGAAACGTTCTCTATATCTATTAATAAAGCTATTTTTTTTTGCATAAAGCAACCTTTTATATTGATAACCTTAAATAGAGGCTAACACAAATAAAATCAAGTTGCAAATTGCATAATAAATAAACAATTAATTATAATTGAAAAAATCAAGATGTGACTAAATTAAAAAAATAACATTATAGTACTATTTTTGGTTACTTTTATTTCATTTTTGTGTTATAATAAACTTATAAGGTTAAGGAAATATTTATTTTATAAGGATTATAATATGAAAGAGCAAAATGAACAAAGCAAAAGCAAGAAGGCGTGGAAGTTGGATGATGAAGTTGTTAAACAATTAGCTTCTCGACATAGAGAAATACAACATAAGATATTGTCTGACTATAAATTTGAAAAGAAGTAGATTAGTTAAAAAACAAAATTTAAGGTGTGTATATGTTAAAAAAAATATTTAAAGAAAATCTTTTATTCGGAATCGTTTTGATTGGTCTTGTTGGTTATTCATTATTTATAGATAATGAACACTTATTAGAAATGGCTGGTTTTTTATTCTTAGCAACCATTGTTTCAACAGTGTTATCAACTTCGTTATTTTTTATGGTTCCTGCTAAATATGCGGCTGTTGCATTTGGATTTATGTTTGCAGCAATAGGAATTAAATTTTTATTATCTTCTATTTTCTTTGGAATTGGTTTAGTTCATGTTCATGAGGATTATTTTCAAACATATGTGATCTTTGGTTTTGTTGCCTTGTTGGTTTATAAACTATCACTTGTTTTTTTTGTTAATGACAAAAAATAAAAATAATATAAAAAAAGACTCTATCCCAAGAGTCTTTTTTTTCTTTCATTGATTACTATTTTTTATTCTTGATCTCCAAAGAATTTTCTTTCTGACCTTTTTATTTCTGGCAATACTCTATATTTAACATTATCATTTGTTTCTTTTGTATTATCTATTGCTACAAAAGAATATTGAATATCGTCTGGATTAGAGGTAAATTTTCCATTAGATTTTAGCATTAAACCAACTGTTAATTTAACATGATTTGATTTATCAAAAATAAAACTATTTCTTTCTGTTAATACTACATTTGTTTTTCTTGATAAAACAACGTTATCTGGAAGATTCACTTTTGTCCATATATTATAATTTTTTCTTTCTGATTGACCAATCTTTCCACCTTCATTTGCGCCTGTCGAATAAGCAATACCATTTGAATTTATAAAGAAGCCATAATTACTATACGCAGCTATTTCTATTACTGTCTCAGGCATGTCTATTTTTGTCCATTTAAATCTATCTTTTTTATCTCCTAGACCCAATTGACCTAAATCATTATAACCTACAACATACAAATTTCCGTCTTTAATTCCATAACAATGTGATTTACCACAGCTTGTTTTAGAAAACACTTTTGAGTCATTAAATATCGAATATTGATATAATTCAGGGTTTCTGTCCAAAAATATATCTACTGGAAATTGAGAGAAAGCCTTTCCAGTAAATAATCCAGTAACTATTACAAAACTTGATAATACTTTATGTGTTTTTTTGTTCATAATGTAAGCCTTTGATTATAAATAATTATGTCTATTATATCATTTTTGTGATCTTTATTCAATAAAAATATGCTTTTAATATGTTAATACTTAGAAAACTTGATTTAATTTATCTTTTTTGATATAGTAAAACTCCTTTATTTTGTTCGAAGTGCTTAATATGAATAATATTTTAGGAATACTAATAAGACAGAGGTATGATAATGTCCAAAAATTGCAAATGTGGAGAATATCAAAGATATTCTGAATATAAAAACGAAAAAGAAGAAGAAGGTTTTTTAATTGATTTAATTTTAAAAGACGATGACTGTGTCAATTGTCATAATAAATTAATTTATGGAACTTCAGATGAAGTGGAGCTATTAGATATAAAGAAAGAAAAAACATTATCTAAATATGATGCTCATTGTAGTTGTGGTTGTTATTACCCTTATGAAAAACATGTTCAAACAGCCAAAAATAAAGGACAAAATATTGCCCCAATGATTCCTTTAAAGGATTGTTATAATTGCTTTAAAATTAGAAAATATGGAACAATTGAGCCAGAAACGATTCAAACAATGAAATTGGAAGATGCTAAAAATAGAGTTGCTTCTAGAGAAAGTCGAAAAGTTAAATAACAACACATAATAAAAAAGACACTGGGAAGTGTCTTTTTTTATTGGTTTTTATTTCATTGTATTGCTGACAATAAAAGCATTATAGAAAATAGGGCGCAAGCTCCAAATGATAAAATCTTGTCTTTTCTTCCGCAGTCTTCTTCATTTAATTTTTTTGTTTTTACTTTAATATTTTGGTCTTTCATATATTATCGTCCCTTTTTTAATTATTTTATATATATATTGTACCATTTAACGACCTTGAATCAAATTATCATTGTTTTTTTTCTATAAATAATGTACTATTTTTTGAAAGGGAGACTTTAAATACTATGATTATTGTTTGCAACAAAAAAAATATGCCAGAACTCAAAGTTAATCGAGAAATAATTAAGATAATGAGACCTTCTCTTTTATCTAATGAATTCTCTCATAATCCAAACAGTGCTGCTAAATTTCTTGTTTCTACTAGGAAAGAAGCAATAGAGAAATACAAAGAATATTTTGAAAGAGAAATAAAAAAAAATAATGATTTCAGAAAAGAAATAATTCATTTATATAAACTTGCACAAAAGAAACACATTTATCTAATGTGTTGTTGTAAACCACAATCTTGTCATGGTGATGTTATTAAAGAATTTTTGGAAAAACATCTAGGTGATAAAATTTATTTAGATTGATAATCTTTCCAACCTGAAAACCAAAAAATGTATTTTTCTGAATTTTCTTCGAATGGCGACATATTTTCATCTATTCCTTCTGAAGCTGCTTTCACACCCATTCTATAAGCATCATAATTTGTTTTTGTTTTTTTTTCTATATCTGACTTAATTAACATAAAAAACCTTTTCATTATTTAAAACATATTATCATCTAGAAATATTAATACAAATTAAAATAAAAAACTTGGCTTTTGCCAAGTTTTTTTTTAACAACCAAGACCACAATTTAAACAATCTTCAACTATATCTGTTCCTAATTTTAATTTATCAGATAAATCTCTTAATGCTGTTCTAACACCTTCTTCTATAACAGGGTGGTAGAATGGTAAGTCAAGAATTTCTCTTACTGTTAATTTTTTCTGAATAGCCCAAGATAATAAATGTGCTAAATGTTCAGCGTCAGGGGATATAAACTCTGCACCGAGCAATAACCCTGTTCCATTTTCTCCATAGATATTCATAAGCCCTTGATTTTTCAGCATCACTCTTGATCTACCTTGATTTTCAAAAGAAACTTGACCAACCTCGTAGCAACCACATTTGCCATATTTTAATTCCAGTTCTTTTTTTGTTTCTCCGACCATACCTATTTGCGGATCAGAAAAAACTACTGATATTGGAGTTCTTCTTAGACCAGAATTTATTTGAGGATAAATTCCTGCATTATATCCTGCTATCAAACCTTGGTCTGCTGCTTCGTGAAGCAATGGCAATTGATTACTCGCATCTCCTGCAATAAATATATTTTCAACACTTGTTTGCATTGTAAATTTATTTGCTACTGGTATACCACGTTCGTCTAGTTCAATTGTTGTGTTTTCTATATCTAAATTATCAACATTTGGTCTTCTTCCTGTTGCGGCAAGAAGATATTCAAATTCTTCTACTACTTTTTCTTTTGTTTCTTTATCTATATACTCTACTATTACATTGTCATTATTTCTATTTACAGATAATACTTCTGCATTTGGATCAAAATAAAACTCTTTATTTAATGTTTTTGTTGTGTAATCTTTTATTTCTTGATCCGTAAGTGCGCCAACTGCACCTCCTATACTAAACAATTTTACATTTACACCTAATCTGTGTAATGCTTGACCTAGTTCCATACCTATTACACCTGCGCCAAACACAGCGACACTTTTAGGTAATGTTTCCCATTCAAACACATCGTCATTTATAATTAATTTATTCCCAAGCTCTTCCCAAATTTTTGGGTAAGCTGGTCTAGAGCCTGTTGCTATCACTATAGTGCTTGCTTCTATTTCTAAATCGTCAACAATTAATGTATTATTATTTTTAAATTTCGCTTTGCCCAGTATTTTATCTTTTTCTGGCATATTATCTATCGATTCCAGAACAAAACCTACAAATCTATCTCTTTCAAATTTAACTCTATCCATTACTGCTTTTCTGTCTACGGATACATTTTCTACATTAATTCCAAATTCTTTTGATTTTGTTGTCGAATGGACATTTTCTGCAGCAGCAATTAATAATTTAGAAGGCATACAACCTACTCTTGCGCAAGTTGTACCAAACACACCGCCCTCTATTAATTTTACGTGTTTTTTATTTTTTTTAGCTTCTCTATATGCGCTTAAACCTGCAGTTCCGCCACCTATTATTGCAACATCTATATTTATCTTTTTCATTTTAAATGCCTCCTATTTCTTCGTTTGGTAAAATAAGCGGATGATCCGCTTATTTTATTTTTTAAAAAATTTATCTAATAAATTAAGATAAGTGTTTTTCTAAATCTTCACTTCCACCAATATGTTTACCACCGATAAAAACTTGTGGAACTGTTGTTTGACCTGTTACTGCTCTAATAGATACTGTCGTTGCGTCTTTTCCAAGAACGATTTCTTCATATTGAAGACCTTTATCTTGAAGCAATTGTTTTGCTTTTGCACAGAAAGGACAACCTGGTTTTGTAAATACTGTTACAGATTCTTGAACTTTATATTCTGGTGCAATGAATTTTAACATTGTATCTGCATCTGAAACTTTGAACGGGTCTCCTGGTTCGTTAGGTTCGATAAATTGTTTAACAACAACACCATCTTTTACTAACATACTGTATCTCCAAGAACGAGAACCAAAGCCTAAATCTTCTTTTCCTACAAGCATACCCATACCTTCTGTAAACTCACCATTTCCGTCAGGAATAAATGTAATATTTTGTGTTCCTTGGTCGTCTGCCCAAGCATTCATTACAAATGTATCATTTACTGACATAACAATTATATCGTCTACACCGTGCTCTTTAAATACTGGTGCTAATTCGTCATATCTTGGTAGGTGGGAACTACTGCAAGTTGGAGTAAATGCACCAGGTAAACTAAATACTATTACTGTTTTATTTTTAAAAAGTTCATCTGTTGTAACGTCTACCCAAGAATCAGCTTGTCTTGTTTTAAATGTCACGTTTGGAACTTGTTGATTTTCTTTTGAATTAAACATAATCATTATCTCCTTGTGTTTGTTGTTTTGATTACACCTATAATAATATACTAAATATTTTGATAGGTCTAATTGTTTGTTTCTATTAGATTGATAGTTTTTACCTATTAAATTGTTTTATTGTTTATTTTAATTATTTTATTGTTGTTTTTACTTATTTTATTTGTTATAATATTTTAATTAAATAGAACTCATTTTGGAGAGTAAAAAATGTATCCCATTATCACTCATGGATCAAAAGATTCATTAGATCATGATGTATATGTGATTTTTGATCATATACCTAGCTTTAAAGAAGCAAAATCTTATTGTCAAAGTCTAACAGGAATGAACCCGAACATTTTGGTTATTCAAGATGGTGTTGTTTCGTGGTCTTTTAAAGGGACAGAAGATGAATGTAACAATAGTTTGTTTTATACTTATCATCTTCACGAACAAGATCAGGAAATTCCTGTTACAAGAATCGTTGAAAGAGATTTAGATCTTAAATTGGTAAGAACTGTTCGTGGTCTTTTAAGCTACTTTTCAAGAACTGACAAAAGAATTGAGGTCAAAAAAGCACTACGTTCCCCTTCTTGGGCAGAAAAGTATTCTATTTTAAAAGATCTTCAATTATCTAGGAATATTGATTATGTAAAATGTAACCATGAAGAATTATTTAAATTCTTTGCTTTTCAAATTGGTCAAACTCTTTCATTAATCAAAGACGGTGAAGAACTTTTTACTAAAAGATCTGTTGCGGATAAATATCCAGAACTTGAAGATTTTCTTTATAGAAAATTCGATTCCGATGAATCTATTTTACAAGAGATTTATATTGATTTTATTTCTCTTATTGAAAAAGAAATTTCGGAAACAACTACACATAGATATCTATCTAATTTTTCAGGTCAAGAATTTACATTTAAAGAAGTTTCAAAATTTTAAGGAGAACAGATTATGTTTCAAGAACACAAATACATTAGAGAAAATGAAAAGTTTAAAACAATAAAAAAGTTTAAGATTTTTGTTGTGGAAAAAAATCAAATAAAAGAACCTACTGAGATTCAGCATAATTACTATGAGGATTATATTAGTGTCTTAGGTGAAGAATTTGATTCAGAAGAAGAAGTGCTCAACGACATGAATCATAACCCAGAAAAATATGAGTTTTTACATTATTCTGAATTTATTATTTTACCTATTTATCGATTAAATGTTAATTATTAAAACATTTGAAAAAATAATTAAATGTTGTATTATTGTTTATAATATTTAAGAGAGGTGTATAATGAAGAAACTGATTGCTTTGTTGATAGCCGTTATATCTATTAATTCATTTGCTTTTGAATCAGCAGGAGAAAAAATTGATAAAATTAAAGGTGGTCAATATGAAGTTGTAAAGATAAATGAGAATAATTTGACATTAAGTAAAAAACCTTTTATTGTTTTTGATAGAGACGAAAATGGTTATTTTGCTTATGGTTCTTCTGGATGTAATAATTTTCGTGGACAAATTATTGAAAATGAAAATACTAGTATGAAGCTAACAAAAGTAATGGGAACAAAAAAATTGTGTGACACTTTACGTAATGAAATTGAAAGAGTTTTCTTATCTACTTTCTCAGAAAGAGATTTCTTTTTATTGAAAGACAATGATTATTTTATTTTAGAATTTAATGATGACAAGATTTATTTAAAAAATAATGAAAAGTAAAGAAAAACCTCCTAGTGAGGTTTTTTTTTGTTTTTTAGTATGTTAATATTAAAAAAAATATGAGGTGTACTTTGTATAGAATAGAATTTAAAGAACAAAAACAAACGGAATTATATCCTATTTCTTTTTTCAACGAGAGAGACTCTAGTAAAGTCTCTGAATTGGAAGAAGAAAAACGAGCAGAAGAATTGAAAAAAGTTTCAAGACTTTCTTCTTTTTCAGAAGTCGATAATTTTCTTTTAAATTATTCAATTCATTCATTATTAGGTGGCAAAAGAAAATGTTTATCTTGCTATTCAAAATATGATTCTTTTTTAAATGAAATAAATGATTCTTTAAAGAATATGGTTAAGGAAAACATTCTAATATACAGTGTTATTTTAGGTAAAAATCATGACGTTGAAGATTCTTACCTTGAAAGACTAAAAGAAGAATATCCTTATATTGATATCATTCAATCAAATAATGATTTAAGCACTATTTATTATGTTGGTAATTCTCTTAGTTTAAATAAATATTTATTTTTACCTTCTTTTAATTTTAAAGGCAAACCAAAAGATGATCTTATTTATTTGGATAACATAGAATCTTTAATGTTAGTTAGTGGTAAATATTTTATAGAAAAAATTTATTTTAATGGCACAAAAGAGGAAGCTGAAAAAATATCTACACTTTACAAATGGTTTATTAATAAGAATATGGTTTTTTTAATGCCTATATTCGAAACAGAGAATAAAGAGTGTGCTTATATTTTTGAAGAGCTTGTCGAGTATTATGAATTGCTTTATAAAAAGTAAGTTAGAGGTCATTTTTAATGCATAAGATACACCTAGAAAATCAGGAAAACATGTCTTTATTTCCGATTCAATTTTTTAGAGAAAAAAGATTAAGAAACAATAATAACATTTCTCTTAAAATCAAAGACGAGATTTATAAATTAAATAAAAGAAACAATCTTGTTAACATTGAATTTTTACTTTTTTTCTATTCAAAATATTCGGTTATTAGTTTTAGTGATTCTTTATCTACTGAAACAAAAATACAAGAATCTTTAAGACCAAAAGAATTTAATTCTCTTTTTCAAAGTTTTTGTAAAAAAAATAAGTATATAACCAAATTGGTTTTAAATCAATTTTATGAATTTAATGAAAACGAAATGAATAACTTCAAAAAAAATAACCCTTTTGCTTCTATTTATTTTACTGATAAAGAGAATTCTTTTTACACATATAATGATGTGTCTTTTCCCAGAAATTCATTCCGACACATACCTTCTTTTTCTTTTAATACTCAAAGTTTTAATAACTCTATCATTGTCAATGATTTTAAAGATTTTAAGTTTCTTATTTCAAAATATTTAGTTAAAGAAATGTATTTCAATGGTTCTGAATTAGAAGCACATTCTGTTGTAAATCATTACCGTAATCTTATTGACCACAATGCTTATTTCTTAATGCCTGTTTTTTACACCAACTGCGAAAATCTTAAAAATATTTTTGAAGAATTGCAAGAATATTATGAACTTAAAGTTTTAAAATAAAGCTTTATTTATTATGTTTATTTTAGTATAATAATAGAATAACAAAGGGGCATATAATGCAAAACTACAAAAACATTAATCAAGATCTAAAAAAAGCAATAGCTAATTTCAATTTTTCACAAGCAAAAGAGCTAATGAAAAAACTTGAAGTTATGCTTCAAGAAAATATTGCTGCTGATGAAACTCGTTTGGAGAATAATGAGAGTTTGGTTTGTGTTGAAATAAATGAGAAAATTAAAGACATTATCTTTTTTGCGCAATTTGAAATTGAGATCAAGACTCGTGGAAATGAAAACTGGAAACCATTAAAAGTTTATCTAGACGACAAAAGAAATACGCCTGACGGTTATTTCCGTGTGTTCTGGCCTTCACAGATGACTCAAATCCTTGAAGAGTTCGAAGTGGAAGAAGTCAGTTTGGATCACGATCTAGGTGATGATGATATTGGTACTGGCTATGAGGTTGTCTGTTATATTGAAGAAAAAGTGTATTTCAATAAAGATTATGTTGTCCCTGTTATGAAAACACATACAGACAATTCTTCTGCTCGTGATAAAATGCAGAGAGGAATTAATCAGATTCTTAATATGAAAAAATAATTGAAATTTATTTTTCTTTTATACACTCTTTAATGTTAAGACATTTGTTGTTGTATGTTTTCTTAAATCAAATAGCACAATGAAAGTTTTCTAAAATCAGAAAAGGAACTTTTGATTTTACTAATGATACCATAAAAAAGAAGACTCCATGTAGGAGTCTTTCTTCGCTATAAAGATTGTATTTCTATTTTCTTAGCTTTCTTTTCTTCAGGTATTTTTAATTCAAATCTTATATAGAGCATTCCATTTTCCATATTGGCTGAAACGACTTCTAAATGTTCTGATAAATTAAAACCTAATGTGAAATTTCTTTTTGCTATTCCACGATGCATATATTTTTCAGACTCTTCTTCTGTTTCTTGTTCTAGTGAATCTGTTTTTATTGTTAATCGTTTATTATGTAATTCAATATCTATTTCTTTTTCATTGTAACCAGCTAAAGCCACTTCTAGTTGTGTCTCTGTGTCTGATATTTTTATGATATTGTATTTTGGGAATTGTTGAGGTTTTACTTGTGTTGTAAATGCTTTTTCCAATTCTGTTAATAGATTTTCAAAGCCTATTGTAGTTCTTAAGAACCCTGATGGTAGTGTATTATTATTTTTCATGTTTTTTCTCCTTCACGTTAATATAACCATGATTTTAATTTTGGAAGCTCTTTGAGCCTTCCTTTTTTATTCAACCTCTCATGAGCATTGAATTTGAAAAAGTTTTCTTGCTTTTTCGATGTGTATTGTATAATAATTTATTTTTTTGTCAAGCTTTTAAAATAGTTCTATTATGTTTTAAAAAAATACTATACAAAATATTTTAGATATGTTAATATTAGGCTAAATAAAACATAGAGAGGAAAAACAAAATGAAATATAAATCAATTGCATTGCTTGGTGCAACTTTTGGAATGAGTCTTTTAGGATTTGGAATCTTTTCTCTTATTCCAGTAGGATATCTATTCTATATAGCAGTTCTTAAAGATGAACCATTGCCCCGATCAGAACACCAATACTTAATTCTTGGTCTTCTTGTTATTGCTGTTCTTGAATTTATTCTATTTAACTGGCTATGGGCTATTATGTTTGCAGTATTTTTGTTCACTTATGTTAACAAAAACTCAACATTAGTGAAAAATCTTCGTATTTTGAAAAAAGAAGGGGTTGAGCAAACTAAAAAAGTTAAAAAGAAAGTCAAAGAATTTGAAATAGATTGATTTTAGTGAAAATCAAAAATTAGCTTGACTATTTATTAAGCGAAAATAAAAAAGCAAGGCTCGTTCCTTGCTTTTTTAATTATTAAGTTTTGCTTAATTATTTACATTCTTTTTCTAGATTTTTAAATGCTTTATTGAACTTCTTTAAATTTAATTCTGTTCCATATACTTTTGAATCAGAATGAGCCTTAAATGTTATTTTTCCGCCATTTTTTAGTGATGCCATTAAAGCGTCTTCACTTTTTATATTTGAAATTTTTGCAACATTCCCTGTCGCAAACATATCCAAAGAACCTTTATTGTATGAAGATTCCCATTCTCCATAAATCAAACCTTGCTTTTCTAAGTTTTCTACAAAAAATATACTTAAATATAATTCTTTTGTATTCTCGTCGCAGACTAAACCTGCTTTTATATTAGATTCTATACTTTGAGAATCAGAAGCCGTCTTCCAAGCAGAGGTTGCTGTAAAAGATACGCCAAAAACTAATCCAGCTAAAATTGTTTTTACAATTTTTTTCTTACATTCCATTATAATACCTCTTTATTTATAAAATTATCCTTATTTTTATTGTAACATTATAATATCTCTTTGGAAACTTTTAAATGATAAATATGCTAATGTTTTATAAAAAACTTCAAAAAAGTGTTTATTTCATAAAAATAAAAAAACATCTTATTTTTGTCAAAATAAAATTTTATTACTGATTATTTCGAAAAATCTTAATTCTCCTACTTCTTCTTTTATGTTTTATTTTACTTTTTTTTATAAAAAACAAGCGTCCTCTTTGTTTATTAAATTAATACTATTGTTCTTTGTTTTTTTAATAAAAATAAGTTTTTATTTTTCTATTTTTTGAAAACTATGTTATAATGTAGTAATAGAATGAAGAATATTACTAACAGGAAAAATTAAGGTTAATTATGAAAATTACTATTATTGCTGGAAAAACAGCTTCAGGTAAAAGTGTTGCCCTCGAAGAGCTTTGTGAAAATTATGGTTATGAAAAACTAATAACTTCTACTACTAGAGAACCTAGACCAGGTGAAATTGATGGTGTTGATTATCATTTTTTATCAAGAGAAGAATTTTTAAACAAAGTTGAAGAAGGTTTATTTTTAGAACATGCAGAGTATAATGGCAACATGTATGGCTCCAGCTTAGATTCATTTAAAAAAGATTTTAAAGGAAATGTTCCTGCTATTATTTTAGAACCAACAGGGGCAAAAGTTGCTTACGAACTATTGAAAAGAAAAGGATTTACCCCTATTTCAGTATATGTTTATGAATCACAAGAAACTTGTATTGAAAGAGTGTTATCTCGTGATGCTAGTGAAGAAGAAAAAGAAAAACGTATTCATAAAATCAAGAATGAAGAAAGGCAATGGGATGATTATATGAAATATGATTATGTAACAGAAGGTGGATCAACAATTGAGAAAAATTGCAATGAAATTAAAGCTTTTGTTGATAATTTTCAACCTGAACAAAGGTTTGACAAAAAAAAACGAAATAGATTAAAACCACGTTAAATTTTAAAATTAAAAGATTTCAACTTTGAAATCTTTTTTTTATTGCTTTATTTCATGTTTTTTGTTAATATATACAAAATAGATAAGAGGTGGAACAGTTCGGTTGAAAAATCCCACTCGCCCGTGTTCTAACTGTACTTTCTGTGAGTATTCCTAGCAAATCAACTGTTTTAAGGCATACTGCATAAAAAGATGTTCACGTCTTGCGAAAAGCATAGCTAAATTGGTAACTGAGAAGTTATAAGGTGATATTAAGTTGATTTTAAACACCTAGAAAAAAGTCTCGCAAGAGGCTTTTTTTGTTTGTTTTTTTTTTAATGTTTTGATATAATCATACGCATATTGAATTAGTCGAGGGACTTGAAATGAAAGAATATAAAAATACAATTACTGACTCTCATGGTCATGAAAATACTATGCTATTTGAAAGAGTAACAGGTTCTCGTCTATATGGCACGAATTATGAACTAGGCGAACACCCTTTCTGGGATGATTATGAATCCGATTGGGATTTCCGTGGTGTTTATGTTGTCGATCCAGAAATAAAAATCATGATGCCACCTTTTAATAAATATGACCCACATATCACAATTGAAGGCATTGATTCAGAAAATTATGAGCTTGAAAAGTTCATGTTCGAATCTATGAGAAACAATCCTAACTATATGGATTTGTTGTTTGCCAACAATAATAGTTTGATTGGCATCAATGATTCTGTTCGAATCTTACTTGATAATAAAGATTTATTTTTAAGTAATAAAATTGCGAAATCTTTCAACGGTTTTGCACAATCTCAAATGAGTAGAATTAAAGGTCATAAAGTATGGCTTACTAAATTTCCTGAAATTTACCAAGTTCAAGAGCTTATTACAGAAGCTTATATGAATAATGATATTTCAAGAGAGGATATTGCTTTTAACTTTTCTGGCAAACTTAGAGACCAAATTGTGAAAGACTCTAATTTTTACAAACCAAAGTTTGTTAATATCAGTTTCAAAGAAATGCTTAAAAAGTATTTTAGCGATGTTGATTATGACATCTATAAATACATGAAACCTTATGCCTTGGATTACATTACTCTATATGATTTCTTAGGTAATAAGATTCAAAAAAATGAAAGCAACATTTCATTTTTAGAAAATGAAGCAACCTTTAAGAAGAAAAATGAAAGTTTGTATTTTATCTATGGCAATGGAAAAGGTGTGTTTTTAGATTCACGTGCGATCCACACTAATCTTCCTGTTAAGGCTAATGAGAAAAATAAAATTGAAATGATTATGACTATTGATTACAACAATTTTAAGTCTAAAAAAGATTACATTAACTCTTTGTGGGAATGGAAAGTTAAACGTAATGGTCGTAGAGCGGATCTTGAAAGACGTTTTGGTTATGATGTTAAACATGCAATGCATACTTACCGTCTATTAGATGGTGCAATTGAAACTTTTGAAAATGGAACTTACACTCCTGAACTATCTGAAAAACGATTAGAGGAAGCTTTTGACATTCTTTCTGGTAAATATACTTATGACCATATTATGAAAGAAGCAGAAATCAAAACACAAACTCTTCTTGGCTTTACCAAAAAAGGTATTTTTAAAGATGAACCTGACAGTAAATTACTTAATGAAATTTATTTGGAAGTTGTAAGAGCGAACTCAAAAATCTAAAAATATTTCATTTTTTTACATTTTATCAAAGCACTTTTATTTAAAAAGTGCTTTTTTTTATTGTTTTGTGATCTGTATTCCAAATATTAGCGTATTACTTTGAGGTCTAAATAACCCATATAAAACAATGTTAATTTCTTTTTTTATTTAAAATATTGTTTTTTGTGTATATCTAAATTTATATTTATTGTCTCTTAAAAATTTTTTTTATTGACTTTGTTTTTTCTTTATTTAAAAAAGTTTTAATCATTTTATTATATTTTTATTTATATTTTTTGTTTTAAATTTATGCTTTTTTTTTATTCATCCATTGAATAATCTGTTTTTATTTGTTATATAATTATGAGTTTAGTTTTAAATGTTTTAATTATTTCGGAGAACATATGTCTAATTCACAAACTATTATTTCAATACGAAGAGATAAAGTTGAAGAATTGAGAGAACTAAATAGAAGAGTCCCTAATTTCTTTAAAATGTTTATGAAATTTCATAGCGTTTCAAATTTTCCATTATATTTAGGCGACTCAATATTTGTCTCTCATTCAGAACACTCTAGTATTGTGTCATGTCATATTATTACTCCATTCTTGGGTTCAACTTTTACGAATATTATCCACAAAGCTTACACTAAAAAAGAAGCTAACGGTGAAAAAGAATGGAATGATAGACAAAAAATTATAAAAAATCTTATTATGGGTTTTAAAGGTGTCTTTACAGTAGATAATATTGAAAAGTTAGAAATTGAATCTGATTTTGCTACTGCTAAAAATAGTGTATATTCAGTTTTCGGATTAAAAGACGAAGACATGAAAAGTCTAACAGCAGAAGATTTTGAAACTATATTAGATATTACTTCTTTTAGATATAAAGAAAAGCAAAAAGAACAAAAGTTAATAGAGTCTTTACCTATTCATATTGATTATCTTGGTTCTTTTGCACAAAGACAAGCTTGTTTAGCCTTCCAATCAGATGGTGTTTTTAAAGCTTATCCATTTAAGTCTAATAAAAATATTAATTTTGATTTAGAAGAAATAAAACAAGAATTTAAAGAAGAAGCAATTAAATTAAATCACAGAATGACTTTTGTTTCTAAAGAAGAAAAAGAACAGATGCTACTTCAGTACGTATCTTCATTTGAATTCAGAGATAAATTATCAAGCAGATTGTTTGAGGCATTTATTAATGGATTAAAAGGAAAAGCAGTTAAAGTCGAAGCTACTGCAGAAACAGAAATTATTAAATAAATACAATTAATATTATCAAGAATTAAGCTAAGAATCTTATTGTAAGGTTCTTTTCTTGATCTTTTTAAATTTTATGGTTATAATACCTATGTAATTAATAACTAATTTAATAAGGTAAATTATGGAACACAACGCCAAAGTTGAAAAAATACAAAAAAATACTCCTAAAGATTCATATGCTAAAGATAGTTTTTACGACAATAATGGTAATAAGAAAAAGAAAAAGAAAAGAAGAAAACCAAACAACAATTAAATAATTATTTTAATAAAAAGCGCATTGTTTGCGCTTTTTGTTGATTTTAAAAAGAAACAATGATAATATAATACCATGATATTTTTACATGGAGAAAACAATGAAACGCAGAAAAAAAATGAAAAGTAGCTATGTTATGAGAAAAAAAATGAAAAAGAAAACTCTTTCTAAAACTAAATCTACAAATCGACAGTTTTTTATTCAAAAAAATATAACATTAAATTAAAAACACCTTTTTAGGTGTTTTTTTTGTTGACTTTTATTTTGTTTTTTATTATAATAATTGCATATTTTGTTTATTTGAGAGAAAAAAAATGAATCCAACAGTTAAAAGAGAGTCACTAAAAGAGAGATTTTCTATTGCAGCAAACAAACAATTTAAAAGATTAAATGAAAAAACTCAAGTTCTTGTTCCACAAAATGGACAAGAAGAAGTTATTCAGTCTCGATTGACACATTCATATGAAGTGGCTTCTTCTGCTGAAATGATTGCAACTAGTATTGCCGATGACTTAGAAATCAAATATTCTGACGTTGATTATCAATATGCTGTTTACAATGCCAGTTTGCTACATGATATTGGTCATCCCGCATTTGGACATGATGGTGCTGATGTATTAAATGAATTTTTTATTAACCAAGGCTTAAAAGAAGGTTTTTCTGATAATAATAATAATCTTGTCATTATTGAAAAAAACGACATTAAAGTTCGTGATTACACTCTTGCAAGTATTATAAAGTACCCAGAAAAACTATATAACGATCAAAAAGAAAAATATACGAAAATTTTAAAAGAATCTCTTTCTATTGATAAAGACCATTTTGAAAATTTTAATATTAATCTAAAAAATCAAAAGAAAACTATTGCATGTCAAATCATGGACGAAGCAGATAGAAATACATATGCTTGCTCTGATCTAGCTGACTTCTTTTGTTTAGGTAATCGTTTAGAATATGATAAGTTTTTTGTTTTAGCTGACAAAATGGGACTTCTTGAAACTCTAAAAGATCAGATTGAAGAAATTTATAATGCAGTAAAATACAGTGATAAAAATAAAATTAAATCATTCTTTTGTGATAAAATGATAGATTTTAACACAAATTTTGAATTAACAGAAGAAGGCGTTTCTTTTAAAAATGAAGAACTTTTTCATTTAAGAGAATATATGGCAGAACTTACATTAGTTTATTTCATTAAACCCATTCGAGAAGAAGAATACAATCTTACGAATATGGAAATGCTTCGTGAGTTCTTAGAGTATGTCATGGATAATGAATTTTATCCTTCAAACCATTACCGAAATGCTATTTCTTCTGCTGATACAGAAATTGAAAAGTTGAAGTTAATTCGAAACATGGTTTCTGAGGTAAGTGATTGGTATATTTTTAAAATCAATAAAACCATTTCTTAATTAATATATTATTAATTTTAAAAGAAGGCTGTTCATAGCCTTCTTTTTTTATCACCAAATTTTAATTTGTCTTTCTCAAACAATAAAGAAAAAGAAGCATTTGCTTCTTCTTTTTGATTTTGGTATAATATTTAAAAAACTTTTTATTGGGAGAATAATATGTTGCAACCACCTTTTAATCAAAAAACTATTGATTTATTTAATAGATATCAAACTTCTGGGGTTTTTCACCCCTATACCTGTGGTAATTGTTCGGGCGTAAGTTTAAAGATTAATTCAGAACATTTATATTGTAAAGAGTGTGATTACACACAAGATAAAATTCACATGCTACCAACAGAAGAACAGCTTACTTCACAAGAACAAATAATTAAAACTTTTTTAATTAAAGGAGAGATTAAAGATGACTGATACTTCTAATATTTATCAAGAAATTAAAAGACATTTTAAATTGAATAGAGAAATTATTTTAAATAGAGACACAGAACATTCTTTATCTATTGGTCAAAAAGTAAAATTGAAAGAAAGTTTTTTTAAAAGTTTAAAAGAAAACCAAGAAAATTCAGAACCAGCATTTTGGGAAAAATTTAGAGATGTTGATCTATTTATTGTAACATTAACAGAGGAAGAAGAAAAAGAATCTAAAATATTAACTTATACTTTATCATCTGATTCTGAATTGGTTTCCGTTTCATATTCTGGTTTGTATTCTTCAATGTCTGCTATCTTAGGTAATAAAAGAGCAAACAATTCTAAACTTGCTTTATACAATTCTTTTTTCAATGAATGTGTTACATTTGTTAAAGAAGAAGATATTGAAGTTATTTAGAATTAATTTTTAATATAATAAAAAAATCCGCAGGATGCGGATTTTTTATTTGTAAGATTTTATTTATAAGATTTTAAAAATCTATCTGCTGGAAGTAAAATACACTTATATTCAACATCTCTTCTCAATTCATTTGCTGACTCTTTTTTTATAAGCTTTCCTTGTCTTGATATAAATGCAACTTGAATCAAGCCTAGTCCTTCTAATATTCCTGTTATTTTTATTTGTTTATTTTGATCGATATGACCTACAAATGTTGTAGATAGTAAATCTGTTACAATTCTATTTTGTTGATTGAAATTTTCAAACTCAAAATCATTAATACTTAACTTCATTTTATCAAGAAAATCTTCAAATTGATAATGCTTAATATCAGGTAGATTTTCTTTTTTTAAAACTTCTATAAACGTTTCAAAATTCGCTTCAAAACATTCTTTCTGATAAAATGTTTCTTCATTTTGAATTGTTAAATAATTATCTACTATTGCCAATGATTCTATCGAAAAGAAATCTTTAAAATAACCTTCAATACTTAAATCACCTGTAATGTGGTCAAAATAACCTAATACAATATCTGTAAAACCATCTTCTTGAGACTCTTTGAAAAATAAAGACATGCTTTTCATTTTTTTATTGTCGTTACTAAATACCTTGTTGGCTTTCACATTTTTATCTATATGATTGTAGACAACAGCATCTACGTCTAATTCTAAAAGCCCATCAACTTCTTTTGCAGGAACAGCAAATGCAGTTCTTACCAAATTACCTTTTTTGTTTTCAGGGAAATATAATCCTTCAAGATTTGTAATTCCCATTTCTGGTTCTTTAAATAAATCTTTTAATTCCATATTGATTCCTCTTTTAAATTTAGTTCAGGCATTATAACAAAAAGCCATTGTTATTTCAACAATAGCTTTGTTTTTTTTAATTGTAACGGTCTCTCAAAATTTCTTGCAATCTTGGATGGAAAGCAATTCTTATGTTTTCTCCTGAGACTTCAATTTGTCTACCACCAGAAAGTTCATTGATTTTTTCAATTTGAACAAATTTACCATTTGTTGATTTTACATAAAATTCCAAGATCTCTAATGATTTTAAGAAAGAACATAATTCATATACTTGGGCTGGTGACATTATTTCTTTATCATTTTTTATGTATTTTGGAATGATGTAAAATATTTCCTCATTCATTTCATCGTAATTATCTGAAAAGCTTGTATCGAAAGAACCTTCTAAGCAAGACCTTTTCAATCTACATATCAAATCTTCCAAATTGTCTAATTCAAAACTGAAATCTTGATTTTTTATTTGTTCTGAAACTTCTTTTATTTTTAAATCTAAAAGATCTTCGTCTAAATAAAAACATCTAAATGTTTCATACATGTAATAATCTAGCAAATTGAATGGTTCAAATTTGTTAAAATCACTAAGATATGCCCCTTGAACAAATATTTTCTTTTCTTGATCTAAAAAACCAACTGCCAAGTCTGGATAACCATTAGCCTCTGCTTGCCTCATCGCAGATTGTAATAATATTTTATTTGTTACACTTAATTTTTCATCTGTCATTTGTTGAAATGTAATCCACTGAGATTCTATTTGTTCATAACTGGAATAAACATGTAAAGATTTTATATGTTCTGGTTTTGTGAAAAAATCTTCATCTGGTTCATTGTATGACATCGAATCTATTAAGAAATAAAGTGTAGTTTCTACATAAGCTTCGACTTCTTTATTCTTATTTAATCTACAAGGTATAAAGTAAATTGGTTGATATTTTGTTTCTAAAATTGATACTGGAAAATATGCGCCAAAATTAACCTTGTGTTCATTTGGTATTTTAAATCCTTCTCTCATAATAACCTCTTCTTTATCTGCTTTTTGTTCTACCCTTATTATTAATATAACAGTAATATTATTTTTTTAAACCTTTTTTTTGTGATTTTTTTATAATAACTAATAAAAAAATCATATTGAATGTTAATTATATTTTAAAATAAACAAAAAAATACATTTTTTTTGAAAGAAAAAAATCAATATTAGTTTCTTATAGGTTTTAGCAAACGAAATTTCTTAATAATAAATATACATACAGAATAATCTTGTCTTTCTATCCCTTAAGAAACAAAACTCCCTATTCTGTATAAATTAAAAAGCTCTTTTACTAAGAGCTTTTTGTTTTTTGAAATAAAAAATAAACAGGAAAACGTAAGTTTGGATTCACTTCCCAATTAATACCTTTATCGTAAGAAGCATAAATAATACAACCACCCATTGATTCTTCGTCGATAAATAATACATACTCATCAGCGACATCTTCATGTTTTTTGTATGTTGATTTTTTTTTATATTCTTTTGAATTAAATTGTAAATCTGGTTCTCTACCATATTCTTTAATTATTTCTTCTAGTTTTTGCATTTATATATCTCTTTTTTTTAAATCTTTAAATAAGTTATAATAAGCTTGTTTTGTAGAATCTTTTGCACAAGGTGCTGGTTCTGTCTGTCCTACTAATTGATATTGAATATGCCCCATTAACTGTGACTGAAAGAAATCATCATTTTTTAACTCTTTTGCTTTTAATGTGAAAAGTGCTTTTTCATTGTTCTGAAGAGCATTTATCACATTTTCTTCAAAAATAAAAGGTAAATATTGTTTATATCTTCTTTCTATTGTTTTTAAAAAATATTCAACATCATTTTTGGTTATTGAAACAGAAAAAGAAACTTCTGGGTTTTCTTTTTTTGAGCTATTTATTGTATCTATATGGTCTTCTAAATCTGCAACTATAAAATCATACATGTTCATTTCTTTATATTCCAAAAAACTTAATGTATCTTTCATTAAAGAAGGATTGTTTTCTAATAAATATGATAATCTATGTATTGTATACCCTTCTTCTAAACCTTTTGCTTTTATTAAATTTTGAAAAACAAAATCGACATATTCCTTTGATATTGATACTTTTGCTAATTCCATTTTTTTCTCCTTTATTTTTGAAACAATATTATCATTTACAAAATATTTTACAAATCTTCTTTGCGTTCATGAATAAAGTAGACAAGACAATCTTATCTGACGGTATCGGTCTTTCCTAATCTGGTGTTCCAAAATAACTCATACAAAATCTTCAATTAGTAATGAATAAACTCTACACTACCAGTTTTCCATTTTACTTTCAATTAAAAAACCCGCATTTAGCGGGTTTTATTTTATTCTGTATCTTGTGATTTAACAATATCTTCAAACTTAATTTCTTGTAGCGTTTTTTGATTCCAATGACGTCTTGCATTGCCACACATAAAACACGAACAAGATTTCATATGATCTCTTAAAGTTTTTGCTTGTTTACGAGCTTCAATTAACTTTTCTTCCTTAGTGTATTGCATAAACCACCATGAGGTTTGAGTTAATTTCCTATAAGCTTTCTCTTCTTTAAGATGATTTTGTTTTCTTCTCCAAGCACGATTTCTCATATATATTCTCCAGTTTACCGCCCGTAGCTGGGTTGCTACAGGCTTTTATATGAGAAAAATATTCTTAATATTCATTGTTATTCCTTACTTCTTTAACTTGCTTTAGATTATATGTTTTTTTTTGCTTTTTATCAAGCTTTATTTTTTGTTTTTATCTTAAAAAAATACTTGTTTTTCATTATTTGTTACTTTATAATAAATAAATATTTAATTTGGAGATTTTATGTCTAATATTGATAAAGATACCTTCGACAGATTTTTACGTGATGTCGGTGAAGAAAATGCTGAAATGATTCTAGATTTATTTATTGAAGAAATGAGAGAGTATGAAAATTCTTTGAAAGAAGCTGCAAGCCTTAGTAGCATTAAAGATATAATGCATAAACTAAAAAGTAGTGCTTTAAGTATGGGAGCCTCTACTGTTGCAAATTTAGCTATTGAAATTGAGAATCTTGCTCGAAATGATGATTCTAAATCTTTTGATTTACTTCCTGATTTATATGAGGCTTTTCAAATTACCATTAGTTTCTTCAATGATTATAAAAAAAACTTAAGTAAAAAAGCCCCTTGAAGGGGCTTTTTTAATCTTCATTTTTTAAAATATCATTTATGATATCGGATGGTTTTTCTTTAAACTCTTCATCTTTTTTGATTTTTTTCTCTGGTTTTATATCTAAATCTTCCAAATCAAAATCTTCAAACTCTAATTCTTCTGTATCAAATTCTGAGTCGTCTATTTCTTCAAGCTCACCTAATTCATTTTCAAACTCTAAATCATCAAACTCTAAATCAGGTTCTTTTTCAGTTTCAACTTCTTCTATGTTTTCATTTAATAGATCGTCCAAATCGTCAAATTCGTCCAAATCATTTATGTCTGGTAAATTTTCATCTTCAAGTTTTAGTTCTTCTAAATCGGAATCTTCTTCAAAACTTAAATCTTCGAATTCAAGATCATCTTCAACAGATTCTTCTTTTTTATCAGCTTTGTTTGCCTCCTGAATATCTTCTTCGAAGTCTATATCGAAATCATTTTCAGTAGTTTTTTTTGATTTTTCTTTTACTTCCTCTAACTCAACAACATTTTCTTCTATTTCTATAACTTCTTCTTGAACTTCTGTTGTTTTTTCGAATTCTGAAACTTCCTCTTGAGCCTCTGTTGTTTCTTCGACTTTTACAACTTCTTCTTGAACCTCTGTTGTTTCTTCGACTTCTACAACTTCTTCTTTAACTTCTGTTGTCTCTTCAATTTCTACAACTTCTTCTTGAATTTCTGTTGCCTCTTCGACTTCTAAAACTTCTTCTTGAACCTCTGTTTTTTCTTCGACTTCTACAACTTCTTCTTGAACTTCTGTTGCCTCTTCGACTTCTAAAACTTCTTCTTGAACCTCTGTTGTTTCTTCGACTTCTACAACTTCTTCTTCTTGAATTTCTGTTGTCTCTTCAACTTCTGTAACTTCTTCATTAACTTCTATTGTTTTTTCGATCTCTACAACTTCTTCCTTAGTTTCTATTGTATCTTCGACTTCTAAAACTTCTTCGTTAATTTCTATTGTCTTTTCAACATCTTTAACTTCTTCAGCAATTTCTTCAACAATGATTTTTTTGTTAATTTCTTTTTCTTGAACAACTTTTTCAATATTTTCCTTAGCTTCATCTTTTAATTCCTTTTCAATTCTTCTTTTTTCTTTTTCTTTCTTTACCTTTTCTGCTATTTCTTTTTCACGCTTTTTCTTTATTGCTTCACGTTTTTTTATTCTTTCTCTTCTTTCTTTCGCTTTTTGTTTTTTCTCAGCGATATCTAATTCTTCTTGTTTTTTCTTTTCTTTCGCTTTTATTTTTTCTTTTAATTCCTTTCTTTTTTCTTCTTTTTCTTCGTCTTCATCTATTTTTGTTTCTTCTTCAATTACTTTATATTCTGGGTGAATTTTTCCCCTTATGAAATAAGAAAGTAAGCCACCAAATAAAGCAACACTTATTATGTTTATTAAGAAACCACGTTGAACAATTGAGAACAATAATGCCAGCATTTCTAATGAAATTATTATATGCGGAAAATATTCTAATTCTTTTTCTATATATTTTTCTTTAAATTTGTTTGCGATTGAATATTCAAAATCGTCAAGACCTTTAACCAAATCACTAAAAAAGACCGCAAAAACACAAAGAAAACCAAAAAATATTACGTCTACGAATATTTCAAGTGGTGTCAATTTAACTATCATTAAGAATAGCAGTAATGACATTAGACCTTTTGCTATTTTTTCGTTTCCAAAAAAATTTTCTATCAATTTTTCTTCAAAAATTTTATAATTAATTATTATTTTATCTTTTATATCGTTAAATGAAAAACTCATTTTTAAGTACTCCCTTACTTTTCAAACTATAATATTATTATATCAAAATAATATCATTTTTAAAGAAAGTATTTACTTTAAATTGTTTTTATTTATTGATTTTTATTTGTAAATAAAAAAAGTGCTCACCCAGAGCACTTTATTTATTTCCTTATTTTAAGTTGTTTTATTTATTTCTTTTTCTAGTCTTTCTATCTTTTTTAATGACCTTAAAAATATTCCTAAGCCACCGAACGCCAATATAAATATCATTATCAAATCAAATGAGTTCATTGTATTTAACCTCAATGTCACACTTGATATCACACCAAATAACATTCCTGCTAGTGAAGTTAATGTTAGCAACCAAGCGAATATTGACTTTCCGTTATAAAATATCCATATTATACCTATTATTAATGGTATTAAAATCATTCCTGTCGTTAATCCAAAGGATACATTACTTCCTGCCCCACCAAATCTATATAAATTTGTTCCTAAACCAAATGTGCTACTAACTGTTATTTTTGATAATAACATATATAAACCAACACCACACATTATAAGACCAACGAAAAAATCTCTAATTCCACCTTCTGTACCACCAGCACCTTTTATTTTTTTCATTTTAAATTTCCTTTTGTTTTTCTACAATAATTATTAAAACACATTTTTTATTATTTAAAAGAAAAAGAAGGAGAATACTCCTTCTTTTATTTTTGTATCTTCTTATTAATACTGTTCTTCTGTAATTTTGTAGTATTCTACTTGACCTTGAGAATAGTTAAAGAATGAGATTTGTCCAGTAGGGAAGGAACCGTTGACATCAATTACTTTTGAATCTTCAATATAGATTTTCACGTTTGTTGGTGTATATCTAATTTCAAAGTTGTAGTAATTGTCATGATTCCAACCATAGTCACCATGTTTCGTTTGTAAAATTTGATAACCTGTCCTGCTTTGATCCATATTCCAGTTTATTGCACCTTTATTTGTTACTTTTGCAAAATTATGACCTTCTTTTTCAGAAGAATTTGCATTAGCACCATTTTTCCAAGACCATAAATAGAATGTATTGCTATTTTGCTTACCAAGAGCCATACCAATCCAATCATTATCTTGAGCCGCAGATCTTACTCTCATTCTACCACGTATAACTGTGTTACCGTAAGTTGTTGCTGCAGAATCAAAAAATGTTGGTGCGCCATTAATTGACTGGTATACATAAGAACCATCATTTGATACTGACCAATTACCAGCACTTGTTGAATCATTTGTATACCAATCATTTAAGTCAATTTTTGTTCCGTAAACAGTTCTTGTTTCTGTTGATTCTCTGTATTCAATTTCACCATCTGCATAACGATATTCATTAGTCTCTGGACGATATTGCTCACCCGAACATTCACGACTTTCGTATTTTTTACGTTCTTGAGCTACTGATTCATCTCTGTTATAATTAGAAGCATCAGGAATCCAAGATTCATATCTGTCAAACTCCCAATTTGTACACGAAACTTCACCAGTATTTACCCAGTATTCCAATTTACCTTGAACTGTTCTGTATTCTGTAACAACAGTTGTATCTGTTTTTTGATTACCTAACTGTCTTACTTCGCCAGTTGCAGGTCTTATTTCTTGTTCAATGATCTTTCTTTCTTTTTTAACTTCTCTGCTTTGATTAACCGTTGTATTTTCATAAACAGTTGAGGCATCTGGGTTCCAATCTTGGAACACTTCTGTTACTGCCCAGTCTTGAACTACATAAGGATCAGTTGATTCCCAATAAGCTATTGCTCCTAATACATTTTGAGATTCATTTGTAAAACGTTCTTCTGTTTTTTGAGAACCAACATTTCTAATTTCACCTGTCGCTGGACGAATTTCTTGTGATTGTGTTATTTTTGTTTCTCGTTTTGTTCTTGTTTGTTCAAATGTTTCATTTTCATATTTTGTGCTTTGATCTGGTGTCCAGACATAACCTAAATAGGAGGTATCAACAGTCCAATCTTGAATTAATAAATCAGTTGTCGCCTCCCAATATTCACCAGAACCATATATTTCTCTTGAATCAGTAACATTATTATCATATTCAGTTTGTGGAGAACCTGAATCTCTTATTTCACCTGTTTTTGTTCTTTCCTCTCTGTCTTGTCTTTCTCTTTCTTTATTAACTATTCTTGTTTGAGTAATTAATTCATTTTCAAGCACAGTACTTAAATCAGGACTCCAATCTTGAACAATATTAACAACTTCCCATTCTGTGTATTCTGGTGAGGTTGGCAGCCAATTTTCTGCTTCTACTATTATAGGTTTCATATATTCTTCATAT
Organism: Chloroflexota bacterium; assembly: GCA_002722455.1. GTDB lineage: Bacteria > Chloroflexota > Dehalococcoidia > Lucifugimonadales. The sequence continues at coordinate 97,257 of PBMB01000015.1, forward strand.
AATCCATCTGTTATTTTTAGAGTTAAGAATATATCACCGTCATAATTTGGAACTATAAATTCTACTCCTTCACTATCATTCTTTATATAGTTTAAAGATAAGTTCGAACTCCAAAAACCATTAATATTGTTTTCTCCTGTAACTCTATTTGCGACATTTGATTCCACTGTAATAGTATCTTTATTTTCTGCTTCTATGTTTAGAGAAGATTTCATTATATTTCCTGAATCTTTATCACCTGTAGATTCATTTAAAATAGAAGCTGGCACACCTTGATCTGGTGAGGGTAAATTTGAAACTGGTTTATGAGAATAATTGCTTTCACTTTTTTTTACAATAACACTAAAATCATTTGCTATTGAATAGCCTGACGATAACATTATTGCACATGAAATTGCTATATTTAGTCTAGTCCTTTTCATATTAAATCCTTTTTTTATCATATAATAATATTATTATCATTATTTTAACTTTTGCAAAAAAATACAAAAAATTTATAAAAATACGGTTATTTCTTTTTTTTGTTTTTTCTAATAAGTAATAAAAAAAAAGAAACTATGTTTCTTTTTTTTATTTTTTGTTTAATCTAGAGTTTCTTCTACTACTTTATAGTATTCAACCTTACTTTGTGAGTTATTATAGAAACCAATCTTACCAGTATCAAAGCTTCCAGAAGATTCAAGAACTTTTGTTCCTTCAACCCAAATTTCCACTTTTGTTGGTGTATAAACGACTTCAAAGTTATAATATGTTTCATATTCCCAACCAATTGAATTGCTTATATTTGTATCAAGAACTTCATATCCGTCTGAGTCTATATCCATTAACCACGTAACTTTATTCACACCGCCTGTAACTTTTCCTAAATAATGACCTTCATATGAAGTTCCACCATGTATTGATTGATTAGATCTCTTCCAAGCCCATATAATGAAGTTATTTGCGTCTGTTTTACCTAATACCATACCTACGAAATCATCATCGCCATCATTACCAACTTTGATAACACCACTAATTTTAACATTACCATAGGTATCAGCAGCAGACTCAAACACTGTTGGATTACCATTTATTGTTTGATTAACATAAGTTCCGTCGTCAGACACAGACCAATTACCTCTTGTATCATTCGTAAACCAGTCATTTAAATCAATTTTTGAACCATAAGTTATTCTAGATTCTTGAATAGTTCTAGATTCAGTTTCAGCCGTTGCATAACGATAATCATTTGTCGCTGGTCTATGTTGTTGACCCGAACATTCTCTTGTCTCAAATTTGTCACGAGTTTGTGAAACTGATTCAGTTCTCTCGTACTCCGCAGCACTTGGTGTCCATACTGTATTGTTTGAGAACACCCAAGATGTACAGCTTGAAGAACCTGTATTAACCCAATATTCTTGATCACCTTTCACTGTTCGATATTCAGTTGTTATACTTACGTCTGTTTTATTAGAACTTGTGAATCTATATTCACCTGTTGCTGGACGATATTCTCTATTTCTAATTGTTCTAATTCGTTTAACTTCTTTTTGTTGGTTTACATCGACATTTTCATAATAAGAAGCAGAAGAAGGAATCCAACTACTTGGATAAGAGCTGTCTATAACCCAATCAGACACAACATATGGTTCAGCATTCTCCCAGTATTCAAGATCACCATTCACAGTTCTATTTTCTGTTGAGAATCTTTCAGAAGATATTTGATTTCCTGTATCTCTATACTCATCTGTTGCTGGACGGTATTCTTGATTTATAACAATTTTAGTTTCTCTTCTTTCTCTTGTTTGTGGAACACTTTCATTTTCATATTTTGAAGAAACGTCTGGTGTCCATACATAATTAGAGTAAGAAGAATCAGTTGCCCAGTCTTGAACTATTCTTTGACTTGTTACTTCCCAATAAGGTTTTGAACCTGATACTGTCTGAGAATCATTTCCAAAACGTTCTTCTTCTATTTCTATGCCAATATTTCTGTATTCGTCTGTTGCTGGACGGTATTCTCTTTCTTGTGTTCTTTTTGTTTCTCTATATTCTTTTGTTTGTGGAACGTTTTCGTTTTCAAAATATAAAGACTCAGAAGGTGTCCAAGAAGACATATAAGAATTATCCCTTGTCCAATCTTGTATAACAAGTATATCCGCAGATTCCCAGTAAGGTTTTAAGCCTAACACTGTTCTTGTGTCATCGTTAAAACGTTCTTCTAGTTTTTCAGAACCTATATTTCTATATTCATCTGTCGCTGGACGATATTCTCTTTCTTGTGTTTTCTTTGTCTCTCTATATTCTTTTGTTTGTGGAACGTTTTCGTTTTCAAAGTATAAAGACTCAGAAGGTATCCAAGAAGAAACATAAGAACTGTCCCTTGTCCAATCTTGTATAACAAGTATATCCGTAGATTCCCAGTATGATTTTGTTCCAAAAGAAATTCTTGTTTCTAAATAATCGTCATCTGTTTCTTCTTGCTTAGAACCTATATTTCTTAAAGAACCTGTTGCTGGGCGTAATTCTTGTTCTTGCTTATCTCTTGTTCTTTTTATTGTTCTTGATTGATTTATTGATTCATTTTCAAAATACGAATCTAATGAAGGAGACCAATCTTCTACAACACTATCAAATTTCCATTCTGTATAACTTGGTGTTGTTGAAATCCAATGTTCATTTTCTATTACAATTGCTTTTAATGATTTACTATTTGAGCCGTCTGATAAATTTAAGGTTAATAAAATATCACCATCATAATTTGGGGCAATAAAAGAAAACCCATTTTTATCATTAGAGCTAGAGTTTAATGATAAATTTGAAACCCAGTTTCCTTTTAACTCTAATTCTTGAAAGCTTCTGTCTTTTATGTCTGTTGAAATGTTTATTAAATGCCCTGATTCAGATTTTATTGAAAGATTTTCTAAGAAAAGATCTCCTGAATCTCTTGAATTTGTATTTTCATTTTCTACTATTGCATTTGCACCATCTTTTTCTGGCAAAAGAGAAGCCGTTTCGTGTCTGTATAGATTATGTTCTTTCCCTATCACTACTGTGTAATATTCTGTTGCTGTTGCATACATTGAGAAAGACAATGATGATAAAATCGCAATATTTAAGTTTTTCCTTTTCATCCCTAAAAGTCCTTTTAAAAAAATATATGTGTCCTAGTATAATACTCTACCACTTATATCTATTTAATCAAATTATTTCGATAAAAAAAGAAGCCTATCGACTTCTTTTTATTTTTTTTATATTTTAAAATTGTTCATCAACAACTTTATAGTATTCTACTTGACCTTGGCTTAAATTGAAGAATCCGATTTGACCAGCAGGGAAAGCACCGCTTGCTTCTAACACTTTAGTTCCTTCTACCCAAACTTCTATTTTTGTTGGAGTATACTTAATTTCAAAGTTATAGTAAATATCGTGATTCCAACCAATAGAAGTGCTTATCAATGAATCAAGTGCATCATACCCTGACTTATCTTTTTCCATAAACCAATTGATTGCACCAACACCTCCTGTTACATGAGCTAAATAATGCCCTTCATAAGATACGCCACCATTAATACTTTGGTTTAGCTTCTTCCAAGACCACAAGTAGAAATCAGATTCACTTGTTTTACCAAAGACCATACCGATAAAGTCATCATCTCCACCACTTGCTCTTACTCTCATTCTACCTTTTATTGTAGTGTTACCGTAAGTTGTTGCTTTCGATTGAAATATTGTATTGTTACCATTAATTGCTTGATATGCATAAGTTCCGTCATTTGATACTGACCAAGCACCATTTGAATCTGTAGTAAACCATTCATTTAAATCAATTTTTGTTCCGTAAACAGTTCTTGTTTCTGTTGATTCTCTGTATTCAACTTCACCATCTGCATAACGATATTCATCTGTCGCTGGACGATACTGCTCACCAGAACATTCACGACTTTCATAAACTTTACGCTCTTGATTAACTGATTCATCTCTATCATAGTTAGAAGCATCAGGAATCCAAGCTTCATTTCTATCGAATACCCAATCTGTACAAGAAACCTCACCCGTATTTATCCAGTATTCTAATTTACCTTGAACTGTTCTGTATTCTGTAACAACTGTTGTATCTGTCTTTTGACTACCTACTTGACGGATTTCACCAGTTGCAGGTCTTATTTCTTGTTCGATGATCTTTCTTTCTTTTTTAACTTCTCTACTTTGATCAATTGTTGTGTTTTCATAAACAGTAGAAGCATCTGGATTCCAATCTTGGAATACTTCTGTTACCGTCCAGTCTTGAACCACGTAAGGATCAGTTGATTCCCAATAAGCCATTGTTCCTTGAACTGTTTGAGTTTCTGTGTAGTTTGTTTCTGTTTCTACTACGGGAGAACCTATATCTCTCGTTTCTCCCGTTGAAGGTCTTTCTTCTTTATCCTGTCTTGTTCTTTCTCTGTCTGTTATTTTTGTTTGCTCAACTGTTGTATTCTCATAAACGGTTGAAGCAGCAGGAGACCAATCTTGAACGACATTCGTTGTTGTCCATTCACTATATTCTGGTGTGCCAGCAACCCAATGTTCTGATTCTACTACAATAGAGTGTAAAGTCTTTTCATAAAGACCATCTGTTATTTTTAATGTTACAAATATATCACCGTCATAATCTGGAACTACAAATTCTGTTCCTGTTTTATCATTCTTTGTGAAGTTTAAAGATACATTTGAAGACCAAATTCCTGAAATAGTCAGATCACCACCAGAACTTTTTACAACGGAAGACTCTATCTCTATTGAGTCACCGTCTTCTGCTTCGATAGACAATGTTTCTTTTATTATATCTCCTGAATCTTTCAATCCTGTATTTACGTTTAACACAGAAGCTGGAACTCCTTCCTTATCCCCAGGAAGAACAGATACAGGTTTATGATCATATTTACTTTCACTCTTTTTTACTATAACCGCAAAATCTTCCGCAAAAGAAGATACTGGCAATAATAAAAACGCAGTTATTGAAAGACTTAAAAGATTTTTTTTCATTTTAATTCCTTTTATTTTTACAATTATTATCCTACTTTACAACTTAACACGCTTTTTTTTAAAGAAAAGTTATTTGATTGACAAAAATATTTTTTATTTATATAATTCCTTTTAATTAGGAGAAAATATGATTATTAAATTGTTTTTTTTATATATCATTATTAAGATAATGGCATTTATAATTGCATTGGCTTTATCGGCCTATTTTGATAAATTGTAATCTTGTTTGACAATAGATTACTTTTTTTGTTATAATTTCTTGATAATTAATTAACTAAAAGGATATGAATTATGGATATTATTAAAAAAACATTTAGCTTTTTCATTCAAAAAAACTTACACGAAGATATCTTTGACGCTTCTGGTTTTTATACTCGAAATGGAGAGTTTAAGTAATAATGGATATGTATGTTTATCAAGCAACTCTTTTTGCTTGCTTTTTATTCTGGGGACTATTTGATACAATTAGCAACATTCTCTTAAAACATAGAATATCAGACAATCCAGAAAGATTCTTAACAAGAAATAAAGATTCATTGAGGGCTATGCAATTACACTTTGCATTGAAGTTTTTGTTTTATATTGCCTGTGTTATATGTCTTTTTAAAATGGAAGGCATGAATGTTATTATTTCATTTGTTGGCTTTTTTATCGGAACTAAATTAGCTGTAAAAAACAACAGTGTTGACGAAATGGTCTTAAATGATGATAAAAAAGAAATTGATAAATCTTTTGTTTATGGTAGTATTTCTTTTGTTTCTATGATAGTATTTACCGTATCATTATTTTTATTATAGGTGTAAAAATGTTAAGTGACCAATTTATTGCTGTTTTAAATGAAGAACAAGAAATTATTAATGTTTTAAAAAGTGAAGCTGTTTATGCCATAATGGTTCGTGAGAATTCAATAGTTATCATGAATAAAGCTACCAACTCCAATTTGGAATCATTTTTTAAGAAGCCAAAAGAGATTCAAAAGGCTTTAAAAAGTCTAGCCATTTCACAAGGTTTTAAGAAGGTTGAGGATTGTTTCTTAAAGTGTAAGAAAAAAGATAATGGTGTCGATAGAGATATTTATATTGTTCCAGAAGAAGTATTATATGTTGAAAGATTTGGCGAAAATGGCTCTAAAATATATTTAAATCATAGAGGTGAAACGATGACCGTTGAAACTTCGATCAATGATATTTTCAAATATTAACTAAGAGGAAAGTAAAATGTCAAAAAATAAAGAAATAATTTCTATTATTGAACAAATATCCGATAAAGAAATCAATAATTATAATTTGCGTTTTGTTGAAGATTTAAACTTTGACTCTCTTGATACTGTTGTTTTATTGTCTCGACTCGAAAAAGAATTAGACATATACGTCAAAGACAGTGAAGTTCAAAAATTAATTACTGTTCAACATTTGATTGATTTTATATAATTAAAAAAACCTCAATAGCAAATTGAGGTTTTTTATGTTTTTAACTTATTTTATAATTATTAATAACAAAAAATAATTTATCTTTTATATCAATGAGAATTATTTGCAAAAATCTTTTGCATTCGTTGTCTCACCCTGTTTATATTTAAATCTTATTGAAACTTCTCCATTTGAAATTTTTTGACAAATAGGAGACGACATATTCCAAGGGTTATTAAATTGAACCATATCTTCTGGTCTTTTATCTTGAAGATAAATAGAACCTTTTTCAAAGTTTTCTAAACCTGAAAGATCTGTTACATTCGTCTCCCTCAAATCAACTTTTGAAGATGATTTTAATGAAGATAATCCTGATATGTCGCTTAGATTTGGGTTGTATGATAAATTAACACCATAATTTCTACGATCATATTTCGTTTCTTCATATCTTGAAAGGAAATCGACGTTTGTTAAATTATTATTATTTAATCTTATTCCGAATGAAGATTTGAAGTTCCAAAGATTCGCTTCTGGAATATCTGAATCTGTAAAACCTTTATCATTTAAAGCTAATACCTGATCTTCCAATTCTGATTGTTTTGTTATCGAAAGTGTTGTGTTTTTTATTATAAAATCAACAATTTCGTCATCTGCTTTGCATAAATCTTTTTGGGTTTTTTTACTTCCTGATTTAAATCTTATGGAAATACTTCTATCTAATATTTTTTGACAAATAGGAGACGACATATTCCAAGGATTATTAAATTGAACCATATCTTCTGGCGTTTTATCTTCTAAATAAATAATTCCATCTTCAAAGTTTTCCA
>PBMB01000016.1 GCA_002722455.1 Chloroflexota bacterium
ACAGGACATAATAGTGGAGTTATTCATGCTGGTCTGTATTATCCTCCAGGATCTTATAAAGCACAATGGTGTACAACTGGTGCCAAATTCTTAATAGACTATTGTAAGAATTATGATATACCGTATGAATTATCCGGTAAGCTAGTTATAGCATCTGATTCTTCAGAAGAAAAAACCTTGAATGATTTGTATGATAGAGGCGTTAGTAATGGTGTTCAGGGGTTAAGGAAACTTAATAAGGATCAGTTAACCGAGATTGAACCGAATGTTGTAGGGAATAGTGCTATATATTCTCCAAATACTGGAATCGTAGATTATACAAAGATTTCAGAAAGTTTTGCATCTAATATTATTCAGGGAAATGCTGAAATCTTAACTGGTTGTCAAGTTATGGATATAGTGAGTAAGAATGAAGGTGTTTTTCTTCAAACAACTAAAGGTGACATAGAGAGTAAAACAATAATTAACTGTGCAGGTCTTCAAGCAGATGATATTGCAAAGAAAATGGATGTTGAAATTGATGTAAGAATAATACCATTTAGAGGTGAATATTATACTGTTAAACCAAGAGATTCTTTATTTATTCGTGGATTAATATATCCAGTACCTGATCCAAGATTCCCCTTTCTTGGAGTACATTTTACTAAACGTATTGATGGTAGTATTGAAGCTGGCCCTAATGCGGTATTAGCATTTGCCAGAGAAGGTTATAAGAAAACAGATTTTGACATTAAAGAAATACTTGGGTTATTACGATTCAGTGGTTTTTGGTACATGAGTTTTAAGTACTGGAAAATGGGTCTTGATGAGCAAATGCGATCAATTAGCAAAAAATTGTTTGTTAAATCTTTACAAAAATTAGTACCAGGTATAAATGAGGCAGATTTAATTAGTGGAGGTTCAGGAGTTAGGGCTCAAGCAGTAGATAAAAAAGGAGGTATAATACAAGATTTCAAGATTATACAATCTCCTAGTGCTGTACATGTTTTAAATGCACCTTCTCCAGCTGCTACTTCATCGTTGTCTATTAGTCAACATATTGTTGATGTTGCAAAAAAACAATTTGGATGGGTATGAACAACTTGAAATTATCTGATTTTTTGTGGGATTAGCTTATCTTAATTTAGTTCAGAGATGTACGTAAATATGGTATAATTTAGATATATACCAAAGGCGTAATTTGTAGCTTATTTTGACATTTTGCGGGAGTAACTCAGTGGTAGAGTCCCTGTTTTCCAAATAGGATGTCGCGGGTTCGAATCCCGTCTCCCGCTCCATAAATTTCTAGTAGTTACAGTTTTGTACTAATATCCTCTAATAAACTTGATATGATCTGAATATGTATTGGGATCAACTTGGACATCAATGATTGTTAACTGATTATTGTTTAGTGCAGTAGTAAAATGTTGTTTAAATTCTTGTATTGAATTTGCTACAAATCCTTGTCCTCCAAAACTTTCAGCGATTTTAACAAAATTAGTAACTGAAAGATCAACTCCATTTCTACGATATTTTTTTGAAGATTGTTTGACTCGAATCATACCTAAAGTTCTATCTGTGAATATTATAATGATTGGATGAAGTTTTAGCCTTGTTGCAATTTCAAGTTCAGTAGCTCTCATAAGAAAGCCTGCATCTCCAATTAGGGCAATTGTTCTTTGTTTAGGTCTTGCTATACAAGATGCTAATGCAGCAGGTATAGAAAACCCCATCGTATTGGCTCCACTAGAATCGAAATATGTATTTGGAGAAAAAACCTTCCAGGCATACAAAGCAACTCGTCCGTAAATCCCTGCTTCAGTTGTAAGAATAGCGTCCTTAGGTGCTAGTTTCCTAATAGTATGAATAACAGATGTAGCAGTAATTGTTGGGTTATTTAATTCTAGTTTTGAAAGACTAGTTTCCCAAAATTCTTTAATATATTGCGTGTTCCAGGTATTACGTTTTGTTAATATTGATTTTAGTTTGGAAAGAATTTCATTTAGATCTCCATAAATTTCATGTTTAGGAGTACCAATTGGTTCATGAGGATTTTGTATTTTATCTATAATTATATGGGGTTGGGTATGTTCCCAAGGGCTTAATAGTTCCATTCGGTCTAGACCAATAGATACGATTAAATCAGATTTTGCAATTGCCTGTCCTTCGAAAGTGGATTTGTCATAGACACCAGATACAATACCCATAAAAAGAGGATGGTTTTCAGGAATTATTCCTCTTGCTTTACTCGTAACCATAGTTGCACATTGGAGATGTTCTGCTAGATTAACAAAGGAACTGATAGAATTATTTCGATAAACTAGTGGTCCACCAATTAGCAATGGAAACTTTGCAGATTCGATTGTATCGATAATTAACTTTAATTGTTTACTAGATACTTTTTCAGTTTTTATATAATCTTTATCAGATTTCCAGTATGAGATTACTGAATCATTAGCATCTGAATGAGGCATGTCAAAATGTATAGGTCCAGGTCTTTCTTCAGACGATAGTGTGATAGCTTTATTAACTAATTCTTGAGCATCCGAATCACCTAAAATAATAGATGTTTTTGCCATTGTACTGAATAGTTCACTATGATTAATTTTTTGAAGAGACATTTTATTATAAAGTGATGAATTGTATGTTTCAGTTATGCATATTAAGGAATGTCTTTCCCAATAAGCATATCCTGCACCAGCACAAAGATTGATTGCTCCAGGTCCCATAATTGACAATGATACTCCTGTGGTATTAGTTAGTTGTCCATAAACTATTGCCATTAGTGCTGCAGTAGTTTCATGTTGAGTAAGTACAAATTTCAAACCTTTTTTCGTACATTCTTCAATTAAATCTATTGAACTTCCTCCCCCAGGCATGCCAAAGATATATTTAATTTTATTTTCATAAAGTGATAGAGCTACATTTTCAGCCGTTGATAATTTTGTCACAATATTCACCAAGGTTTAATTTATTTTGATTACAATATAACATGAGAATGTAGTATATTATAAATTTTAAAAATAAGAGAAATTTATTAATTTCTTTAATTTTTCATTATGATTTCCCCTGTGATATTTTGATCAGGATGTTATACTCGTGTAACATGTTTTAATAATTTGTACAAATTAATGGAGTGAAATATGGCCGCACAGAATAATACACCAACTGATGAACAAGAAAAACCTTCAAGTGGTGCAGATAAAGCTAAACAACAGTTAAAAGCAATTATAGGATTTTTTAAGATCACATCATTTTCAGAAGCTATAGATAAGATAGTATATATTTTAGGAGCTCTTATTGGATTGGGTCTGGTAGTAATGATTGGTGCAATGATAGGTTGGGGTGTTTTAGTCGGTTTACTTGTAGTTGCATTAGCATTATGGGCTCTTCAATTGGCTTGGCTTTTCTATTTCCGTTAATCGTGGAATATAAGTTAGTGCTTACTTAAAGTAATCAATACTTTAATAATAAGTATATGTATTGATAGATGGAGCACAAATGTATAAAAACCCAGAAGATGTAGAAGGAAAAGTTTCTTCAGATAGCAGTAAAATCAAATATATTTTCAATTTGGTAATAAAATTTTTTACCATTCGATCATTTTCAGAGCTGATAGAAAAAGTAGTATACATCTTAGGACTTCTTATCAGTATCGGGTTTTTAATCGTACTTGGTGCGATGATAGGATGGACTATATTAATTGCATTACTAACAATTTCTTTAGCATTGTCCATACTTAAATTGTTTTGGCTTTGGTGGGTACGTTAGTTATATATTTGAGTAGTTTTATCTAAACTTTTTGGTTTCCCAGGTAATTAAAAGATTAGTTGCTATTCCCATTGAACTATATGTTCCAACAATCACACCTGCTAGTAGTACCCATAAGAAATTTTTTATTGTTGGTCCACCGAATAATAGAAGAGCAAGTATTGCAAAAATTAAGGTAAAGCTAGTATTTAATGATCTACCAAAACTTTCTGCTACGCTTAAATTAGCAACATCAGAAAGTGAGTAATTTGGATAAGTTGCAATATTTTCTCGAATTCGGTCGAAAATAACGATTGTATCGTTGACACTATATCCGATAACAGTAAGTAATGCTATTAAGAACATTGTATTTACTTCTACTCCGAAAAGCTTACCTAGCATAGCAAAAAGACCAATTACGATAATAGTATCGTGTAATAATGCTATTATTGCAGCGATACCATAACGGGATGGACTTGGAACATTTCTAAAAGCCCACCAAATATACAAAAATATTCCTATCGATGCAGCAATGATAGCTATGAATGCATTACGAATTGTTTCTAATGCAATTACAGCTGAAACAGTATCAAAACTGAGGACACTAACCTTCTCAGGGTTAAGTAGAATATTTGTATCTGATATTATGTCAGTTTTGTCGTTTAGTTGTTTAGTACGTATAAAATAAGTGTTCTTTTCCATCATTTGTATGACAGAATTAGGATGGCCTATTTGCGATAGTTCAGAACGAATATCTTCTTGACTTGTATCATTATTGAATTTAATTGAAATCGTTGAACCTCCGGTAAAATCTATACCGGGTTTTAAACCTGGAGAAATAATTAAAAATATTACCCCAATACTAATTAGTATGAGCGAAAGAGAGAAAAACCAAATTCGTTTATTTACGAAATCCACTATATTCTCCTGTTATTCTTTGTTATTTTTTTGATTTATCGATTTTGGAGAAAATGGAGTAAAAATCATTGGTTTTTTACCCAATATTCCCATTCCTAAAAGCTGTAAGATTGTTTTAGTTACAGTTATTGCAGAGAACATACTTATAAGTACTCCTATAGCCAACGTTATTGCAAATCCTTTTACGATAGATGCACCTAATGTGTCAGCGAACCAAAATAAAACTCCACATGTAATTAATGTTGAGATATTACTATCTCGAATAGCAGACCATGCTCTGTTAAATCCGATATTAATAGCAGTAGGTACTGTTCTGCCATAACGTAATTCTTCTTTCATTCTTTCAAAAATTAATATATTAGCATCTACAGCCATACCTATAGAAAGTATAGCCGCGGCTATACCAGAAAGAGTAAGTGTCACTGGGAGGAGTTTGAAAATTCCTAATAATAGTGTTGCATAGATTATTAATGCTATTGCTGCTATTACTCCACTCATACGGTAATAAAGAATCATGAAAAGCAGAATTAATCCTAGTCCGATCAATCCAGCTACTAAACTTCTTTTTAATGAATCTGAACCTAGAATAGCATCAACAGTTCGTTCTTGAATTAAATTAATAGGTAATGGGAGACGACCAGATTCAAGTAAAAGAGCTAAGTCTTGAACTCTTTCATAAGTAAAATCACCACCTTCAATGTAGGCTGCTCCATTTGTAATCGGGTTAATTACTCTAGAAGCAATTAGTTCTTGTCCGTCAAGTTCAATTACTAAGAGATCAGGAGTATTTGCTAACTTTGTAGTGATCTCACCAAATTTTCTAGCACCTTCATCATTAAATACAATATTAATTATAGGTAAATTAGTAGTTTGATGTTGCCCGGGGAATGCACGGTCCATATCTTCACCTGTTAGTCCTCCAGGAATTGCTTGATCAACACGTCCTATTATTTCGCCAAGTTGTATAGTTTCGGGAGATCCTCCGAATTCACTTGTGAATGATTCCATTATTGAATCGGTATCTTTAGATGCATATTGGACTGAAAGATTAATGATGAAACTATTCTTTGAGTCTGCTTTATTAATTAAGGGTGCTGTATTAGATGTCATCCATTCCAATGTTGTTGGATTCATTAATAATGGACGATAAGATATTTGTAATGGCATTTCAGTAGAATTATCTGATTGTATAGTAAGATAACTAGGATAACGATCATTTGTACCTTCAAGAGGCAATATTGAGGTTTCTAATCTTGTTAATAGATTAGAAAAAGCAATTGCTCCTTCATCAGAAAATTCAAGTAACAGACCAGGAAGAGGTTGTAAATTTGCTGGCATCGGTGAAGAACTAGTATTTGATAGGGTTGATTGATTAGTTGTTACATCAGTTATAGTTTCATTGAGATCTATAGCTGATACATTAAGTAGAGATCCTGGTTCAATCCCAGGTATTTTTCGGGCAACATTTAATGTTCTTTCTTTGTAATTTAATTGAGCTGTTTCTCCAATTAAACTTTTAGCTCTTTTTGTATCACGTACTCCTGGGAGTTGGATTAGTAATCTATTATCACCGAGTAATTGAATGATAGGTTCACCTAAACCAGAGGCATTCACTCTGCGTTCAATAGATTGTTTTAGTGAGTCCATTTGTTCTTGTCGAGGAATAATTGGCTCTCCAGTTTCAGAGTCGACAGCTTGATATACTAAGTGACTACCTCCCTGTAGATCTAATCCTAATTCCAATCCTAGTAGACCATTGCCACCACGTTCAAACTGTCCAATTTTAAATTCAGTAAGTGTGAGACTAGATATAGCTATAACAAGAAGGGCAGATATAATTGCAATTCGTTTGTAAAACCTACGCAATGTAATCTCCTTTTTTCAATTTTTTGTCCAAAAAGGAAAAAGCTTGTTTTTTATTTTTAATTTCTCCCGTATGGTAAGCTTCGTTAGCATATTCAATGAGCCTACCTACTATTGGTCCTGATTGGAGATTGAATTTTTTCATAATTTCCTTACCATCCATATAATTATACGGTTTATTATCTATATTTGTATTGTGATTATTGTATATATATTTCATTAATTTTCTTTGCCAATTCCATTCTTCTATAGATATATTTGGACCTCGAGCTGATAAATAATCCGCAAGACTAAGATATAGAATATCACAACTTATGTTACCTAAGTCTCTAAAATATCGGTATAATGCTTTTTTTGAAGGTAGATTTTGGTTATTAGATATTTGATTAGGTCTTAAGTGGTAAAAGACTAATTTATTAATATATTCGATTCCATGTTTACTTAATCTTAGTCTATCCAATATTTTTTCAGTTATTTCACTTCCTTTTTTATCATGGCCAATAAAACTAATTTTACCTGAATCATCTTTAAATTCTGTTGTTGGTTTCCCAATATCATGTAATAATGCTGCCAATTTTAGTAATGTAAGTTTATTTTGATTATCGCTGTAAGGAGTTTCAAAATAATTTTTTACAGAGTTCGTGTATTGCAAAAAATCGAATGGCAAATCATAATTTTCAATAGGAGTTTCTTGAATAATATAACCTATGTATTCTGCTGTTTGGATACTATGATTAAATACGTCCCAATGATGATATTGAGGTTGGATAATTTTTTTACAGTCTATTAATTCAGGGATCAGGATATTAAGCAAATTTAAATTATCAAGTTCATATAGAGAGTTCCTAACGTTTTTGCAGGAAAGTATTGTTAAGAATTCATCACGTATTCTTTCTGGAGATACACTAGTTAATTTAGAGGATTTTTCTCTAATATCTATTTTGGTTTTATTATCTATAGAAAACTTTAAACTTGCAGCTAATCTTTGTGCACGAAGCATACGTAAAGGATCATCATCAATAGCATTTTGTTCTACAAGTCTTATAGTTTTCTTTCTTATATCTTCTATGCCATTGAAAGGGTCAATAATTATAGGGGCAGCTTTCTTGGTTTGAACTGAAAGAGGTATTGCAAGAGAATTAATTGTAAAATCGCGTTTTTGCAAATCAGATTTGATATCTCCCTTAGTCTGAGTTAAATCAATATTTAAGGAAGAATTAGGATGGTTAACGATAATCCTGAATAATTTAGATGGGCTATGTAGGCTAATTAATTTTCCGTTAAGCGAATTTGCAATTTTAAGTCCTGTATCAAGTGGGTTACAAGATATTGAAATATCTATATCTTGTAGCGGGTTACCTATGAGTGCATCACGTATTGAACCACCTACCAGATAAGATGTAGTTTTTTGCTGAACTAGTATATCTTGAATGTTTTTTACGATATCACTATTAATTATAGTTTTAATATTTTCAAGATTGCTTTTACTAAAATTATTTACCATTTTTTAGATTCAATTTTATATTTATGAAGTTGAGGCTGGGATTTCTGAAGACTCTTTTATCAGATCTTCGTGAGAATTCAAATGATCAATGTAAAGAATTCCATTAATGTGATCAATTTCATGTTCAATAATTTGAGATAGTAGTCCTTCAGCTGTAATTTTCATTATGCGTGATTTACGATCCATACCTTTGGCTTTAATCCACATGGATCTAGTTATCGTGCCATAATATCCAGGGATACTTAAACACCCTTCTTGAACTTCTCGTTTTCCTTCTCGGTGAATTATTTCTGGATTAATATAAGCTGTAGGTTCTTCGTCTTCTGGCAATTGAATTACAATTAAGCGTTTTAATACTCCGATTTGATTTGCTGCTAAACCAACTCCTCCAGAGTTTTGCAACGTATCCATCATGTCATCAACTAATTTTTGTATAGATTTATCTATATTATGGATTTTTTTTGCCCGCTGACGCAATATTGTATGTGGATATTTGTAAATAGGTAATATAGCCAAAAGATTTCCTTTAAAATATTCTTAATTGTGTAGTTTTGATTATATCTGAGAATAAGTTTGTTGCAAAGGATATAAAGGACATTTTTTAATAGTATGAATTCGGATCTTTTCTATACTATCTTCGAGCGAATTCTTTTTCAAGTTGAAGGGTAGTTAATTGAAAAATTGTTGGTCTTCCATGTGGGCAAGAATGAAAATTGTTACACACAGATAGGTCATGGATTAATTTTGTTATTTGAGTCATTTCGATTTTATCTCCAGCTTTAATAGCGCTATGGCATGCTAGTGAGCTTGCAAATTGATTTGTAATAGGGGAATTTTCTCTAGATTTTTCTATAGATTCAATTATTTTTAAAAATCCTGATTTAGGATTATGTTTAGACATTGTAGATGGAATAGCTTGTAGTAAGTAACTTGATGATCCGAAATGAGAAATTTCAAATCCGATTTTTTGTATAGTCTCCATGTTTTTTTCTATTATGTCTATATAGGTAGAAGATGGAGAAACAATTAATGGTTCAATTAGAGGTTGTTTTGATATGTTTGTTTGATTTATTTTGTTAAGTATATCTTCGAATAATATTCTTTCATGTGCTGCGTGTTGATCAATTATATACATTGCATCAGGTCCTTCTGCGATGATATAAGTTTTTTTAATTTGTCCAATAGGATGTAAGAAATCAAATATTTCTTTTTGAGGTTTCTTGTCCTGAAAGTCGATAGTTAGTTGGCTATTTTGAGCTATATTTTGAAGAGGGAGTGTATTTTGATTGTCTATTTGACTAATATCAGATAGATTTTGTTGTTTAGGTGAATTTATACTTAATGATTTTCCACTTAAATCTGGTATTGGCATTTGTTCAGTTAGGGTAGTTCTAATAGTTTTTTGGATGGTTGAAAAAATTTTTCCTTCATCAAGAAACTTAACAATTGATTTTGTAGGATGTACATTCACATCTACTTGGTCTGGAGATATAGATATATTAATTATGGCAACAGGAAATCTTTTGTGGGGTAAAAAATCTGTATATGTTTCTCGTATAGCATAAGTTAACATACGATTTTCTACTGATCTATTGTTAACAAAAGTCTGGATTAATTTGCTTGATCCTTTGTGTAAGGGAGGTAGGCCCAAAATACCTTCAATTTTAATTTCTTCATTTGAATATATAGATCCTGAATTAATAGATATTGTTTTGCCTTGTAACTCTTTCCCATATACTTCATACATTGTCTCAAGTAAATTGCCTGATCCAGAAGTTGATAATATTGTTTTATTATCTGCAATTAATTTTAATCTAATATTTGGGAATGCTATTGCATATTGAGTACATATACTATGGATTTTAGCTGCTTCAGATCGAGGAGATCTCAAGAATTTTTTTCTAGCTGGAAAATTTTCAAAAATCTGTGAAACTTTAATTGAAGTTCCGGGAGAAGTTCCATAGGGAGTAATTTGTAATGGCTCCATTGGGATTGATATTATTTGATGACCAAAGTCTTCATTTTGAGTTTGAGAGGACATACTTATATTGGCAATAGCTGCAATACTTGGCAAAGCTTCACCACGAAATCCAAGTGTTGTAATAGAATTTAAATCATTTAAATTGCGAACTTTACTGGTAGCAAATCTTTGGAAAGCTAAACTTATTTGGTCTTTAGGTATACCATTTCCATTGTCGTTAATATAAATCGATGTGATTCCTCCAGCTATAATTTCGAGTGAGATAGAAGTTGAACTTGCATCAATAGAATTTTCTAATAGTTCTTTAACTATTGAAGATGGTCGTTCGATCACTTCACCAGCAGCAATTTTTGAGGATACTTCTTCAGGTAGTAATAGTATTGGATTTATATTATTTTTGTCCATTTAATGCCATAATATATCATATTAATTTAGAATGTATCCAATTTATGAGGTAAAAAAGATGATTAGAAAAGATCCTGAATTATTAAAAAATTTAGTTGAACAAATTTTAATGAAAGTTGGTTCTAATTTTGATAATGCCCACCGTGTTGCAGAGGCATTAGTATTATCAAATTTGGTAGGGATTGATACGCATGGAATTTGGCATATGAGAATGTATGTGGAAGAAATCAGGGACGGCGAAATAATTCCGAATGCTAAGCCGGAGATACTTTTAGATACACCTACCTCATCTTTAATTTCTGGGAATTGGGGGTTTGGGTTTGTTTCAGCTAAGCTTGCTATGGATTTAGCAATCAAAAAAGCACGAGATCAAAATATTGCTGTTGCTGCAATTGTACAAACTGGACATATTGGTCGATTAGGAGAATATGTTGAAATGGCAGCTAGA
This sequence comes from Chloroflexota bacterium, assembly GCA_002722455.1. Taxonomy (GTDB): domain Bacteria; phylum Chloroflexota; class Dehalococcoidia; order Lucifugimonadales. The sequence continues at coordinate 10,849 of PBMB01000016.1, forward strand.
GAGGGAATGATATCTTTTGTTTTTGCAGGTGGTTATTCTGAGAAACAACAGAGTACTGTTCCTTATGGAGGAGCAGAAAAAATACTTCATACAAATCCTTTAGCTATTGGTATTCCAGTAGGTGATAATACTCCAATAGTAGTTGATTTTGCTACGACAACTTTATCTGGATCTAAAGTAAAGTTAGCTGCTTTACAAGGTAAGCAAGTAGCTAGTGGTGCAATAGTAGATGCAGACGGTAATCCTACTATAGACCCGAATGATTTTATTAATGGTGGTGCACATTTACCATTTGGTCAACATAAAGGATTTGGAATTATGTTAGCGATTGAATATTTAGGAAGAATATTTGCTGGTTCAGATTCTTACGCTGAAGGTAATAAAGGAGGACTTTATAGTGGTTATCAGGGAATATCTTTTGTAGTTATGAAAGCAGACTGTTTTTCTGCTATGTCAGATTTTCTAGAACGTGGAAAAGAAATGCAAAATAGAGTTAACAAAGTTAAACCAGCTAAAGAATTTGATCAAGTTTACACTCCAGGAGACATTGAAAGAAAGATTAGATTAGATAGAGAAAAGAGTGGGATCCCATTGTCTTCTGCTGAATGGGAAGATTTGAAAAGTCTTGCTACAGAAGTAGGTGTAAGCGTTAACTAGAATTTTTTTTGAGTTTTAATAATTCTGAGTTTATGAGTGACGCTATAGTTGGTCCACGATAAATAAATGAACTATATATTTGAATTGTTTCAGCACCTGCTTCAATAGCAGACCATGCATCTTCTCCTGAAAAAATGCCACCGCATGCATGGATTTTTATTTTCCCTTTAAATTCCTTATCTATTTCTTGAATTATTTTGATCATATTATTAAATAGAGGTTTTCCACTCATACCTCCATTTCCTGTTGATAAGCGACTATCTATAATAGGCATTGAGTTAGCTATAGTTATTCCATCAATGTTGTTTTCTGTAATTATAGATACCATTTCTAATAGCTCAGGAATTTTCAATGTATTGTTTTTAGTTGAATCTATTAGGTGAGGCATTTTTATAACTAATGGTTTAGTACGCATATCATTTATTCTTGTTAAAAGTTTAGACAATGTAGATTTTTCATGAAAAATCTTTAAACCCTCAGTATTAGGAGAACTTATATTAATTTCGATACCATTAACAAGGGGTTCGATTTTTTTATGACAATAAACTATATCGTCTATATTTATTCCGGAGATACTTGCAATTATGGGAGTTTGTATATTATCTTTATTAAGTTTTTGTTGTATAGAATCTAGTTTTTTAATTGCTGCTTCAACTCCATTGTTCGGAAATCCAAGAGCATTAACAATTGCTTTTTGTTGAGTATCACGCATTATACGAGGAGCAGAATTACCTTTAAGAGGAGAGGCCGTGATGGTTCCAACAGTTAAGTATCCAAATCCCAGGGATAAAATTCCTGGAATGAACATACAGTCTTTATCTAATCCCGCTGCAGTGCCTACAGGATTGTTTATTTTTATACCACAGTATTCTGTTGTAAGTAGTATATTGTTGTTGATAGGTGCGAAGATTTTTTTTACGGGAATTTTAAAACGTAATGGGAAAGTACCAATTTTTTGAGCAGTTTCTGGAGGTAAAGAAAAAAGGATAGGACGAATAATCAAGTTATAGAGTTGAGTAAGAATAGATAGCATTTTCAGGAGTTAGATTTTTTAATAATAAAGATTGTAATATATAGAATTATATCAGTTTAATTATTAATTTAAGCTTTCATATATTAGTAATAGTCAAGTATACTCTATTAATCTGGTTTGGAATTTATATTTTGTACTTTAGGGTTAATTTAAAAAATGGAATTAAGTTTTGATTTAGGAAATAGTAAAACGCCTTTGGGGCATTGTTTATTGTATTTTAAAAATCCAGATGAACAGATTTTATGTACTTATATTGTAATTTTACCCATTAGTTTTGAAGTAAGTAAATATGTACCACCATTTTTGATGAATCAAGTAGATGATATAGGCAATAAAGATTTTTCTGCTTTTGCTTTTCCTCCTGTTCCCGAATTGGTAGATGGATATAGTTATGTTGAGATGCTTGCTAAGACAAGAAATGATGATTTAATTTATGGTGGTATTTTAGATATTAAAGATCCGTCTCGTGCAATGTCTATTGTAAATGAATCAGTTCAAAAATATGCAGAATTTTATTCTCAATCAATTGAAAATAACAAGAGTGAAAATACGACTTCTGTTGATCTAGAAGCATCTGAAGATATGCAGGGAGTACTATATGGTTTACTTAATGAATCTGACAAAATAAAAGAATTAACTAATTTGGTTGTTAAACTTAAGTTTGCTTTAGATATCGATGATATTTCGCTAATTAAAGAAACAGAAGATGATATCATTTCTTTAGCTAATCATTTACCCGAAGTTCATAATATTGAAAGATTAATTGATGTAATTAAGTCGTCAGACCTTGAGGCAAATGAATTAGCTAATTTGTATTTAAAAAGATCAAATCATTTAGTGAATGAAGAATACAAAGACCTTTCTAAGGTAGAAGAAATGATTCATCAGTTAGAAATCCAACGAGATTCTTCTTAAATTTCATTGACTATTCATTTTACAATTTAATATATTTATATGAAGGTCATATATTTTATTTTGTATTAAGGATTTACTAAAAACTTGATGAATCCTCGTATTGTAGTATGGATATTAATAGTACCTGTAGTAGTTTTTATTTTAATCGAGGCGATCTTATTATCGTAAATATTATGTTTATTTTTTATAGAAATAGAGGGAAAGATGGCGAGTAATAGTAGTTTTTCAACAATTGGGAAACGTCCTGTAAGGCATGATGGAGTTGAAAAAGTTACAGGACGAGCGGTTTATGGTGCTGATCTAAATTTACCAGATATGCTTTATGCCAAAGTACTCCGAAGCCCTTATGCTCATGCTCGAATAAAAAATATTGATTTTTCTGCTTTGAAAAATCATCCTGATTGTATTGCAATTGTCACATCTGATGATATACCTATTGTTCAAAGATTCAAAGAATCAGTCATAGAAAAGAATCAAAAACCTGAGGCAAGGCAGTCTTTTTCAAAGTTTACCGAATTTGATAATGTCCACTTAATTCACAATATTTTAGCAATTGATAAAGTAATGTATAAGGGACATCCTATTGCGGCAGTAGCTGCGAGAAACCAACATAAAGCTGAAGAATTGTTGAATTTGATTAAGGTTGAATATGAAGTGTTAAATTCTGTAACTAGTATAGAAGCAGCAATTAGAAATAATGCGACTAAGTTAACTGAAATTGAGTTAGAAAGAAATATTATTGATAAAAGTATTTCACCAGAGACAATAGAGGACTGGGCCAATGTGGGAGGAGATATTTATAATGAATTAGGTGATTTACAACAAGGAATTTCTGAATCTGATTATATTATAGAAAAAGATTTTATGACTGAGACCGTTCATCAAGGTTATATAGAACCACAAAATGGTACGGCTGAATGGTCTGCTGATGGTAATTTGAAGGTTTGGTGTAGTAGCCAAGGTCATTTTGGTATACGTGATCAATTAGCTAAGGCTTTAGGAATTCCTGAATCGAAAATTACAGTAATCCCTCTTGAAATAGGAGGTGGATTTGGAGGTAAGCTTAAAGTCTATTTAGAAGTAATAGCAGCGTTATTAGCTAAAAAAAGTGGAATGCCTGTTAAGATGAGTATGACTAGATCTGAAGTTTTTGAAGCGACGGGACCTGCACCTGGATCATTTACAAAAATTAAAATGGGAGCAAAAGCTGATGGTCAAATTACATTTGCTCAGGCATTTTTTATTCTTGAAAGTGGAGCTTATTTTGGTGCTTCTGTAGGTGGTGCTGCTAATTGTATTTTTGTTCCATATGATATACCCAATGTATCTGTTGAAGGATATGAGACTTTAGTTAATAAACCTCCAAGTTCGGCATATCGAGCTCCAGGATCTCCTGTAGTTACATTTGCAGTCGAATCGGTTATAGATGAGTTATCTGAATTAATTGGAATGGAACCCTTAGATTTTAGGATAAAAAATGTAGCTAAGGAAGGTAGTAGAAGATCTACGGGTTTAGTTAATCCTAAAATAGGCGCATTTGAGACGATGGAAGCTGTAAAATCTCATCCTCACTATAAATCTGTCCTTAATACTAAAAATTCTGGACGTGGAATGGCTTTTGGTTTTTGGACTAATGGAGGAGGTCCAGCATCAGTTGTGGCAAATGTATTACCTGATGGGACAGTTAGTTTAATTGAAGGCTCGGTTGATATTGGAGGTACCCGTACAAGTGTATCTCAGCAATTTGCCGAAATTTTAAGTATTCCAATTGAATCAGTTAAGCCTCGTATAGCTGACACTGATGGAGTTGGATATACTTCTAATACTGGAGGAAGTGGAGTTACATATAAAACCGGTATAGCTGCAATTGAGGCGGCTAATGATGTTAAAAAACAAATGTTGGAACGTGCTTCTGTAATGTGGGAAACAACGTTAGATAAAGTTAGCTATGAAAAAGGGTGGATTCATTTGATTGGATCAAATGACAAAATTTCTTTCTCTGAACTAGCTGAGAAGTTAAATAGTTTAGGAGGACCTGTGGTAGGAAGTGCCAATTTAAATCCTTCAGTGCCTGGAGGTTCTTTTGCAGCAAGTTTGGTCGATGTAGAAATTGATCCTGATACTGGGAAAGTGTCGATCCTTCGTTTCACATCGTTTCAAGATGCAGGTAAGGCTATTCATCCTAGTTATGTTGAAGGTCAGATGCAAGGTGGTTCTGTGCAAGGAATTGGATGGGCATTAAATGAGTATTATCATATGGATAATGAAGGAATTATGAAGAATAATACTTTATTAGATTATAGAATGCCAATTAGTTTAGATTTGCCCATGATAGATACAGAGATAATTGAAGTACCTAATCCTGGCCATTTGTTTGGAGTTCGTGGTGTTGGAGAGGCAAGTATAGTCCCTCCAATGGCAGCAATTGCTAATGGGATTAAAAAAGCTGTTGGAAAGAGATTGACTAATTTACCAATGGACTCTAAATCTATCTTGAATGCTTTAAGAAATCATTAATCGTTTTTGTGTAGATTTGATTAGGAATTGTAGTAGTTTGCTGATCAAATTAAATAATAATCATAATAGTGATGTATGTATTCTAGTTGACAAGCTAAAATACGCTTAATAGACTAATATTCGTGGGTTATTATATTTTTTTATAACCTATTTTTGTTTTAATATACATTTAGATATTAAAGAAAAAAAAGTGAGATTAGATTAGTTGGAAAATACTGCTATTCACGTACAAGGTATTACTAAAAGATTTGGTAACAATGTTGCAGTCAATAATGTGTCTTTTGATATAAAAAAAGGTGAAGTAGTAGGGTTTTTGGGGCCAAATGGTTCTGGAAAAACCACTACAATGAGAATGTTAACTTGTTTTTACACTCCCGATAAAGGAAATATATTGATTCATGGTATTGATAATCAACAAGATGATATTAATACACGAAAGATGATAGGGTATTTACCTGAAAATAATCCTATTTATGCAGATATGTTAGTTACAGAATATTTGAATTTTGTTGCAGATTTAAGGCAGTTAAAAGATGATTTACGTAAAGATGCTATTGATGAAGCCGTTGATTTAGTTGGAATTGGAGAAGTTTTTTATAGGCCTTTAGGTCAATGTTCTAAGGGCTTTAAGCAAAGAGTTGGTTTAGCTCAGGCAATCTTACATCGTCCACAAATATTAATAATGGACGAGCCTACTGAAGGGTTAGATCCTAATCAAAGAGTTCCAATTAGAGAATTAATTAGGCGAATTGGTCAGGAAAGAACAGTGCTTTTGAGTACACATGTTTTACAAGAAGTAGAGGAAACTTGTGATAGGGTACTGATCATAAGTAAGGGCCGTATTGTAGCTCAAGGTACAGTTGATGACATTCAATCTGATTCTAGTAATTCTCGTATGGTATATGTAGAACTTGAAGGGCAATCTGTTGAGGATTCTTTAAAGAAAATTAAAGGAGTTAAATCCGTTCGTAATGATGGAACAAAGAATAATCGTAAAAGATTTACTGTAACTATGAAACGTAAAGAAGATTGCAGAGCAGAAGTTTTTCGATTAGCTAAGAGACTAGATTGGACTTTATGGGAACTGCATGAAGTAAAACCTAGTTTACAGAGTATCTTCCAAGGTTTGACATCTTCAGAGACAGAATTGGAGCAATAATCGTATGATTACAATTGTTTCACTGTTAAAAAAAGAGTTAAAAAGTTACCTTGATCAGCCAACAGGTTATATACTTTTAATTATTTTTGTTTCTTTAAATGCCTTTTTATTTTTTAGAACGGCATTGACTACATCTGAAGCTTCTTTAGTAGCTTTGTTTTCTACTTTACCATGGATTCTTATTGTTTTTGTTTCAGCATCTACAATGAGACTATTATCTGAGGAACAACGTGATGGTACTCTTGAAATAATTTTAACGCAGCCTATTCCTGCTTGGTATCTTTTAATAGGTAAGTTCCTTGCTGGACTGACATTTGTGTTAATTGGAATTATTTGTACTATGTTTATTCCAATATCCTTACAGACTGCAGGTAGTTTAGATATTGGAGCTTCGATCAGTCAATATTTGGGGATAGTATTATTAACAGCTTTATTTGTTTCTATTGGTTTATTTAGTTCAAGCGTTACTAGGAATCAAATTGTAGCTTTTATGATCGGTTTATCAATAACTTTATTATTAATGTTAGCAGGTATGCCTTTAATTACTCTAACATTGCCTTCTTGGTTGGGTGTACTTGTTCAGGATTTAAGTCCTCTCACTCATTTTGCTAGTTTATCAAAAGGTGTCATCACAATCGCAGATATAATATATTTCATTGCAATTACTGTTACTTTTATTTCTGCTGCATTTTTGTGGTTACGTGCAAAAACTGTCAGCAAAAATTCGCAAGGGTTTTTAAATTTACAATTAGGTGTTTTGGGGATATTGGTAATTAGTTTATTAATTGGTTGGTTTGGCGGTTTATTACTCCTAAAATTTGATATTACTGACGATAGAATCTACACCTTAAGTAAAGCTTCAGAAAAATTTATTTCTGAAATTGATGACATAGTTACTATAAAGTTATTTACATCGAATGATCCTCCTGTACAAGTAGCGCTAAGAACTCGTGAAGTGGAGAATTTTTTAGCTGCCGTTGCTGCGAAATCTAATGGCAAAATACGTGTATTGAAGCGATCACCTGGTTTCGCTGAGGACGATGTAATTGAAGCTGCAGTTAATCGTGTGTATCCTGTTCAGTTTAATGTTGAAACACAAGGTGGTTTAGAAATTAAAGAAGGTTACCTCGGTATAAGTATGACTTATTCCAATAAGCTTGAGGCAATACCTTTTGTTGAATCATTAGAAGGACTAGAAAATCAATTAATGAGTGCTCTATATCGAATGGCTCAAAAGGAACCTCAGGCAATTACAATGTTATTTGGTAATGGAGAAAAACGTAGAGATGCGATGTTGCAGTCATTACGTAATGAGCTTGAGAGACATTATAAAGTTGTAGAATTTGAATTCTCACAAGGATTTTTGGATACAGGTACTGATGTTTTGATTGTTCCTGGTGCAACTGAATGGATGGAGTCGGTTCTAATTGATAATATTGATGAATATTTAGCAAATGGTGGAAAAGCATTTATTCTAACAGACAGTGTATTAGTTGACCCTTCGGCTTTTGAAGGTTCTTCCAATCGTTATGGATTGAATGAATGGTTAAAACAGTATGGGTTAAAAATTGATGATGGAGTAGTTTTCGATACAAAAGAAAATGAGACAGTTGATATTAATGCTTCTTATGGTACTGTAACCTTACCTTATCCATATTGGATTAGGACTTCTACAGTTGAATCTGCTGTTTCAGGAGGACTAATATATGCAGTAATTCCACATGCAGGTGTTTTGCAAAAGATACCTCCGATGGGGGATACTGTTGAAATACAAAGTGTTGTTCCACTTTTAGTTACATCTGATTCTGCAGGGATAGATACGATGTATGATGATGTATCGGTTAATTCTGAAGTTCCTGAAATGGCACTTTCCAATGATTTAAATACAAAAACACTAGCCTATGCTGTCACCGGAACAAGATGTCCTCCGTTTAAGCCAAATTGTAGAGAAGATCCTAGTTATACGATAAAACCATTTCGCTTGATTGTGGTTGCTGATTCAGATTGGATTACCGAACCAATGGTACAGGCATATCCAAAGCATATTACTTTAGCAAATAATTGGATAAATTGGCTTTCTCAAGAGGATGCCTTAGCTGCTATAAGAACCAAAGGGTTGGTTCTCCGACCACTTGTATTTGATACAGTATTACATCGTAATTTTGTTCAATATGGGAATATTATATTCATTCCTTTCTTGATTGCTGTTATTGGACTTATACGGTTCTTTATTCGACGAAAATTGATGATGAAGGAGTATAGTCGTGAGGAATAATCAAGTAAGAATAGTATTAATAGTACTTGTGATTGTTGCGATAGTTGGTTTATTAGGAAAAATTTTCTTGAATCTTAACCAGTCTGCTGAAATAATATTAAATTCAGCAAATTTAAATAGTAATTCAGTAGATAAAATTATTTTATCTGACAGGGAAGATCAAGCAACGGTTTATTTAAATGCTGATGATAATCGATGGTATGTTGGATCCTATCCTGTTTTAGATGAATATATGAATGCTTTGTGGAATACAGTTTCTGAGATTAACAGAGCTGAATTAGTTTCTAATAACCCTGAAAATCATCAATACATGGGAGTTGACCCAAGGAATACTACCAATGTTGAATTTTATTATAAGGATGAATTGATTGAAACTTTTTTGATTGGAGACAAAGAATATGCTCCAATTGAAGAGGACGAAGTTGCAAGAATGCCATGGTCTCAATATGTACTGAGATGTTATTTGAGAAAAGCTAATGAAGTATCTGTTTATGGAATCTTTTGTCCATATCCAAGTTTATTTGCAGCGGATCCAACTCGTTGGCCAGATCCTTATATAGCAAAAATACAACCTGCTGATGTTGAGACCCTTGTTTATAATTTTTATGGTCAAGAGTTTTTAGTTAAGAAAATAGATGCTCGTTGGTATATAGACTATCAAGGGCAACAATCTGAAGCAAAACAGGATGTCATGTATTATTTACTCGAGTCTTTGACAACTTTAATTACAAGTGATTATCCTGAATTTTGGGATAAAAAAATTGTAGGTTCACTTGATTGGAATGATCCTGATATAACCTTACGGGTAAATACAAAACAAGGGTCTGATAGTAAATCGATTTATCTATCATTTATTGAACGACCAGATGAAGATTTTTCCTACTATGTTAAGGATGCTACAAAAACCTATGTGCATTTTCTTAGTAGTCGTAAAGCACCGGATATTATTAAAAGTCGTGCTGATTTAGTATATGAATCTCCTAAATAAATAATTCATATATATGGATTATTTGGGAGAGATTTTAGTTAATAAAGTTTTTGAGATGACTTCGGAGTCATCTTTTGTTTCAATTTGCCAGTGATATATCTTTGTTGCTAGTATTTCAATGGTTTTTTGGTAATTGGGATGGTTATACAAGTTTTTTTGTTCAAATGGGTCATTTTTCAAATCGTAGAGTTCACATTGATCTATTGCATGGAGATTAAGTTTTAATCCTTCAGGAGAGATAATACTTCTCCAAGGCAAACTTTTCATTTTTTCAAGTTGTGGTTTTGAAAGATTGCTCATTTCTCCTGAAAGAAATTTTTGTTGTGCAAATTCATTAAAGAATGGGATTTTCCATTGGATAGAGTTATCGTTTTCAATAAAAACATAATTGTTTTCTAACGTTGTATTACCAGTGAGTTGATTAACTAAACTTTTCCCTTGTAAGTTAGATGGTAATGGAGATGTTCCAATTAGATCTAATAAAGTTGGTACAATGTCTATGTGACTCACATAGCCTTTGATAGTAGAAGGTTGATTTTCTAACCAGGGGACATGAATTATAAGTGGTACTTTGACAGATTCTTCGTATAATAATCCTTTTTCTAGAGTAGAGTGGTCTCCTAAATGTTCGCCATGTTCACTTGTATATACAATAATAGTATTATCTGCTATTCCTATTTTTTTTAGATGATCAAGAATATTTCCGATTGCTTGGTCAATTAAAGATACATTCCCATAATAATTAGCTCTTAATTGTTTCCAATCTTTTGTTGTTGAAATTGGTGACCCATCGTATTCTTCTAGAGAACTATAATATTCTGCTGTTATTTGATTAACATAAGATGCATTTGAATCAGGTTTTTTTAAAAAATGAGGTGGAGTGCTTAAATTCGCAGTATTGTATTTTTTATTTAGTGGGCCACTATAGGGAGGATGAGGTTCAAAAAATCCAGCATAGAGTATAAATGGATTTTGTTTGTTGTTATCAAGAAATTTATTTATTTCTTTAGCCATAAAAGATGCCTTGGTGTGTTCTACGGGTAAGTTAGATGACATTTGACGACTGTATACTTCGGCTCCCAATCTTTCTTCATTTGGAGGATATCCAAGATTTTTAAGAAATTTTGTATGGTCACTAATTTGTCCCAGATATTTTTTATCTGAATAAAAAGCTCTATAACCATCGTCTATGCTAATTCTATGGGTAAACCCATGTTGTGGTATCACCTCATCTCCGAGATTCCACTTTCCAAAATATCCGCGACGGTAGTTTGCATTAACTATCTCTGCAATTGTAGGTATTGATGTATTTAGAGGTATGTTATTAGTTGTGCATCCGTTAGTATGTGGATAAGTGCCTGATAAAATTGTTGATCTTGCTGGTGTACATAGGGGTTGTGATACATATGCATTTTCAAAAACAAAACTTGAATTTGCTAATTGATCTAAGTTAGGTGTGTTTATTTCTGTATTACCATAACAAGATAAAGTATCTGCACGTTGTTGATCAGTAAACAAAAAAAGTATGTTGGGGGAGGATTGCATAGTATTTATAGTACTCTCATTTTGCTTTTTAATATATGTTAGTATTTGTATGGTAAAACTATAACATTGAATTCAATTTATACATAATTGTGTAATCCTTTTAGGTTTGTGAGGTTAAATATATGGATTTAGTTCTCAGTGCAAAAAAAGTGGTAGAACAGTTGCATTTGAATAATGTAACTCATGTAGTTTGGTTGCCTGATAGTGAAACTAATTTTATGTATGATCAATTAACTCAGGATAGTAGTATAGAAATAGTTTCTGTGAGTAGAGAAGGTGAAACAATGCCAATAGCTGCTGGACTTTGGGCAGGTGGCAAAAGACCAGTAGTGATGATTCAAAATACAGGGTTATTTGAATCAGGGGATTCCATTAGAGGTATGACAATCGATATACAATTTCCACTTGTTATTTTTGTTGGATATAGAGGATGGTATCGTGATTCCAAAATAACTGATTCTGCTGCAAAATTCACTTTGCCAATTCTTAATGCTTGGGGTATTAAATCTTATTTGATTGAAGAAGACATAGATTGTAAATTGATTTCAAATGCGTTTATAGATGCTGAAAAATCAAGTTTCCCTGTAGCTTGTCTTATAGGTGCTGAATACAGTCATTAATGCTAAAGATTTTTTATTTAGTGTATTTATTTTCTATTTTGTTGAGTTTAGTCAATCTTCTTAAATGACGTTCTTCCTGTGTAAATACAGCTGAAAGAAAAGCCTTAATTAATTTAGTAGCTTCACTAGGAGAAACTATTCGAGCACCTATACAAATTAGATTCATATCATCATGCTCAACACCTTGACTTGCAGAATATAAATCATGACATACACTTGCACGTACTCTTGGGACCTTATTAGAGGCTATGGTTGCACCAACTCCACTGCCACAAATCATTATTCCTCGGTCAACTGTTTTATTAGATATTAATTCAGCAACACGTTGACTGAAGTCAGGATAATCATCATTTGGGTCAAAGTCATGTGCGCCAACATCAATAATTTGATAGTTGGTTTCTTCTAAATTTGAGACAATCTTATTTTTTAGTTCTAGTCCTGCATGATCTGCACCAATTGCAATTTTCATAATAATCCCCGATCAGTTCGATGTTTTATCGATAATAACATTATTATAATAGATAGCTAAAATGGAAAATTAAATAGGAGAAAAGGTAAGTATGCGTTTAGGATTATCTATGAAAATTAATTGTATGGTTTTATCAGTGAATCCTTCATCTTTCATTCTAGGTATTATATTTTTTATAATATGACTATACCCCTGGCCACCATATTTAGTTAAGCGGTGCTTACTGAATATATCTTGACCTATTACAAGCTTTTCAGAAAATCCATTATCAATTAGTTCTTTCATAAATTCGAGACGTTTTGCATCTGTAGGAATATATGTAGGGGATAGTGGATAGTATGATGTCTCCCATCCAAATAGATCATATTCTAAATATGATCCTTTTTGTGCAAATTGTAAAACTGATTCAATTTTTTCAAAGGTTCTATCCATATGACTCATTATAATTTGGTCAGGAGAAGCACCTTCGTTTTCCAGAATGTTAAGTATTTCTAACGGTGCTTTTTCATTTCTACCAGGGTGAATTAGAATTGGAGCACCAGTTTTATTTTGGGCTTGAGCACTTGCTTGTAAAATTTTTCGTTCATTTTTAGTTAGAGGCCATGAACATCCTATTTCTCCAATAATGCCTGCTTTTATTTTCATTGGAGAAACTCCTTCTAGAATCTCATTAGTTATCTGAATTGTAAGTTCAGATACAGTTTTTGTTTCTACTTCAGGTGGATGTACTGAATCTACATAATATCCAGCTCCCATAATAATATTGATTCCAGTAGCAGCTGAAATACGTACTAGTGCTTCAGGATTCCTATTAATGCCTATAGTGGTTGCATCAACCATTGTACTGCCGCCAGCTTTCTTGAAAAGGTTGATTTCTTCAATTGCAGTATCTTCTTCTGTTAGTTGAAGATTGTCATGATTATTCCACATATTATATCGAACCCAATTCAAATTTTGAATTGTTATTTTCTGAAAAGCTAAATTACGTTGACTTAGTTCTTGAGGTTCCTGAAACATGCATAAAAAATCAATCAATATATGTTCATGAGTAGAAGCCATACCGATGTTTTCTGGAGATATTGGCCCTAGGACTGTATGTGCAAATCCATCTAAAGCTTTATTCATTGATTTTGTTGATTCCTCATAGTCATTTTTAACTGAAAAGTAAATTATACAATTCTTAATATTTTATTGATAGATATTGTGATATTTAGAAAACATCACCCTTGTATTGTATCCATGCTTTGATGCCAATACATATCCAACAAATCATGATTGCAATAATACTCATTAAGTTATAGAAGTAAAACCATATAATAATCAAGCAACTGATTACACCAATTGTTCCTGCAATGGATGGCTTTTTCAATAATAAAAGAGTAATGAATGCAGGGAAAGAAGAAAGAAAAGCTGCAAGAGGAAATATTCCAAAAACTAATCCAATACCAAGTCCCATTCCTGTACCTCCTATTTTATGAAATGGTATAGGGAAATAATGCCCACATAATGCACCGAGCATGATTGCTAAGAGAAGTAAATCAAAAGTAGGTAGAAAATGTATAGGAAAAGTTACAATAATGCCTTTTAGGCAATCTAATAAAAATACTAATATTCCATATTTGGGACCAATTTTACGATAAACATTTGCAGCTCCTGGATTACCGGTACCAATAGAGCGGATTTGAATCCCTCGTAAGTTGGATATAAAATCCCCTGTTTGAAAACAACAAACTAAATAAGCGAAAAGGCAATATGTTAATAAAATTGTATAATTAAAAATCATGATATGTCTTATTTTGATTTAAGTATTATACTTAATTTCATAAATTTTGGTTTTATGTAGTGAGTAAATAGATTCGATAGTGAGGTAAACATGGATTTAGGGATAAAGGGGAAAATTGCATTAGTGACGGGTGGGACAAGAGGATTGGGCAGAGAGAGTGCGTTATCTTTAGCTCGTGAAGGAGTTGATGTAGCTATATGTGCCCGAGACACATCAGGGTTTTTGAATATAGAGAAGGAATTAAAATCACTTAATGTACGAGTAGTTACTATAAAAGCAGACATTATGTCTATTGCTGAGGTTGATAATTTGTTCGATGAAGTGGTACAACGACTTGGTAATATCGATATTTTGGTTAATAATGTTGGTGGATCATTAGTACGTGGTGATATTGAAGATACATCTCTAGAAGATTTAAAATCAACTTTTCAACTTAATGTGTTTGGAGCATATCAACTTATGAAAAGTAGCATTCCAGCCATGAAGAATAATCAATGGGGGCGTATAGTAAATATTGCATCTATTTGGGGCCGTGAGTCAGGCGGGTTTCTTGGTTATGTTTCTGCTAAAGCTGCGTTAATTGCTATTACAAAAACTGCTGCAATTTCTCTTGCAAAATCTGGGGTTTTGATTAATTCTATTGCACCAGGATCTATTGCTCATCCTGGTGGTAGTTGGGAACGATTTCAACAAGAAAATTCACCTGATGTTGTGAAAACTTTTATTGATGCTAATTTACCGATGGGTAAATTTGGTTGGCCAGGTCCTGTAGCAGATTTAGTTGCATTCTTATCTTCTGAAAGAGCTGGGATGATTACAGGAGCTTCTATAGTTGTTGATGGAGGACAAAGTAAATCAATAATTTAAAAGTTTATGAGAAGAAAGAAAATTTTAAATGAAAATATTAATTACAGGCGGGTCTGGTTTAATTGGAAAGCATTTAGTTAATCAATTTCTTTCTGAAGGACATACTATTAGTGTTTTATCAAGGAATATTAATAAGGCATCGAAAGTATTGTCTTCTACTGTTTTATTGTACCATTGGGACCCATTGAAGAATATTTGTCCTGCTGAAGTAGTTGTTAATAGTGATGTGATAATACATCTAGCAGGAGAAAATATTGTTGGATGGTGGAATAAAAAAAAGAGATCTTTAATAAAAGATTCTAGGATTTTAGGTACTAGAATCTTAGTAGATTGTTTTAGTCATACTAATCAAAAACCTAAGAAGTTAATTTCTGCAAGTGCTGTTGGATATTATGGAGATAGGGGAGATGAAGTATTAACTGAAAATTCTTCAACAGGAAAAGATTTTTTAGCAGTGATATGTAAAGAATGGGAAGAGGAGTCAAATAGATCTATGGCTTTAGGTGTTCCTTCTGTCCAGCTAAGAACGGGCATTGTATTAAGTAATACAGGCGGAGCACTAAAAAGATTAGTACCTTTATGGAAATTCGGTTTGGCTACTAAATTCGGTGATGGAAATCAATGGTGGCCATGGATACACATAGATGATTTTGTTTCTGTAGTTAAATTTGTTATTGAAAATGAAATCACTGGTACTTTGAATGTGTCTGCTCCTGATTCAATTCGACAAAGTGAATTTGCTTATCATTTGGCAAAAGTATTGAATCGCCCTGTTTTAAATCGAGTGCCTAAATTTTTTTTGAGAATGATTCTGGGTGAACTTGCTTTAGAGATGATTGGGAGCAAACGTGTAATTCCGCAAAGATTAATGAATGAAGAATTTGTCTTCAAATACCCTGATTTTAGGGATGCTTTAAATGACCTGATTGCTGGATGAGACGGAATGTTTGATTTAAAGATTTCAGGTGGCATAATTGATTGTAGTGTTCAACTTTCTGTAAAACCTAGAGAACTTTTCAGTTTTTTTAGTGATGCAAATAATTTAAATTTACTTACACCAAAATTTTTAAAATTTCGTATTGTAAGTGAATTACCACCAGTTCTTTATCAAGGGGCATTAATTGATTACAGATTGTCTTTAAAGGGTATACCTATATTTTGGCGTACCAAAATCACAACTTGGGACCCACCATATCGTTTTATTGATAAGCAGTTAATTGGTCCATATAGAAAGTGGCACCATGAACACATTTTTATAGAAAATGAAAAAGGATGTTTGGCTATAGATAAAGTTCACTATAGTTTGTTATGTGGATTTTTATTAAATCCAGTTTTTGTTGAACCACAATTGTTACAGATTTTTCAATATAGAGCTTCAAAATTAATTGAGCTAATTGGTTGATATATTAATTTATTTGATCGAGTTATTTCTGATACTGTATTGATTATATGTGTTTAATTTTCTAGACTTTTGGTTATCTATCTATTCACATTATTAATATGACAATGTATACTTAAGTGGTTCTATTTCTTTTTTTTAAAATAAGTTGGAGTTATTTATTTGGCGAAGAAATCAACTGTAGAAAAGAATGAAAGGCGTAAGCGTCTAGTGTTGAAGTATGCGGAGAAACGTAGAGAATTGCAACTTCAAGCTAAAAAACCTGGCTTATCAGTATTAGAGTCGATGCAGATCAGGCAGGAATTAGCTAAATTACCGTTAAATTCTCACCCTAATCGTGTTCGTAATAGAGATGCAATTACTGGAAGATCTCGAGGCTATTATGGTTTTTTTGGATTGTCTAGGATTACATTGAGAGAGATGGCGCATAAGGGGCTTTTGCCTGGGATTAGAAAAGCAAGTTGGTAATACCGATTTAGTATTCTGAATTAAGAATTTTTGTTTAAAAATTGAGTACTAGTCTGATTTTCTTGATGAATTTTGATTAAAGCAATATTATTTGATTTGGACGGAGTTTTAGTGCATAGCTTTGATGCTTGGTTTGCTACAGTTAATCAAGCAGCTAGTTTTTTTGGTAATGAGTCCATTAAAGAAAAAGATTTCAGGGCATCTTATGGAGAATCTACTGAGGAGGATGTACGAAAGTTTTTTCCAAACCAGACTGTAAAATCAGTAGATGATTTTTATGAAAATCATTTTATTTCGAACATCAAACATCTTAAAGTTGCTCCTGATGCGGTGAATGTTTTTCAAAAATTGAAAGATATTGGATTATTCACTGTTATTGTTACTAACACATCACATGATTTAGCATTAGACATTTTAAATATTGCTAATCTTAAGCCAGATAAACTTATAGGTGGAGATGATGTGGTTAATGCAAAACCTGATCCTGAGATGATTTTTAAGGCATTTGAATACCTTAAAGTGAAAGATAGTGAAATTTTGTATGTGGGGGATTCAGTTTATGACCAGGAAGCAGCAAAATCTGCAGGTGTAAAATTTGTAGGAATTGGGGGCATAAATGGTGATAATACAATTTCTAACTTAACAGAGTTGATTGATTTAATTAGTTGAAATATATATTATGAAAAGCTTAATAATTTCTTCATGAAATCAATTTATTATAGAAAAATATAAATTTGAAGGTAAAAAAGTGATTAGTAAATTAACTGATTTATGTATTACAAGATCAGGTAAGTGGATTACATTAGCAATATGGTTGGTTTTAGCAGGAGTAATTATTGGATTAAGTCCTTCTCTAGATACGTCTGCAAATATGGCGGATTTTTTGCCAGATGAAGCAGAATCTACGAAAGCATATGAGTTATCTGCTGGCCGGTTTGCATCACAAGGGATTCCTGTAATAGTTGTGTTTAGAAATGAAGATGGATTATCTGATGATGATTATGTAACTGAGACTAATTTTTATCATTGGTTATCGAATAGTGAAATTTCAAAAAATATCATTTCGGTCCTTTCAATCAGTAAAATTCCTGAAGCCAGGCAAGAGCTAATTTCACCCGATAATACAACTATGACCGTTTTAGTTAATTTTAGTGGTTCTCCTACGAGCGATTTGTTTAAGGATTCAGTTAAAGATATACGAGATCAAGTTAGGCAAATTGAGACAGAAAGTTTACAAATTAAAGTTGGAGGGCCAGGTGGATTACTACAGGACTTAATTAAGGTTTTTGAAAATATTGATGGGTTATTATTAATAGTTACTGCAGTTTTAGTTTTGGTTTTATTATCAGCTATTTATCGTGCTCCAGTTGTAGCATTGACTCCTCTAATAGTTGTAGGTTTAGTTTTACAAGTTTCACAAGGTTTACTAGCTAACATTTCATCTTTTTCAGATTTCCTTAGAGTTAATGGACAGGCTACAGGTATTATGACAGTTGTTCTTTTTGGTTCAGGGACTGATTATTGTTTATTTGTTTCCTCAAGATTTCGAGAAGAATTAAGACAAGTAGATGATGTACATGAGGCTATGAAACGTACTATGGATGGTATTGGTATAGCTGTAGCATGCGCTGGTGGAACTATAATTATTGCTACTGGTTTGTTATTATTGTCAGCTTTACGATCATACCAGACACTAGGCCCGGTAATTGGTTTAGGTGTCTTGGTCATGACTGTTGCTGCACTTACTTTAGTTCCTGCAGTGTTGACAATTTTTGGTAGATTTTCTTTTTGGCCATTTCGTCCGAAGTTTTCAGTAAATCAACCAATGACAAATAGTAGTGGAGGAATCTATTCTAAGATAGGCAAATTTGTAATGAATAAACCTATTGGTACATTAATAGTTTGTGTAGTGGTGTTAGGTTCTTTCATTACGGGTATTTTTACTTTAGAGAGATCTTTCGATTCCCTTGACAGTTTACCTAGAAATACTGAATCTGTTCAAAGCTTTGAAATGCTTAGATCAGGATTTTCTCCAGGTCAAATTTCACCTACTCAAGTTTATGTTTCTTTGGGTAATGGTAAAAAAGTGAGGCAGTCTTTGGATATTGTTGATAGGATTTCATTAAGATTTTATGAACATGAAGCTGTCAGTGGAGTAATTAGTCCTAGTAGACCATACGGTATGATGTCTCCTATAGATAAAAAACAGGTAGAAGAGACATTAAGCAAAATTGAGAAAAGTGATCCAGGGTATGGACTTGATTTCTTGAGTCGATATAAGAGGTATGTTTCTATAGATGAAGAAATTGCTTTAGTAGAGTTGATTTTAAAAGATAATCCGTATGGATCTGAAGCTATGGATTCTATACCTGAATTAAGGACATTAGCTGATAGGCTTGAATCAGAATTTCGATTAGGAGAAGGTCAAATATTAATTGGTGGAGAGACTTCTGAACAGTATGATACACGGTTAGTTGGGGACAGAGATACAAATTTAGTTTTACCGCTTATTCTTTTAGCAATATTTATTGTCTTAATGTTATTGCTCAAATCATTGGTTGCACCTATTTATTTGGTTGCAACCATAGCGTTCACATATTTCTCTACTCTTGGTTTGTCTATGTTAATCTTTAAATTTGGGTTTAATCATGAAGTAATTACTCCATCGTTACCATTCTTTCTATTTGTATTCCTTAATGCATTGGGTGTTGATTATAATATTTATCTTATGTCGCGGGTTAGAGAAGAAGCGAAGAAATCTAACTTAGACGATGCTGTTGAAAAAGCTCTTTCAAATACTGGAGGTGTAATTACATCTGCAGGGTTAATACTTGCTGGAACATTTTCTGCATTAATTTCACTCCCACTACTTGATTTAATGCAACTTGGGATTGCTGTTGCTGTAGGTGTTTTGATGGATACTTTCATTACAAGAACATTAATAGTTCCAGCAATAATTAAGTTGCTTGGAAGATGGAACTGGTGGCCAAACGACATAAGAGTTTCTACTAGTTAATATTATTTTTCTTTACATGTTATAGTGTGAGGGAGTTTTTATTAATAGTAAGTTTTAAGAGATACGTATCAATATGAATATTGAATTTATTAAAAAAGTGGGTATTGTTGGAGCAGGATTAATGGGGCATGGTATTGCTTTACAATGTGCAATTTCTGGATATCCTGTAAAACTTGTAGATACATCAGATACTAATCTACAAGCAGCTATACAAAATATTAAAAGTACAATTGAATTACTAAATAATATGAATGAAGCACTTGACTTAAACGAAGATCAAATTTTAAATCAGATATCTACTGGAACAGATATTAATATTTTTTCTGATGTAGATTATGTGATTGAAGCTGTGTATGAAGATCTAGAACTTAAACGTGGACTTTTAAGCGTAATATCTTCAATAGTTTCTGATCATACAATACTAGCTAGCAACACCTCATCTTTTATGCCAAGTCAGTTTGATTTTTTGATGACTAAGCCAGATCAATTGATAGTTGCAAATTGGTGGAATCCACCTTATCTAATACCTCTTGTAGAGGTTGTACCAGGGCCAAACACTTCAAATTTTAGTATAGAAGTAACTAAAGAGTTTTTGAGTAAAATACATAAAAAGTCCGTGGTTTTAAATAAAGAATCGGTAGGATTTATCGGAAATAGGTTACAGTTTGCATTATTAAGAGAAGCAATTTCTTTAGTTGAGAAAGGAATCGCAAGTCCAGAAGATATTGATGAAGTTGTTAAATCAGGCTTTGGTAGAAGATTAGCAATTGCTGGACCATTTCAAGTTTTTGACTTAGCTGGGTGGGATACAATCAGTACTATAATGAAAGAATTGTTCCCTGTATTAGAAAATACTGCGAAGGTTAGTGATGTAGTTAATCAGAAAATTATAGATGGGCACTTAGGAGTAAAATCCTCTAAGGGTTTTTATAGTTGGGATAAAGATATTATCGAAAAGTTCCGTAAAGGCATTGTACAGAAATTATCAGATATAGATCAGTTGTAAGGTTCTTTAGATAATGGATAATAACAATATGGTAAATAGTGAAATATCAGAATTACTTCAAGGTTCCTATGATTTACATGTTCATACTGCACCAGATCCTTTTCATGATCGACCTCTGACTGCTCTTGAGATTGCACGTCTTGCTCATGAAGCTCAGATGGGAGGATTTGTATTAAAATCTCATCAATTTCCAACGGTACATACTGCCAATATAGTAACTGATATATATCCTGGTTTAAGTGTAATTGGGTCTATAGTTTTGAATATAGAAGTAGGTGGGTTAAATCCCTATGCTGTTGAAGCAGCAGCAAAATTATCTGCTCAAATTATATGGATGCCTACTTATTCTGCACAATTTCGAATTCCAGAATTTCAGAATCATAGATTTGTAGATTCCACATATGTTAAAAAAGTAATTCAATCGGGAGGCATCAGTATTTTAGATGAAGAAGGAAAATTATTACCAGAAGTATTAGATATATTAGATATAGTAAAATTTCATGATATTACTTTAGCATCAGGGCATCTTTCTCCTAACGAAAAGATTATTTTATTTAAAGAAGCATGCGAGAGAGGTATTAGTAAATTAATTGCGACACATCCTGATGATAAAGCATCGATGGAAGAACAGAAATTAATGGTAAATGCAGGAGCAAAAATAGAATTCCCTTTTTTGTCTTGTATGCCAACTGACAGAGGTTTATCTCCAGAAAATTTAATTGAGAAAATTAGAGCTGTAGGCGTAAATAACTGTATTATGACTACAGATTTCGGTCAACTTCCTAACCCTTCTCCTGTTGAAGGTATGCGTATGGCTATAGCTACTTTATTACATCAGGGAATGACAAATAATGAAGTTCAAGCATTAGTCAGAATCAATCCATTGTCCCTTATTCGTGATAGGAACAATAGATAGTCATTAGTTTTTTAAATTGTATTCGTTCGTAAATTTTCAACTTCTTTTCTATAAGGCATAGAGTCTTGTACTCCTGGTTTTGTTACAGCCATTGCACCTGCAGCGGAACTAAATATAATTGATTCTTTTATTGACTTTTTTTCTGCTAAACAAACAGCTAGTGCTCCACTGAATGCATCTCCTGCAGAAGTTGTATCTACAGCATTTACTTTGAAAGGCGGAATGAAGTTAGATTCATCTTTAGTTAAATAATAAACACCTTGTTCTCCAATTTTTATAATTACAACTGGTATCCCTCTTGTAAAAAGTATTTCCGCAGCTTGTTTTGCTGAATCTTTGTCATTGACAACTATTCCAGTTAAAAATTCAGCTTCTGTTTGATTCGGGGTGATGGCATCAAAATATTTATAGGCTGAGGTTGGTATTTTGGTAGCAGGTGCTGGATCAAGTATTACGGTTACATTATGTTTTTTTGCAACCATTGCTGCTTGGATGGATATATCAAATGGGATTTCCATTTGTAAAACCAGGACATCTGACCATGATACAAGATTTTGGACTGTATTTACCTGATCCTTATTGCATTCTAAATTTGCTCCGTAAGTTGCGATGATATGATTTTGTGATGAATCTGAGTTCACTATAATTACACCTGCTCCGGTTGATTTAGATGGGTCTGTAGCTATATTAGTGATATCTATACCATTATTTTTGAGATTCTCACGCAGAATTTTAGCAAAAAAATCATTTCCAACTTTTCCTATCATTTTTACTTCTGAACCTAGTCTTGATGCTGCTACTGCTTGAGTTGCTCCTTTACCTCCAGATGATGCATAAAAAGATTCACCCCGTAGTGTTTCACCAGGAGAAGGGATACGGTTTGCTTTTGTAATTAACCCCATATTAATTCCACCTAATACAAGAATATGAGGTGTTTTATAGTTATCGGTGCCAGTCATAAAAAAGTCCCAAAGATCTGTCTTTAAAAGGAAGATCGATTCTCACGCCACCCTGTGCCGCAGACATAACCAGTCCTATCTCAACTTCTATAGCACGTGCTAT
>PBMB01000017.1 GCA_002722455.1 Chloroflexota bacterium
AGCGATTCTGTACCTGCGTGGCTTCGTTGGATAGTGAAGGTTTTAAGCCTAGGTAAAGGTTTATAGTGGCTATATAGCGAAGCTAATATACATATAATTAATACCCCCCGTTATAGTAAAAATGATAGTAATTTATTTAGGGGGTTCTAAGGCTATTGTGAAGTAGTACTAGGGTTTTCTTTGTTTGCCTAAATGTTGTTCTTGAATTTTACCATCTTGAATTTTAAGTTGGATAGTCTCTTCAGCTCTTCTCAAAGCCATTATTATCCACACAATTATCCAGAAAGCAAACATTGGAATAGTAAGAATGGACAAAATTGCATGCAAAATATGATTAACTTTTACAGTCTTGCTCAAAATAACGAGGCTACCAGTATCTAATTTCACTGTATATCCTTGAGTTACGTGTAATGCAACTCGGTCTCCTAAAGCTTCATCCATAATAAATTCCTCCATTTAAAGTACATATATATAACAGCATGATTAAATATATGTCAATTTAGATAACCATAATTCTCAAAATTTTACTCTGTAGAAAAATCCTTTTGAGAGATTATACACTGTCAGTTAAAGTATCCGATTATTCCATGAGGGTGTGGTTTTTTATTTTTTGTATTCATTCAATTTAAAATTAACTTCATACAAAAATACTTCAATGTTTTTCAACATCTTCTGGGCATAGTAAAGTTTTTCATCGTACTTTCCTGCAACAATGATGCCCTTAACATTATCAGCACCAAATTTATCTTCAATCCAACCCATATATCTTGTGACCTGACCGACGGTATCATCACTGGTCTGATTCCTTTTTAACTCTATTACTACAAAAGCTCCATCTGTCTTATCTTTTGCCAAAATATCTATCCTGCCTATGTCGGTGAGAAACTGTTGACTCTTTAAGTCACCCTCGTCATAAATTAGGTCGTATTTTTTACCAAATTCACTTTCTTCCCAATTTTGAATGATAAAGTCTTCAAGTTGACTTTCCATATAGAAAAGTCCTTTACTAAGGGCTGAAGACTCGTCTTTAACTGTAATTTCAAGACACTGCTTATATTTATCTATAATTTCTTTGAGGTCCTTAGACATATCGTCTTTAGAGACCTCTACTTCATCAGAAAAGTATCTAACTCCAGTTTCAGAAATCTTTGGTTTGTAGGTTTTATAAACGTAGGACTCCCCATATCTAAAAGGTTTACCTAAGAAGTCTTTAATTTTTTCGTTGTTTTCAACTATTTCTCTATTCCATGGGTCTTCATAATCAAGGGTCTCACTTATTCCATATGCCAAGATTAAAATATTCTCTTTTTTGTAAAAAAGGTAAACGGGATAATATCCATTGCTTGTAGACACGCCCGGACCAAGAATAGAAATCCACGGAACATTTGCTGGGACTCCCATTCCAAAAGACACTTTTATATCTATATCATGAATAGATTCAGGATATAAACCTTTGGTTTTTAAATTACTTGTTTGTGTTTGCTGAAGAAAATTATCTATAAATCCTGTGTCCATAATGTTTTTTAAACTACCCCCTTCGATTACTCCACTCTTAACCGTTTTGAGGAATTATACACTATAAGCTAAAGATGTGGTGGGCGGTAATGGATTCGAACCAATGACCTCTGCGATGTCAACGCAGCGCTCTAAACCCCTGAGCTAACCGCCCTAAACATTTTCAAATAAAAAATGATAACTCTGAATTACTCTTCAGAATCTGGTCCTTCAGAAGATTCTGGATTGTCAGAAAGTCCTACAACAACACCATTTTGAATTTCTTCTTCAGAATTCAAAATATCAATATTATCTTCATACTCAAGCTCTTCAACAGTTGACAATGCCTTTAATTTATCAACAAAATCATCTCGAGTTGGTATCAAACGACCAATTATAACATTTTCTTTTAATCCTCTTAAATGATCAACTTCTCCATTTACGGAAGCTTCGGTAAGAACACGAGTAGTCTCTTGGAATGAAGCTGCAGCTAAGAAACTATCTGTATTTAATGATGCCCTGGTTATTCCTAATAAAACTGGAGTTGCAGTTGCAGGTTGTTTCCCTTCCATAATAACTTGAGCATTCATTTCATTAAATTTAACTTGGTCCATTAATTCACCAGGAAGAGTTTCTAAATCTCCTGCCTCATCAATGGAAACTTTCTTTAACATTCTAGAGACAATCAATTCTATATGTTTATCATGTATTTTTACACCCTGAGAACGATAAACCATTTGTACTTCATCAACTAAATATTGTTGTACTGCAAATTGGCCTTGAATACTTAAAATTTGCTGAGGAGATTTTGGCCCAAATGTCAACGAATCTCCTACTACAACTTTCTGCCCATTTCGAACAATGATTTTATAATTTGCAGGAATAACGTATTCATTAACTGCTTCTTCATACCATAATACTAAAACCTTATTCTTACGAACCTTAACTACTCCCCCCGCTGAAGCTAATATATTTGATTTAGCAATAGACTTCTTTGTCTTTTTGGTTTTCGACTTTGATTTATTTTCATCAGTTTCTATAAACTCTGCAATGACCGCATCTTTTTCAATAATCTCACCATCAGCAACTAAAGCTTGATATCCTTTTTTTATTAAGTACGTGTCAGTTTTTTTCTGTGAAGTAACTACACTAATAGACCTACCCCCATCATCAGCTTCTTTGATAGTTACGATCCCATCTGTTTCAGACAAAACTGCCTGACCTTTTGGAGATCTTGCTTCAAAAAGCTCTTCTATCCTTGGGAGGCCGGATGTAATATCAACTGAATCTACAATTCCTCCAGTATGGAAAGTACGCATTGTCAGCTGAGTTCCAGGTTCTCCAATACTTTGAGCTGCAATAATTCCAACAGCTTCACCTACTTCAATTTTTCTCCAATCTGATAAAGATGCGCCATAACAACGGCAGCAAACCCCTCTAATACTTTTACAAAAAAGAGGAGATCCAATCAGAACTTTACTAACACCTGAATTTTCAATAATTCCTACGTTTTTATATGTAATCAATTGATCGGTATCTACTAATATTTCCGCTGTGTTAGGATCAGAAACAGGCTCTCTGAGATATCTACCTAAAACACGTTCTGCAAAAGTAGGTAGAAATTCTTCTGTTTGGGGCTTGTTGCTAATTTCAAGACCAACGGAAACACCACAATCTTCTTCAATAACCATACATTCCTGAGCTACATCAATCAATCTACGAGTTAAATAACCACTATCTGCAGTTCTTAAAGCAGTATCAGCTAAACCTTTACGAGCTCCATGAGTAGAAATAAAAAACTCTAAGACACTTAGTCCTTCACGGAAATTAGCCCTGATAGGTCGAGGAATAATACGTCCTTTAGGATCCATCATTAGTCCTCTCATCCCAGCCATTTGTTTGATTTGAGAAATATTACCTCTAGCACCAGAAGTAGCCATTAGATAAAGTCCACCAAAAGTGTTTAGCTTTTCCTGAATAATCTTAGTAAGATTATCATTAGCAGAAGTCCAAGTATTAACTAATTGGTTATGCCTTTCTGATTCATCGATTTTCCCTGAATTAAATGCTGAATCTATAGTACGTACTTTAGAATCAGCCTTCTTTAATACTTTATCTTTTTCCTCAGGAACAATGACATCGTTAATAGCAATTGTCGTTCCTGATTTTGAGGCATAGTCAAATCCTAGATTTTTGACAGAATCAAGTGTTTCTGCAGTTATGTTAGATCCAAATTGTTTGTAAAGCGTAGATGTAAGATTTTTTAATGCAGCATTATCAAAATCATGATTAATAAACGGCATATCTTTAGGTAATACATCATTAAACAATGCTCTTCCTGCAGTTGTTTCAATCCAATCTGATTCCTTTTCAGATCCATTTTGAAGACGAAGTTTAACGAGTTCATGAAGTTTCACATGACCCATTTCATACAAATATAAAAGCTCTTCAGTACTAACAAATGATTTCATCTCACCTTTTATAGTATGATCAACCATAGTTAAATAATAACAGCCTAAAACCATATCAAGAGTAGGGGCAACTATAGGATCTCCTGAACCCGGTGAAAGCAAATTAGATTGGCTTAACATTATTTCTTGTGCTTCAAAAACGGCTTCCTTTGACAAAGGAACATGAACAGCCATTTGATCTCCATCAAAATCTGCATTAAATGCAGCACATACCAAAGGATGAACTTGTATCACTCCTCCATCAACAAGTTTTGGTTGAAATGCTTGAATCCCAAGTCTATGCAAAGTTGGAGCTCGATTTAGTAAAACCGGTCTCTCTTTTACAACTTCTTCAAGAATATCGTAAACTTCTGGTAAAGCTTGTTCTGCTAATCGCTTAGCGCTCCTAATATTATGCGCGTACCCTCTCAAAATTAAGCGATTCATCACAAACGGTTTGAATAATTCTAAAGCCATCTTACGAGGAAGACCACATTCATGTAACTGTAATCCAGGCCCTACTGTAATGACTGAACGACCACTATAATCTACTCGTTTACCTAACAAATTTTGCCTAAATCGCCCTTGCTTTCCTCTTAGTAAATCAGATAGCGATTTAAGTTTATGATTATGACTTCCAGTCACAGCTCTTCCACGACGACCATTATCAACTAAAGCATCAACCGATTCTTGTAACATTCTTTTTTCATTACGAATAATTACTTCAGGAGCTTTAATATCAATTAATCTTTTTAATCGATTATTCCTATTAATTACTCTACGATACAGATCATTCAAATCACTTGTAGCAAATCTACCACCATCTAATTGAACCATTGGTCGTAAATCAGGTGGTAAAATTGGAAGCATTGTTAAAATCATCCATTCTGGTCTATTCTCACCACTCTGTAAAGCATTAAGTAATCGTAATGTTTTTATAATTTTTTTGCGCTTTTGACCAATAGCATTTTGCATATCTTCAATTAATCGAGTCTTTTCACTTTGAAGATCAATATTTTTCAATATATCCATTAATGCATCAGCACCCATCTTAGCAGTGAACCCTTCAAATATTGATTTAAGTTCTCTGTACTTTGCCTCAGTTAAAAAAGTGCCAACCTTAATCTCTTGCAAAACAGTAATTGTCTTAAGTAATTCCGTTTGTAAATCTTTAGCTCCCTTAACATCACTGGCTTTTTCTTCAACAGCGACTATTTCATCTTCAGACTTATCATCACTCTTAACATCAGTTTCTTCATTCTGATTATCATCTGACTCCTCATCTAGTTTAACCTCATTGGCAGATAATAATCGTATTTCAGATTGTATTTCTTCAATTTTCTCTTTACGAGAATCTTCATTAATATCAGTTACTATATGTTGGGCAAAATATACAACTTTCTCCAAATTACGTGGAGATATATCAAGTAATAATCCAACTCGAGATGATGTTCCTTTCAAAAACCATATATGAACTACAGGAGATGCTAATTCAATATGACCCATTCGTTCCCGTCTAACTTTTGCCCTAGCAACTTCAACCCCACATCTATCACATACAACTCCTCGATATCTAATTTTCTTATATTTCCCACAATAACATTCCCAATCTTTTGTAGGACCAAAAATACGCTCACAAAATAGACCATCTTTTTCTGGCTTGAGAGTCCGGTAATTTATGGTTTCGGGACGTGTTACCTCTCCATATGACCAATCCCGAATTTGTGATGGGGATGCTAAAGATATGCGAACAGCATTAAAAGCATTAGCTACCTGAACCATATATAACTCCTATTTTTTATAAATTTTAAAAATAATGTAAATCTCTAAACTAAAATTTCTTTTTAAAAAAATTAAGATTCTTCTTTTTCTATCTCTTCTTCAGATTGAACTTCTTTTTCTATCTCTTCTTCAAATTGAACTTCTTCTTCTCCTTCAATAGAACCTATCTGTTCTTCTATAGACTCTAAACTCAAAACATCCATATCTCCCAAAGATTCGATGTCATCCAACATAACTCCATCTTCTATGCCTGCATGATCATGTTGAAGTTCTACCGCTAATCCTAAACTTTGAAGTTCTTTCAACAAAACATGGAATGATTCGGGAATACCTGGCCTCTCAATATCCTCTCCCTTAACTATAGCCTCATACGTCTTCATCCTTCCAACAACATCATCAGATTTTACCGTTAACATTTCTTGTAAATTATAAGCAGCACTATATGCTTCTAAAGCCCAAACTTCCATTTCTCCAAATCGTTGACCACCAAAATGAACTTTACCTCCTAATGGCTGTTGAGTAATCAAAGAATATGGTCCAGTTGACCTCGCATGAACTTTATCCTCAACTAAATGAGTCAATTTCATCATATATATATTGCCAACTGTGACTGGTTGATCAAATATTTCTCCAGTTAATCCATCATATAAAACTCTTTTACCAAAAATTGGAGCAGAAATATGTTTCTCTCTATCTAATCTCAAAGCTTCTTTTCTAATATCCTCTGCATCCCATCCACTAACATCTTTACCCAGCTCTTGATCAAACCAAGCAATTAAACAGGTATTTGTGGCAGACTGAGGAATCTTTTTCTCAAAAACTTTGTTGTAATCATAACCTTTATCAGAAAACCAATTCTTAACTAATTCCCAATCAATACTAGTCAACAAATTACGTCCTGGACCTAATTCCTCTACAACAGCACCACTAGCTTTAACCAACCAAGATTCAGCTAACGCATCTTCAACCAAAAGATCTGTAGCTCCATCAAATACTGGTGTAACAGTATCAAATCCCAAATTATATGCAGCATCACCTAAGTGAGTCTCTAAAATCTGTCCCAGATTCATCCTAGATGGAACACCTAACGGGTTTAATATAACATCAACAGGAGTACCATCTGCAAGAAAAGGCATATCCTCTTCAGGTAATATACGAGCTATTATTCCTTTATTACCATGCCTCCCAGCCATTTTATCTCCCTCAGAGACTTTTCGACTTTGAGCCACCCAAACTCTAACTAAAGTATTTACTCCCGGAGAAAGCTCAGAATTTTTTATTATATCCTTATCTCGTCTAGTGACAACTTTAACCTTAATTACTGTTCCACGTTCTCCATGTGGAACTCGCAAAGATGTATCTCTGACATCTCGTGCTTTTTCACCAAAAATTGCACGTAATAATTTTTCTTCTGCACTTAATTCAGTCTCTCCTTTTGGAGTAATCTTACCAACCAAAATATCACCAGGAACTACCTGAGCTCCTATTCGAATAATACCTTCTTCATCAAGATCCCTTAAAATTTCATCTCCTATATTAGGAATATCTCTCGTTATCTCTTCTGGGCCTAACTTGGTATCCCTCGCTTCAATTTCAAATTTTTCTATATGCATTGATGTGAAACGGTCATCTTTGACCATTGACTCAGAAAGTATAATTGCATCCTCAAAATTAAATCCATACCAACTCATGAACGCAACATTGACATTTTGACCAAGTGCTAGTTTCCCATCTTTAGTTGAAGTGCTATCAGCCAATAAAGATCCTACTTTCACATGATCTCCAACTAAAACCATAGGCCTATGATTAATACAAGTACCTTGATTACTTCTAATAAACTTCCTTAAAGGATAGTTAACTTCTTGATTATTATCATCTCTGACAATTATCAATTCATCGGATGCTTTAATTACTTCCCCATCAACAGTTGAAACAAGTACATGGCCACTATCATGTGCAACCTTATCTTCCATACCTGTACCAACTAAAGGATACTGAGGCCTTACTAAAGGAACTGCTTGACGTTGCATATTAGAACCCATCAAGGCTCTATTTGCATCATCATGCTCCAAAAAAGGAATGAGTGCTGTTGAAATACTCACAATTTGTAACGGTGCAACATCCATGTACTTAACTGTTTGAGCATCAACTACTTCATATTTTTCACCTTGTCTAGCAACAACCGAATTACTAAATTGACCTGTAGAATCAATAACAGAGTTAGACTGCGCAATCCAAATTTCTTTTTCATCAAGCGCGGTTAAATATTCTATATCACCTTGTCCTAATTTAACATATGGAGATACTTTAATAGTCTTTTCAGGCAATTTATGTATTCGAGTCATCAATGCTTTTGATATCTTCTTGTTTACTCCTATTAATATATTGCCTTTAGAATCTTTGATATTTTCTGTAACAATTCTGCCTAGTATGTCGTTACTATGACTAGACAATTCATCATATACCTTTACATACGGAGTTTGAATAAACCCAAATTCATTAGTTTTAGCATATGTTGCTAAAGAGCCAAGTAAACCAATATTTGGTCCTTCAGGAGTTTCTATAGGGCAAATTCGACCATAATGTGATTCGTGCACATCACGAACATCAAATCCAGCCCTTTCTCTCGATAATCCCCCAGGCCCCAAGGCAGATAACCTTCTTTTATGAGTTAATTCAGATAAAGGATTAGTTTGATCCATAAATTGAGACAATTGCGATCCACCAAAAAACTCTCGAATTGCAGCAATTACAGGCTTTGCATTGATCAATGCTGCAGGAGTAGATAATTGTGGGTCTACTTGCGTAGTCATCCTTTCACGAATAACTCTTTCCATCCTCACAAACCCTAACCTAATTTGATTTTGATATAATTCACCTATTCCACGAACTCTTCGGTTCCCCAAATGATCTATATCATCAGGAGCACGCATATTATTGTTAATTCGGATCATCTCTTTAATAACATTAACCACATCACGACGATCCAATACTCGCTTATCTCCAATTTCTTCATCTCTTCCAAAAGTATGATTAAGTTTATATCTGCCTACTCTACCTAAGTCATACCTACGTTCATTGAAAAACAATGAATCTACTAAAGTATCAGCACTAGTAATATTAGGAGGTTCACCAGGACGTATTCTTCGATAAAATTCAATTTTAGCTTCTTCTTGACTTTCTACTTTCATATCTTTGGCTATTGTTGCTTTGATATATGGATGTAACGGATCAATATCTACATCAGCAAAAAGATCCATAATCTCTTGTTCACTCGTATAGTCTAACGCTCGTAACAAAAGATACACTGGGAATTTACGTCTTCTATCAACTTTGACAGTTATAAGGTCTCGTTGACTAGTTTCAAATTCGAGCCAAGTGCCACGATATGGAATCAATTTTGCAGACGCAAGTTTTCGGCCAGTAACTAAATCTGTGTCAGCTGTAAAATAAGCACCAGGAGAGCGAACAAGCTGACTAACGATAACTCGTTCAGCTCCATTAATAATAAAGGTACCAGAGCTAGTCATCATTGGAATATATCCAACAAATAATTCTTGTAACTTTCTTTCATCATCAACTCTAGTCCATAATTCAGTAGTAACATACAAAGGCACATCAAAAGTAATTTCACGATCCCGGCATTCGGTTTCACTATATCTCGGTTCTCCCAACCTATAATCGACAAAACTTAATTGAAAACGACCATTTGCAAAATCTTCAACTGGAGAAACTTCAGTAAGTACTTCTTTTATTCCTTCATCTATTAACCACTGAAAAGAATCAAGCTGAACTTTAGAGAGATTAGGTACTCCCATATTCGAATAAGTTCGTGAATAATCTCGTGTCCTGTCGTTCGTTGGTAACGTTGTTGCCATAAATCAGACTCCTAAAAATATAGAATTATTGAATTAGTAATTAAGTTAGAATCATGCAGAAACTATCAACGAATAAAGGCACAGATAGACCGCAAAAGAAAGAAAAGGCTTTTTTGAATTTTGAAAAAAGTCAAACAAGGCATAATTAACCTATCGTAGATTACAAGATATACCACCTAACTGTCAACTACTAGATATAACCACTTATGCCAAATTATGCCAAATTATCATTAAAAACCTTAATTTCTCTAAGCGACCAGGAATCCTACGTGTTATTATTACAACAATATTGTACGTATACTTGTTTAATCAATATGAACTAAAGCTCTGAAATAAAAAATGTACTCAAAATTAACTATAAATATACCTGCAACCACAGCTAATATTGGACCTGGATTTGACTGCTTAGGAATGGCATTGGATTTATGGAATAAAATTACAGTTGAAAAAGGATTTTCAGAATTTACAATTAAAGGATATGGTGAAAATGATCTCCCAACCGATAAAACTAATTTGATATACCAATCATTTATACTTCCATTTCTACATACTAAGGAAACAATACCTAATGTCAAAATAAAATGTTATAACCAAATACCTATAGCACGAGGACTTGGCAGTAGTTCTGCTGCAATAGTTGGAGGATTACTCGCAGGCAATAATTTATTAAAAAATCCACTTTCCAATAATCAATTATTACAACTTGCTTCGAAACAAGATGGCCATCCTGATAATGTTGCAGCTACAATTTACGGTAACTGTCAATTAGTTATTGACAACAAATCATCTCTGTTTTCATCAAATATTACTGTACCTTCTAAACTCAAAGCAATTTGTTTCATCCCAGACAATTCAATGTCGACAAATCAAGCAAGAAAATTACTCCCCAAAAAAGTCAATATGAAAGACGCCGTACATAATATTTCAAGAACATCTTTACTCATTAAATCTTTTATAACTAACGATCTCACTAATCTATCTATTGCAACTGAAGATAAACTACATCAACCTGTTCGTGCAAAACTTTATCCTCAAATGAACGATTTTTTTAAAACACTATTAATTGCAGGAGCAAGATCGGTATTTTTATCTGGATCTGGACCTACTATAATTGCTCTGGCAGATGAAAAAATTAAATCTATAACTTATCAAATCCGAAAAACCGCTAAATCCCATAATATAAATGGTGACATTCGTATTGTATCAATAAGTGAAAAAGGTGCTCATATAAAAACATGATCTCTTTTTAATATATTTATGAACTAAGGTATGTCAAATAAAAAACTACCCTTTCAATATTGAATCAAAGGATATTTCTACATGTCTCTTATAGTCCAAAAATATGGAGGTACTTCCTTAAAAAACATCTCCATTATTAAAAAAGTAGCAAAAAAAATACAATCATTAAACTTGGCTGGAACAAAAGTAGTAGTGATCGTATCTGCAATGGGCAATACTACAGATAGTTTAATTAAAAAAGCCCATCAAATATCAAAAAACCCAAGTCCTCGAGAGATGGATATTTTATTATCAACTGGTGAATTAGTAAGTTCTACCCTGTTATCCATTGCTCTTAATTCTCTCAAAATTCCAGCAATTAGTCTCAGTGGTTCTCAAGCAGGAATTCAAACAGATATCAATCATGGTAAAGCTCGTATAAATTCAATCAATCCTAAAAGAATTTTCAATGAACTTAAAAAAAATAAAGTTGTAATTATAGCAGGATTTCAGGGTACTTCATTACTTGAAGAAACTACCACTTTAGGACGTGGAGGTTCCGATACTACTGCAGTAGCAATAGCTGCAAGTTTAAATACAGATCAATGCGAAATATATACTGATGTTGATGGTATTTTTACTGCTGATCCTAGGTTAGTACCAAAAGCTCAATTACTACATCAAATTGCTTTCGAAGAAATGCTTGAATTTGCTAGTTACGGAGCTAAAATGGACCCTAGGGCAATTGAATTAGCAATGACATATAAAATACCTATTCTAGTCAAATCTAGTACTAGTAATTCTTTAGGATCATTAATTAGTGAGGATGCTGATATGAAAAAAACAATCGGAGAAATAAAAAACAAAGTTCGTGGTATAGCTACTGATAATAATGTGGCTAAAATTACTATTAGAAAATTAAAAGATAAACCTGGAACATCCGCTAGTTTATTCGGATTATTAGCAAGTGAAAATGTTAGTGTAGAAGATATAGTACAAAATTCCAGTACTGGAGGATTTACTGATTTAAGTTTCACTTTAAAAAAACCTGAATTACAGCAAGCGCTTACAATCCTCAAGAACTCTCAATTTAACTCTAATATTAGTACAGTTGAAACTGCAAATAATTTAGCAAAAATTAGCATCATAGGAACTGGTATGCAAAATACACCAGGATATGCTGCAAAAATGTTTAGAACTTTGGGTAATGCTAATATTAATATTGAAATGATCATTACCTCAGAAATCAGAATAACTTGTATTATCCATGAATCAGACTTGCAATCAGCAGCTCAACTATTACACACTGAATTTTCTTTAGATAAAAATAATAGTTAATAATCATTTAATGATTAATACAAATCAAAATCCATATTTATCTGTAATCATACCCGTATATAATGAACAATCTCGCATCACCTACACACTAGAAAAACTTACTAGTTTTCTAAATGAACAGACATTTAAATGGCAAATTTTAATTATTAATGATGGAAGTACGGATAATACAGAAAATATTGTCAAAGAATGGATGCAAAAAGATCCAAGAATATTAATTGAATCAATTCCTCATCAAGGAAAAGGAATTGCTATCAAAACAGGAATGTTATCATCATCAGGATCATATAGATTTATGTGTGACGCGGATTTAGCAATGCCAATCAATGAACTTTCAAAATTTTTAGACGCAGCTGAAAAAAATTATGATATAGTAATTGGTTCCCGCCAAATTTCTGGATCAAATAGAATCGGTGAACCTCTCTTAAGACATATTATGGGAAGAGTCTTTAACATACTTACTCGTTTACTATTAATCCCTGGAATTCATGATACACAATGTGGGTTTAAATGCTTTTCTGCAAAAGCAGCTAATCAAATTTTCCCTGCTCAAAAGATTAAAGGATTTGCATTTGATACTGAAATTCTTTATCTTGCTTATCAAAGAAAACTTTCAATCTGTGAAATTCCAATTACTTGGCATCATCATTCAGATAGTAAGGTCAATATCATTAAAGACTCAATTATGATGTTTAAGGATATTTTATTAATTCGGCTGCGTATTTAAAACCTATAATTCCTTGATTTAAATATCTTTACTATCGTCATTACGAAAATAAATACCCCATTTTTTCATCAAAGAATTGGATCTTTGCTCATCTGCTGTAAATAAGTCATTAAAAAACCCTATTAAACTATGACTATACATACCTTCATCCTTACAAACCCAATTAGATTCTGTATTTACGAAATACAAAACACCTTTGCTATGATTACAGCTTAAATTAACTCTAGTAGATCCAGAAATGTTTTTTATACTGATTCCTTTTCCCATAATAAAGATTTACCTCCATTCATCTATCCAGAATATCAATCAACTATTATTATATTAATCAAATTAGCAAATCCTATAGTAATTGTTATAATAAGAAAAATAAATTCAATAATAATATTTCAAGGTTTCATTAGAATGACAAACCGGATTAAGAAAAGTATAGCGCATACAATTTCAAAACATGAAGTCCCTATTGCAAGTTTTTTGACAGTTGGATATCCGAGCATTAAGCTTTTCCCAGATATTCTAGATGGAGTAATCGAAGGTGGTAGCGATATCATAGAACTAGGAATCCCTTTCAGTGATCCACTAGCAGAAGGTCCGACGATACAAAAAACGAGTAACCAGGCATTAAATAATGGGATAAATTTAGAAAAAGTTCTAACAATTGCTGAGAAAACTCGTAAATCATATCCCAATCTTCCTATCGTATTGATGGGATATATTAATCCTTTTTTAAAATATGGTTTAGAGAACCTAATCCCTATTCTAAATACAATAGATATTGATGGATTGATTATACCTGACCTTCCTTTTGAAGAATCGGAGACTATTAACAACTTGATAGGCTCATCTAACATCAGTTTAATTCCCCTCATATCTCCAACGAGCCCAGACAAACGAATTCAACAATCAGCTCAATCAGCAAATAGCTTTATCTATTGTGTTAGTATATCTGGTGTCACTGGAGCAAGGTCAAACATACCTGAGTATCTTCCAAAATTAGTACAGCGTATACGTTTATCAACTAACACTCATATTTTAGTTGGATTTGGTATATCTAACAAAAAACAAATAGATCAAATTAAAACTTTTGCTGATGGAGTTGTAGTAGGAAGTGCTCTACTAGATTGCATTTCTAAGTCATCTCCATCAAATGCTGCTTCTAATGCAAAAAAATTTATACAAAATTTAAAATCTTAAGAATGATATAAAAACTATGAAAAACCTACCTGAAAACACTTCTAATGTATGTGGAATACGTGGAGCTACTACAGCTAAAGAAAATTCCAAATCAGCTATAATAAATGCAACTACCGAATTACTTGAAAAACTAACATCGGAGAATGATGTTTCTTTAGACAGCATAGCAGCTGTATTTTTTACTACGACTAATGACCTTAATGCTGAATTTCCTGCTGCTGCTGCTCGCAAACTAGGATGGCTAGATATTCCTTTACTAGGATCTTTAGAAATTGATGTTCCTAATGCACCTCAATATTGTATTCGAGTCATGATACTTATCAACACACAAAAAACAAATACTGAAATTAAACACATTTATCTACATGGTGCTCAAGATCTTCGAAACAGAAAACCTACATAGTATGATAGTTATATTATCTGAAAATCCTATAATTATCTTTCCACAGTTAATGCATTATGCTATAAATATATTAAAGAGGTGCTATTTCTAAATTATGGAATCCAATGTACTACATAACAAAAATATTAAGAGTATTGAGCCACTACCTAGTCCTACCCATTATTGGCGTACACATCCAATTACTCAAGTAATCCAAAAACAAATTACAGGATATCGAGAACTAATTGAAGATATTCTCATGCATCGTGACCAAAGACTCTTAGTCATTGTCGGCCCTTGCTCTATACATGATCCAGTCGCAGGCATTGAATATGCAAAAAAATTAAAGAAAATATCTGATCAATTGAGCGATCAGATGATGATTGCTATGCGTGTTTATTTTGAAAAGCCTAGAACTGCATTAGGTTGGAAAGGATATATAAATGATCCAAACCTAAATGATACATTTGATGTTAAGCTTGGTTTAACTAAGGGCCGTGAATTTTTACTCCAAATTGCAGAAATTGGATTGCCTGCTGCAACTGAATATCTAGATCCATTTACACCACAATTTCTCGGAGATCTTGTTAGTTGGGGAGCTATCGGTGCCAGAACTACTGAAAGCCAACCACACAGAGTAATGGCAAGTGGTTTAAGTATGCCTATTGGATTCAAAAATGGCACTGGTGGCAGTATACAAATTGCTATCGATGCAATTATTGCAGCAAAATCTGAGCATGTTTTTATGGGTATAGATGCCAATGGATTATCATCTGTTGTATCAACAAATGGAAATCCAAACACACACCTAGTTTTAAGGGGAGGTAAAACTGGCCCTAATTTCGATTCCAAATCAATACAAGAGTCTAAGGAATTATTAAACCAAAATAAATTAACTGAAAGTTTGATTGTTGATTGTTCTCATGCTAATTCCAATAAAGATCACCGTAACCAACCAAAAGTATTTGAGAATGTACTAAATCAAAGAATTAATGGAGCTTCTGTAATTAGAGGCCTCATGCTCGAAAGTCATCTAAATGAAGGTAATCAACAATTAAGTCAAACTATATCTGATTTAGATTATGGAGTTTCTATTACTGATAGTTGTATGGGTTGGGAACAAACAGAAGAATTGCTAACGACTACTTACAAAAAATTAACTAAATAAAACCCCCAATTCGTATCTCAAACAAATTTACTTAATGATCAAGTACATCCTAATATGATTAATATATCCATATGAGTATCGAACAATTACTAAAGTATAATATTGTTAAAAAAGATACAGCAATTACAATTGGTGTTTTTGATGGATTTCATAAAGGCCATCAATATATATTTGAGCAATTAAAAAAACTGGCTGAGAATTCAAACCTCACTCCTTTAGTTATTACATTTATTAACCATCCACTAGAAATTTTAAATAAATCGTTTCAACCTACTTATATATCTGATACAGAAACTAAGATCGAATATATGAAGAATTTTGGGATAAATAATATTATTCCTATAGAATTTACTAAAGAAATAGCACAACTTACAGCTGTAGAATTTGTCAATATATTAAAAACAAATTTTAATATGTCTTACCTGGTAATTGGCACTGACTTTGCATTAGGACGCAATCGAGAAGGTGATCCCAAAACTTTATCTACTCTATCACCAAAGATAGGATTTAAAATTAAAATGGTCGATACTCTAGAAAAAAATTCCTTTAAAATTAGTAGTACTGCTATACGTAAATTACTTACCAGTGGATCAGTTCAAAAAATACCCCCATTGCTAGGACGTAATTTTTCCCTAAGAGGTAATGTTGTTTCTGGCTCAAAACGTGGACACTCTCTAGGATTTCCTACCGCCAATTTATCTATCAAGGATAAACTACTAATTCCAAAATTAGGAATATATGCTACTGAAACTAAAATAGATTCTAAAATCTATCCATCATGTACAAGTATTGGATTAAGACCAACATTTTATCCAAAAAATAATACTCCTCTTATGGAAACTCATATTATCAATTACAACAACAATATTTATGACAAAACAATTGAAGTGTTTTTCATCGATAGGATTAGAGACGAAAAAAAATTCACATCTGCACAAAAGTTAATCGAACAAATGAATAATGATGTTGATAAAGCCTATAGAATTTTAAAATCACAATAAATACATAAATTCATCTGAAATATTGATGATTTCTCAGGCAATCCTAAACGATGTACCAGCAACATGCCTAACCGCTGACCAAGCAGCCGATTCTGGCAATCCACGGTGTTGACGAATGCTTGGAATATTCCCATCACTATCAGAAACAGCTATATAGTATGCAGTGAAAATTCTACCATCGTTTAATTCAGTCATCACTGGATATCCTAAATCTGCAACACATGCATCATCTCTAAGAACAAATTCCTGACTCCAAGTCTCACCTTCATCATCACTTACTACTCCTCCAATACCATATGGAGGCCTTCTTCTTCCGAAAACAACTACAATCCGTCCACTCTTTGTAACCAAAGCACAGGGGGATCGGTATGCACTAAACCAGCCACCAGCTGGTTTTCCTTCCTTAGTAAACCAATTGAACTTTTCAACTGGCAGTTCAAATTTACCTGGTTTTGGCAAAGCTTCAGCAGGCAATCTGTCAGGACGCACAATGTACTTAGGATCACTCCACGTCATACCTCCATCATCAGATGTAGCCACGCAAGGATAATCACTTAAGGGTCTAATTAATCGGTGCATAGACATGAGTAATCGACCACTAGGCAATAAATGAACTCCACTATACGTATATTCATATGGACCTGCTGGATCGTAAGCTACTGTACTAACATAATCCCAAGTAAGCCCTTGATCATAACTCACGTAGTAATGGGCACCCGCTGCAATCCCTAAAACACCATTGGGAAACTTGATGTAACCTAAATTAGC
The DNA here is from genome assembly GCA_002722455.1 of Chloroflexota bacterium. Classification (GTDB taxonomy): domain Bacteria; phylum Chloroflexota; class Dehalococcoidia; order Lucifugimonadales. Next base: position 17,398 of record PBMB01000017.1, read on the forward strand.
CGTCAAATTACCTTTCACTTTATCTGCACTATCGATAAATGCAGGAATTGGTATCAATCCAGGGGTTTTTTCCCAAGATCTACCCCTGTCTTTACTCCTCATACAAATCGCGGATTTACGGATAAATTCACTAGTTACATTATCTGTAATAAGCGTCTGCAATTCTTCGGCCAATGTATCTGGTTTCCTCATATAACTTGTAACTCCAAAATGAATTATTGAATCTTGATGAGACATGTCGATATCCTCATACTCACCAGATGTTGAGGTGAGCCAAGTGTTGATCTCTTCGACTGACCGGTTATTATTCCAAATCCAATTTCTTTCAGATTCAGGCCAAGTTTCCCCTCCATCAAATGATCGATTCAACATTACACCTCCTCCAGGACCTCTAGAATAATCATGGTGAACACCTTCTCCTGTCTTGTAATCAACGGGTTTCAATAGATGAGCAACTGCAATTTCTCCATCCCCAAAATTCCAAATGCCTCCCCTGTTTGGATGAGCAGCGTACATTTTGTCATCATAAAAAATTTTTACGTGCTTAATATCAGATACTTTAACTTGAATTAAATCTTGTGAACTCATAATTCTAATTACACCTCCATTGAAAAGTCTCAGAAATCAATACTATCAAAAAACCATAAGAACACAAACAAAACTCACCAAAAAATACGTTGATAGAAATAAATGTTATCCTAAAAAATCACGCTTGGAATAATTGCTCTTTGTTCATTTAATCATCGCATAATGGTAGAATATCATTACTAAAATTTAATTATTATTTCTAAGTAACAGAGCAATATAATGAACAAAAAAGTTCATACTAACAAAATATCTGACGTCCTTTCTCGTGGAGTTTCAGAAGTAATAGTAAAAAGTGAATTGATTGATATTCTTGCAAATCAATCTTCACTACGAATTAAAATGGGATTTGATCCTAGTTCTCCAGACCTACATCTGGGACATGCAGTTGGTTTACGTAAATTACGTCAACTTCAAGAATTAGGACATACTATAGTTGTAATTGTTGGTGATTGGACTGCTCAAATCGGTGACCCTAGTGGAAGATCATCTACACGCCCCATTTTAACAAAAGAAGAAGTTGAAAAAAATTCAGAGACTTACCTGAATCAATTTTTTAAAATTGTAGATCCTAAAAATACTGAAGTTCGTCACCAAAGTGAATGGTTTAACAACTTTAGTTTGTCAGATATTGTGAATTTAACAAGTCGCTTTACAGTTGCTCAATTTCTAGCTCGTGAAGACTTTAATAATCGAATGAAAATCAATAAACCAATTGCATTAACTGAATTTTTATACCCCCTTTTACAAGCTTATGATTCTGTAATTACCAATGCAGACATTGAAATCGGAGGAATCGATCAAAAATTCAACCTACTTGTTGGTAGAGATTTACAAAGTATGCTCGGTCAAAAACCACAAAATTTAATAATGGTACCTCTATTAGTTGGAACTGATGGACATCAAAAAATGAGTAAAAGTTTGAATAATGCGATTGGACTTACAGATCATCCTAACGATATATATGGGAAAATTATGTCATTGTCAGATGAATCAATGATTCCATATTTAACTACATTAACTGACATTCCTTTTGAAACTATTACAGAAATGGATAAATCTATAAAAGAAGAAACTACAAACCCAATGGAAATAAAAAAAATTCTAGCTAAAGAAATCGTAACAAATTTTTATTCAAATGATATAGCACAAAATGCTGAATTATACTTTGAGCAAACAGTTCAAAAAAAATCCATCCCTGATACAACGAGAGTTTTTGATCTTTCATCTTCTTTAATTAATGAAAATTACAGACTAACTAGTTTATTAGTTACAGCAAATTTATCTAATAGTACTAGTGAATCCAAACGATTATTAAAACAAGGGTCAATTAGAATCAATGGACAAAAAATTACAGAAAATCTTTTGGTTTCTTCAATTAAATCTCAAAGTATAATACAAATTGGTTCGAAAAAATCAGTAGAACTTAATATTAAATAAAAAATACTCTAATCACTCAAAAAGATTTTTGATATCTTAAGCAAATTTGATTAAAATTTAATAATCCCATGAAAATCATTAGAAAGGAACTATAGTGACAAATATTAGACTACCTGGCCCAATTCCGTTGCCAGAAAATATTCGTAAATCTCTAAGTAAGCAAATGATCAATCATCGTGGGCCAGATTACAAAACCTTACTTTATAGAAATACAGAAAATCTTAAAAAAATATTCTGTACATCTAATGATATATATATACTCACTGCATCAGGTACAGGGGCACTAGAAGCTGCAATTACAAATACGCTTTCTCCAGGAGATAAAGTACTCTGTGCTAGTATAGGGAATTTTGGTGAACGATTTGGTGAAATCGCCAAAAGTTTTGGTGCTAATGTAACTATGCTATCATTCGAAGCTGGACATGATGTAGATCTAGACACATTACGTAATGCTCTTCAAAAAGATCCAACAATAAAAGCTGTACTTGTTACACATAATGAAACTAATACAGGTGTAACAAATAATTTGAAAGCTATTTCAGCAATAGTAAAAAAAGAATTCAATAAACTTCTACTGGTTGATGGTATTAGTAGCGTATGTTCAATCCCTCTTGAAACAGATAAATGGCAATGTGATGTAGTCACAAGTGCATCTCAAAAAGGGTGGGTTCTTCCACCTGGTTTAGCCTTTATAAGTTTTAGCAAAGAAGCTTGGGATTCATATTCTACTTCCAAAATGCCAAAATACTACTTTGATTTAGGACAATATAAAAAATACTACGAGATGGGTCAACCTCCCTGGACGCCCGCTATATCAATCATGTTTAGTTTAGATTTATCATTAACAAATCTTATTGATGAAGGACTAGAAAATATTTTCAAAAGACATGAATCTATTGCTAATTTAACTAGAACACAAATCGAAAAACTTGGACTAAAATTACTACCAGTTAATCATGAAGTAGCCTCAAATACTGTAACTGCAGTACGAGTACCTCCATCTATAAATGGTTCTGACTTAATTAGTACTTTACGTACAAAAAATGATATTGAACTTGCTGGTGGATATGGTGAACTTAAAGATAAAATATTCCGTATTGGCCATATGGGCATAGTATCTGAATCCGAAATAAATGAAGTTATTGAAGCGCTTAGGATATATTTAAATAATTAGTATAAGTATTACTATCATGTTCCTATAGGAACTTTATTCTGGGGGTTCAATTTATGTTTAAACAATCATTTTTTGTAATATTCTTTTTATTGTTAACTATTGCTTGTTCTGAAGATACAGATGAAACAAAGAATTCACCTAAAGTTGACCTTTTAAAAGCAGTAGCAAATGCAAATATTGATATCATAAAAGAACATATTGCACTTGGCACAGATATAAATGAAGTGTTTGTTGAAACTAAAGACTGGAATGGAGCTGGAGCATTACATATCGCCGTTATTAGTCCAACAAATGCAGAAAGCATAATGAAGTATAAAACAGTTGTTGAATTGCTATTAAGTGGCGGTGCTAATATTGAGATCAAAGCTCGCAATCCAGATGAGGCCACACCTCTCGCATGGGCTACTTATTTTGGTAAGCTGGAGATGGTTGAATTTTTAGTTGCTAGAGATGCAAATATAAATGTGTCAGATAAAAATGGTTATACACCTCTTGATGCTGCACTCGCATCTCCCTTTATGGGCAGTGAACTTAATAGATCAGCAATAATCAGTTTCCTAAGAAATAAAGGAGCAAAAACTAAAGATGATTAAAAAATCATTTCAATCGGTGATTCTACAGATCCGGGAAATTTAATGATATTTACCCTGTAGAAGAAGCAAGTTCACCTTTGAGTAACTTGGTTAAGTCATCACCTTCTACAGTCTCATGTTCTAAAAGATAATTAGCAACATTTTCTAATATGGATTTTTGACTTTTTAGGATTTCCTTAGCGGTTTTATAAGCATCTTCAAGTAACTTGTTAACTTCTGAATCTATTTTTTCTGCAACAGTATGTCCATAATTTTGTTTTTCAGAAACTTCTTTACCAAGAAAAACTAACTCTTCACGATTACCAAAAGTAGCAGGCCCAAGTTTTTTACTCATCCCATAACGAGTAACCATATTTCTTGCAAGTTTAGTAGCATTTTCTAAATCATTACTTGCGCCAGTAGTTATTTCATCAGCACCAAACACCATTTCCTCAGCAACTCTCCCTCCCATTGCTACAGCTAACTGAGCATGAAACTGATTTATAGAAATCATATTTCTGTCTTCTTTCGGTAAAAATCGAGTATAACCTCCCATAGCACCTCTTGATATAATTGTGATCTTTGCAACTGGATCAGCATGAGGAACAAAATATCCTACTACAGCGTGCCCTGATTCATGAAAAGCAGTAACCTTTCTTTCACGCTGAGTAATTACTCTCGATTTTCTTGCTGGACCAGCAATTACCCTATCAATAGATTCCATAAACTCATCAATAGTAACTTGATTTTTATCACGTCGAGCCGCTAACAAAGCAGCTTCATTTACCAAATTAGCCAAATCTGCACCACTAAACCCAGGTGTTTGTTTGGCAATATATTGAAGGTCTATACTATCATCCATGGGCTTACCCTTTAGATGTACCTTAAGTATTCCTACACGACCTAATGTATCAGGAGCATCTAACGTAACTCTACGATCAAAACGACCTGGTCTCAACAATGCAGGATCTAAAATGTCAGGTCGATTTGTAGCAGCAATTACTATAACATTAGCCTTTGTATCAAAACCATCCATTTCTACCAGGATTTGGTTCAAAGTTTGTTCTCTTTCATCATGTCCGCCCCCTAAACCAGCACCACGATGCCTACCAACAGCATCAATCTCATCAACAAATACTATACATGGAGCATGTTTTTTAGCTTGATCAAACAAATCTCGCACACGAGAAGCACCAACACCCACAAACATTTCCACAAACTCACTTCCACTGATTGTAAAAAATGGAACCTTAGCTTCACCAGCAACAGCTTTAGCTAATAAGGTTTTGCCTGTACCAGGTGGGCCAACTAATAAAACTCCTCTTGGAATACGAGCTCCTAACTCTAAAAATTTATTGGGTTCTTTCAAAAAATCGACAACTTCGGTTAATTCATCTTTTGCTTCATCAACACCGGCAACATCAGCAAAAGAAACAGTAGGATGATTATTAAGTAAAACTTTTGCTTTACTTCGACCGAAATTAAAAGTTTGACCAGTTTGACCTTGTGCTTGTCTCATCATAAATAATAAAACAGCACCAAAGAAAATGAGCGGTAAGAAATTCAATACAATTCTAAATAATCCTGATAAGGCACTAGATCCTTGAATTATAATTTTTGGTAAAGGGTTTATACCATTTCTTTGTAAAATTTCTACCAAACTCGCTCCTTGTTCCTTACGAGAAGAAAAGACTTCTCCAGATAAACGAGTACTGATTGTGAGATCATCTCCCCTTACAACAATTTCTTGAACATCTTGCCTTTCAGCTAAAGCAACTACTTCACTGAAAGAAATTTCTTTAGTCCCATTACCTGGACCAGAAAAAATTGTAAAAAAAATGGCGAGTAGAGCTACCCCAAGGAATAAATAAACATATCCATTTTTCTTATGCCATGCCATTTTCATTGATTTTAGACCTCATCATAAAACAAGATAAACTGTAAATATTTTACCACTTTATATAAAAATCTGCACAAATTTTATATTTATAGACTATTCGACAATAATAAAAAATTAACAATAAAAAAATTTTACAAACTGTTATAATAATTTCATTTAAAATTACTTATAAATTGAAATGTCCAAAAAACAACATTCAAAAATTGCAATCGATTTTGAAAAATTTACTTTGGATAATGGGCTTCAAGTACTCTTACACCATGATGATACAATTCCACTAGTATCAGTAAATGTATGGTACCATGTGGGTTCACATAATGAAGATCCTGGTAAAACTGGATTTGCTCATCTTTTTGAACATATGATGTTTGAAGGCTCAAAACATCACCATAAAAGCCATTTTGAACCTTTACAAAAAATTGGTGCATCATCAAATGGCTCTACAGATCTAGATAGAACAAACTACTGGGAAAATCTACCAAATACTCACCTGAAATTGGGATTATGGTTAGAAGCTGACCGAATGGGTTTTCTATTGGACGCCTTAGATCAAAAAAAATTAGATAACCAAATAAGTATTGTTAAAAATGAACGCCGACAAAGCTATGAAAATAGACCTTATGGAGAATCTTCAATTATTCTACAATCGATGGTGTATCCTGCTTTGCATCCATACCATACTCCAGTAATTGGTTTTGAAGAAGATCTTAACAATTCAACATTAGAAGATGTTAAAGAATTTTTTCGAAAATTCTATTCACCCTCTAATGCAAGTATTGCTATAGCAGGTGACTTTGATTCTATCAAAACTACCGATTTACTACATGATTTGTTCGGTCATTTACCATACTCAGAACCACCTCCACCAAGTAAAAAACAACTAGTTTCTCTTAATCAAGATATCTATCAAAAACATTATGAAGATGTTCCTTTGCCTCGTACTTTCTTAGCCTGGCCAGCAATACATGCTTTTCATAAAGATGAACCTGCTTTTGAAATATTATCTTTATTACTCGGTGGAGGTAAAACATCTCGTTTATATCAATCTCTTATTTTTGACAAACAAATTGCACAAGATTTTAATGTTTTCTTAGATAGTAATGAAATTGCTGGATCATTGGTCATTGATATCACAGCGCGCCCAGAACATAGTCTCCGAAAAATAATATCCTTAGTTATTGAGGCTATTGAAAAAATTGCAGTGAAACCTCCATCTGAAAAAGAAATTTTGCAAGCACAAATGAAACTACAAAACTATCATATAAAATCTCTAGAAAATGTTGGGGGATTCAATGGCCGTGCAGATCAATTAAACTTCTATAATGTTATCGGGAAAGAACCTAATCTAATAAATACTGATATAGAAAGATATCTTAACGTATCTCCAAAAAGAATTTCTGATATAGCAAAAACTCTATTAACAACAACGAAAGCTCGTCTTGATATCTTGCCCAAGATAACCCAACAAAATCCACCTCCTACCACTTACCCAACTAAGCTCCCCAATCCTACAAAATCAGTAGTTTTCAAACCTCCTGTCCCATCACGTATCACTCTACAAAATGGCATTGAAGTCTTGTTTATCAAAAGAGATAAGATCCCCCTTGTTACAATGTCTGTCTTTATTAAAAATGGTTCTACATTAGATCCTGAGAACTATCCAGGGCTAACTTACCTCACTTCACAATTACTTCAAGAAGGGACTTCTAAATATTCTAGTAAAGAAATCGCTTCTATTCTTGAAGGCATGGGAACAAATATTGCTACTAAAACAAATCGAGAATCTATCACTTTATCTTCTCAAGCAATTTCTCACATTTGGCCTAAAGTATTCTCTCTCTTATCGCATATCATCATGGACCCAGCATTCTCTGAAGATGATATTAGTAGAGTAAAAAATGAACATATTGCAGACTTATATCGTTTGCAAAATGAACCAAGATGGATTAGTGATCGAATATACAAAAAACAATTATATGGAAAATCTTCTCCATATGGATATGATTTGTCTGGAAATGTTAAAAGCATACCTCTAATACAACAGAACTTAATTAACTCTCATTATCATAAACTTATTAACCCATCTACTATTTCTATTGTGATAGTTGGAGATACTAATGAAACTGAAATAATTAACGAAGCAAACAAACACATTTCAAATTGGAAAAAAGAAATTACTCCCCTGACAAATATTTCATCCAATCAAAATTGTGAAACCAATAACAGTAAAATTATATTAATCGACAAGCCAAATTCTCCTCAATCAATGTTAAGAATTGGACATCTTACTGTTCCATTCACTCACCCTGATGCTCGTACATTAAATGTAATTAATTATATATTAGGAGGTAACCCGTCTTCACGTTTATTCCTTAATTTACGAGAAGATAAAGGATATAGTTATGGGTATTACTCATCTATTGAATGGCAACATACACAATCTCCTTTTATTTCAGGCGGATCTGTACAAAGCGAATCGACAACAGAATCAATTCTTGAAGTGATTTCTGAATTCAAAAAGATTCAAAAAACATCCAAAGTTAAGAAAGATGAGTTCCAAATTGCAAAAGATGGGTTATTAAGAAATTTTTCTTCGAACTTCGAAAACCAATCTCAAATTGTTAGCCAATTACAGCATATTATAAATTTCAATCTAGATACTACCTATGTAAGTACTATTATAGATTTCCTGAATAATTTAACACTTAATTCACTCCATGATATTTCTGAACGCTTGATTAATCCTAATAAATTACAAATTTTAGTAATTGGTGACAAATCAAAAATTTATAATAACCTAAAAGAAATCGGGCTCCCCATTATTACTCTCGATGCAATAGAGGATTTTTAAATATAAAAATTTAGATTGAAATGACTTGGCTAGATATATGCATATTATTAATATTATCCATTGGTATTGCATTTGGATATAAGATAGGACTAATAAAAACTACACTGATAACCGTAGGTGCTATTTTTGGTTTTATTATTGGTCCTAATATTAGCGAATATATTGTTAGAAATTACCCTACATTGTCTTCTTCTATCCCTTACCTCTCAATAATAGTCAACAGTTTATCTATTATTGTCGGAATTAGTATAGGAAATAATGTAACAAAACTGACCAAATCTATTCTTGCAGTAATCACATTAGGGCTTTCTAATCTAGTAGATAAAATTGGAGGTGTAATTTTAGGATTACTATTAGCAATAATAATATCAACCTCCATTGTAGTTGGATTAACTCGAATTACATATAGTTTTAATCCTAATTTTAATGAATTTCAAGAAATTGAAATACTGCCAAACCAAATTAAAGATAATATGATTCTTATCGAAGAAATTAAACAAATTGCTGAAATTCAATCTAAATTAGAAAAAACACTGATAGAATCATCATTCGTACCTTACACAATTAATGGATCGGATTTTCTATTGAGAATAGCCCCAGGAATATTTCCTCAAGAATTTCATGGAGCAATAAATTTACTTAATATAACTAGAGAAATATACAAGGATACCAAATCATTACAAGAATAGTTGGCAACTTTTAAATTTTACCTAATACTGGAAAATTTAAAAGCATACGTTCAAATGTAATTGATACATTATGATTCTCTCTTAAATCATCTAAGGCACTTCTTGTCAATTTCAAACATTTAATCACCTCCATTGCTGACAATGGAGCAGCAAGCATTTTTAAATTTTTAGAGAATTTTGTATAAATCAATAATTCTGGCAAATTATACACAACCATCAAAACATCTCTCCACAATTCATACCATAATTCAATTTGCTCTATAGCTAATTTCAAACTATGAGTTCTATCAGATAAAATTTCTTCTACATAACCTAATCTTGTAGTTACATTTTCTGTAATAAGCGTCTGCAATTTTTCTAAATTAGATTCCCGAGAAGACAAAATATTAGGTTCTTCAATTGCTTTCATTGCCCAACCTATTTTCCCTCGAGAAATTTTTGCAATGTATTGTAAATCAATCAAAGATTTTTCTTTCAAATTCTGATTGAAATAATCTACAATTTTTTTTGTTTCTACTGGAGCAAATTCAAAAACAGTACATCTTGAAATTATAGTCTCTAAAACCCTACTAATATCAGTAGTAATTAATATGTACAGTACCTGTGAAGGAGGTTCTTCTAATATTTTTAATAAAGCATTCCCTGCTTCGATAGTCATTGATTCAATATTGTCTATTATGAAGATTTTAGATTTTCCTTCGAATGGCTTCCTAGAAGATTCAACTTGTATTGTCCTTACTTCATCAATAGTTATCTGTGAATTATCTGAAATTAACATCTCATCATCACTCCCAAACACACGAACATCAGGATGTATATATTTAGATATCCTCATACACTGTAAACATGTTTTACAAGGCCTGTCTGTATTTAAACAATTAACAGCTTGTGCCAATTCCATAGCAAATGTAAATTTACCTAAATGTTTTTGGCCAGACAATAAATATGCGTGACCAATTCTTTCATTTGCTAAAACTTTAGTGAAAAAATCAATCACATTATCGTGTCCAAGTGTTTCCCACATACTAATTAATCCGTTTAATTAAATTACTTTCTATTATTAAAAATCTAAAAATCACTAGAGTACATCAAAACTCATTAAGTCCTCGTATGTTTCGCCTTTTCGAATCAGCTTAGATGTACCATTTTTTGTAATTAAAACAATTGGAGGCTTAGGATTTAAATTATAGTTGCTTGCCATAGCAGGGCTGTAAGCACCCGATGCAGGTAATGCAATTAAGTCCCCTTCATGTAATTGTGGCAAGACTGCTTCTTCAACTAAAATATCTCCCGACTCACAAAATTTACCACTTAATGTGACTTTTTCACTATCAGATTCAGCAACTCTATTTACAAGATATGGTTGATATTTAGATCCATAAAGAGATGGACGAATATTATCTCCCATTCCACCATCTAATGATACATATTTCCTAACATTGGGTATATCTTTAGTTGAACCTACTCTATACAAAGCGACCCCTGCCCTACCTACTATTGCTCTGCCAGATTCAATTACAATTTTAGGGACACTCATGTCATATTTTGAACATTCTTTCACGATAGTTTCAACAATCATTTTTGCATAAGATTCAACTTGTGGAGGTTTATCCGTTTTAAGGTATCGAATAGCAAAACCACCTCCAGGACTAAATTCTTTAAAATCTACCCCCATAGTTATAGTAGAACTAATGAACTCCATCATAGACTCAATACCCAACTTATATGGTTCCAATTCAAAAATTGGAGATCCTAAATGACAATGAAAACCTATTAAATTAAGATTTTTAGACTTTAGAATAGATGATACTGCATCCATAGCATCTCCAGTAACTATAGAAAATCCAAATTTACTGTCAAGTATTCCTGTAGTAGTTTTTACATGTGTGTGTGCATCTATTCCTGGGGATAATCTTAACAAAACATCCTGAACAACATTTTTTTTCTGACATAATTCAGTTAATAATTCTATCTCCGCGAAATTATCAACTACAAATCGTCCTATTTTATAATCTAAAGCCATGGAAATTTCATCTTTCGATTTATTGTTCCCGTGAAAATAGATGGATGATGGAGGAAATTGGACACTCTGTGCTACTGCTAATTCACCTCCAGAAACAATATCTAATCCTAGATTTTCTGACATCATTAATTGTGCTAAAGGTTTATTTATAAATGCTTTTGCTGCATATAAAATATGCGTGTCTTTCCAATATTTACGGAATGAATGAATGAATTCATAGCATATATTTTTTATAGTATTCTCATCATAGATATAAAGTGGAGTTCCGTATTGATTTGCTAAATCAACTAAATCTACATCGCCTATTTCAAAATGACCTTTACTGTTAATTGAAGTTCCATCAGGAAATAATTCAGTAATTTCCATTTTTAAATGATCTAATGATTTCATAATAAAAATACCTCAAACTAAAAACTTGAAAAAACTAAGGGGTTTCGTTAATACTAACTTCAGTAATTTGGCCTTCCTCAGTAATAATATATGAATTAATGACAGGTTTTAACTGATCAATAGTTGACAATAATACATACTCTACATCTAACCATCCACTTTGCAAAGCCATTCGAACATCTGTCGCAGATGGATATGCAGGAGAATTAGTATGAGAATGATAAAACCCTAGGATATCAAATCCTCTTTTTTCAGCATCTCTTATAGCTTCAAACTGTTCTTGAGGATCCATCAAATATCTATATGGACTACGATAAGTATTTGTCACAGGATATATTTGCTTAATAGTATTATTTTCACCTGCCAAAATACCGCAACATTCGTTAGGATGTTCCGCAAGTGCATAATGCTGAAGCTTATTAAGCAAAGTCTTACTTATTTGCAATGATATCTCCTCAACACAATTATACCTTTAAAATATATACTTTATCATGCATTAATCTTTATAAAAATAATTATTCCTTAACCCAATCTATTTTGAAACTTGCCAAAGCGATGTGTCTTTCATCAGTACTTGCATCCTCTTTTCTTTTTTCGTATAGACAAAGAATTTGTTTGGTTTGTGTCACAGCTAAGTCAGAATATGCAGATCCATTCTGTTCTATCATTTTATTTACAGACCAAGTTCTGCAATTATCATTACTTAACCGAATAGTTAGTTTTGCTCGTTCAGTTTTATCGCTTGGGTGACACAATAAGATCTTTTCAGTATCAAACTGAATGATACTTCCTTGACAACTTGGTTCTGGTAAATTTGGATCATATTCAACTGGTGCCCATGTATGACCTTGATCATTACTGTATGAATATGCGCGTTGTTTTTTGTTTTGCCTACTACGCATAGTCATATAGATTAAACCATTTTCTAACTCAACCGCTTCACATTCGTCAGATGCATTTGTTGTCATTTCGTCACCCAAAACCCAATTTTCACCTCCGTCGTCACTATAAAATGCATAAGAAGATTGAATTTTACCCCATATTGGAGGTGGGTTTCTCCAAGTTGGCAATCCAGGACTAGTATCACTCCACCCAGGGATTAATATCCGATTGCTTTTGAGTTGTATTCCATGTCCAGGCCCAGTTCCAAGATAAGTCCAATTTGGGTTTTTAGTCGTATTTGTAATTTCTTTTGGTTCTGTCCAAGTTTGTCCATCATCATGACTCTTAGTAAGGAAAACTTGTTGATTATCTTTGCAAAAAACAAGAAGTATCGTTCCTGTAACCATGTCTACTACTGGACAAGGATTACTACATGTTCTTATGCCATCGGATACTATAATATGTTGTTCATCCCAAGTTTTACCATTGTTAAAACTACGTCTCATTGCAATATCAATTTCATCATCGTCTGCGCCAGTATGACGACGTGCTTCACAAAAAGCCAGTACTGTATTTTTTTTACTAACTACCAAAGAAGGAATTCTATACAAATAATATCCATGTTTCTGGCCGGTAAATAATACTTGTTTTTGAAATTTATGCATTCAGTAAATCTAGATAAAAAATAATAAACAAAAACAATAAACATTGTTAGTAGAAAAAAGGTTTGGTATACTTATCGAATTGTTATATCACATGATTTTTAGTTTTGTAATATATATACATATTAATCATATTAATAAGAAGAAGTATTAATAAGAAAAAGTATCCAAATAATATTCATTTCTACAAAGGAGATGGCCATGAAGTGGTTTGATTATGAAAACCCGAAAACATTATCAGAAGCAATTGAATTAATTAGTAAATATGGTGATGATTCCCGTCTAATTGCTGGAGGAACAGACTTGATCGTTCAAATGCGTATTGGTCGCCGAACTCCTAAAGTTGTTATCAATACCAAAGCAGTTGAAGAAATGAATCAACTTACATGCGATAGCTCTGGATTAACAATAGGTGCCGCAGTACCTTGTTATAAAATCTATCAAAATTCTGAAATCATTTCTGCATATCCTGGAATAATCGATTCAGCATCTCTTATTGGAGGAATTCAAATTCAGGGAAGAGCAACCCTTGGAGGTAATTTATGTAATGCTGCCCCTAGTGCTGATGCTGTTCCTGTTCTTATTGCAAACCGAGCAACATGTAATGTAGCTAGTAGTAACGGTACAAGAAGTATACCGGTAGAAGATTTTTGTACTGGCCCTGGCCAAAATATTTTAAATCCTGATGAATTGTTAGTATCTTTAAGTTTTCCTAAACATGGTCCTAACTTTGGATCTCGCTATATTAGATTCATACCCAGAAATGAAATGGATATCGCGGTTGCTGGAGCTGGTGTATCTATAACCTTAGACAACGAAGTAATTAAATCAATTCATGTTGCCCTAGCTTCAGTTGCACCTACTCCCATACTAGTGAAAAAAATTACAGAAGAATTAACTGGTACAAATTTAAATCCAGAAACACTAAATCATGCAGGAGAACTTGCTAAGGAAGCAGCTACTCCGATTACTGACATGAGAGGAACAATCGAATATAGAAAACATCTATCTGATGTATTAACTAAAAGAGCACTTGCCGATGCAATTAAACGTGCACAAGGAGGAAAAGTAAATGGTCGCTAAAAAATCATATGTTCAAACTAAAATTAATGGGGAAACAACTGAGTTTCTCTGCGAACCGAGGCAAAGTCTACTAGAATGCCTACGAGATGTCCTTCAATTAACTGGATCCAAGGAAGGGTGTAATGATGGGAATTGTGGAGCATGTACCGTGAAAATGGATGGAAGAATTGTAGATTCTTGTCTTGTTCTTGGGGTAGAAGCTGAGGGAGCAGATATTTCAACTATAGAAGGGATGGCGACTCCTGAAAATTTACATCCTTTACAACAAGCATTTCTAGAAAATGCTGCACTCCAATGCGGAATATGTACACCTGGTTTTCTAATTGCTTCTAAAGCTCTACTCGATGCCGAACCAGATGCTGATGAAGAAAGAATACGTGAATGGTTAGCTGGAAATCTTTGTAGATGTACTGGATACGATAAAATTGTCCGTGCAATTTTGGATGCAGCTTCTCGTATGAAAAAAAATTAATATAAGGATTAAACATGTCACAAAATAATGGTTATTCGGTTATAGGTACACGACCTGTCAGGCATGATGGTATCGAAAAAGTAACTGGTGATGCTAAATATGGTGCTGATATTTTCCCACAAGGTGTTTTATATGGAAAAATACTTCGCAGTCCATATGCTCATGCTATGATTAAATCAATTGATGTGAGCGCTGCAAAAAAACTTCAGGGAGTCAAAGCAATAGTCACAGGAGATGACCTTCCACCTCCTGGAGAAGACAAGGGAATGAAAGTAGGGGAAGCTACAAAAAACCTCAAGTATATTCGTGAAGCAACTTTGGCTACCAAAAAAGTATTATACATTGGACATCCAGTTGCTGCTGTTGCCGCTGACAACCCTCATATAGCTGAAGAAGCAATATCTTTAATTAAAGTAACTTACGAACAAATCTCTCATTCTCTGACAGCATTAGATGGAATTAGAAAAGACGCTGCTATTCTACATCCAAATACTCGTTCTAAAACAGTAGGAAATGGAACAAAACCTACTAATATTGAAGACCACATTATTCACGAAAAAGGTGATATCGAAAAAGGTTTTGCAGAAGCAGATATTATTATTGAACGAGAATTTAATACAGCTACGGTACACCAAGGTTACATCGAACCTCACAATACAACTGTGAAATGGACTAATGACGGACGTGTTCAAATTTGGTGTAGCACTCAAGGTCCATTTGATATACGTGATGAAACTGCTGCTATCCTAGGAATACCAGTATCAAAAGTAAAACTTACTCCAATGGAAATTGGAGGTGGCTTTGGTGGGAAATTTAGTGCATATGCATCACCAGTAGCAGCTCATCTTTCCCGTAAATCTGGTCATCCTGTACGTATTATTCACACTAGATCTGAAGATCTAGAAGCTACTGGTCCAACTCCAGGATCTTATATTAAATGTAAAATAGGGGCATCTAAAGAAGGTAAAATCATCGCAGCTTATGCATATCTTGCATACGAAGCTGGAGCATATCCAGATTCTATGGTTGCTTCAGGAGCAAAATGTATATTTGCTTCCTATGAAATACCTAATGCAAAAATAGAAGCTGTTGGAGTTCATGTCAACAAACCATCGACAGCTGCTTATAGAGCACCCGGTGCTACAAATGCTGCATTTGCCTCAGAAACAATTGTTGATGAAATCTGTACAACCCTAAAAATTGATCCAGTTGAATTTCGTCTCCAAAATGCATCGAAAGAAGGTACTCGTCGTGTTGACGGTCCAATTTTCCCTAAGATCGGTTGCGTTGAAGTACTAGAGGCTATAAAAAACCATCCTCATTATCAAGCTCCTCTAGAAAAAAATGTAGGACGGGGAGTTGCAATAGGCTTTTGGTTTAATTATGGAGGACAATCTTCTTGTACAATAAATGTTAATTCTGACGGTACATGTGGCCTTGTAGAAGGTTCTCCTGATATTGGTGGTACAAGAACCTCTATTGCTATGCAAGCCGCTGAAGTTCTTGGCATACCTGTTGAAGATTTTAATCCTATGGTTGTAGATACCGATACTGTAGGTTTCACAGAAGGAACTGGTGGCAGTCGAACTACTTTTGCTACCGGATGGGCTGCTATTGAAGCTGCCAGGGATGTTAAATCTCAAATGATACAACGTGCTGCAGAAATCTGGGACGTTGATCAAAATTCAGTAAATTATGAAAATGGAATTATTAAAAGTGCAAAACATCAAATGTCATTTAAAGAATTAGCTGGAGAATTAGGTTCAACTGGTGGGTTAATAGTTGGAAAATCAACAATAAATCCAGCAGGAGAAGGTGGCGGATTTGCAGGCAACATTGTTGATTTAAAAATTGATCCTGAAACAGGAAAAATAGATATACTTCGATTTACCGCAATACAGGATGTTGGTACAGCTGTACATCCTAGCTATGTTGAAGGACAAATGCAAGGTGGTAGTGTACAAGGAATAGGATGGGCCCTTAATGAAGAATATTTTATGACTAACGAAGGACGTATGGCAAATAGCACTTTATTAGATTACCGAATGCCTATTGCTATGGATGTTCCTTTAATTGATACAGTTATAGTAGAAGTACCAAATCCAGGTCATCCTTATGGAGTTAGAGGAGTTGGAGAAGTTAACATCGTACCTCCTCCAGCTGCAATTGCAAATGCAATCAATAATGCAACAGGATTACGAATGACAGAGCTCCCAATGAAACCCAATAAATTAATGGAGTTAATCTGGGAAAATAAACAAAAATAACTTTGAAAGAGGTTGATTATGGCTACGTATGAACGTAATGTAATTCTAGAAACAGGTAAATATGACGCTATCGGCAAACGTCCAGTACGCCACGATGGTGCTGATAAAGTAACTGGTAGAGCAAAATATGGTGCTGACCATTATCTTGTTGGAACTCTACATGCTAAAGTTTTACGTAGTCCTCATGCTCATGCTCGTATTATATCTATCGACACTTCAAAAGCTGAAAATCATCCTAATGTTCGCGCGGTAGTTACAGCAGCAGACCTACCTACATCAAAACCTGGAGAAACTATCGAAATTCCAGAAATGGGTGATTCTATTTTAAAGTATTTACGAGGAAATATTTTAGCATCAGATAAAGTAGTTTATAAAGGTCATGCAGTTGCTGCAGTTGCTGCAACTGATCCTCATGAAGCAGAAGAAGCTTTGAAACTTATTGAGGTTCAATATGAACCATTACCTCCAATACTAACTGCCCCAGACGGTATGGCAAAAAATGCTCAAATTGTTCATGACGATTTAGAAACAAAGGAATTAGGTAAAAAAATATCTGGGAAAACTAATATTTCTGATCATTTACAAGATAAATTAGGAGATATTCAAAAAGGATTTTCTGAAGCAGATGTAGTGATTGAAAGAGAATTCAATACTGCTACAGTACATCAAGGCTATATTGAACCTCATAACGTTACAGCTTTATGGAATAGAGACGGAAGAGTTACTATATGGTGTAGTACTCAAGGTGCATTCACTGTTCGTGATACAGTTGCTGCAATTTTAGATCTTCCTGTATCACAAGTTAAAGTTACACCTATGGAAATTGGTGGTGGGTTTGGTGGCAAAATTCCAGTATATGTCGAACCAATAGCAGCCTTATTATCAAAGAAAACTGGACTACCAGTAAAAAATGTTATGACTCGAACAGAAGTATTCGATAGTACTGGGCCTACTCCAGGGTCATATGTCAAAATTAAAATCGGTGCTAAAAACACTGGTGAAATAACTGCAGCTCAAGCATATATGGCCTATGAATCGGGAGGTTTCCCCGGTGGCATGATAGAAGCTGGAACAAAATGTGTTTTTGCTGCTTATAATGTACCTAATCTTCATATAGATGGATATGATGTAGTTGTAAATAAACCTAAAACAGCTGCGTATAGAGCTCCAGGAGCTACAAATGCAGCATTCGCAACTGAATCTGTTGTTACAGAAATTGCTGAAACAATTGGAATGGACCCTATCGATTTTAGATTAAAAAATGCTGCTAAAGAAGGTACTCGTAAACATGATGGAACACCAAATCCTAAAATTGGTTGTATCGAAGTATTAGAAGCTATGAAAAATCATCCTCATTATCAAGCTCCTCTAGAAAAAAACGTAGGACGGGGAGTTGCAATAGGTTATTGGTTTAATGTTGGGTTACCTTCATGCGCACTACTTAATGTTAATACTGATGGAACTGTCAGTCTAATAGAGGGATCGACAGATATTGGAGGATCTCGAACATCTCTATCTCAACAAGCTGCTGAAGTTCTTGGTATACCTGTAACAGATATTCATCCAAGCGTAGTTGATACTGACTCTATTGGATTTACCGGAGTTACTGGAGGCAGTAGAACTACTTATGCTACTGGATGGGCTGTTTACAAGGCAGCAGAAGATGTTGTAAATCAGATGACTGAACGTGCGGCTAAACTATGGGGGATTGACATAGAAGATGTAAACTATAATAAAGGTACTCTTACATCAAAAAATGGTGATCACTCCATATCATTCAAAGAATTAGCTGCAGAATTAAATGATACTGGAGGCCCAATTGCAGGAAATGGTGCGGTTAACCCAAAGACTGAAGGTGCATCATACGCTGGCAATATAGTGGATGTAAAAGTTGACCCGGAGACAGGTAAAGTTGATGTAGTACGTTTTACAGTAGTTCAAGATGCTGGAAAAGCTATTCATCCTAGCTATGTTGAAGGACAAATGCAGGGAGGGTCAACTCAAGGTATTGGGTGGGGCCTTAATGAAGAATATTTTATGACTAACGAAGGACGTATGGCAAATAGCACTTTATTAGATTACCGAATGCCTATTGCTATGGATGTTCCTTTAATTGATACAGTTATAGTAGAAGTCCCAAATCCTGGCCATCCTTTCGGAGTGAGGGGTGTTGGAGAAGCCAATATCGTACCTCCTCCAGCTGCTCTAGCTCATGCAATTTATAGTGCAACAGGATTCCGCCCAAATCAATTACCTATGAGCCCCCCTAATCTTGCAAAAGTTTGGGGAAATAGTAATGGTAAATAAAACAATTCAGATGGCAACTGTTTTTATCCCTACACTAATGCAAGAAATGTCTGACGGCAATATAACTGTTGATGTAAAAGGTACTACTGTCCGTGAAGTAATTAACAATTTAGATTCAACCTACCCTGGTTTTAAAGAACGACTCATTGAAGGATATAAGGTAAAGTCTCATATCTCAGTTGCTGTAGACGGTATAATAACCCCCATAGGATTATTAGAAAAAGTTTCTCCAACTAGTGAAGTACATTTTTTACCAGCTGTAAGCGGAGGATATATTTAAAATGAATTTTCAACAATACAACGGACTAGTCGTCCCAACCATTACTCCATTCACATTAGATGAAAAAATTGATGAAAAATCTCTAAGAAATCTAATTAGTTTTCTTATTTCTGAAGGAGTTCATGGCCTTTGGATTGCCGGAACTTCTGGTGAATTTTCTGCTATAGAAGATTCAGAAAGATTAAAATCTCTCGAAATTGCCATAGATGAAACAAAAAAACGAGTACCTATTATATTTAATATTTCTGCTACAAGTACCAATTTAGCTATAAATCTTGCAGAAAAAGTAAAACTACTTGAAATACAAGGAATTGCATTAACTCCTCCATATTACTTTAACAGTCCTCAAAATGAATTACTCGAACATTATAGAAAAATTAATGCAGTATGTCCTAATATCCCTTTATGGATATATAACATTCCTCAAACTGTCAAAACAGTTGTCTCAGTTGAAACTGTTATACAATTAGCAAAGGAAGGCGTTGTACAGGGAATAAAAGACAGTTCAGGTGATGGGGAATATTTTTCTCAAATCATTACATCTTGTCACTTAAATAATATTAAATTGAATAAATTCCTTGGGACACACCACCGAATTGATACAGCAAGCAAGGTGGGTGCAGATGGAATTATTCCTGGTACTGGTAATGCTATCCCCAAAATAATTGTAAATGCATGGGATTCAAGTATATCTAATGACGTGAGTTCATTGAATTCTGCTATTAAAAAAATAAGTGTGTTTTCTGGCTTTACTAAATTTGCTGTCGGAAAAGGTCGTACTCAAGCAAATTTAGGAATTATCAAAGCAACATTGGAAATCAAAGGTATTATTGAAAATAGTTCCCTCTCAGCACCTCTTGAATCTCTAACTGACCAGGAGAAAATGCACCTTGAAAAGGCTTTAAAAGAAAACGATTTAATTTAACATTTTTTTTTCAAAAATCTCAATAATACATAGGATTTATGATAGAATAAATTATTATGAATCAAAATGATTTTGCTTTCTCTGATTTTGCAAATAATAAATTTTATTCTGCAGTTAATAAAACTCTAATCGAATTGGCTGATCTTTCTAATGAAAAACGTGTAGTAGATCTTGCTTGCGGAACAGGTATGGTAACCAGGCAAATTGCTAATACACTGAAAGATGCCAAGGATTCTGTAATTATTGCAATGGATCATTCTCAAGACATGCTCAAAATTGCTGCTGAAGAATTAAAAGATATATCATCGACTGCTGTAGAATTTGTTGAAAGTAAAGTGGAACAAATCTCTGGAAAAATAAAAGATCAAGTTGATGTGATTTTCTTTTGTAATGCTATTCATTACGTATCTAATAAAGATGAAATACTTAATGAAATTAATAATTTATTACGTGTAGGAGGTAAGCTAGCTTTAAATACATCATTTTATAATGGTGCTCATCCTCCAGAAACTGAGTTATTTGCACGTAAATGGATGATTAAATCACTAAGAACTTTAAGAAAAGAATACGGATTAAAACCAGAAAAATCAGAGAAAGTAGAATCCAGGAAACAGCTTACAATTTCAGATTATGAAATGCTACTTCAAAAACACGGTTTTGCTATAAAAACACAAATAGTTAATAAAATACCTGTTCCTTTAAAAGGATGGATAGATATTAGTACATTTAAAGACTTTATCTCAGGTGTAATGCCCGGAGTTCCACTTTCAGAAGCAAGTGAATGTCTAACAACAGCAGTGACTCAAACTTTTGAGGATCTAAATACAACAACAATACCTCGTAATTGGTTAAATATCATAGCTGTTAAACAGTAATATATTAAATTAAACTGAATTCATTAGAAAGGATTATATTGGAAACTAAAGATTTACATAATCTAACTTTAGATAAAAGGATTATTGATGGAAAGAATGTAAAGAAATTACGTAGAAGTGGATTTATTCCAGCCAATATATTCGGGTTAAACTCTGAATCTGAATCTGTTCAAATTGAATCTTCAGTATTAACTGAAACACTAAAGAAAGTACAAAAATCAACACCTATTCTAATTCAAAAAAAAGGTGACTCTGACAATGTAGTTTGCTTTATTGAAGAAATCCAACGTCATCCAATTACTGAAGAAGTGCTCCATATATCATTTAAGAAAGTTGACACAAAAAAACCTATCAAATTATCAATTTATACATCAATAACCGGAGAAGCTCCTGGTGTGAAAAACTTAGGCGGAATTCTTCTGCAACCAATGAATTATTTATCAATTAAAACTCTCCCATTAGAAGTACCCTCATCTATAGTGATTGATATTTCTTCTTTAGAAGAAATCGGTAATTCAATTTCTGTCAAGGATATTGCCGAAAAATATAATTGTGAATTTTTAGATGAACCTTCTTCTACGATTGTTCGAATTGTACCTCCAAGAATAGAAGAGGAAGCTGAAGAGGAAGTTGATGATGAACTTGAAGGTGAAGAAGGTATGGAAACCGATGAAGAAGGTATAACAGAATCAGAAGATTCATCAGAGAACCAAGATACTACTGAATAAGTTATTATCATCTTTACCTAAAGATTAAAATATTATTGTTTGATTTTTAATTCCTGATATATATATTAAAAAATATTATTACTATGAGGAAAATACATCATGAAAAAAAATAACGCTAAGGCTAAAATGTTACGCGGTGAACTTGCGATTGGAGGAGAGGTAAACCTAGGGTCATTACTTTCTACCGAAAATGTTGCTGATATGGGATTTGATTTTATTTCTGTAGACAACCAACATGGCAGCTGGAATGAACTGACTACAATGCAGGCATTTAGAAACTCTGCACTATACGGAGTAACACCAATGACAAGAGTCCGAACTAATGAATACAGTACCATTGGTAGAATGCTTGATATGGGAGCATTGGGCTTAATAATTCCAATGGTTGAAACTAGTGAACAAGCACAGGCTGCTGTAGATGCTACCCGGTATCCTCCAGAAGGGAAAAGGTCAGGAGGAAATTTTGCGACATCTTTTCACGGTGAAAATTATTTTGAGGAAGCTAATGATGAAATCTTTTTATCAATTCAAATCGAAACTGCCTTAGGCTTAAATAATGCTAAGGAAATTATGTCTACAAAAGGGATTGATGGATGTTGGATAGGTCCTTTTGACTTAGCTGAATCTTTAGGGATACCCTTTAATTCACCAGAACATTTTGATGCTATTGAACACATCATTAATGTATGCAAAGAAACAAATAAAATTCCAGGAATTTCATGTGGTCCTCCTAATTTTTCTACAGATCAATGGATAGAAAAAGGTTGTTTATTTGTCACTGCAGGTAATGATCAAATGTGGATGATAGATGGAGCTAAAAATACAATAAAAGAACTGCAACGTTATTGGCAACCTAATAATTCTGCTACCCCAAAATCTTATTGAAACTAAGAGATTCTTAGCTAGCTATTAATAGTTAAAATAACAGATGAAATCGAATAATTTGTCCCAAATTACTGATATTTTAGCTACAATGCCAGAATATCAAAAACTGATAAAACAATTAAATAAAAAAAGTTTTGATATTTCTGCTCAAATCTTACCTGAAGGATTTATTCCTTTTATTAATTTAATAATATCTAACTTAAATTACACAAAATTAGTTATTGTTCCTGATATTACTACAGCTGAATGGATTGAATCTGAATTAAATCATTGGAATAACACAGATTATCCTATTTTATTTTTACCAGAACCTGAAACAGTTCCATATGAAATACCAGATCCAAGATCGAGGTTAACTCAACAATATTTATCACACTTGTCAACAATTGATACAAACCAAAATTTTCCAGTAACAATAGTACTGTCCCTACCCACACTACTAAGAAAAATCATTGATCCTAAAATATACAAAGCAAATACTGTAACACTAAAATTAAACCAAGAAATTTCAATGAAAGCTATGACTGAATCATGGCAAAACAGTGGGTATGAACGAACAAATATAGTTGAATCATTAGGTTCTTTTTGTACCAGAGGTGGAATTATCGATATTTTCCCCACATCTACAAAGACACCTATTCGTATTGAACTACTTGGCAATCAAATCGAAAGTATCCGAAGTTTTGATCCATCGACTCAAATATCAATTGAACATTTACAATCAATCATCATTCCACCTGCTCGAGAAATATTACCAAATTTTGACTCCTCTGTTATTAACAACCCAGAAGATTTCTCAAAATCCAATCAAACAAAAATTGAAGATCACATTAATTCATTTTTATCTGCATCAATTCTTGATTATTTACCCAAATCTTCTTTGATCATTTCTATTAATCCATCTGAACAAATATCTATCGGTGAAAAAACAAAAGACCGGTTCGAAGAATCAAAACCTGCATACTATCCTGACACAATTTTTTCTTGGAATACAATTCAGAAAGAACTCTACAAATATAACAAATTTATAAATATCTCTACTACTACTACATCTATAGATGAATTATCAATCCCTGTATTACAATCACCTGTTTTTTCTAGCAATATTAATGAATTTGTTGATTATGTAGATATACAATCCAAAGAAGAAAAACAAATTTTTATCCATACTACTTCTCCAAATCGAATTAAAAGTATTCTACAAGAAAATTTATCAATATCTCAAGAAGAAAATGATAGTTCAAAATTAATTATAAATGGACAATTTGTAACTATACTAGAAAACTCAAATACATCTTGTCCTTCTGGATTAATTATTAAACATTCGGCTAATGACATAATATTACTCACAGATAAAGAAATCTTCGGCAGATCATATTTACAACAAAAATCTCCTTCTACCTCTTCGAACATTAAAACAGAAGAAGGAACTCGCTCATTAACTAAATTTTTAGAAGGTGATTATGTTGTACACAACGATCATGGAATTGCAAAATTTATTGGATTAGGCACACCCCCTAGTACAAATAATCCTGCAGAACATGTAATTCTAGAATATGCTAATAATGACAAACTCTATGTACCCTTAGAGTATATAAATCGAATAACAGCTTATGTTGGGATGAGTGATCACAGCCCACCTTTATCACTACTTGGTGGTCAACAATGGGAAAAATCTCAACAGAAAGTCCGAGAGTCTATGGAATCGATAGCATCAGATCTACTGCAATTATATGCAGATAGAAACCTTAACACTACTGATCCAATAGGATCAGATTCCCCCTGGCAATCAGAACTAGAAGATTCTTTTCCATATACAGAAACTTCTGACCAACTATTGGCAACAGAAGATGTTAAAAAAGATATGGAACAAACTACACCTATGGATCGATTAATTTGTGGAGATGTTGGATTTGGCAAAACTGAAATAGCCATACGAGCAGCATTTAAAGCTGTAATGGACAATAAACAAGTTGCAATTTTAGTTCCAACTACAATTCTTGCTGAGCAACACTATACTACTTTTTTAGAAAGATTAGCTCCTTATCCCATAACTATAGAATCCCTTAGTCGGTTAAAATCAACAAAAGCTCAACAAAATATCCTTACTAAAATAAAATCAGGTCAATTAGATATTTGTATAGGAACGCACAGACTAGTTCAAAAAGATGTCGTATTTAATAATTTGGGATTAGTGATTATTGATGAAGAACAACGATTTGGTGTGACTCATAAAGAAAAACTCAAACAACTGAAAAATAATGTGCATGTTTTAACTTTAACAGCAACTCCAATACCAAGGACATTGCATCTTGCATTAAGTGGAATTCGAGATATTAGTAAACTTAGAACTCCTCCTGAACACCTTAAACCTATAAAAACTTACTTGGTAAAATCTGAAAAGAATGGTTCAAACAACTTCTTAAAGGAAGCAATTTATCGAGAACTAGATCGTCAAGGACAAATCTTTATACTACATAACCAAATACCTAAAATACCTGTCATATTTCAACAAATTCAAAGATTAATCCCCGACGCTAAGATAGGTATAGCTCATGGACAAATGGATAAAGATAATCTCGCAAAAACTATGAACGCTTTTTCTAAGAAATTGATTGATATATTAATATGTACCACCATAATTGAATCTGGACTTGATATCCCTAATGCAAATACCCTCGTAATCAATAATGCAGAAACGTTCGGATTATCACAGCTTTATCAACTTAGAGGAAGAGTTGGAAGATCTCAAAGAACAGGATATTGTTACTTAGTAACTAAAGACAATCCCTCTATTTCAAGTATTGCATCAAAAAGAATTAACACTATAGTTAATACCACTACCATTGGCTCAGGTTTTGAAATAGCTCTAAGGGATCTCGAAATTAGAGGTACAGGCAACATACTAGGCCTGGAACAAAGTGGATATATTCATTCTATAGGCCTAAATCTATACACTGAGTTACTGTATCAAACAGTTTCACGTACAAAAGAAAGGGAGAAGTCTCAATCGATTAATGTAATGCCTCTCAAATCTACTATTAAGCTAAATTTATCGTCATATATACCAGAAGATTATATTCAGGATATTTCTATCAGAATAGAAATCTATCAAAAGATAGCTAATATTAACAACAATCAAAGTATTAAGAATTTGAAACTAGAATTAAAAGATCGCTTTGGGAAATTACCAATTCCTCTAGAAAATATGATTTACATATCTATGCTTCAAATTGAAGCTGCTAAAGCAGAAATTAAATCAATAATTCAAAAGAATAACACAATAACCATCCGTATCTATAAGCCTGTTATTAAAAAAATTGAAAATTACTTACAAAAATCTAATTTACCCATTTTATTCAAATCCAATCAGATTATTTTAGATATTAATCAATACAATGAAAATCAATGGATGCAAGTGCTCCAAGAAATAATTCAAAAACTTAATACTCAATCATCTAATAACTAAACTTAACAAAGAGGTTAAGTCCGAAATTCTTGGAGCAAGAACAAAATCCATATGATAATTGTACCGATCTATCAAAACTGGACTCATTCCTACATTCAAAGCACCTTGTATATCGCTTTCAGGATTATCTCCAACATAATATGAATTAGATGCTTTTGTTTCCATACGTTCTAATGCTAAACTAAAAATCCGAGGATTTGGTTTCATTACTCCTGCTTCTCTAGAAGTAACTATAGTTGTTAAGTATTTATCTATATTCATTTTCTGAATTGTTGGTAACAAATCCACTTCTAAATTTGTAATAATGCCTAATTTAAAGTCTAATGATTGTAGTTTAATTAAGGTTGGAATTACATCATTGTACAAAGTAGCATCCTGAGGTTCGATTCTTACACGCTCAAAAATTTGTCCAGCTATATCAAGAGAAACTTCAACACCATTACTCGATAAAATTAACTGCTCATATTCAGAAAAAAATCGATCCTTTTCCTCATCAGTCCGTGCCGAAATTGGTTTCTTACTATTTTCTGTACTCAAAAAAAGATCAGCTAAAATATAACCTTCTTCAATACCTTTCTCAGATACGCAAATATTGAAATCTGCACAAGCATTAACCTGAAGTTCATATCTAGATTTTTGGAATCCTGCTAAAGTTCCATAAAAATCAAAAAATATAGTATCATTCATACTAAAGTATTATATTACTGAACAATCTAATTTGAAATGTTGGATTTAATTATGCTGAAACCAGGGAAACTCCCTCCAAAATTATTAAAACAACTTCTAGATCAAATCAACCCTACAGATCCATCTGTTTTATTAGGACCACAAATTGGAGAGGATGCTAGCGTATTAAATACTAGTCAATCAAAATACCTGGTAGTAACCACTGATCCAATTACATTTACTACCGACAAAATTGGATGGTATGTGGTAAATATTAATGCAAATGATATTGCAGTAATGGGTGGTGATCCCAAATGGCTACTAATAACTTTATTACTTCCGCAAAAAATTAATAAAAAAACTATAGATGATATTTTCTCACAAATAATTGATACGTCTTCTAATCTAGGCATTACATTGGTAGGAGGTCATACAGAAGTTACACCAAATATAATCTCTCCTATTGCAATTGGAACATTAATTGGAGAAGTTTCAAAAAACCATGTTATTAAAACTAAAGATGCTAAGCCTAAAGATGCAATAATACTAACAAAAAAAATAGCACTGGAAGGAACTTCGATTATAGCTCGTGAGTTTCCCAACAAACTAAAATCTTTAGGAATTAAGAACGATATCATTCAAAAAGCAGAAGATTTTATCTTACATCCTGGTATTAGCATACTTAAAGAAGCTAATGTTGCCAGAAATTTCAAATATGTTCATGCAATGCATGATCCCACAGAAGGAGGAATAGTAACAGCATTAATTGAGCTTGCAATTGCCTCTAATACAGGGATAATGATAGATACTAAAAAAATACAAATCGCACCAGAATCAAAACAGATTTGTAAAGCATTAAATATAAATCCAATGGGTCTACTATCTTCTGGTTGTTTAATAATAACAACTCCTCAAAAAAACAGTTGTGAATTAATAAAAAATTTTAAAAGTCACAATATTGAATCGTATGAAATTGGTCACTTAACTGCAAACCCAAATGAATATAAATGGGTCTCTACTTCTGGTATTGAAGATATGCCTATCTTCGAAAATGATGAACTAACAAAATGTTTTGAAGCACATACTTAATTACTCTATACATTGTTTGACTCCTCTATTTTCTGAATACTAGACTAATATCCCCAAAGGGTTTATCCTCTTCTCCTTCGGTCCTCGTCAGTCAGAAATGGCTCAACCTTCCTTACGAATTCAGCTACAGATTCCTCAACACTGACCCCACTAGTTTGGATCACCAACTTTTGGTTCAGTTCTGATTCATCGTACTGTTCCTCAAACAGACCTATTACCTTCTCGACGTCATTTTCTCTGGGTATGTGGCCTGGCCTTGGATTGGAGAGCATTCGCTCACGAATCGCTTGAGATGAAGACCTCAGCAATACCAGTACATACTCCGGAGCTACTTCAAGGAGTGCTCTATCCCATTCTCGCACTCGTTGCCGACGGTCTGAGAAAGACCCAGACTCACCATACCCGTAATACATTGGCGCATAGACGGCCTCAGGATAGTGCAGGCCGACTTCGATACTGTCCCGAAGAACTTCCCCTTTAAAGACATCCCGTGTAATATTGCTGGGGTGCATGTGACGCCATACCATGATGCGTTGCGCCTGCTCCAAAATCCACGGTTTTAGAGCTCGTACATCCGCCGCCCGCTCCTCTGTCAGTTTTTCGCTTCCGTAGTCACTACCGAGGTGAGCATACCGCCCCTCCTCTGGTATAACTGCTCCCGGACCTAAAATAAAACATTTGGTTGGATCCTGATCGGATATATCAGGGTATACCCAATGATCGTGGATGCGGACACCACTGGCTGAAAACTCCTTGAGTATCCAGTCACCTATCGCAAGGGCCATAGTAGTTCCACCCGAATACTCACACCCAATAAGAATTAGTCTCATACCACCTACCTCCTGTTGCCAAAGCTATTTTTTGTTTCAATTGCATAATTAGTTACTAACAACTATTTGTTAATATTATTTTTAATCATATAATTTATACTATAAACTCTATACTATGTACACAAATCAACGTAAAGATAAAATTATGTAACAACTTTAAAAATACTTGGAGAGATTATGCTCTTAATGGCTTGATCAAGTTATTAATAAGAAGTTGTGTTATTTAATCTATTTTAACTACTTTTAAAAACAAGTAATAATCTATCGTTATTTGTTTGACTCAACTATTTTCTGAATGCTAGACTAAAATATATTCCTATTTAATGGTTGCTATCTTTCACCAATTATAGAATTAATAATCCTTATGATCTTAAAGCTATATACAATTAATGAAGGTAAAATTGGATAAAAATCAACCCAAAAATGCTATGATCGTTGTTGCACATGCAGATGATGCTGAATATGGTTGCTCAGGTACTGTAGCTATGCTAACAAAAAAAGGTATTGAGGTTACCTATGTCATATGTACAGATGGGAGCAAAGGAAGCAGCGATCCTGAAATGACTTCCGCCAAATTAATTAAATTAAGGAAAAAAGAGCAATTAGATGCAGCAAAAGTCTTAGGGTTGAAAGATGTTGTATTCCTTAATTATCCTGATAGTTATCTAGAACCGTCACTAAGTTTAAGACATGATATTGCTCAAGAAATCAGACGTTACCAACCAAATATTGTTATAACTACATACCCTTCTCGCAATTTATCTACTCATCATGGAATTGGTGGTCATCCTGATCATATCGCTGCTGGAGAAGCAACTTTATCAGCTGTATTTCCTACTGCTCGCGATAGATTAACATATCCAGATATGCTAAAAAAAGGATTACTTCCTCATAATGTATCAGAAGCGTGGGTAATAGGAGCTCCAGATCCAAACTTATGGATAGATGTCACCCCCTATATTGATATATCATTCGAGGCTCTCTCACAACATAGATCACAAATCCAATCTGTTACCAAAAAAGATGCATTTACAAGAATGAAGCGTTGGCGTCAAGATGTTGCTTCAGAAACATCTTTTACTTATGCAGAATCATTCAAAAGAATAATCATGGACGAATCCATTGAAATACCCCAGAATTATTTGTACAAAGAATCCTCTCTATAGTAATTTAAAGATATTTAAAAATACTTCAACTATAAATTCTTGATATCTAGGCTACTATTACGTAAACTGTTTTAGTCTCTAAATAATGATTTTAAACAAAATGTTTGGCTACTATAAATATATTTTCACAACAAAACAAATAATAAGAAGTGTAATCATTTTCGCTGTATTATGCTCTATTTTATTAACAATTGCTTGCAACAATACTGAAACGAAAACAAATACTACAAACCCTGCAACAGATTCTTCATCTACAAAAAGTAGCACTGATATAGATAAAGCACTTAGCGCTGATATAGATAAATCACTTATTGAAAATAATTTTGAACATGTCATAACTTTATCTGAGACAGCCACTTCTTTTGATATTACTGCTGGAAAAAGTAATGAAATTTATGCAGCATTAAAAGAAGAGTACGATTTATTCGTTCTACACTCTACTAATGGCGGATTATCATTCGATCCCCCTATTAAATCAAACAATAACGCTCTAATTACTGGGCTATCCTCTGATCGTCCTGCTATTGCCGCTTCAGATAATGGATCTGTAGCTGTAACTTGGACAAGTGGTCAAGGTTATGCACGTATCTGGTATTCGCTTTCACAAGACTACGGAAAAACATTTGATCGTAGTTTTGTCTTATCTTATCGTGACCCAAAACCCTTAACGGGGTTTTCAGAAATATCATTTGATAACAATAAAAACCCAGTAGCTTCATGGGTTCAAGAAGGTGGTATTAGAGTCTCGCAATCATTTGATGGAGGTGAAACATTTTCAATTGAAAGTGGTGTTGATTCAGAAGTTTCAGCATGTACAAAATCTTCAATTGCCTCTGCTGAAAATGATCACATTCTAGTCGCATACAGAGATCGAGAACTATTAGACAACAAACCAATACGTCCTATAAAATTAGGAGTTTCTACTGATTTTGGTCAAGTTTTTGGAACACGTCAATTTGTTTCAAATAACCATTGGGACATAGAAACCTGTCCCAATTCTTTTCCATCAATCCAATCTTATAAAGATAATGTGTATATAACCTGGATGGATGGTGGAGTACAAGATAATCCTTCACTAACTAATATTTGGTTCGCTAAAGCAACTTTAAACAGCCAATATTTTTCAAATATACAGCTGAATCAAATTACCCTACAACATTCTCATCCTTCGATAACTGTATCTTCAAACGGAGACTTACACATTATATGGGCGTCTCGAGAATCAGATAAAGCCGTAATTAAATATGTTTCATCAAAAGATGGTGTTACTTTTAGCAATCCTACTAATATAGTTAGCAGTAACGATGGATCAAATAGAAGAACACCTTCTCATCCTACTATTATTAGTGACAAAGCAGATAATATTTATGTTGCCTGGTCTGATGCACTTGGAACACATATAGGGCAACTTAAAAAACAAGCCGCTCCATAAATTAATATTTAAATATGGATTCTTTTAATCTTAACAATAAAGTTGCTCTAATTACCGGTGGTAATGGTGGTATAGGCCTGGGTATCGCAAAAGGTTTGGCCCTCAGTGGTGCAACTGTTGTAATTTCAGGAAGAAATAATTCCAAAACATCACAGGCTTTATCATGGAAAAGTTCAACTAATAAATCATTAGATTCTTCAATTAACATGGATGTCACTAATGAAAAATCTATCGTAGAAGGAATTCAATTAATTAAAGAGAAATTTGGGAAAATTGATATATTAGTAAATAATGCTGGAATAAATATACGTAAAGCTCCTGAACAATATAATCTATCTGAATGGAACTCAATAATTTCGACTAATCTTACCGGTGTGTTTCTATGCTGTCAAAAAGTATATCCTTTAATGGCTACTGCTGGGCATGGAAAAATAATCAATATAGGATCAATGACATCAGTTTTAGGTATCGGAGTTACAGCAGCATATTCATCATCTAAAGGTGGTGTAGTTCAATTAACAAAAAGCCTTGCTTTAGCGTGGGCAAAAGATAATATTCAAGTAAATACAATTCTACCAGGATGGATTGAGACTGATCTAACTGCTCCCCTGCAAGCAACTGACCCTATACGATATAGCTCAATTACAAATCGTATACCTGCTCAACGTTGGGGACAACCTGATGACCTAGTTGGGGCAGCAATCTTTCTCTCTAGTAAAGCATCTGATTATGTTACAGGAATTTCACTACCTGTAGATGGTGGCTATTTATCATCCTAAAGGTTGAATTACAATTTAGCCAACAGACGGGATTTTCCCTTCATTCAAACTACCTGTTCTATATCCTTCAGGATCTAACGATACATCTTTAAATCCCAATTTCTTGAAATATCTAGTTACTGAATTCTTAGTTGTAGAATTCAGCAGTTTTGGAAAATTAATCGGTTCTACTTCAATACGTGCTAATTCTCCATAATGCCTTACTCGTACTACATCAATCCCTAAATTTTTGATGTACTTTTCAGCTTGCTCTATTTGTGAAAGTACATCAACAGAAACTTCTTTCCCATAAGGGATTCTTGAAGCTAAACATGGCTGGGCTGGCTTATTAAAAGTTGGTAAAGATAATTCTCTAGACAACAATCTGATATCGACTTTTCGTAAAGAAACTTCGATTAAGGGGCTACGTACACCAAAGTCATTGGCTGCATTCATCCCTGGTCTGTAATCACCCAAATCATCTACATTAGCACCATTTACAATATATTTCAGCTGTCTATCTTCAGCGATCTTAATTAAATCTTGGTATAATTCTTGCTTACAGTAATAACATCTTTTTAAATCATTAACTTTATAATTAGGATTTTTGAGCTCATTGGTCTCAATAACAAGATGGTTCATCCTGTTCTTTTTTGCAATAGAC
Source organism: Chloroflexota bacterium (assembly GCA_002722455.1). Taxonomy (GTDB): domain Bacteria; phylum Chloroflexota; class Dehalococcoidia; order Lucifugimonadales. Next base: position 50,462 of record PBMB01000017.1, read on the forward strand.
ATTGCTAATTTTAATTCATCTTCAGCTAATGAAGGAGATTTTGCAGTGACTACTAATGCACGATCACCCAGTGTATCTGTAGCAACTTTTGCCAAAAAGGTACTATCTACTCCCCCAGAGTATGCAACTACTATAGAATGCATTTCAGAAAGAAGTTTTTTTAATTCAATTAGTTTGTTATTTACTGAAAAAACAGAAGTTCCCAAACACACCTCGTTTATTAAATCATATAGTTATTTTATTACTTTTTAAAGATAATTTGAAACATGCTTTTTGTTATGTCATTTCAATTGACCAGTCTTTACGAGCTATGATTCGTTATCTATACTTTAATTTAAAAAAATCTCATGCAGAAAAAACTAACAACTTAATTAGATAATCTAATTATCGAAAGGTAAAAATGAAGGACTATATACCAAGTCCAAGAAAATGGGTCGCTGACCAGGTTGATTTATATGAAAAAAGTGGAGGTACTGAAGGCATAACTCTAAGGGATACAGGTCTGCCTTGTATTATAATTACCCATATAGGTTGGAAAACAGGAGCTATAAGAAAAACACCTGTAATGACTGTTAAAGATGGTTCAAACTATGTACTAGTTGCATCAATTGGGGGAGCTCCAAAAAACCCATTGTGGTATTATAATTTAAAGAAAAATCCTTTAGTTGAAATACGAGACAGAACTAACGTTTATAATATGAAAGTTCGGGAAGTACATGACCAAGAAGAACGCCAGCGTCTTTGGTCCTTAGCTGTTTTGGCATATCCTCCCTATAAAAATTATCAAGAAAGAACAGAAAGATTAATTCCTGTATTTATTGCTGAGCTACTTGAAGGAGAAGAAAAATAGACGAATCAACACTGCGTCAACTACTCGATAATCTCCTGGAAGGTAACACTACAATTGACTCTGTCATAACAGAATTAAAAAAATTACCTTATCAAGATTTAGAATTTGCAAAAATTGACACGCATAGAACGCTTAGAAAAGGTGCACCTGAAGTAATATTTGGAATAAATAAGACTCCAGATCAAATTACTTCTATAGCACTCAATATACTTGAATCTGATGATTGTGTATTAATTACAAGAACCAATAAAGATGCATTCACATTGTTGAAAAATAAAATTCATGATGCAACTTTCAATGAACTTGGGAAATACATTATTGTAGATAGAAGACCTAAGAAAAAGTTAACGCCTGGAATTACAGTTGTTACAGCAGGTACAGGAGATATTCCTATTGCCCTAGAAGCTATTGCAACATGTAAATTAATGGGATGTAGTGCAAATCAAATCACCGATGTAGGGGTGGCAGGTATACATAGACTTTTCAATAAACTCCATGAACTGCTTGAATCAAAAGTTATTATTACAATTGCCGGAATGGATGGAGTCCTTCCTTCAGTTATAACAGGATTAGTTGATGCTCCTGTAATATGTGTCCCAACAAGCGTTGGATATGGCGCACATTTTGAAGGACTAGCACCACTTCTAACTATGCTAAATAATTGTTCACCAGGATCTGCTGTAGTAAATATTGATAATGGATTTGGAGCTGGATATATAGCCTCAATAATCAATACAAAATCTTAAAATAAAATCAATTCTATTTACGTAATTTTTGAATAGAATTCTTGAATCCCTTTAATTCCTGTATCTAACCCAAAAAGAGCTCCAGCTGCAGGACCATTTTTATCGCGATTATCACCACCAATAGATGTAACAAACATATCTGTCATATTGCTTCCTCCAAAAGCCACACTTGTAACCTTTTTTGCAGGAAATTCAATAGTATGAACTTCTTCTCCAGCTAGATTAAACCTCATTAATTTAGATCCCCCAGCACTTGCTGACCAAATAAATCCCTCCGAATCAACAGTCATACCATCAGGCATACCATCTCCTTCACCAAATTCAACAAAAGTTTTCCGATTAGATATCTGTCCTGTACTGAGATCATAATCAAATTGATAAATTTTATAATCTAACGTTTCTGTATAATACAAAGTCTTTTGATCTAAACTAAAACCCATACCATTAGGAATCGTAACACCTTTAATCAATGGAGTTAATTTTCTGTCTAAATCAAAACTATACAATGTACCAGGAGGTTCAGTGTTCCCCGAAGAATTTAATGCCATAGTACCGCACAAAACTCGTCCTACAGGATCTGCTACTACATCGTTGAACCTATTGCCTTTTTCTGTTGAAATACGATCAGAAATTATGCTTAAATCTTTACCGTTTTTCAGAATCCCAATCCTACCTTCTTCCATAAAAAGTAATAATGCCCCATCCTCTTGTATAGTCAGTCCACCAATATTTTCTGATCCCTGGAAAAATAATCCATGACTATGGTTAATGGGGTTATACCAAAAAATTTGACTCCTAACTATATCTACCCAATATAATAATTTATCTAACGCATGCCATATAGGCCCTTCTCCTACGATATTCATATAATCAGCAATGATTTTAGGCGAACTTGAGTTTTTCATAATTAATACCTCTATATTTCTAACATTATCCTAAGAATTATTTAGATTTTCCTAATTTATTTCTGACTTAGCCTGATTCCAAAACTCTTCTTGTTCAATCTGAGAATATTCTGATAAATCTTTACCTAATATTTTAGCTGCATTTTCCATAAACACAAATCGTTTAAAAAATTTCTCATTAGCTTTTCTTAAAACAGTCTCAGCATCTAATTGCTTCCATCGTATAAAATTTATCAAAGCAAACAGTAAATCCCCTAATTCTGATTCTAATTCACTTACATTTGATACATTATTAACTTCTTTAACCTCTTCTCCAATCTTATCAATTACTCCATCAATTTCTATCCAATCAAAACCAACTTGTGCAGCTCTGTTCTGAATTAATTGAGATAAAGACAAAGCTGGATGCTCTGTAGAAATTTGACCCAAAATAGATTCGTGAGTTTTACTTGATTTCTCCAAACGTTTACGATTATGCCAATTAGATTCAATTTCTTTTAAGCTCAACTCTTTTTTATTATCAAAAACATGAGGATGTCGGTTAATCAGTTTATCAATTTGAAAAGAAAATATACTGGAAAAATCAATAGAATATGCTTCAGATATAATGGTAATATAAAAAATCATACTAGTCATTACATCACCTAATTCTTCTTTAATAGCTTTAATATCTTTGAGATTTACAGCATCAACTAATTCATAATATTCTTCTAATAAATATTTCTTTTCATCACTAATCGTACGATTTTGGTCCCACTTACATCCATCTTCACTACGTAAATATGTGATTAATTTAGCCAATCCATCAAACGTAGAAGGGAATTTAGTATTATAATTATTACTCATAACTTTAAATCCTTAATAACTTAATAAATAAAATAGGTATATAAACAAAATAATGATTCGAAATAAATACTTTCAAGTTATAGCCCAATATATAGTCATTTTAATTATTCCAATCTTTCTTATCACACTTAATGCCCGTATTGTAATCAATTCTTCCTCACTTTATCACTATGGTTTCGAAAAATATTCAATCACTGATATAACGAGAATTTCTCATCAAGATTTAATGAGTGTTTCAGAATCTATTCGAGATTATTTTAATAATGCTGAAGAATTTCTCTATGTCTCAACTGTAGTTAATAATATTAAAGTATATAGTCTTTATAACGATCGTGAAATCCAGCATATGGTTGACGTTAAAAAATTAATTCAATCAAGTTATCTCATTTTAAACATATCTACTATCTTGCTTTTGCTAATGCTAATATTCACCATCTTCAAACACAGGAAAAAAATAGTAAATACAATTTACCCAATCAGTGCTCTGATTAAATATGGGAGTATTTTAACTATATCTATCATACTTATATTAACAACCCTATCATTCTTTGATTTTGAGACTGTTTTTTATCAATTTCATATACTTAGTTTTAGTAATGATCTCTGGCAACTTGATCCATCTCGAGATTATCTAATTGCGATGTTTCCTACAGGATTCTTTTTTGACACAACAATTATTATTGGAGCTATGACATTAATTGAAGCAATAATTCTTTTAATCTTTTCATTTTTAATTCCTTTTTTCATTACAAAATACAGACTATCCTGAATGTTTTAAATTGACGATAATTCTTACTACTGCTAAAATTTAGCTCAATTGATTAGAACAAATAAATCTTCTGCAAATGAATAACATTAACTTAGATTTTTCACCTGATGTTGAAGTCTTTGATGCAAATATTTCAATTGGAAGACGTCATAATCGAAGAATGCCGGTTGACACAACAACACAAGCTATAGAATGTTTAAAACGGGCAGGAGTTTCAAAGGCTTTAACGTTTTCAACTCATTCACTTTATGTCGATGCCCAATCCGGAAATAATAATTTGATTTCTATAACTCAAAATTCTAATTATCTTGTTCCTCAATTAGTATGTAATCCTGGATTTGAATCCTTTGAAAATTTCACGTCAATTTGTACGAAATTTGATATCCGCTCAATTAGAATGGCTCCAAAACTTCATGATTATCCATTCCAACATTGGATGATTGACTCTTGGATTAATTGGTTTAAAAAAAAGAAAATATCAATTTGGATTTCAGTTTGGGAAGTAAATCCCTCAGAGCTTTATCAAGTAATTGCTGAAAACCAAGATGTAAGTTTTGTTTTAACTGAAGCTCATTACCGTCAATCGAAATGGGTTCTACAACTGTTGAAAAAACTTAAAAATACATATATAGAATTATCGCGTTGGGCTCTCACAGACGGAATATCTTTATTGCTAGATAATATCGATGAAAAACGTATCCTGTTTGGATCAAGATTCCCTGATTCTCCAATTTCTCCTCAATTATACTTTCTTCATAACTGTAATTTATCCACTAAAACTTTATCTCTCATTTGTGCTGACAATTTAAAGAGGTTATTACATAATGAGAATCATTGATTTCCATAATCATTTAGGACGTCATGCTGAATTTATGGCAGACGATGAAATAAACCGCTTTTTAAAAATAATGGATGCCTCTGGAATAGATCAGGCTTGTATCAACTGTATTTACCATTATTCAGGAGATCATCGAGAAGGAAATAACTATGTATCAGAAATTGTTAAAAAATACCCAGACCGCTTTATTGGTGTAGCATATGTTTCCCCATTATACCCAGAGGAAGTAATTGATGAATTAAATCGTGCATTTGATGTGCTTAATTTAAAATACTTAAAAATTTACCCGAATTATTTACAAAAACCTGTTAATGACCCTTCTTATTTTCCTATTTTTGAATGGGGAAATTCCAGAGAAATCGTAATAATGTGTCATGCTTCCTATATTTTTGATGAACCTCCTTATACAAGACCAAAACTTTTCGTAGAACTTGCAAAACGATTTAATAAGATTAAATGGGTACTTGCTCATTCAGGTAATATGAAACAAGGACAAATTGAAGCAGTATCAGCTGCTAAACAATGTAATAATATATTTTTAGAAACTGCATCATCTTGGGGAGAACATGGAACTATTGAATATTTAGTTTCTGAAGCTGGAGAAGATAAAATTTTATATGGATCAGATATGCCTTTACTCGATGCAAGAAACCAAATCGGACGTATAATTACTGCAAATATATCCAATTCAGCAAAACAAAAAATACTTGGCGAAAATACTGCTAAGTTGTTAAATTTATAAACCTATAAGTTAAACTCCGCCAGAACATTGACATCCTCCTGCCCCACAACAGCCACCAGACATGGGTACAGTATTGGTGTCATTAGAACCATTAGTTGCAAAAACAGAAAACTGTTTTTCTGATTCATGTCCACAAGTAGGACATTTCATTTCTTGATAATTCTCGTATAATGTCAAACGTTTTTCAAATCTATTTGAACAATCCATACAAATATATTCATATATAGGCATTTTTACCCACATGCTTAACTTAAAAATTTATTATACAATGAACTAAACTTGATCAAAAGTATCTTTTATGAAAACAACAAAACAACACTTAAAAAGCAAAGGTAAATTCGGTGATTTCGGAGGACAATTTGTTCCTGAAACTTTAATGTTTGCACTAGAAGAACTAGAAGAATCATATAAAAAATATATTACTAATAATGATTTTTTATCAGATCTAAATAATTTAGCCAACGAATACATTGGTAGACCAACTCCTCTCTATTTTGCAAAAAACCTTTCAAAACAACTAGGTGGAGCAAATATTTATCTTAAGCGTGAGGATCTTGCACATACTGGTGCTCATAAAATAAATAATGCTATTGGGCAAGCTCTCTTAGCAAAAAAAATTGGTAAAAATCGAATAATTGCTGAAACTGGAGCCGGACAACATGGAGTGGCTACCGCAACCGCATGTGCTCTACTAAATTTAGAATGTATTGTTTATATGGGTGCTAAAGACATAAAAAGGCAGGCATTAAATGTCTTTCGTATGGAACTCTTAGGAGCAAAAGTGATTCCTGTAATATCTGGTAGCCAAACACTTAAAGATGCCATTAATGAAGCTATTCGTGATTGGGTTTCAACAGTTGAAACAACTCATTATTTGATAGGAAGTGCTATAGGGCCACATCCATACCCTAGTATAGTCCGAGATTTCCAATCAGTAATTGGAAAAGAAGCTCACTCCCAAATAATAGAACGAACAAATACTTTACCTCACTCTGTAATTGCCTGCGTTGGTGGAGGTAGTAACGCAATAGGATTGTTCAGTGAATTCATCGATAAAAAAAATGTAAATTTAATTGGAGTAGAGGCTGGAGGTAAAGGCATCAATACTTCAGAACATTCTGCTACGCTTGTTAAAGGAGATATAGGTGTTTTACACGGTACTAAAACATATTTATTACAAGATAATGATGGACAAATTATTGAAACTCATAGTATTTCCGCTGGATTAGATTACCCAGGAGTAGGACCAGAACACAGTTTGTTAAAAGATATTAACCGAGCAACATATGTTGCTGTTAATGATGAAGAAGCTTTAGAAGGTTTTAACTTATTGAGCCAAACAGAAGGTATCATACCTGCACTAGAACCAGCACATGCTATCTATTATGCATCTACTTTGGCTCCTCAACTAAAGAATACTGATACAATTGTTGTTGGGCTAAGCGGTAGAGGAGATAAAGATATTGAAACCGTGGCAGCTCTAAATAAAGAATCATAGTATTCAAGTGAAAAAACTATCAATAGATAGATATTAAGTCTCAGTGTAAAATAATTCCACGATGAAATTAATGCAAACACCAGCTCAAACTTTAGATGATTTCTTAAGCCAAATTAAAGATTTAAACCCCACGAATTTAGATCTTATTCGTATTATTAAAGCAATCAGTATTAGTGCTATTGATATAAAAGAGATCATTGAAACTGCCCCCATCTCTAATATGACTGGATCAACAGGAAAAACAAATATTCATAAAGAAGAAATTCAATTATTAGACAATTCTGCCAACACAATATTTGTTGAAAATTTAATGGAAACTCAACTAATATCTCATATTGTTTCAGAAGAATTACAAGACCCGTTACACAAACCTACAAATTCTCCTTCATATTTTGTATCTATAGATCCTGTAGATGGTTCATCAAATATTACATCATCGATAACTATTGGTTCTATTTTAGGAATATGGAAATTAGATAACTCTGAACAAATTAATGATAATTTATTTATCCCAAACAGTCCTCAAATGATAGCTGCGATCTATACTATATATGGACCATCTACTATACTTGTGATTGCATGTAACTCTATGGTTAATGCCTTTGCATTAAATCCAGCTAAAAAAGCATTTATTCAAACTCATAAGAACATAAAAACACCAAACGAATGTAAATATTATAGTGTTAATGAAAATTACTTCTTGAAATGGACAAATAAGACTCAAAAAACCATTTCATTTCTTCGAGATAATTATAGCCTACGGTATGTTGGTTCACTAATTGCTGATTTTCATCGGAATCTTTTAAATGGAGGAATTTTTCTCTATCCCGAAAACAAAGATTATCCTAACGGGAAATTACGATTATTATATGAAATTCTACCATTAAGTTATATCATAGAGAATGCAGGAGGAATTGCTTCAACTGGAAAAGCAAACCCACTTACAATAAAGCCATCTCACCATCATCAAAAAACACCATTAATAATTGGAAGTAAAAAAATAGTAACTAAAATACTTTCTATGCTCTAGTAAGAATAATTTAAAAACAACCTGGAGGATTTATGGATAAAGAGCACTTAAATCAAATAGCTAAAGCCTTAGTATCAAAAAACAAAGGAATTCTTGCTGCTGATGAAAGCACAGGCACCATTAAAAAAAGATTTGATACTATCAATCTAGCGTCCAATTTATCTAGCCGTAGGAATTACCGCGAACTTTTATTCACAACCCCAAACATAAATAAATATATTAGTGGGATTATTCTTTTTGATGAAACAACTCAACAAAATACAATTGAAGGAATGTCATTTATAAACCATTTAAACAAACTAAATATAATACCAGGAGTCAAAGTCGATCAAGGTTTACAAAACTTAACCGGATCAAATGAAGAAATGATTACTACAGGATTAGATAACCTAGAATCAAGACTAATCGAATATAAAAAAATTGGTTGTGAATTCGTTAAATGGAGAGCTGTATTCAGTATCGGACCAAATCTACCCACTAAAAATTGTATCAATACCAATACTCGATTACTAGCAAAATATGCCATTATAAGTCAAAAAACCAACTTAGTTCCTATTATAGAACCTGAGGTACTCATGGACGGTGATCACTCTATAAAAGACTGTTATATAACAACTGAACAAGTATTGACTGAAACTTATAAACAATTAAATGATTATGGGGTTTTTTTAAAAGGAACATTATTAAAACCAAACATGATTTTACCTGGAAGTAGCAATCAAATCAAAACTAATCCAGAAGAGATTGCAATGAAAACCATTGCAGTTCTCAAAAAAACGGTGCCACCTATAGTTCCAGGAATAGCATTCCTTTCAGGAGGGCAAACAGAATTAGAAGCAACTAATAATCTTAATGCTATAAATATTCAAGCTAATGCTAATAATCTCCCATGGGAATTAAGTTTCTCATATGGTCGTGCTCTACAATCTGCTACTCTTAAAGAATGGTCAGGAATTTCTGCTAACAAAAAATCCGCTCAGACAATTTTTCTCCAACGAGCTACATTAACTAGTGCTGCAAGACAAGGACAGTATTCTCCTTCACTAGAAAATACCAATATATAACCCAATAGCCCTATGTCTATAAAAAATCTTTTAATTGCTACGTCTAATCCAGGAAAATTTAATGAGATATCTAATTTGTTCAATCAAATAAATATCAAAACAATTAACCCTCAATGTTTAAAACCACAATTGACTATTTTAGAAGATGGTAATTCAATTGAAGAAAATGCAATTAAAAAATCTCAGGGTTATTCAAAACAATTTAACACATGGGCCCTTGCTGATGACTCAGGGTTAGAAATTGAATTGTTAAGTAATAATCCTGGCGTCAATACATCTGACTATGGTGGTAAAAATCTTACTTCAAAAGAAAGAAATTGTTTCCTTTTAGAACAACTAAATCAATTCGCAAAGCCTATAAAAGCTCGATTTCGTTGCGTCATTTCTCTTACAAATAAATTATCTGAGTCAATACTCTTTCACGGGATATGTCCAGGATATATTTCTCCTATTCCACGAGGAGAAAATGGATTTGGATTTGACCCGATATTTATTCCTACTTTTCATCAACAAACAATGGCTGAAATGACAATTGATGAAAAAAATACTATTAGTCATAGAGGCAAAGCTATTCAAAAAGCATTAAACTATATTAAAACATTGAAATAATAATTAACATAACTATGTGAACATACTAATGTTGTTAGATCGTCTTAATCGTCCAATTGAAGATTTGCGGATATCAGTAACGGATCGTTGTAATTTCCGATGTACATATTGTATGCCACATGAAAAATTCGGACATAAATACCAATTTACTCCAAAAGAAAACTTATTATCATTCGAAGAAATTGAAAAAATTACAAACATACTAGTTAAACACGGTGTTAGAAAAATTCGTATTACCGGAGGAGAACCTTTACTACGGAACAATATAGATGCATTAATTAGTAAAATATCTCGTTTAAAAAACATCAATGATATTAGCTTAACAACTAATGGTTTTTTATTACCAGTTATGGCTAAGAAACTCAGAGACAGTGGTCTTCATCGACTAACGATTAGTCTAGATTCTTTAGATGATGAAGTACTCAAATCCATGACAGGAAGAAACATTACAGCCCAATCGATACTTTCAGGGATAAGTGCAGCCGAACAAGCTGGATTTACTCAAATAAAAATTAATACCGTAATACAACGGAATGTGAATGATCATTCCATTATAGATATCGCAAAACACTTCAAAAATCGGGGGCATATCGTTAGATTCATTGAATATATGGATGTAGGAAATTTAAATGATTGGGGAAAAAGTAAGGTTTTTACTGCAGATGAAATTTTCAATACAATCAATGCAGTAATGCCATTAAAAAAGCTTACACCAAACTACAAAAGTGAAGTGGCTCTTAGATATCAATATACTGACCAAAGTGCTGAAATTGGAATTATTGCTTCAGTAACAAAACCTTTTTGTGGCAATTGTTCTCGTTTACGACTATCACCAGAAGGTAAACTTTTCACTTGCCTCTTTGCTTCTAGTGGTACAGATATAAGATCTATACTACGTGATACATCTGGAAAGGGAAACCTCGAATCAGCAATAAAAAATATGTGGTCTAACAGATCCGATAGATACTCTGAAATACGTAACAAAACTTTAAACAAATCTCCACGAAAAAAAATAGAAATGTTCCAAATTGGTGGTTAATAATTTTCTTGATTGTAACTTGTCTACTTAATTGGCTTACCAGAGTTTAGAAAACTCTCAGAGGTAACTACTCTCCAAAATAGTTTAATTATACTCAATAGTGCTATAAAATGTATCTATATATCAAACTTGAATTATGCTTAACTGGATATTGATTTATGATAGAAATCTATACTGATGGTTCATGTCTCGGAAATCCTGGTCCTGGTGGATGGGCAGCAATAATATTAGATACTAATGATCCTGATAAAACACCATCTCGGATAAAAGGGAATTGCCCTGATACGACTAATAATAGAATGGAACTCCTAGCTGTTATTGAAGGCATTGCAAGCACCCCTAGTGATAGGAAAATAAAAGTATACAGTGATAGTAAATATGTAGTTGATACATTAAACAAAAACTGGAAACGTAAAGCAAATCTAGACCTTTGGGAAAAATTAGATCAACAAATTCACAATCGTAATATCGAATACATTTGGATAAAAGGTCACGCAAATAATACTCATAACGAAGAGGCAGACAATATTGCTCAACAAGAAGCAAATAATATAGCTCAAAATCCCCCAACAAGTACAAATCTTAGTCATACTGATAAAACTGGAAAGATATCTATGGTAGACATCTCTAATAAAAATACTACTCTACGTATAGCAAAAGCAACATGTGACGTAATGACATCTCATGAATCTTTCTTAGCAATCAAAAATAATAAAATTGAAAAAGGTGATGTCATATCTTCAGCACGAATCGCAGGTATATTAGCAGCTAAAAAAACTTCTTCTATTATTCCATTATGCCATCCAATACTAATTAGTCATATAGAAATCGCCTTTAATCTTGACGAGGCAAATAATGTTATTTCTATAACATCAAAGGTTACATCCTCAGGACAAACTGGTGTAGAAATGGAAGCATTGACGGCTGTAACTATATCAGCATTAACTATTTATGATATGTGTAAAAGTATTGACAAACAAACTACAATCACTAACATTCGTCTCCTTAAAAAAAGTGGCGGTAAAAGTGGAATAATTAACTTTGAATAGCTCATGTTTAACAGTAACTTTTTTCAAAAACTAATGTTTCATCCTAATATAAAATACAAAACTTTATTTATACTGTTATTAACATTAATTTTACTTAACTGTAATAATAATCAAACTGAAAAGATAGAAAATACTGCAGATTCAACTGAAATTACTAATTTAGCTTTAGATCTAAAAAGCCAGGGATTATTTAATGAATCAATAGAGAAGCTAAACGAATCTTTACAAGTGAATCCTAATCAACCCAAAGCTTTACAAGCACGTGGCGAATCATTACTTCTACTTGGTAAACCTCAGGAAGCATTAAATGATTTCAATAAAACGATAGAAATATCAACTTCATTAGACAATCAAAAGAAACTTGAATTATATCAATTACGTGCACAAGCGTATATTTACTTAGGGGAAAATAGAAAAGCAATTGAAGATTTTACAGAAGCAATCAAATTAGACTCAAACAATGCTAATCTATATTCAAAAAGAGGCAAATCATATCTAGAAGTTATTGAACTTAGACTCTCATTAAAAGATTACGACCAAGCAATAAAAATTGATCCATCCAAAGCAGAATATTATGCAGGTAGAGGTGATGTATTCACGAAAAAAGGTGACTACCGAATGGCAATAGAAGATTATGGTATGGCTTTACAACTTGATCCAAAGCAATCGGCAGATGTTTACTATAATCGAGGCAGTGCGTTTGCTCAAATTGGACAAATGAATGATGCTGTAAAACATCTTACTGCTGCATTACGACTAGATCCTGATAATGCTAAACTTCAAACTTATCTAGCAGTTACTTTAGGGGAAATGGGGAATTATTCGAAATCAATTGAAGCTTTTACAGAAGCAATACGAACAGATCCCAAAAATGCTGAACTTTACACTGACAGAGGTAATACTTATGTGTTCTCTGGTAGATATAGTGAAGCTATTAATGACTTCGATATGGCAATCTCATTAATTGATAACCGTCCTGAACTTTATGCTGATCGTGGATTAGTGCATCTTCTATTGGAAAACTATGCAAATGCTGAATCAGATTTTTCAAATGCCTTAGCATTATCACCACAAAATCATATCTACTATACTAGAAGGGGAAATGCTAGAACAGGTTTAAAAGATTATCAGGCTGCAATTGAAGATTATTCTCTTGCAATACACTATAACCCTGATTTTGTTCAAGCATATAATAATAGAGGTCTTTTATATCGAAATATAAATCGTTTTGATTTAGCTTTAGATGATTTTAGTCAATCAATCAAAATAAATCCTGATTATCCATATGCTTACGCTAATCGTGCACTTCTAAATACGTTAAGAGGCAAAGACCCTACTAGTCTATTAATCACACAGGATATTAAACGTGCTGGAGCCCTTGGATTAGATATATCGCAATTGACAACAGCAGTACAAAAAATTAAAAATGACTTAGAAACTACTAATCAAACTTCTACGATCAAATAAAATATCATGTGCTCCACTGATTACAATACAGAATTACCTATAATAATTTTTGGTATCGGTAATCCTGGCGAAGAATATGCTAAGTCCAGACATAATTTAGGAATGATGTGTGTACGAAATTTTGCTAAAACTCATCAAATTAAATTTACTAATTCTTCTAAATATACACGTTACGGTAAAGGAATCATCTGTCAACAAAATGTAATAGTTGCAAGACCCAAAATATTTGTAAATGAATGTGGAATAGCAATCAATTTTCTGCAAAAAAAATTCTTGACACCATATTCTAACTTTATAGTTTTAGTTGATGACATGGATATACCTTGCGGTACAATACGTATACGTACATCAGGCAAATCTGGAGGTCATAATGGAATTCGTTCAATTATATCTGAATCTGGTACTGATCAATTCACTCGAATACGTATTGGCATAGGGCACCCTCTTGAAAAATCCCATACTATCAATTGGGTACTAGGCAATCCTTCAAATAAGGAAGTCTTACTATTAAAAAATTCTATCGCTACAACAACAAAAGCTATTACATCCATAATAAAAAATGGTATTAAGCCCTCTATGGATATCTTTAATCAAAAAAGTTAATCATAATCATTCTTTATATGAAAAAATTTCAGATTTATTCGTGATTCCATAATTCCTTTGTTCTCCACCCGTCACCAAAACGTTACCATTATTCAAAAGTGTAACAGCTGGACCTTTTAAACTATTCACCATTTCACCAGCAGGTTTATAAGTTTGAGTAGACATCTTAAAAATATAAGTACTATTAGAAAAGTGAGTAGTTACTAATGCATCACCATTATTTAATACTGTAAGACTCCCATCAGCAACAGCAATAGGTAACGATTCAATTGTAGTCCATATATCTTCTTTAGGAATATATATATATGACTCTTTTCTTGAAACTCCATTAGAATATCCACCAACTACTAATACAGATCCATTTGTCAAAAGTACTGCATGTGGTCGAGCTAAATTAATACTCAAATTTGCAACAGATTTCCAAATATTAGATCTATGATCATATATTTCTGTTGCTTTATCTGTACCTCCCAGGATCAATACATCTTGATTATTTAGTAATACAGCTACATGATCAGAACGCTTAGTAAGCATATTTTCTACTTCTTCAGATTCACCTTTTACAGGATCGAATATTTCAGCCCTATTTAATACTCCAGAGTCATTTTGTCCACCCACAATTAATATCTTTCCATTCTCTAAAAGAGTTGCTGTATGTTTCCATCGAGGAACTAACATTTTCCCTCTGATTTTCCATTGGTTGGTCACGGGATCAAACTCTTCAACTGTATCACGGTAAACAAGAGCACGTCGTTTATCTCCTCTAGGATCAAGTTCGTCTGTTAGTACCGTTGCAATACCGCCGAATATAAAAACACGACCATTAGCTAATATCGCTACATGACCAGCTCTAGCTTCATTAACTTCACTAGCAAATGTCCATTCACCTTGATTAATATTATATATTTCAGATTTACTAACAAATCCTACTTCACCAATACCTCCTATATTATCGGATGCTAATCGAGTTCTTCCTCCAACAACTAAAACATTTCCATTTTCTAATAAAGTTGCTGAATGATCAGATCGAGAAATATTCATTCCAGATGCATTACGCCAATTATCAATAGTATCGCTTCTTATCCATCTACGAGTTTGAGGGTCATATATCTCAGCATGAGATTTTGATCCAACATGATCAGATCCTCCAGCAACCAAAACTCTCCCATCTTTTAATAATGTTGCTGTATGGGCAGCCCTACCCTCTATTAATTCTCCTGAAGGTTCCCATTTACGTGTATTTGTATCATAAAACTCTGCAGAATTATCTGTTTCTCCTCCTCCTGTCACTAAAACGTTTCCGTTTTTTAATAAAGTTGCCGTATGATCACGTCTATTTTGTTCAATAGGACCTCTTTCAACCCATTCATCCTGTTTAGGATCAAAAATTTCATAATCAGCACTACCTCCACCAACTACAATTAGGTTTCCATTGTTCAAAAGTGTTGCAGTATGACCAACACGAGACCTGTTTAATTCAGGTCCTTCTATCCAAGTTCGTTCTACTGGATTAAAAAACTCAACTTCAATCATACCCAATTCTTCATTGCCTCTTCCTCCCACCACCATCACTCTACCATCATTGATTAACGTAGCTGTATGAAGCCCTCTTGTCATCATCATGCTTGAAGTTAACGTCCAAGTATCATCAACCGGGTCATAAACTTCAGCTGATTTATGTGCTACTTCATCCTTTGCACCACCCACTACTAACACTTTCCCATCTTGTAACAGTGTAGCTGTATGAAAATCTCTTTTATATCTCATCCGGCGAACTCTTTTCCATGTTCTCGAATCTACATCAAAGATCTCTGCTGTTTTTAAACTATCAGTCGGACTTTTACCTCCAATAACTAATACATTTCCATCCTGTAAAAGTGTGGCTGTATGAAAAACACGAGCATCATTCATCCTAGAAACTGTTGTCCAAGTATCAATGCTGGGATCATAAATTTCGACCCATGGTTGTGGCCCAATTGAATTAGATCCACCAGCAACTAATACAGTACCATCTTTTAGTAATGTAGCTGTATGTTCTTGCCGTATTTCATTCATATCATGACGATTAGTTTTAATCTGTTGTTGAGGGCGAGTAGTTGGAGTCGGAGTAAATACAACTGGAGTTTCACTAGTAACTTGGTTCATATTTTGATTATCTGAACACCCTATACTAATGAAAAAAACTATTATGAACAACACATTGATTTTCACAAAATTCTTTACGAAATAACTGCAAATTTTAATCAAATCTACCTCAAAAAAATTTAAAACCATATTAATTATCTTTTTTATAATATAATCTATTACATTAATTCATCAACAATAATATAGATATTTATCCAACCAGAGGATCAAATGGCTTTCGATTTAATTATTAAAAATGGTAGTATCATCGATGGATCAGGAAGAAAAAGTTTTCTTGGAGATATTGGAATAGTTCGGGATAAAATTACTGCTATAGGCAAACTATCTTTAGAGAATACAAAGCATCATATAGACGCCAATGGATTAACTGTATCTCCTGGATTTATTGATACCCATACCCACTCTGAAGGTGACTTACTAATTAACCCCAAACATGAATATGGGATACAGCAAGGAATCACGACTGAATTAATTGGTATTGATGGGATGTCTATTGCTCCTCTTTCACACAAAAATTATTTGATATATCGCAAATGGTTAAGCGGATTATTAGGACAACCCCCTAAAGACATCGACACTTCTAGCATTAAAGCATTCCTATCAAATTACCATAAAAAAGTTGCAGTTAATACTGCTTACCTTATTCCGTTAGGTGCTATTAGGCTAGAGTTAGTAGGGTTCAATGATGTTCCATTAAATAAAGATCAAATTAATAAAGCAAAAAAAATTATTTCAAATGGATTTGCTGATGGAGCGATTGGCTTTTCAACTGGCTCTGCATACTATCCCGGAATTTGGTCTACTACATCAGAAATACTAGAATTATGCTCTACTGTTCAAAATGAAAATAGTATTTATATGGTTGAGCCTCGTTCTAGCCTACTAGAACGAGCATTCGGGAACAATGGTATTACAGAAGCATTACATATTGCTAGGAAAACTAATGTTTCAATCCATTTTGCTCACCATAGAACAACCGAAGAAACAGCTGGGAATTCTTCTAAAATCATGACTGAAATAGATAAAGCAAAAGAAGAAGGAGTAGATATATCATTAGATATATATCCTTACCCAAGTGGAAGTACAATACCTATTAGTTTTTTACCCAGTGGCGTTCAAAATGGGGGGCCTGATTCCATCTTAAAAAAACTTAAAAACAAACAAGAAAAACAGAAAATTATTGAGTACCTTGATAACACATATTCGAGTAACACAAGACCATTAAGTGAAGTGTCATTTTCTTATGTGCCTAATAATCCTCATCTAGAAGGTGAGTCACTGATGAATCTAGCAAATAAAAGTAAAAAATCTTTCGGTGAAATTTTAACAGACATCCTCTTAAAAGAAGAACTTGAAGTTGGATATGTTATGCTTCCTCCCAACAATCCGAAAACTTGTCACTTAATCAGTGAAGATTCAATAAAACTTCTTTCGCGTGATGATTATATGGTATGCAGCGATATTACTGCAGCTGGCTCTATGTCGCATCCTAGATCATTTGGAGCTTTCCCAAGATTTTTAGGAAGATTAAGACGTGAATTCAATTCAATTAGCCTAGAAAGTATGATTCACAAAATGACTGGATTCCCAGCTGAGAGATTTCAATTATCTAAAAGAGGAAAAATACAAGAAGGGTTTTTTGCTGATATAGTGATATTTAATCCTGATAGTATAATAGATACAGCGACTTATGATAGTCCTCGCCAATTCCCAATAGGAATAGACCATGTAATAGTAAACGGTACAATCGCTTTAAAAAATGGTCAGTCTACTGGATCTATCTCAGGCTATGCAATAACTTAAAATAGGAGGCCTAGAATAATTAATGAAATTAACAACTGATGAAGTAAAATATATAGCAAAACTCTCTAAGATTTCATTAACAACTGATGAAATTGAAGTCTTAAGAGTTGAATTATCTCAGATACTAGATTATTTTAGTATGCTTGAAAAAGTAAATACTGAAAATATATCCCCAACTGGACACGTAGTTGAAACTAAAACTACATTACGAAAAGACATATCCACCCATTCCCCAACCAATAGAGAAGATATTTTATCAAATGCCCCAAATAGAAATGGAGATATGATTCAAGTAAAACGAATCATAGAATAATACTACTACTTATAAGAATATGAATTTAACGAAATTAACAATTTTAGAAGCACGAAAACTCTTAGATAAAAGAGAGATTTCTTCTGTTGAATTAACTCAATCGACTATTGACAGAATAAAAAAGATAGATCCTGTAATTGGTGCATTTATTTCTTTTGATGAAGATTTAGCATTAAAACAAGCTAAAAAAGCAGATCAATTAATTTCTTCTGGATCCAGTTATCCACTAACTGGAATTCCATTCCAGCTAAAAGATAACATGTGTACTACAGAAATACCTACTACATGTGCCTCAAAAATTTTAAAGAATTTTATCCCCCCATATAATGCTACAGTTACTAACAAAATTTATGATCAGGGAGCTGTTTTAGTTGGAAAAGGTAATCTAGATGAATTTGCAATGGGATCATCCACTGAAAATTCAGCAATTAAGCAGACCAAAAACCCATGGGATTTTAACTTAGTACCCGGTGGAAGTAGCGGTGGTGGTGCTGCAGCTGTTGCATCTGGAGAATGTATGTTTGCATTAGGGTCAGATACAGGTGGAAGTATTAGACAGCCAGCTGCTTTCTGTGGAATTGTTGGTTTAAAACCTACGTATGGTCTAGTTAGTCGCTATGGATTAATTGCATTTGCTAGTTCATTAGATCAAATTGGACCACTAACAAGAACAGTAGCAGACAACGCTCTAGTGTTAGAAGCTATAGCTGGAAATGATCCACATGATGCAACATCAATTACAACTAATTATTTAACAAATTATTTAGATTCTATTAACGAGGATTTAAGTGAAATCCAGATAGGTATTCCAACTGAATATTGGGAACAAAATATTGAACCAAAATTTAAATCATCTTTAAAAACTGTCATTGAGACATTAAAAGATATTGGAGTAACATTAAAAGAAATTTCTTTACCCCTGACTGAGCAAGCATTACCTGTCTACTACCTAATAGCTAATTCAGAAGCATCTTCAAATCTATCTAGATATGATGGAATAAAATATGGATATGTTGCTTCTGATACTAAAGATATTTGGGAAACAATTGAAAATACCAAAGGAGAAGGGTTTGGTCCTGAAGTTAAGCGCCGTATATTATTAGGAACATATGCTCTATCTACTGGGTTTTTTGACCAATATTATTTAAAAGCCCAAAAAGTTCGTACTCTGATTATTGAAGAATTCAAACAAACATTTGATACATGTGATGTAATTATTGCACCAACTTCTCCTTCAGTAGCATTTCCAATTGGAAGCAAAATTACTAATCCACTTGACATGTATATGAATGATATATTTACTCAACCTGCAAATATAGCTGGTATACCAGCTATATCTATACCAGGAGGTTTTCACAACAATTTGCCTTTCGGCATACAATTTATTGGCAACTATCTTTCAGAAAAAACTCTTTTTAAACTTGCTAATGCTTATGAAAAAGCCTCGTCTTTTACATTAACAAATAATATAATCAATGAAACAATGGAAAATCAGCTTAATAAATTATAATGAAGGAATTATTATGAAAAATACAAAACATCCTCAAATGATATTCACAGATGATGCCTGGCTCCTTAGTAGGTCAGCTCCAGTAGTTACATACAAAGATTTCGAAGAATATATTGTTAGTAATTTCGCAGGTAAAAATGGGGCATTCTGGTGGTCTGTTGGTGATCATGAAGTTTGGCATTACGAAACTGAAATAGGTGAAAGATTTGGTGATGACTACGATATGTTTGATGAAAAACTTCCTTCATTTGTGCATCATGGAACACCTGGAGTATGCGATGCTATAAAAAGAAATCTCACATCCCTTATTAAAGAATGCGGTGGACCTTTAACGGCAATATCTAAAATATGTAAAGAAAACAATATTCCTTTCTTCCCTCGTGTTCGAATGAATAGTCATTATCCAATTGATATTGATCATGTAGCATATGGTAACTTTCGTAGAAACCATCCTGAATTACTCATTGGTAGACCTGGAGAAGAAATTGTTGAAGGTACTATAGAGTATGGAATTAGAACAGGTAAAGATTTTGCATACCCAGAAGTACGATCATATATGATTGATATGATCACTGAAACATTCCAGAAATTTGATGTTGATGGAGTTGAATTAGATTTTTGTAGACACCCTGCAATGTTCAGAACAGAAGAAGCATACAGTAATCGTTATTTAATGACTGAATTAATTCGTGAAGTAAAATCTCGATTAATACAGACTGGGAAAGAAAAAAACCGTGATTTAAAATTAGCTGTTCGTGTTCCTCCTACCCTAGATGACTCTGAGAGACTTGGTTTAGATGTTCGAAGATGGATTAAGGAAGAATTAGTAGATATAGTAATTGCAGGAATAGGTTTTATTCCGTTTGATACACCTGTTGAAGAATTCGTTAAAGCTACAAAAGGTACTAATTGCCTAATATATGGATGTATTGAAATGACTCGCCAAGCAGACCCGCTTACATTAAGAGCTTTAGCATATAGATGGTTAAATGCAGGTGCTGCAGGTGTATACCTTTACAATTTCTATACTATGTCACCTGAATGGAATGATAAAACATTTAATGAATTAACAAATCTTGAAGTTTTATCAAAACTTGATAAAAGATATGAATTAGCACCTACCGGACCACTTGTTCCATGTGGGAGTATAGGTTGTGCTTTTAGATATGCTAGCCCCCAAACTCAACTACCAATAAATTTACATCCTGAATATGTTGAAATAGGTCCTGAATTAAATATTGACATATCAGATCAACATTTAGACACTCCCTCTAAAACTAATTTAAAAGAGGCCTCTCTAACTCTACGCTTAGAAAACTTAAAAAAAGATGACCAAATTCTAGTTAAAATCAATGGGGAAACTCTTGAACAAAAAACAGCAATTACCACTTTTGGATCATATGAAAGATTAGGATCAGCAGGTTTATTTTGGATGAGTTACCCTACAGAAATCGATACAGTTGTTGTTGTTGGTGACAGTATACATTTTCCTATTAAAGAAACTCTGCTTAAAACAGGGAATAATAAGATTGAATTGAATTTAAACCGTACCAAAAACACAGATAAAAAACCTGTTACAGTAGTCGGTTCTGAAATTTCATTAAAATTTAAAACATAAAATGCTCTAAAACACCCACAATGTTTAATAAACGTATATGGAGTCTTACTTTAATTGGAATTGGGCTAGTTTTGTTAATAATACCATTAGCCTACTACACTTATTCTTTTGTCAGTCATTCAAATCTAGACAACTTAAATGTTGAAATTACTGATACTGTATTCAATGATAGAACTATTAAGAGTGTTGAAATTGAAAAAGATGACAGTTCAGATATAACTAATCTCGAGACAAATTTATATAAAACACCTACAACTTCTACACCTACTACAATAACAAAAGTGGTTACTCCAATTCCACAATCAATTCCTCCTAAAAACACAGACGTCGAAACTATACTTCCTACACCTACAACTTCTATAATTGCTACTCCCTTACCAAGCATTATCCATAAAACACCTGTACCTCCTCTAACTAAACCCAAAGAATTGAAGCAATCATCAAATTCAATCAATAATACCTCCACCAATAGTTCCACTAATAATTCCAATATCGATATTGCACCAACACCTACCGTCGAAAAATCAGTCATTTCAGTTAAGGATAAGGTGCCAATTAAAACTGTCCCAGAAAATCAATCCTCAAAAAATGATCAAGTATTGTCTTCTCTAGAATCCCCAAAACTTGTTGATCAAATAACTTTATCTTACATTCAAGATTCTATTAAAGAGGCTTCTTCTTATAA
Organism: Chloroflexota bacterium; assembly: GCA_002722455.1. Classification (GTDB taxonomy): domain Bacteria; phylum Chloroflexota; class Dehalococcoidia; order Lucifugimonadales. Next base: position 72,591 of record PBMB01000017.1, read on the forward strand.
ATCTATTGAGTCAGAAACAAAAATTATTGCCAATAGTAACCCTACGAAAATTCGTATACCTACTATTTTAGTCAACTCAGAAATCAACAATTTAAATATTATTAAAAAGGGAGATTCTTACCAATGGGAAAACCCTAAATGGATAGTTGGTTATATCCCAACTACTTCTAAACCAAATGAAATTGGTACTGGATGGTACTTCGGGCACTTACAAAGTTTAATTCGAAATGAAGGAAATGTTTTCAACCGCTTACCAGAACTACCTAGATTATTATCAACAAAATATCCTATATACATATTCTTAGAAACTGAAGCAACAAAATATCTGTATCAAATATATAAAACCGAAGTCATCCCTCAAGAAAAACTTTTAATTGAAAATCGAACTTCTGATAGAGAAATTGTCTTAGTAACTTGTGTACCACCTCTAATATATGACCACCGATTAATTGTATCGGCTAAATTAATTGGCATTTCTGAATAGTAATTCAAAAAAATGACTGCTAGAAATAAAATAATATCTACATTAATAGTATTAGTCTCGATAACCCTTTTCCTATTTTTATTAGGAAAAGGGTTATCGGCAAAAGAATTATCCCAGCTAACTACTTCAAATTCATTAATCGGTGAAAAAGCTCCATCATTCTCATTAATGACACTTGGGGAAACTAAAATCCCCCTCTCAAACTATGAAGGAAAAATAATAATTTTAAATTTTTGGAATCCAAATTGTATCGAATGTAGAATAGAAGCACCTCTGTTACAACAAACTTCTTTAACTTTTAAGGGGAATGACGTAATTTTTCTAGGAATAGAAGTCCCTACAATGAGAAGTACTCTAAAAGAAACTCTCGATCATATCAAAAAATATGACATTAATTACACAATATTAATAGATAAGGAAGGAATTACTACAGTTGATTATGGAATCATATCCATACCTCTAACATTGGTTATTGATCATTGTGGATATATCACACATCAAACTACAGGAAGAATTAATGAAGAAACCCTGACCAATCACATTAAATCATTACTAGACATGAAACAAACTTTTAAATGTGATGAAATATACACAAATCTGTAAATACTATATATGTGGTATTGTCAATTTCTCTTATACAAGTCGTACAAAATAAGTATTTATCATTATTATGAAAAAATACCATCTTTTAATATTTTTGTACTATCCGCTATATCAATTAAAGGTTGATCATGAGTAACCATTACGAGAGTCATATTATCTTGCCTAGACAATTTACGAAATAAATCACATATTATTCGTGTATTACGTGAATCTAAATGACTTGTTGGTTCATCAACAAAAAGTATCTTTGGTTTCTTTGCGATTGCTCGAGCAATCGCAACTCTCTGTTGTTCTCCACCTGATAATTCATCTGGCCTATGGGTTATCCTTGAACCTAAACCAACCTGCTCCAAAGCATCTTTAGTATAACCATCTCTTTCAGGATATTTAATACCAGCGATTCGTAGTTGTAATTCCACGTTCTCATACGCAGAAAGTAAAGATAATAATCCAAATGTCTGAAAAACAATTCCGATTTTGTTTCTTCGAATAGATAAGGCTTCTCGATTAGTAATTTTAGATAAATTTACACCATCTAAGGTGATAGTTCCAGCAGTTGGTTGATCTAAACCAGAAATAATATTTAATAAAGTGGTTTTCCCCGAACCTGATTTACCTACTATAGCAACTAATTCACCAACATGAACATCAAGATTAATATTATTTAGTGCAATAACATCTCCTGAGGAACTACTATAAACCTTGCTAACATTTTCCATTTTAACCATAAGTTCATTCATTTCAATATTTTCTCCACAGATGAAATCAACAAATCTCCATCACTCAAATCCATACGAACACGACCTTCAAGTTTTTTTGATTTCATATATTTTTCAGGAATCTGGAGCATATTATTATGATCAACTAAAACAAACTCATTATCTTTAATAATTTCAACACAAGCCCTACCATCTCGAATTAAAATGGAACGATCAACAAAAACTGATATGCCAGGATCATGTGTCACAATGACAACAGTAGTCCCCTTTTGTTTATTAACAGTCTTCAAACAATCAAATACATTGCTTGCTGACAATGAATCTAATTGTCCTGTAGGTTCATCAGCTAATAACAAAGCAGGATCATTAGCAAGTGCAATAGCGATCGCAATACGCTGTAACTCCCCACCTGATAACTGCTTTGAATTATTATTAAATTGATCTGTTCTTATCCCAACTAAATCCAATAATTGTTCAGCTTTCTTTTTTTTCTTAAGATTAGTGTCATCCATTAAATTCATCGGCAACATTACATTCTCAATCACCGAGAGATATGGAAAAAGATTCCACATTGATTCTTGCCACACAAATCCAATTTGTGATCTCCTGTATTTTTGAATCTCTGTCTGTTTCATTTCATTAAGATTAAATCCAAATACTTTAATCAATCCAGCGGAAGGTTTATCAAAACCTGCTAACATATTTAAAAAAGTTGATTTCCCACTACCACTAGCACCAACAACTCCAATCATTTCTCCTGAATTAATGGTTAAATCTAGACCTCGTAATGCTACAACATCTATACCTGATGCTCGATAAATTTTAAATAAATCTTCACATAAAATATCTCTATTTTGATCAGTCACATTACCCTCGAATTCTTAAATGACTTTGAATATTAATTCTTGAACCTATAAATACTACAAAATTAATTATAATTAACACTAACAAAATCGCACAGTACAGGATACCTACTAAGCTCCAGTCCATCGAAAACATTGTTGTAGGCACTACATGATTACCCAGATTATCGAATACAAAATATGGAATAATTGTTTTTGACATATAATACCCTATCCACGTACCTATAAAAACTCCAATCACGGATAAAACACTAATTTGTAAAATGAAAATACTAGCTACTTGTCTAACAGAACACCCTAATGCTAATAACACTGCCATTTGATACAGATAATTCTTAAATATTACATAAGCAAAAGTTAACAACCCAACCATGACTAAAAATAAAACACCAATAAAAATAAATTTTAAATTTAAATCCCATCCTATATAAATAAAAGGATCAATAGCAAACTGATTTACCAATTTATCTCTATCGATAATCCTGCCAGGAGTATAATTAACAACATTTAACAAATTAGCTAGCAATTGTTGCTTATTTATTTCACTAGCACCTGTAGAAATCCACACTTCATTTGGTTCTATTTCAGCCTGTGCATCTGCTATGATGTTACTCACATTTGCATAATATAAAATATGCTTCAAATCTGATACTAAATATTTCGGTTTCTTCCCAATCATTGTAGGGAAAAAATCAACCTCTCCTACTATAGACACAGGTACATTTTGTCTTTTTATTGAGATTTCAAAAACATCACCAATTTCCTTATCATTCTCTAATAAAAACTCTTCACTAGCTAATACTCCTACGGGAGTATTGAAACTAGTAGTTGATATACCACGTGGAACAAATGAAGAACCAGGTCCCCATGAAAAGATAATACCTCCTGATTCAAAATCATTAATAATACTATCGCCACCAGCATCAGGACTTGATTTCAATACTGCGATATTATCACTGTTATTTTCATCTAAAACCACCAATTTTTCGCCTTCACCATTAACAGTCCAAATTCCATTTAAAAGAATTGAGCCTCCATCGAATAAAACATCAGTGTTTCTGGAATATATTCTTAAAGCAATTAATGAAGGGGGGCCTCCTTCACCCCATAACTCATCATTTCGCCTAATTCTTACTCTACTCACCAATCCATCCGGATTAACCAAAGAACCCAAATTATACCCAATATACCTGCCATTTGAATTCCTTAACAACACAGAAACAAATACATTGGGACGTGAACGCTGAGGTTTAAGATCTACTACCAAATACTGCATATTTTCTGGCAAAACTATACCATTGGGTATCGTATCTAAGCTCAAAGAGTCAATTAAATCAAGAATTGAACCATTCGCAAAATCTGATCTGATCCATGCAATATCCTTAATTATATCTGTATCAACTGCCAAAAGTTCAAAATCACGAACATAATAAGTTGATAAATCAAATGCTTTCTCTCTTAAACCTAAACTAAAGGAACCAACATCTATAATTTCTTCATATTGCATCCGTACTGATTCTTGAAAAATTCTACTAGGTCTCACTTGCCTCCTTTCAATTTTCCTATATTGACGTCCCATAGGAGAATGCTGTGCTCCTAACGTGGTATTTCTCAAATTTTCTAATCTAATATCTGCACCTGAAGAATATAAAGCTTGATCCATCATACTTTGATTAATGGTTTGAGCAAATCCCCCAACAAAAACAGCAACGCTCGTAAGTATTACCAAAAGAGTTACTATTCTTGTTCTTAACAATGAAGTTCTCGCCATCTCACACATAGACAGAAAAATTGAAGTCGATGATGTTTTTGAAACAATAAAAAGTAATAAATTAAATAAAAGGGGCAATCCTCTCAATATAATTATTAAACTAACTAATAACATTAAAACAGGTAATAAGAAAGATAACTGCTGAAAAAGACTATTATTAACTAGCCCCTTTACTAAAATAGAATCTTCACCTAATAACTGGAAAAGTATCACTACTGAAATTATCAATAATATTAAATCTATATAATACCGTTGAAAAAAATTCTTATGTTGTAATACAGGGACTCCACTTAATTTTGAATGGAATTCAGTTCTCAAAATACTAATTAAAGGTAGTTCCAAGGTAACAAAACTGATTAGAGCACCAAGTAAACTTAAAACAAAAATGTCTAGAGATGGCCAAATAAAAATTAGTCCTGTCGAATATACACCGGATCCTATAGCAAAATAGCCAAAAATACTAACAAGAAATGCAGCAAGCCACGGAGCAAAACATACGAGTATAAACGAAATTAAAAATGCTTCAATTGTAGGTGTTTTTAGTATTTGAATATATGTAGCTCCACGTGCAAACATCCTAGTAATATCTATTTGACGTTCTTGAGCTAAGACAACGGAAAATATACCTACACAATAAAGAATCACCACACCAATAGTAAACATCACTAACAATATAGGAGTTTTCTTTAATAATACTTGTTGCTCGTAATCAGTTAGTGCAAGATCTAAATTAGATGTCTGATCATACTGTTTTAAAGTACTGCCTAAAACTAAACGGTTTATTCTTAAATTTTCTTTTATTTGATAAAAATTATCTGGTGTTATTTTTGTTAAATCTATTTCTACGGCAACCCCATGATGACTTCCCATAGATGGTAATTTATTACCCAAAAAATCAACCGTATCAGTTTCCAATATTAAAAATGGAATAGTTTGAAAACTATCACTAATATCTGAATATATGAATTTTTGTTGAAACTTAAAAAATTCTGTATCTTCCTTAGGCATAGAGAAAAAATCAACTACTCTTACCTCTACATATTCCTTATTGGCACTTGTTGGTAATATTACAGAAATTTGATCACCAATATGAATATCAAACTCATTTGCAACATCTTGAGGTACGAATACATCAATTTTATCAGTATCAACAAATTGTGCAGCTAAGCTTTTTTTCTCATTTAACTCTGGAATATAGTAATGTACTGCATCAAAATAAGTAAAATATCCCCTTAATAATGAAGACGCTGCCTCCTTTTCAAAGCCTGGCTTACTTAAAAACATTGTAGGGCTACGCAAGCCAGTAATTGGCTTATTTCGAACGATGTCTCCTAAATTATAAGTTATATAATCTAAAAATATATTATTAGTATGTTTATGTTCTATATAATGAAAACCAGGAGTTACACTCTTAATAATTACGCTATCAGAATCTACATATTTATCTATAGTTTGGTGCAGTGTTAAAGCACGTAAAAACTCATAATAAATTGGTCCAGTACATATTAATGTAACACCTGCTAATAAACCTATAGCAACTACCACAACTAATTTCCACTGAGCTTTAGTTGAACCAAAAGTTATTTTTAATAAAGATATCAATACTACACCAAAATCAGTTATTAGATAAAAACTATATATCTTTTGTCATTTTGCTAAAAAATCGTGAAATATAAAAACTATATATAATCCACATGCTAATTAATACAATCGAAAAAATTATTAATATGTCAGTATTTAATACAAATGTATGTGGAATGATATGCCTGGATAGAGAAAGCTCGATCGTTATCAAATCATTCAATACATTAACAAAATAAGACCCAATTAAAGCGCCTATGAGTAAAGATATAATCCCAATAACAAAAAATTCAAAAATTGCTAAACAAACTAAAGATTTTTGCGACATTCCTAAATTCCACAATATCCAATAAGCTTTACCTATACGTCTCTTTAAACGAATAACAAATACTAGGTACAAGACCCCTGCAAGCAATATAGATATGAAAAAACAAAATAATATCAAATTTGTTTTAGATACACGAAGATTAAAATAATCTAGGGTTTCACTTACAATAGCTTCTTCTATTGAATCTAAATTATCAGACCCAAAATTTCTAGCAGAAATAACACCTGGAGACATAGAGCTTTGATCATTAAATTGCACGAATAATTCATTAGGTGAAATCAGATTTTTACCTGTAACAAACTTAAGATAATCACTGATTACCCGAATATCAAAAATAATAAAATGTCCATTTTCGAGATCTATAGTAGAAAAATATTTCGTTGCCCCTTTAATCTCCAGGGGTAATAAAATTTCATCGATTTCTATAAAAATCTTGTTAATACCTTTGTCTAAAAATTGATTCTCAAGACTGTTGCTGACAATAACAGGTATATATTTGAAATTAGTTGGAATATATATCCCTCGAATATTATTATTACTAAATTCTGGTAAAGAAACTTTTAAAACATCTCCTCGAATTATATCTTGGTGTTTATCTACAAAGTCTTTATCTAAAGAAAATGGTAGCGGCATTAACTCCCACTCATATTCATCGGTAAAAACATCTAATTCTCTGCTCTCTCCATAGTTAGAAAGAACATGAATATCATCCAATAATACATCCCCTATTTGTAAGGTACCAGAGGTACCTGGCTGAAAAAACTGAATCCCTATAACACTGGTAGTACCTGTTAAATCTTCAGGAATTGTTGCATTTAATAAATTCCATTCCACTCCTTTAACTTTACCAAGCGATACAACTTTAACTTGTTCATTTGAATCGATTAAAACAACCCATACTGCAAGTTCAGCAAATATATCAAGCGATTTTGCCCATAATCTTATTTCTGTCGAGTATTGTGGTAACGTTATTTTCTTAGTATACTGCCCCGCCATAATCAAATTCATCAATTCGGTCATATTTGTATCAGAAAAATCATCTCTATGGAACCAAGATTGATCGAGTATTTCATTTGGATTAATGGCAAAAACTTGTCCCGTATCACCTTCCAAATTAAAACTACTTCTCCATCCTCTAGAAAAATTATCAATATTAAGATTTGTATTTACTTTTTCCAAAACATTATCAAAAGAACCTACTCCAAAAGTACCAATATTGGTAACTCTTAAATCAACTCCTCTTCTATATTGAATTGAATCAGATAATTGTTTTTCCATAGTAATCCATAAAGTTGTTACAAATACTATCAATACTCCAACTATGGATAAACTTAAACTTATCCATCTATGCTCACTCGAAAACCTTCTTAAAAACATACTAAAAACATAGAAGTCTGGACTAATAAACTCCATTTTTCTAGTACAGTAACTAACGATTTCTATCAAAAGTCTGATAGAAAATAGTGCTGCTGCTAAAATAATAAAAATAAAGATGGCACTAGATGCTAAACCGCTTAAAAAACTTATATTATCTAATGAGAGTAATACTAAAGATTGATTCTGTATTTGCCAATAAAAAAACATTCCAATACTTACTACAAAAATATCTATAAAATAGATAGGTGCCTTGAAAAGTTGTCTCTGAACTAAAGACGGTATTTGATTTGTTCGATAGAACACTAGACCAGCAGAAATCCATCCAATTGACATATAGAAAACAGCACTAACCAAACCAATGAATAAACTAATAAACACCACATACTGAGCTTGAAAGATAATATATCTTAATGTATCCATTAGGTGCTGTAGTACGCCCAATTGTGAATAAGAATATTGTATGATTCCCAAATTAATTAACAGGCTACCTATTACAGTTACAAAAAATATTACGATACTCTCTGCAAAATATTGTTGCGTTAAATCTTTAAACTTCGCTCCACGCAAACACAATATACACATAGTAAACCATCTTTTATTTGCAATCTGTATCGAAACTATCGATAAAGTGATGACTGATATAGTTAAAATGAGTGTATAAAAAATTCTATCCACAAATGCTGTAATTCTCTTCCTCTCCAAAACAACATCCAAAAGACCATCAAGGGTTTGGTAAGAAATATTCGATCCAGGCATTTCTCTAATCATGGATTCTCTAAAAAAAACAAGGTTTGATTTTAAATCTTTTGGATCCATATTGCTTAAAAAGTCTTTATCTAAAACTATGTTCCAAATTGGAAATAATATATTAGTATCTGCTCTAGGAGTTATACGATAAAATGATTCTTTATCAACAAAAAATGCCAACAATGGATCATTTGTATCAACGTTAACTCCTATCGGAGGAGGAGAACTAAATGTAGGTGCTGCCTGCGGATTAATAAACAAATGAAAATTATCTGTAACAGAATTATTTATCATTTTTTTATCGATTATTCCGAGAATTCTAATGTTGGTCCACTCATAATTCTTATCAATACCTCGAATTACACGAAGATAATCCCCCTGCTTTACACCATACCATTGAGCAACTTCAGCACCAATCATGGCATCGATCACTTCAGGATTTTTCTTATAATCAACAATAGTCGTCGCAATTTCTTGATTTCCAGCAAAAGTTTGATGCCAATCAACATTCGAAATATATGCAAAATATCCTCTTGTAATTGGATCCCCCTGAGAAATCATTTGATTAAAGGAATCATCAGGTTTTTCAACCAACATCGTAGAAGAAGACATGTAACCTTGGTGATATCTATAAGCATTTCCAAAAACATTATTTGTTTCTTTAAATAAAAATTGATCCTTTAAATCAAATTGTGTTTTATCAGTATTGAGAGGAGAGCCAATAATAGAAATTTTTAATTCATCATCATAGTGGGTTTTCAGTTGAATCATAAATGATAACTGAGTACTGATTTTTTCATGGGCAAATAAATGGACTAGGGTTACACTAATTATTAAAACAACTAATAACCAAACGAAAAAAAAATGTCTCTCTTTAAAATACATCCATTTAATCAAAATACACCACCATTATTAACCAACCCAAGTTATTTGTTTTAAATAGAAATTTGTCCATTTTTTAATCGAAAATTATCAATATTTGTGTCGATATACTTACGCATAATTTTTTGAATCTCAAAAACAAACATATCTGTCGTTGGCCCTTCTAGTCGAACTTCAAACCCATATTTACCAAAACCTACATTGAGATCATCTTTAACAAGGCCTTCAGGACCATCAAAATAATAAGTTTTTGTGTCCTCCAATTCTTTGGGCATATTATTCCATTGATCCCGATAAATATTAGTATTAGCTAAAACTACAGTAGGTATATCTCCAAAAAAATTTTGATCTTTTCTATTCACAATGACATCACCAAGTACTACATTTTTTTTCAATTCAGGTGCCCATGGCATTACTCTATAACTCATACCTGGAAAAATCCAAGGAGATATTTGCGCAATCACTCGTTCAAATTCATGCCATCTAACTAATTCAGGCAATCTATTTGAAGGTAATATATTATTATCAGCCCATTCACCAATTTTATGTCCTGATCTAGCATAATTAAATGCAGCAAACCAATTTGCTACACTCCTCATAGCTCTAGAAGTTCTCATAAAATCATCTCCCATAAATACGTTTTTCTGAGATGATTGACTATAGGGATTACTAATCGGTCTATTCGCACCATCAACAACAATAATGTGTGGCATATCATGATTTAGCTTACTAACAAATTCTGTTGGAAATATATGAGGAACTGTCATTCTCATACTTGCACCAGAACGGATATACTGATATTTAACCGTCGCCCAATCTGTTATATATGGTTCAATTAACTCTATAACCCATTGTCTTCCATACCGTTCATTACCAATAATAATAATATCTCTACTAGTATGACTCTTAAATTTTTCTAAGAATGACAAAAAACACATCGCTTCATATGCACATCGAAAAGCATTATTTTTTTGGATTTCTGTAATTTCCACTGACTTTGATTTCTTAGAAATTGGTAAGGTCTTAAGTCTATTGAATCCTTCATATATATTCGGAATTGTGAACCTAGATAACTGTAAATCACGTCTATGAAAATCCCAATCATTATATGAAAAGCCTAGTGTTTCTCTATATAAATTCCGCACAAAGCTTTCAAAATGTTTAAACTCTAATTCTTTTTGTATTAAATTATTTGGAATAAATTGCCCATTAATAGTTTCTGCTCTATAGTAATCTAAACGTTCCAAAAGGATTTCAATTTTTGTATCTTTTTGGGCTAAATAATTAATTATCTGAGGTGTTAACACTACACCATCATAATTTGTCCATGTATTAACATCACTTAACCAATTAGAAATAGAATGAAATCTATGTAAAATTTCATTGATGTCAAAATTCTCAACAAATATTTCTAATAGATTAATATCTAACAAAGAATCTTTTGACATCTCTTTTATACCAAATGGAATTCCCAGTTTTTCTGCTTCTACAACTAATTTAGACATAGAAAATATTTGGACAGATATAAAAACGGGATAAAATTTCTGAAATATATCTTTATCAGATATTAATTTTTTTTGTTCTTGTTGACATGTTGAAAGATGATTCAAAGCCAATGCTATTTCTCTTGGAACTGTTAATACTGTTTGAATATTAAGTGATCCTTTTAGAATTTCTTGATACCAATAAACCATGATTTGTTCAAAAAACTCGCCGTAATCCTCTAAGTCATCTAAAAAACCCTTAGAGTCTAATTCTTCAGTAAAAACACAGGCCACCTTAACTGCTGATATCTTTCCAAGAACAACTAAATTATCGAATTCCTGCCGTACAGAATTACAAATATAGAACCGCCATTTAAAATAATCTACTAAAAAAAGAGACTCTTGATGACTGATTCGAGAACATTGATATCCTTCGATAATGTGACATATGCCCTTTAATACATCAATAGGCTCTTCTGAATATACTTCATTAAAGGCCTTAATTTGATTAAGAACTAATGATAAATTATCTTCTACATTAAAAAAATCTACTAATGAATTCTTGCTATTTTCTACAAAGATCACCTTTGCAAAATAATCACTAACTTCAGTATGTTTTACTTTATCTAACTCCCATTGACGAAAAGTCTTTAATAACTTGTCAATTTTCGATAAAGAGATCATAATTTACTTACCGCTATATCAAATATTTCACATTATACCCTATAAAAAATAGCAATACATAACATACAGGAATATACTTGGAAAATCTTTCAATTACTGACATAAAATTACTGCAGTCTCATATTTCAATCACTTGGAATAATGGACATACATCTATTTTTAGTTCTCGCAAGATAAGACTTAATTGTAAATGCGCCCAATGTGTAGATGAAATTACACAAGAAAATTTAATTGATGAAACCACGATTTCAGAAATACTATATGCTGAAGACCATTTGATAGTAGGGAAATACGCAATACAATTTCTTTGGAGCGATGGTCACTCTACTGGTATTTATCCCTTTGATACATTACTCAAACTATGCCAGTGTCAAATATGTAATAATCAATGATCTGAAAAAACGATATCTGGCCACTTAACAGTCTCGATAAACGAAGAAGGAAATTTTTCCACAAACTTTGGTTCTATCTGGCTAACAGAAATATATCCTTGATCAGTAGCATTTATATCACTCATTTCAGAATGGACTACCTGGGTAATTCGTTTTCTACCAATTTGAACAATATTATTATCTTTGTCATTTTTAATAATATCCTCTACATATAGTCTGCCACCAAGAACAGAATTATGAATTCCACAAATTTTATCTCTTGATAAATTAGGTACATTTATATTTAATACTTTAAAAAAAGGATTCTTTTTATCTCTAACTAATTTGGCAAAATACATTGCTATGTCTGATGCAACAGAATAATTTACATCAGTAATAGCACATACAGAAATTGCTATAGAAGGAATATTGTATAAAGAACCCATCATCGCAGCACTAACAGTACCAGAACTAATACAATCCAATCCAAGATTGGAACCAGCATTTATACCAGAAATTAATAAGTCAAATTTATCATCTTCGAGATATTCCATACCAATACAAACACAATCTGATGGGGTGCCATCAACTATAAAAGTGGATACCTTAGAAAATAAAGAACTACTTTTTTTAATCTTGATATCTGTTTGCAAAGTAAATGCAGCTCCTATACCACTCTTATCAGAACTAGGAACAATAACAGTTACATCAAATAATAAAGATAATTTTTCGACTAAACTACTTAGTCCATCGGACTGAAAGCCATCATCGTTAGTTACTAAAATTTTCAAAATTTAACCCCAGTATTATCTAACACCAAATTATCAATTAAACGCACCTTACCAACATAAGCAGCAATACTAATTAAACATTTCTTCTCAATTAAGTTTAGCTCTTCCAATGTATCCGGGTCAGAAATGTTAACATAATCAATTTGAATTAAAGGCTCTTTTGCCAATGCTGATGAAATAGCATTTTTTAATTCTTCTGGAGTGCTACTCTTAAGACCTTGTAAGTTTTCAAGCGATTGATATAAAGTCCTTGCAGCTTTTCTTTCATTGCTAGATAAATACTTATTACGACTACTAAATGCAACTCCATCTACATCACGTACAGTAGGAATGGTAACGATTGAGCCCCCCAAATTTAAATCTCTATTCATTTGTCGAATCAATAATACCTGTTGTGCATCTTTCTGACCAAAATAAGCATAATCAGGTCGACATAAAACTAATAATTTACAAACAACAGTTGCAACTCCACGAAAATGTCCTGGCCGTGATTTACCTTCCAGCTTATCACTAAATTTTTCTACATCAATATATGTACTAAACCCAGGTGGATAAAATTCATCAATAGTAGGTATAAAAACAAGATCTACATTAAGATCTTTTAATATCTCTAAGTCTCTATCTATATTTCGAGGATATTCTTCAAAATCCTCATTAGGTAAAAACTGAAGAGGATTTACAAAAATAGAAACAATTGTACTTACATTGTCAGTACTGGAACAATTTATTAACTCCTGATGTCCTTGATGTAGATCTCCCATTGTTGGAACTAATCCTATAGAACGAGGTAATTTAAATATACTCTCCCGCATATCTTTTACACTAGTTATAACTTCCATAATTTTAAACTAAATTAATAACAAATACAGTTTGTTGTTTTAACATAAATCAATATCCCCTTTCATTGCGGCTAATTCTGTGGGAGAAAGATGATATATTTGTTGTTCTGTAGGAAAATTGTTGCCTTTAACATCATTAACATAATCTTTAACAGCAAGTAAAACTGAATCATAAAGATTTCCATAATTTTTAGCATGCCGAGGAACAAAATCTTTAAATAACCCCATTAAATCATGAAAAACTTGTACTTGACCATCACAAAAACTTCCTGCTCCAATACCTATCGTAGGAATTGGAAAACTTTTAGTAATAATTTTACTGATTTCACTAGGAATAGCTTCCAAAACAAGTGCATATACCCCAGCCTCAACCAAAGATTCTGCATCCTTTAATATTTTTTTAGCTGATTCAGGATTTCTACCTTGTATTCGATAACCTCCAATTTGATTTACCGATTGAGGTGTTAGTCCAATATGTCCCATAACTGGAATACCTGCATTAACTAAAACATTAACTTTAGATGCTACCTCAACACCTCCTTCCATTTTGACTGATTGAACACCTCCTTCCTTCATTAAACGTGCTGCATTTCGAAGTGCTTGCACTACTGTAGCTTGATAACTCATAAATGGCATATCAGCTACTACATGAATTTTTTGGGTGCCACGTATTACAGCCTTAGCATGATGTAATATATCGTCCATAGTAACCGAAACAGTTGTTTCATAACCTAATACTACCTGCCCTAAACTATCTCCAACTAATACCAATGGAATTTCAGCCTCTTCTAAAATTTTTGCACTGGTATAATCATATGCAGTTACCATAGGAATTGGTTCTCCTGCAACTTTCATTTGTTTAAATAAATTGATGGTATTTCTCATCTGTATACCTCAAATTTCATGCCAAAATTTTCACCTTGAACATAAATTCCACAAAAATCAAAAATACAATCAAGTCATAGAAAAAACGGTAAAACACAAAGATATTATTTCTCTTCTACTAATTACATGCTCACCTATCTATATTTGACTTGGCTGCATCAGAATATTAACAACTTCTAGGGAAAACCTCAATAGTTTTACAGTAATCAAAATGAAATAGCAATCTCTCATTGCGTTCTTACTTATACATATTGATTGAATGGAACTACCTTAATGGTGTAGAATTAGAGTTTATCACGTAGTGAATACATTCACTTAACGTCATCTTAAATATGTTAAAGATTTAAATTTAACATATCTTAAAGTACATTTAATTTTTAAGGATTATAAATTGAACGATTATGATTTAACAATTATTGGGAGTGGACCTGGTGGATATGTATGTGCAATTCGTGCAGCACAATTAGGACTCAAAGTTTGTATAGTGGAAAAAGATAATGTTGGTGGAGTTTGTTTAAATTGGGGATGTATACCTAGTAAAGCACTATTACGTAACGCTGAAATTCTAGATCTATTTCAACATGCAGCATCTTTTGGCATCTCTTATGAAAATTTAAAGTCAGATTACGGGCATGCAATAGATAGAAGTCGATCTATTGTAGATCAGCTTACTAGAGGAATAGCATCTCTTTTGAGAAAAAATCAAGTCACTTATATCAACGGTAGTGCTGAAATATTAGATAAAAATACTATTATGATTTCAGAAAAAAATGTTACAGAAAAAAAGGAAATCCATTCAACAAATATTGTAATCGCAACTGGAGCAACACCAAAATCTCTACCTTCTTTACCCCTAGATAACAATACCGTCGTTACTAGTAAAGAAGCTTTATTTGAAAAAAAACTTCCAGCACATATTGTCATTATAGGTGGAGGCGCTACAGGAGTTGAGTTTGCTTTTATTTATCGTAAATATGGTGTTGATGTAACAATTATTGAAGCAATGCCCTCAATATTACCTAATGAAGACTCTGATATAAGCGAAGCTCTAAAAAAGTCCTTGACTGAACAAGGAATTTCCATTTTTACTGATTTCCGTATAACAAATGCCGATATCACAGATAATTCTGCAAATCTTACTATTTCCAATTCATCCGAAGAAAAAGTCCTCAGTTGTGACAAAATACTTGTTGCCATAGGTGCATCTGCAAATATTCAATCGTTAGGATTAGAAAATATAGATATTCAAACAACAACAAATGGGTTTATCGAAGTTGATGACTATATGTCTACTAATGTCAAAGGAATATATGCTATCGGTGATGTAACTGGAAAATTACTCCTTGCACATGTTGCATCTGCACAAGGCGTCCTTGTAGCTGAAACTATAGCTGGACTAGATAGTCCTAAAATTGATTACGTCTCTGTACCTCGAGCAGTATATTGCCAACCCCAAGTTGCAAGTCTTGGACTCTCAGAAAAAGAGGCTGTCGATCAAGGATATGATGTTAAAATTGGAGTGTTCCCTCTTAGCGCAAACGGTAAAGCTCTTGCAACGGAACACCGTAATGGTTTTGTGAAAATAGTTTCTGACTCAGAAATTGGTGATATACTTGGTGTACACATGATTGGCCATGAGGTTACTGAACTGATATCGCATATTGCTATGACAAAACTTCTTGAAGGAACTACACAAGAACTAGGCTGGCTAATTCACCCTCATCCAACCATCTCTGAAACAATTAAAGAAGCTGCATTAGCCACTGAAAAACAGGCTATTCATATTTAAAACAGTCTATATATAAAGTTTACTTCTCATAAAATAATATTTTTTAACATATAGAGCATGACTACAGATACACTAGATAAAACAATATTAAACAAATATTACGAGCAAATGTTTTTAATTCGTATATTTGAAGAATACTGCGATAGATTATATAAACAAGGTAACATCAAGGGATTTTGTCATTTGTATATAGGGCAAGAAGCAATAGCAGTTGGTTCAATAAATGCTCTAACTAAAAACGACTATATAATTACTCACTATAGAGACCATGGACATGCACTCGCTAGAGGAATGGATCCAAATATAATTATGTCAGAATTAATGGGAAAAACCACTGGTAGTAGCAGAGGAAAAGGTGGATCAATGCACCTATTTGATACTAACTTAAATTTCATGGGAGGGCATGCAATAGTTGGTGGACATTTACCAATAGCGACTGGACTAGCATTAGGATTAAAATACAGAAAAGAAAACGGTACAGTTGTGTGTTTTTTTGGAGATGGTGCTGTTAACGAAGGTGAATTCCATGAATCTATGAACTTAGCTGCAATATGGAACCTTCCTGTTATTTTCTTTCTAGAAAATAATTACTATGGAATGGGAAGTCATATTAGTCGAACTCATTCGATGGGTGAAAATATAAGTAAAATTGCTGATTCTTATTCAGTCAAATCTATACAAGCAGATGGTATGGATGTACTAGATGTTGCAAAAAAGACAAAATCAGCAATAGAAAAAATTCGTAAAGGAAATGGTCCTGTATTAATTGAAGCTAAATGTTATAGATTTAGAGGGCATTCCGTACAAGATCCTCAATTTTATAGAGATAAAGAGGAAATAGAAAAATGGTCCAACCGTGACCCAATTCAGACATTTAAAAATTTCTTAATCGAATCCGGTACATTATTTGAGGATGAAATACAAAAAACTGAAAGAAAAATTCGTGAACAAGTAGAGGTTGCTGTTAAATTTGCCCAAGACAGCCCATTACCTCATATAGAATCTGCATATGAGCATATTTATGCCTAAATTCCATTCGAGGAGATAATAATATGCCTAAAATGACGCTCAGAGAAGCAATAAGTTTTGGTTTAACAGAAGCATTAGATAATGATAGTGATGTTTTCCTCATGGGAGAAGATGTTGGCAAATTTGAAGGATCATATGCTGTAACAAAAGGATTTTTAGATAAATATGGGAAAGACCGTGTTCGTGACACACCTATTTCTGAATCTGCAATTGTGGGCTCTGGTATTGGTGCGGCACTAATTGGACTTAAACCGATTATTGAAATCATGACTATCAATTTTGCTTTATTAGCTATTGATCAAATTGTTAATCATGCAGCAAAATTAAGCTACATGTCAGATGGCCAGCTTCAAGTTCCAATAGTAATTAGAACTGTTACAGGTGGTGGTGCACAATTAGGAGCTACTCACTCACAAAATTTTGAAAATTGGTTTGCTTCTGTCCCTGGATTGACTGTCGTAACACCATCTGATCCTTATGACGCACTAGGGTTGTTAAGAACATCAATTAATTCACCAAATCCTGTTATTTTCACTGAACACGCAACTCTATATCGCACTCAAGGTGATGTGCCTAAAAAACCTTATAGCATTCCTTTTGGGAAAGCAAAAATCAAAAAATCAGGAACCGATATTACATTAATTGCATATTCTAAAAGTGTACATACCGCACTAGAAGCAGCAGATTTACTAGCACTCAAAGGAATTAGTACAGAAGTTATTGATCTACGTACATTAAATCCACTAGATACTGAAACCATTGTAAATTCAATTAAAAAAACCAACCGTGCCATAGTAATAGAAGAAACATGGAAAACCGGAGGTTTTAATGGTGAGTTAATTGCAAGAATCCAAGAAAATGTTTTTGATTCTCTAGATGGACCTGTTGGACGTATTAATAGTGATGATGTTCCATCTCCATATTCTGGTAATTTAGAATCTTCTATATTACCCTCTGCGAATAAAATAGTTGATTTAGCACACGACCTATATGGTATTTAATGATATAAGTTATGTTGTTTTGTAGAATAGCCACTAATATAATACAATCAGTAATTAATAAAGAATAATTCAGGAGAATAAGTTTTGGCTGAAGATATAAATATGCCTCAAATGGGATACGATATGACAGAAGGAACTGTAGTTCGTTGGATGAAATCTGAAGGTGAAAGTGTTTCAACTGGAGAAATTATTGCAGAAATCGAAACAGATAAAGCAATCGTTGAATTTGAAGCACCTACTACAGGGACATTACTAAAAATTACCGCAAAAGAGGGAACTACCGTTCCTGTGGGAAACCCTATCGGATTAATTGGTGATTCTGGAGAAAAAATCCCTTCGAGTACTATGAATGAAGATTCTAACGACAATACATCTCCTAATATAACCAAACCATCTCCGCCAAATGTTACAAAAACACCACCCCCTTTATCTAAATCTACATCAACTAAAAAACAATCAATTAAAATTTCTCCTATAGCTCGCCAAATTGCAGAAGAAAATTCCATTGATATTACTCAACTCATTGGAACTGGACCAGGAAATCGTATTAATAAAAAAGATGTATTAGACGCAATTGACGACACGTCAGAAACTACTATCAATGAAACTAGCCTGCCTAATACCAAAACCGAAGATCTTCCTGCAGAAATCAATGCATCTCCTGAACCTCAGCAACTCGATAAAATGAGACAACAAATTGCAAGAGTTACTACAAAAAGTAAACAGGAAATTCCTCATTTTTATGTATCTACTGAAATCAATATGTCAAACACATTAGAACTAAGAAAACAATTAAATGAAGCGTTATCTTCTGACAATACACGGGTAAGCATTAATGATATTCTCATCAAAGCGAGTGTAATGGCTTTAAAAGCATTTCCCAAACTAAATGCATCTTTTATTAATGAAACTATTCAACAACATAGCCAAATTAATATTGGAATAGCAATTGGTAATACTAATGGACTAATAATGCCAGCAATTCTTGATTGCCAAAATAAAAGCTTAGAGGAAATAGCTATAGCAACTAAAGATTTAATTGCTAGATCTAAAAATGGATCATTGCGTAGTGAAGAGTATTCTGGAGGAACTTTTAGCATAAGTAACTTAGGTACATTTGACGTAGATAATTTTATTGCAATTATTCAACCTCCCCAATCTGCAGTTTTGGCGGTAGGGAAAATAATCAAAAAACCTGTAATTAAGGATGATCAAATTAAAATTGCCCCTATTCTTACTGCAACTATATCAGCAGACCATAGAATCGCTGACGGTGTTGATGGAGCACAACTTTTAACTGAAATTAAACGTTTACTTGAATCACCTTTACTAATGCTTTTAAATGAATAGCAAAGATACTCTATATATTATGAAACCATTTATACAGAGTATGATATGATGATTTTAAAAATGATTGAGAACAACTAACTAATGCAATATATATCTGACCCACAAGTTCGCTTAGTTACACGTCCTAGTATAAATTGGGCTGCAATTGCTGATTTCCTTGATAGTGAAGGCCTACCACCAATACCAGACAGTATTCGATCAGGGGATGATGAATCTTCTGCAGTCGTTGAAATATCAGCACGCCTTTGTTACATGAGTTACGGTCGAGGTAGAAAAGATATTTCTGATTTTATCAATAATCTGCTTTCAAAAGGTGATGGAAGTGTTTTTGAACATGTAAATTACGGATTTGTAATTTCAGGCATTTCTCGATCTTTGACTCATGAATTAGTCAGGCATCGGGCCGGCTTTGCTTATAGTCAAAGATCACAACGTTACGTAGATGAATCAGAATCTGATTTTATTATCCCGCCTGCTTTAAATGAGAATGATGCCAAAACAATCAAAGCTGCGGACGTAATGAAAGCTGCTATGGAATCGTCCTTGTCTTCTTATAAAAACTTAGTTTCTGAATTAGATAAAATTATTCCAGAAGAACAATTCGAATCACTTAGCGATCGCAGAAAAGCTATACGCCAAGCAGCAAGATCTGTATTACCCAATGCAACCGAAACTAAGATTTTTGTTACAGCAAATGTTCGTGCTTGGCGACATTTCATTGAAATGCGTGGAGCTGGATTTGCTGACTGGGAAATTAGAAATCTTGCAATTATTATTTTAAAAATCCTAGAGCAAGAGTCTCCTCTTCTCTTTTCTGATTTTACTATTGATAAATTACCTGACGGAACATTAACCGCCAAACCAAAATATTCTAAAATTTAAGAATATTTAATAAATCCTTAACATTAATCGTAAGTAGTTTATATAACATGAGTATAATTGATGATATAAAAACGAAAGCAGAGATCGTACAAATTGTTTCCCCTTATGTAACTCTGCAACAAACAGGCAAAAACCTGAAAGGATTATGTCCGTTCCATTCTGAAAAAACCCCATCATTTTTTATTAGTCCTGAACGGCAAACATGGCGTTGTTTTGGTGCATGTTCTGATGGGGGAGACATCATATCATTTATGATGAAAATTGAAAATAAAGAATTTGCGGAAACAATACAATCTTTAGCTAACACCTTAGGCATAGATAATCAATTAAATATTCAAAAAGATATTTCAAAAAATTCTGAATTATTTGAAATTAATGAATTAGCAGCAAATTTCTTTTCCAATTTACTGGAATCTCAAGAAGGAAATACCGGTCGAGAATATTTAATTGAAAGAGGGCTCAATACAAAAACTATCAAACAATTTAAATTAGGACTTAGTCCTAAACAACCAACAGCATTAATAGAATATTTTAGATCTATTAACATACCAGGTTCTATGCTTGCACAAGTTGGATTAGCCTCTGAAAATCAAAAAGTGTTCCGCGATTTTTTCTCGAACCGGATTATGTTCCCAATTCAAAACCCTAAAAATAAAATCATAGGATTTGGAGGAAGATCTCTAAATAACAATGGACCCAAATACTTAAATACTCCTACCACTTCAATTTTTGATAAAAAATCAACACTTTATGCCTATAATCATATCGGCCGTTTACTTGCCTCGAATCAACCAATTATCATTGTCGAAGGATATATGGATGCAATTACTGCACATCAGCATGGGTATGACAATGTAGTTGCATCACTCGGAACATCGATCACTAAACAACACTTATCTCAACTTAAAAAAGTGTCTAAAAAAATTATACAAGCATTAGATCCAGATCAAGCTGGACAAAATGCTACTTTAAGAAGCCTTGAATCTACTTATTCAATATTTGAAGAAGGATACTTGGGACAAAGAAAAGAAATTGAACTGCACATTGCATCTCTACCTGCAAATGAAGATCCAGACTCCTTAATTCGAAATAATGGAGCAAAATGGAAATCAACATTAGATCAATCTTTACCTTTTATCGAATTCTTAATCAATGGAATCGGAACTTTATTTGTTATGAATACATCAAACGATAAAACAAAAATCGCAGAAAAATTATTGCCATTTATTGCTCATACTCGTAATTCCTTCGAACAAGAAAAATATTTCACATCTCTTGCCAAAAAACTAAATGTGAAAGAACAAACTCTGAAAGTATCAATACATGATATTAGCAATTCTAAAACTAGACCAAAAAATAATACCCTACAACCCAGCAAGATGGTTTTAAAACAAACTGACATACGAAGCACCTATTATTTAGAAGATTATTTAACTGCTTTATTAATCCAAAGACCTGAGCTTAAAGAACAATATTTCAAACTTGATATTTCTCAGTTTACAAGCATCGAAAACAAAGAACTCCTTCTTAGTTGGGAAAAAGCTAATTGTGAAATCACTAATCTGAAAACACCTTCAATCGCCTTAAAAGAACATTTAGAATACATAAAATCTATTAATCTACACAAGATATCTAACTCTTCTTCCTTGCCAACATTTCGTATTATATCAGGGAGATTATCAGAACAACATCTACGTAATACTCAAGAATTATTACTCTCGTCGACTGACAATCTTGAACCATTACCTACTAAATTAGAATCACAAATCATATCGGTAAATGAGCAATTACGTAATATAATGTATAAAGATAAAGATCTTAATAAATGAATTTTAAAAATTATTAGCAGGTAAATAATGAAAAAAAATAATAATACAAACTATTCAGAATTCAATGGAAAAAACATTGTTACCGATTCTCAAGAGCAATACGATGAATTTAATGAATCCAATAGTGAAAAAGAAATCAATTCAAATGTTTCTACTGAAAAAGATGAATCTCCTGAAACCTTTGACATCTTTGAATTAGAAGAAAATAATTTAGAAACAGAAGAAACTGTAGTAAAATCCTTACTTTCAGAAAATTGGAACACAACACCTACTAAAGATGAAATAATCGATGACCCTGTAAGAATGTATCTGCGAGAAATTGGCAAAGTCACATTACTCAAGGCAGCTGACGAACGTAATCTCGCTGAAAAAATAGAATCTGCTAATTTCTTGATAAAAATAGAAAAAGAAATATCAAACGAATCTAGTCTCGCTCCGAAACCATATGAAATTATTATCCATATGCTAACTAGTTTGCAAAAAATTGCTCCATTGCTACAACAATTAAAAAATCTGCTCGATATCAAAGAAAAGCAAATATTAGGAGATTTAATTAATCATACTGTAATAAGAGATGCCCTAGATAACAAACCAATTGATGAATTAATAGAAAAATTATCTGCTGAATTGGAAGAGGATCCTGAAATAACTAAAAGCAATGTTGAAACGCTATCACTTTGTACTAGGCTACTACCTCCTGAATTAAATGAATTTATTGCATCTATTAAAAGTCCTGAGAATTTAAAATCCAAACTTGCTAAGAAAAGTACTATCACTAATTTCAAAACATTTGATTTGCGCTGGGTCAGGTACTTTAATAATATAAAGATAGAGGGAGAGAGTGCCCAAAAACATTTAACTGAAGCAAACCTAAGGTTGGTTGTAAGCGTAGCAAAGAAATATATCGGACGAGGAATGTCCCTCTTAGACTTGATACAGGAAGGTAACATAGGTCTACTGAGAGCTGTAGAAAAATTTGATTATAGAAAAGGATATAAATTTAGTACTTATGCAACCTGGTGGATACGGCAGGCAATTACAAGGGCTATTGCTGACCAAGCAAGGACAATCAGAATACCTGTTCATATGGTTGAAACTATTAATAAACTAATGCGTGCATCACGTCGACTAATTCAAGAATATGGGAGAGAACCTACAGAAAAAGAAATCGGTGAAGGTCTAGATTTACCTCCAGAAAAAGTTCGAGAGATTTTGAAATTAGCACAAGAACCTGTTTCTCTTGAAACTCCAATTGGAGAAGAAGAAGATAGTCGTCTCGGTGATTTTATAGAAGACAAGAATACCCTAGCACCTGTAGATGCTGCATCTCATCAACTACTTAAAGAACAGGTTGAAGATGTTCTAGACAGTTTGAGTGAACGAGAGGCACATGTTTTAAAACTTAGATTTGGACTTGAAGATGGACGCCAAAGAACTCTAGAAGAAGTTGGGAAAGTTTTTGGTGTAACACGTGAACGAATACGTCAAATTGAATCAAAAGCTTTACGTAAACTCCGTAATCCTATCCGAGCAACTAAATTAAAAGACTTTCTTGACTAAACTATTATCTTCTTTTACTGACTGGGGTTATTTACACAAAAAATGAGTACTGTAGCTGTCATACGAGTAAATCCAGATAATGTTTTGGATGGAATTAGTCGTGGAATGAATTTAGTAGAATACAAAAAAAGTTTAGAGAAAAAAAATACTACCATATTAAAAACTAACATCTCATGGCAACATTTTTTTCCTGCATGTTCCACAACTCCTTGGCAATTTGATGGGGTTATTTCAGAATTAAAATCAGCAAACTATAATAATCTCTTACCTGCGTACAACGGTACTGTAGTAGTTAACCCAATTGATGGTGCAAAAAATAATAAACATACAGCAGTTGAAGAAAAACATGGACTAAAGAGTATTATCCTTGATTTTCCTCCTACAAAGTGGATTGAATATACGCCTAAATCAAAATTATTAGTTTTAGATACCATTTTCCCCGAAGGAATTAGAATACCTGAAGTATTTATAGGTTCTAATATTATTCATCTTCCTACTGCTAAAACTCATGTTTTTACTACTATGACAGGTGCAATGAAAAATGCTTTTGGGGGTTTACTGAATCGTAAACGTCATTGGACTCACTCTGTAATTCATGAAACTCTCGTTGATTTGCTTAGAATTCAGAAAGAAATTCATCCTGAAATACTTGCTGTTACCGATGCTACATTCGCTGGTGATGGCCCTGGTCCCCGTGCAATGCAGTGGCACATAAAAAACTTGATTCTCGTGAGTAAAGATCAAGTTGCTATAGATGCTGTATGTGCACATCTTATGGGATTTGATCCTTTTACTATAAAATTTATTAAGCTAGCACATGATGAAGGCCTTGGTTGTGGAGACATTAACAAAATTCAAATCGTTGGCGACTCGATTAATAATGAAAAATGGAATTTTAATTCTGGAATGGATACGCTGGCAAGTAAAGGTCAGAAAATGATCTATTGGGGACCACTTAAAAAACTTGAAAAAATATTATTACAATCTCCTATCGTTCCTTGGTCATTTTGGGCATCAAATTTTTATTACAATACATATTGGATGCAATTCATTGGGAAAAAACGTGTGAACCTTGCGATGAAAACTGAATGGGGAGAATTATTCAGGCAATACTAGAACTCAATGGTCAAATTAATCACTTGCTCTAATTTGACCATTACCTAAAACTATCCATTTATATGATAACAATGATTCCATTCCCATTGGACCTCTAGCATGAAATTTTTCCGTACTTATTGCCACTTCTGACCCCAATCCTAATTGCCCACCATCATTAAAAGCAGTGCTAGCATTAACAACAACCACAGCACTATCAACTTCATCTAAAAATTGATTGGATGCCGAAGCATTTGTAGTCAATATACCATCAGTATGTCCCGAACTAAATTGCCATATATGTCTTATAGCTTCATCAATAGAATCAACTATTTTAATTGCTATCTTTAAAGACAGGAATTCCTTACCCCAATCGTCATCAGCAACCTTAAACGCATTTGGGGTTTCATGCAATATAGAAAATGCATTCTCATCACAAAGCAACTCCACATTCTTCCATTCAGGATTTAAAGAGATGGATAAGAGTATTTCTTTAGCACTTGATGAGTGTATGAGTATAGTATCTAACGCATTACAAGCATACGGCCTAGATAATTTCGAATTAGTTAATACTTTTGTTGCAACAGACACATCAACCTCATTATCAACATACATATGACATACTCCCACTCCACCTGTAATAGCAGGCATTGTAGCTTCTCTAGCAACCTTATAAACTAAATTTGCACTGCCTCTAGGAATTAATAAATCGATATATTGGTTCATTTTTAAGATACCATCTACAATTTTCCGATCTTTATC
This sequence comes from Chloroflexota bacterium, assembly GCA_002722455.1. Taxonomy (GTDB): domain Bacteria; phylum Chloroflexota; class Dehalococcoidia; order Lucifugimonadales. Next base: position 98,297 of record PBMB01000017.1, read on the forward strand.
TTGGATGAATTGAATAGAATCTTTTGGTAATCCAACTAAAACAATACTATCAATAATAACTTTCGCTAAAGCTAAATTCGACTCAAATGCCTCAGAGCCACCTCGTAAAATCAATGCATTCCCAGTTTTAATACATAATACAGATACATCTACCGTGACATTAGGACGACTTTCATAAATAACAGAAATAACACCAAGTGGAACTCGTTTTTTCGTAACATGTAATCCATTAGGCATTTCTTTAGTATCAAACCAACTTCCTAATGGATCAGGCATATTCCGGATTTTTTGAACATCTTTTGCAAGAGAATCGATTTTTGTTGACGTTAATTCTAAACGTTTTAATGCAGCATCATCTATGTTATTTGCTATAGCCATCTTGCAATCTTTAGTGTTTGCATCAAGTAATTCTTTCTTTCTAATAATAAGATTCTTAGCTATTTGATCTAAAGCTTTATCTCTTAAAGCAGCATCTGCTGATAGCATTTCTTGCAAACTAGTTTTTGCTTTTTTCCCTATTAATTCTAAGTCAACCATTAATATATCTATCCTTGTTTATTAAACAAATCCCCTAAAGATTTATAACCATATTATGGTTATAAATCACTTCATTACCATATGTGCTACCTTGTATCATTGAATTTTCGTTATAATTGCCCATTATGATTTGAGCAATTTCATCTACATTATAATTAACTATACCTAATGCAATAGTCTTACTGTTAGGGTTTGAAATAGATACTATATCGCCTCTACTAAATGTACCAATAACTTGAATGATTTCTCTAGATAACAAATCTTCAGACTTTCCAAGAATAGATTTTGCCCCTTTATCAGTGATTTTTATTACTGCAGAATCTACTGCCTGGCTTAACATCCATTTTTTCTTACTCTCTATTTTTGTAATAGATGCAGGAAACCAAGTACCAATATCTTCGTTGCCCACCAACCTTGTTAAAATATTTTTTTCTAAGCCACTAGCAATAATTACATCAACACCAGAAGTAGTGGCAACTTTGGCCGCATCTATCTTTGTAATCATTCCTCCTTGTCCTTTACTATCAATCGACCCACTACCCATATTAAGAATATCATCACTAATATTTTCAACTTTGCGAACTAACTTTGCAGTAGGATCAATATTAGGATCAGATGTATACAAACCATCTAGTTCTCCTAGAAGAATTAATAGATCTGCGTCAACAACCTTAGAAACCATTGCAGATAAAGTGTCATTGTCCCCAAAATGTATCCCAACTAATTCATCTATTGCTACAACATCATTTTCATTTACTATAGGAACAACTCCAATCATCAATAAATTTAAAAGTGTATTTTTGAAATTAAGATAACTAACTTTATTTATAATATCAGCACGTGTTAGCAATGTTTGAGCAACTTTTAAATCATAATTTTCAAATAATTCACTATATTTGTTTACTAAGACACTTTGACCCACTGCAGCAAAAACTTGTTTTAACTTTACATTAGTACTGTCATCAGTAGAATTCAAAACTTGTTTACCTGCAGCTACGGCACCAGAAGAAACTAATATGACTTCAATATTATTAGACATTAGATAATCTATTTGTTTAATCAACTGTGTCATAACTTTTGTAGATATACTGTCACTGTTATGTGTTATTAAGGCTGAACCAACCTTAACTACTATTCTTTTATATTTTTTATTCACAGCTTTCTCTATCCTCAGACAAACTTCATACATCCATAAATATTTATTAACCAAATATACTTCTACAAACTATTATACTCCTACTAAACGTTTCACCTTCATTTTAATTATGAAGTACAATAAAGCAAATTCTTTATATCTAGAAAAATACTATTACCAATGTTAATAGCATCATACTTATTTTTTAGTTTTTTAATAGCCGTTGCTACATATTTCACTCCACTATTATTTTCAAACCAACCAAGTAACCCTATGTCTATTAACAGTATGAAAAAAACAAACATGACTTTTTTCATACTGTTAATTTCATCTGTAGCAGGTTTGTTATTATTAAGTTCAAAATTTGGTTATCATGATAATCTACTAAGCTATACCATAGTTTTATACTTCTTGATATCAATTGGCTTTCTAGATCAAAAATTAAATATAATTCCTAATAAGATCGTTATTCCTTTAATCCTATTTCTTCTTCTCCAACATGCATTCCAATGGAATATTAGTTTCTTGAATATATTATGGGAGTCAGGACATCAATATAATATCATTAACGCCATACTAACAAGTCTTTGGATTTTTTTATTCTTAAGTTCAATAAACCTTGCCAAACCTAGAAGTATTGGAAAAGGAGATATCAAATACTCGATTTTAATAAGCTTACTCCTTGGATTTCCTCTTGCAATCATAGCGTTAGTAACAAGTATTATATCGTGTACAATCTATACATATATGCAAATTGCATTCACTAAAAGGAAAATATTAAAACTACCTTTAGGACCTTATCTCTCATTTGGTACTTTTTTGTCAATAATAATTGGTAATGAAGTATTAAATTACTACCTAACCTTACGTGAACAAATTGCAACACTTATCTATACAATTAATTAATTTGTGTTGGTCTTAATTGAATCCACGGATTTAATTTTTCAAAAGCTCTTGAGAATGCTAAAATTTTTCCTTCTTCACCTATATTTGCAATAACTTGGAGACCAACTGGCATACCATTCTTGGTAAATCCACATGGAATACTTGCAGCAGGGAATCCAATCATATTAATAGGGAAGGTAAATGGAAATGCCCCATAAAAAGGATTAATATCCTCATCATTAATTTGAGTTGGCGGGCAACCAACTGGAAATGCTTCAACTGTCATAGTAGGAGTTAATACTAGATCATATGATTCAAATTTTAATGAAAACTTGTGTTTCAATAAATCAATTTTACCTAATGCACTGCTATATTCTGACCCAGAAACTTTAGCTCCATATTCTAAAGCATCAATTGTATACCAGGTTAAATCACTCTTATTCTCACTTAATAACCAAGAATATTTAGTATAAAAATTTGCTGTAAATATTTGCCAAAATTCTGAAAAATGATCTTCAATATTTATTTCAATGAAATCAGAGGTGTGAACTAAAGATTTAATTGAAAGAAGTGCATTTCTAATAACATCCATAACACTGTTATCTACAGGTGAAAACCCAAACTTGGAACACCATCCTACTTTAAAATGATTTATTGAATTATTGAGTTCATTTATAAAATCTGGGACTGGATCTTTGATAGATCTAGGGTCACGTTCATCATAACCTGACATTACTTCTAATAATATAGCTGCATCTTCTACTGAACGAGAAATCGGACCTGATTGACTAAACTGATTAGGTGTTTCTTGTCTGTTTGAAGTAGCAAGAAGGGGAATCCTATTTTGTGTTGGCTTTAAACCATAAACTCCGCAAAAACTTGCAGGATTACGAATTGATCCTCCACCATCACTTCCTTGAGCTAGAACACATAAACCCGCAGATACTGCGGCAGCGGCACCTCCACTTGATCCTCCACTTGTACGTTCTAAATTCCAAGGATTACGACAATGATCTCCCAGTTTATTCTCGGTATGACCAAGGAGACCAAATTCAGAAGTATTTGTTTTACCCAAAATAATGGCACCTGAATTCTTTATCCGTTCTATTATAATAGAATCCTGTTTTGATATATAATCTTGAAAAACTAGAGATCCAAAGGTAGTTCTAATGCCTCTCACTGCATCTAAATCTTTAACGGATATAGGAATTCCATGCAAGGGCCCCAATACAGAATCTTTATCCATAACAGCCTTTTCAGCTTGTTTTGCTTGACCAATCGCATAATCATACATAACTGTTAAATAACTATTAATTAGTGGATTAAGGGAGTCAATCCTTCTTAAATATCCTTCGGTAAGTTCAACTGGAGATAACTTTTTTGATACAATAAGATTTCTTAATTCAGTAACTGTAGAAAAAGCAAGAATTTCATCCATCTTTATCCTCAATATTATTTAATATTTCTGCTAACTATAATAATAACAAATGCCTACCACTTAAAGGTATTCTGTAATAAAATACACTAAAGACAATTCAATAATTCAATAAGGTTATATTATGGCTACAATACGTATCATGTATTGGAAAGAAATCCCTGTACAAATTCAAATATTAGATGGCCCTAACAGCAAGTCAATTCAATTAGACTCTCGATTTCAAGAAGGAGTTGATGCAATAGCAATGTTTGATGGGTCTGCTGGAACTGATGCCTATATAGATTCTTGGCATTGGGGTAAAGAACAAAATATAACAACAAATGCTGAGACTGAATCTAAAAATTTAGCTGACCAATATAATAAGAATTTCCCAAATGACTTCGTCAAACGTATTCGTGATTTGCATAGATCTGGAACTCGTAAACCATCACCTGGTGCTGTAGACCACTGGCTAAACTAATAAATAACCATTTAATAAAATCATGAATCTACTAAATATAATATCCAACTCATCTATATTTATATCAGATGGAGCTATGGGAACAAACTTACAATCTCGAGGCCTCGAAGCTGGAGGGTGTCCTGAATCATTTAACTTGCTCCATCCAGAAATAGTATCTAATATTGCAAAAAGTTTCTTTGATGCAGGTTCCCAAATGGTATTATCTAACACATTTGGTGCAAATCGGTTTATGTTAAAAAAATATGGTTATGGAAATAAAGTTAGCGAATTCAATTCACTTGCTATCAAAAATGCTTCAATCCACAAACCAGACAACCGATTTGTACTAGGAGCTATAGGACCAACTGGTGAAATTCTTAAATCTAATAGCGGATTAACTGAAGATGCTGAAGTTCTCGATGTATTTACAGAACAAACATCAGAATTATATAACGCTGGGGCTGATGGAATAATTATTGAAACTATGATTTCTACTGAAGAAGCATGCCTTGCCGTTAAAGCTACAAAGGCTACTTCTAACTTACCAATATTTACAACTATGATGTTTAATAAAGGTCCTCGTGGTTGGTTTACAATGATGGGAGACTCTCCTGCTAAAGCTATATCAAAATTAGAAAATGCTGGAGCTGATGTTGTGGGGGCCAATTGTGGTAATGGAATTGTCGCTATGGTAGAATTAGCACAAGAAATAAGAGACTCTACAGACCAGCTTACATTAATTCATTCTAATGCTGGGATACCATCAATACGTAAAAATGAATTGATTTACCCAGAATCACCACAATATATGGTTGAAGGATTTCTTAAAATGAAAAATATTGGAATTAATATTGTGGGAGGCTGCTGTGGTACAACTCCTGAGCATATCAATTCTCTTTCCAAAGAATTGAAAATATAATTAAATCAGATTACTATATACAAATACATTATTTGATATTTTATAAATAGGATATTATGAGTAAAAAACTTAGCATAGTAGAAGATACGATACAGAAATATGGTAATTGTGAAAGCCTAATTTCGATAGATCCTAATTTCCATGAAATATCTATTTCTCTCTTCATAAAAGATAATATAGCTACAGTTTGGTCTTTCAGTCATAAAAAAGGGATTGATCAGCGAATAGAACAAATACGAGATCAGTTAATTCATTTAGGGGGAATGACACCTATTCCTGGAACTCATAATCAAGCACAGTTTCCTAATGGAGAAATGTATAAAAGACCACTAAAGTTTTTAATAAGACAAGCAGTTGAAAAACCGGCTGATTTCAGACATCCTGCCGGACCCATTAGAATAAAAGATCTCCGCTCTCCATTAACTATTGAGATAATACCTCAGGAAGTTTCTGGATGTTGTGTTTATGAAGTAACAACTATAGGAGAACACAAAACTGCTGAAATACGAAAACGTGCTATTGTTCAAGGATTAGTTCGTTATGGTGATATGGAAAAAGTTGAACCTACCAAAGCAATTTTCCCTAATGGTTATAGACGAGACGAACTTGTCCGCATTGTACTTCCTTATGCACGTAATATTACAGGTACTCAAGATATGTTAGAAGCTGATTCTATGCGAGGACAGATGACTACTGGAACATTAGGATTTTCCCCTCCAGTATAATTTTTTCAAATATCAGATAAATTTCTACATTTAAGGAGAAAAAATGACTTTTAAAGAAACTATGAACCCTAAAGAGAGATGCCTGAATGCTCTCTCTGGTTTAAAAGTAGATCGTCCTCCAATATTGAACCCAACAAACGTAGCAACTGTAGAATTAATGGATCTTGTTGATGCTCCTTTTCCTGATGCTTGCAGAGACCCTGAACTGAATGCACGTCTTGCTGCTACAGAATATACTGAGCTTGGTTTTGATTGTATTACTCCATATTTTTCTATAATACAAGAATCTTCTGCGCTTGGTTGTGAAATTCAATGGGAACAAAAAGACAATTGGCCAACCGTTAGAATGACTAATCCCATTTGGAAAAATCCAGAAGATGTTATGATACCTCCTAATTTTCTTAAACATCAAGATTCTATTGCAATCACAGATTCTATCAAAATCCTTAAAGAACAATATGGAGAAGAAGTTGCAATTGTAGGTAAAACTATGGGCCCTTGGACTTTAGCCTATCACGTTTTTGGTGTTGAAAGGTTTCTCTTAATGTCAATAGATAATCCTAAAGAAACTCTGGACTGCCTACATAGACTTAAAGAAATATCTGTTCTCTTTGGTGAAGCCCAAATCGATGCCGGAGCAGATGTTTTAACTTTTCCAGACCATGCAACTGGAGATCTAGTTAGTGGTAAATACTACGAAGACTTCTTGCTCGAAATACACCAGGAAATGGTTGAAAAACTACCTGTTCCTTTAATTTTACATATATGCGGTAAAACAACAGACAGAATGGGGTATATTGCACAATCAGGAATGGCAGCTTTTCACTTTGATTCTAAAAATGACCCCCAGGAATCAATGGATATTGTAGATGGTAAAATTCGTCTAGTAGGTAACATTAATAATCCAGAAACACTATATTCAAAAGGCCCAGCAGAAGTTCGTGCAGAAGTATACCAGTGTATGGATGCAGGAGTACAAATGATTGCACCTGAATGTGCTATACCCTTGGCCACTCCTTTAGAAAATCTATTGGAAATACCAAAAGCAGTCCGAGATTGGTGCTCTGAGCGTAAATGAAACAAGTAGTTATACCATGAGTCAAATCGTCAATCAAGCGCCTGATTTTATCATCATAGGTGAAAATATTCACGCAACACGTGTTTTGTTACGAAATGGTAAAAGAGCAAAAACACTCCCTGATACATCTGAAGTTGTTCCATTCATTAATTCATCGAATACAGAAGATTATTTAGTAGTACCTCCATGGTTTCGTGAAACTCAACCATATCAACAAAATCAAATCAAACATTTTATGATTGCATTTATGAACGGAATCAAGGGAAATGATCAAGAAAAAAATATTGCTTCGGAATATATAGGATATGAGGTTCGAAGACAAGAATCCGCTGGAGCACACTATTTAGATATTAATGTTGATGAAATTCACTATGATTTAGAAATACAAAAACGAGCAATGAAATGGGTTGTCTCGACAGTAGAAAGTTATTCTTCAATACCTCTTTGTATCGACTCCTCTAATTCTGACATAATACTTGCTGGACTCTCAGAATATAAAGGTAAAAATGGACCACCAATAATTAATTCATATGCCGTAGAAAGACCTGAGGTCCTTGAGATGCTGAAAGAATACGGTGGAAAAGTTATTACAATGGCTACAAGTGGCACAGGTATGCCTCAAAATTCAGAAGAGCGAATTGAAAATGCTAAAATTGTAATAGACAACCTTCTAAAAATTGATATTCCACTAAATGATATTTTTCTTGATGCTATTATTTTCCCAATATCAGTTGACCCTCAAAATGGTAATCACTACCTTGAAGCTGTAAACAAACTCAGAAACATATATGGAAATGACCTCTATATTGGAATGGGCCTAAGTAATGTTTCTTTCGGTATGCCTAAACGAAAATTAATTAATTTAGCTTTTATTCACTTATGTATCAAAGCTGGTATTAACGCTGGTATTACCGACCCAATTCAAACAAAAGTTAATGACGCACTTACAATTAATCCTGAATCATACCCTGTAAAATATGCCATTGATATGTTATTAGGTAAGGATGACTTTTGTATGAACTATATCTCTGCATTTAGAGAGGGAAAGCTATAAATTGTTAAATGTATACTATTCTTTATAATTGACAAGCTATTTGGAGAATAATAATATTTTCATAACACATAAATATTTCCCTGGAATTTATTTTTAAAGGACTCACAAAAAACTATGCCAATAACTAATCCCCAACTTGAATCTGAAATGGTGCATATCGCTAAACCATCCGAGGTTGAACATATTCGTAAATTATTCAAAGATGCAGATCCATTAATGCAAGAAATCGCATATGCTCTAATTACTGGAAATGATTCTGAAGTAAGCTCTCTGTCAAAAAAAGCTTTAGAAGAAGGATTTGATGCAAATACCGTACTTGACGATGGCCTGATTGCAGGAATGGCTATAGTAGGAATAAAATTTAGAGACAACATTATATTTGTTCCAGAAGTCCTTATTTCCGCACGTGCTATGAAAGCAGGAATGGCCCACATTGAACCAATTCTTTCTGCATCTGGGGTGGAACCAAAAGGTACAGTTGTGATGGGAACTGTAAAAGGGGATCTTCATGATATCGGAAAAAATTTATGCATCATGATGCTACGTGGTAATGGTTATGTGGTACATGATCTTGGCGTAGACACAAAATCTGAAGATTTTATCAATGCAGTTGTAGAGTATGAGGCTCCTATTATGGGAATGTCTGCTTTACTTACTACAACTATGCCGAATATGGGAAGAGTAATTGAAGCATTTGATGATGAAGGTTTACGTGAAACAGTAAAAATTATGGTTGGAGGAGCTCCAGTTACTCAGGAATTTGCCGAAGATATGGGAGCTGATGGTTATGGAAAAGATGCTATTTCCTGTGTAGACTTAGCTAACGATTTCATACAATCTGAAGAATCTTAAAAAAATGCATTCAGTTAATAAATCCCGCTATGAAAAAAGTTTGAAAACTTTATATACGATCTTTCAGGATATTTCTAAAACTACAAATCAAGTCTCTAGATCACGATGCCCTTATAAAAACGTTAAATCAAATTGTACAGCTTCTTTTGGCTGTAGAAATCAACAGAAAATCATTAAATCCAATCAAAGTTATTTAAAATGTATTGGCAGTGACAATCTTAATTATCAGGATGCATGGCAAAATTCACCAATAACACCTGCTAGTAAATAACCATCTTAATTAACAAATACTATTCTATCTATTCTTGGCGAAATTGGATAAAATCATAAAAATCCAATTAATATTATTTATTATCCAACAAACATAAGATTATGACTACAGATATACTAATACTACAATGCTAATACTTGGTAACAAAAAGGCAAATCTAGTAACCGGAAAATCCATATTTGATTATGCAGATGACTTGAAAGTTCGTGTGCCAACTTCTTGTGGTCGTAGTGGTAAATGCCATGAATGCATAGTAGAAATCAAAAACGGATACAATAAACTAACACAACCCACAAACAAAGAGTCTTTTCTTAAAGAACCATATCGCTTAGCTTGTCAAACTAAAATAGATTCAACAGATGAACCGATAGAGGTATCTGTTTTAAAAAGACAACCTCGAATATTAGTAGATTCTAAAATGTCTAGTAATTACCCATCTTTTTCTCCCACAATTAAAAAAATTGGAAATTATGTATTTCACAATGAAGCACAAATTGATACTTATAAAGATTGTATTTACGGTCTTGCCATAGATTTAGGCACAACCACAGTAGCAATGAACCTCGTAAATCTTGAATCAGGAGAGATTATAACTACTACATCATTTGAAAACCCACAAAAATTTGGTGGAAGTGATGTTATGAATAGAATTTCTTACGATTCAACTGAATTTCAGGGTGAATTGCAAAAAGTGATTATATCTTCAATCAATTTTGAAATTGGAGAACTATCGCGACGACTTAAATTTCATAGAAGAAGAATATATGAAATCGTTATTGTTGGTAATTCAACTATGAGGGACATCTTTTTTGGTTTAAACGTACAAACAATTGGAGAAAAACCATATAAGTCTACCACTGAACTAGAATTTGAAAAGGGTACAAAGTCATCTACAACGCTTGAAACTCGTGCAAAATCAATTGGTCTTCGAATATTTCCAAACGCACCCATATATGGTGGTCCGCTAATTGGATGCCATATTGGATCTGATATAGCAGCAGGTATGGCTACACTCAATTTTGAAAAAAGCGAAAAACATATTATGCTGATAGATATCGGGACAAATACAGAAGTAGTAATCGGCAACAGCAATCATATAATTGCTGCATCATGTCCAGCAGGCCCTGCATTTGAAGGAAATGGTATTGTATATGGAATGCCTGGATATGATGGTGCAATTGAAAAAATTAATATTGCTAACGGAACAATAAAATATCAAACGATTGGGGGAGTTGAACCTCAGGGCATTTGTGGCTCAGGGTTAATCGACTTATTAGCTAATCTTAGGAATAATGATCTAATGAACCCTCTTGGGGTTTTTAAAGATACATCAAATGAATATATCTTTGCACCAAAACAGCAAATGTCTATATCTCGTTCTGATATAAGTATTCTTGCACAAGCTAAATCAGCCAATTACTGTGGTCAATATATTGCCCTTAGATCTTATGGAATTCCTTTAAATAAAATAGAAAAACTATATTTAGCTGGTGGATTTGCAAATTATATTTCTATAGATAACGCTATTGATATAGGCTTCTTGGCTAATATAGACCCTTTACGTATTGAAAAAATCGGTAATTCTGCACTACATGGTGCGACTATCTTATTGCTTTCAAAAGAAAAACGATCTTCCATCGAACAGCTAGTACCAAAAATTGAACATATTGAACTCGAAACTACACCAGATTTTTTTGATATCTTTGTAGAAGGATGTCAGTTCAAACCAATGATAGATATCAAATAATAAACATCAGGAGGTATTTATGAATCCAACCGTACTTATTACTGATTACGTATGGCCATCGATAGATGCAGAAAAACGTATATTGAAAGAAATTAATGCAAATATTTTAATTGCCCCTACAGGTGACGAATCAACATTAATTAAAATGGCAACTAAAGCAGATGCTATAATTACATGTTTTGCGCAAGTAACTGACAAGGTTATTCTCTCTGCAAAAAACTGTAAAATAATTAGTCGTTATGGAGTAGGTGTTGACAATATTAATGTTGACACAGCCACGAAAGAAAATATTATCGTAACTTATGTACCTGATTATTGCATACCTGAAGTATCGGATCATGTTATAGCAATGATGTTAACGTGGAATCGTAAAATCCTTAAACACCATAACCAAACAAAAACACAAGGATGGAGTAGTGTTTCGTTGAATGACAGAATAATGCGTCTTAACGATAAATATCTAGGGATAATTGGATATGGTAGGATTGGCAAAACTGTTGCGTCCAAAGCTAGTGCATTCGGTTTAAATATATTAGTATATGACCCTCTGATTCCAGAAGAAACACAAGATTCATTGGTAACATTTGTATCACTTGAAGAACTACTAACAAAATGTCATTTCATAACTTTACATGCACCTCTGTTAGAAAGCACAAAAGATTTAATGAATGAAGACCAATTCTCTCTTATGAGGCCTGATGCTTTTTTAATTAATGCAGCAAGAGGTGGTTTAATTAATGAAAAAGCCTTATATAATGCTATTACTTCTAAGAAAATCGCTGGCGCTGGACTAGATGTACTAGTAGACATTGACCCGCCCATTGATCATCGGATTATTAATCTCGAAAATGTAATTATCACCCCCCATACTGCTTTCTTTTCCCAAGAATCTGTCATTGAACTAGAAGAAAGGGCTGCAAAAGAAGTAGTACGTGTAATTAAAGGAGAAATGCCAGATAATATTATTAATCCTAATGTTATCAGTACTTCAAGGGCAAATATAACAACTAAATAATTGTATTCAAACCTAAGAATTCAATTAACCAAACATATCTACTATAGTAAATCAATGTCCTATGTGATAGAATAAATCTAATTTAATAACATAATAAATAATGAAAACTAGCAAAGTTAAGGCCTGTTTTTATCATAGATAGTATGTTACTGTAATCGTATTATTATAAGAATTAGAACCTTTCTCTCGTAGCAGGAGGAACAAGAAAAAATGACCAAATTGAAGTTAATATTATCAATCTCTCTTATTATTGGTGTAGCAATTCCAACGTTACATGTATATGCTGCGTCAAGCACAACTGGTACTGCTATTATATTTGACTCACTTTCAAAAAGTGATGCAATTGTTTACTCTATCGAAAATGCTGTTACCCCAGATAGTGGTAAAGAATTAGTTGGATGGCTAGTATCAGATGATGCAAAAACAAATAAATCGACTGGTGCAATGACTATCTCGGATACTGGTGCAATTGCACATACTTTCGACCAATCATCTACTGGGTACAATGGTGATAATTTGCTCGATTCTTTTGCAAGTATAGTTATCACTCAAGAAACTATTGGGTCTAATCCTACTGCACCATCAAGTAATATCGTTCATTCATATTCAGTGCCGTCGGGGTCTATTTCTCATATACGTAAATTAACAACCGATTTCACTTCAATAACTTCTGAGCTAAACATTGCTATTACTGAAGCTTCTAAAGCTTCTAGTTCCTCATCTCTTGCTGCAGGAAATCAAGTGTTAGAAAAAGTAGTTAATGCTATAGAAGGTCCTAACGGTTCAAACTATGGTGATCTTGATAAAAATGGAACGACAGAATCTGTTGGAGATGGCACAGGGCTTTTAGTTCACTTAGCAGCTGCAACGTCAGCAAATGCTATTAGTGGTGCCGGAGGAAATGCCACAGTTGATACTCACGGTAAACTTGTAGACACTAATACAGCGAATGCAAATTCGTTGCTTGTTCAAGCTCGTGATGAAGCTATTGCACTTAGTTCTGAAACTAATTCAACTATCTTTAATCTTAATGTTGCTAGAATTGCTGTCCTTTTACAAAATGCTCGCGATGGGATAGATGCTGATGCAAGCGGCACAATAGAATCAACTACAGGTGAAGGCGCTGTTAGGCAAGCTTATGTAGAAACACAAAAAATGGCTACCTTCAATATAACTGGAGATGCAACTCCGGTAACACCAGTTGTTGGGACACCTAGTGTTGGAGACTCACTTGTTCCTGTGTCAATTAAATTAGTGCTAGTATTTGCTGCGTTATTATTAGTGATGGGTACTGGTTCGTTATTAGCAAGAAAACTAATCTAAGTATTTTTTGCAAGTAACTGAATCTCCTCCCCGGTATATTAGTATTTATTACTAATATAGATTCATTGTTTTACTAATAACATAATACTGATTAATTAACCAAATATTTATGCATATTACACATATTTTTTCCAATAATGAATTAGTCTGTCTTCAGTATACCTGCGACATATGTGAAAGTGAGATGTTAGAAATTCAATGCAAGATTATATGTAAGAAATGCGGTTATGCTAGAGATTGTTCAGATCCATAATTTAGAAATTATTACATAAAAAAACAATTTCTATTTTCATAATGGAAAAAGTGGTTAGTCTAACCAATATCATTGTATAATTTAAATAGACACATTAGCAATAATTAAGATTTAGGAGACCTATATTGAAACTTACTGGTTCACAAATGGTATGCGAGTCCTTAATTCAAGAAGGAGTCGATGTTATTTTTGGGCTCCCTGGGGGAGCTATATTACCACTATACCAAACATTGCCTGAATATCCAGCTTTACGTCACATATTAGTACGACACGAACAAGGTGCTGCTCACGCTGCAGATGGATACGCTCGTGCAACAGGTAAGCCTGGTGTCGCATGGGCAACTTCAGGTCCTGGGGCAACAAATCTCGTTACTGGAATTGCAACAGCTCAAATGGATTCTGTACCATTGGTCCTAATAACAGGGCAGGTAACACGTGCTGCTATCGGGTCTGATGCTTTCCAAGAAACAGATACTACAGGCATTACATTGCCAATAACTAAGCATAATTATCTCGTTATGAACGCAACTGATATTCCCAGGGTAATTAAAGAAGCATTTCATATTGCATCTACTGGTAGACCTGGTCCTGTACTTATAGATCTTCCTAAAGACGTACTACAAGAATTGGCAGAATTTAAATACCCTGAAACTTTGAATTTACCTGGATATAAACCAGCTACAGGAGGTCATCCTTCACAAATTACTAAGGCTGCATCTTTAATAAATCAATCCAACAAGCCAGTTATATTAGCTGGACATGGAATTATTATTTCAAATGCATTTAACGAATTAAAAGCTCTAGCAGAAAAAGCACAAATCCCTGTTATTACAACATTGCTTGGGATCAGTTCTTTCCCAGAAGATCACCTGCTTTCTGTAGGTATGCCTGGTATGCATGGAGTTGCTTATGCAAGCTTAGCAATTGAGGAATCGGATTTGTTAATTGCTGTAGGTATGCGATTTGACGATAGAATTACAGGTAAACCTAGTGCCTTTGCTACAAATTCAAAAAAGATACATATAGATATAGATCCATCTGAAATAGGGAAAAATATAGATGTAGAAGTTCCTATTGTAGGTGATTTAAAAATTGTTTTAGATAAACTAAATACAAAAATTAAACCAAATACTCACAAACAGTGGCTCTCTCAAATTGATGAATTAAAATCTAATCATCCTTCTCTTGACATTCGTGATACTAAAAAATTACTACCTCAATTTGTTATAAAAGAATTATGGGAGGCTACAAAAGGCGAATCTGTCATCGTAACGGGTGTAGGTCAACATCAAATGTGGGCAGCTCAACATTATCAGTACACAGAACCTAGAACGTGGATCACGTCAGGTGGATCTGGTGCAATGGGATTTGAAGTTCCAGGCGCAATGGGTGCCCAAGTAGGAGCTCCCTCAAAAGTTGTTTGGTCCATTGCCGGAGATGGTGGTTTTCAAATGACTATGGGAGAAATAGCGACCATGGTAGAAAATAAGATTCCTGTGAAATTCGCAATTATAAATAATGGAAATCTAGGAATGGTTCGTCAATGGCAAGAATTTTTCTATAAAAAAGATTATGTAGCAACTATATATAAAAACAACCCTGATTTCACTAAATTGGCTGAGGCATTTAATATTCTTGGTATAAGAGTAACGCGTAAAGATCAAGTTAAACCCGCTATTCTTGAGGCTATGGAGTATCCTGGTCCTGTAATTGTCGATTTCGTAGTTGAAGAAGAAGAAAACGTTTATCCTATGATTCCTGCAGGGCAAACTGTTGGCGACATGGTAGAAGAACCTCGTACGACAAAGGCAAAATTATAATTATGAATAATCATTCCCAAACATCAAAACACACTATTTCTGCTTTGGTTCTAGATAAACCTGGAGTACTTAATCGAATTTCAAGTATGTTTAGAAGAAGAGGGTTTAATATTGCTAGCTTAGCTGTCGGTCAAAGCGAAAACCCAGATCTTTCTCGAATGACTTTTGTCGTAGTAGGAAATAACTCTGTTGTTGAACAAGTAACTAAGCATTTAAATAAACTAATTGATGTGATCAAAGTATTAGATTTATCATCTGAAAACGTAATATCTCGTGAATTAGCCTTGTTTCGAATAAATTCTTCATCTCAAGCCCGTAGTGAGATAATGAATTTATCTAATATTTTCCGTGCTAATGTAGTTGATATAGCTCGTAATACTATGATACTTGAAATTACTGGAGATGAAGAAAAAATTGTTGCTTTTGAAGAAATGCTACGTCCATTCGGTATTATCGAAATTATGAGAACGGGGACTATATCTCTGAAACGTGGGATGGATGCATCAACATCTCTACCACAACCTAAAGAAAGAAAAAATCAATCCAGCTGGGGAGAAGCTGCATCAGTATAGCAAATTAGAGGAGAAATATTTCAATGACGACTATTTATTATAATAATGACGCTAACCTTGATTTACTAAAAAACAAAGTTATAGGTATCATAGGTTATGGAAGCCAAGGACATGCACATGCCCTAAACTTAAAAGATAACGGTCAAAATGTATTAATAGGATTATATCAAGGAAGTAAAAGTTGGGAAAAAGCTGTTTCTGACGGACTAGAAGTTACTCTTGTAGATGATTTAGCCAAAAGAGCAGACATAATCATGATGTTGCTACCAGACCACACTATGGCATCAGTATATAAGGAATCTATAGAACCTTACCTGTCAACTGATAAGACGCTTATGTTTGCCCATGGATTTAATATACATTATAAAGCTATTGTTCCACCCAACAATGTTGATGTTTCAATGGTTGCACCTAAGGCTCCTGGCCATAGAATGCGTGAGGTTTTCATAAAGGACTCAGGAGTTCCTGGTTTATTAGCGATCCATAACGATGCTTCTGGAAAAGCAAAAGAAATTGCATTAGCTTATTCAAAAGGTGTTGGTTGTACTAGGGCAGGTGTACTCAATACAACCTTTAAAGAAGAAACTGAAACAGACTTATTTGGAGAACAAACAATATTGTGTGGCGGAGTAACAGCTTTAATTAAAGCTGGCTTTGAAACCTTAATCGAAGCTGGATATCAACCTGAGTCTGCTTATTTTGAGTGTATGCATGAGTTGAAGCTTATAGTTGATTTACTTTACCAAGGTGGAATGGAATATATGCGCTATTCAGTCAGTGACACAGCAGAATATGGAGATTATTCTAGAGGACCTATGGTGATTGATTCTTCTGTCAAAGAAAAAATGAAAGATGTATTGAAGTCAATCCAGGATGGAAGCTTTGCTCGAGAATGGATCGCTGAAAATGATGAAGGTCGTGCACGTTTCAATCAACTCAGAAAATCAAATGCTCAACACCCTATCGAAGTCGTAGGTAAAGAATTAAGGGGTATGATGAGTTTTCTGAATGACTCAGATTAAATGTACTGTGATATATGTTGTCACCTAGCAGGAGGAATGATTTCTCATGACAAAAAAACAGGTTCTAATATTTGACACCACTCTAAGGGATGGAGAACAATCCGCTGGTGCTGGATTAACTACTCATGATAAATTAGAAGTCGCGCGTTATTTAGATTTATTGGGTGTCGATATAATTGAATCAGGATTTGCTGCTAGTTCTCCTGCAGATTTCGAAGCCGTCCGTACAATATCAGAAGAAATTCAAAGACCAACTATTGCATCCCTAGCAAGATGTAATTTCAAAGATATAGATTCTGCATGGGATGCAATTAAAAATGCTCAGAACCCTCGAATTCATGTCTTTATATCAAGCTCTGATGTTCAAATATGGCACCAATTAAAAAGTAATCCTGAAGAGGTCCTTGATCTTGCTATATCATCCGTACAACATGCTCGTCAATATTGCGAAGATGTAGAGTTTTCACCAATGGATGCTACACGAACAGACCCTCAGTATCTATATGCTTTGCTTGAAGCTGTTATTAAAGCTGGTGCTTCAACAGTCAACATTGCTGACACTGTTGGTTATTCAATACCTTCAGAATTTGGAAAATTAATCAATTCAGTCCGTAAAAATGTTCCTTCAATTAACAAGGCGACTATCAGCGTACATTGTCATAATGACCTTGGCAATGCTTCAGCTAATAGTATCTCTGCAATAGAAAACGGAGCTACTCAAATTGAAGGATGTATTAACGGCTTAGGAGAACGTGCAGGCAATGCTGCTCTTGAAGAAGTAATTATGACTATCGAAACTCGCCAACAAAAACTTGGTGTTCATACTAATATTGATACTACAAAATTATTCCGTACCAGTAGATTAGTCAGTGATATCTTTGGTTTCCCAATCCAGGCAAATAAAGCTATAGTTGGTGCAAATGCATTTCGTCATGCATCTGGTATACACCAAGATGGTATTTTAAAAGAACGTACAACCTTTGAAATAATGAGTGCTGAATCAATTGGATGGCCCAGCAATTCATTGGTTCTTGGAAAACTAAGTGGACGTGCCGGGTTAAAATCTAGATTAGAAGAACTGGGGTATAGGCTTAGCAAAGACCAGTTAAATCAAACATTTACAGAATTTAAGCTCTTGGCAGATCGTAAAAGAGAAGTAACCGATGCTGACCTTGAAGCACTAATGTCTAGTCAACGCGATGCAGCTAACACATTAACTATGTATGCATTAGATACGATTCAAGTAACTTGTGGTAATCATCAAACTCCCACTGCTACTATAACTATCATTGACCCAGAAGGTAATCCTCATACTAATACATCTACTGGAACTGGACCAATTGATGCTGTATATAAATCAATTAATTCTATTGTTAATGTTGCTAATGAATTAACTGAATTCCGAGTAGAAGCTGTTACCGAGGGAATCGATGCTCTTGGAGGAGTCACTGTACGTATAGCACATGAAGGCAACACATATGTAGGAAGAGGGTCGGATACCGATATTATTATTGCTAGTGCAAAAGCATACTTAAACGGACTTAATAGATTACTCTCAGCCACATCTCTAAAAAATTAAAAGATTAAAAGGTTTAATTTATCATTATGGACAAAACTATGTTCGACAAAATTTGGGATTCACATGTTGTCCATAAAATATCTGAAAAAGAATTCATCCTTTATGTAGATTTACACCTTATACATGAAGTAACCTCACCTCAAGCATTTGACGGTATTCGACTTGCAAAAAGAACTGTTCGTCGTCCTGATCTCACTCTTGCAACTACAGATCACAATACCCCTACGATAAACCGGAATCAACCTTTAAAAGACAAAATAGCTGAACTACAACTCAAAACTCTGGCAAAAAACTGTAAAGACTTTGGAATAACTCTCTATGATATGAAAAGTCCTTTCCAGGGTATTGTTCACGTCATAGCACCAGAACAAGGGTTAACTCATCCTGGTAAAATTATCGTATGTGGGGACAGTCATACATCTACACACGGTGCTTTTGGTACATTTGCAATTGGTATCGGAACATCTGAAGTTGAGCATGTATTTGCTACTCAAACCATTAGACAATTTAAACCAAAAACAATGCAAATAAATTTAACCGGTTCATTACCATCTGGTATTTCATCCAAAGATTGTATTTTGTGGATAATCTCTCAAATTGGCATTAGTGGGGCTCGAGAACATGTTGTTGAATATACAGGAAATTGTATAGAATCTTTTTCGATGGAAAGTAGAATGACCCTATGTAATATGTCCATTGAAGCTGGTGCACGTGCTGGCATGATAGCTCCTGACAACATTACTTTTGAATACTTAAAGAATCGAAAACACTCTCCTAATCACCAGTCTTTTGAAAAAGCTGTGAAAATTTGGTCTACATTAAAATCTGATCCAAATGCAAAATACGATAAAGTAGTAGATATTTCAGTAGAAGATATTGAACCTATGGTGACTTGGGGGACAAACCCTGGCATGTCAACACCTATATCGGGTAAAATCCCTGAGCTCGCCTCTTTTGGGTCAGAAGCTGAACAATTGCCTATAAAACGAGCATTGCAATATATGAACCTTGAAGCAGAACAACCCATTTCAGAAATAAATATAGATCGTGTATTCATTGGATCTTGTACAAATTCTAGAATTGAAGACCTAAGAATAGTACGAGATATTGTTGCAGGATATGCAGTGAATAAAACCGTTCAAGCAATGGTAGTACCTGGTTCAACTTCAGTAAAAAAACAAGCTGAAAATGAGGGTATTGATAAAGTAATTAAAGATGCTGGATTTGAATGGCGAGATGCTGGTTGTTCTATGTGTCTTGGAATGAATGAAGATGTTTTAAAACCGTATGAACGATGTGCTTCAACTTCAAATCGTAACTTTGAAGGCAGGCAGGGACACAATGGAAGAACTCACTTAGTAAGCCCTGCAATGGCAGCAGCATCTGCAATTAAAGGACATTTTACTGATATTCGTTCCTGGAAATTTAAAACATAGACGCTTAACATTTTATATTGAGATATGAAACCTTTTAAAAAACTTACAAGTACAATTCTCCCATTAGATAGGTCTGACATAGATACTGATCAGATTATTCCAAAACAATTCTTGAAAAGAATTACTAAGTCAGGATATGGAGAATTCCTTTTTTATAACTGGAGATATAACTCAAAAGGCAATCCAAATCTTTCGTTTGAGCTAAATGACCTGAAATATAAAGATTCACAAATCCTGCTTACTGGTAACAATTTTGGATCCGGGTCTTCAAGAGAACATGCTGCGTGGGCTCTATTAGATTATGGGTTTAAATGTATAATCGCACCCAGTTTTGCTGATATTTTCTACAACAATTGCTTTGAAAATGGAATTTTGCCAATCAGTTTACCAAATAAAATTATTGAGCCCCTTATGCTGAAGTGTATCAATAAACCAACTTTTAAAATTACCATTAATCTTTTAGACCAAACAATCACAAATATATCTTCTTCTAAATCATTAATAAAATTTGAAATAGACTCTGCTAGAAAAAACACGCTGCTCAAAGGAATAGATAATATAGGTGAAACACTTCACTATGAGAGCAAAATTAAAGCATTTGAGGATAAACAAGGAAAGCATAAAGGAATCTTGCCTTTCTAATATAATTTCTACTTCCTATCGTTAAATTTTCTAGAAAGCAACTGCTGAATACCAACAAATTCTTGATAAACAATTGCTTTGACCTTTGAATTATATTCTCCTACTTTTCTAAATCGATTCTTTCGTTCTCGTAATAAACGTCTGCTAGATTTACTTTGTAATTCAGCTAATGTACTAATTAATATTCTTATCAGGTCAAAAGACACTTCCTTTATATTAGTGTGAGCCCCTAAAACAGGTTCTTGTACAATATAGTCAACAACACCAAATTTTTGACAATCTAACGCTGTTAACTTAAACCATTTCGCTAATTCTTCTGCTTTATTAGCATCCTGAAAAATCAAACTTGCTGCATCTTCTAACAAAGTAACAGAAAACACTGAATGTTCTAACATCAAAACTCGATCAGCAACAACTAAAGGCAATGAAGCTTCTCCTCCAATTTCTCCAATAATAATAGATATTGATGGTGAATTTAACTGGGCCATTTGTGAAATGGTTTTTCCTACTTCAACTGCTAAACCACCTTGTTCCGCACTTAAACTCGTTTCCACATCAGAAATATCAATAAATGACAAAAGAGGTAACTTAAATTTCTCTGCAAGTCTAATCCCTCTCTGTATTTTACGAAACATTTCTGGGGTAATAGAATTGATAGTTTTAACTGGCTGTTTAACATCACTATATCTCTCTTGTCCAATCACAATCACTGATTGCCCAGACAATTCAGCAATGCCCAGCGTAACAGAAGAATCATCGTTGTTAACCCTGTCACCATGTATCTCAAAAAAGCGATTTCCAATCGCATCTATATATTGCCTAGCAGTAGGTCTGTTTTTTATTCTTGCTAAACTAACTGATTTCCAAGCATCCACGTCTTTTTTCCTTGATGGTTGAATAGATGTTTTTCTTTTTTTTATACGATTAGACATAGAGAGCAAGCCCATTATATGGGCAAGAATAGATCTGTGGTTTTCTCTATCCACAACCATGTCAATCATTCCTGTTTCAAACAAATTCTCAGAAGTGTAATTGCTAATTAATTGATCTGATAATTGTTTGTGTTTTTTACTTTCGTTCATCAACCCTAACGGAGACAGCCCTATAACTGATCCCGGTTCTGCAAAAATAAAATCCGCACGAGCAGCAAATGAAGCATATGCCTGTCCTGTAGTGGGGTTTGCTAAAATTGAAATAAATGGAATATCTTTATTTTCAAGACTATCAATTGCCATTGAAATCTTAGCCATCTGCATTATAGAAAGAAGGCCTTCTTCTATTCTTGAACCACTACTTGTAACTACAGCAATTAGAGGAACATTCATTCGAACAGATCTTTCAATGGCAAGTGTTATTTTTTCACCTACGACACATCCTACACTCCCACTCATAAATCCAAAGTCAAATACTATGATAACCGCAGGATTTCCTCCAATCTCACACGTACCTGTGATGACCCCTTCAGATAAACTTGTTCTTTTCTGTTCTCTTTGAATTACAGTCTTATAAGATTCTTTAGGAGAAAAACCTATTGGATCTATTGATACAACTCCTCGCGAAATTTCTCTAAAGGTACCTTCGTCTACAATCATACTGATTCTTACTAGTGCAGACAGACTATAGTGAAATTTACAATGAGGACAAACTTTAAACTGCGTAAAATATTCGGATTCTTCCAAAGAACCGTTACAAACCAAACAGCTCGTTTTTATATCTTCAGTTACTTCAAAAGCACCTTCCATACTCCCACCCCGTTATTGATGATATTAATATTATTATCTCAAAGTATGTAAGATTATAAAAGAACTTCTCTGGATTTCACACCATCGCTAGGACCAATAATCCCTTTTTCCTCAAGCTGATCCATTAATCTGGCAGCTCGAGGATATCCAATACGCAATTTTCTTTGTAATAAAGATGTAGATATTCTCTTATCTGTTCGAGAAATAATTATAGCCTTTTCTATTAAACTATCTTCGCTCATTCCATCTATGAGGTTTGATCCTTCTATCTCTGTAGAGTTGCTATCATCAGGTAGTAGCTGTAAAGAAAATCCATCTTCACTTATTTGGGTATTTTCCCAAAACTTAACAATTTCGTTAATCTCATCATCTGAAACGTATACTGCTTGAATTCTAGTAGGCCTACTATCATCGACTCCCAAATACAGCATGTCTCCTTTTCCTAATAATTTTTCTGCACCTGTTGTATCTAGAATGGTTCTCGAATCAATATGAGACGTTACTCCAAAGCTTGCTCTCGTAGGAAAATTCGCTTTAATCAAACCAGTTACAACATCAACAGATGGCCGTTGGGTAGCTACAATAAGATGGATGCCTGTAGCTCTGCCAAGTTGAGCAAGTCTACAAATTGATTGTTCAACATCAAAAGAAGCTGTCATCATTAGATCTGCAAGCTCATCAACGGCAACCACTAAATATGGCATGTTTTCTCCAGTCTTTTTATTGTATGCTTCAATATTTTTTGTCTGAACTTCTTGCATTCTTCTATAACGATCTAACATTTCATTAATAACCGACTTAAGTACGGTCACCACTTTCTCTGTCTCAACAACAGGAGGAACTACTAGATGAGGAACCCCAGAATATGGTGTTAGTTCAACTCGTTTAGGATCAATTAATATTAATTTTAATTTTTCTGGGCTCATCGACATTAAAAGACAGCATATTACTGCATTTATAAACACACTTTTGCCGCTTCCTGTAGATCCTGCTATTAATAAATGAGGCATCTTAGTTAAATCCATAACTTCCGCTTCACCAGAATTATTTTTACCCAGAACTATTGGCAATCCAAGTTGTTGATTATAGACTTTTTGAAAAGCAAAACATTCTATCATCGATTTCATGGAAACAATTGAAGAAGTTGAATTTGGAACCTCAAGACCTAATAAAGATTTACCCATAACAGGGGTTTCAAGTCTAATATTAGGTGTTTTCAAAGCCAAGGCTAAATCTTTTTCACGAGAAATTATATTATCAACCTTAACTCTTGTTTTCTCTTCTATCATATGAAAAACTTTCTTCCCATTATCATCAAGGATAGGTTTACCGTTAGAATCAAGAGAAGGAACTTTTTTTTGTCTTATTATCCATCCTGGAATGATGCCGTACATTGTTACGGTAGGACCAGACTGTACCTCACCAATTTCTATGTCAATACCAAAGTCCGCAAGAGTTGTTTTAATTTTTTTACTTGTTTCTTCAATTTCTTTTTCCGAAATCCCTTTTTCGACTATAGTCTCCAAAATATCTGTACTAGGAATTTCTCCACTATACAAATTATCTTTCTTGAGATTTAAGTCTTTATTCAAGTTAATATCAAGCTTTGTTTGTTTTAAATTATTTGGCTCCGTTGAACTGGAAGTGTTTTTTGAAATTATACCTTCATTTATCTCTGCAAAATCATCTAACTGATTAATGTTTTCTTGCTGAGATAATTTAATTCTAACTGGCTTCGAATTTTCAGTGCCAGAAATCATATTGTCAGTACTTTTGATTTGTTTTCTATCACGTACAAACTTGATAAATGCTAATAATAAGTACATTAAAACCCTAGTACCTTTAGTCACCAATCTCACTGAATCTCTAGGAAATATAATAACAACCATGCATAATCCTAGGCCAATAATTCTAATAATTGGAAAAATAGTTGAATTGTTCGTATTTCCTACTAATTGTCTGCCAACTATACCGCCCATAGATATGTCTGCTACAAAATAATCATATAATTTTAGTTTTTCAATCAAGTGAAAAACATCATCTAAGTATGTGGATGACGCAAGTAAAAAGAACAAAAATGGGAAAGAAGCTATCCAATAACTAGTCTTACGAAACCATGTTCGTTTAGAAACAATAACACCTATAAAAAAACTGAACCATAAAATAACAATTGAGACACCTATTCCAAAATATTCTGTTAAGAATTTTTGCCAGCTAGATAGTGTGTTATATAATGCGTCCTGATAATAAATAATTAATGAAAAAAGTATAACAAATAACAGTGTACATACTGTTGATATAAATATTTTCGACTTATGCTTCATCTCGTCTACCCTTGCCCAACAATAAAAACAACCAGACAAAATTTGCTATTTTGTCTTATTTGGATTTATTATATTTATCCTAATCATAGGACGGAGAATATTTTTCATAGTTAAGTACTGATCAACCCTTTGAATCATCAAGCTATCTAGTCTGTCTAACTTTATCCCATCGGCTACTGCTGTTTCTAGCGTTTCTTGGGTGTAATCTTTAATATTTTTCAAAACATCTTGACTTGCTGTAAATTCAACTTGATCAACGAAACATTTCAATTCTCTATTTTCATTAGATAAGTTGATTAATAATGATATTGTTAAAACACCATTTCCTCCAACATCATTGATGTCGTCAATAACTGATGAATCTATAATATGTCGAGCTGTTCCTTTCAAAAAAACCAATCCAGAAGGAACGGGAGACATCAACTCAGATCCTTTTGAGGAAATTTGTAAAACGTTACCTCTCTCTAAAATACAAATGTTTTTTCTTGATATACCTGCCTCTTTAGCAATCAATAAATGCTCTAATAAATGCTCATACTGCCCATGAATCGGAATAAAATATTCAGGTTGAAAAATCTTTATTAATTCCTTTAAATCATCCTTTAATGCATGGCCCCTAACATGGATTTTAGCTTTTGTTTGATCAATAACTTTTACCCCTTTTACAGACAATTTTTGAATCATTTCTGCTACTTTTAGTTCATTTCCAGGTACTATAGATGATGAAAGCACAAGACAATCGCCTGAAGAAATTTCTATTCCTTTAAATTTTCCTCGAGTTAATCTCATCAACGCAGAATTTTTTTCACCCTGACTACCTGTGACAATTAACATAAACTTGTGACTAGGAAGACTTTTTAATTTATCAACGGAAATTACAGTGTTTTCAAAACCAGGAAGATACCCCAATTTTCTCGCTATATTTATTTTTTTAGACATACTGTCTCCTAATATTGAAGCTTGCCTACCATGATCTTTTGCTACTTTAAGTGCCTGTTTAATGCGACCAATAGATGAAGAAAAAGTGCTAAGAAATATTTTTGTTCGTGTTTTTTTAACTATATCTGCTAAATGCGGTTCTACTATTTGGTCTGGTTCTGAATTTCCTGAAACTATTGAATAAGTTGAATCAGAACATAAAACACGAACTCTACTAGGTAGTCTTTCATAAAGCATCTTCCAATTGATTGAGTTAGTTCCAATTAAAGGTTTTCCTCTCTTAAAATCACCTGTGTGTAGAAGAATTCCTGCCTTTGTATAAAGAATAATTCCGGTTGAGTCAGGTGTGGAGTGATTAACTGGGAAAAATTCTACTTTAATATCACCAAGTTGATAATAGTCTCCAATTATGATTTTATTTAACCACTTTTCATATTTCCCTTTAATTTTTTGTTTAATCAAATGATATGCAAATGGAGGTGCATATATAGGGACTTGAACCTGGCTAAATAAATATGGTAATGCGCCTATATGGTCTTCGTGGCCATGAGTTATTAGAATAGCACGTAATCTTTTTTGGTTCTCTTTTAAATAACTGATGTTTGGAACAATAATTTCTACTCCAGAGGTGTTTTCTGGAGGAAAACCTAACCCGGCATCAATGACAACTATATCCTCTCCAGATTCAATAGCCATCATGTTGCATCCAAACTCTCCCAATCCGCCTAAAATCACAATTTTAATTGAGGGAGAATCTAGTTTAATCATCGAAAAATGATAGTTGAATTGATTCTGGGTTATCGGTAATTGGAGATTCCTCAACAGGTTTTTCTTCTAAAAATTGTACCATTTGTTGAAAATCATTTTTTAGTAAATCGTAGAATTTAGTATTTCTCAAAGCTGCTGCTGGATGGTATACAGGATAAATATTTTGATTGTTCCACTTTAAAAGTTTGCCTCGAACTTTCCCAATTTGTAAAGTAGGGAAAAAGTAACTAAGAGAAAATCTACCAAGCGTAACTATAATGTTAGGTTGTATTTTTTTTAGCTGTTTTTCTAAAAACGGAGTACATGCCTTAATTTCAGCAGGCAAGGGGTCTCTATTATTTGGAGGACGACATTTCAAAATATTAGTGATAAATACATCCTGTCTTTCAAAACCCACTTGTGAAAGCAAGCCATCTAACAAACGTCCTGCCGCGCCTACAAAAGGCTTACCTTGTAAATCTTCATTATGCCCTGGAGCTTCACCTATAAAAACTATTGAAGCTGAATAAGGACCTTCTCCCGGAACAGTATTGGTTCTCTCGCAACCTAACGAACATTTCCTGCAATTATTGATTTCTTCAGCTAAATACTGAATCTCATTCATAAGTTACCTAAAACCAAAGGTTAACAGATAACATTCTACAATAAACCAATAAATTTAATCAGATATGCCTTTTGACTTAAGAAAATCTACAGCTGCCTGAACAGTCATGATCGACTCAGCTTCTTCATCACTAATTTCTAATTGTGATTCATCGGAACTAAATTCTTCTTCAAACGCCATTATTAATTCAACTAAATCTAAAGAGTCTGCACTTAGATCTTCTGTAAAAGAAGCTTCTGGAACTACTTTATCAGTTTCCACACTTAATTTTTCTGCAACTACTTGCTGAACTCTTTCTAAAACTGTCGCCATTTTGAGAACCTCCCTCAATCCTTTTTGTTCATTTTAAACTTTTAATTGATCGCTTTTCTTTAATATCTCCCCTAAAACTCCATGTACAAATTTTGAAGCATTTTCTCCTCCAAATATTTTAGATAATTCTATAGCTTCATTAATAGCAATTTTGTTTGGTATATCTGTATATTGTATCTCAAAAAGAGCAATCCGAATAATGTTTTTTTCTATATACGGAATTTGGTCAATTGGCCACCTAGTTGCGACCCTATTAATTAGTAAATCAAAGGATGCCATATTATCCAATATACCATTAACAAGAAAATGACAATAAGACTCTTCTGTAAAGTCTACTTCCTTTATGTCTCTATCGTACACATTTAGATCATTCCCTTTAAGATTTTGTCTTAATTCTAGCTGATACAAAGTGCTGAGAGCAAGTTCACGTGCTTCTCTTCGTGTCATAAATAAAAATTTCCTCAACCAATCTGTTAACTGCAAAAATTTAATTAACTTTTTTCAATCATCTTCTAATCCAGAAATAGCATCTAAACTTGAAATACTTTTAACCGTCATTGGTTTATCACTAATGCGTTTAACTAAATTCGATAAAGTTCTCCCTGGTCCCAATTCAATGAAATTGGACACACCAGCATCAAGCATGTATGAAATTGATTGTTTCCATTTCACACAACTAACTATCTGTGAAACTAATTCTTGTCTAATTGCATGAGATTTTTCCATAGGTTCTCCTGTACAATTAGAAATTACAGGAATTGTCGGATTATTGAAAGAGACTTTTTCCACAAACTCTTTTAATTGGACTGCCGCACTAGACATTAATTCAGAATGAAAGGCCCCTCCTACATTTAAAACAATTATCTTTTTTGCTCCTCGAAGTCGTGCCATTTCCATACATCGGACTACAGAAACTCTATTGCCGCTAATTACAATCTGCTTAGCAGAATTAACATTCGATACATATGAACCAGAATCCCTACAGATTTGTTCTACCACCATTTCGTCTAAACCCAAAATCGCTGCCATTAAGCCTTCTTCTTCTTCACAGGCCTCCTGCATTAATCGGCTTCTTTCTCTAACTAATTTCACTCCTGTATCCAAGTCAACCACACCAGCAACTACTAGTGCCGTATACTCACCCAGGCTATGACCAGCCATCATTGCAGGTTTAGGCATAAGTTTGTCATCTAAAATTTCTTGCATAGCTGCATGGCAGGCAAGGCTAACTGTCATGATAGCTGGCTGTGCATTGATAGTCTTTACCAGTTCCTCTTCTGGCCCTTCAAACATTACTTTACTGATTGGCTTATCTAAAGCACTATCAACTCTATCAAACACTGATCTAGCAGCAGAAGATTGCTGATAAAGCTCAGCACCCATACCAACAAATTGAGATCCTTGTCCTGGAAATAAAAATGCTGTTTTACTACTATTTTGCTGATTATCAACCAAAGATATTACCTTTCTAGTGTAAAACCCATAAAATACTAGCTGCTAATTTCCGAAGCACTACTAGCTTCAGCAGTATCCTTTGAAATTACTACACGTCCTTGATAATAACCACAAGAAGTGCATGTACGATGAGATAAAACTGGGTCACCACACTCTTTACAGAGAGTATAGCTAGGCACACTGCGTCCTGTATGAGCTTGATTTCGCCTTGTTCTTGCCTTTGAATGTTTCTTTTTCGGTGGCATTTTAATACATGTATCCTTAATAAACTTTTACATAAAAATCTATTATACTATACATCTCTAGTAGATTAATATAATTAAAAGAACTGATAAAAAATCAGTTCTGTGTTCAATGTCCATAATTTTTCCTAAAGATTTACAGACTTTTTAATAAAGGCAACTATCTCTTTCGTGCTTGTACCTGGACCAAATATCTCACTAACCCCACATTCATATAATGATTTTTTATCTTCACTTGGTATAATTCCACCTACAACTAATAAGGGGTTATTTCCACCTTGTTTTTGTAATAATAACTCTGCTATTTCTCTAATAAGCTGTATGTGTGCTCCAGACAATATACTAATGCCCACTACATCGACATCTTCCTGGAAGGCTGCTTCTGCTATCATTTCTGGGGACTGCCTGATACCTGTGTATATAACATCCATTCCTGCATCTCTCAATGTATGGGCTATTACTTTGGCTCCACGATCATGTCCGTCTAATCCTGGCTTAGCTATTAATACACGTATGTTTTTTGACAAAACCCCTCCTATCGTTGAACTAATTCAACTAAAATACCACCAGTTGCTTTTGGGTGAATAAAAGCAATTTGTCCATCTACCCCCTGACGAGGAGCGTGGTCAATCAGGTCAATGTTAGAATTAGAAGCTTTAGATAATGTTTCTTCTAGATTTTCCACAGCGAAACAACAATGGTGAAGCGCATTTCCTCTTTTATTTAAAAACCTAGCCACAGTACCTTCGTTATTTAGTGGCTGCATTAACTCTAACCTAGTGCCAGATCGAAATTTTAACATAGCAATTCTTACGCCTTGATCAACCACTTCATTGTCAATTTCAAGTATAGCTCCAAATAAATCTACATATAAATTTATTGCACTTTCTAGGTCATTTACAGCAATTCCTATATGATCAATTTCTTTAACAAAGCATACCTGTACATCATCCGTCATATTTACCAAAAACCTTTCTAAAAACATCTGAAATTTCACCAACTGTCGCATAAACTTCAACACATTTAATAATAAATGGCATTGTATTCACATTTTGAGTAACAGCAGCCTTTTCTAATTCTTTTAGTGAAGTTCTTACATCGTTTTGATTCCGCTTCTTTCTAACGCGATATAATCTATTTAGATGTTTATCAATATCATTCTTGTCTATATTTTGTCCCCGCATAATTTTTAAATTATCTGATGACTGATACTTATTCACTCCCACTACTACATTTTTGCCATCTTCTATATCTTTTTGTAATTTATAGGCACTATTATGAATTTCATTTGATTGAAATCCATTTTTAATCGCGTTTACTGCTCCTCCCATTTCTTCAATTTGATTTATGTAATCAAATGATAACTTTTCTAACCTGTCTGTTAGATTTTCAACAAAATATGACCCCCCCATCGGGTCAACCGTATCAGTTATTCCCGATTCAAATGCAACAATTTGTTGAGTCCTTAGTGATAATTCAACTGATTCTTCAGTAGGAAGTCCAAGCGCTTCATCAAATGAATTAACATGTAAAGATTGAGCTCCTCCCAAAACAGCTGCAAGGGCTTGGATAGTAGTCCTAATTAAATTGTTTTGCGGCTGTTGAGCTGTAAGAGTAACTCCTGCAGTTTGAGCATGAAATCGCAAACGTGTACTTTTGATATCACCTGATCCGAATCGATCTCGTACAATCTTTGCCCAAATTCTTCGTGCAGCACGAAATTTTGCAACTTCCTCAAGTAAATTAGTTTGAGCTACAAAAAAGAATGAGAATCTGGGAACAAAGCTGTTGATATCTATGCCTCGTTCAAGAGCAGATTTTACATATGCTATCGCGTTTGAAAATGTAAATGCTAACTCTTGTACAGCAGTTGCGCCAGCTTCGCTCATATGGTATCCGCTAACACTAATTGTATTCCAAAGCGGTAATTCTTTCGAACAATGTGTCACTAGGTCTGTCGCCAATCTCACAGATGGTTCTGGCGGATATATATATGTTCCTCTAGCAATAAACTCTTTTAAAATATCATTCTGGATAGTTCCTCGTAATTTATCAAGGCTAACACCATTTTTTTTAGCTAAGACAATATATAAAGCAAGCAGTATTGGTGCAGTTGCATTTATAGTCATCGATGTACTAATTTCTTCAAGGGGGATATCTTTAAATAATATTTCCATATCTGCCAAACTACAAATAGGCACCCCAACTCTACCAATTTCACTTCTTGCTATCTTATTATCTGAATCATATCCCATTTGAGTTGGCAGATCGAATGCGATACTTAAACCTGTCTGTCCTTGATTTAATAAATATTTATATCTATTATTCGAAGCTTCAGGCGAAGCAAATCCTGCATACTGACGCATTGTCCATAATCTACCTCTATACATATCTTTCCGGATTCCTCGTGTATATGGAAATTCACCAGGAAGGTCATTATGCATGCTGTCATTTTTATTAGGTTTTGTATATACGGGATCTATCTTCAACCCTGAACGAGTGACTCTGTTGTCTTTTAATTTATCATCCATTTCAGTCTTTCAACTATCCATATCAAATATTTTGATCATTTGATGTCTATGTGCTTTAACCAATGCTCGAAAAATCCTTTGAAATTCTAAACTATTTAATTTAGGTGACTTCATAATAAATGCATCTTCATTATTGTCTGAATAGTATTTTTTACGCCTTCCCCTTATTGAGAATCCATATTTATTATACAAAGATATCGCGATGTAATTAGAAATTCTTACTTCTAATGATATAGTAATTGTACTCCAAATTAACGATTGCTCAATACTTGCTATCAATAATGCTTCTCCAAGCCCTTTGCCCCTAAATTTCTTATCTACCACTAAAGCGCGAATTTCTACTTCATCTAATACACAAAACAATTCAACTAAACCTATAATAAGCTCTGTCTGTTTTAGTGATTTATCTAAAGAAGCTTTAGCGGTGGGTGAGAAATTATCTGTTATAGATTGCTGACTTACAACAAAAACATTGTTTTTGTTAATATCTATGGGAGAATATCCTTCTTTCCGTTTTAAGCGAGAGGATTTTAATGAATTACCCCAAAGTTCATTGCACCGTTTAATGTCATGTCTGCCTGCAAGCCTTATCCCTCCATATAAATCACTGTAACCTAACTCTGTTTTCTTTACTAACATTGGCAAAATGAATCTAATAAAAAATTAAAACATTTTAGGCTGGTTTTGCTCTATTGGAAATTCATATCCATAGTGATCATATGCCCTTCGTGTAGCAACTCGACCTCTTCTAGTTCGGTCAAGTAATCCTGATTGCAATAAAAACGGTTCATATACCTCAACAATTGTATCTGACTCTTCATTAATAGCAGCTGCAATAGTTTCTACTCCTACCGGCCCGCCATTAAACTTTTCAATTATAGCGCGCAATACCATGTGGTCGCCAACATCAAGGCCAACACGGTCAACTTGTAATTTATCTAATGCACTAGATGCAATTTTTGTCGAAATACGACCATCTCCCAGCACATCAGCATAATCACGCACTCTTTTTAAAAGACGATTTGCTACACGAGGTGTTCCTCGAGATCGAGTTGCAATTTGTTTAATGCCTTCTATGTCCGCCTTAATCTTAAGTAATTTAGCAGATCTTTCAATAATTAATTCCATATCTTCTTGGTTATAGTATTGTAATCTATGTATTGACCCAAAACGATCTCTTAATGGTGCGCTTAGCATTCCGTATCTTGTGGTTGCCCCTATAAGAGTAAATTGTTTTAATTTTAAATTCATAGTTCTGGCCTTAAGTCCTTTATCAATAACCCATGATACAAACCTATCTTCCAACGCAGGATACAAAACTTCTTCTACTACACGAGGCAGTCGATGTATCTCATCAATAAATAACATTTCTTTATTTTTCATTTGTGTAAGTATCGAAACAATATCTGCGGGACGTTCTATGGCAGGGCCAGAAGTTGTTTTTAAATTAACTCCCATCTCAACTGAAAGTATGTTTGCAAGAGTTGTTTTACCTAATCCGGGAGGTCCGTATAATAAAACGTGATCTAGGGCCTCGTCTCTTTTTTTTGCAGCAGCAATTGCAATTCCAAGGTTTTCTTTGAGTAAAGTTTGCCCTATGTATTCTTTTAAATGCCTTGGTCGTAAATTAACATCAAAAGATAAATCTTCTTCATGTCGTTTCCCTGAAACAATACGGTCCATAAAATTTTACCAACTCTACGCAATACTTAAACAAAATAAATAAGACTAAGGATATCTTATTTATACAATACCATGATGTATAATTCTACTAATTTTCTCCGTTAGCATCTGGGGGACTAAGGTACAAAGGCCATAACCACTCAATTCCTCCATGCTTAAGTATTTTTATAGCTGACTTTTTCTTCAATACTTCAGTCACAAAATCAAGCAGGTCTCGTGCTGATAAGTCTGAATATCCGTACGAAAGTACCAATCGAGAAATTATAGCAGCTCTACGTTGCGACCACTCAGCTCTTTGCTTGGCGAATCTTGGTCGAGCTAGACTACGTTCAAGGTTTCGCCGCGTAGGTAACAATCGTTCTTCAATAGCATTGCGTAGTCGAGGTTCAGCTAAATATGTAAATTTTATCTCTTTTTCTTCTAATTTATTTGCAAATAAATTAATTTCTTTTCTAAACTGATCTTTGTCCCTCTCTGTTACCCCTATCACCCTTTCCATCTCTCTCATATCTTGTTCTCTAAGATGAACAGTGTCTTCTCTAGCAGATGTTCTGATTCCACCATCCCTCACATGTTCGGCAGCACCTTTAACATATCCATCCACAAGCATCTGTGCCGTATCTTCAAATGCTGAATCGTATGCCCGCTGTACTTCTTTTATCGCAAGTCGACTATACTCATTAACACCTTCTTGTAAAAGAAGGGTATATCTTGACAAATTATCAGCTGTATCTGTGCTGACATTTTCCATTTGTCCCTTCCACAAACTATCTAAAACAGCCAACGGAGTAATACAGTTTCCAGAAATAGAGCTAGCTAGAACACCAATTCGATTCATAGTATATCTGGGGGAAATACCAAACATGCCTTCGTTGGGATAACGTCTTTTTACTTCTTGAATATCCGACAAGGAGTATCCCTTGGGTAATTCACCATCATATAAATGCATCTTATCAATTAATGTAATTCCTCCCTGTACTCTGTCTTCAAAACGAGAGAGAATAGTAAAAACACTGGCCATGGTCAGTGTTAATGGAGCCAATTCTATTCCTTCTAAATTACTATCTTTCATCATTTTTTGATATATCTTTACTTCTTCACTCACCTTTAGGGTATATGGAACTTGAATCGCAACTATCCTGTCTCTTAATGCTTCAGAAGTTGGCTCCAAAGCAAATGCGTCAAAATCTTTCTCGTTTGAATGGCCGATAATTACCTCGTCAGCATATAATGACCCAAACTTTTCATTTTTTATAATCTGTTCTTGAGCTAACCCCAATAATGTTGTTAATAAATGTCTATCTGCTTTAAACATTTCAACAAATTCTATCAGTCCTCTATTTGCAATATTCAGCTCGCCATCTAAGCGAAAAGCTTTACCTGCTACTTTCCCTCTGTCACCTGCTAGTTGTTCTGGGTCAACACTGCCAATTAATGAAGTTGCTCCATCAGGATTTGGGTCAGTTGCAACAAACATACCGATCCCTACGGCTTCGGGCTCTGAAAAAATGACCCTTTCAACAGGTACTTTTTCCAAATCATTAAGGTGTTCTGTCCTAACCATATACAAACAACGTGGGCACAAATCTCCTTCTATATAAATACCGTGTGAATCAAAAAGGCTTTGTCTTAGAACTTTTGGCACTAAATGTAACGGGTCTTCTTGCATTGGACAGCCTTTAATAGCATATACTGCCCCGTTAGAAGTTTTTGAATAGTCCTCTAGTGCTCTTTTTAAAATGTCAACCACAGAAGATTTACCGCTTGCAGGAGGGCCTAATAACAGAAGAATCCTCTTTCTAACCTCTAACCTTTTAGCAGAAGCTGCAAAATATCGAACAATTCGATCAATAGTTTCATCTAGTCCAAAGATATTATCTTCAAAAAGACTATAAACCTCGCGCCCTTTTTCGTCTATCTCTATACCTTGTGAGGTTATTGATTCATGCACCAAGGAATGCGATAACCGGGAAAGGGAGGGGTTTTCGATTACCATCGTTAAGTAATCACGGAACGTGCCTTCCCATTCATACTTGGTATGTTCGCTTTGAGATTTTTCAATTATTGAATCAATAGAAAAATTAGACGACAACGTTTACTCCTGATCATAAAAACTATGCTATCGGTTTAAATTATACTTGTGTTCTTTGGTTTTATAGTGCGCCCGTAAGCATGCTAAGCCCAATAACTCCAACTAAGGTCCCTCCTAATAGAGCAAACCAGCCGTTCACAAGACGTAAAACGCCATACGAAAAAGCAAAGTAGAAAAAAGAAAGGGCGGCTTTAATGGTTAACACAAATGATGCAATTGAAAAGGCTAACCATGGGGTTTCGCCATAAATTGTTCTAAATTGTCCTGCAAACAAAAGCAGAAGTGCAAATGTTACAACGGCCAAAAACGAACTATAGAAACCTATAGGGCGTTCATCAAAATCAAAAATTCCATGAGCTGCAATAATTAGCATATAAATCGCCCAAACAAACATCAATGCCTTCATAGCAGAACCCACAATCAAGGCATGTTTGGCAACACTTTCTACTACCAATGGATCCATAGTTGTTGCATAAAATGTTAAAATACCCAATCCACCAAGGATAATACCCATAGTCCTGCCATCAGAATACATTCCTAAAAGATGCCAGGAGTGCGCGAATAAAGCTCCACCTAAAATAAGAAAAAATATCCCTTCCACTGTAAATCCTCCTTTTCAAAAAATCTGTCGCTGTCGTACAACTATAATAACTAAATTATATATCTAATATTCGGCTTTAGATATATTTCACAACATAATAGTAAGAATGTCTAGACATATTCGTACTCACTATAAAAGAATTTGAGAATTATGGGAGTGCGGCAATTGCTGTTACTTCTGCCAAATAACCAGGGTCAGCTAGGCCTGCAACTACAAGCAGTGTACTTGGAGGGAAATCACCCGCCGGATAAATGTTCGTAACTATAGAATTTCTTTTTTCTAAGAATGCAGGCACATTATCTGCTCCTGCAATATATGTTGTAAACTGAACAATGTTTTCAAATTTTGCATTCACGCTATCTAGTGCATCACCTATATTCTGATAAATTTGCGTCACTTGTACAGCTATATCGTTCTCTCCAACTAAAGAGCCTTCCTTGTCTACCGATACTTGTCCCGCCAAAAAAATTAAACTTGAACTCTTTACTTCACAAACTTGTGAATATAGTCCTAACGGCCTAGATAAAGTGTTCGGGTTATTTGTATCTCTAGAATATGTGGCAGCCATGTATTTATATCTCTCTACTTTTTATTATCCAATAATGCTATAGGCTTTTCTATATATCTTTGGACTCTTCTAAAAAATCCTGCAGCTACAGCTCCATCAATTACCTGATGATCAACTGTAAGGCTTAATATTATCATCTCCCTAATAATTATTTCATTTCCAACAACTACTGGTTTGTTTTGTGTCCGACCTACTCCTAAAATTGCACTTTGGCCATTATTTAGAATTGGAGTAAAACTGTCTACCATTCCTAAAGAACTCACCGTAAAAGTTCCATTGGTTAAGTGGTCAGGGTCAAGCTTTCCTTTTCTTCCATTATCCGATAATTCTTGTGCTTCCTGAGAAATTATTTCCACTGATTTCTTGTCAGCATTCCTAATGACGGGCACAATCAACCCTTCTTTCAAAGCAACTGCAAGCCCAACATTAACCTGATCAAAATAATGAATTTTACCCTCATGGATAATAGTGTTTAGATCAGGATATTGTTCTATAGCTTTCGTACATGCCTTTATTATAAGGCTTGTAAGTGAAATGTTTACACCATCTCCAGATGAATAATCGCGTCTTGCTTTTTGTGCATCAGTAACATCTACTTCTAATGAAAATGATAACTGTGCCGCATTTGCCAAGCTTGATTTCATGTGGTCAGCAATAGATTTCCTCATTCCAGTAATATTTTTACTGTCTTTTATGTCTAAGGTTCCTAACACTTTGCTGGCCCCTGATGTAGCAGGGCTATCTTTAGATTCCATATATTTTCTTACATCTTCTTCTACAATTCTCCCTCCTGGCCCGGTTGCTACAAGGTCTCCTAAGTCAACCCCCATTTTTGCAGCCAGTTTCCGGGCTCCTGGAGTAGACTTAACGATTCCAGCCGTTGGCTTTGTGGGATCTTTAGATCGTTGATTTTTTTTTGGAGATTGGGCTTGATTAATCACTGAAGTATTCTTTGTTTCTTGCTCAATTTCAGGGGGAGACTCTCCTTCTTCCAACAAATACCCGGCTATGCCATTAACTAATACTGATGCACCTTCTTCAACTATAGGGTGAAAAATCCCGGAAACAACAGCTTCTAATTCATAATTAAGCTTTTCTGTTTCTATTTCAGCTATGACTTCTCCTTTATTAACTAATTCCCCTTTTTGTTTTGTCCAACGTAGTATAGTTCCTTCTTCCATAACCATGCCTAATTTGGGCATAACAATTGCTTCAGCCATTTTTTCCTCCCTTATTCAAGAATACCCAAGGCAGCTTCAACTACGCTCTCCTTTGTTGGTAAATATAACATTTCTAGCGGCAAACTATATGGAACAGGAGTATGTGGTGATGTAATTCTAACAGGAGGAGCGTCAAGATAATCAAACGCTTCTTCTGCTACCAATGCTGAAATGTCTGATGCAACACTACAACGAGGATAGTCTTCGTCAACTATTACAATCCCCCGAGTTTTTTTAACAGAATTAAGTATTGTCTCAGAATCTAAGGGTGAAACAGACAGCAAGTCAATTACTTCCACGGAATATCCCCGGCTTTCTAATTCTCTAGCTGCATCTCTACAAACAATTGTTGTATAACTAATGCCAACTAACGTAATATCAGTTCCTTCACGATCAATATGTGCTTTTCCAATTGGGACTTCATACATTTCTTCTGGAACAACTACCCCAAACCCTTCTCCTTGCCCCATATCTGCAGATTTAGCAGTTCTGCCCATCAATAATTTATGATTGAAAATGATTACGGGGTCATCTGATCGTATAGCTGAAATAAAAAGACCTTTTGCAGTATATGCATCTGAAGGAGCTACACATGTAAGGCCAGGGAAATGGGCAAAAAGAGAATATAATGTTTCAGAATGTTGTGCAGCAGAAGCGGTTCCAGCACCTGTACTTGTCATTATTGTAAGGGGCAGTGTTATCTTGCCTCCAAACATATATCTCATTTTTGCAGCATTATTAACAATTTGATCAGCACATACACCAAAAAACCCTGAAAACATTAAATCCACAACAGGCCGCATACCTGTAGCAGCAGCCCCTACTCCTGCACCAAGAAATCCAGCCTCAGATATTGGTGTGTCACGCACTCTATCTGGACCAAAATCACCAATAAGGCCTTTTGTAAGCCTAAACGGTCCTCCCCACGCATCTGATTTGCCTTGATCTTCTCGACCAGCTCCTCCAGCAATATCTTCACCCATTACAAAAACTTTGTTGTCAGACTCCATTGTTTGACGCAGTGCTTCATTTACTGCCTGAGCATAAGTTAATGCCCTCTGATCTGTCGCTTGAGCCATTAGTGTACTCCTTAATCATGAATTGGAAATATAAACATCTTCATAAAGTGCTTTATCATCAGGAAATGAGCTGTCATCTGCAAATTTAACTGATTGCTCAACCTTTACCGACGCACCTTCTTCTAATCTAGTCAAGTCATCTAGCCCACACACCTCTTCTTCTATAAGATAATTCCTGATCTGCTTAATACAATCATTAGACTTGTAATGTTCTTCTTCTTCTTTTGTACGATAAGATTGAGGGTTCTCTCCGCCAAAATGCCCCTGATATCTGTACGTTAAAGCTTCAATTAAAGTAGGGCCTTCGCCGTTTCTTGCTCTTTCTATAGCTGGGGTCGCTTTAAGAAACATTTCAATTACAGACTGTCCGTCTATCTGTATTCCCGGCATATCAAACCCCTCAGCACGGCTTGAAACATTGCCACCTGCTATCGCATATTCAAATGGAGTTGCCTCAGCATACCGATTATTCTCGCATACAAAAATGACAGGTAACTTCCAAATCGATGCGAGGTTCATAGATTCATATAAAACTCCTTGCCCAGATGCACCGTCTCCAAAAAAAACAACACTAACATTGTCTGTACCGCGCATTTTTGCACTTAACGCTGCTCCAGTAGCAACGGGGATATTAGAGCCTACCACTCCATTTGCACCCAGCATCCCTTTGTCAATATCTGCAATATGCATTGTTCCGCCTTTACCTCGATTAGTACCTGTGCTTTTACCCAATAACTCAGCCATCATTTCATTAATGTCGACGCCTCTAGCTATACAGTGATGATGGCTACGATGGTTTCCTAATATGTAATCCCCTTCTTTTAAGTGCCCGCAGATGCCAACAGGAACCGCTTCCTGGCCAATTGAAGAATGCATGCCTCTCAGTTTTCCTAAATCTGCTTGTCTGCGACATTCCTCTTCAAATAATCTAATGGTCACCATTGTCTCAAAAAACTGCATCAATAATTTATCATCTATTTTTTGCATATCCAAGCCGGGTTCCTCCTTATAAATATCAATTATTATAAAGTCTGTAGCCATTAACCTCAATGGCAAATTAAATTTCTTGCTACACTAACATTTTGTCAATTTTTGTAATGACCTGTATTGCATACTCGGCATTAAGGGATTTCCAAGCTCTCCATGCGGAACTTCTGCAATATAGATGCTTTCTTCTGTGTCAACAGCAATTCCATGCGGAGCAAAAAACTGTCCAGGCTCATCCCCTATAGGCCGATGTCCTAATCTTTCAATTAATTCTCCAGAAGTAGTATATATCGATATTCTGGGACCTAAATTGTTAGCAATTGCATTTGACACAATCCCTCCAAAATATTCTCCAATGAAAACTTTTTGAGGTTCAGTTTGGCTTAAACAAACCGCGCCCGTTCTCGAAAGATTATTCCATTGATCAAGATATTTTCCTCCAGAGTCAAAAATTTGAATCCTTCTATTTTCTCTGTCGGCAACATATACCCTTCCATCACGCCCAACGGCTAAGTTGTGTACTATATTAAATAAACCTGGTTCGGTACCTGACCCTCCCCAAGAAAACATTAATTTACCATCTGGAGAAAATTTGTGGACATGTGCATTGCTATATCCGTCAGATACATACATACAGCCATCCCTGTAATCAACAGATACATGTGTTGGCTTATTAAACGGAGCCCCGCCCATCAAAGTAGATGGTTTGCCTGGAACACCAATTGTTAGCAATAGTGTACCGTCAGAAGAAAATTTTCTTAAAGTATGGTCACCTGCATCAACACAATAAATTTCATCATCAGGTCCAATTGCAACTCCATGTGGAAATGAAAAAACTCCCTCTCCAAAAGACCGTACAAACCCACCCATTTTATCAAAAACTATCACAGGGTGGCCTCCCCGGTTGAATACAACTACGTTGTCTTTTGAGTCCACTGCGACTGCTGTCGCGTCACGATATATCCATCCCGATGGCAATTCGCCCCACTCTTCACCCGTTATTAAATAACGACAGTCTCCCTGTCCTAATATTGTCATCTCGCCCCTTTCTGCATATGGAAATAATAATTATTTGCCATTCAAAATCACATTTACCCCTAAATCATAGAATTTTTGTTTTTCTACTATGTCATAAATCCTATGACACACAGTTATTCCTGTTCCTTCTAGTTGACTGACAATGTGTTTTACACATGTTTCTACAGAATCAAATTTTTCAGAACCCACCCGCTCCATATCAAACCTCAAATCATTAGGGCCAATAGAGACACAATCGACACCCGTAGTTGCTAGCTTTTTTATAGAAGTTACAGCATTTACAGACTCGGCCTGAATCCATAAAACCCCATAATTATTCCACCACTTTGCATATTCATGCCTGTCTACACCCTGGTCAAACCCTATTCTAGACCTTCCCCCCCAACTACGAACTCCAGCTGGAGAATAATAAAAATTAGCTACACTCTCGTTAACTTCTGCAACTTCTTCTACTTGTGGCACTTCTATTCCTGAAACACCTAAATCCAAATAATGACCAATAAGATAAGCATTACGTGCGTGCTCTATTCTAAATTGAACATGCACATCCATTTCTGCCATCATTGCACTATAGTCAGCAATTTTATTTTGGTCGACCGGAGAATGTTGTCCGTCAATCCACACAAAATCGTAAGGCCCTTCAGATACTGTTTTTTCTGCTTCGTATTTATCTGTTGTAATGCTGGTACTTATACCAAATAATTGATCTCCTTGCGCTATTCTAGACTTGAGAGACTTACTCATGCTTCAACCTTTCATAATTCATTACAAAATAACTTAAAGTTAATTTGACGTTATGGCAAACTCAGAAATATAATAACATCACTCTTGGTTGCTTGCATACTAAAGCTAATTTTGAATTAACATGGCCCAAAATGATACCAGAAAAATTAAGCCTACAAAACTTTCTTTGTTACGGAGAAGATGTTCCTACTCTAGATTTTAGGGAGATACACGTTGCTTGTCTTTGTGGGAATAATGGCCATGGTAAAAGCGCCTTATTAGATGCAATTACCTGGGTTTTGTGGGGCCGTTCTCGTACCAGAACCCAAGAAGAATTGCTCCGCCAAGGATCTTCAAACATGCAGGTTGAACTATCATTTTCAGTAAATAAGCAACTATATCGAGTTATTCGAAAATATGGCCATTCAGGACCATCAAAAAAAGGGGTTTCTATATTAGAACTATATGTTCATCAACAAGACTCTTCATTCATTCCTATAACTGGAAACACAATAAAAGAAACAGAATCAAATATTTGTAAAATTTTGGGATTAGATTATGAAACCTTTATTAATACCGCATTTCTAATGCAAGGGAAGGCTGATTTATTTACAAGAAGCACTCCTGCCAAAAGGAAAGACTGCTTATCAGAAGTTTTAGGCCTTTCAGTTTATGAAAAAATTTCTTCCATTTCAAAAACCCGAGCACAAACAATTACTAAAGAAATATCTGGTACTTCTATAGAACTAAATGTAATAGAGTCAGAGATT
This sequence comes from Chloroflexota bacterium, assembly GCA_002722455.1. Lineage (GTDB taxonomy): Bacteria > Chloroflexota > Dehalococcoidia > Lucifugimonadales. The sequence continues at coordinate 140,720 of PBMB01000017.1, forward strand.
AAAGACGAAGCGCCAAATAAAGAATCTATTAAAACAATAAATTTGTCTCTTTCAAATTTGAAAAAAAACATAAGCACAACTCAAAAAGAATTTTCTGAATTGCAAACAAGGCTAGACAGTCTATTATTGTTAGAAAAGGAGTCTGTTCAAACAAGAACACTAATCAAAAATTTAGAAAAAGAAATAGATGCCCTGCATATACAAAAAGAATCTCACAAAAAAAATATTGGAAAATACCAAGAAACTATCGAAAGAAAAAAAGACATAGTTACAAACTATGAATCCTTACAAAGGTACAATAAAAAAGAAGAGGAGTTAAGTCAAAAAAGATTTGCTTATGATAAAAGCCTCCGACAAGTTGCTGTTATACGAGAAGAAGTTGCACAAAAAAGAGGCGAGTTTTCTTCTTTACTTGAACATCTTCAAAAAACCAAAGAAAACGACTTACTTCCATCGCTTCAAAAGCTTCCATCTTTAGAAAAAAGCATTGCACAGACCAATTCTTCTCTAATAACGCTTAACGACTCTTTCAAAAAACTATCTTCTTCCTTCCATTCTCAAATAGAAGAATTAGCGACGAAGTCTTTAAGCCTCGAGCTTGAAAATAAACATTATTTGTTAAAAATGGAAGATTCGCGTAAAAAATTTGATATGCTCGAAGGAAAAACGGCTATTTGCCCACTGTGTGAAACCTCAATACGCCCCTCTGTTCGAAAATCATTACAAGACAATTATCGTTCTGACGGACACCAGTCTAGGGAGATTTTCAATAAAAACAAGAAAGAAAAAGAGAGGGTGGACATATTACAAAAATCACTTTCTGAGAATGTTAAAAAAGAAGAAGCCGAATACAGCCATAAGAAAAAGTTGCTGGAACAAAATTTAACCTCTTTAGAATCTGATGCTTTCAAAATCAACGAAAACAAGAGGTTGTTGTACCAAACAGAATCACAAATTGACGAAATTTCATCAAAATTAAATAGCAACAGCTTTATGCCTCCCGCCTTATTATCCAAGCTAGAAACATTGGAAAATCAGCTTTCATCATTGAATTACAGTCAAGAAGAACACGAAAATATAAGGTTGACACAAAAAAAACTGTCACCTTATTTTGAATTAAATCAAAAGCTTAATCAGTCGATAAGTGGAGTAAAATTCGAAAACGAAGCCCTGTCCAATATCCATGGGCTTATAGATTCTCGAATTTCTCAACTAGATGAAAACAAAACACTTCTAAAAGAAAGCCTTTTAAAACTACCACAAATACCCGAGCTAACAGAACATATATCAAAAAAACGTACGGCCCTTTCAGGTTTCGAGCAGGAACACCAACAAGCATCGGTTAAAAAAGAAGTTTTACTACAGAGAGAAAAACGGGTTTCGCTATTGAAAAAAAAGGCTTCTGCATTAAAAAAGGAATCTGCTAGCCTTATTAAAGAAAAGGAAATCTACGAAGAGCTCTCTATCATTTTCGGCAAGAATGGAATTCCTGCTATGTTAATTGAAACCGCGCTTCCACAATTAGAAATTGATGCAAATGATTTACTTTCTCGCTTAACTGACATGAGGTTATCAGTAAAGTTTGAATTCATTCAAGGAAAAATAGACCAAGGAAGCGGAATAGCCAAGGAAGAACTGATAATCAAGGTGGGTGATGAGCTAGGAACACGACCATATGAATCATTTAGTGGCGGAGAGGCTTTTCGTATTGATTTTGCAATCCGAATAGCTCTTTCAAAATTGTTGGCTCGACGATCTGGAACACCCCTGCCTATTTTATTCATTGATGAAGGCTTTGGGTCGCAAGATGCAGCTGGACAAGAAAGAATCATCGAGTCAATCCAATCTATTCAAGATCAATTTGAAAAAATTCTAGTTATTACCCATATTGATCAATTAAAAGAGGCTTTTCCTTATCGAATTGAAGTTTTTAAAACTCTTAATGGTTCTTTATTTTCTATAGCTGGATAATTTTCACTATGTCTCGACTTATTGCCTTTAACATTAAAACTGGACACGTTTCTATACTCGCCAAATCATTAAATCAATCACTGCCTAATTCTAGCGCTCGATTTAACATCGGCTTATCTTTTGTTTGGAGCCTACATTACCACAAGCCTTCAAAGAATCTTTTAATGGTTGACCGTGTCCATGGAGTAATAATATTAAACCTTGTCACTGGCTCTGAAAAAATCATCGGGGGAACAGTAGAAATGTCTACAAACCCAAACAGTCAATATGAAAAACATTCTATTTTTTCAAGGCCTCATGGTATTTGTATAAAACCTAACGGCAACATCATAGTTGCAGACACATCCAACCACATGGTGAAAGAAATAAACTCGGAAACGTTTTCTGTTAAAGTGCTGGCAGGTAAAAGAAAACCTGGATTTTCAGGAGACGGAAATCCTAGTGAGCGTTCTATGCTTGCCAGCCCTCACGATGTTGCGTCAAATAAACACGGAGAGGTATTTATAGCTGATACAGCAAATCACAAAATCCGTAAAATTGACAGTCTTGGGATAATTAATACCATTGTAGGAAACACCAATAGCCAAAATATCCTCACGAAAGACCCAAGTGTTCCACTAAAATCTTCCTTAAGGTCTCCTCATTCTATCTCTTTTGACAACAATTCTTGTCTGCTAATTTCCGACACACTTAACAATCGGGTTTGTCGTGTCAATTTTCTTAAAAACACCTTTGAAACAATTGCAGGAAAATTATTAAACGAAGAGAAAAAAGGACCTTGTGAAAATATTTATCCACACGGCACAGCTGTCGACCAAGAAAATAATCTTCTAATAGCCGACCGAGACAACAATAAAATTCGCTTTGTCAAAAATAACTCGTCTGTAATTGCCACCCTCATCGGTGAAACACCATCCGCAAAAATATTTTTTCCTCTTGATGCGCCTCAGGCTATAAGCACAGACTTAAAAGAAAATGTTTTTGTTATCGACTCAAAGAACTCTTAATTAGTGTTAAATAAATATTTACCAGTAATTGATGCATTGTTTTTTTCAATTTCCTCTGGGGTGCCTTCTGCTATCACGTAGCCACCCATATCTCCAGGGCCAGGGCCCAGGTCAATTATCCAGTCTCCATTTTTTACAATCTCCATATTATGTTCAATCAGAACAACTGTGTTTCCTGAGTCTACCAGTCGATGTAATACATTCAATAAATACTCGCAATCTTGAAAAGAAAGTCCTGTTGTTGGTTCGTCTAAAACATACAAGGTTTTACCTGTGCCTCTACGTGAAAGCTCTGTAGACAGCTTGACTCTTTGCGCCTCTCCTCCACTTAAATGGGTAGCAGGCTGGCCCAATCGAATATACCCTAAGCCAACATCAATCATTGTTTGTAGCTTTCTCTTTAGTAAAGGTATGTTTATAAAAAATTCATGCGCTTCAGCAACGCTCATATCTAAAATGTCTGCTATAGACTTACCCTTAAATAAAATTTCAAGTGCTTCGTGATTATACCTCTTTCCATTGCACGACTCACAGACTACGGTCACGTCAGGCATAAATTGCATCTCAATTGTAATGTGTCCCCCGCCTTCGCAAACTTCACATCGCCCCCCTTTAACATTGAAAGAAAACCTCCCTGGCTTATATCCTCTAGAACGAGCTTCAGGCAAAGAAGAAAACAATTCTCTTATGGGGGTAAATGCACCTGTATAGGTTGCTGGATTGCTACGCGGGGTTCTCCCTATTGGTGACTGGTTAATATTGACTATTTTATCTATGTTTTCTATTCCTTTTATCTCGTCACATTCTCCAGGTTTTTGACGCGAACCATTCATGATTTCTGCTAACCCTTTGTATAAAACCTCGTTAATTAGGGTGCTTTTACCTGAACCCGAAACCCCTGTCACACACACAAACAACCCTAAGGGGATATTTATTTGAACATTTTTTAAATTGTTTTCCCTTGCTCCAAAAACTTGTATGGATTGACCGTTTCCTGTTCTTCTTTCCTTAGGAAAAGGAATTGTTTTTTTCCCAGACAAATATTGAGCCGTAATGGACTTCTTGTTTTTCAGGACTTCTGACGTACTTCCATGCGCAACGACCTCTCCCCCGCCTTCTCCGGCTTTTGGCCCCAAATCTACAATATAATCAGCTGATCGCATAATAAACGCATCATGTTCGACAACCAATACTGTATTTCCTAAATTTTTTAAACCTAGCAACGTTTTAACTAAACGATCATTATCTACAGGATGAAGTCCAATAGAAGGCTCATCACATACATACATAACTCCTGTGAGGGCTGAGCCTATTTGTGTAGCAAGCCGAATCCTTTGTACTTCCCCTCCGCTTAAAGACCCTGTTTCTCTTTGTAACGATATGTACCCAAGCCCAATGTCATCCAAAAACTTCATTCTGGAAGAGATCTCTTCCAGAATAGGCCCTCCAATCATAAGCTCTCTTTGATTTAAGCTTTTCTTTTTTGAAGTTTTTTTAACCCCTTGTAATCCATCAACCCATTCTAAAATAAAACCAATAGAGCTGTTCGATACATCCATAATGTTCCGACCAGCTACTGTTACTGACAATGCCTCTTTACGCAATCTTCTTCCATTACAAAGAGAACAAGGAACAGACCGCATATACCTTGCAATTTCGGTTCTTCTGTAGCTAGAGGCAGTTTCAAGGTATAGCCTTTGGAGGTTGTTGATAACTCCTTCAAAGGCATTGTTCCACGTACTTACCCTTCCCGCCTTACTTATATAGTTTATTTCAATTGTCTCGCCATTAGTTCCAAAAAGAATCTTTTTTTTCTGCGTTTCTGTAAGTTCAAAAAAGGGTGTGTCAAGAGAAAATTTATACTTCTTTGACAAAGCTTCAAAAACACTTTTGGATATAGTCATTCTGCCCCGCCTACCCCATGGGCGAATTGCACCGCCAGATAGAGATAACGAGGTGTCTGGAACTACTAACTCAGGGTCTACCTCAAGGCGGGCCCCTAATCCACTACAGTCAGAACACGCACCAATGGGACTATTAAAACTAAAAAGACGAGGTTCTAAGTTAAGAAAAGCGGTTCCACAGTAAGCACACCCAAAATCTTCAGAAAAAACTACATCTTCATGGTCCTTAACAGAAACCTTAACGGCTCCTTCGGCAAGCTTCAATGCGGCCTCAACCGAATCGGCTATTCTTGTTCTGTCTGCAGAGTTATTTGACACAACAACCCGATCTACCACCACGTCTATATCGTGCCATTTTTTCTTGTCAAGTAAAATGTTTTCAGAAATATCTTGGACCTTGCCGTCAATTTTGACCCTAACAAAGCCTGTTTTTTTAATACGAGACAAAACCTCTCTGTGTTCTCCTTTTCTGTGACGAATTATCGGTGCTAATATTTGTACCCGAGCCCCTTCAGTATTTTTTAAAACTGCATCGGTAATTTGGTCCACCGTTTGTTTTTTCACAACCCTCCCACATTTTGAACAATGCGGAACTCCAATCCTGGCAAACAATAAGCGCAGGTAATCGTATGCTTCTGTTACAGTTCCTACTGTAGACCGAGGGTTTTGTGAGGCTCCTCTTTGATCAATTGAGATTGCCGGAGATAGTCCTTGTATATTATCAACTGCTGGTTTTTTCATGCGTCCCAAAAACTGCCTAGCATAAGAAGATAATGATTCAACATATCTTCTTTGGCCTTCAGCATAAAGAGTGTCAAAAGCCAATGAGCTTTTGCCAGAACCTGAAACTCCAGTTATAACAACAAGCTGATTGCGAGGTATTTTGATTGACACATTTTTCAGATTATGCTCTCGTGCCCCTTGAATCCAAATATAGTCCATTATGGTAACCTAAATCAAAAAAATGACTAAACCAAAGCTAGGATTTCTATAAAACAAACCCACCTTAGTATTGATATCTCATTAAAACATAAAGTATACTTAATTTCTAACCCAAAGCATTAATGCTTGTTTTATTTTTATTTTAGGAGCAGATAATTGCCTTACGTTAATTTACGAGACGGAGAAGACATAGAAGGATTACTTAAACGTTTTCAATCATCTATGCAAAGATCTGGCATCCTCCGTGAGCTACGAAATCGACGGTTTTTTCGATCAAAGAGCGAACAAGACAGAATGGACAAGGCTAGAAACGTTCGGCGCGCTAGAAGACGACAAACATTAGGTCATTAGTTATATATATCTACCAGAGTCGCAACGACTCTGAAAACAATAACTCTAGTTCTTTTTCCCCAACAGGCTTTGGGGACAACCCAAGAACCCTTTGCTGTGGCAGTGTGTTTTTTACGAATAAAGGCACATCTTTTTCAGAATAACCCACCGCAGACAAGCCATTCGGCATATCGAGCCGTTTCATAAGTTTAATTATTGCTTTAGCTAAGGCTTCTCCTGCATCTTCTTTATTTTTTACAACCTCTCCCATAATATTCGCCGCTCGTTCATGTCTGTCTAGATTGCTGTCTGCAGTAAACCGGAATACAGCTGGAGCATTAAGTATTACAGCCATTCCGTGTGGCACTATAGCATTATTTTCATACCCTTTGGGGCTATAGTTTCTCACCATTCCTGAAACAGGGTACGACATACCATGTGGCAAGTGACAACCTGCGTTTCCAAAGCCTATTCCTGCTATAGTTGCAGCAAGCATCATTTGGCTTCTTGCAAAGTCATTTTGAGGGTTCGTTACGGCTGTATACATATTTTTTGCAACCATTTCAATTGCCTTGAGGGCCCATACATCACTAACAGGGTTCGACCCTTGGTAAGAAGGTCTTTCAACTGGACTGGATGGAGACACTCTCTTGTCAAAAGGCAAAGCAGTATATGACTCTAGCGCGTGTGATAAAACATCAAACCCGCTTGCCGCAGCAACCATTGGTGGCAGTGTTTTTGTATGGTTAGGGTCTACAATGCCCAAAACTGGACGAAGTTCTCGACTTGAAATGCCAGTTTTTGTGCTCATTTCTAAGAAGTCAAAAATAGCAACTCCTGTGGTTTCGCTACCAGTTCCTGCAGTTGTAGGAATTGCAAATAAAGGCTTACACATGCCGGGCACCGGGGCCCCTTTCCCCACAGGCCTATTCACATAAGTCAAGAATTCTGCAGGATACGTAGAGTATAGATTTGCTGCTTTGGCAGTATCTATTACCGACCCTCCCCCAACTGCAACAAACCCATCAAAAGAGCCAGATCGTGCAAATTCTGCTGCAGCCATAAAGCTCTTATCTGTAGGCTCTACTTCCGCATTGTTATATAGTGTTACTTTAATTGATTCTCGTGTTAGGGATTCAATAGACTGTTCAACCGGCAAAAGCTTTGCGATTCTTTTATCAGTTATCAATACAACGTTACGACAACCTCTTCTTTTTACTTCATACCCAAGTTCTGCAGTTGCACCTTCGCCAAACTTAATAGCAGAAGCCTCTAATGAAATAATAGTCTCTAAGTCAACACCAGATTGCATTTTAATCACTTAATGAGCTAACCACCAAGCATGTAACAGTACGAACAATCCCATTAATTGTATGTATTTTTTGACTAACTATATGCCCTACAGTGTTCAGGTCTGGAGCATTGACCACCGTAATAATGTCGTAGGGCCCAGTAACTGAGTCAACTGTTATAACGCCATCTACTGCGTCTAATTGTTCTGTAACCTGTCTTGACTTGCCTACAGCTGTTTCAATTAAAACATATGCTTTTGTCATAAGAAGGACTCCTTGGAATTTTTGAAACTCAAAATTTATACAAAAGTTTAAGCCCGTAACATGTCAAAAGTCAAATCAAAATAAATCATTGAGTATGTATAACCGAAATGATAATATGAACAACTAATTACCAACTTGCTAAACTTAGTATAGTGGAGGCAATATGTCACAAAAACATAAAGACCTACGCGTAGACGATAGAGATTGGACTAAATTAACATTTGGAGAACAAGTCAAAATGCTTGAAGTTGAAGGTTATTTAGTATTGCCAGGTGTAATTAGCGAGTCCAAAATCAAAGCGTTACAAGGTCAGCTTAGAGGCGTAAGAACCAAAGGTACTGATTACTCGGAAAGACAAAGGAACTCTTCCGACATTGCATTCTTAGGAGGTGAAATTACAAATTTAATTGCTAACCCTCCAACCACATCTTTTCTGGAAAGACTCTTTGGGGATGACTTAGTTTTGATGAGTTATGTTTACGCACGATCTGAACCTGGGCACCCAGGTATGGCGCTTCACACAGACGGGCAACCCTGGGGCTCTGAAATTTTTGGTTATGAAGGAAGTTGTCCTGTTCTAATCAGGGTATTAAATTATTTGGAAGATTTAACTTTGGATGTTTCGCCTTTTCGGGTAATACCTAAATCACATTTAAGTTTACATTCCGAGGGCAATCCCTATCTGAGATATGAAAGTCATCCCGATGAAGTAAAAGTTCCCTTAAAAGCAGGTTCAGCAGTACTATTGAACCACAAAACATTTCACGGAAATTATCCAAATACTGGGGACTATACACGTGAATTGTTAGCTATTGCATACAGGCCACAGTGGGGCGGCCCTATCAAAGAGGTCGAAAACTTCCCTAAGGAACAAGTTGAACAATTACCCGATAATATTAAAGTTTTTTTTAAAGATAAAAATTCCCGTAAAGGAGATTTTTTTGGAGGCAATAAACCTAAGGGCATGAAATCCGAAGCTCCTGGTATTAACGTAAACCGCTGGCTACAAAAGTAAGTTCTAATCAATATGCTCCGTTAATCTATTGGTGAGAAGTTAGTGGACAATATTTTCACCTCACCATTCTCATAAACCGGCACAGTAAGACTACTAATGGCCGCGTCCAAAAAGCTGTTTCCCTTTGAGTAATAATATATTTTTTCGACCTTACCTAAAATAACATATTCGATGTCGTATTTCTTAATAATTTCTTTAACCAAAGATTGTTCTTTTGAAAGATATAGCAACTCGACATCTCGGGCTCTTTGTTGTATTTCTTTATGGCTAAAAATTCGTTGTTGTTGTTGGTGCCAATTCCAGCCAATAACCGTTGGAAACCCCGTATAAATAGATATCCGTGAACCCCAACGATAAATTGGAGTCACAGCCTCGGCAACAACCGGTAGGCCTTTAAAGTTAACCAACATCCAGTCGATTGCATCTTTGTCGTGGCTTAATCGTATTTCCTCGCTTGGGTCGCGATATACCGCCGTATCCATATATTCTGCTCCATTTAGGGTTAAACGGTGTGTCGTATCAAACCGAACAGCAAGCCTTTTATGCGTCCCTAAAACAGGATAAACCAGGGCTCCAAGCAATAACAAACCCAACACGAAGAAAACCGTTCTTTTTTTCAAAGCTGAAAACCTCGTGCTTTCTAAACAATATCTCCATAAAAAACCCCCAGCCACAATGCCAAATAGCACCCATACCTGCATGTATGCTTTAAAAACGGTATTCATTCTATCGATATCGTTTTCCAACCTAAAAAACTCAACGCCAATAATTCCCAATAAAGCGGCGCCCAATACAAGAAAAATGAACGTTTTAACAGCAACCGCGTTACTGGCTGCCCCACGAATAGTCTGAAAAAGCAAAACAGACAACAGGCACAATAGCGGGAAAACAATAACAACCGTTTCTCCCGTCATAAGCGATACCCACCAAAGCAGCGTGCCAGCAAAAACGGTGAGGAAAATCAAGGCTGGGTATTTTTTAAACCCTGCGAAATTTGCCCATACTTTTGAAAGAACAGGAAAGGTGTTTTTGGTCAAAATCTCTGATAAAACCCAAGCAGCCGTTATCACAAAAAACAACCCATAAATAGTTGCAAAATGCACCGCTGTGGTTGTGTTGGTCGTTTTAATAATGGGCAACAGGCCATTTGGGTCTAATGGAAAAGTATAGGTTAAATGAAAAGGAAGAAAAACCAAGTAGCCAAAACCAAACACACAAAATATAGAAGCGATACTGTGAAAAATAACATTCAGGCCAAAGCCTCCATTGCGAATATAGTTTGCAAAAAACAAAACCACTGCAGCCAAAAGTAAATAGACAGGATAGTCCCAGGTATTTAGTACTCTAAGCGCTCCTATTGAAACACCCAAAACACCACAACTCAAAAACACCGTTGTTTTATTAAGAACCCTAGAGAGCGCTAGTTTAAGGAACAAAGAAAACAAAATACATAAAGACAACAGAGTAAAGGGTAACGCCATCATGTGCGGATGTAGGTCTCCAAATAAAAAGGTGAAAAAGGGGAACTCGGTAATCTCAAACCCTGGAGGGTCTGGAGTCATCACCCGGCTGCTCTTCCAAAAATCAAAAACGATCGCGCCTTCTTTCAATAATCCTTCACAACTCACAAAAAGACACCCTACAGAGTTTTGTACAACCTGTATTGCGCCATCCAGGTTGCCTATCACTACTACTAGAACCGCAACGATGCCTCCACAAAACACAGGCCACTTCAATAATGAGCTTCTTTCAACTGAAAGTTTTAGCTTACTGGGGCCTAGCCATGTCCCTGCAATTGCGTGCCCAATCCCAAAGCTACCCACAAGTGTTAAGGCAAAAAACGATGGAACCGCCAAGTTGAAAAGAAGTACCGGTGCAATCTTCAATAAGTTGCCTAGTGTTCCAACTAAGAAATAACCCCAATAATAATAATTTAGATGTTCTCCTGCAAACCATGGGTCATATGGTGGCATAAAAGGAGACCGCATGGTCGCAGAAAGATAGGCCATTTCCATTGGCTTTTCACCACCTAAGTAAGGATGCCACAAATCAGGGTTTGCCATCCTAATGAAAAGAAACGCAATAAATGCAAATAAAAACAAGCACTCCGAAATTAAAATTGTTGCTAGTTCTTTTTTAAACCATAGAACAATACGGTTCCACTGAAACACGTATAGCACCAAAGATAGCGTTGCAAAGAGCGCCCCTGCAATATATATTGCATCTTTTGTAAAGTTTGCGAGTTTGGTGCTTGCCAAAAGCCACACTAACACACAAAATAATAACAAAGACAAATGTTTGCTAAAAAACACACCTCTTGCTGGCAAATTTTCAAAAAGCTTATAAACAAATGGAACCCCTAGAATGCTCAAAACAACAAATATTAGAAGCCATCGAACAATAGCTATGACTTCATCGTTTTTCGTTAATTTAAGAGCAAAAAAAGACATTTCCGAGGCTTGAGGCGTATATTCTTTCAACACTGATTGTGGATGACTAGTATTAATCAATAAAGACGAAATCTCTTCTTGAGTTAAATTCAAATCCTTTTTAAAAAGCATTGCCCTCGGGTGGTCATACACAGAAAAACTTTCATCTGTTTTGCCTACGTTTATACTGGCACACCCTTGTTTAGACATGTATGAAGACGGGGCACTTAAACCGGCTGGCGAGAAGGTGTCTTCAAAAAAATTTACACAAAAAAGAGAAATCCTTTTTTCCTCCGCATGGACGAGGTTAAAACCAAGCCTGCCATCAAAAAGTGCCCTATAATACGCGCTGGTAATTGGATATCTCTCGCTTAAACGAGGAATTGTACCATACAGCCGGTTGCTATAAAAAACAATGTAGTCTGCTCGTGCAAGAGAAGAAGACAAAAACGTTGTTTTTTGAGGCAAGTCTTCTTCATAGATTGGCAGCTCTTCAACCGTATAATTGACTAAATATGGAATAGGTTCTTCCCAGTGCTCGCTTAATATAATTGAACGCTCAGGCACATTAGACCTAATCCATTTGGACATTGTCACTCCCGGGTGTTCTTCTTCTCCATAAATTGAGCTAAAAGCAATTGCGTACACCCCTGTACATAAAAGAACCCCACCGCCAACCAAATAGATTAAGGATCTTTTGATGCTTCTTTTGTCCTGGTGTCCTGACAGTGTTTTCAGCATAAAAACCCCCAGGCCAATAAGGGGCGGCACAATGGGCGCCATGTACCTAATAAACTTGACGTCCAAAGACCCCACAAATAAAAAATAACTCAATGTCCAGGAAAAAAACAACACAATGGCCACAGGAACTCTATGCTTTTTTGTGCTATATAAAAACAACAAAGACAATAAAACATGTAAAGAAATAGCCAGTATTTTTACAAAAATTCCACCCCAAAAAAGCAACAAAATTGCAGGCAATACAAAAGACAACAACCATAAAAACACGCCCCTAATTATGTGCCCCCTGGTTAGTCTTTGGAGCACAAAAAACAACCCCGTTAATGACAGTAAACCCAACGGCAGCCCCAACCCAAAAACCGTCAAGTGCCAAATGTTATAAATATAGGGGGTGGTCTTGATATACTGCCTTGTATATGGAAAATCAATCTCCCTAACTACCATTTTGCCCTGAATTAGGACGTCTTCAATAAAGCCGGTCCAATCAATCAAAATAAAAGGCTGACAAACAATAGCTATGATGCCAGCTGTTAATAAAATTAGAAGCCCTCGCAAAAAAGACGTTGAAAGCAGTCTAAAAAAAGATGCTTTAATCTCCGCATTATCACTCTCTTTTAATGCAATCATAAAGAGAGTGACACAAACGGCAGGAATAATTAAAAGCGCCGTTAGTTTGGTTGCTACACCAAGCCCAACCCAAACCCCTACAAGTATCGCTTTTTTTAACGAAACTTTCTTTGTGAATTTGTTTAGGCTATAAAGCGCCCCCATTATAAAAAAACAAAGTAAGGCGTCTACTGTAAGAAAATGTCCGATCTGAACGTGAAGAACCGAAAATAACAATAAGGCAACCGCAAAAAGAGCCCAGCGCCTTCCCAAAAAACCAACGGACATTAGATAGAAATATACAGCAACGCCTAAGCCCGCAAAGGCAGAAAGTACCCTCCCAAACAAACGCCCATCACTCTCCAGATTAACTGGCGTTAGTTTTTCTAACAACTCTATGGCAAAAAAGTTGAGGTAAATTGGAAGAGAGCCATACGAAAACCATTGCGGGTTAAGATTTTTGGTGGAAGAATCAATGTTAATTCTTTCAACAGCATATAGTATTGCTCTTTCATCAGGATGAGGAGAATACGGATACCCGTAATCCCATCCAAGCCCAAAAAGCCTGAGCCCCGTAGCTGAAACAACTATTACAAATAAAACTGCTAAACAGAAACGCTGAATCAACACAGTGTTCATAAATTGTCGCTATCTAGTACCTAGGGTAACCGGAGAAGGCTTCATTTTATTTGCCGCTGAATCAATTTCCAATAAGGAAACCAAAGAAACTCCCCGCTTCTCCAGGGCTGACACTCCTCCTTCTTTTCTGTCCAAAACACAGACACAAGACACAACAACACATCCCGACGCTTGTAAGGCGTCAATTGTCGATAAAAGGCTTGCCCCGGTAGTGCAAGTGTCATCTACCACAACCACTCTCATCCCAGGGGCAACGTCTCCTTCTAAAGACTGTTTTGTACCGTGGGTTTTTGGCTGGGACCGCATAATAATTCCACCAACATTCTGATTGGAAAGGGTGCTAAGAACCACCACGGCAGAAATAATAGGCACGGCAGCAACCGCAGGGCCAGCAACTGCATCAATTTGGACGTCCGTGAATAATTCAAGAATAATAGAACCAATAAGCCAAGATCCTTTTGGGTTTAATGTCAAAATTCTTCCGTCAAAATAATAGGAGCTAGAAACACCAGACGCAAGTATAAACTCTCCCGTTTTTAAACAGCTCAATTGGTTCGCTGTATCACTAAGCTCTTGTAACTTTTCTTTTAATCCCATATTCCCCCCTTTTCGATAAGTTACCTTCTTTTTAATTTTTATACAACTTTTGTATGTGAATATATTCCTCTACCGCAGGTGTCAAGAAAAAAGAAACGGGCTCGCTTTGCTGAACGGCCTTTCTGATAGAGCTCCCGCTAATATAGATCGGCCGTACAGAAACCTCTATAACGTTGGCGTTCGGGACATCTATATTGGGGCCATTAATGCTAGACAGACCAGGTGGTTTGGTGTCCTTGGTCTGTCTAGAAAAACAAACAAGCGTGATTCTTGAGAATAGTTTTTGTGCGTCTTTCCAGCACAACAAGGTTTTAAGATGGTCTTCTCCAATAAACAAAAACAATTCAGCCTTTCCAAATTGTTTTTGTTTGCGAATATGGTCCACTAAATCAATTGAGTAAGACTCCCCTGTTGAGGTTACAGGTTCATCGTATAATCTAAAAACGGAAAAACCTTGAAGGGCTAAAGATAACATTTTTTTTCGATTGCCAAGTGGTGATATTTTTTGGTTTTTTTTCATCCACGGGTTTCTTGCAGGAACAAACAGCACCTCAGACAAAGACAAGGCGCGAAGTCCTAAGGAAGCAATTTTTAAATGCCCATAATGTACAGGGTCAAACGTCCCTCCAAAAATCCCAACCCTCATTTCGTGCCCCAAATAAAAACCTTAGAGCCTATCGATACTTTGTCCCCCGCTATTATTCCTGCCGCCTTGAGCTCTGCATAAACACCCTCGTCTTCTAGTATCTGCCATACACTAGATATTGTTTTTTTGTCTGCAACCGAGGACATCAGTTTCTGCCCGCATCTAACCGTATAGTTGCCTTCGGCGTCGCGAAAAATAGAGGGCTTTCTTTCTTGTGTTTTTTCTTCAGGCTTTATTTCTGGAAGGATGTTTTTGTTGTTTTCTTCTTTACTTTCCAATAGGCATTTTTTAATTAAAGCAACCAATTCAGGCAGCCCTTCTTGTGTTTTCGACGAAAAAAAACACAGATTTTCTGCAAATAAAGGGTGCGTGTTTTTTTGAAGAAAATCTAGTTTACTCACAGCCAAAACCTGTGGTTTTTTCAAAATCACAGGGTTGTATTGTCTAATTTCCGACTGAATATCCTTAATGTCTCTTTTAGGCGTTGTTGATGTTCCGTCAATAATGTGCACTAAGCAACGCGCCCGCGAAATATGTCGGAGGAATTCCACTCCCATACCTACACCCTGACTTGCCCCCTTTAACAAACCAGGAATATCAAGGAATACTATTGTGTCTTTTAATTCTTCATAAATCCCGATTTCTGGATGTTTGGTTGTGAACGGGTATTCTGCTATTTCTGGGTTGGCCTTCGTTAAAGCAGCCAACAGGGATGATTTTCCTGCATTGGGAAAGCCAATAATTGCAACGTCGGCAATAATGTTTAACTCTAGTAAAATGTTTTTTTTCTCACCCTTACTTCCTACTTGAGCATATTCTGGAAATTGTTTTCGTGAGTTGGCGAGTTTACTATTTCCTCGACCACCCCTCCCCCCTTTAGCCACACATATCTTAAAACTGTTTGTTGTTGATAAGTCTATTATTTTTTGTTTTTCTCCTGGGTTGGTTACATCCCATATAATTGTCCCAGGAGGAACAGGAACAATTATATCCTGACCTTTTTTGCCTGTTTTATTCTGGCCTTTTCCGTTCTCTCCGTTTCTTGCTTTAAAGGATCTATTTCTTATCAAATGCTTGAATGTGAAAATATTTTGGTCAACGACAATATATACTGATCCACCATTCCCTCCTTCTCCACCATCAGGTCCTCCTTTAGAAATATAACGTACTCTGCGCTCGCTGATGGCCCCGTTTCCACCACGACCACTTTCTATAGCAAGTTCAACTAAATCTAAACCAAACATTATAATATATAAATAGATCTAATATATGTAATTTAAATAATACTAATAATAACTCTTTTTTGTTGGTTTTGTTGGTTTTATATTATAAAGAATAGGAATTTGTTGGAAAAACTTAAATAAAAAAAGAAGCTTGATGTGTTTTGTTGCTCGTTTTTTTAAGTTTTGTTGGTTTTGTTGGTTTACAACAAAAGATTATCAGATATAGGTTTTGAATTAAACTTATTGATAGCTGAAGCAACAGACGCATGGTCTCTCCCTCCAAGAAGCAAGCCTATTTCACGAAGGGTAAGTGATGTTTTTTTACGGAGAAGATACATAGCAGCATGTCTTGCTTCAGATGTTTGTCGGTCACGCGACGATCCTTGCAATTTTGAAAGAGACACCCCAAAAGACTCTGCCGTTTTTGTTAATATTTCTTCAGGGTTTAATGTTTGAATGTTAGTGTTTTTAGGGGCTCCCACAATTTCGCCAAGAAGGTGTTTAACCACAGGTAATGAAATAGGGGTATTCTGGTTTTTTTGAAAAACTAGCAATGTGTTTAAAAAACCAAGTAACGCTCTTATGTTCCCGTGGAAGCTATCCTTTATATATCGCTCTATTGTGTGAGAAAGATTTAAATTCAACTCTTGACATGTTTTTTGAAATATTGTGTTGATAGTTTCTTTCTCTGGGGGCGATATGTTGACTGCCAGGCCACCAGAAAGAACAGAGGTAAGCCTGGTATCGAGCGCGGCAAAGTGTGAGGGAGGTCTGTCTCCCGCCAAAACAACAGAACGTTTTTTTTGTGAACGAGAAGAAATTGTGCTTAAAAAAACTTCTAGTGTCTTTTTCTTTCCCAGGAAAAACTGTATGTCGTCAATTAATAAAACATCAGGGCTTCGGTATTTTTGACGAAAAGCCATGGGTGACCCTGCTCCTCTTTGGACAGACGTTACAAAATCATGTGTAAATTCTTCTGCAGAAACATATACTGGAGTTTTTCGCTTTTCTTCAACACCCTCACAAATGGCCTGCATTAGATGTGTTTTTCCCAGACCTGGGCCAGAATAAAGATATAGGTTTGGCTGGTCGGACGGCTCGTTTGCGATAATTTTTGTTGTTGTATAAGCAACTTTGTTAGAGGGGCCAACAACAAAACTATCGAAAGACGGAGAAGTTGTTTTATATTTTTGAAAAGGACGCCTCTCTGCTTCTATTTTTTTGACTACAAAAGTAATATTTAACTCTTTGCCTGACGCCCTTAATAGCCCTGATTCGATTATTGTAAACAGTCGCCGTTCAAGCGCCTCAACAACAAAAGGACTCGCAGCTTCAACTGTTATTTTTTCATTATCTAATGAGACGCCCCTGGTTCCTTTCAGCCATGTTTCAAAAATAGGCCGAGTAACCTGAAGTTGGAGGTCTGCCAAAACTGCGGACCACAAAGAATAGGCGCCATTGGGTGTTCTGTTGTTTGTAGTCAATAAAACCTCTCGACCGCAATACGATGCGGTAAAACAATAATTTAAACCAGCACGAAAAATTTTATCACGACCGTATGGTTGTTGTTCAAGGGGTAGACTTTTTTTTTGAAACTAATTTTTTAAAAACCCCAAAACCGGTCTTTGGAAAAATTTCTTTTCTGGCGCATTGTCGTGAGAGTTAGAGGTCTAAACAGGGTGTTACTGGCGTTAACTTTTTTGGGGTGCGCCCTGTCCATCGAAAACCTAAATGTATGTCCTTTTTTACATGAAAAAAAGGGCCTTCTTTTTTTTAAGTAACATGTTTCTTAATTTGGTTTTTGGAGCCAAGGTATTTGGTTATCGGCTGTATATTGTAGAAGTCGGACCTCAAGGATAATGTTTCTGCCGCTGCAATTGCTGTGTCTAGAGAAGTGAAGCAAGGAGTGTTGGTTTCTGCGGCAGCCCTGCGTATCTCAAATCCATCTTTTTCAGTAGCACCCTCTCCGCTTGGGGTATTAATAACGAAATCAATTTTTTTAGCCCTAACCGTGTCAGTTACGTCTGGTGTTCCTTCGTTAATTTTGTGTGCAATTCTTATTTTGGATGTAATTCCAAGTGACTTTATAAACAGCGCAGTTCCCTGTGTTGCATAAAAGTCATAACCAGAAGAAGCCAGCGCCTTAATAAGTGGCGCTGCTGAGCTTTTGTCTCTATTGGCAAGGCTCAAAAGGGCGGTTCCTTTACTTGGTAAATTTAAACCTGCAGCAATTAATGCCTTTATAAGAGCAGGGCGAAATGCAGAATCAACCCCCATGACCTCTCCTGTTGACTTCATTTCTGGGCCAAGCTGTGTATCCACGCCAGTTAGTTTTGACATTGAAAAAACCGGCGCCTTGACTGCAATTAACCCTTTGTTTCTTATTAACCCGTCAGGGTATCCTTGTTCTTTGATAGATTTTCCCAGCATTATATTGATAGCTATTTCCACTAGGGGCACCCCTGTGGCCTTAGAAATGAAAGGAACTGTTCTGCTAGAGCGAGGGTTTGCTTCGATCACATGAACGGTTGAGGTTGAAGAGGAAGCATATTGATGGCCCGACTGAGGAACAAAAGCACCTTTCCCGGGAATCACAAACTGAATATTGAGAAGCCCTTTTATTCCTAGTCCTCGAGCAATTTTTGAGGTTTGGTCTATGATTTGTGCTTCTTCTTCTTTTGATATTGACAGGCTTGGGTAGATAGCTATAGAGTCTCCGCTGTGAACGCCAGCGCGCTCTACGTGCTCCATAATTCCAGGAATGAGGACGCTTGCTCCATCTGAAACCGCATCAACCTCGACCTCTCTTCCTAGCAAATACTTGTCGACAAGGACGGGTTTGCCTGGTTGTGTTGAAAAGGCTTCTTTTATAAACAAAGTGAAGTCTTCGTCGTTGTGAAGTATTTCCATGCCTCTTCCTCCAAGGACATAGCTTGGACGAACTAGTAAAGGATACCCTAGGTTTCTTGCGGCCTGCATTGCCCCGCTAAGTGTTTTAACAGCCATCCCTGGGGGATACGGTATGTTTTCTTTCCGTAGGAAATGCTCAAACTTGTCTCGGTCGGAGGCTGCATCTATAACTTTTCCGGGAGAACCGAGAATTGAATAACCCTTTTTTGCCAAGGGCAAAGCAAGGTTGAGCCCCGTTTGGCCTCCAAATTGCACGACGACGGAGGGGCTCGATGTTTTGTTCGATATCCCGTTCTCCTCATTTTGTAAGACATCAAGGAGGCTTTCTTCGTCAAGTGGCTCAAAGTAAAGGCGGCTGCTGGCATCAAAGTCGGTAGAGACTGTTTCTGGGTTTGAATTTACCATAATCGCAGACTCTCCTGCTTTTCTCAAGGCCCTTGCTGCATGAACAGATCCGTAGTCAAATTCCACCCCTTGGCCAATTCTAATTGGGCCGCTTCCGACTACAATGATAGGATGGCTAAACTCAGGCAGCGCTTCATTTTCTTGTTCATATGTGCTATAGAAATACGGTGTTTCTGCCTCAAACTCTCCAGCACAAGTGTCAACCATTTTAAAAACAGGAAAAATAGACCACTTTTTTCGTAATGCTTGGATTTTTTCTATAGGCTGACCGGTGAGAGCAGAAATTACGACGTCTGAAAAGCCGAGCCTTTTAGATTTTAATAATAAATCGCGATCGAGCTTTTTTCTAATCAGAAGTTTTTCGTTTTCAACTATCCGTGCAATAGAGCTCAAAAACCAAGTGTCAATGCCTGTTGATTTATTAATTTTTTCTATAGACATCCCTTTTCTGATTGCAGCAAACAGGGCCCAAATACGAGTGTCTTGAGGGTGTAAAGGTACCTTTGTAGACCAAGAAGGGTCTTCCCAAATAGATGTCCTTCCTGTAATTTCTAATGCCCGAATAGCTTTTTGAAGTGCCGCCTCAAAGGTTCTGTCTATCGTCATAACCTCGCCAGTTGCCTTCATTTGTGTCCCGAGGCTCCTGTCTCCAAAAGGAAATTTATCAAACGGCCATCGTGGAATTTTAACCACGCAATAGTCCAGTGCCGGCTCAAATGCTGCAGGGGTACTTTTGGTTACAGAGTTTTCTATAGAGTCTAATGTTTTTCCAATTGCAATTTTTGCAGCTACTCGGGCTATGGGATACCCTGTGGCCTTGCTAGCCAATGCAGAGCTTCTGCTAACACGAGGATTAACCTCTATAACGAAATATTCTGAAGGCATGGGAGGATTGTCTGTTGGTGTAGTGTTTGGCCGAAGGGCGAACTGAATATTGCAACCACCCTGGATGTTCAGCTCTCCTATAATTCTTTGGCTTGCAGACCTAAGCATTTGGTATTCTTTATCAGAAAGTGTTTGGCTGGGGGCCACAACAATGCTGTCTCCAGTGTGAACACCCATCGGGTCTAGGTTTTCCATGTTACATATAGTAATACAGGTACCTTTGCCGTCTCTCATTACTTCGTATTCAACCTCCCTCCACCCACCAAGGGACTGCTCAATCAGCACTTGGTTAATCGGGCTAGCTGAAATACCACTTGAAGCTAGCGCTTCTAGCTCTTTTTCTGTGGTGGCAATTCCTCCGCCTGTACCTCCAAGTGTATATGCAGGCCTTACAACAACCGGCAACCCTAGTACGTGAGCCTTATTTATTGCCTCTAACGTAGAGGTTGCAATAAAGCTTTTTGGGTAAGGCTCCTTAATTTTTGTAAGCAATTGTCGAAAAAGATCTCTGTCTTCTGCTTTTTTAATCGCTGAGAGAGGTGTTCCTAATAAAGAAACGTTGTATTTTTCTAAAACACCTTCTTCTGCAAGCTGAACTGCAAGGTTTAATCCTGTTTGTCCTCCTAGTGTAGGCAGCAACCCTTCGGGGCGCTCTGTGTCAATGATGCGGGCTACAGAAGCTACCGTTAGGGGCTCTATATAAATTTTGTCTGCAGTTGTAGTGTCGGTCATTATTGTGGCAGGGTTGGTGTTTACTAAAATTGTATAAATGCCCTCTTCTTTTAGGGCCCTACACGCTTGTGTTCCAGCATAATCAAACTCTGCTGCTTGGCCTATAATTATGGGGCCAGAACCAATAACAAGCACTTTTTTAGAATTGGTGGTGGGGGTGTTCATTTCTGTTTTTTACTCCTAATAAGCTTGGAAAAATCTTCAAATAAATTCATGGTGTCGAGTGGGCCAGGGGCAGCTTCAGAATGGTATTGAATTCCTAGTATTGGCAAGGAGCTGTGACGAAGCCCCTCAACAGTTGAGTCGTTAAGGTTTGTGTGTGTAACTATCAATTCTTTTGGCATGGACCCTCTGTCGACAGCATATCCGTGATTTTGTGATGTTATTGAAACCTGCCCAGACTCTTCGTTTTTGACCGGATGGTTTGCTCCTCGATGACCAAATGGAAGCTTATATGTTTTTGCTCCAAAAGTTTGAGCTATTAATTGGTGCCCCAAACATATTCCCAATACTGGAATGTCAAGAATCAGCTTGTTTAACAGCTTAGGGGCGCCCGTTAGTGTTTCGGGGTCTCCAGGTCCTGGAGACAAGACGATTCCGTCAGGCTTTAGGCCTAAAATCTCATTTGGTTCAGTGTTGTGTGGAACAGAAACCACTTCTAGTCCACACTGAGAGAGCAAGCGAAGAATATTATATTTTGCTCCAAAGTCGACCACAATTACACGAGAGGCTGGTTTGGCGTCGCCTGATTTCCAGCGGGAAACCTTCTTCGTTGAAACGGACTCAACCATGTTTGTGGTTCCATAGCGAGGAGTTGCAAGTAGTTTTTTTAAAGCTGTTGCAGGAGGCACTCCTACTGCAATAGCTCCCATCATAACTCCCTTAGAGCGTAAATGTTTTGTTAGAGAGCGTGTGTCAACTTCTGCTAGTCCTGCAATTTTTTTTGTTTCTAAGAATTGGTTTAAAGAGGAGGTCATCGACCAATGGCTTGGGCTGGTTTCATGCTGCCTCACAACAAACCCTGCAACCTGAATCTTTTCAGATTCGTTATCGGTTAAGTTTATTCCATAGTTTCCTACCATTGGATATGTGAGAACAACAATTTGTCCAGCAAAAGAGGGGTCTGTTAACATTTCTTGATAGCCTGTCATGCTGGTGGTGAAAACTACTTCTCCATAAGCTGTTTTTTGTTTGCCAAAAGGAATGCCAGGGAAAACGGTTCCATCTTCTAAAATCAAATGTCCTTGCTTTGTCACTATATTAAAATCCTCCTCATTTCTTTTGGTAAACAATCTCACCGTTTGCAATGGTTAATACAACTTTTCCAAGCATAGTTTTGCCAAGCCATGGGGTGTTTTTCCCTTTAGAATACAATGATTCAGGAGATACCCGCCACGATTGATCTGGGTTAAAGACAGCTATATCTGCAATAGACCCTGTGGACAAGGTTCCAAGGGGAACATTTAAAATTTTAGCGGGGTCTTGGGTTAGTTTTTTAATTACGGTTTTCAAGGAAATTTTGTTTTGAGAAACCAACAACAATAAAGATGATAGTGCCGTTTCTAGCGCGCTGATACCAAAAGCGGCAGACTGAAAAGTTGTATTTTTATCTTCATATGAGTGAGGAGCGTGGTCTGTAGCAAAAACATCGATAGTTTCATCTTCCACCGCATCGATTAATGCGGCTACGTCTTTGGGGGAGCGCAATGGGGGCGCCACCTTAGCGTTAGCGTTATATATGTTTGGAATAAAGTCTTTACTAATACTTCCTGTTGTGAGGTCATGACAAACCGCCCGTTCTGTTAAAGTTACATGGTGTGGGGTTACTTCAGAAGTGACATGGACGCCTTTATTCTTGGCTGTCCGGATTAACTCAACAGCCCCCAAAGAGCTTACGTGGGCTATATGCAAATGCCCTCCTATATGAGATGCGAGAGAGATATCTCTCGCAACCACTATCTCTTCTGCAAACGAAGGTCTTCCTTCAAGGCCTAATGCAAAAGAAAGGGGTCCAGCGTTCATCTGGCCATTCGTGGTAAATTTTGTAGATTCTGCGTGGCTGATTATTGGAAAAGAAAACTCTTTACTGTAAAGCAATGCTTGAGACATTAGATGGTCGTCTTCTAGGGTGTTTCCGTCATCACTAAAAGCAACAACTCCCTGTTTTAATAAGCCTTGAAAGTCAACAAGTGCCTGTCCCTGCTGGCCTTTGGTGATTGCAGCAATAGGCAGCACCCGTATTAGAGCATCTTCTGATATGGCTTGTTGTAATATTTTAAGAGAGCCCGTGTTGTCAATAACCGGACTCGTATTAGGCATAGCACAAACCGTAGTAAATCCGCCTGCTGCAGCTGCAGCTGACCCTGATTGAACAGTTTCCTTATGTTCAAAACCGGGATCTCTTAAGTGACAATGTAAGTCGATAAACCCTGGAGATAAAATCAATCCAGACAAGTCCATTACTTTAATCTTTTTAGTCGACTTAATGGCTTTTTTTGAAATGGAAGGTGCAACTTCGACAATTTTTCCGTTACTTATTAAAACATCACCTTTAAAATCCCAGTTTTGAGAAGGGTCTATAACGCGGGCATTTTTTAAAAGTAAGGAGCCGGTGTCATGGTCAGTATGATTACTTATTGAACTTTCCTCTTTCTTTTAGCTGTGATCTCAACATTTCTAAAATCGCCATTTTTAGCGCAACCCCATTTTGTACTTGATCAAAAATTAATGATTTGTTTGAATATGCAATTTCGCCAAGTAATTCCACTCCCTCATTAATAGGGCCCGGGTGCATGATGTAGGCATTTTTTTGTGCCAGAGATAGTACCTTTTCTGTAATGCGATAGTTTTTTTTGTAAACTGAAAGATCGTTTTCTTCTATGTTGTTAGTTCGTTCTTTTTGGATTCGTAGTGGCATTAAAATGTCAGCATTTTTAACAGCTTTCTTTAGAGACGTTTCTATGCGAATAGAGGATCGCGGGTGAGTATTCTTGTTATAGAAAACAGATAAATCATTTTTTTCAGGAAGAAGAACGAGGGGGCCACACAAAGTAATTGTTGAGCCAAGCTTTGTTAGTCCCCATATATTGGAGCGTGCAACCCTGCTATGTATTATGTCTCCGATAATTACTACGTTTAACCCTAAAAAAGAGTCGAGGGTTTGGCGTATTGTAAAAATATCCGTAAGTGCTTGTAGAGGGTGGGCATGTGTACCATCTCCGGCATTGATTACTGGACAATTAAGAACTTGAGAGGCAAAATCCGCTGCACCAGAATGAGGGTGCCTGAGCACTAAAATGTCAAACATCATTGAATTAAGTGTGTTTAGTGTGCTTAAAAAAGACTCTCCCTTTGATAGGCTGCTACCTTGAATATTAAAATCAACCGTTTGATGGCCCAGTCGAGTAGCTGCTTGTTGGAAAGATATTTTTGTTCGGGTACTTGGCTCAAAGAAAGCCAATAGTATTGATAATGAGCCACTTTCTTTTTTGGACGGTTTACTTTTTCTCATCTGTGCCAACATTAATTCTGTCGACTCAAAGATGTTTTCAATGTATTGAGTAGATAGTTCAGACAGGTCTAAAAGATGAGTGTTGGCAGGCTGTTTTTTGGGTTGTGGAGTTTTGTTATTCACTAACCTTTTCTCTTTTCTATGACGACTTCATCTGTGCCGTCAACTTCGCTTAACTTCACACGTACATGTTCGGTGAGTGACGTTGGAATGTTTTTACCAACGTATTCTGGACGTAGTGGCATTTGACGATGCCCCCGATCTATTAGAACGGCCAGCTGTATTAACTTTGGTCTCCCTGATCGTTTAATTGCCTCGATTGCAGCAAGCATAGTTCTGCCGGTATACATTACATCATCAATTAATATAACATGACGATTTTCTGTGTTGGTTTGTATAGGATTGAATAGTGTGTCGGGTGCCGTTATTGTGTCGTCCCGAAACATAGAAACATCGAGAGATTCTACGAGAGGACCAATGCCTTTAATGTTAGAGATATGAGAAGACAGTCGGGTTGCTAAGGTGGCACCACGTGTTAAAATGCCCATTAGAATTAAATTTGATGCATCGGGACACCCTTCAGTGATTTCATAAGAAAGTCGGGCAATGGTTTTAGACAACGCAGGTGCTGACAGTACGGAGTTCATTGTGAAGCCCCAGTTGAGAAAAAACAATAATAACTTAGGGCGAAACGCTCCCTGCCAACCGCTATCTTGTTGGCATCTCTGTGCCAAATTAAAGATTTCATTGTCTTATTATTGTATTGGCAAAGACATTTAAATTCAAGTTCATTGTTTTAAGTGAAGCATTGGCCTTGCCAGTGTACTATTAAGTTTCTAAAATGAATATTCAGGAGGGTGTTTTGGATAATAGCTCAAAAAACTTGCCCAACAGAAACGTCCGGGTTCATTCTTCCGGAGGGGTTGTTTATCGACGCAACCATGACAGCATTGATATCGTAGGGTGTGTCAGGCACCACCCCCATGTGTGTGCGCTGCCTAAAGGGACCCCGTATAAAACAGAAAATATTGAACAAACTGCATTAAGAGAAGTTCAGGAAGAAACAGGCCTACAGGTTAAAATTGATCGCTTTATTGATAAAATAGAGTATACGTTTTTTAAAAAAGAAGAAAGATGTACTTATTACAAGACGGTTTATTTTTTTTTAATGGTTGCTGTTGGTGGTAGTTTTTTCTTACATGATAATGAATTTGATGTGGTGAAATGGATAGCACGAGACAAAATTAGTGTAGAAATGTCCTATGAAAACGAGGTAAAAATAATTGAAAAAGGTATTTCCATGGTGGGCTAAAGAAAACACCAAAAAAGACATGCTGCCCTCACTAATAGAAGGCAAAAGAGTAATTCTGCGTGCAAAACAAATAGAAGATCTTGAAAATGATTACACTTGGAGAGTTGATGAAGAGCTTGCCAGGTTAGACGCCACTCGTCCCTTACAGATGTCTTTTCAAGAATATAAAACATATATGCAGAAAGAAATAGTTAGCGACGACCCATATTCATATAAATATGCAATTGTTCTGAAAGACGGAACACACATTGGAAACTGTATGCTTTATGACCTGAGTTTTAGGCAAAAACATTGTGAGTTGGGGGTTTTGATAGGCAACAAAATGTATTGGAACAAAGGTTATGGCACCGAAGTCGTATCTCTGCTTTTGCAAAAAGGATTTGCTTCTAATGAGATAAATACTATGTATCTGCACACACTAGACTGGAATGTACGTGCTCAAAAAAGCTTTCTTAAGGCAGGATTTAAGAAAAAATCACAAGTTCGTCGCAATGGGTTTTTATTTGTCAAGATGGAGGCCTGCAAAGAATATGAGCACTCCTAGAACTAACCAAGATTTTAGATTCAGTGATTGTTCTGATGAAAAATATCATAAAGTGATTGATAAAATTTACAGCTTAGTAAATTTTGAGCACTCCGACATTGGGAAATCTAGGGATGAAATCCACCTTAAAAGAATCACTGATGCATGTCAGCTTTTAGGAAACCCTCAGAAAAAGGTACCCACTATTCATGTAGCGGGAACTAAAGGAAAAGGAAGTACCGCTGCATTGATAGCGGCAATATTGCAAGGAAGCGGCTATAAAGTTGGGTTGTATACATCGCCACATTTACAGACCTTACGAGAAAGGATACAAATAAACTTTTCTCCTATAGGAGAAGGCTCTTTGGTCGAACTAGCCGAGAAAACATTTCCAATACTAGAAAAAAACTGGAAAACACAGAAGCCTCTGACTTTTTTTGAAACAATGACTCTTTTCAGTTTTGTGCATTTCGCTTCAAACAATGTTGATTTTCAGGTAATAGAAACTGGCATTGGAGGAAGACTAGACGCAACAAACGTTGTTGATCCCTGCTTATCAGTAATTACCCCTATTAGCATAGACCACACCAATCTTTTAGGGGAAACTGTTGAGTTAATTGCACAAGAAAAGGCGGGCATTATTAAGCCTGAAACACCCGTGGTAGTTTCTGGCCAGAAGGTAAAAGCACTTAAGGTTTTGTATAAAGTAGCAGGCAAGCAAAATGCAAGACTAATTAATACCCAATCAGAAATTAGAATAAAGACTATTAAGGAAAGCGCTAAAGGCCAGCATATAGAATATACGATGGGAGAAAACACTCTTCCTTGTTTTTTGCCCCTAATTGGCCAACATCAATCAGAAAACCTTGCAACAGCGTTGGTGGCGCTTAAAACTTTAGGGGTAAGCCCAGAAAAAGGATTAAAAAAAGCTGTACGTTTTTTAAAATTGCCGGGGCGCCTACAGTTACTTGAAACTAAGTCGCGCTTATTTATTCTCGATGTTGCTCACAACTCTATATCTATACAAAAACTGACCGCAACCATTAAAAAGACATTTAAAAACTATTCTTTCAATATAATTTTTGGCATGACAGCAGGGCATGACGCCGACAGTGTTTTGATAGAGCTGGCAAAACTCAACCCTACATTATTTCCTGTGGAACATTTTCACCCTAAGGCGGTTAATCCTGAAGATATAGCACAGAAAGCCATTAGTCACGGAGTGAAAGTTTGTTACAATAAAAGTCAAAGTTCAATCGAGACAGTTTTAAAGAAAAATTTTTTACAAGCAAAAGAAAAAGATTTGGTGATAGTAACAGGGTCGTTTTCTGTTGTTGGTGAAGCGAAGGGAATCTTGAGGCCAAGTGAAGCTAAAGAAAACCTATATGAGCACCAGCTCAACATTAATAAAATACTAAAAAAAAGGAGTCTTTTAGAAGACTATGACTGAGCTGAATAAAAGAAGAGTGGTTGTTACTGGCATTGGGCTAATTACACCGCTGGGTAATGACACAGTAACTGTATGGAGCCATTTAATTGAAGGAAAATCTGGAGTTGATTATATTACGCAGTGTGAGTCAGACCCTTTTCCAAGCAAGGTTGCTGCCGAAGTCAAAGACTTTGACCCTTCAAAGTATATTTCGCCTAAAGAACATAAGCGAATGGCTAGGTTTTCTCAATTAGCAGTAGCCGCTGCTTGTATTGCTATAGAGCAAGCATCTATCGAAATTGGTCAAATAAATTCTGGTAGGATCGGCGTAGTAATTGGTAATGGCAATGGAGGTTTTCCGACAATACAGTCTAATGCAAAAGACATGTTTTTTCGTGGACATATGAAAGTTAGTCCCTTTTTTATTCCAATGATTTTACCAAACATGGCTGCTGCAAACATTAGCAGAATCCTTGGGGTTAAAGGATATACATCTACGATAACAACAGCATGTGCAGCAGGAACACAAGCTGTTGGAGAGGCGGCAGAAGTAATCAAAAGAGGAGATGCTGATGTCATTTTGGCAGGTGGTTGTGAATCTGGTATAAGTGAGTTAGGGCTTTCTGGGTTTAACGTGATTAAAGCACTTACTCGGTGGGATGGATTACCTAAACAAGCAAGCAAGCCATTTGATAAAAGAAGAGACGGGTTTGTTCCTGCAGAAGGGGCGGCTGTTTTAGTTCTTGAGGAAGAAAACCATGCTATAGACCGAGGCGCAAAGCCCTTGGCTGTTGTTTTAGGGCAAGGGGTTTCTTCGGACGGGTTTCACCTTGTTCAGCCAGACGACCATGGGTCAGGTGCCGCTATGGCCATCGAGAATGCCTTATTCAACGCACAATGTTCTCCGGAAGACATTGACTATATTAATGCACATGGCACATCAACGCCGATGAATGATTTGGCAGAGACTAGGGCGATTAAAAAGTCTTTTGGGAAATATGCATATTCAGTCCCTGTAAGCTCAACTAAATCGATGTTAGGACACTGCCTAGGTGGTGCGGGCGCTATTGAGGCAGCAGTTTCGGTTCTTTCAATCTTAAACAATGAAATACACTCAACGATAAATTATGAAGAACCCGACCCAGAATGTGACCTTGACTATGTTGTTGAAGGTCCACGGAAAAAAACAATTAACACAGTATTGTCAAACAGCTTTGGATTTGGAGGACAAAACGCATGTGTTATTTTACAAAAGATTTGAAGCCAGGCAAGAGATGAGTAAAACGAAAAAAATATATGTGTCGGAGTATACTGAAGAAATATTGTCAGTTCCAAAGGCACATATAAAACTTGAACTCTTACAGGATTCTACAGGACTAAAGCTGACACATAATCAACAGCTTTTGATTTCTACAGACCTTTCTATAGAAGGAATGAAGGCTGGAATTTTAATGTCGCTTGCTTTAGGGATAGACCTTCCTCCAGAGAATCAAACAGTTAGGGTTAATGTTACCTCTGGTATTTTACATAAAGTTATATCTGTTGTGTCGGTTGATTTTGATACAGAAGGAGCAGACCAAGTACTACAAGCCTTGCTTGAAGAAATTGACACAATGCAAGCTGTTGCAAGAACATCTCCCTCTTCTCATTCTTCAAATAAAAAAGCACCAGGAGATGCAGGTTGATAGACTTTACTCAGATTTCAGAAGGGAAAACTGTCGTAGCTAAACAGATATTGTTTTCTGAACAAGATGTTATTCGGTTTTTATGTGCCTCTGGAGGTAACGTCGGCTCCTATAAGAATGAAGAAAACATGCTTGAAATACCGTCTATATTAATGGCTGGGAAAGCTTTAGGCACAATGTTGGGAGAAACAGGAATTCCAAAAGGAACGCTGCATACAACACAAAGGATTGAGCAGTTTCTTAGGGTGAATAGCGACAGTAATTTAATGATGGAGGCGATAGTTACAAAAAACAAAAAGCGAGCAGGTGCAAGGTTTTTAACAATTGAAATTGTCTTATACGGTTCAAATGGAGAAAAAATTTTGTTTACGAGCAGCGGGCTTATTATTAGGTCAGAAGGTGTTTAGTTAATGAGCGAAGTTCGCAAAATTCAAATTTCACAAGACATGGTTAATGACTATGCACGTATTTCTGGAGACGATAACCCGATACACCAAGACCCTTCCTTTGCTAGAGACGAAGGCTTTGACACCACTATCGTGCATGGCATGTTTGTTTTGTCGTTGATGGGGGAGTATTTTAGTGTTAGCAGTAAATTTGATACGCAGTCAAAATTACTGCTAAACGCAAGGTTTAAGAAGCCTGTTTATGTTGATGAAGAAATAACTTTTTTTATTGAGAATAAAGAGAAAATAATTGCTAAAAATAGTACAAATGAAATATGTGTGGAAGTAGTTGTGTCTAACGTTTAAAATTTTCGAAAAGAACAAATAAAGTACAGTGAATTCGGGAGGTCAAAATGATCAGTGTTGCACTAGATGCTATGGGCGGAGATAATGCGCCAGAAGAAATTGTAAGAGGGGCTATTAAGGCCGCAAAAACTGGACAATTTAAAATTGCCTTGGTTGGAGACCCCAATATCCTCGAGGGCCTCTTATCAAAGGAGCAAGCAACCGGCTTGCCGATACAGGTTGTGGCTTCAGAGGGCGTTATTTTTGAAGGTGAATCCCCAATTGAGTCTCTTAAGTCAAAGCCACGAGCTTCCGTTTCTGTTTGTATCGGATTATTGAGACATAAAAAAGTTGACGGAGTAATCACTATGGGGTCAACAGGAGGGGCTATGGCATCAAGTGTTTTTCAGTTGGGGTTAATAGACGGAGTTGAAAGACCAGCAATTGGCGGAGAAATTATTGGATTTTCTCCTCGGACTATGCTTTTAGATTTAGGAAGCAATGTAGATTGCCGGCCTGCACACATGCTTAATTTCGCTGTTATGGGGTCAGTTTTTGCAAATGCGAGGTGGTCTATAGGTAATCCGACGGTTGGAATACTCAGTATTGGTGCAGAATCAGGAAAAGGAAATAAACTGGTTAAAGAAACAATTGCTAAGTTTGAAGAATTTAGCCAAATTAATTTTATTGGTAATGTTGAACCTAATGAATTGTTAAATACACCTGCTAATGTGGTGGTGTGCGACGGATTTGTTGGCAACGTGATTTTAAAGTTGACTGAAGGGCTTGGCATTGCTGTTTGTGATTACATTCAAGATCACTATAGCTCAATGGTTGATGAAAAAACCCTTAGTATGATTAAAGAAGATGTTTTTCAAAGAACCAATGTTGTTGAAACATTTGGAGGGGGCCCGATATTGGGAGTTAAAGGCTTGGTTGTTGTTGGCCACGGAAAGGCACAAGCTAGTGCAGTTGCTAATGCATTTGGCACGGTTAAGTGGATGGTTGAGTCTAAATACACTGATAAATTGGAAACCGAGTTAGCCAAAGTATCTAAATAAAGCCAAGAAATATTTAACAGGGTATAGTATTCTGTTTATTGAGATTTTGGACAAGGAGCAAGAAAAGTGACAGAAAAACCAAAAACTGCGTTAATTACTGGTGGTGCCAAGGGGCTCGGTCGTGCAGTTGCCGTTGCTTTGGCTAAAGAGGGGATTAATGTCATAATTAATTACAAGTCTTCCAAGGTAGAGGCTGATGATGTTGCTAAACGTATTCAGAATGACGGAGGAGTAGCAAGAACTATTCAATTTGATGTAGCTGATGTAAGCCAAGTTGACGCGAAGATTAAAGAGGTAAGCGAGGAAGTTGGGGGCATTGATATTTTAGTGAATAATGCAGGGATTATACAAGACGGATTAGTTTTAAGAATGGACAATTCATCTTGGGCAAATGTTATAGAGACAAATCTCAGTGGGGCATTTTTTTGTTCTAGGGCAGTGTTGAGGAAAATGGTGTCGAATAGATGGGGAAGAATCATTAATATAGGCTCTGTGGTGGGGGATAGAGGAAATGCAGGACAAGTTAACTATAGTGCTTCTAAGGCAGGGCTTATTGGTTTTACTAAAGCATTGTCTAAGGAATTGGCAGCACGAAATATTACTGTGAACATTGTGAACCCAGGATACGTTGAAACTGAAACAACATCGGTTTTAACGGAACAACAAAAGAATCAATGGTTAAGCTTAATACCCGTAGGGCGCTTTGGGGAGTCTGAAGAGATTGCCAACCTTGTTGCATTTTTAGCAAGCAACAAAGCATCCTATATTACAGGACAAGTTATTGCAATTGATGGAGGCCTTTCGGTTTAAATCACAATTTTTAATAGGATAATGCATTATAAGGTGTTATATGGTAAAGCGAAAAGCATTGGTTACAGGAGGGTCCAGGGGGATAGGAAGAGCTATCGCTCTAGAGCTTGCTGAGCAGGGAGTGGATATAGTTTTTAATTATATCCGAGGACATGAAGATGCTCGTAAAACACAACAAGACATCCAGTCTAAGGGTGTAAGATGCGAAATTATCAAAGCTAATCTTGCTGAGTCTAGTGGCATAGAAATACTATTTGATTTTATTTCAGAAAAATTTCAACAATTAGATATTTTAATAAACAATGCAGCGACAGGGATAAATAAACCAGCCTCGGAGTTAAAAGAAAAACATTGGGACTGGGTTATGAGTGTGAATGCACGTGCTCCTTGGTTGTGTGCTATTAAAGCATCTGAGTTAATGGTAAATGGTGGAAGCATAATCAACATTAGCAGCCTTGGAGCAACGAAAGTTATTGATGATTATTTTTCAGTTGGTGTATCTAAGTCTGCGTTAGAGTCAATTACAAGATATTTAGCGGTTGAAATGGCACCAAAAGGAATTTCTGTGAATGCTGTTTCAGGCGGTTTGGTTCACACTGATGCACTAAATTCTTTTGCCAGACAATCACAAATGATGGACAAAGGAAAGAGAACCCTTGTGGATAGATTAGTTTTACCTGAAGAAATTGCAAAAGTTGTAGTTTTCTTGTGTACTCCGTCTGCGTCTATGATTCGAGGACAAGTGATAGTTGTCGACGGAGGTCTTTCCCTCAGTGTCTGATTGATACTAATTTATAGAATGTCAATCTTTGCCAAATTTTTCTGAATAGCTAAGAATAGACTTGGGGTTTTTAGCGCTTTTTTGTTTAAATATCCAAGGCCGATACACTGACCCATAGAGTTAAGGACTGACATCGATGTTAATTTACCGACTTCTTTATTAGATTCGTCTACAATAACATTGTTGGAAGGAGGGATGCTTGAGTTCCATTTAATTTTTATTAAAGACCTTTTAACTTTGTCATATGTATTTAGCCTAGCAATTACTTCTTGGCCAATATAGCAACCTTTTTGAAAATTAATAGACTTAATTAGCCCAGCTTCTAACGGATTATATTCTTGTGTGAGTTCATGGCCGAGCATAGGTATTCCTTCATTGATGCGAACTGCGTTAAGTGTTAGGTCAGATGGGTTTTCTATATCGAAAGAACTAGACATAATTTTGTTCCAAATAAAGTTTTGATTTTCATTCTCTACAATGATGTCTGCCCCAAGCACACTATGGCTATCAGATCGGATAATGGAAACATCAATATTTTCGAATTGTGTTTTTGTCAGTTCGTTTTTGTCTAATGCAAAAATATCTAACGAAAAAAAACTTTTTAAGAAATCAAATGTTTTGGGCCCAGCAATACCAATCATAGCAGTTGAAGCCGAAATGTCATTTATGGCCACATCTTCTCCAAATGTATAATAGTCAATCCAAGATGCGACAGTGTCCTGATTGTTTTTAGAAGTAATAACGAGTAGACCCTTATCAGTAGAGTAAACATATAGCAGGTCAATAATGCGTCCCTTATTAGTCGTTATGACGGTTTGAACACCGGTGTTTAATGGCAAGCCAATTATTTTATTAGTAGTTAATCTCTCTAAGAGGTCTGGTGCTTCTGTACCTGTAATTAATAAACGACCCAAATCTGACTTGTCGAAAGCAGCTATTTCTTGATAGAACGCTTGATATTCTAAATTTTCAGAGAGGAAAGACATGAGTATAACCTAAGAAAACAGACAGGGTTTAATGGGGGGTGATTTAAACCCCAAATGATGTTCCACACCCACAAGCTGTTTTAGCATTTGGGTTATTGAACACAAACCCTTTTCCATTAAGGCCCCCAGAATAATCTAGTGTGGTACCGGCTAAAAAGACATAAGATTTTTTATCTACTCCCAATTTAAGACCGTGGACTTCAATGATTTTGTCGTCTGGCAGGAAAGTTTCTACCAAATCTAAAACATAAGTTAATCCAGAGCAACCACCACCTTTTACAGAAACCCGCATAGAAGAATCAGGTTTTCCTGAAGATGTTGCAAATTCACGTACATGCTCTGCTGCAGTTTTAGTAATATTAATAGTTAAGGGTTTTTTTTGGTTTTCCATAATTTCTTTATAGATTCTATTTAGTATTTAAATTTTAGTAATTAAAATGGAAATATGTCAATGTGATTAAGGATGATATACTACCATTTTCAATTCTGTCATTTCTTGTATAGCATATTTTGGGCCTTCTTTACCCATGCCGCTATCTTTCAGGCCTCCATATGGCATTAAGTCCGCTCTCCATTGGGGTCCAGAATTAATCATCAGGTTCCCTGAGTCTACTTCTTGGATAAATTTCATTGCCCAATCAATGTTTTGTGTAAATATACCTGCACTGAGACCATAATTAGAGTCGTTAGCTAATTCAATTGCTTGCTCAATGTTTGTAAACGGAGTTACGGCTACAGCAGGACCAAATAGTTCTTCGCATGAAATAGTCATGTCAGGAGACACGTCAACCACAACCGTTGGTTGATGTAGCGCTCCCTGATATTCTCCTCCGGTGGTTGTTCTTGCTCCATTACTAGTAGCCTCTTTAATCCAACTATTTACCCTGGTTGCATCTTGCGATCGTACCATTGGGCCCATTTTAATTTCGGGGTCTAATTGATTTCCAGTTGAGATGTTTTCAACATTTTCGGTTAAAGCATCCACAAAATCAGAATAGATATCCTTGTTAGTAAGTATTCTTTGGGCAGAAATACACACTTGTCCAGCATTAGAAAACCCACTTGAAACCGTAGCTTTAACAACTTTATCGATATCGGCATCTGGCATTATGATAAGAGGCGCGTTAGACCCGAGCTCCATTGTTACACGCTTTAATCCAGCGGTTCTACAAATATGTTCTCCTACTTCTTTACTTCCAGTAAAAGTGATTTTGCGTATTCGGCTATCTTGAGTTAGGTGGTCTCCAATTGTTTTGCCGGATCCTGTTATACATTGTATTCCTTCAGGAGGCAATCCTGCATCTAGCATTATTTCCGTTAGTTTTAATGCAGACAACGGAGTGTCTGTGGCAGGCTTTATTATGACTGAGTTACCTCCTGCAATGGCAGGCCCAACTTTATGACAAACAAGATTTAAAGGGAAATTAAATGGAGTAATCGCGGCAACCACCCCACATGGGACTCTCAAGGTGAACCCAATCTGTCCTGTCCATGTAGGTGCTGCATCTAGAGGAATTGTTTCACCATTAAGACGCTTGGCTTCTTCCGCAGAATTAATCATAGTTTGTGTGGCCCTGTCTACTTCCATTAGGCCTTCAGCAAGGATTTTACCTTCTTCTAATGAAATTGTTTTTCCAATATCTTCTTTTCTGTCTAGCAACAACTGTGCAGCCTTGCTTAATATCGTATACCGGTCATATCCGGATAATTTGGCCATATCTGACTTTCCGTGAACTGCACTTGAAATAGCTTCTGAAATATTTCCTGGCGTTGCTTTTGGAACTGTATCAATTATGGAATTGTCAAAAGGATTAATAACTTCAATCTGTTCGGAAGCGTCTACCCACTTTCCGCCTATGTACATTTTCATTATGTGTCTCCAAAAAATTTATTGAATCTAAATAATAACCTCGACCAAGTATATTGACAAGAACTATTTTAAAGAACACATAGTTATGTTTCTAAAATTTGATTCGTGTAGATGGATGTTTTAAGATACAATACATTTTTATATATATTTTGCTGATATACGAGGAGATAAATGTATTCGATTGACCTTAGGGGGAAAACTGCACTTGTTTTTGGTGTTGCTAATCAACGTAGTATTGCTTGGTTCATAGCACAGAAACTAAGTGAGGCTGGTGCAAGATTGGTAATTACGTATCAAAACGAACGCTTGAAAGAAAATGCGATTAAATTAACTAAATCATTAGAGTCTCCTGTTTTATTGGAATGTGATGTCCAACAACCGGGGCATATTGAAAATGTTTTCAAGAATATTCAGAACAAAGTAGGTGGATTAGATATTTTAATTCACAGTATTGCTTATGCAAACCGTGAAGATTTAGGAGGAGAGTTTAGTAAAACAAATAAGGAAGGGTTTTTATTGGCTCTTGAAATAAGTGCGTATTCCTTAATTCCAATTGTACGTAATGCCGCCCCTTTATTGAGTAAGCAAGGCGGTACGGTTGTATCCATGACATTTCAAGCATCCGAAAAAGTTTTTCCAGGTTATAACGTTATGGGAACAGCTAAAGCTGCACTGGAAAACGAAGTTAAACAATTGGCTTATGAGGTTGGGGAACAGGGTGTTCGTGTGAATGCAATTTCTGCAGGGCCAGTAGATACTCTGTCATCTCGTGTTATAAAAGGATATGTTGACATGAAGAGAGCTGCTGCAGAGAGATCTCCTCTTAGAAAGAATATTTCATTGGATGATATAGCAGGAACTGCACTATATTTGTCAAGTGACTTGTCGAGCGGCGTTACCGGAGAGATTATTCACGTTGATGCAGGCTATAATATTATGGGAATATAAACCAACCCAACTAGATGTATTTTATTGAGTCAGGGTAAAATTGTGGTACATTCCATTTATCTCGAAATTGAAGAGAATCCAAATTGTGAATATATGCCTTTACAAGTTTATGAGGCCCTAGAAGAATCGGTACCTATTGAAAAAGTAGTTATGGAGGTACCTGAAAGACCTCATGGTGTTTATCATGTTACAGGCTGGAATAGTGAAGGAGCCACAACTGCTTATTATGTTCCTATATCTGATTCTGGCCAAGGAGTTGCACACCTTGTTTATGGTGGTGATTGTGGGTTGAGGTTAAAATTTACTAACAGTAATTCATCTTGGGATTTATTAGACGAAACACAGTGGGGAGAGCCGTATATAATTTTTACTGAAAAAAGCTCGATTTTAATTTAAATACACAATAGCCTCTATTTCATATAATATTTAATATAGTAAAATAAGATTAAAGATAGCTCGGGGTGTGGCGCAGCGGGAGCGCGCCTGTTTTGGGAACAGGAGGTCGTCGGTTCAATCCCGACCACCCCGACATTTCTTCATGATTAATAAAAATAATTTGTCCAGAGAATAGCGTCTAGAACAAGACAATGAAAGGACAAGTAAGCCATTCCCCACATTGCCAATCGATAAGATCTGTTTTTGGGCCTATGGGGAGATTTGAGAAGTAAGGCTGTTATTACAATGGCAGCAAAGGCTGTTACCCAAAGACTAACTTGTGTCAGTATCCAAAAAAAACCATTATTGCTCTCAATTACCTTTATTGTTAGTGGCATCCATAGAGAAGCAGAAAACAGAAATATAACACATAATAAAATTAAGCGATTAGTTAAAACTCCACCAACGTTTTTTTTGAAAACTATGTTGTAGAAAAATGCAAGATATCCAATTGATGACATGATAATTGAAATAAAATAGAATCCCTGCCAGCTTTCAGGAAGATTACCCCATAATTTGGTTTTCATAGACGGATCTGATGTTATTCCTAGGAAATATCCACCTAATACAAATATTCCACCAATTAAATTAACGAGTATGAAAAGGCCTAAACGAGACATAAAAACGAATTATCCTAGATCCTGCAGTTTGTCTAAGACAACTGTGGATAGCAATTCATGAGATCTTATCCACTCCGCTCGAGGGGACCATTCGCTGCCCATGATTAATAGGGTGCCAAAACCTCCAACTTGGTTATATAGTTCTCGAATTTTGTTTGCAACTTCATCTGGGTTGCCAATAATCCATATGTTTTCAGCCATATATTCTTTTGTAATCGCAGAATCCGGAAGAAGTGGATCGTTTTTTAACGCATGCATCATTGTGTGTTCTTTATTTATCTTCCTTGAGCATAAAAGAGGCATAAAGTAATTATCCCAATCCCTACCTATAATGCCATTTACAGCTAGTTGATAAGCATCATCTGATGAATCAGCTACAAAAACATTTCTAGCAATTCTCCATTGATTACGATTTGCAACTGCCCCTGTTGATTGTGCTCCTTTTTCTACTGTGTCCCAGTGACTTTTTACTATATTTGTTGGCATCAGATTGATGGACATAGGGATATAACCTCTTTCCCCAGCAAGAGTAAGGGTGTCTGAGTTTTCAGATACTCCTGCTACTGCAATTGGTGGATGAGGTAATTGATATGGTTTTAGCCAGAATCGAAGCCCGATCTCTTCTTCAGGGCTAGGAACATTGAAGTCCCAATATTTATTTTTATAATTTCCGACTTTTGGGTTTTTCCATAAACTGAGTATTAGATCAAGCGCCTGACGAGCCATAGTTCGATGTTCTCCGGTTTTTGGATCAATGCCTGCTGCATCAAAATCACCAGGGAACCCTCCTGACCCGACACCCCATAAGAAACGACCTTTAGCCATGTGGTCAAGTTGAGCTATACGGTGTGCGAGTAAAAATGGATTGTGGTTAGGCATGCATGTTACGCCGGTACCAAGTTTAATATTTTTGGTCTTATTTAGCGCTGAGGCAATAAAAAGATCTGGTGAAGGTATGTTTTCCCATTCTGCCGTGAAATGTTCTCCAATCCATGCTTCAGAATATCCTAGTGTGTCTAAAACTTCAATTTGTTTTAAGTCATCGTGAAGGGTTTTGGTAAAGTTTGACCCAGGGGGATGCATAGGCATATTAAAATAACCAAGCTTCATAATAAATTTTCCTTAAATATAATAGTTTGGGTAAGAATTATATAATTTTTTAAACTAAAGATAAACTTGCTATCACGTATGTACCCACATTTCTGTTTTCAGTAAATTCTGTATAATTGCTATCAATATTATATCCAATAATAGGTACCGCCCTCTCATGCTGGGAACCATGTGATCGTAGACCTTTAGGCAGCTGAACTTGGGAAGAATCTCCAAATACTGTTTCCTTGTTTCCTGTAATTATTATTTGTCCAATTCTCTCTGGGTGAAGGTTGAATTGACTAACGGCCTCTTCGGTTAACATAACGCTGTCTATTCCGGGCACTTGATTTAATATTTTAACTGCTTTGTGAAGGTTCTTTTCAGAAATGTAGATGAAGAAACCTCCTCCTAAGTTCGAATGATGTACCACGTATCGATCTTTAATTAACGGCACCGGACGTGATTCAATTCCATGTTCTTGTAAAATTTTTCCCGGGTCTATTAAGTTTGTTTTATCTGACATTCCATGGTCTGCAGTAATTAAAATCGAATATTCTGGGAATTGATTGTATAGGCCACCGATTGCAGAATCTATAAGCTGTAAGTGTAGCCTAGACTCATTACTTTTAGGTGGGTATTTGTGCATTGCATAATCTGTAGTAGTTATATAGGTAAACATGGGGTTAAACTCTCTGATAGCATAGGTTGCAGCCCTGATTGTCCAAGCATTAACTTCAAGAGAATATATTGGTGGAGGTGGTCCAATAATATTGTTTAGCCATGGGTTATTTTGTTCTGAAGATATGGCATTAGTGGCATCTTTTCCTAAAAGAGTACGCAGTTTGTCTTTGGAGGTTGCCAGCAGGGTTTTTATTCCTTTATTTTTTGCCATAGTGAAGATTGTTGGATGCAGAATAAATTCACTTGACTCCATGTAGACTTCTTCACGAGTTTCTTTGACATACCGATAATTTGAGCAAATACCATGTACTTTTGGGTATTGTCCAGTAAGGATCGAAACATTATTAACATTTGTAACTGATGGCCAGATACACTCACCATGCTTATAAAATCCATTGTCTATGAGAGTTGTAATATTAGGGGTTTCAATTATGTCTAAATATTCAGGGTCTAATCCGTCGATACAAATCGCGATTATAGGTTTAGTTTTCTTCATCAAAACAATCCTTTTGGATACAAAGTGTACTCTTAGTTATGGTAGTATTTTTATGTATAGTTAAAATTTATTATACAAAATACAAATCTTTTTTGAGGTAAATGTTGCTAAACTTTGATATTTTTTTAAAATACATCATAATTTACTATAGCAATTTTAAGGCGAAAGAGGATATATGTTTAAGCCCGTAAATAAATCCATAAATTTTCCTGATATGGAAAAAGATATTTTAGAATGGTGGGAAAAACATGGAATTGTAAAGAAATATCTCAATAAAAATCAAAATTCCTCGAAAAGATATTCTTTTATAGATGGCCCAATTACTGCAAATAACCCTATGGGTGTTCACCATGCATGGGGACGTACTTACAAGGATCTTTTTCAGAGATATTATGCAATGAAAGGCTATGATCAAAGATTTCAAAACGGTTTTGATGGACAAGGTTTATGGATTGAAGTTGAGGTTGAAAAGGAACTCCAATTTAAATCAAAAAAGGACATTGAGGTTTTTGGAGTAGATAAATTTGTAAATTTGTGTAAGCAAAGAGTCATGAAGTTTGCCGACATACAATCCCAACAATCTATTCGACTAGGATATTGGATGAATTGGGATAATTCTTACCACACTATGTCAGATGAAAACAATTATATGATTTGGCAGTTTTTAAAAAAGTGTTTTGAAAGAGGATTGATTTATGAAGGTACGGACGTAATGCCTTGGTGTCCCAGGTGTGGAACAGGATTATCTGAACACGAAATAGCAACAGAAGGATATAAGGATATAGTACATGATAGTTTATTTGTCTTATTTCCTTTGAAATCTGTGCCAAATGAATCGTTATTAATATGGACAACTACGCCTTGGACATTGACCGCAAATACTGGTGTGGCAGTTAATCCTGAGATAGATTATGTGAAAGCAAAACTAGAAAACGGAAACATGGTTTATGTTGCTAAGGAGAGACTAAAACACATTGGCTCTGACTTGGAAGTCGTAACTGAGTTAAAAGGCTCTGAATTGATAGGCCTGACTTATGATGGGCCTTTCGACTTTTTACCTAGTCAGCAAAAAGTTGAAAGAAAAGTTGTTCCTTCTGATACAGTTACTACCGAAGAAGGAACAGGGCTTGTGCACATGGCTCCTGCTGCAGGTAAAGAAGATTTTATTATAGGTAAAGCAGAAGGGCTAGCAATTATTTCACCAATAGATGATCAGGGTAAATTTCTTGCAAATTTCGGTAGTTTTTCTGGAAGGACGGTTTTTGAAGTTAAAGAAGATATTATTAATAGTCTCCAGGAAAGAGAGATACTTTTCCGTGTTGAAAAGTACAAACATAGGTATCCTGTGTGCTGGAGATGCGACACTGAATTAGTGTTTCGTTTGGTTGATGAATGGTTTATTTCTATGGATGGTTTGCGCAGTGAAATTGCCACTGTTGTGAAACAAGTTAATTGGATACCAGAATTTGGGCTTCAACGTGAATTAGATTGGCTTAAAAATATGAGCGATTGGATGATATCTAAAAAGAGATACTGGGGATTAGCATTGCCAATCTATAAATGTTCGTGTGGTCATTTTGACGTAATTGGTAGCAAGGAAGAATTAAAAGAGAGGGCGGTTGAAGGGTTTGAAGAATTCGAAGGAAATTCTCCTCACAAACCATGGATAGATAAAGTTGTGATAGAGTGTCAGTCTTGTGGTGGAAAAGTTAAGCGTATTTTAGATGTTGGAAATCCATGGTTAGATGCAGGAATAGTTGCGTTCTCAACCCTAGAATATAACAAAAACAAAAATTATTGGAAGAAATGGTATCCTGCAGACATGATTACAGAAAGTTTTCCGGGGCAGTTTCGTAATTGGTTTTATTCTTTTTTAACGATGAGTACCGTATTAGAGTCATCAATTCCAACTAAGGCTATTTTTGGTTATGCATTAGTTAGGGATGAAAAGGGAAATGAAATGCATAAAAGTAAAGGGAATGCTGTTTGGTTTGATGATGCTGCCGAGGAAATGGGAGTGGATGTGATGAGGTGGCTCTATACAAGGCAAAATCCATCCTCCAATTTGAATTTTGGTTATGGTATAGGAGACGAAATTAGGCGAAGGCATATAATTCCACTTTGGAATGTATATTCTTTTTTTGTTACATATGCGAATATAGATTCATTTAATCCGACAGATGAATTTATTCCTTTTTCAGATATTTCGGATCATGATAAATGGATTATTTCAGAGTTAAACATACTAATAAGAGATGTTTCTATAGCTTTAGAACACTTCCAACCTGATGTTGCTTCACATAGAGTAGAAGATTTTTTGGAGATACTATCTAATTGGTATGTACGTAGAAGTAGAAGGAGGTTTTGGAAATCTGGAGAATTTAAGCCTGGCCAAGAGTTTGATTCTGAAAAATTAATGGCTTATCAAACTTTATACACATGCCTAGTTTCATTAAGTAAATTAATTGCTCCATTTATGCCTTTTTTAGCAGAAGAAATCTATCAAAATCTAGCCAATTCATTTGGCTTGGGTTGTGAGAGTGTTCACCTTGAAGGTTATCCTCAAACTGATGAGAATTTAATTCTAAGTGATTTGTCTAAGGCTAATACATTAGCGTTGCGTGTGTGTAGCTTAGCTAGGTCTCTTAGAACTAGTATGGGGGTTGGTATACGTCAACCATTGAGTCAGCTTCGTGTATGGATTGATAAAAATGAAGAAAAACCCTTTTTATTAAAAATGGAAAAACTCATCTGTGATGAATTAAACATCAAGGAGCTGAAATCCATTAATAAGAAAGAACTGAGTGAATATGTAGACTTCCAGCTAGATGTTGACTATTCAGTATTAGGTCCGATATTTGGTGCAAAATTAAATAAAGTAGTAAGTCATTTGAATAAAATGCAACTTGAAAAATTAATGTCTATAGTTGAAACGTCTACAAGTGATTGTATAAAAGTTGACGTGTTTGATGTTCCAATTACAGGTATTAGGTTTCAGCCTATTAATAAAAAAGACAGTATTACTAAGATGGAAAAAGATTTAGCCGTTGTTCTTGACACTAAAATTACTAAAAACCTAGAGATGGAAGGTATAGCGAGGGAAATAGTCCATAGGGTGCAAACATTACGCCGTGATGCTGAATTTGAATTAACTGACCAAGTCAACTTGACCTATTTTACTGAATCACCAGTGATTGAAGGTGCAATAAATGCCTTTGAAAACCATATAATGTCTGAGGTGTTAGCTACTAAAATTAATAAAACATCATCTGGTAAAAATTCAAAAATGATTGAATATACTATACGGGGTGATCTTTTGTTTGTTGAGGTTTTACCTTCCAGTAATTCCTAAAGCCTTGATCATTGAGTTCGTTCAATGAGTGTCACTATAGCAGTGAGTATTTTATTCTGTCTACTATATTGAACTGTAATTTTGTCACCAACACGATAAGACCAAAGTATGTTTAGCCATGTTGCCACATCTGGGGTTGGATTATTATCGATACTTATCATTACGTCTCCAATTTGCAGTCCTGCTTTGTAAGAAGGGCCATCGGGAGTTAAGTTAGTAACAATCACTCCTTCTGTAAGTTTTAAACCCAATTCATTTGCTGTAGCTGGAGAAAGATCAAAACCACTCATACCCATAAGTGGACGGATTACACGACCATATTGTATAAGACTGTCAATGATAGGAGTTGCAGCAGAAGAACTAATTGCAAACCCTACACCTTCTGCTTGCCGAATAATGGCATGATTTATACCGACCACCTCTCCTGCCAGATTTATTAGAGGCCCCCCACTATTGCCACTATTAATTGCTGCATCAGTTTGGATCAAATTATAGAATTGTTGGTTAGAACTAGTTGTAATTGTACGATCTAGTCCACTAACAATTCCTAATGTAACGGTAGGATTTCCTTTAAGCGCTAGTGCATTACCTATGGTTAACACCCAATCACCAACACGTAATGTTTCAGTATTAGCAAATTTTGCAGTACTTAGATTAGAGGCATTAATTTTTAGAACAGCTAGGTCGGAAATATAATCAATACCAATAATTTTTGAAGTGTATGATTGTCCGTTTGGAAGATGAACTTTGATTTCAGAAGCATTTTTAATAACATGGTAATTTGTTACTATAAAACCGTTTTCTTTAACTATAATTCCAGAACCAGCACCTGAATCCATAGAGTTGTAGAAAAACCCTCTTGTTAGAGATTTAGTGCTAATTGAAACAACGGCAGGGTTTACTTTTTCGACTATATTGGACAAAGATGGAAGTTGGGTTTCAGTCGGGAGTTTTTCTGTAATGACATTGTTAGAAATAGAAGCAAGATCCTGGGAATCATCTGAGGTTTTAGTGACTTGTTCGGGCAACTCACTTTCTAATGAACAAGACATAAACATTAAAGTAAAGAATAATGTGATAAAAAGATTAGTGTGTGAAATCATTAATTACCGTTCATTGTTAGTTAATCTAAATGAAACACGGGAAAATCCGGTTAATATGAATTTAATAGACACAGGGTCTTTTAAGTCAGAAAATGTGTTCATGTAGTGTGAGAATCGCGAGGTAATTAGTGCGCCTGCCAATACAAAAATTGCTGACCAATACGCCCAAAGTAATAGAGCAATTACCGCGGAAAACGGACCGTATAGAACATTGAAATCGCTATTATCCAATACATTAACCACATAAAAAACGAATACTTCATTCAGAAAATATAGACATATTGATGTTAGTAATGCACCTGGAAGTACGTGGTGGAAATTTACTTGGGTATTAGGCAAAATTTTGTATAATCCAGACAATGTGATAAAAACAATTATTGGAAAAATTAAGAATGATGCAAGTTGAAATAATATACTAGAGCTAATCACGGCGAATTGTTCGAAAATTATAGTTTCTTGTGCAATGTTGTTAAATACTTCTTGTGTAATCTGTAGTATAGGGCCGATTACTAGGACTGTTACAACTAAAAGACCCGCTATAATAACAAGTGCAAAGTCCATGATACGTTCAATCAAATATGCCCTCGCTTTATATATTCCCCAAGCTGCATTAATTCCTTTTCGAATAACCCCAAATGATACTGTCGAAGCTATCAATAGTAAAAATACGCTTACAATACCTGTTGTTGTTCTTCGTTCTATAGCAAATTCTATTTGCTGAGATATATATCCTCCTACAGGTTCTCTAGACCATTCAGGGAGTATTTCAATTAAGTTGATGGCAAAATCTGCTTGAGTAGGATTAACTATATAGGAAACTATTAAGGTAATTGACAACAATAGCGGAAAGATTGAAAACAGAGACCAAAATGCAATT
Organism: Chloroflexota bacterium; assembly: GCA_002722455.1. Classification (GTDB taxonomy): domain Bacteria; phylum Chloroflexota; class Dehalococcoidia; order Lucifugimonadales. The sequence continues at coordinate 185,561 of PBMB01000017.1, forward strand.
GCCCCAGCAATAAGTTGGCAATTTTTTCCTAAAAAATCGTTAACGCATGAAACGCAAAAAAAAGAAAATCTAAGTACAGTTAACATTGTTTTAGCAATATATTGTTTATAAAGATCACAATTTATTTTATTTGTAGTTTATTTTGAAAAACACTTAATCTAAATTAGCTTTTTTATAATAATGTGTCAACTTTTAAGTTGGAGTATGTACTTAGATTTTGATTTGAGCTAATATGCACTGACATGATATACTTCAATTTAGTGAGGGTTTTTGTATGGATGTCATTACTGAACGTATATATGATTATGAAATAGGTATGATTGTTACTCCTGATGCGACCGAGGAGGAGCTTTCGTCAATTATTGATAAAGTTAATACATTAATTACCGATAGCGGTGGGAGTGTTAAAGAGACAGATATTCGAGGTGTAAAACGGATGCTGTATCCTATCAAAAAATTTAGAGAAGGCCTTTATGTTTTTCAGCAATTTTCTGTTGAAAGCAACAAAGTTTCGGTAATTAATAACCACTTAAATATTAACCAGTCCGTATTAAGGTATCTTATAACACGTTTGTGAGGTTCTAGTATGTCATTTAATAAGATGATTGTTGTGGGCAATGTAGGTTCTGATTCTGAAATGAGATATTCGCCTAATGGTACGGCAGTTACATCATTTACCCTTGCAACTAATCGCAGATACCGAACATCTTCAGGTGAACAGAGAGAAGAAACTGAGTGGTTTACAGTAACAGCATGGGGTCGTTTGGCTGAAACCGTAAACCAATATGTTACTAAAGGGATGAAGGTGTATGCCGAAGGACGCTTAAGGAGCAGTACCTGGGAAGGTAATGACGGGCAAACCCGTTTCACAAACGAAATTACTGCGTCAGATGTAGTGTTTCTCGATTCAAGAGGTACAGGCACTTCAAATCCAATTTCTGCAGATAATCAAGGTGGATCAGAACAAGGTCAGCCTCAGGTTGACTCACCCCCATCTAATCCAGGAATGGACTCTCATACAGAGAGCCCCCCTTCTGATTCTGGTGAAGAGCTGCCCTGGTAAAATATGAAATAAATATTGTGCTGTTTATGATGCCATAGAGGTCGGCATATCCTTGTTTAAAACATCTAACCCTTTTCTTACTTGTGACAAATGGATTGAAAGATGTTCTTCTAAAGCAAAAAGTGTTTCTCTTGCGTATTGATCAGCACCATCTTTTTGATCTAAAGCTTGAGTATTTGCCTTAGCAAGTAATTCTTCACAGTCTGCCTTTGCTTTTGCAATAATTTTTTCTGCTTCTGCTATTGCGTCAGAGTTAATTACTTCAGCTTCGTTATGAGCGGTTTTTAAAACTTCAGTTTCACTGACTAATTTTTGATGTTCCATTTCAAGTGAATCTTTAGACTCAGCTGCCTCTTTTTGACTAGTTTCGCGAATTCTACGAGCTTCAAGATGAGCTTGGTTAATGACGCTTTCTCGTTGAGTTATTATTTCTTGTGCTTCTGTCATTTCATCAGGGACGCTATCTGATAAATTATCAAGAATTGAAGATATCTCTTCAGCGTCTAAGATTACTTTGTTTTTAAAACCAGGGAGTTTCTTGCTTTCGGACAATACTGATTTTAATTTTAAAATTGTTTCTTCTATTTTCATAGACAATCCTCCTTCTTTATATTTTAGTTTTACTACATATTTTCGTTTAATTTTTTTACTACATGTTGAGGAACCAAGTCCGATACATTTGCTCCTAGTTTTACAACCTCTTTAACTCTACTTGAATGGATGAATTGATTTTCTAATGAACTCATCATACATATCACATCAATTTTGGGGGATAATTTTCGCCACATTAATGCCATTTCAAATTCAGTTTCGAAATCAAAACCTGCCCGAAGCCCTCTTAGAATAAACATGGCTCCAACTTTTTGGGCATGATTAACGGCTAATCCTCTGAATGACTGAACTTCTACATTAGGGAGATGTTCGACCGATTCTTTAAACATAGACACCCGATCTTGGGTTGAAAAAAGAGCAGGTTTTTCTGGCTGTTCATATATACCAACATAAACTTTTTCAAAAAGTCGTGCCGATCTACTTACTATATCGACATGTCCGTTGTGTACAGGGTCAAATGTCCCAGGATATAATGCTTTAACCATTAGTTGTTCCCTATTTTTTTGAGTATGGAAATAGAAGTGTCTCCATACTGCTTGAAATTTAATTTTCTTAATTGGGGTTGAACCGAAGGAAGCAATTGTTTTTTATAGTGTTCTGCAACAATAATTCCATTTTCCTTTAATATTTTCGTGGATAGAATTTTAGAAAATAAATTTGGCCAAGGGTTTGTTTTATATGGAGGATCTATAAAAATAATATCGTAACTTCTGTTTTTCAAAGATAGAAAGGACTCAGTAGACATAGGGTATACTTGAGTGTTTGAGTCTAGATTAAATGATTTCAATATAGAATTTAATTGTCTAGCAGTTTTACGGTTGATTTCAACAAAATCAGCATTAGCACATCCTAGGCTTAGTGCTTCTATTCCTAGTATTCCTGTTCCAGCATATAAGTCTAATATGCTTGCGCTCGTTTTAATTTCTTCTTTAATCATTGAAAAAACTGCTAATCTCACCTGTTGAGAGGTGGGTTTTAAGTTTGCTGACGGATGAAATTGAACTACGTGGCCTTTGATTCGACCTACGCAAATGCGTGTAGTTGCCACTTTCTACATTTACAATCTATGGTTTTTAATGAAATAAAATATTGATTTTGAGACTAACATGAAAGATGTGGGCATGAAAGGTGTTTTTGAGGGTACTTTTTTCTGAAAAGCCAAGTTTGAGTAGATTTTTTATTTGTTAAACCTAGATAGTACTAGCAATAAATAGAAAATTTATATTATGGTTAAGTACATTAATTATATTTATAGTAGTAATGTAGGAGTAAACAATTGCCAACACCAGAAGATGTATTGCGTGATGCTCGACTTGAGAAGCTTGGTAGATTAAGAAATAAAGGTGTTGACCCCTACCCAAGTAATTACCAAAGATCCCATACGTCTCAGCAAGCTAAAGCTGAATACTCGTCTAGTTTAGAGAATTCTGACAGTAAAACTGACCGATTGTTTGTCTCAGTCGCAGGTAGAGTGATTGCATGGAGGTCTATGGGGAAGGCTACTTTTCTAGACTTGCTAGATATTGATGGTAAAATCCAAGTTATTTTTAAACAAGATGTAGTGGAAGGTGAGTATAAAGATCTTAAGGATGTTGATATTGGGGACTGGGTAGGTGTTTCAGGATTTTTATTTGAAACCCGTACAAAAGAAGTAACAGTTGAGGTTAAAAAATGGCAAGTGTTATCAAAATCCATTCGTCCTTTACCTGAGAAATGGCATGGATTAACTGAAATCGAAACTAGGTACCGGCAACGATATTTAGATTTAATTGCCAATGAAAATTCTCGAGAAATTGTTAAGTTACGTAGCAACATTCTGAATGCAATAAGGTCATTTATGAATGATAGGGGGTTTTTAGAGGTTGAAACTCCTATATTAGTTCCTGTGGCAGCAGGAGGTACTGCTCGCCCATTTTCTACTCATTACAACATGTTACGGAGAGATCTTTATTTACGTATTGCTACAGAGTTGTATTTAAAACGTCTTGTTGTAGGTGGAATAGAAAAAGTGTATGAAATAGGCAAAACATTTAGGAATGAGGGGTTTGACCACACACACAACCCCGAATTTACCATGATGGAGAGTTATGAGGCTTTGAGTGATTATAAAGATGTTATGTGTATGACAGAAGATTTATTATCTTTTGTTAGTCAGGGTGTTTTAAATAAGACAGAAGTTGAATTTGAAGGCAATAATATTGATTTTAGCTCTCCATGGAAAAAAATTGTACTTAAAGATGCAGTTAAACAATACGCAGATATTGATTTAGGTTTGTGTAAAGACATAGATAGCTTAAGTCTAGCCATGGAACGAATAGGCATTAATCCTTCTGGCCAAAAAACTTGGGGGGGGATGGTTGATAAAATTATAGATATCAAAGTTCAGCCTAATTTTATTCAGCCAACATTTCTTATAGATTACCCTGTCGAAATGTCTCCTTTGGCAAAGAAAAAACCAGAAGATTCTGACTATGTTGAAAGATTTGAGGGCTTCATTGCTGGCATGGAAGTTTGCAATGCTTTTAGCGAATTAAATGATCCTATAGATCAAAGAGAAAGGCTGGAAATGCAAGAATCTCTTAGGGTAAAATATGATTTGGAAGAAACCGATCGGTTAGACGAAGATTATATTTTAGCCTTGGAACATGGAATGCCTCCCACGGGAGGGTTAGGTTTAGGTATTGATCGATTAGTTATGCTACTCTCCAATCAGAATTCAATAAGAGAAGTTATTGCTTTTCCCCAATTAAAGTCTCAACCGGTTGAAGAAAAAGATAATTAGTTTGGTTTTTTTGCAACAATTATATTGACATGGTTGAATAATGTTGCTTGTGTATCAATAATTTGCAGGCCAGCATTTTTAATTTGATCTGACAGTTGATTGACAGTTGTAAATTTGTCGACTGATCTTGGAAGATATTTATATGCTTTTTGATTTTTAGCTACCAGTTTACCTAAAATAGGGGGAAATAATTTAAAATATATTTGGAACAAAAAATTAGTTACATTTAACTTGTCAGATTTGAAAATTTCGAGAATAGCAATTTTGCCACCTGGCTTTAAAACCCTATTGAATTCATTTAATGCTAAACCAGGTGAATGGAAATTCCGTATACCAAAAGTAATGGTTATTAACCCAAAGAAATTATTTTGGAATGGTAGAGTATGAGCATCGCTGAGTAAGAGAACAATGTCCGAATTCGACGTGCTGGGAATTTTTTTCTTTGCTTCTTCTATCATTTTTTTACTAATATCGACACCTACAATTGTTTGAGTAGGTGAATGTTGTAAAATTTCTATGATCATATCTCCTGTACCCATTCCAATGTCCAATGATGGATCTTGAGAGAAAGGCAAGATTAAATCAATTAGTTTTTTTCTCCACGAATGGTGTTTACCAAAACTCATCAAAGAATTCATCAAATCATAATATTTTGCTATTTGACTAAACATTGATCCAATATTACGTGAATGAGAAGTTTGTTCATCTATATTAGATAGGTTTTGATTTGGGTTTATTTTCATATTAAAATTGTTGACGTAATTTTTGAATGGTCGAAGGAATTATGTTTAAGAGATCAGACGATATAGCACCTATTTCTCCAATTGTTTCTGTTAGTTCTATTCCAGCTGATCCATGGATAAAAACAGATGTGAGGGAAGCTGCCTGGCTGTTTAGGTTTTGAGCTATTAATCCTCCAATCATTCCTGATAATATATCTCCACTGCCAGCAGTTGCTAGAGATGGAGTAGCGACTGGGTTAATGTAAACTGATCCATCTTTACTCCCAACTAAAGTATATGGACCTTTAAGCACAAATGTTGCATTCCATTCTTGGCTTAATTTTTTGACAAGAGCAATTCGAGGAGGTAAATCCAATTGCATTGACAGATCAATTAATCTTTTCATTTCCCCCTGGTGAGGGGTAAGGATGGGGGTATTCAGTTTTTTAATAGTACTGATTCGTTTTTTTATATTCATTGAAGATAGCCAATTTAAACCATCTGCATCTATGATTAATTTAGGTAAAGTGTTTATGTTGGTTAATAATTTTGAGAGGAATATTTGAGTTTGAGGGTCTTGCCCAATACCGCAACCAATAACTAATGAATCATATTTAGAAACCTGAGGGGCAATTAAGTCTAAATTATTAGAGGATATTGCTCCATCATTTGATTCTTGTAAAGGAATAAAAGTAGCTTCAGGAATCTTTATTGACAATGGGTACACCAAGCTCCGGGGTGTAGCTATTGTTACAAGTCCAGCTCCAACCTTATAGGCGGAGGCAGCAGCAAAATAAGCTGCACCAATAAAATTTCTTGATCCTCCAATTATTAATACGCGCCCAGAAGATCCTTTATGCGACATAGAAGTTCTACGAGGAAGATAAGGAGTTATTTTTTTTGCGGTTAACATTTTTATTTGAGAATTAACTTGTATGTTTTTAGGGAATCCTATGTCAAGGACTGAAAGTTTACCGATATGATTCATTCCAGGCAATTCAAATAAACCTATTTTAGGGTTGCCAAGTGATAAAGTTATGTCTGCAAATGGACAATTTTCATCAACAGTCCCTCTGTTTGAGTCAAGCCCTGTAGGTACATCAACTGCAATAATTTTTAAAGAATCTCGAGCATGTTTTTCTTTGTTTAACTCTATAAGTATTTTTTTTATTGGATTTTGTATTGGGCGTGAAATTCCAATCCCAAGTATTGAGTCTATGACAATATCTGAAACCTGTATTAATTTTTTTAGATTTGATAGTTTTGGGTCGGTAAAAATAGAATCTGAAAATGGCGACTCTTTGGATACTGTAATGTTATAGCTTAATAGTTTTGGGTCAGTACACGCATATGTATAAATTTGTATTGTGCTAAGTTTCATGTTTCTTAAATATTGTGCAGCGAGCAATCCATCATACCCATTGTTTCCAGGGCCAATTAGAAAGAGGAGGATTTTTTTAGATTGACCAATTTGACAAAGTAAATTCTCACCAATTTGCTTTCCAGCATTGTTTATTAATATCTGTGACGTTAAGCCTGCTTTTTCTGAAAGAGATTCTAGTTGTCTCATTTGTTGTACTGAAACTATTTCCATAATACATTCCTACTAATTAGATAAAGTCTCATTATTAAAAGGCGATGACGGATGCTACGGCATATTCTCTTGAGTGCGATAATGAGAGAGCAAATTGTGTAATTTGAATAGTACGGGCTCGTTTTGCTGCTCTTGAATGTAACAAAACTTCAGGTGGATTACCTGGAGTACGTATGACTTCAATATCCTGCCAGCCAACACCACGGGTGCCTGTACCTAAAGCTTTCATTACAGCTTCTTTTGCAGCAAATCTTGCAGCTAATTGAGGATAGCGACCTCTACAATAATTTAGCTCTTCTTGTGTATAAATTCGATTTAAGAATCGATTAGTATATGTTTTTACTATTTTTTCAATACGCTCAATTTCTATGATATCTATACCTGTTGTAATCATTAAAAATCCTTAGATGAAGCTTTATGAGGAATTGAGTTATTATGTGAGGTTTGTATTTTGTAGTATTTTAGGTATATGAGATTCCCAGCCAATTGCCATTATATGGACTCCTGAACACATAGGTTTCATTGATTCTATAATTGACGATGATATATCAATTGATGTTTGTATTCGATTATCTGAAGCATCCATTGTTTGAATTATTTTATCTGGAACGTTTACTCCAAACAGGTTATCATTTAAATATTGTGCCATTTTGGCACTTTTCAATAATATTAATCCAGCTAAAATTGGAGTTTTGAAATTAGTTATTTTCTCCATAAATGACTCAAACTGATTTGTATCAAATATACCTTGAGTTTGAAAAAACTGAGCACCTAAATCTATTTTTTGCTGCATACGTGTAATTTCTTTTTCTATATCTTTAGCCCCTGGATTAACGACTGCTCCAACTAAAAAATCAGCCGGAGCATTTAATTTAGATTTAGAAAGGTCAAATCCTGAACGTAAAGCTTCTAAAGATTGTAAGATTCCTGTAGCATCAAGATCAAAGACTCCTTTTGCTTCAGGATGGTCTCCATCAGCCGGAGAGTCTCCAGACATACATAGAACATTTGAAATTCCAAGTGCATGTGCAGCCAACAATTCGCCTTGTATAGCAATCCTATTCCGATCTCTGCCTGTAATTTGAAGAATTGGGTTAATGTTTAATGTTGTAAGATAGTGAGCTATGGTTATAGGTGCCATTGCCATATTTGCTCCTGCTGAATCAGTAACATTAATTGCATCAACATAATTTTTGAGCATAGATGCTTTTTCCAAGACAGTTGTTGTGTCAGGGCCTTTTGGTGGATTTATTTCAGTAGTAACTACAAAGTTTTTTACATTTAATCTTTCTCGTAGAGAAATCATGTTTAAATTTTGGTTTGTATCTTTATTTGTCATTGTATGTTTCCTCAAAAGAATATTCTAAGTATATCTTTTCTAAGTATATCTTATAATAATTTTAGTTTGTAAATCATAATATGACTTATTGTAGTGTTAGTGAAATTTACGTGCATCTGTTATTAAAAAAAATCGTATAATATATATTGTTTGTTTGATATTGAGATTTGATAACTTATAAGAGGGATTACATGGTTGCAAAGTTAGTAGACGGGAAAGCAGTTGCAGAAGATATTAGAGATAATTTAAAAAAACAAATAGGTGAATTTACTAATAATTATGCAATCAGCCCCAAATTTGCAGTTATAGTAGTAGGACAGAATCCTGCATCAAAAATTTATGTTAAAAACAAACGTCTTGCTGCTTTGGAATGCGGAATGATGGCTGATGTTATTGAATTACCTGCCCGATCAAATTATGAAGAAATCAAAAAATGTATTCATACATTAAACCGTGATAAAAATACGCATGGAATTTTAGTACAGCTTCCTTTGCCAAATGATATTAATAAAGATTTGTTAGTTCAAGAAATTGATCCAATTAAGGATGTTGATGGATTACATCCGATTAGTTTAGGAAAGTTATTGCAAGGTAATGATACTTTTGTACCTGCAACACCCGGTGCAATTCAGCAAATATTAAGATATATAGATTATGACGTTTCAGGCAAGCATGTTGTTGTTTGCGGTCGAAGTGATATTGTGGGTAAACCGGTCGCTGCTTTATTGGTCCAAAAAGGAAAAGGCGCTAATGCTACAGTAACTTTATGCCATTCTCAAACAAAGAATTTAGAGCAAATCACTAGTCAGGCAGATGTTCTCATTGTTGCAATCGGAAGACCTGAATTTATTACTGAGAATATGGTTTCAGGAGGAACAGTAGTTATTGATGTTGGCATTAATCGAGTTTCGAGCCCTACGCTAAATAAAGGATATAAATTGGTTGGCGATGTTCAGTTTGAAAGTGTTTCTAAGATTGTTTCGGCTATTACCCCTGTGCCTGGTGGCGTTGGTCCTGTTACAGTTTCTATGTTATTACTCAATACTTATAAAGCTGCTATGTTACAGTCAACACAATTTTGAAGCAAATTATGGACCTTAATGAGTTTGACTATAATTTACCTGCAAGCAATATAGCACAACATCCAGTTGTTCCAAGAGATGCTTGTCGTTTAATGATAGTTGATCGTAAGAATCAAACTATTACGCACAAATCTTTTATGAATTTAGGGGATTTTCTTAATAGAGGAGATCTTTTAGTTGCTAATAATTCAAGGGTAGTACCTAGTAGAATTGAAGGACAAACCTTAGAGAGTGGGAATAAATTTGAAATATTGTTGCTAAAACGCCTATCAGGTGGATTGTGGGAGTCGTTAATTAAACCTGGGCGTAAATTCAAAAAGGGTTCTAAATTTTCATTATCTCGGGGAGATTTTCTCCTAGAATTTAGAGTGATTGAAGAATTAGGAAATGGTTCTAAAATTGTTCATATCGATAATGAAGAACATCTTACTAGTATTGCTACTATCGCATTGCCTCCATATATAAAAAATATATCTACACATGATTCTGATTACCAAACTATATTTGCTAAAAGTGATGGTAGTATTGCTGCTCCTACTGCAGGACTACATTTTACCCAAAAATTACTATTGTCTTTAAAGAAAAAGGGTATAGATAGAACAAATATCACTTTACACGTTGGATGGGATTCCTTTCGTCCTATTAGAAGCAACAATATTGACAAACATATAATGCATTCAGAAAATTATAGTATTAGTAAAGATACTTTGGCAAAGCTTTATAGTATAAAGAAAGATAAAAAAAGAATTGTTGCAGTCGGAACCACAACGACCAGAGTTTTAGAGCACCTTGGTCAATATAATGATGGTCGATTGATTAATATTGAAAGAATTGGAGTAGGAACTGGAAAGACAAATCTCTTTATACGTCCTGGGCATGATTTTAAAATAGTTGATGTTATGATTACTAATTTTCATTTGCCAAAATCAACATTACTTTTATTGGTAAGTGCTTTTGCCAATAAAGAATTAATTTTATATGCTTACAATGAAGCAGTTAAAGAAGGGTATAGGTTTTATAGTTTTGGCGATGCAATGCTTATTATTTAACTTAAGTTCCAATTTTAATTTTAAGACATCTGAATTTAGGAAGAGTTAATGAGAAAATTCAAAGTAATAGATCAGTATAAATTGAAAAATTTTATGATAGAAATGTTTCTAGCATTGGGATTTAATAAGAAGCATGCTCGAATTGAGTCAGAAGTACTCTTATGGGCTAATCTTAGGGGAATAGATTCCCATGGAGTTAGGAGGCTGCCTTTATATGAATCTTGGGTAAATGAAGGTGAAATGCGGCCCAATGCAAAAATTAAGATTTTACGTGAATCAGCTGCTACTACATTAATTGATGCTGATAAAGCCTTAGGCCCTGTTGCTATGGATTTTTTGATGAGGATTGTAATACAGAAAGCAAAAAACGTTGGGGTTTCTTGGGGTGTTATTCGTAATAATACCCATGAGGGAGCGTTTGGTTATTATGTCTCAGAGATTACTAATCATGGCATGGTTGGTATTGCGTCAGCAGGAGGTATGCCTAATATGGCAATGTATGGAGGAGCTTCTGCGGGATTATCAAATTCTCCTTTTGCAATAGGCGTTCCTAATGAAGATGATTTTCCATTAGTACTTGATATGGCAACTAGTGTTGTAGCGGGAGGTAAAATTGATGCTGCTCGCGAAACTGGAAGTATGATTTCTTCTGAATGGGCTCTTGATTCTAAAGGACAACCTACTAAAGATCCATTTCAAGCTCAAACGTATCTACCATTTGGTGGTGCAAAAGGTTCAGGTTTAGCGTTGATGTTAAATATCATGACTAGTCTTTTAGCCAATAATCCCCTATTAGCTCCAGTAATACTTGGAAAAGAAAAAAAACATCCTGCCCAGCATAATAGCTTTATTGCTGCATTGGATATAGAAGCATTCCTTTCTTTTGAAGATTATAAACAAAACATTAATTCTTTAGTTGATGCATTAAGGCGGACTCGACCGAGTAAAGGATTTGATGGAATTATGTTGCCTGGAGAGCCAGAGATTAGAATTAAACAAGATAGAGAAGAAAAGGGTGTTCCTTTACCTGAACAAGTTTTTGAAAATCTGAAAACAATGGCTATACGTTTAGGGGTAGATATCAATTTAATTGAGTAATTAAATTATCAAGAATTAAGATAAGTATATAGCTCGAGTAAATTTGAATATAATATTATATATTCGAGATAATAGCGATTCTGAATAATATATTATCGTAGCAGTTAGAATGCCCAATATCCATGCGGAGACTATATCGCTGGGGTAATGAACACCAGCATAAATTCTACTTATTCCGAAGATTAATACAAGTATAGCCAATGGTAATCCAAAACGGGTGTTTTTGAGCAATATTGTGGTTGCTATTGCCGTTGTTACAGTACAAGAATTAGCCGGGAAAGAGGAATCTGTAGGCTGATAAAATAAAAGATTTAAATCGAGCGATTCATAAGGACGTTCTCTGAAGTATAAAAGATTACTTGTAAAGATAATGGTATTTGATAAAAGTATACTAATTAAGCTGTTTAATACGATTGTTTGAGACTTCATGATATCTATGGTGTTTTTACCGTAGAACCATAAGAATAACAATGTTAAGCATATACACACAGGTACAAAATAGTCACTGACAATCCATTTAGCAATATTGTCTAGGAATATAAAAGTACCGACTTTAGCATTTAACCACAATATGATAGATTCATCTATTTTTGTAATTGTTTCGAAGTACATTTTTAATAAGGTTATAGTATGTGCTGTTTTTTAAAGAATGAAGTTCTCCAGGTAAATTATGGTTTGTATCAAACAATTTTTTATTAACTAAAGAAGAGACTGATAATGTAGTTATGGTAGCTAATACAGCTCCAATTAAAAAGAATACAGCTTGATCATTAGCATCAAGACCTCCGGCATAATCATTAATGTTTCTATTAGTTTTTGCAAAAAACCATAGTACAGGGGATATTACTAAAAGTGCAGCTATAGATTTAGCTAAATTTAAGTTACGGATTAATATTATCCCGGTTAATTGTGAAGATATAGCAGCTAACTGAATGATACCAATTGAGGAGAAAAACACCATCAAAATATAGTCTACTGCATAAGATGGACTTATGTTTTGAAATTCTGAGAATAGAGGAATAGTCATGATATTTGGACAGAAGTACACCAGTCCAAATATTTAGAGTTGTTGCCGCGTACGATATCAGAATAGAGGCTTTGTATTTTCGTAGTAATTTCCCCTGTATCTCCAGTACCTATTGTTCGTTTATCTAATTGTCCTACTGGCGTTATGTGTGCAGCAGTACCTGTTAAAAAAACTTCATCAGCTAAATAAAGTTCACTTCGGAAAATAGTTTTTTCTTTAATTTGAATACCGAGCTCTTGTTTTGCAATTTCAAACACACAATTCCTGGTAATTCCATCTAAATTATTATCAGATAAAGGAGGAGTTGTTATTTCACCATCATTGACTATAAATAGATTTTCTCCTGATCCTTCAGAAACAGACCCGCTTTGGTTTAAGATAATTGCTTCATCAAATCCTGCTAACACTGCTTCAGTTTTAGCCAAAATACTGTTCACATAATTGCCGGAAATTTTAACTCTTGGCGGTATGTTAGTATCATCTAATCGTCTCCATGATGATGTACAGCAATTGATTGCTCTACTCGAATCAATATAATCACCAAATGGAATAATCATTAGCGCAAAATCATTTTCTAGTTCAGGTAGTTTTAAATTTGCTATTTTCTCAGCACTTTTATATGCAATCGGGCGAATGTAAACATCTTGCTTATATCCAGATTTATGGACTAAATCAGTGGTAATGTTACACAATTCATCCACATCATAGGGTATATCTATTAAGAGAATACGAGTTCCACGTATTAAACGTTCATAATGTTCTCTTAATCTAAAAATAATCATCGAGTCATTTGTTGTGTTCCAGTTACCTCTAATACCTTCAAATACAGCTGTTCCATAATGTAATGCGTGTGTTTGTATATTAACGTTCGCATTTTTTATATCAACAAGATCACCTTTAAAGAATGCGAGTGGCTTTGACATAATTATTCTCCTAAATTTTAATTTCGCTAATTATAAACAAACTATTGAATCTAAACAAATTCTATATGAAAACAATTCATCTTATCTCTGCCCAGTCAAAAATTTCAACTGAGATTTTTTCTCCAGGCACCATATGTGAAGAAGTTTCAGGACAAGTTGCTAATCCATTTGCATTAACTACAGTACTCATTAAGTTAGATCCTTGACCTCCAGCTAATTTTGCAAAATACTGATTGTTTTTCTTGTAGACTAATACTCTAGCAAAAATTCGTCTATTATCTTTGTTTATTATTTTGTCTTCAAGTATAGCAACTATATTTTGTTTTGTCGCAACAGATTTATTCATCATTTTATAGATGGCAGGTTTTCCAAATTTATGAAATCCGATTAAAGCACTGACGGGGTTTCCTGGTAGACCAAGTAGAGGTACCGGCAGTTGGTTTTTTCTATTAATTATTCCAAATGCAAGTGGTTTTGCTGGCTTCATTCTTACTGACCAAAAATGTATATCACCAAAATCAGATAGTACTTTTTTAACCAAGTCATACTCGCCCTTAGATACTCCTGCAGAAGTTATGATCATATCTGCAGTTAATCCTTGTTTAATTTTGGCGGAAATATCTTTTATGTCATCTTGTGCTATACCTAATTGTTTAGGGATACCTCCACATGATTTAACATATGCAGATATAGCTAGTTGATTACTATCGTAAATTTTACTTTCTGAAAGATTTGAACCGGACTCAATTAGTTCGCTTCCGGTAGAAATTATTGCAACAATTGGTTTTTTTGTGACAGAAATTGACTTAACACCGATAGAACTTAAAAGCCCTATTATAGGAGGAGTTACAACAGTTCCTTTAGACACAATTAATTGTCCAGAAGAAATATCTTCTCCAGCAGAACGGATGTATTGCCCAGAATCTACTTTTTTAAAAATTTTAATTGTTTTTAGCGGAAGGTTTTTAGATAAAAGTTCTGTTTCGTTGGTATTTTCGAATGGAACCACTGCATCTGCTCCATTCGGAATTGGTGCTCCAGTCATTATACGAATGGCAGTAGTAGGAGATACGTTATCTTTAGGTGTTTCACCGGCACCAACAGTTTCTAGAACAGATAGAATTGTAGGAGTTTGTGGAGAGGACTTAGTACAAGAATTTGAGTTTATTGCATATCCATCCATCGCTGAATTTTTGAATGATGGAACATCAATTTTACTAGTTATATTTTCAGCAACAACTTGCCCAAGAGTATTTAGGATAGACATCCTGGAGGATGGTAATGGATTGAAAGCTGAAAGTATTGTGCTAAGGGCTTCTTCTACAGTAATCATGAGTTATATATTGTCGGTGTTCTTTATTATGGATTTAACTCTCTTAACTCAGCATTGAATTCAGAGGTAATTTTTTCAATAAGCAAATTTTGGATATTGTTGATTTTTTCAGTTTTTAATGTTTCAGTTGAGGACTGAAATCTTACTCTAAAAGTAATGGCTTTTTTACCAGCTGGAAGTTCTGTTCCTTTGTAAATATCAATAGGAAGTGCAGAAATTACTAAGTCATTACTTTCTAGTATTTCAGATATAGATTGTGAGAAAATATTTTGATTAACAATAAAAGAAAGATCGCGATTAGCTGTAGGAAAACGACTTTTAGAAATGTAGGAAGTATTTAATTCTTCAAGTTGTAGGGTTGATATTTGATCGACATCTAATTCAAAAAAGATAACATTCTGGTTATCGGGTAATTCAAAAAATTGTAAGATACTACTAGACACTTCTCCCAAAAAGCCTATTTTTTGATTTTTTATCATTAATGAGACAGATCTACCCGGGTTTGTAATAGAGGTTGTATCTTTTTTAAAAATTATAGGCAATTTTAATTCACTAAACATAGATTCAATTAATCCTTTGCCATCAAAAAAATCAAATTGATTTGAATTAGCTAGCCAAGTTTCATTTAATCGGGTTCCAGATAAGACTCCTGTTAATAAAACCTTTTCTACAGGCAATTCCGTAGGAGTTGTATTAGAAATATATGTACGCCCTATTTCAAATAGGCGCATAGGATCAGTGTGGAAAAACCTTCTATTTTTAGATAGTATTTTAAGAATTGAAGAGCGTAAATCTGTCCGTAGGTACTGTAAATTGTCATTCATAGGATTTGATACTTTTAATGGGCTGTGTTGTTTAAGGGATCCTGTTGCTTCCAATTCCGATATAGACACTAGAGGATAAGTAAGAATTTCATTCATTCCAATGCCAACAAGTACATCTTTTAATTTATCTACCAATAGTAATTTTTTGTCTTTAGAGTGATGTGGTATTGCAGAAGCCAATGGTGTTGTTGGAATTGAGTCGTATCCAATAATTCGAGCAAGTTCTTCAATTACATCTTCTTGAATTTTAATATCTGAACGCCAATATGGGACTGTAAATGTTAGATTAGTTGCACCTTTAAGTTCTTTTTCAGAGTAATTATGAGAAAAGCCTAATGATAACAATGTTTTTTGAATAGATGATTTTGATATAGTTGTACCTAATACTTGTTTAATACGTTTAGTAGAAACAGAGACTGTTTGTTTATTTATTTTTTTTGGCATTACATCAATTACTCCTTTGTGAATTTCTGCGCCAGTTAATTCAAATATTAGTTGAGTAGCTCGATGTAATGCCTTTTCTACAAGTTCTGGTCGCAAGTTTCTTTCGAACCTATAGGACGCTTCTGTGTTCTGATTTAATTTACTCCTAGTTTGTCTAATATTTGTGTAATTGAAATTAGCTGCTTCTAGAAGTATGGATGTTGTTTTACTATTAACAGCAGTTCGAGTGCCCCCTATAATCCCAGCTAATGCAATTGGCCCCTTTGTGTCAGATATGGTTAACATTGAATTGTCTAAAGCTAGAGTTTCTTCATCAAGAGTATGTATTTGCTCTCCTTTAGTGCTTTTACGAATTAAAACGGTTTGGTTTTCAATTAAATCAAAATCAAATGCATGTAAAGGCTGGCCGTATTCTAGCATTACGAAATTCGTTATATCTACAATGTTATTAATTGAACGATGTCCAGCTTTATTTAGGTATTGCTTTAACCATGGAGGTGATTCTTTGATTTTAACTCCTTTGATTAATTTTGCAGCATATCTTGAACATAAATCAGGATCTTTTATTTCAATAGAAACTAAATCATTGATTGATGTAGTAATTTCTGTATATTTTAAATCAGGCTCTTTTATTTTTTGATTGCATAACGCGGCAACTTCCCTAGCAATTCCAAGTATAGATAGACAATCTGGACGATTCGGGGTAATGCTAGCATTAAATATGGTGTCAGAAAGATATTCTTTTGCAGATTGTCCTATTTTAGCGTCTGCTCCGAGTACTAAAATTCCGTCATGATCTGTTCCAATACCAAGTTCTATTTCTGAGCAAATCATTCCAAAGGAAGGCACTCCTCGAATAGTAGTTTCTTTAAGTGGTTGATATTTATTATTTTTAGGATTAAATAGTTTAGTACCAGGAAGGGCTACTACTACCAATTGATCTTTTTTTAAATTAGGTGCACCACAAATTATAGATAATTCTTTACTCTCATCAATTTTGGTGTCAGCAATAGATAAGCGATCAGCATTTGGGTGTTTTTTGATATTTATTACTTTTCCAATTATTAAATTCGAATCAAGATTATTTCCAATAGATTTAATTTCATCTATTTCAACGCCAGCCATAGTTAGAAGATGTGCAATTTCTGAAGGCGAAGAGTTGGTTTCTACATATTTTTTTAACCAAGAAAATGGTACTAGCATTGAAATTCTTTCTTTAAAAGATAGTTTGTATTATTTGAGTATTTTTTAGAATATGTCTTCATATTAAAACTGGGTTAAGAAATTAAGATTATTTGAGTAAAATAATCGGATGTCATCTATACCGTATTTAAGCATGGCAATTCTTTCAACACCCATCCCAAATGCAAACCCAGTATAAATATCTGGGTCATACCCTACTGCACGAAGAACATTAGGGTGAACCATGCCAGCACCGAGAATTTCAATCCAATCTTCATTTCTTCCTTTAATGGGTCTATGTCCGGAAGAGTTTTTGAAATTAGAAATTGACATGTCAACGCCAGGTTCAACAAAAGGAAAAAAATCACATCGGAATCGAATTTGACGACCTTCTCCGAAAATTTTTTGTGCAAATTCATAAAGAGTTCCTTTCAAATCGGCAAAAGTAATACCTTTATCAATAGCTAATCCTTCTATTTGGTAAAAATGCCATTCGTGAGTAGCATCAGTTGCTTCGTAGCGATAACATTTCCCAGGGACTATAATTCGGATTGGTGGTTTAGTATTTTCCATAATTCGTACTTGCATTGGTGAAGTATGAGTTCTAAGTAACATAGATTCATATTTTTGGGTATCAGTTCCTTCGATCCATATAGAATTCCACATGTCTCTAGCTGGATGGTTTTGTGGAATATTTAACATACCAAAATTATAATGATCGAATTCTACTTCAGGCCCTTCGGTTGACTGAAATCCTAGGGATTGGAAAGTATCGGATATCTCTTTAATCATTTGAGTTGTTATGTGGAGAGAACCCTTAGGGAATGGCCACCCTGGAAGAGTAATGTCTATTTGGTTAGTATTTGTTTTGGAGGATGCACTTAAGTTTTTTGTAGAATTTTTTCTTTCTACAAAAATAGCATTGAGGTTGTTTTTAATTTGGTTGACTTTAGCACCGAAAGTACGACGTTCTGATGGGGCTATTTGAGGGATAGATTTTAATAGTTGAGTTATGATACCTTTTCTACCCAAATATTTAATTCGCCATTCTTCGAGTGAGTCAGTTTGTGATATAGCGTTTAGAGACTCAATGGCTTGAGAATTAATAATTTTAAGTGTCTCTAAATTAGGTGTTTCGTTTTCCATAAAAGAAAAAACCCATTCTTTTAAAAAGTTTAATTAATATTTGGATGTAATGGCGATTATATGATTCGATAAGTGTATGGGTCAAGCAATATATGCTTAGTAGTTCGTATTATTTTCCTAGATATCATTGGTGGAGATTCAGGAAAGTTGTTACAATAGTAACCTATTATAAAATATAAAACGGAATGATTTTTAACAGTTTATTCCCTGCAGGTGCTAATAATGCCAAAGAGACCAGAAGATTTAAATGCAATAAAAGATATTAGGATTGAAGATGGTTTGGGTGGATTATTAACATGGATTAATAAAGCTAGTGCTATTAGAAAAGGACCGGGAATTGGAGAAATCGATATTGGGTATTTTGCTAACGTTATTCGTCTTTCTTCGGATATTAGCATTGCTTTATCTACGGATGGAGTTGGCTCAAAAGTTATTCTTGCACAGATGATGGGAAGATACGATACGATTGGTATTGATTGTGTCGCAATGAATGTAAATGATGTCTTGTGTGTTGGGGCAGAACCAATATCTTTTTTGGATGCTATTAGTGTAGAAAACATTGATGCTATTAGTTTAGGAGAAATAGGAGAAGGACTTTATTCCGGAGCTAAACAAGCCGATGTAAATATAGTTGGTGGGGAAATAGCTCAAATGCCCGATGTTATACAAGGATTTTCACATGGTACTGGAATTGATATCATTGGGACATGTATAGGAATCTTACCTCCAAATGATGTCAATATTGGGCAAAATGTCAAAGAAGGAGATGTTTTAATTGGTATACGTAGTAGCGGATTACATTCTAATGGTTTTACCTTAGCAAGAAAGATTCTTTTTAGTGATTCGAAGCTTGATTTGAATTATACTTTTCATAATGGGTTATCTTTAGGAGATGTTCTTTTAGAACCAACTATCATATATACCGATTTGGTCAAAGAACTAAAATTGAATAATATTAATGTAAAAGCTTATTCAAATATTACTGGTTCAGGACTTTTTAATATCGTTCGTATTAATTCACCGTTTGGATATACCATTGAATCTTTTCCCGAAATACCTCCTGTTTTTTCTTTAATTCAGGAATTAGGACAACTTGATTTTGCAGAAATGTTTAGAGTTTTTAATATGGGAATTGGGTTTACAGTGACTGTTGCGGCCCAAGATAAAGAACGCGTGCTTAAAATAATTAAGGGTAAAAATATTGAAGCTTTTCATATTGGACATGCGGTTTCTGATGAGAGGAAGCGCATATTTCTAGAACCGTATGGCTTATGTGGAGAAAATGGTCAATTTTATTTGAGGTAAGTATGGGAGGATTATGTTTAATAGAGTAGACGGAAGAGCCTTGGATGAAATCAGGCCAATAGATATTTCTATTGGTTTCCAGGATTATTCTATTGGTTCGGCGCTAATTACCATGGGACACACAAAGGTATTGTGTAGTGTCACTTTCGAGGAAAATGTACCGCATTTTTTACGTGGTTCTGGGCAAAGTTGGCTTACTGCTGAATATTCAATGTTGCCAGGGTCTACTCATACTAGAACATCAAGAGAAAGAGGTGCAAAATCTGTTCGTGGGCGTACACATGAAATACAACGGTTAATTGGACGATCCTTAAGGAGCGTTTTAGATTTAACTTTAATTGGTGAAGTGTCATTTACTATAGACTGTGATGTTTTACAGGCAGATGGAGGTACCCGGACAGCAGCTATAACGTGTGCATACGTTGCACTATATCAGGCAATTAAGAATCTTATTAAAGAAGGAAAATTGACAAAAAATCCAATCAAATCTGCTTTAGCAGGTATTAGTATTGGAGTTTTGGATGGATACGTTTTAACTGATTTATGTTATCGAGAAGATAGTCAGGCGGATGTGGATTTTAATATTATAATGACAGATAGAATGGAATTTGTAGAAATTCAAGGGACCGCTGAAAAAAAATCATTTAACTACAATGATTTAGAGTCGATATTGTCAAATGGTAAAAAATCATTGAAGCAAATTTTTGATATTCAGAAAAATGTTCTACATAATCTTTAATTGTTGGTTTATGTATTAACGTTGTGTTGATTCTTGTTATGTTATAATAATTAATGATATTTATAACAAAATTTTATATTGATTGTAACTCAAAATAATGCCTAAACGAACTTATCAACCAAAAAGTAGACGAAGAAGCAGGGTGCATGGTTTTCGTGCTCGAATGAGTACTTCTGGTGGAAGAAATGTTCTTCGTCGTCGTTCATTTAAAGGGAGAACAAGACTGACGGTGTAATTGTGCTGTCTAACTGTTTTCTATAAATATCTTGTCTACGTGTTATCTTAAGAATTCAAAAGAATTTGGCATTGTCTATAAAAAAGGACGTAGTTGTGTAGATGAAATTCTAGTTGTGAAGATCTACAAAACGGAATTAACTACAGTTCGATTTGGATTGGTAGTCAGTAAGCGCGTAGGTAATTCTGTAGTACGTAATAAAGTTAGAAGAAGATTAAAAACAATTATTCAGGAGATGTCCATAAAAGAAACATATGACATTGTTATAATTGCTAGGCACAATATATCAAGAGTAAGTTATAGTTCAGTGTATAAATCTTTGGAAAAGTTATTAATCCAGTCAGGAGCTTTGAAAGCTGGAAATTTTTAAGTTTGATTCTAAAGGCATTATTAAGCAATTTATGTTGCTGTGTATTCGGTTTTATTGGGTTGCAATTTCTAGGTTTTTACCTAGTATGTGCCGGTTTAGCCCAACATGTTCGCACTATGCATTTCAGGCAATTAATCAATACGGAACATTAAAAGGTCTTTGGCTAAGTCTAAAAAGAATATCTAAATGTCAACCATTTGGGAGTCAAGGTTATGATCCTGTTCCATAGTAGTATAAAATAGAATAAAGATATGAATGAAATAGTGAAATCATTGATAAGTTGTTGTAGGGTGATTAGAGTTAGTAAGCGTAAAAGTATCCTTTTGTCCTTACTGGCTGGTTTTTTAATTACCGCTGCTTGCATTACCCCTGATAGACCACAAGGTTGGTCTAAAGGCATTGTTATTGGAGATAAATATTATACGGGGACATTGGAGGGAGAGGTTGTTTCTCTAGCTATTTCACCGAAAACTGAAGATATCGATAGAGAAATTCACAGGTACACACTTAAAGGCCAAGAGGGAATGCGAGCTATTTATAGTGACTTGGTAGTAAGTAGTGATTTGTCAAATGAGTCTAGTACACAAGTATTTTTTTCTGGGTATGATGGAAATCTTTATGTTCTTAGTGAAGATCTAGTTGAATTAGACCATATTCAGGTTGGAGATGGCTCTCCTTTAGTTGGTACTGTTACAGTTGTTGATGATGTAGTTTTTCTTGGTTCTTCGAATTCTAATGTCTATGCATTTCAAATTGATAGAGATGGGAAAAAATTATCATTGGACCAGAAATGGGTTTTTTCTACTGGCGGAATGATTTGGTCTAGACCTATAGTGTCTCAAAATATTGTGTATATAGGATCTTTAGATCATAAAATGTATGCATTAGATAAAAATACCGGTGAAGAACTATGGTCGTTTGAAACGAATGGCGGAATAGTTACTGCAGGACTAATTGAGGGTAATGATCTTTATTTTGGTTCTTTGGATACTGTTTTTTATTCTTTAGACAAAAACACAGGAGAATTACAAGATAAATATGAAGAAGCCTCTGGATGGTATTGGTCGGACCCTATATTAGATGAAAAAGAAAACACAATATTTATTGCAGTATTAGATGGTCGAGTACATGCGATTGGTTACGATAAAGGTCGTTTTTCCAGTAAGTGGATTGCTGAACTAGAATATAAAATTGTTTCACAATTAAGTCTTGTGGATAGCTGGATTGCAGTTGCTTCAGAAGATGGCTCTGTAGTGATGGTTAAAAAAGATAATGGTAAGAGTTCACGTCGGTGTCGGCTTAATTCAGAAGTTCGTGCAGGAATTTACCATTATGATGGTGTTTTATATGTCGGTGCATATGATCATTCAGTAAGAGCTCTTAGGGTATTGGGACACAAAGAAAAACCAGATGGCAGATTTCAAGAAGTATGGACATATTTTACGAATAGAGATTATACACAAGCATTTGATGAACATCCTCCTGCTTGTTAACGATTAAAGGAATAGAAATTGGAATTACTAGGTATAGTTTGGAATGAAGTAATCATAAGACCTATGGTTAATGTTCTTATGATTTTTTATTATTTCTTTGCTATGAATATGGGTTGGAGCATCATCATTTTCACATTATTAATGAAAATTGTGATGATTCCACTAACTCTTAAACAGGGTCGTCAAATGAAAGCTATGGCTGCCGTACAGCCAAAAATACTACAATTACAAGAACGATATAAAGATGATAAAGCTAAGGTACAACAAGAAACACTTAAGATGTACAGGCAATCTGGAGTTAATCCCGTAGGGTGTTTAGGACCAATGATTTTGCAGATGCCAATATTTATTGGGTTATTTTGGGCTTTAAGAGGATTATTGGCAAAAACCCCAGAAGGATTAGTTAAGTTGTCGGATTTAGTTTACGCGTCTATACCATATGCTAATTTTGTTGTACCAGTTGATAGTCAGTTTTTTTGGATGGATCTAGGTAAAATTGCTAGCCAAAATACACTTCCTTTTTTGATGCCAGTACTCGTAGGAGTGTCGACATGGTTAATGCAAAAAATGTCTACTACTCCAGTAACGACCCCCCAATCAGCTTCAACAAACCGTATGATGCTTTGGATGATGCCAATTATGTTTGGCTATTTTACGTTAAATTTTGAAACGGGGTTAGCTTTGTATTGGGTTATGTCTAATATTGCAGGAATCATTATTCAAGGATTTATAACTGGATGGAAACCGCTATATTCTGTTTTACAGATTTTAAGAATTACAAAATTTACAGATTCTGAAGAAAAAATTGAATCTCATAATAACGAATTTATAGATGACGAGGAGTTACAATCAGATGAAAAAACAACAAATAGAGATAGAGGCGAAGAATATCGAAGAAGCCGTCGAGATCGCAGTAAAAGAACTGGACGTGGAGAGACACGACGTAGAAATAAACGTAATTCGTAGTCCTAAAAGTGGGATTTTAGGTATTGGAAATGTTCCAGCAAAAGTTAGAGTTAGCGTTATACAAGACCCTTCTGACATTGGTCGTGTAGGTGCTCAGATTATTGAAAATTTAATTCAAAAAATGGGAGTAAATGCTTCTGTTAGCTTAACAACAAATAACCATAAAGATAATATTGTTTTTGAATTAACGGGCGATGATGCAGGAGTATTGATTGGTAGAAGGGGCGAAACACTTAATGCGTTGAGATTATTAACTAACACCATGATTTCGAGAGAGTTTAATAAAAGAATATCAGTTACTATGGATGTTGATGGTTATCAGTTCCGTCGCGATAAATCTTTAGAAAGATTGGCAAAAAATATTGCTCAAAAAGTCATAGGTAACAATAAAGCTTTTGAACTTGAACCAATGTCTCCTGCAGAAAGACGAGTTGTACATGCAAGTTTAACTAATAACAAGAAAGTTACTACGATCAGTAAAGGAAATGGATTTGATCGGCATGTTGTTATAAAACCCGTATAGATAAGAAAAATTTTCTAGTTAATCTATACGTTCAAATTGAGTGTAAGGATGTAATATTTCTGGTATTAGTACGGCTCCGTCTTCTGTTTGGCCGTTTTCTAGGATTGCTATAATTAACCTTGGTAGAGATAGACCAGAACCATTAATAGTATGAACAAATTCAGTTTTGTTTGTTTCTTTATTTCTAAAGCGAATATTGGATCGTATTGATTGAAAATCTTTACAGTTTGAGCATGAACTAATTTCAAGCCACTCTTCACTGCCAGATGCCCATATTTCGATATCATAACTAATACTAGAGGCAAATCCTAAATCTCCAGCACACATTTGGATTGTTCTATAGGGGATGTTAAGTAATTTGCATATTTCTTGGGCATGTGAAAGGAGACGCATTAGTTCTATTTCAGAATTTTCCGGTTTTACAAATTTATACATTTCTACTTTTTCAAATTGGTGCACTCTTTTGATGCCTCGAGTATCTTTTCCTGCATTTGCTTTTTCCCTTCTAAAACAAGGCGTATGTGCTACAAAGTTTAGTGGTAATTGTTTTTGGTCAAGAATTTCATCTCTATATAAGTTTGTAATTGGAACTTCTGCCGTAGGAATTAGCCAGAGATCATCTTCTGTGTCGTGATACATATTATCATTGAATTTAGGTAGCTGACCGCTACCTAGTGCAGTTTGACGATTGACTAAGTATGGTAGATATAGGTCTTGGTAGCCATTAGAAGTGTGTATATCAATCATCCATGATATTAAAGCTCTTTGTAATTTTGCTCCTTTGCCTTTTAGTATATAGAAACGAGAAGCTGATAATTTTGTCCCTCTTTCAAAATCTATTATGTCTAAGTTTTTAGCTAAATCCCAATGAGGAGATGGAGTAAATTTAAATTTTTGTGGAGATCCATGAGTTTCAATCAATTTATTGCTCGACTCATCACTTCCATCCGGAACCTGAGTATCCGGAATATTGGGGATAGCTAGTAGAAAATCATCTAATTTTTTTGTTGTATCACGGATTATGGTGTCTAGATTTTTAATATCTTGGCCTATTTGTTTCATTTGTTTAATTATCTCTGGTGAAGTTTTTTTTGATAATCCTATGTCATGACTTACTTTGTTACGATGTGCTCTTAAGTCAGAAGCTTTAGATAAAGCGGCTCTTTTGGCTCTGTCAATTTCAAGGATTTGTTCTATGGGGATGGTTTCGCCTCTACGTAAACAGGCATTTTTAACATACTCTGGGTTTTTTCGTATTAAATTAATATCTATCATTAATGTTTACTCTGTTAATATATATTCATACATATGGGAAATTATTTTATATGAACTTATGATTTATTGAAATAATGAAATTACATTCTTAATATCCAAATCCTAAAATAATTTTTGTAACACTGCAATAGTACTCATGACAATTGCTGAGACATTAGTTATATTAACGGTTTCAAATCCTTACTAAATAAAGGAGTTTACAATTTTATGATTATTGATTTTCATACACATATATTTTCTCCTGAAGTAATCAAAGGGCGAGAGTTTTTTATTAAAAAAGATCTTGCATTTTCTAATTTATACGGAACAGGAAATGCTAAAATGATTGCTGCTCCTGATTTAATTCAAGAAATGGATTTATCTGGAATTGATGTTTCAGTAGTGATGGGTATAGGTTGGTCAGATTATCAATTAGCTCATGATATGAATGATTATATAAGTGAATCTGTTTTACAATACCCAGACAGACTAATTGGGTTTGGTAGCATTAATCCTTGTTGGGGGGAATTAGCTGTTTATGAAATGGAGAGATGTCAATCTATAGGGTTAAAAGGATTGGGAGAATTGCATCCTCATTTACAAAATTTTAGATTGGATAATTATAAAATAATGCTACCGATAGTAGAAACGGTACAAAAGTTAGATTGGATAATTACAACACATTCTTCAGAGCCTGTTGGGCATTTGTACGACGGAAAAGGGGATACATATCCCCAACAACTAGCTAAATTTATTGAAATGTTTCAAGAAGTTAAAATTATACTTGCACATTGGGGCGGAGGCTTACCATTCTATGCATTAATGCCAGAGATTATGACGATTTTAAATAATGTTTATTTTGATATAGCCGCCTCTCCTTTCTTGTATTCTAAATCGATTCTTCCAGTTGTTGTAAAGCTGGTTGGTGCTCACAAAATATTACTAGCTAGTGATTTTCCATTACTCAGAATGAAAAAACTATTAGAGTTAGTACAGAATAGCGATATTTTAGATCAAGAAAAAAAAGAAATTTGTGGAGAAAATGCAGCTAAATTACTTGGAATTTGATTATGGCCTGCGATATTTTGTTGCCGTCAAACCTTCTAAAAACAATTTATTTTATGATCTTTTAGAGGAATATGTTTTTCAAAAGGTTTGAGTTAGCTAAATTCAGAATGAAGTTGTTTCATCGTGATAGAAAATGGTATACTTTTTTTTTAAATTTGGTTTAATTTTTGAGTAAGGAGAGTTAATGTGGTGAATGATACTTGGCCAGAATGTTTAGCTTGTTCTGAAGAAAGTAAGCAGGGTAAATTATTGCCGTTATCAGATTTTGGGGGACAAGGTGCTCCTGTTCATTATAAAGCATGGGTCTGTAGTAGACCAGGATGTGGATTTAATTTAAAGATACGAAATGGGGACGTCTATGTTAATGAACCTGTTTCTAGTGGTTCTACACATTCTCCTCGGATAAGGTGAAAATATTAAATTAGATTGTAAGGAATGTTACCATCTAATTTTTACAAGATTTACTGTTTTTGGAATCGTAAAAGATACAAATAATCCCATATAATCTAGAAGAGAGGTTCTTTGATGGATGTAATTATATGGTTTTTCCTTTTAGAGGTAATTGGGATTATTTCAGTTCCTATAATGTACAACCTTTGTACTGGTCTTAAGGATCGTGGTTATAGTTTTTCCAAAGTTTTTGGTTGTATTATTTTTGCTTATGTTTTATGGATAGTAAGTATTTTCAATATTTTCCCAATTGTTTTTTTTACTTGTCTATGTTTCCTTCTGTTGTTTGCTGGTTTTTCTTTCTTAATATTATGGAAATCATATAAAGAAATCATAAAACATTTACGTATACACTGGAAAATGTTTTTAATTATGGAATTTCTTTTTGCGTTTGTCTTTATTATATTTTTATTTTATAGAGGTTGGGATTCGGGTATCAATCATACAGAACAATTGATGGATTTCATGTATTTTAATGCAAGTCTTACGACTCAAGCAGGTACCCCTAAAGATCTGTGGTTAAGTGGACATAGTGTTGCATATTACTATTTTGGTTATTGGGTTATGGCTATTTTAGCTAAAACATCTAATGTGGTAGCAGGAGTTTCATATAATTTGAGTTTAGTTACTATTCCTGCATTATCTGCTGTAGGAGTATACGGTCTAGCGTATAACTTGGCATATGATGTTTCAAAGAAGGGGTTGACAGTTTTCTTCGGATTGTTTTCATCATATTGTTTAGTTTTTTTGGCTAATATCGTAGGCTTTTTTGAGTTTTTATGGGCAAATGGCATTGGTTCAGAAAAATTTTGGTCATGGATTGGTATTACAGGGTTAAGTGGAGAAAGCACTGTGCAAACTACTACTTGGTATCCGGAGGGATTTTGGTGGTGGTGGAGATCTTCGAGAGTAATTAGCTCTACGGTGGATCAACAGCAAGTGGATGTAACTATTAATGAATTTCCTTTCTTTAGTTTTATGTTAGGTGATCTTCACCCACATGTTATAGCGATTCCTGTGTTCTTAATGTTTTTAGGATTTTGTTTAAATATTTTATGGGCAGGTGTTGGAGATAAAAGAAAATATATAGTGGGATTTATTGTCATTGGTTTTATTTCTGGGGTTCTTTTTTCTATTAATCCCTGGTTAATTCCCCCTATGGTTCTAATATTACTGGGGGTGCTTATAACAGTTAATTTGGAAACATCATCATATCCTCAGGTTTCTAAAAAAATCCCGTGGTTATTATTTGGCGGTGGACTTGCTTTTGCTACATCCATTGTAGCTTTTATGCCTGGAATTTCTATTTTGCAAGATCTTTCTACCCAAGTGTCTGGAGTTAGTCCTGTAGGGAATTATAAGGAATTGGCATCAGTTACCTCTAGATATATTCATATTCTTATTTTTTGGGGCCCATATATTATTTTATCACTACCTTTTGTGATTTTAACGTTCTTTAAAACTACATTAAAAAAATCTTGGCGCTCTTTGAGTTACAGTGCATTATTTTTAGTAAGTATGCCATTTTTAATTTGGGTTGTATTGCATTTCGTTTATGGTGGAGAGGTGAGTGCAATTGGAGATAGGTGGCTATACCTTTTGCCCTATTTTGTATTAATGTGGTTATCTATTTACAGTACTCTTTGGATGTGGATATATCGTATTTCAGATAGAAATATGATTTTTTCATTGATACTAATTTTTGTTTCATTGATACTAATTCAATTTCCAGAAATCTTATTTTTAGACGATAATTTTAGTTCACCTACGGAGAGAATGAATACCGTTTTCAAGTTTTATTACGCTTCATGGATATTATTAGCTACGGTTTCTGGTTATACCATTTACTGTATGATGAATAAATTTGCTCCATATTTTAAATTAAAGAAGTCTTTATTCCTTCTATATGCTTTATTATTTATTGTATTCTTAGGATCATCATATTATACGGTAGCTGCATTTAAATATAATGTTGATAATTCCGAATTAGAAGAATTCAATTTGAATGGAGTAAGTGTGTGGAAAGCTGATGAGAGGCAAGCAATTGAATATTTTAAACAAAATGCTAATTATACTGATGTAATACTTGAAGCTGTTGGGCCAGATTATAGTCAGTTTTCACGAATTTCTTCTGGAACAGGTCTTTCTACTGTTCTAGGTTGGGTTGGACATGAGTATCAATGGAGAGGAAATCTTGAAATTATTAATCAACGTAAAGATGATATCGTGCGATTATATAGTTCTGTAGATGTTGATGAATCTCAAACATTAATTAACAAATATGACATTGAATATATTTATATAGGTGAGAATGAACGCAATATTTATGGAGATCAGGGGATTAATAAATTTTATAAGATTATGGACCTTGTATATAAAGAGTCCAGTGTCTTAATTTTTAAGAGAAGAAATAGTTAGTGTTTTCTAGATTTGTTTGAGGCTAGATTTAAAAAATGAACTTTAAAAATTATCTAATTCGATTTGATAATAATCTTTCTTGGGGTAAATTGTTGTCGATCATCAAGAATTTTAATAAAAACTTAATACAGAAATATCGGTTTATATTTATTCCAAATTTACAACCTAAGGATTTCATAGAATTCTGGATCTATTTTATGATTTTGTTGTCAGCATTATTTACTAGATTTTGGGATCTTGGTATTAGGCCTATGCACCATGATGAAAGTATCCATGCTATAAGTGCTTGGAATTTGTTTACCCAGGGAATCTATAATCATCATCCTATGGTACATGGCCCTTTTCAAATAGAAGCTACATCATTGCTTTTTTTAATTTTTGGAGATTCTGATTTTACTGCACGAATTTTATATGCTTTTGCCGGTACGATATTGGTTATGCTTCCGATATTACTACGACCATTTATAGGGAGGTATGGAGCAATTGTTGCATCTTTATTATTGTTGATCTCGCCTTCCTTACTTTATTATAGTCGTTTTGCCAGAAACGATATACTTATGTGTCTTTGGACACTATCATTATTTACTGTTGTATGGAGATATATTAAATTTGGTAAAGATAAATATCTTTATTTATCAACGCTCTTTTTAGTAGCTTTATTTTGTACTAAAGAAAATGCTTATTTTACAGTTTTCATAATGTGTTCGTATATTGGATATGGTTTTATATCTGTACAGTGGCAATCTGTGAGTAAATCAGTCTCTATTTTAGGGAAACATCCACACAATGTTTTTTTTCAATGGTCGTATTTGTTATTTAACAAATTATATTTTGGAGTAAAAAATTCAGTATCTAGAAAGTCAAGTATCACAATACTTGTGTTTGCTCTCACCTTACCATTAACAAGTGGATTTATAGGTTTATTACAGGATTGGATTCCATTCATTCTAATTTCTTCAACAGAGTCTACTCAAATTACAGGGTTACCTGTTGGAGGAGGTGTTGTAATTGCGTTCTTAACAATTCTTATTTTGTTTTCAATTTCGTTTCTACTAGGGTGGCAATGGAATAAAAAGAAATGGGTGGTATGTTTTCTCATTTTTTGGGTAGTATGGATCGCATTATATACTACAGGTTTTTCTAATTGGAATGGTATTAGTTCAGGATTATGGCAATCGGTTGGGTATTGGATTGTTCAGCAGGATGTTGGGCGTGGAGCGCAACCTATGTATTATTATTTTGTAATAGGTTTGTTATATGATTTTCTTCCTATGCTATTTTCACTAGTTGCATTAATATATTATTGGGGTAAACAAGATACTTTTGCAAAATTTTTATTGTTTTGGGTTGTGAGTTCAGCATTGATTTATACTTTTGCAAGTGAAAAAATGCCTTGGTTATTGGTCCATATGACTCTTCCAATGATAATGATTTCGGGGAAATTTTTAGGTGAGCAATTCAATCGTTTAGGTATTATATCTTCACTATTAAATGGGAAATTAGAATTTAGCAAAGACAGATTAAAATCATTTATTGTAGCTAGTGTGTTTATAGTATTATTCTTACTTACATTAAGAGCTTCATTGATTGCTAATTTTCTGAATTCTGCTATTCCTGTTGAAATGCTTGTTTATACTGCAACTACACCAGATATATCTGATATTTCAAACACTGTTAGTGTTTACCAGAATGATAAAACTGAGAATTTTTCGGCTTTTCAAATAACAGTTGACGAAACTAGTGGATTTGCTTGGCCTTGGGTATGGTATTTTAGAAACAATACTAATGTTTCATACACTTCGTTGAATAATATCTTAGACACTGAGCAATTTGTTGATCAAAATAGAATTTTTTTAGTTCATGAGCAAAATCGATTTGACGACGAAAGTTTTTGGTTTGTTAGAAAAATCAAACATCGATGGTGGTTTCCTGAAAATGAAACATATAGAAATATAACTTTTGGTCAATTACTAAAAGGTAGCTTGGATCAAAAAACAAGAAATAGAGCCTTCAGATATTTTTTATATAGAGATATGCCTGCAGATATTGGTAGTGAGAATGCATATCTCTATATTCCTAAAAATTTCATTGGTGTAAAAGATAAGATATTTAAAAAATTGTTATTTGAAAATTAGAAGTGATTGTTAATATGATTCATTTTGTTAAAAAATGGCTATTCCCTCTATTGGGTGCGTTACTACTTTTATGGTTTTTTATAACGATAGATATGGCAAGATTTTTTAATGAGATTATAAATGTTGATTTGCGATTAGTGTTCCTTGGTATTGCGATGTATTTTATTTCAATTAGTTTTCGCACTTTAAGATGGAAGATTTTATTGAGTGGTGTAAAAGTAGTTCCTCATAATCAATTATATCCAGTAGTAGTAGTTGGATATATGGCAAATAATATATTGCCGTTTCGTTTAGGAGAGTTTGTTAGAAGTTATTATCTTTATAAAAGAACAGGTATTGGTGTTACAAGAGGAATTACTGCAATATTTGTAGAAAGAATATTTGATGCTCTTGTTTTGTTGTTATTTATCGCTGTAATTGGTTTGTTTGTACCAATATATAAAAACTTAACTAGCTTAGGAGAAGCATATAATATTTCTTTGGTTCAACTTATTATTTTGTTTTCTTTTCCATTTCTTTTAGCTTTTGCATTTGTGATGTTCTCATCTTTCTATCCTCAGTTTGTATTAGCTCTACTTAAAAAGATTGTAAAGGTTTTTAAATCTAGCATTAGTGGTTGGATATATAAAAAATTTGATGTAATTGTTAAGGGCTTCAGAATTCTTTCATCCCCGTTGATTTTTATAAGAGTATTTGCGTTATCTATAGCTGTCTGGTCATTTGAAGCAGTTTTGTTTATATTTATTGGGATGTCTTTTCAAATAGACCATTTATATACTAATATGTTCTATTTTTTAATAACGATGGTCCTGGCAATGTCTATAGGAAATATTGCTAGTTCGATACCATTTGCTCCTGGCGGAATAGGCTTGTTTGAGGTTGTTACTAGAGAAGTAGTTGTATTGTTTTCGTTCATGATGATAGATAGAACTGTTGCATCAGCATATGTTACTGTTGTACATATCGCTTTATTATTGCCGATGATTGTTGGTGGTCAGATTTTCTTAATTACAGATCAAATTACATTTAAAAAATTATTAGATAACTCAAAACAAGGTTGATTTTTTTATTTATATGTGTGAGAAATAGGAGCTTAAGACATTAATGGTTAGAATTGCAGTTATAGGGGCTGGGGCTGCAGGACTGTCTGCCGCTCATCACCTTTTACAAAATGGTTGTGAGGTGAAAATATACGAACGATCATCTTTTGTAGGTGGGCAAGCTTCTACTTTTGAAGTTTTAAAAGATATTCCGCTTGAAAGAGGGTATCATCATTTATTTATTAGTGACACTGATATTATTGAATTGATAGACCATTTGGGGTTATCAAGTCAATTGAAATGGATCCCATCTAAGGTAGGCACGTTTACACGAGGTAAAACATTTAAATTCACCACTGCATTAGATTTATTAAAATTTAGTCCACTTAATTTGATTGATCGATTACGATTAGGCTTTCTTTCCTTATATTTGAGCAAGATAAGTGACTGGCATAATCTTGAAAGCAGTACTGCTGTAAATTGGCTCAAAAATTTTGGTGGGCAGAATATATATGACGTGTTTTGGGAGCCTATGTTACAAGGGAAATTTGGGAAAAATTATTTTTCTCAAGTTAATATGGCATGGATTTGGGGTAAAATCAATACTCGATTTGCTTCAAGAAAAGGGTTTTTAGCTAAAGAACTGCTGGGATATCCATTGTGTAGTTTTGGAACAGTGTTTGATGAATTAGTGAGATCAATTAAAAAAAAGGGTGGTATAGTTGAACTATCTAGGGAAGTAACAAAAATCATCTCACTTGATCAAGACCAAAAGGTAAAAATTATTTCAGAACTCAAGGCCGATACTTGGCAATCTCCTACGAAACATGACTTTTCTCCTGAAACAATTGAATTTGAATCGAAAGAAAAAAATATACATACCGATGAATTTGATGCGGTTATTGTAACAACACCTTCATATGTTTTTTCTAATATTATTGATAATATACCTCAAGATTATCAGACTTCTTTATTAAGTCAAAATTATTTATCTGCGATTTTATTAATTCTGGTATTGAAGAGTCCTTTGTCAGAATACTATTGGTTGAATATAGCTGATAGAAAAATTCCGTTTGTAGGTGTTATTGAACATACCAATTTGGCAGATCCAAGTAATTATAATGACAAACATATAGTTTATTTATCTAATTATGTTAGTAAAGATGATCCTCTCTTGAAGAAAAACCATAAAGATTTACTAGACTTGTATTTACCGCATTTGAAGAAAATTAATAAAGATTTTTCAAAAGATTGGATTGAAGAATCTTTTTATCAAAGAGTAGATGCAGCTCAACCAATTGTTGGCATTAATTATTCATCTCAAATTTTGTCACATGAAACACCATTTCCTAATATATATTTAGCAAATACAACCCAAATTTATCCAGAAGACAGGGGGACTAATTATAGTATTAAAATCGGGAAAAAAGTTGCAAAACTTTTATTGACCAATATCAATAAGACCCTATATTAACCTATTTATCTATTAAATCTCTGTAGAATTCTTGTAAATTTCTGTAGAATTCTTGTAAAATATTATTAAGTGGTTCATAGCAAATTGTTGTGCTATGTTTGTATCTGTCGTAAATGATATTAAGGACTAATGCTTTTGTGTCTTCATACAACGAGAAGATAGCCTTACAGATTAAGGATTTGTTATTTTCTGGAGATCAGTCTTCAGAAAATAATTCACGCAGAACTATATTGAGTTCTTTGCTATCTATTCAAGATAGATTTGGATATATTCCCGAGATAGCAATTGAAACAATTGCGACATATATGAATGTTAGTATAAATGATGTTTGGAGTGTTGCATCGTTTTACAAAAATTTCAGATTTGAACCTCCCGCCAAACATCTAATTGAAGTTTGTTGGGGGCCGTCTTGTTATTTTAAAGATTGTTCAACAATGATTTCAATGATTTTCGATCTATTAGGGTTAGATGATGAAGGTACAAATCGTGATGGAGATATTTCTGTTCGTTATAATACCTGTCTTGGAGCATGTGCCCAAGGGCCTGTAATATCAATTGACGGTCAATTAGAAGGAAAATTAAATGGTGATACTGCTGTGAATCTAATTAAAAAATTAAAAGAAAGTGCAAATTGACTTTAAGCATATGATTTATTCTGAACTTTATAAAAAAGCAAAAGAAGAATGGGACCAACATATATCTGGCAATAAAGTCTTAATTCGAGTAGGTATAGAGACTAATAGTAAAGCTGCAGGTGCTATTAATGTATTTGAATCAATTAAACAGCAAGCATCATTACATAATATAGATATTAACCTGGATAAAGTAGGAACTCTTGGTTTGTGTTTTGCTGATCCGGTTGTAGAGATAATAAAGCTTGACGGGAGTAGAGTGTTTTTTCAAAATGTAGAAGTTGATGATGTCCCGATTATATTTAGTAAATGGGTTTTAAGTGATGAAATAGATCAAATACCTTCAAATAAAATATTGGCATTTTATGGATTAGATGGGCTTTCTGATATACCAAAATATGACAATTTACCTTTCATAAAGATGCAAAACAGGATTGTTTTGAAAAATGCTGGAATCATATCTCCTTTGGAAATTAATCATTATATAGCAAATCAAGGATATGCAGCGATTGATAAAGCAATAAGATCCTTAAAACCAGCACAGGTAATAGAAGAAATAAAATCATCTGGTTTAAGAGGTAGAGGGGGCGCAGCCTTTCCAACTGGTTTAAAGTTGAGTTTTATGGCAGCTCCATCCTCTAATTCAAAATATATATTATGTAATTGTGAAGAAGGAGATCCGGGTTCATTTAATGATAAAGCTATATTAGAAAGTGACCCACATTTATTAATTGAAGGTATTTTACTTGCAGGTTACGCAACTGGTGCAGACAAAGGAGTTGTGTTTATCCGACATGGTCATGAAGGACCAATTGAGACTATGGAGCATGCTATTAAACAAGCTTATGATTCTGGAGTTTTGGGTGAGTCAGTTTTAGGGACAGATTTTAGTTTTGACCTAGAAATTTCATTAACTGGGGATTCTTATGTTGCAGGTGAAGAGACAGCTTTAATGGAAGCGATAGAAGGTAAACGTTCGATGCCTAGATCAAAACCTCCATTTCCAGCTGCGTATGGTGTTTGGGGAAACCCAAGTACAATTAACAATGTAAAAACTTTAGCATATATACCTAGTATTATTGATCGTGGTGGAGATTGGTTTTCTACTGTTGGGGTTGATAAGAGTACGGGTACTGCGTTAATTTGTTTAACAGGAGATATTGTTCGTCCAGGGTTGTACGAGTTGCCGTTTGGTATTACTTTGAGTGATGTTATTAATAAAATTGGTGGGGGAGTGATTGGTGATAGTAAATTGAAAGTTCTTCAGACTGGAGGGCCTTTAGGAGGAGTCTTAAATTCTAACAGTTTAGACATTACGTTAGATTTTGATAAGATGGCATCTGAGGGGGCCATCTTGGGCTCTGGAGGTATTATTGTAGGAAATGAAGATAGGTCTGTTGTTGATCTTACTCGATTGTTAGTTACATTTTGTCAGTATGAATCTTGTGGTAAATGTTTTCCTTGTAGGTTAGGGACTAGTCAATTATTAGAGTTAATGGAAAGATTAACTCGGTTTGATGCAACTGAGCAAGACTTAGAAACATGTGAAAAAATTGGGGATGCTATGAAGGCTGGTTCTTTATGTGGTCATGGTCAGTTAGGATTTAATCCAATTAAGTCTGCCCTCCAACATTTCCCAGATGAGTTCAAATATTATTTAGATAAAGCCAAATATCATTTAAAAACAGAATCAGCAACCAAACAGAAATTTTTTGTTCCACAAAATAGTCGATCGTATAGTAAATAAGGTATGATCTAAGTTCTCAAATGAAATGTTATATCTTTTTGAAAGGTAGGATTAATGAAGGCTAATGAAATAAAGATAAATATTGATGGAAAAGAATTTACTGCGAAAGCAGGTACAAATCTTTTACAAGCAGCTATGGATTCAGGGGTTTATATTCCTTATCTTTGTTATTATCCTGGAATGAAACCTTTTGGAGCTTGCCGAATGTGCATGGTAGACATTGAAGGTCCTAGAGGGATTACTAGTGTAGCTTCTTGTACGGTTCCAGTTGAAGATGGACTTATTGTACGTACACATACAGAAGGAGTTAAGAAAACTCGTGGCGAAGTTATGAATTTGTTGATATCAGAACATCCTCATGGATGTCTAAACTGTCATCGTGTCGATTTATGTGGTTCTTCTGATATTTGTTTACGACATGTGTCAGTAACAGATAGATGTGTTACATGTCCTAAAAATGAACGGTGTGAATTGAAAGATACTGTACGATATATGGAAATGGATTTAGACACCTCTCTCCCATACAAGTACAGAAATATTCCTTTGGAAACTAGTGATCCATTTTGGGAAATGGATATGAATTTATGCATTGTGTGTGTTAGGTGTGTTCGTGTTTGTGATGAAGTAAGAGGGGATAATGCGCTAGGATTTGTTGAACGAGCAGGACGTAGTTTAATAGGCACTTCAATGGGAACATCTTTATTAGAATCAGGGTGTGAGTTTTGTGGAGCTTGTGTAGATGTTTGTCCGACTGGAGCATTAGTTGAACGTAAACATAAATGGGATAAGCCTCAGAAGAAAGTTGAAAGTATTTGTCCTCTTTGTCCAGTTGGGTGCAAAATAAATTTTGAGATTGATAAAAAGGATAGAATGATTCGAACAACACCAGTTCTTAATGCACCAGTTAATAATGGTCAAGTTTGTTTTAAAGGGAAATTTGGATTGGATTGGGTTAATGATTCTCGAAAATTGAATCAACCATCAGTCCGTAATAATGGAGTTTTAGAACCTACAAATTTTTCAAAAGCAATAGACTATGTTGTTGACAGTTTGGGTTCATTTAAAAAGGAAGAGTATGCTTTATTTTTATCGCCTACTGGCCTGACTAATGAAGATTTTTATGTAGCTCAAAAGTTTTCCCGTGAAGTGATGGGGTCGAATAATATAGATATTTTATCATCAGATAAAAATGACACTTTTGAGTCAATGGAAAAATTATTAGGACACCCTGTAGCGACAAATAGTATATCTAATATTGGCAATTCAAAGGCAATATTAGTAATAAATAGTAATTTAAATGAAGATCATAATATTATTGATCTATCAATTAAAAAAGCAGTCAAGTCAGAAGCATCTTTAATTGTAATTGATCAGCGTGAAACTGAAATTGCTAGACGTGCAACTAAATGGATCAGACCTTTTCCTGGGACTGAATCAATTCTTATGGGTGGAATTATCAGAATAATTATTGATGAAATGCTTGGTGATAGTGACTTTATAAATAATAAGAGTGAGGGTTTTGAAGAGTTCAGAAATAGTATTTGGGCATTTGATATCGTTAAAGTATCAAATGCAACAGGAGTTTCTGTAAAGGATATTCAACAAGTAGCACGACTGTTTGCTGGTAAAGCTTTTAATGGATTTGGTTCAATTATATTTTCAATGGAAATGTTTCAGAATGAAATTAAGAAAAGCTTTGTTGAGTCAATTGTTAATCTAGCTTTAGTTACGGGTAATATAGGGACTGAGAGTTCAGGTATATTCCCTCTTCTTTTTGGAGGAAATGAATTAGGTGCTCGGGATATGGGTTGCACTCCTACTGAAGATCGAAAAGATTGGGGATTGGAAGATTTTACTAAAGCCATAAAAAATGGTGAAATTAAAGCTGCCCAAATTGTAGGAGATTTCTCGAGAGACTTAGGTGATCAATCAAAAGAATTCATTGATTCATTAGAGAAACTTGAATTCTTAGCCGTACATGCGATTTTTGATAATGATTTTGTTAATTCAGCTGATGTTGTTCTTCCATTGGCTTCGTTTGCAGAAATGAACGGTACCTTTACCAACATAGAACGTAGAGTGCAGAGAGTTTTTCCAATGATGAAGGCGCAAGATGATGAAAGAATTCCATGGAAGATGTTTAATTCTATAGCTAGAAAGTTAAAAATAGATGGGTTTGAATACAATAATTCCGAAGACGTATTTACAGAAATTATTGACAAAAACAGAAATTATAATGGTATGAGTTATGGTCTTGTGGAAGACAATGGTGTTCAATGGCCTAGTATTTCAGGAAATACTACTCCTGTACTGTATACTGCATCTGATTGGAAAGGGATATTTGCTCCGATGCAATATGTCGATCATGATAT
This sequence comes from Chloroflexota bacterium, assembly GCA_002722455.1. Classification (GTDB taxonomy): domain Bacteria; phylum Chloroflexota; class Dehalococcoidia; order Lucifugimonadales. The sequence goes on from PBMB01000017.1 coordinate 224,002, forward strand.
TGAATCTGGTTTACTTTTGGCAACAGGTAGGGTATTAAAAATAGATAGCAGTAAAGTAGGAATCGAAAAGCGTAATGGCAAAAATTTTGTTGTTAATCCAGACTATTTTGATTTTAATGAAGATGATGCTATGATGTTAGGCTTGGAGCAAGGCGATATTATAGATGTCATATCTGTAGATAATAGGATTAGAGGGAAGGTGCAAATTACTCCAATAGTTAAAGGAATTGTAGGTTCTGTTAAATCTTTTGGTGATTTTGTACAAGGAATGGAATTATCAAAAGCACCGGATAAATTCATTAAAATGGAAGGATTACCTTTAATTCCTATTCAAATTGAACGAATTGAAGTATAGGAATTATTTTTTCTAGATTCAAATCAATTTATTCTTATTATAATAGAGTGGGATTTACATCATTAACATAGTGATTTAGTGATTTGTACTTAAGGGAAGGTACGATTTTTAGTAATGGCAGATACACCTGCGAGAAACCAATATCTTAAAATTAAATCCCAATATCCGAATGCAATATTATTTTTTCAAATGGGTGATTTTTATGAAACATTTGATGAAGATGCACGTATCATTGCTAAAGAATTACAAATCACATTAACATCTCGAGAGATGGGAAAAGGAAAAAAAATCCCTTTAGCAGGGATTCCTGTACATGCATTACAAAATTATTTGGCCCGTTTGATCCGTAACAATTACAAAGTAGCTATTTGTGAACAAATTGGTGATTCTAAAACATCTGATAAAGTAGTAGAGAGAGCAGTATCAAGAGTTGTGACTCCAGGTACAGTAATAGATGAATCTATGCTAGATTCTCGTACCAATAATTATTTAGCATCAGTTTATATTAGCAACGATATTGCTGGATTAACATATGTTGATATTACAACAAGTGAATTTCTTACAACTCAAGTACAAATTTCTGAACTTAAATCTGAAATTGAACGAATTGCTCCTGCTGAAATTTTAGTTCCGCTGGGTTTTTCTCTTGAGAAAATCGGTATAAGTAAATTTACAACAGAGATTGATTCTGGATTATTTAATTTAGGCAAAGCAACTGAGGATTTACTATCTCATTTTGGAGTAATTAATTTAAAATCTTTTGGATTTGAGAAAATGCCTCTTTCAATACGGTCAGCAGGGGCAATTTTGAATTATTTAAAAGTATACAATAAAAGTATTATCCAAAACCTTAACTCAATTAGTGCATATTCATCTTCCAAATATATGGTTTTGGACTCTCAAACTCGGCGTAATTTAGAATTGACTAGAACTATTAATGAGGATGTTGTTAAAGGGAGTTCTTTATTAGATGTATTTGATTTAACTCAAACTTCAGTTGGTGCTAGATTGTTAAAAAAATGGATTGGACAGCCATTGAAAGATCTTAAATTATTGAATATAAGACAAAGCACAGTTGAATGGTTCTATGAACGGACAATGTTACGAGATTCCACGCGCAAACAAATGAAAAACATTTCAGATATTGAGCGACTTTTAAATAGGATTCGAAATTTTGTAGCTACTCCCCGTGATTTATTGTCACTAATGGATAGTTTAAATATTTTAGCTAAGATCGATGCAAATATTACCGGTAAAAATCAACCTGTTTGTGTGAGAGAGCTACGTTCTTTAGTGAAGATGTCTGAATTTTCTGAAATCATAATGACGATTAAAAATTCCATTGATGAGAGCGCGAATACTAATGTTGGAGACGGTTCTGTTATTAAACGAAATTATTCAACTCAATTTGATAACTTAAAAGCTAATGTTATTAAATATGAACGATTAATTGCTGATTTTCAATCAAGTGAACGAGAACGTACAGGAATTAAGTCATTAAAAGTTGGGTACAATAAGGTGTTCGGTTATTTTCTAGAAGTTAGTAATTCAAATTTAAGCTATGTTCCTGATCATTATATTCGTAAACAGACGTTAGTTAATGCAGAGAGGTTTGTTACTGAGGATATCAAGAAATATGAATCTCTTATTTTAAGTTCTGTAGAGAAGATTCATGCCCTTGAAGCAGATTTATTTAATGATATTTGTAAACAATTAGCATCTTTTGCAGAGATTCTGTTTGATATAGCAAAATCAGTTGCTATCATTGATGTACTCATGACGTTTGCAGAAGTTGCAAAAAGATATGCTTACACAAAACCAATTTTATCTGAAAACGACCAGATGGATATTACAGATGGAAGACATCCAGTTGTAGAAAGAAATTTACCTACAGGTAGCTTCGTTGCCAATGATACATATATAGATAATAAAAATGATCAAGTAGTGATTTTAACAGGCCCTAATATGGCAGGGAAATCTACTTATATTAGGCAAATAGCACTAATTGTACTAATAGCACAAATAGGAAGTTTTGTGCCTGCGAAGAATGCAGCAATTGGTATTGTAGATCGAATTTTTTCTAGAATGGGATTACAGGATGATATTACCAGAGGGCAGTCTACTTTTATGGTTGAAATGATCGAAACAGCAGAAATTCTGAATCAAGCAACTTCGAAATCATTAGTTATTTTAGATGAAATAGGTAGGGGTACAAGTACATATGATGGATTAGCTATTGCAAAGGCCGTAGCAGAATATATACATGATAATCCATTATTAGGATGTAAAACATTATTTGCTACGCACTATCATGAATTGACTACACTATCAGATGATTTATTACGAGTTAAAAACTATACAGTTGCTGTAACGGAAAATAAAGAGAACATTGTATTTTTACGTAAAGTGATCAAGGGTATTGCTGACCAAAGTTATGGAGTACATGTTGCGCGCTTAGCCGGTTTCCCTAAGAAAGTTACAGAACGGGCAAATGAAATCTTAAAGTTGCTAAATGCTAATATACTTGTCAACAAAGAGACAGTTATTCCTGTTGTTGAAAATCATATGAAAATTGGATTAGAGGGAAAGCAGCTTCCATTACTTGACTTAGATACTGATATAATTGATGAACTAATGAAAATTGATACATTTAATTTGTCTCCTTTAGAAACTGCAAACATTGTTTATCAATTGCAATTAAAATGGAAACAAAAACATGGGATGAGAAATCTTAAGAAAGATTTAGATGGTAATATAATTTAATTGAAGGAGTTGTAATGAGTAATGTTCTGTCAGGACATCCTAGAATGTTACGTCAGTCGATACGTAAAGGCAAATTTATTCGTAGTACTGGTGGTTTACATTTAGGTAAAGTACAAGCCAACTTGGTAATGTTGCCTGCTAGTGAAGCTCTTGAGTTTTTGATATTTTGTTTTCGTAATCCAAAACCATGCCCAGTAATTGAAGTAGTTGAGGCAGGTTCTTTTGAACCAATTGTTAGTGCACCAGGAGCAGATTTAAGGACTGACATTCCTAAATATTTAGTCTATGAAAATGGCAAATTAGTTACGGAAACTACGGATATCACCAAATATTCTAATCAGCAAATGGTTTCGTTTTTATTGGGATGTAGCTATACGTTTGAATATGCTTTATTAAATGCTGGTATTCCGATCAGGCATATTGAACAAAATACTATTGTACCGATGTATGTAACTTCTATTGATACTAAGCCGACACATAATTTATATGGTCCACTTGTGGTAACTATGAGGCCTATTCCTAAGAGACAATTAGAAAAAACTATCCAAATAACATCACAATATCCTTCTGTTCATGGATCCCCAGTACACGTTGATAATTTTCAGGATATAGGTATCAAGAATTTATCAAAACCTGATTTTGGAGATCCTGTAGAGATCAAAAAGGACGAAATTCCTGTTTTTTGGGCTTGTGGAATTACTCCTCAAATAGTAGCCCAAACATCTAAACCTCCCTTGATGATTACTCATTCCCCAGGACATATGTTTGTTACTGATCTTGATAATGATAAATTATTGGTAGATGAAAGTATATTGATTAATAGATTAGAGGACTAATTGCAGACAGTAGAAGATATTATTTTGAGTTCTGACCAGAGAGGTATCTCTTTGTTACGTAAATATCTGCAAAAAGAATTTTGTACCAAAGCAGCTGTAACTGTATTAGATAATCCAGGAACAGTGATTATAACAACTGGTTTTTATATACGTTCTGCAGGATATATAGAGACTGATGGTCCACCTGGTGCTATTGCTATAGGTCGTGCTTTAAATAAATTAGATTATAGAGTTGTTTATGTGACTGATAAGTATGGCATGAAAGCTCTTGAATCAATTGCTGAACCTAGCAGTATAATTTATGAATTTCCCATCTTAAATTCTGAAGCAAGTAACATTTTGGCAAGTAATATTTGTAATGAGTTTGACCCATCTATAATGATTGCTGTTGAAAGGTGTGGTATTAATGAATTAGGGAAATATTCAAATATGCACGGACAAGATATTACTCCATATACAGCGAAAATTGATTGTTTATTTCAAAACAAAATCACTTCAATTGGCATAGGTGACGGTGGGAATGAAATAGGGATGGGGAATTTATATGCTCAAGTTAAAGACAACTCTAAGTTAGTTCGTTTTCCTACTACCATAGAGGTAGATGAACTGGTAATTGCAAGTGTTTCTAATTGGGGTGCATATGGGTTAATTGCAGCCATTTCATTAATTAAAAATCAGAATCTTTTAGTATCAGCAGAAGAGGAAATAGAAATAATAAATACATTGGTTGGTTTAGGAGTCGTTGATGGAATGTCAGGTAAACCAGAATCTTTTGTTGATGGATTTGACTTGGATAGTAATTCTAAAATTCTTCAAAACTTACATTCTTTTTTAAATTAGAAAGTAGTATTATTATTGAAATCTGTGTATATAGAAGAACAAGGTGATGTTAATGTTTTGACCTATGGAGATTTGCCAGATCCTATAGTTAAAAGTAATGAAGTCAAAATTAAAGTTAAAGCCTGTAGTATTAATAGATTAGACCTTTTTGCTCGTGCTGGAGAAAAAGGAGTTCGTTTAAATCTGAAAACTCCTCATGTTTTAGGTGGAGATGTGGCTGGTGATGTCATCGAGTGTGGTGATATGGTGACTGATTTTTTTGTAGGTGATAGAGTAGTGGTCAATCCTCATATATCATGTCAGAAATGTAAAAATTGTAAATTAGGTGCAGAAGAATTATGTTTACAATCAAATTTCTTGGGCATGACGTCTAATGGTGGATATGCCGAATATACTACTGTACCTTTCTATAATGTAGTCCATATACCTGATAGTATTTCTTATATTGAGGCAGCTGCGGTGCCTACAGTTTTTATTCCTTGTTGGAATATGTTGTTTCGAAAAGCAAAATTACAACCTAATGAAAAGGTTTTAGTTGTCTCAGCATCTAGTGGGATTGGTACTGCTGCAATTCAATTAGCAAAAAACATTTCAGGCGTAGACATTGTTGCAACTACTAGTAATTTATATAAAGCTCAATTAATTAAAGAAATGGGTGTCAATGATGTTTTATTACATACAGATGAGAATCTTAATAAGAAACTCATGGAAATAACAAATAATGAAGGATTTAATGTTGTTATAGATCATGTTGGTTTAGAATCATGGTTATATGGGATTCAAACATTAGCTAAAGGTGGCAGATATTGTGTTTGTGGTGTTACTTCTGGACACAAAGTAAATCTACACTTAGGTTCTCTTTTTAAAAATTCACAAACTGTATTCGGGGTTTTTATGGGGAATATGGCAGATTTGCATAATGTGATTAATCTAATTAGTCATAAAAAAACACTTCCTATTATTGCAGATACTATACCCCTAAAAGAAGTTAGGCGTGCACATAAAATGTTAGAAGAAAAAAATGTTGTTGGTAAGTTAGTGATAACTTTTTAGGGACACATATTACTTATTTTGTGTACGGAAATAATGAAATAAGTAATGATTTGCATAACCTGCATATTTTCCGAAATGATTCATTCCCCATAATCGTAATGATGCTGTTGTCTTCAAACTTTTATTTTCAGATTTTGTTAAATAATAATTTCGAAGTATTTGCTCAATCCAACGGTCAACAGGGAAAGCCTCTTTTTTATTGAGTGAAAATAAAAGTATACAATTGGCGATCTTATCTCCAATTCCTTTAAAATAGACTAATTGATCTAATCCTTCTTGATAATTTAAATTTTCCCATGTTCTAATTTTAATTTTTTGGTTGAGAATAGTTTGTGCAGTAGACTTGATATATTTAGAACGGTAGCCTAACCCTAAATTTCTTAATATATCCTCATCTATTTCCACAATATTTTGAATTGTTGGAAATGTATTAAGAATTTGTTGATCTAAATATAATTTATTTCCAAAATACTGAGTTAAAGAGTCTATATTTCTTCTTATTTTTTTTATATTAGAAGCAGAAGAACATATAAAAGAGATAAGACACTCCCATGGATCTTGTGTGAGAATACGCATTCCTTGAAATAAATGGATTGATGTATTAATTCTACTATCGGAATTAATACATGAATAAATATCATCTAGGTTTTCATCAAGATTAAAGTATTCTGCAATTTTGTCTTTTAATAATGTTTCTGATGTAGGAGTTGAGAAGAATTCGATACCCTTTGGGTGTTCACGAATCTTTATTAAATTATTTGAAATAACTCCATAAAACCATGGAGGATCTGATATCCATCTAAAACATTGGCCACTAAATAAAGTTGCTTCTAAATTAACGTAATGATTGCTTGATATAATCATAATATTTTATGAAGTTATGTAGAATTATTTAACCAGTCATCCATTCGATTGTGAATATTGGATATTGGTTGATTAGAAAATGAGGTTTTTGGGATAGATTTAATAAATTCTTTTCCATAACTTCTGGTTAAAATTCGTTTATCTAGTATGATTGCAATACCTTTACTATTTTGTTTCCTGATTAATCGGCCAAATCCTTGTCGAAATTTAATAATTGCTTGAGGTAGGCCATATTCTTTGAATGGGTTGTCATATAATTCAGATCTTGCTTGAAATAATGGATCATTTGGAGGCTGAAATGGTAATCGAGCAAAAATCAAAATATTCAGGTCGTCATTTAGGTCAATTCCTTCCCAAAAACTTGAAGTTCCAAGAAGGAGAGGTTTAGTAGATTGAACAAATTGTTGAACAAGATCATAAGGACTAGTTAAAGGTTTTTGTACTAAAAGATTTATGTCGTTTTCTTTGGCAAAGCTTTGTAAAGTATGAGCTGTTTTGAGTAGAGAGCTGTAGGATGTAAATAACCCCATTATTTTGGCATTATTTATTTTGGTAGCATCTGATATCATCTTTGCTAGTATTTCTTGATAATTATCTTCTTTTGGTTCTGGCATATCGTTTGGGACAATGATCAATGCATTTTTTTTGTAGTTAAATGGTGAACCAAGAAATACTTCCTTAAAATCATTTAATCCAAGTTGTGTTTTAATATGGTTAAAGTTTTCATTAGTACTGAGCGTTGCTCCAGTTAGAATTGTTGTATTGTTTTGTAAGAGTAGGTCATTGATGTGCTCAGTAATTTTTAAGGGGGCTCTTTTAAAATTGATTTCGTTTAAGTTAACATGTGCTTCTAGCCAATAGACATAATTATCTTCAGAATTTCCAATGAAATTTGTAATTGAGTGTTCTATTTCTTCTAAATTGTTACATCGATCTGATAGTTGGTTAACAATTTGCTGAAGAGGTGTTGGTAAATCTGAGAACTTTTGTATTGATAATTCAAAAGTTCTCAGATATTCATGTAATTGAGATAGATAATTATAGATATTCAACCATTCAGAATGTAATTTTTCCCATGTAGAAGTTACTCTGGTTTCTTCAGAAATTCGTAGAATATAGGTTGTTTCTGATGTTTTATAGTCAGGGATTTTAAGCATTTCAATTAATTGTTGATTGAGCAGATTAGATTGTGGAATTATTTTACTTACGAGTTCTTTTATTTTGTTAAATATCAGATTGTTTTTTGCAATAATCGAAGAGAAATTCTCATGGTTATGTTTATTTGTTTCATTATGTAGTTTTGCCAGGTCACTAATTAAAAATTCTAAGAGAATGCTTAAATCGTTTAGTCTAACGTTAAATCCTAGTTGACGAGTTGCTTCGTTTTCTAAATTTTGAGCTTCGTCAATAATTAGAAAATTATAATTAGGTATTGAATTTCCTTTGTTGTTTAGATCAGATATAAGTAAGGCATGGTTAACAATAACGATGTCAGAAAGAAGAGCTATTTCTCTAGAGATTTTTAAGAAACAGTTATTATGGTTTTGTAGGCAGTCAGATGATTCAGCAGATAATTTTTTCCACCATTCTAGATCAAATTTTTTCCGTAAATTAATATTTGATCGTTCACCATTTTGTGTTTGTGTTAACCAAATGAATATTTTACTTAAAATATATGTGTCTTCTGGCCGTAAGTCATCTGAGTTTAATTCATTAAAAAATTTTTGAGTACATATATAATTACTTTTTCCTTTTAGTGCAGTATAGCTGATGGCCGGAATATTAGAGGTAGAAAGAGCTTTGACTAATTGAGGAATATCTTTTTGAATTAATTGTTCTTGTAAGTTAATGGTGTTAGTTGAAATTATAATTGGCTTATTATTTGATTTTGCAGATAAAAAAGCTGGTATTAGATACGCTAGAGATTTACCAATTCCTGTGCCAGCCTCAATTATAATATTTTTTTGAGATTTAATGGAATCAGTTATTTCAAAGGCCATTTCAATTTGTTGTTTTCGAAATTCAAATTCAGGAAATGATTCTGAAAGAACACCATTTTTAGATAAGATTGAAGTAATTGAATCCCGTGTAAGTGCTGGTAAAAGATTTTTATGTAATGGAGGTTTTATTTTTGGATTGATTGATTCTACTGCACTTAAATTGGTTAATAAGGTTTTAGATGTTTCTGCATCTGGATATAAGTTTAATATTTTATCAATTAAAAATTTGCTGTCCCAAGATCCGTGTTCAGATAATCTTTTTATTTCAGTAAGAATAATAGGATCTAATCCTAATAGTTTTGTCATTAGTGAAAGGAATACTTGAGTGGTTAGTATACAATCTGAAATACTTCTGTGTGGATTGTCATTCGTTAATTCAAAATATTCAGCGATTTTTGATAAAGAGTATCCCATACAGTTAGGCAATATAGTTTCTGCCAGTTTGAGTGTATCTATGCTTGGATTAGATAATATTAATCCATTTTGATTTAAGAAACTTAAATCAAAATGAATGTTATGTCCAATCACGGTATTCGTTCCTATAAAATCCATGAATGATTGTTTAATTGCTGAAAAATCAGGAGCATTATCTAAATTGGTTTGCTTAATACCGGTTAGTCTTGAAATAAAAGGATCTATTTTTCTGTGAGGATTAATATAAGAACTAAATTGATCGACTAATTCATTTCCTGTAAAAGTTACTGCTCCTATTTCTATGATTTTATCTGTTTTTGGAGATAGTCCAGTACTTTCAATATCTAGCGTCACCCATGAATTGGGTAAAATTTTTGTTATATTACGTTTATCTTTAGTAGAAAGATTTTGTAATAATTGATTGGTTTCACTCATATTTTAAAATATTTAATATTTCTCTAATAGTAAATAAATTTTAAGGGATTATTGTAGTATATAGCGAGTTAAAACAAATAAAAGTTAGTATTGCTGATGACCAAGTAATAATTTTAAATAAAGTGTTATTGAGTTTTTGAGTAGAATATAACCAAATTATGGGTAGTAGTGATAGTAAAATAACAACTAAGAATTTAAGGGGTATTATTGTTTCAAATAAAGTTGTCGTATATATAATTAGACCAATAATTGTTCCCAATATTGGAAATAGACAATAAATTAAAGAAATGATTAGGATGAGGGCGCTTGGTGATTTTGCGTAAGTAGGAAGATTTTCAATAATAAGATTTAGTTTTTTTTGAGATGATGTAGGGAAAAATAATATTGATGGAATTATTATTCCAAGAGTTGCGCCTATAAATAAACCTGTTACTATGCCTGCAATAATATGGTGTAGCATCTATTAGATCTCATCTTCTATCGTTCTGGTTATTAATGAAACAAGATTGGTAGAGTCATTAATCTTTTTTTGAATTTCGTAAAGATATGTATCATTTGTATTTATTAAAAACATTGCCATACCTGCACCTGTAAGATGAATATTTTTATCTATCGAAGATTGAATAAATTCAAATTGTTTAAATGTTTTAGGATTAGTAGATTGTAGAATATTTTCAAATACATTATGACACATAGCAGAGTTAATTGGCATTTTCAACTTTATTTGCTGCACTAGCTTTTTTGTATACTGCTCTTTAGTGAAAAAAGTTTTGGAAATAGATTTATACATAGATTTGGTTTTATTGTGAATATATGTTTTTGGCAGACAAATTAATATTTTTAAATCAGGTGTTACAGGAGGTAGTTTTACGATTTTTTCACCCCTACCCTTTATTAGTGCTGTTCCACCATGAATAAAGTATGGCACATCAGACCCAATCTCTAATGCAATATTCAATAATTCTTTTTTACTAATAGGTAATTTCCATAATTCTTGTAAAGTTAATATTGTAGTTGCTGCATTACTGCTGCCACCTCCTAGTCCAGAGCTCATAGGTATTTTTTTGTTTAGGGTAATCGATATTCCTCCAGGGTAATTGTATTTTTTTTTGAGGAGTTTGATGGTTTTAATAATTAGATTATTTTCATTTTCTAGGGCTTTGATATTACATTTTAAACTAATATGATTTGATTGTTTAAAAATAATAGTATCGTATAGATCAATCGTTTGTACAACAGATGAAATTTCATGGAAACCATTATCTAGTTTTCCCAGTATTTCTAAAATCAAGTTGATTTTTGCATACGATTTTTTAATCATGAGATTTCTATATCTTTATCCATGTTTGGAATTTGAGATTCTAATATTTTATAAAGAGAATACCAATTATTTAAATTTAATGATGCAGGACGTTGTGTATAACTTATACCACATTTGTTAAGAATCAATTTTATGTCATTAGAAGATGAATTTAATCCATTACGAAGTGCATTATGCAATTGTTTTCGAGGAGTATTAAATCCTATTTTTAAAAAATTAAAGAAGGAAAGTTGTTGTTTTTGTGAGATAAGCGGTTTTTGGAAAACTTCAATTCTGACTATTGCTGAAAATACTTTAGGTCGTGGATAGAATGATGTTGGTTTTACTTTTGCAATGATAGTAGGATTTCCAAACATTTGTGTAAAAACAGACAGTAAACTCATTTTCCCTGGTTGTGCTACCATTCGTTGAGCAACTTCTAATTGCAACATAATTATGATTTCAGATGGTTTTTTTTCAGAAGTAAGTACTTTTCTAATTAAAGGAGAAGCTGCATAATAAGGTAGATTCCCCATAAATTTGTATTTCCTTTGATTTTGAATTAGATCAGAGAAATTTGTGTTACGTGCATCTTGAGTAAGTATGGTCAAGTTATTTGGACTCCCTAGATTTTTAGGTAGTGATTGTGAAAGATCATTATCAATCTCAATTGCTATAACATGCTTAGCAATTTTAGTTAAAGCATGAGTCAAAAATCCTTTTCCTGGTCCTATTTCTATTAGAATGTCGTTTGGGGTTAAGCTAGCAGCTTTAATAATTTTATCGCGAATATTTTCATCTAATAGAAAATTTTGTCCAAGCCATTTTTTTGGGAAGAATTTGTTTTCATCAAAATTCTTCTTGTTTTTAGTAACTACGGTGTGTTTGCCCATTAATAAGCCTAGTTTTTGAAAATATAACCAATTACTCTTGGTTTAAAGATAAAACAGATAAAAATACTTCTTGTGGAATATCTACTTTTCCTAATCGTTTCATACGTTTTTTACCTGCAGCTTGTTTTTGAAGAAGTTTACGTTTACGAGTAACGTCACCGCCGTAGCATTTTGCTAAGACATTTTTTCTTAATGCACTAATTGTTGAACGAGCAATTATTTTGTTTCCAATTGCGGCTTGAATTGCAACTGCAAATAATTGTCGTGGTATTAATTCTTTTATTTTATCAACAAGTTTTCTACCCTTGTCATATGCTGAGCTACGCTCAACAATTATTGCTAATGCATCAACATTTTCACCATTGATGAAAATATCCATTTTTACTAAGTTTCCAGGTCGTGGGTCAATGGCTGTATAATCCATAGAGGCATATCCTTGTGTTATTGATTTCAATTTATCGTAGAAATCAATAAGGATTTCTGATAATGGGATATTGAATTCAAGAGAAACTCTGTTTTGGATGAATTGCTTTGTATTTGTTTCTGTTATTTCAGTTTGATTTTTATTAGAAGAGATGTTTTGGTTCAGATATTCTAGTTTTTTAAAATCTCCACGTCTTCCAGTTGCTAATTTCATTAGAGTTCCAATAAATTCTGAAGGTGTGATAATAGTTAAATGAACATAAGGTTCATCTATATGGTCTATTTCATTAGCAGGTGGCATTTTAGAAGGATTATCTATAGTTAATATTTGACCATCTTTTCTTGTGATACTATATATAACGCTTGGCGATGTTGCAATTAAATTTAGTCCATATTCTCGCTCCAGTCTTTCTTGCACAATGTCCATATGTAATAATCCAAGAAAGCCGCATCTATAACCTGAACCTAACGCCAAAGATGTTTCTGGTTCAAACTGTAATGATGAGTCATTTAAAATTAGCTTTTGCAAAGCATCTTTTAAGATAGGTAGATTTTCGTTTTCAACAGGATAAACGCTGGCAAAAACAGTTGGATTAACTTCAACATATGACTTTAAGGGTTTCGTAGCTGGATTTTTGATGGATGTAATCGTATCTCCAACAGATAAATCACCTAATTTTTTAAGTCCAGTTGCTAAATATCCAACTTCTCCTGCAGAAAGAATATTACTTGTCATTGGTTCCGGTATAAAATAACCAATTTCTACTGTTTCTGAAGTAATATTGTTAGACATTAATTTTATTATTTCGTCTTGTTTAATTTGGCCTTCGAGTATTCGTATATATGCTATAGCTCCTTTGTATGCGTCATATTTAGAATCAAAAATAAAACCTTGTAATGGATTTTGTATATCACCCTTTGGAGAAGGGATACGTTTAACAATTGCTTCTAAAATTTCATTAATTCCGGTTCCATCTTTTGCTGATGCAAAAATAATATCTTCAATTTTAAACCCTAGAAGTTGTGAGATTTCTTGAGCAATTCTTTCAGGTTCAGCTACATCTACGTCCACTTTATTAATGACAGGTATGATTTCAATATCGTGTTCAATTGCAAAATATGTGTGAGCTAGGGTTTGTGCCTGTACGCCTTGTGTAGCATCAATAACTAATAAAGCCCCCTCACATGCTTGTAAGCTTTTTGACACTTCATGTGTGAAATCAACATGTCCTGGTGTATCAATAAGATTTAACTGGTATTTGCTAGAATCCGTAGATGTATATGAAAGTCTAACTGCTTGAGCTTTGATTGTGATACCACGTTCTTTTTCTAATTCCATTGTATCTAAAATTTGACTGGCATCATTGTTTTGTAAATTGCCTGTTTGTTCTAGTAATCTATCTGCAAGTGTTGATTTACCATGATCAATGTGGGCAATAATAGAGAAATTACGTATGTATGCGGGATTCATAATTAATTGGATGGTAACATACCATAAAATGTGGCTCAAGAGTTAACAGGATTTATTAAAAACGACTTTTGATTTATTAAATGGGGAAGGGGAGACTCGAACTCCCACGCCCTAGGGCACATGATCCTAAATCATGCTCGTCTACCAATTCCGACACTTCCCCATAATTTTTTAGGATAGGCTAAAGTTTAAAAACCTTCCCTTTTGTTACATATATGGTTAAGAGTTTCTCCTTCTAGAAATCGTTTGAAATTATCTCGGAAAATTTGTAGTCTTTGTTCAAACATTGTTGGGGTAATTGCAGAAGAATGTGGAGATATTATTACATTTGGCATATCCCACAATGGACTTTTAGGATCAAGGGGTTCAGTTTCAAATGCATCGATTCCAGCACCTTTAATTTTCTTTGTCTGAAGTCCTTTTAATAATGCTTTTTCATCAAATATGCCACCACGGGAAATTACAATTACATGTGATGAAGGTTTAAATAAATGTAGGTGTTTTTCATTAATCAACCCCTTTGTTTCAGTTGTAAATGGAGAAGTAATTACAAGCCAGTCTGAAATTTGGATAAGGTCATCTAATTTATCCAGTCCCCAAATTTGACTAACACCTTCTGGAGGGTCAGATGGATATTTATCAACAGCATAAATATCCATTTCAAAACCTTTTGCACGCTGTGTTATTTGTCTACCTATAGCACCCATAGATACTATACCTAAAGTAGTTTCGGAAAGATCAACAAATGAGTCATCATTAAATTTACCCGCTCTTTTATATTTTTCATGTGCCCAGACATGCTCTCTTTGAAAATCACGCTGTTCCCATAGCTTATGGGCCAAATTAGTAATCATCCCCATTACATGATCTGCCATTGGTTTAGTATGAGCTTGAGGGCAATTTGTAAGAATAATATCACTATCAATAAATTCTTGGTTTGAAATGCCATCAATTCCTGTCCCAGGCACATGGACCCACTTTAGTTTTTCTGAAACTGCAAGCAATACTTTTTCAGATGGGACACCATAATAAACATCACTTGTGACAATTTCTTTTTCTTCATGATTTTCATCTAAGGATAAGCAAAATTCAATATTAGGGTAGGCTTTTATTAATTGTTCAATAAACTCTTTATCAGTTTTATATGGAGCAACTCTTGAACCGAATAAAATCTTCATTATTAAAAACCTCTAAAAATATATCGTTGAGTTTAATGTATTATTTTATAGTAATCATCTAGGTTAAAATCTGGCTTTCTTACTTTGTTTTGGAATTCAGTTTCTCTTTGAGTAATCCTCTCTGCTTGATTTAAAATCAATAAAGGATCTATGGTACTTGGTATAAGACTGCATCCTTCTTCATCTGCTACAGCTATTTCTCCAGGTGTAACAGTCAGTCCTGCTACTTCAATAATCTTGTTGACACTCGTAAGGCTGAACACCCCATGACCTGGTACTCTACCTGTTCCCCAAATAGGTAATCCTGCCTCTTTTATACCGTGCAGGTCCCTTACAGTTCCTTCTACTATCACTCCTGCAACATCCAATTTTTTCAAAACATTAGCCATATTGTCTCCAAACGAAGCACCACGGCCTGGTTGTTTATCCACGTCTTTAATGAAGGCCATTATTGGTCCTTCTGTTTCATCCAAAAGTCCATAATATTCTTCCCATGGATTTCGAACAGCTTCAGGATCCATGGGTGTAAGTTCCATTGTTACGGCATAACCAGCTACTGTTCCAAATTCCGGAAGCATATATTGTAATGTTTGGTCTGTATAGCATATTGGCTGTCCACCTTTCCCAGAGAGTTCAATACCTCCCTGGGTGCCACCCATGGCTTCAACTACCGCATTAAATATTGTTGCTGAACTGAACTTACATAATTCATCTAAAACCGATTTTTGTACATTTGGCATGTATGCCCCCTGATCCTGAGATTTTCAAATAATAAATTTGTTATTCGTAGTATAGCAATATTTATTCGACAAAAGATAACGTATTTTGTATATTAGTTTCGATAACCCTAATAAGTTTTATAGAAAGTATACATGCATCGATTAGAAAAAAAAGTTGCAATAATCACAGGTGGTGGATCTGGTATTGGAAGAGCAACCGCACTACTATTTGCTCAGCATGGTGCTAAAATTGTTGTTTCAGATATAAAAAAAGATTTATTAGATGAAACAGTAGAAATACTAGAAACAACTGGCACAGATGTAATACCAGTTGAAAGTGACATTACCAATGAAGATGATGTCAAAAACATAATTCATTCTGCAATTTCTGAATTCAAAGCCATTAATATTTTAGTAAATAGTGCAGGGATAAGTAGCAGAATGTCAGAACAGGAAGAATCAAGTGACTTCAAAGTTTGGCAAAAAGTATTAAGTGTTAACTTAAACGGAACTTATTTAATATCAAAACATGTAGTGCCAGAAATGAAAAAATCAGGAGATGGCTCTATTGTTAACATTGGTTCAATCCATTCACTTGTAAGTTTCCCTTTAGGCGGAACTAAAGTAGGATTGAAAACAGGCACCTTTGATGCATATCCTCCATCAAAAGGTGCAGTGTTACAACTGACGAAAAATATGGCTGTACAATTAGCTATTGATGGGATTAGAGTAAATTGTATTTGTCCTGGATATACAAAAACTATGATGACAAAGGCAGCGTGGTCTGATCCTACTCGGTTTGAATACATCAAAAAACGTCATCCAATGGGAAGAATGGGTACTCCTGAAGACATAGCAAATGCATGTTTATTCTTAGCTAGCAATGAATCTTCGTTTATAACTGGTATCGCACTACCAGTAGATGGTGGATACACAGCTCAATAACACAACAGATTAGAATATATTACAAAGGAAAGGAAATGAAATGAAAATCATCAAAAACGACTCGCTTAATAAAGAGGACATGACAAACAAACCATTATTCTATGGTGGACAAGTATCTCGTGAAGAAATAGTTGGTAATGAAACAAGCTCCTACTTCAATTTTTCTTTAGTACACTTTGCTGCAGGAGCAAAAAACAAGTTCCATACTCATACTAGTGATCAAATTCTATTTGTCACTGAGGGAACAGGTATCGTGGCTAATGAATCAAAAGAAGTTAATATATCTAAAGGTGACACTGCATTTATACCTGCTGGAGAAAAACACTGGCATGGAGCGGTAGATACATCTGATTTCACGCATATATCTCTATTGCATCCTACCAGTAAAACAGGAACGTTTGAATAAAAGTATCCTATAATTGAAAATATGGAGTCCAAAATAAAAAACCCTCTCGCTTAACGAGAGGGTTTTTTATTAATTAACTAAAATTTTATTAACTAATTAGCGTCTTGTACTAACTTAATGCCTCGTAATACAGACCAACAAGTTATAAGTAGGAAAGCAATTCCAGAAACTTGACTTCCAGTATCTACACTAACTACAGTGTTAATAATAAGTGTTGCTACAACTAAAATTAAACCTTGAATTAATGCCAACCATCCTAGAGGAATAAAGGATAAAAGTCCTTTAGCATCACTTCCTCTATATGCAAGACCTATACATATCCAACCTATTCCAGCTAATAAGCCACCAAGGGTACTTATAGCTACATTAGTCGCTTGTGTAAATCCTGCAGCGATCTGCATACCACCAACAGCTGCAATAGAAGCGGCATCTCCAGCAGCGGCTCCAGCACTAGCTGCAACAAATTTTTCACCCATTTCAGCTAAAGCTATACCTAAACCACTACTTGCAACCCAAACTACAATTGCTGAAACAATTAAAGTAATTCCAAGTGTTTCACATGTACCAGGTGCTGTACCTCGAGTACTTATCAATCCAGCAACGTGAGTTACTAATCCAACGCAAATTAGTATTGATGCAATTTGTACACTGGTAGCACCAGATGCACTATTTTGTAAAATAGTTACAACATCATCGGATTTAGTATCAAACCCAATAGTAAGTTGCCACAAAATATATCCTATTAATCCTATGACTACTCCTATTGATAAAGTTAATCCTGTTCCTTTTGAATTCATAACTTCCTCCATTTATAATAAAAAGTCATTATACACCACCCATACTTGT
Source organism: Chloroflexota bacterium (assembly GCA_002722455.1). Classification (GTDB taxonomy): domain Bacteria; phylum Chloroflexota; class Dehalococcoidia; order Lucifugimonadales. The sequence goes on from PBMB01000017.1 coordinate 241,743, forward strand.
TGATATAGGACAAAGAAAACTCGTTTATTGTAAAATTAATTCAACTAGGGGCTTACCACCACTTGTTTCATTGATTTGTATCTGAAAACCTCTCTAAACCACTCAACACAACACTAATCTTTTGAAAATTTGTGTCCAAATTGTGTAGAAACCGATCTATTGTAACTGTTCTAATTGATCTGTAGAGAAAATTGACTAATCTGACCAATGTTATATATTTAACGAAACATATTTTTGGTGATCAGAATGAGTAATAACAACACAATCTTATTTATCGCTCTTTGTCTCTCTCTGATTATTGCCTGTTCTGAATCTGATCCTGTAATACCTGAACAAACTCCAACACCGATTATCAAAGTTGTTACTGCTACTCCTACAGCTACTCCAATAATCAAAATTGTTACTGCTACTCCTACAATTACACCATCACCAACGAAAACACCTACTCCTACTCCTACAGCTACACCAACACCAATGCCTACAGCTACACCAACACCAATGCCTACAGCTACACCAACACCAATGCCTACAGCTAAGGAATACGTAGAAAGAGGTCTTAGTCACGATGAATTAGGCGAGTTCGAGAAAGCGATAGATGATTATACAAAAGCTATTGAGATCGATCCTGAGTTCACTAGGGCATATAACAACAGAGGTCTTAGTTATGCCAGTTTAAAAAAGTATCAGAAAGCTATAGATGATTATACAAAAGCTATTGAGATCGATCCCAAGTACGCGATTGCATATTACAACAGAGGTATTAGTTATTTCTTATTAATAGAGTATCAGAAAGCTATAGATGATTTTACAAAAGCTATTGAGATCGATCCTGAGTTCACTATGGCATATTACAACAGAGGTACTATTTATTACGATTTATTGAAGGATTATCAGAAAGCCATAGATGATTATACAAAAGCTATTGAGATCGATCCTGTGTTCACTAGGGCATATAACAACAGAGGTATTAGTTATTTCAATTTAAAAAAGTATCAGAAAGCTATAGATGATTATACAAAAGTAATAGAAATCGATCCTGAGTTCACTAGGGCATATAACAACAGAGGTCTTGGTTATGCCAGTTTAAAAAAGTATCAGAAAGCTATAGATGATTATACAAAAGCTATTGAGATCGATCCTGAGTTCACTAGGGCATACTACAACAGAGGTATTAGTTATTTCGATTTAATAGAGTATCAGAAAGCTATAGATGATTTTACAAAAGCTATTGAGATAGATCCTGGGTTCACTATGGCATATTACAACAGAGGTAATGTTTATTACGATTTAATAGAGTATCAGAAAGCTATAGATGATTATACAAAAGCTATTGAGATCGATCCTGAGTTCACTAATGCATATTACAACAGAGGTCTTGGTTATGCCTATTTAGGGGATTATGAAAAAGCACTAGAGGATTTGACAAAAGCCTTAGAACTAGATCCAACTAAAGCCAACGTAGAGAGCTTTAATGAAGCATTAGCAACTGTACAAAAAATGCAACCTACTTCAGTTATAAATATTGAGGACTTGGCTGTAGAATTTAATACCAATGCAGTAGTAGCTCATGATAAATACATAAATCGTAAAATGTCTGTTCAAGGAAAAGTTGATGAGGTCGATTATGCCATCCAGGATTCATTTTACAAGGGTAGTAGACCATATGTGCGTATACAAGCGTCTAATTCAGCGTATTATTTTTGGTTAAATTGTTATTTCGAATCAGCTACTAAAGAAGTTACAGATCTTAGAAAAAATGATGATATTATTTTGCAAGGTATTTTTAAAGAACGCACTAGTTCTTATTTGACATTGGTAGATTGTTCTATTCTTTATACACCTGCACCAACTGCTGCCGCTCCAGCTGCTGGTGGTTCAAGTTATGTTGGTCCATACAACCGTGGTGTTGACCCTGCTACGTATCCTACGTATGCATATAGTGGTCCTACAC
>PBMB01000018.1 GCA_002722455.1 Chloroflexota bacterium
ACTGCTGCTGAAGCAAGAATTGTTGCTGAATCCTCAAAGTTTTATCCACTAGGTAATCGTGGTATGTATACAAGCAGACAAGGTATTGGAGTAGAAGATTATACTTTAAAAGCAAATGATGAAACACTTGTTATTGTAATGATTGAAGATATCATTGCAGTAGAAAATTTGGATGAAATACTTACTGTCGATAATATTGATGTTTTTTATTTAGCATCAGGAGATTTATCACAGAGTATGGGTCTATATGATCAACCAAATCATCCCCAAGTGTTGAAGACAATTGATGAATCAATCACCAAAATCATAGGATCTGGTAGAATTGCCGGTATTGGAGTTACCGATTCCAATGTTGAATCTTATATTGAACAAGGTGTTAGTCTTGTTGTAACTAAAATTCAGCCATGGTTAGAAAAAGGTGCGAAAAAATTTCTTGATCATTGTAAAAAAAGAAATTAATCTAATGGTTTGGATGGATCAACTGAGTTGTAAAGGAGTATTCTGTGTCAGCTGGAGAATGGTATAAGGGATCTTTACATTCACATACTACCAATTCTGATGGAGATGCTTCACCAATAGATGTCGTCATGTGGTATAGAGATCATGGGTATGATTGGTTAGTCATCAGTGATCATAATAAGTTAACGAGAGTAGATACCACTCCTTTAGAAAGTAACTCTGAAAAATTTCTTACAATTTTAGGAGAGGAAGTTACGGCTGAGCTACCGGGAGAGTTATTACCTGTGTATGTAAATGCATTTTGTCTTTCTACTGTAGTGTTACCAGTAATTGAAGATGGAATTTTAACTACTTTACAAGCTAATATTGATGCTGTTATCGAAGCTGGTGGTATAGCATCTTTTGGAGCACCATATTATCGTGATGGATTTGATTACACTAAGTTAGTAGATATTAAGGGGCCAAGGTTGATGGAAATATATAATGCACATCCAGGTAACACTAAAGGAGATCCAAGGACTTTTAGCTATGAAAATATATGGGATATGCTTTTAAGTGCTGGGCAAGTATTATATGGGACTGCCTCTGATGATGCACATAATTACTTTTCTTTTAGTGCTGATAATTCTAATCCAGGGCGTGCATGGGTTATGGTTAGGGCAGATAAATTATCTGAAGAAGCAATTTTCAAAAGTTTGGTGTCAGGAGATTTCTATTCTTCGACTGGTGTTTTTTTAAATAAACTAACCGTGACACCAGATATTATTGAACTAAACATTCAACAAAATTCTATTCAAACATACACAACTACAATAATTGGTAATGATGGTGTTGTACTAGATACACAAGCTGGACTTGATGTTACTTACAAGATTAAAGGTGATGAAGGATATGTTAGAGCAAGAGTAGAATCTTCCTGGGGTGCTAGAGCCTGGATTCAACCCATTTTTATACGTTAATTATTTATTAAGATGATTTGTTTAAGGATGTAGAATTACTTTTGTATATCCATCTTCTCGTCGATCAAATTTAACATATGCATCTGGTGCTTCCTCAAGAGAAATTTCGTGAGATACTACGAAGTCAGGTTGTGCTCTACCAGCTATTATAAGATCTCGAAGATATGCATTGTATTGTTTAACATTACATTGTCCTGTTCCGAGACGTAATCCTTTTTCAAATAATTGACCAAAGTTGATTGATAGGGCTCCACGTTTAGCATTTTCATCAACTCCTCCTGGATCTGAGGGGACATAAAGTCCAGGTATTCCTAGTGCTCCAGTAGGGTTAACAATTTCGATAAGTTGATTTAAAACAATGTTTGGTACTTCATCTTGCTCTCCACCTGCTGCTGATGATCCTGCGCTTGTAGCTTGATAACCTACAGCATCTATAGCTTTATCTACGCCATTTCCACTGCGAAGATCTTTAATTTGTTCTACAGGATTTGCCTGATCATAGTTGATGGGTATAGCTCCAAAGCTTGAGGCTTTGTCTAGGCGTTCTTGTACATGGTCAATAGAATAAACTTCTGCAGCACCTCTGATTATACAACTGTAAGCAGCCATTAGACCAACAGGTCCTGCTCCAAAAACAGCTACACTTTCTCCAGGCCTTACATTAGCAAGTTCTGCTCCGTGATATCCTGTTGGAAAGATATCTGCCAGGAGAGAAAAATCAGCCTCATGTTCTGTCCCTTGAGGTAAAGGTAGACAATTAAAGTCAGCAAAAGGTACTTGTAGGTATTCTGCTTGGCCACCTACCCAAGGTCCCATAGATACATATCCATATGCACCACCAGCAAATCCTGGATTAACAGTTGTACAAAATCCAGTGAATCCTCCTAGACAATTTTTGCAAAAACCACATGCAACATTAAATGGCATCACAACTCTATCGCCAACTTTACGATTTTTCACTGCTGGACCAACTTCTTCGATAACACCCATGTTTTCATGTCCGAATACAATTCCAGGCTCAGCGGCAGTTCTACCTTCATACATGTGTAAATCAGATCCACATATACATGATGAAGTAATTTTTACAATAACGTCATTAGGGTGTTGAATTTTAGGGTCTGCTACATTTTCTATAGCTACTTCAAATGGTTTTTTATATACTACAGCTTTCATAAATTATCCTCCTACATCAAACATGATTATTGATTAGATTTATTTTAGTGTCAACCTATTTTTTTATCAGCTTTATTAATCTCCCACCTATTAACCATTCTGCTATATAGATGTTGTTATTATTATCGATCGCTAGGCCATGAGGACTGTTGAATTTGCCTGATTCTATGAGCTTTGAAGGGATAATGTTGCCTTTTTCATCTAAATTGTTTGGCCATCCATCAACCTTAGATACTTCAATGTTTGAACCAAGATATTGGATAGGTTTGTCATTGATATCTAATATTACAAGCCTTGCTTTTAATTCTGCTACAACCATTATGTTATCTTGAGTTGCAAAACCACTTGGACTTGTAAAGAATTCATTCCCAAAAACTCTTTTAAATTTACCTTCTAGATCATAAACTTGTACGCGTCCATTGGATCGGTCAGCAATATAGAGTTCATGGTCTGGTTTACGTACATCGATAAATATACTATGTGGACAATCAAAGTGGCCTGCAGACCCTTCATTACCATTTATTGTTGAAATATAATTACCTGATTTATCATAACGATGTATTGAGTTAGATCCATATCCATCAGTTACCCATATGTCTCCATTACCTCCATATCGTTCCTCGTTAATTGCAACCCAGGTTGGAGAATAGATACTTGATTCATAGATGGGAATATCGGGTTTATTAATATCCATTACTCGATTACCATCTAAGGTAAATTTAGCAACATGTCCATGAAATGTATCGTCATATTCATAACCAATATGGGCATGTCTTTTACGTCCATTGTCAGCTATCCATAGATATTCTTCATTATTTTCTTTAACGATAGTAATACCGTGGGCTTCTTTTAATCCAGTATCCCATGAGCTTAGTAAGTTACCACTTTTGTCAAAAGTTTGAATCGTAGCTTTGCTTTGATTACAAGATATGATATTGCCAGATTCTGTGATTGTTAAACCATGATGTGACCATCCATCAGATTGAGGAGTTTTTGCCCAGGTTTCATCCCATTCGTATATATTTTCTTTGTTGCCTATCTGCAAAGAATCCTCCTGATCATTAAATATTTCATACAATTTTGGAGGCGACGGGCGGATTCGAACCGCCGAATAAAGGTTTTGCAAACCTCCGCCTTAAACCACTTGGCTACGTCGCCCTAGTTTTTTTCTTAAAGTTTTGAAATAGTAGAAGTATAACAAAGAGATCTAAATTGTTCCATTATTCAGTTTTATTTATTGTTAATGATTTAATAGCTTTAATTCGTTCATAAAGAGGAGGATGCGTGTAGTTAAAGAAAACGTATAAAGGATGAGGAGTTAAATTAGATAAATTATGAGAAGATAGTTTTTTTAGTGCAGATATTAGTTGATTTCCATCTTGACCATTGATACATGCCCATTTATCAGCTTCATATTCGTGTTTACGTGAAAGATATTGACCAAAAACAGAAGTAACAAGTTCTATTGGTGTATATAGGAACGAGAAGAAAATAATTCCAGTGTATATAGAACTATAATCCATATAAAATGCATCATATAAACCTTTTTGATTTATTAAAAAAGATAGTAAAAAGAAAATAATTCCACTAGTTAGAAATCCGATTATTGTAGTAATAAGTATATGTTTACATTTTTGATGGGCAATTTCATGTCCAAGAATTGCAAGGATTTCATCATTGGTATTTTGTTGTAAGAGAGTATCAAAAAGAGCTATTCGTTTTGTTGGGCCAAAGCCAGTAAAAAATGCGTTTGAGTGAGATGATCGTTTTGATCCATCGATAACGAAAATATTTCCAAATGAAAAATCAACTGATTTAGCATATTCTTCAATTTTTTCTCGTAATTCTCCATTCTCGAGAGGCGTGAACTTATTAAATAATGGCATAATCCATGTAGGTGCTATAAATCTTAGTAGAGTTGTAAACAGAATGATGCCAATCCAACATAAAATCCATGCATATTGAGAAGTCGATTCATTTCCAAATAAAAATAGTATGATAGTTAGTAAAAATCCACCTAAAATTATAGATAACAAAAGTCCTTTGATCATATCTAATGTGAAGGTTTTAACCGTAGTTTTATTGAACCCAAATTTTTCTTCGACTACAAATGTTGAATAAATAGAAAATGGTAAAGAAAGTAATGATGAAGCAAGAAATAATATCCCACAGTAAATTAGACCTGTTGCTAATGGAGCAAACTCTAATTTACGAACCAAAACATCTAGTGAATTAAATCCACCAAGAAACCAAAAACAAAGAGTAATACTTAGTAAAAATATTCCGGAAACAAATCCCATTATTGTTTTTGTTTTGGTATATTCTTGGGATTTGGTATATTCCGTTGAATCAAAAATTCCTTCAAGATCTTTAGGAGGATCTTGGTTCAAATTACGTAAGTTTAAATAATTTGTTCCAACATCAATAATTGTTTCAATAATGATTGCTGTGATAATAATAATTGCAAAAATATTCATTTAGTAGTGTGCTTATAAAAATTCATCGAATAAACCAGTTAACCATTTAATTCTACCAAAATTAATATTTTCATGATAAATATTTGTTATATGCTGATCATGTTTTTTTGTAATTGAAACAAACGATCATGTATGAGTGAATCTATAATTGATTTTGCTTGAAAAGATACAGAGTCTTTTTCAAATATCTTTTCAAGTTCATAAATTAGTGTTTTTTGTAGAATTCTACTATTACTACTATCCATCACTATGTTTATGGCCTTTGTCCTATAAAAACGAAATGATTTTTCAAATTTACTCTGGTTATGATAGGTAGTACTACGTTTATTTACTGATGTTTTTCTTAATATTTGTGAACCATAATCAAACAAGGCATAATGCCAAGTTTTTGGGTTTTCTTTTAATACAGCTTTTTTTGCTATTGTGAGTATTGATTTATCTGTCACCTTAGTTTCTTTAGGGAAGAAGAAATGAATATATACTCTACGAATATTTGTATCAATAAATGGTTCATTATTTCCAAATGCAAAGCATGCAATAGCTCTAGAAGTATATGGGCCAATACCTGGAAAAGTTTCTAGAACTTCAATATTTTTGGGTAATTTACCATTGTATTTAGTAATGACCTGTTTTGCGAGTTCTTGTAAATATTTTGCCCTTCTCCAATATCCCAATCCTTGCCAAATAGATAGAAGGTCTTTTGTAGATGAGGATGCAAGTGTAGAGAAATCAGGAAATTTTTTTATAAAATCATTATATTTTTGGATTACTCGAGATACTTGAGTTTGTTGAAGCATGATTTCAGAAATTAATATATGGTATGGAGAAGAAGTTGTACGCCATGGTAATATTCTTCCATTTTCTTCATACCATTTCAGGATCAATTGTTGGAATTCTTCAATTGTTGGAACATCTTTCATTGTATTTAGGATTTTTTATTATTTAATAATAATGCCGAGGAGGAGACTCGAACTCCTACAGCCGTTAGGCCACAGCGCCCTCAACGCTGCGTGTCTACCAATTCCACCACCTCGGCAAGTTAAAAGATTATATAAAGAGATTGTAGATAATATCTGATTTTACTTGTTTTTGTATTTGGAAATCAATCGATTAATTTTATTGTAATTACGTATTTAACAAATCATGTCATTGCTGTATATTAGTGAATTAGTAGATATATAGGGAGTTTTTAATGGAAGATAATAGACAATATTCATGTTCAAAATGTAATGCAACAACGTATGAAACTGGTGAAATTCGAACAACGGGATCAGGAATATCGAGGTTTTTTGATTTACAAAACCAAAAATTTACTGCAATTTCTTGTAAAAAGTGCGGATATACAGATTTATTTCGTAAAGATGGTTCTGGTATTGGAAATATTCTTGATATTTTATCTGGATAATATCTAGTAGCTATTCAAAATTTCAGTTTACTAATCTGTAACTTGGAGTATTAGTTTGAGCCAATTAACAAACTTGGATTTCAATGAGCCTATTTGGAATCCAAGTGAACAGCAAATTAAGGAATCTAATTTAACTGAATATATAGAATGGTTAAATGAAGAAAAGGATTTAACTTTTAATAATTATCATGATCTTTGGGAGTGGTCAGTTGATAATATAGAAGTTTTTTGGATATCAATTTGCGAGTTTTTCAATATTGAATTTGATAAATTTTCAGGATCTGCTTTAGATGAAAATAATATGCCCCAGGCAAAGTGGTTTCCAGATTCATCAATTAATTATGCGAAGAATATATTACGTACACGCAATGACACTCCTGCAATCATAAGTTACTCAGAGACTCGAGCAAAAGAAGTTTTGACATATAATCAACTTTTTGAAGAAGTTGCTCGTGTCGCTAATGGATTGAAAGCGCTTGGAGTTTCTAAGGGTGATCGAGTTGTAGCATATTTACCAAATATTTCAGAAGCAATCATTTCATTTCTTGCTTCTGCCAGTATTGGAGCTATTTGGTCTTCGTGTGGACCTGAATTTGGTACACGGAGCGTTATTGATAGATTTAAACAAATTGACCCTAAAGTGTTAATTACGATTGATGGTTATATTTTTGGAGGTAAAGAGTATTCAAAAATTACTGATATTGAAGATATTACCAGTGAATTACCGAACTTAGACCATGTAGTAATGATTCCATATTTAAATATTCCTTGTAATAATAATAAGTTTATTCCTTGGGAAAATATTCGTGATAGCAAAAAAACACTGGATTTTGAGATAGTTGATTTCAATCATCCACTATGGATTTTGTATTCCTCCGGGACTACTGGATTACCTAAACCTATAGTACATGGACACGGAGGTATTATTTTAGAACATATAAAATCATTGGCCTTACATTTAGATATTAAACCTGAAGACAGGTTTTTCTGGTATACAACTACTGGTTGGATGATGTGGAATATGGTTGTAAGTGCTTTATTTATGAAATGTTCAATAGTTATTTATGATGGTAGTGCGTCATATCCTTCTTTAGATAAATTATGGAGATTTGTCGATGAAGCAGGAATTACTTTTTTTGGGACTAGTGCATCTTATATTCATGCGTCTATGAAAAGCCAGTTACAACCAAAAAGTTTTCTAAAGTTACAATTCCTCCGATCTATTGGATCTACAGGATCCTCATTATCACCAGAAGGGTTTTTGTGGATAAATAAGAATGTAGGAGAACGAGTTCAAATAGCATCTTATAGTGGAGGAACAGATGTGTGCACGGGGATTGTTGGTCCAGCAACGCTCTTACCAGTATATGTAGGAGAAATACAATGTCGTTCTTTGGGAGCAAAAGTTGAAGCATATGATCAAAATGGTAATGTAGTAATTAATGAGGTTGGAGAACTGGTTATGACTAAACCATTTCCATCAATGCCATTATTTCTTTGGGGAGATTTAAATTGGGAGAGATATCTAAAAAGTTATTTTTATAAATATAGTGATGTTTGGAATCATGGAGACTGGTTTAAAGTAACATTGAATAAAGGGTGCTTAATTTTAGGGAGATCTGATGCAACTTTAAATAGAGGTGGTGTTCGTATGGGAACTAGCGAATTTTATTCAGTTATAGAAAATATGGTTGAAATAAAAGACAGCTTAATAATTGACACTTCTAATGGTGGGAAAGATGGAATTTTATATTTGTTTGTTGTTTTGGCAAATCAAATGAAGTGGGATTCTAAAATTAATAATAATATAGTCCAAACATTGAAAAAAGAATTATCTCCGCGACATGTTCCAGACAAAATTTTCCCAGTTGATGATATTCCTAAAACATTAAACGGCAAGAAAATTGAAATACCAATAAAACGTCTATTGCTTGGAGAATCTTTAAAAGAAGTTTTAAATGAAGGTTCAGTTGATAATTTAGACAGTATAAAATACTTCACTGAATTGCAAAAAAATGAGATTAAGTAATTTTTTGTAGTTTAATAAATTACTTTAAATTTCTTCTACGCCTTTAATTTTTTTCTCAACTAATCTACCCAATGGGTAAATAAAGGGAGCAATTACAAGTAAAATAATTCCGACTATACTATGTGCTAGTAGTCCAACTATACTAATTATTACTACTAGAACTGTGAGTATGCTTAAACTCGTTACTAAAATCCATCCAGATTCATCTTTGAATAAATTCATTCATTACCTCCAATTAGCATTACATAATTAACTATGTATCTAATGTCTTTCATAATACCATCGAATTGATGGAATTGTCACCTTGTATATTTGTTGTGTTTTTTTACTAAATTAATATACATGGCGATTATAGCCATATTTCTAAGAATAATAAAGATCGATTTAAGAGTTATTCTGCAATCACATTTATTGTAGCTTCAAAATCTAATTCAAGCCGAATGTCATCAGCAACACCCAAAACAATTGGCACACTAGGTTTAGTTATATTAAAATAGTCAAACGTAAATTTTGTTGATGCAATTCCTGTGAGATTAGTTGTGCCTGTCCAAGTTGCTTTGACATCCCATGTTATTGGTTTAGTAACATCACGAATAGTTAGATTACCATTTAATTTGAATTCATCCTTTCCAGTAGTAGGAATAGGTTGGTTGTTGAAACAGTTTTTTTCAATAATGGTACGTTCTTTTAATTGAATTTCTGCTAAAGACGAGGGTAAACGATTGATCGATGAATATATACAATTAAGAGTTTTTAACCATTCAGATCCTTGTATATCTTCAGTGGTGAATTTTGCTGTAGGATATTTATCAGATTCCAACGATCTGGTTTTTAGGTAACGGTCACGACGAGAAGAATCACTTTTAAGAGTGGTTAAATCAACCTCAATAGTTGAAGTTTTATGGATAGAATTATTTTTTGTATCAATAAATAATTCTCCTGTAATTGATTTGGTTTCTCCAATTGCATCATTAGGGAGATTTCTTCTTACAAGCTGTTCATTAATTCTATATCTTGCTATGGATTCATTTGTTAATAAAATTTTAAGTATACCTTGGTTTATTTTTGGAATGGAATCTTCAGATTTTTTTACAGTTTCAGGTATATTTTCTTGAATGTTTTTAATTGGAATTGTGGTAGGAATTACCGTTTTAGTAGTAGGAGAAATTATTGGAGTTTTTGCTTTGGAGCCAAAAATACATCCAAAACAAAAACAGATTGACAAAAGATATAATGTTAAAATTGTTAGGTTTTTATTATTTATTATTTTCATGAGATTATTTGAATTAAAAAATCAGTTATCTTTCAGTGGATTTTGCCTTATTTTCCCATAGGTTGTAGTAAGTTCCTTTTTGTTTAATTAAAGTATCGTGTGTTCCAGTTTCAGTTATTTTGCTATTTTCAATTACATTAATTTTATCTGCATTTTTTGCTGTACTTAATCTGTGTGCAATAATTATAACCGTCTTTTTTGAAAATATTTGATTTAATGTATGGGATATTGATTCTTCTGTAGATGAATCAATATTGGATGTGGCTTCATCCAATATGACGATATTTGAATTAGTAATCAATGCTCTGGCAAGACATATAAGTTGTCTTTCTCCCACACTTAAACTTACGCCTCCTTCTTGAATGAAATGATTATAACCAGAAGGCAGTTTTAGAATAAAGTTATGTATTCCAATTAATTTACATACTTTTTCAACTTCTTCTTGAGTAGCATCAGTTTTCCCATATCTTATATTTTCTAATATGGTGTTTGAAAATATAAATGGATCTTGCGGAATCATTGTAATATTTTTGGCGATATCTTGTTGTGAAAGTGTTTTGATGTTTTTACCGTCTATCGTTATTTCTCCGGAAGTCACATCATATAATCTAGTTAATACAGATACTAGAGATGTTTTCCCTCCTCCAGTAGGACCTACTATTGCAATTGTTTCTCCATGTTTAATTTGTAAGTTAATATCAGTAAGAACTAGGTCTGTGTTTGTATAATGAAAATTGACATTTTTGAATTCTATGTCACCTTTTGAATAGATAAAATGAGAATTTGTTTTACGAAATTCTATTTTTGGATCGGTATCTAATATTTTAAAAACTCTTTGTCCTGCAACCATAGCACGTTGTAAAAATCCATATTGCATACTTAATTGTCTAATTGGTTCATATAGACGATATGTGTAAAGAAGGAAAGCAATTAATTCACCAATAGTAAAATTAGTGTTGCCATTTAAAATTGTTAGTCCTCCAATAAAGATAATTAATGAAATGGAGATAGAATTTAATATTTCAACACCAGGCATTAGAGCAGCTTGAAATCGCGTAGCAGTGAGATGTGATTCAAGATTGCTATAATTCGTATTGCCAAACATTCGTGCATTAGGTTTTTCTCTGTTAAGACTTTGTATTAATCTGATTCCAGAAATATTTTCGTTTAGCTGAGCATTTACATTAGCTGTTGTAACACGTGTTCTATAGAATGCTTTTCGAGCATGTCTTTGCCAAAGGGTTATAATAATTATCCAAATAGGTATTGTGATTATTGAAAGAAGAGCTAATTGCACATTCATGATGAACATGATTGTAAGAATTCCAAACAAACTAATTAAATCCCCTAAAGTAATTACAAATATAGAGAGAAATTCTCTTAATTGTTCAATATCATGGACTAATCTTGATATCAATCTGCCTACTTCATTTTGATCAAAAAAACTTTGAGATAATTTGTGCATGTGTTTGAATAAATTTATTCGTATTGATAGCAATACTTTTGTAGATATTCGTGCTATTACCCGAATATACGCATAGTTGCCAATAAAATGCATTATTCCAAGTACAATTAGGATTAGTAAGGCAACAGGAAATCCTTCAGCAGAGGAAGAATTTATATGTTTTTCAATTATTTTTCCTATCCACCATGGAGTAGCTATTGTAACTCCAGTGTAAAAAAACATTGCTAAAATACTAACGATTATCAAATAACGGTATGGAATAAAATATTTGATCATTCTTTTAATAATTTGGGAGTCATAATGTGATGGAGTTTGGTCATCATCAATATTATTGCGGTATCCACGTCCTCGCATCCCATATCCACCGCCATAATGTCCAAAGTTCATCATTTTAGTACCTAATATCCTTTTGTTAATTGCTTAATTGAATTTCAAATATTCTACGATACAGATTATCTGTACTTAATAACTGATCATGTGTTCCAGTATTAACGATTGAACCATTATCCATAACGATAATGGTATCTGCTTGCTGGACTGTTGATATGCGGTGAGCTATAACTAATGTAGTTTTTCCTTTAGCTATAGTTGATAGAGTTGAATGTATTTTTTGTTCTGTAATTGTATCCACACTTGAGGTAGAATCATCGAAAATAAGAATAGGGGGATCAGTTAATATAGTTCGAGCTATCCCCAGTCTTTGTTTTTGTCCGCCTGATAACGTTATACCTCTTTCACCTACCCAAGAATCGTATTTTTCAGGTAGTGTATCTATGTATTCATGTAATTCAGAGAATTGAGCTGCTTTAATGATATCTGGTAAAGTAGCATTTTCAGAGCCATAGGATATATTTTCTTTTAAAGTTCCAGAGAAAGTGAAAGTATCTTGCATTACGATGCCGATGTTATTTCGTAGAGATCCGATTGTCATGTCAGAGACATTGATATCATCAATTGTAATAGTACCTGAGGATACGTCATAAAATCTTGGGAGTAAGTGCATTAAGGTTGTCTTTCCTGATCCAGAACCACCTACGATTGCTATAAATTGACCGGGTTGAATTTCAAAATTAATGTTTTTTAAAATATTTTCTGTGGATTTATATTTAAAAAAAACATTATTAAATTTTATATGACCTCTTAAATTTCTAACATTGGTTGCATCATTTTTTTCTATAATGCTTGAAGCTTGGTCAAGTATTTCAAATATACGTTGTCCTGCAGCTACACTTCGAGCATAAGTATTTATCATAAATCCAGACATACGAATAGGAATTGCAAGGATTGCAAGATAGAATATGAATGATACTAGTTGCCCTGGTGATATTTGACCAGATTTAACTTCATAAAATCCGACCAAAAGCACAGCTACTGTTACAAGGGAAAAAAGTAATGTTAATAGTGAACCTTGAGAAGCAAAAACTCTTGCAGTTAAGTAGGTAAAATTTGCAACTGAAGATGATTGTTGATTGAATCGTTGTGTTTCATAATTTTGAGATGCAAATACTTTAATTATTTTTATTCCAGTAAAATTTTCTTGTATTAAAGTAGTCATTTTCCCTATAGCAGATTGTACTTCTGTCCATAGTGTTCTCAGTTTTTTTGACATGAAAATTGTTCTCCAAATTAATATAGGAATAATGGCAAGTACAACAAGAGCAAGTTTCCATGTAAGGAAAAATAGAATAACAATTATAGATATTAAGGTGATAATTGAAGATAAACCTCGAATAGTACCGAATAAAATTAACATTCGTATTGCATCAACATCGCTAGTTGTTCGTGATAAGAGATTTCCTGTTGTTTGGTTGTCATGAAAATCAAAACCTAAGCTTTGTATTTTACTAAATAATTCATTACGAAGTTTAAAACAAACTTTTTGTGCAACAGATTCTGCCAAATAATCTTGGAGGTAAGCTGTAATTCCTCGAATACAACTTACAGTAATAATTACAATTATTAATATTAACAATTTATTTTTTGAACCGGATTGGAGTACTTCATCTACAGCTATTCCGAGTATGCTTGGGACAATTAAACCAGCTAGTGTTCCTATAATCATTGATGCTAATGCAAAAAGAAGTGCAACTTTATAATAGAGACTATAAGAGAGAAGACGGACAACGATTTTCATTTTGGTTCTAAAACATCAGATGGAATTTTGTATAGTAATTTAGACTTGTTATTTTCACCTACTTCGAAGTTTCAAGTAGTATCGGAAATTGAAGTTTCTCCAATGAGTTTACGGACTGGATAATTTATTTCTATTCCTTCTTTTGAAAATCTTGTGTGTATATTTTTTATGAGTGTACTTTTTAAAGCGAAACTTCCAAGTCGATCAGATGCTTGTATGACTACCCAAAAATCTATATTTGAATCACCAAATTCAGAAAATCCAAAAAATGGTGGATTTTCGTTAATTGCATGTGGCGAATCCTTAATTGTTTGATTTGCAACTTCAAGAACGATTTCTTCAACTTTTTCGAGGTCAGATTCATAGCTTACACCACTAGTCACTCTAACGTTAATGGCAGGTGTAGGGCTAGAATAGTTTGTAATAATACTTTGAGCTAGTTGAGAATTAGGTATTATGACGAGATTATTGAATCTACTTTGTATCTTAGTACTCCTCCAGCCAACATCTACTATGAAACCAGAAGGACCGCCTTCAATTTCTATAAAATCTTCTTTTTTTAATTCTCCCTCAGTTATAAGATATGTACCAGCAAAGAAATTACTTAATGTTGGTTGTACAGCCAACGCAACCGCCAAACCTCCTAAACCAAATCCAGCAAGTAGTGGACTAATAGAAATATCTAGACTATCAAGTATTATTAAAAATCCAGCACTATAGATTAATAACGGAAATATTCGGCGAATAGGTGGGATAAGCCTTGCTGCTATACCTACGTTAGTTTTATCTTGAATACTTTCTATGTACCATGAAGAAATTAAAGTAAGCATTTGTGCAGTTAATGAAGTTGCACCAGCTACTAAAACAATAATCCATATTTTATTGATAACTTGAAGGATGGTTTCGTTATTTTGATAAAGGAAATTAACTTTATCCAGTGCTTCTGTACGGAGTAAAATTGATAAAAAGGCAAGTACTCCTAAAATAATTAAAAACGTGATGACAGGACGGTTAATTGTTGATAGCAGCCTTATAGATAGAGGTTGTTGTTTTAAACCAGTACTCTTCCTTAAAATTAATTTGATGACGATATTAATAGCAATAGCGAAAATAGCAAATAGAACAAATATAGCGATGCTAGAAATAAGTCCTGATATGAGATTATCTGTTGGTAAAATAGATGTCATCTTGTTAATTGGAGTATTATTATTTTAATGTATTTTAACATGATGAATTTAATTATAGAAATGTTAATAAAGGGCAAAAAATTTAGTTAGGAGAAATTAAACAAGGTTATGAGTGGTTTGAAAATAATTTCCTGGAATATTAATGGTTTGCGAGCGATAGCAAAGAAGAATTTTACAGAATGGTTAGCAGAAGAGTCCCCTGATATTGTTTGTGTTCAGGAAATAAAAGCAATGCCTGAGCAAGTACCAGAAAATATAACTAAACTAGAATCTCACAAAGGGTACTATTTTTCAGCTGAAAGAAAAGGTTATAGCGGTGTAGCTATTTTTACGAAAGATATTCCTCAAAATGTTATTTTTGGATTAGGTTCTGATAAGTTTGATAAAGAAGGAAGAGTCATCACTTTAGAATTTGACGGATTTTCAGTAATTAATTCATATCATCCTAATGGTAGAGCATCTATTGAACGTTTACAGTATAAAATGGATTTTTATGCAGCATTTTTGGAAATGGTAAATAAATATAGAGAAAAGCAAAAAAACATTATTATTTGTGGTGATTTTAATACAGCTCATAGTGAAATTGATCTAGCACGTCCAAAAGAAAATAGTAATGTTTCTGGATTTTTGGATACAGAACGGGAATGGATGGATCGATTTGTTGCAAATGGGTATATTGATAGTTTTAGAATGTTTAATAAGAGTGAAGGACAATATACTTGGTGGGATCCAATTACTCGTGCTAGAGAACGTAATGTAGGTTGGAGAATAGACTATTGTTTTGTAACTACAGAATTAACCTCTTATTTACAAGATGGATTTATTTTAAATAAGATTTTTGGATCTGATCATTGTCCAACTGGTATTATTTTAAATAAAATTTAGGCAGTATACTATGCTATAAATTAGATGACAAATTAATCTTTTAATTCTAACTTGACAGATTCAGGAGAATAAAAAGAAATTGTAACAGGACCAATTAAACCTGAAACCGTTTGGTTTTCCTGGACGAATCTTGATGGAATTTCAGCAGAGTAATGGTTTGCCAAGGTGTTATAAACTGTAATTTCTACTTTATTAGCGCCAAAATGTATATATTTACTAATGTTTAGTTTGTTTGGCCTACTGTAACACACACCAACTCTTTGATCATTAACTTTTATTTCTGCAATGGTCTTGACTTGTCCAATATCTATGAAAATTTCTTGGTTTAATACATCATCCCATAATTCGAAGTCAGTAGTATACGTAGCTCCTCCAGAATATGAGTCAAGAGCATGTTCAGACCAGTCTCCTAATGAAATTAATCCTTCACCACAATCAAATTCTATAGGTGATTCAAAAGCTGCACCAGCATATTTACCTGGAGAATGAACCATTTTTAGTGTTACCTTAGAGATTCTTGAAGAAGGTTTATCAATTTTAATCTCATTACCTTTTATGTCTTGTAGGTTTCCATTGACCCATACTGAAATTTCTTTGCAATCAGGGGATAATTTAATTGTATGTGTTCCAGGGGGAGCATAGAAATTATACCAGCCTATCAATGATCTAGGAGCAGGTCTTGCATTTATGGAATTTTGTGGAGAAAACCCCCATAAAGGATCTGATTCCCATATAGTTTCTCCAAAGATATCGTATGATAGAGTTTCGGGAGTATTGAACCATTTTAGTCGTGGTATGGGAGGTTTTTCTTGTGATGGTGAATGTCCTTGTTTAGTAAAAACAGCATATGCAAAAATCTCTGTGGTTGGTGCTTGAGTAAAACGTATAATGAGTTTATTTACACCTTGTTTTAAAGAAACAGGAATACAATATTCTTCAAATTCACTTCCACCGTATGATACACCAGGTGGGCCTTGTTGAAATGTTGGAAGGATTTTCTGTTCTTCTAAATATTCTTGATTGTAGTTTGACTGGGTCTTTAGTGGGAGTATCGCATCTGTAGTTTTGTCATATGAAAATGTACTATCTAATGTTTTTGGCCTTGAGGAGTGAATAGTATGGTTGTTTAAAAGTACATCACATCCGATTTCAGGATTAATTCCTAGTAAGAAGTCTTTTTTTGTATCTTTATCTGTGGCTACAGTGGTTACTAAATATTGAATTACATTATCTTTCGTTTTATTAGGGTTAAAATATATGAATGTTTCAGGAACTCCTTGTAAACCACCCCATGGAGTTTTTACTGATTTTCCAGATTGGTGTCCAAATTGCTCTGAATAAGAGTATGTATGGAAAGAAAAGGTTTGGTCGTTTAAAACGATTGAGCTTTGATTTTCAGCAATGAGCTTCGAAAGTGTAGGGGAATCAAATGTTTCAGGTATTGGGTCAAGCTGGTTCCAATATGGGCCAAATGAATATGTGTATTCTTCCCATGAAGAATGATTAAAGTTTTGTTTATGCCATCCTTTATTAATTCCATCAATTCCATCAGGTTGTATTTTATATTTAAATTTGCGAGCTTGAGGTGATAATAATTTGTTTTCTTTTGGATAATAATAATTACCGAATTTATTTGATAAATTGGGTTTAATTTGAAAGTTCCATTCTTGGGTTAGATGAATTGGTGGAGAGGATGGTTTTGTAATAATTTCTCCGCTATATAATTTCCCTTCATGACGGATAGACATCGATTTTAATCCTGGATTTTTATTTAGTACATTTGCCTTTAACATTCCATTTTTAAATTTAACGCTAGTTATATTGTCAAAATTATCAGATATAACCTCTGGTCTATTGTTTGGCGGAGTAAAAATAATGAGAATAGATTCATATCTGTCTAGTGAAAACCTTACTCGGGTAAATCCGTTAAGGATTTCAAATCTGTATATTGGAATAATTTTTCCAGTTTTTGGATCCAATATAGATGGTTCACCCATGACTTTGAATGTTAAATCAAGTGAGCGTTGTTCAGGTTGTGTGTTATACAAAAAATATATATCAGACTCGTCAACTTTTTTATGTATAAAGTAAATATTGGATGCAATTGGAAGATTACGGGTTATAGGTGCAGCCGTAGTACTGGATGATTCATTATACTTAAGGTGTGTATCTTTCTCAAAGGTTGAGGCGATTTTTTCATTACTAGTTGCAGATATGTCACGAGGCAATACACTGGAAATAATTGTTGGAAGATCTATCGTTGATGCATTGGATCCTTTATTTTGTTCTCCTGGTACGAAGAATGATTTTCCATTATTAGTACTAGACTGTACCTGGATACTATTAATGAAATGATCTTCGACATCATATGTAGAGTGGTTATAATTCTCACTTGATTCCATCCCGAAAATTTCTTTTAATAACATTTGTAATGCTGGGTCATTTCTACCATTTTCTGCACTAGCAGATGGGAGTTTTTGGAAGGAAATTATAATACCTCCATCTTGATATAACGTTGCAATTTTTTCTAAAGTTTTTAGACGGATAGTAGATATTGGAGGTAACACTATAGCACGGAATTTAATTCCAGAAATACACAAGGAACCATTGTCGATTGTAGCATTTTCTAAGCTTTCTTCATCAATAAAGTTGAAGTCTACTCCTCCAGAATAAATGCTATCTGCGATAGTATAAGTTGTAGATGCAGTAATATCTGCATCTAATGAGAAACGATTACCATGAGTCCATCCAGCATGGATAGCAGTAGTTGGAAATAGTACCCCTACTTCAGCACAGTGAGTTCCTTGACTTAAGGCATAACTAAGTCTTCTTACATAATCAGCAAAATGTGGATATAGTTCTGTATAAGGTTGATAAATCTGCGTTGGAGGAACCCATTCATACCATCCACCTGAAAGACCACTTACAATTCCGTGGGGATCGTACAAATTCAATCCGTAAGCCCAGTTTTCATTAGTCCACTTCACATGTTCTTCAAGTGTAGCTCCCCAGCCAACGCCCCAGTAGCCACACATTGACACGCGTTCTTTATTAAATATATGTGCTGCAGAGCTTGAAAGTTTTGCATCAATAAATCTTCGTTTTAGAGGTATTCTTTCATCAAGTTGTGGATCTTCATTACCAGGGAAATGATACCATTTCATCAATTTAAATAAATCACCAAAATGATTTGTTTCGGCTAACATATCTTGTCTTCCACGAATAGCTACTGTGGCATAGATCATATTATGTTGTTCATGAAGATCGAAAAGATGTTTATAGACATTTTTTTCTAGTAAGTTAGATAGGATTCCATAATAGTCACAACGGATTTTTTCTGTTTGGTCTCCAATGTCATGGAATAGTCCAATAAGATATGGGATAGGGTCATATCCTTTTATTTCTTTAAAGCTTTTTAGAAGAATTGGTGAAAACAGAATTGCTTCGTCTAAAACATCGAGTTCATCTTGGATATATCCTTTAAATGTATTTCCGATATGTTCTGGCATTTTTTCCACATAGGGGACCCATACAGAATTAAACCACTGTGTACCAACTTCCTTATTTACCCAGTCTAATCCAGTATTATAGGAAGTGATTGCAATAAGTATCCAATTTTCCTCTGGAGCATTCCATTCAATTTCTGATTGGTTTTTGGATTTTGTAATAGGGGTGTAAGATTCGATGTCTAATTTTCCAGAAATAATTTTATAAGCTCCTGAAAAAAGTAATTTTTGTTGGACAGGAATTTTAATGGATAAAAGTTCAGATTGGTTAGATGTTTTTTCGTAAATTTTGAGACGTTGTCCGATTAGCTTATTACTATTAAGTTGGTTTTCAATTGGATTTTGTCCGGTCCATTCAGAAAAATAGAACACCATTCCATGTTTTTTGTGTTCATTAATAGCATGTTCCATAAGTTCATAATATTTTGGACTACCGTATGGAGGATTTATTGAGTATGGTTCGTCATTATGGAATCGAATATAAAACATGGTTCCATAAGATTTAATACGCTTTAGTTCTTTTACTAAATAGTTGATAACGTTTTTATCTATTTTTGATCCTTCCCACCACCAATTTGGATAAATTCCATATTCAGGAGGAGGATCTTTAAATTGTAGTGCTATCTTGTTGTGGTTGGGTTTTTGTGAAAGCATTCATTTTTCCTAATAAAATTTGTCACTTGTAAATAAAAATACTATTAGCAATATAACATATAATTATTAACTATATTAAAATAATATAGTTAGGAGAACTAGGAAGTCTGATATGTCCAAAAATAAGAAAGTAATTTCAATGAATTCAACCTTAATAATTAATTAACAATATTGATATATGCTATCTATAGAGGTTTAATAACCTCCCTCTATTTTTGCTGGTGGGAATTAATTACTTAGCTGTACTTCTGTTTTTCCCACCAGTATTTTAATTATTTGAGGCTAGATGTTTCAATTAAATCTGACGCTAAAGAGGTCAGTTTTGATTAACTGGAATCTAAGTTTAACTGGAGTATTTTCAGGGATTTTAATATCAGA
>PBMB01000019.1 GCA_002722455.1 Chloroflexota bacterium
AGGTATATAAGCGGTAAAAACGGTTTTTTAGGTGGCGACAAAGTGGGTTTTGCGCAAGAAGTTTTAAAACTTACCACTCTTGTCAGGTTCGAATCCTTGATTACGACCAAATTTTATTTTGGGAGGACGATAATATGGATTTAAAAGAGGTTGTTTTTGAAAAAGAAGAAACACTTTTCAAACGTCCTTTTGGTTTACAGGTTTATGTAAAACAACCTATTGCCACGAGGGATTCTCCTTTGTCAGTATCCGTTGAAGGACGTTGGGTAGAACATGGTATCTTTAATGTTACAGAGAAAAAAGTATCTGTCATCTTTAAGAAATCAGTGAGTGTAGAAAAAATCCCAGAGTTTGATTTTTCTACTGAATTTGCTGAAGCTTCTGTTACTTATGTTCCTGTTGAAACTTTCTCTTATTTACTTGAAGAAGTCATACACGATTAAACGATCAACCTTGGCAAGCTACCGCCAGTTTTTAACTGGACATCGTTAAGTTTTAATACTGAGTTTTCTTAACGATTAATCATTAAACCAGTAATTTTAAAGTTTCTAAAATCTGCACTTTGCGGAGCCTCTTTTTGAGGTATTTTATTTAAGAAAGCACTCTGTCTAGGGTGCTTTTTTATTGCCTTTATTTTTTTTATATGTTATTATTTGCATTATTTTGTTAAGTTAAAGGTCTTTATATGTCTGATTTTTCATTACCAAACATTGAAAACATTCCTTTGGAAATCGTAAAAGGAACTCAGAAAGAATTTTGTGATCATATTGGTTATATTACGGTTCCTCTTCATTCTACTAGTGTATTTAATGAAGCTTTACATTTTGAAAATGAGCTTTTTGACGTTAAACTTTTATTAAATTCAAGTATCAAATTTATTTCTGTTCTACCACAACGTCAGAAATTGAAGCGAGACCTTTCCGAAGTGAAAATTTCTGCTGCTGATAGTCTTAAATACCATATCGATCAAATCTTAGAAAATCGCTTTTCAAGTTCTAATTATCCGATTAAAGATAAAATTAAAGAAACATTTTCTGGTCAAGCATCAGACAAACTCAATGTCTTTGAAAAGAATAAAGCAGAATTAACTTCGTTATCACAACAATTATCAGATTATTATGGTATTCTTTCTTTATACCAAAATGTTGTTCCTGAATTATCTCTTGAAGAATACGAAAAAAAACAAAGAACTTACCTTAAATCACCATTCAACGTTAAAGACCAATTTTATGCTGTTTGTTTTAATAACCGATGTGATATTTCTAAAAATAAACCATTAGTTGAAATAAAAAAAATGGAAGTGGAGCATATCAATTGCAATATTCATCATGCTGACGAATTTGACGCAGGAGCAGAACACTACTCTTATAAGTATTTTTTAAAAGAAATTGTTAAAAACAAAGACATCTATCGCAGTTTTGTTGAGCTTAAAGTTGAAAATAAAGATGGTAAATTTTTCGGTTCTTATTTTGATAAAAAGATTTCGTTGTTTCTTACGAAAGGAGAGGCAGAAGACTTTGCCAGAAAAGAATTAAACAACTGTTTTGACCTTATTGGTTTACTGACAAGCGTATAAGAAAAAATCTTTATAAACATACAATTAACACCTTATTTTTTATCTTGATTTTATGCTTTTTGTTTGCTATTATTACTCTACCATTTAAAGAAAAAACGAAGGTGTCTCAATGACTAAACGTATTATCTTAGAAAGTCCATTTGCAAATAATGACAAAAATAAATTTATTGAAAATTATTTGTATCTATGTCTTGTTGCACGAATTCTTATGAAAAAAGGCAATCATTCTCCGCTTTTTTTTCATGCTCTCTATACTCAATTTTTAAACGATAGAGACGAAGCAGAACGTAAACTTGGTTTATATAATAGCTTTGATTGGCATACACACGGTGATTTTAAACTTTATGCAATTGATCGTGGCTTTTCTGAAGGAATGCTAAAAGGTGCATTAGACGCCATTGAAAAAAACATTGATATTTTCTTTTTTACTGCGCTACCAAAAGAGCATTGGGTATCAAAGAAGATTGAAGAAATTAACGAATCAGAATCAAATGAAAAACGTTTAGAATTAGGTCAAAAACTTGTTGTTACTCTTGCTGAATATTCTACTACTTTTGAAAGTAAAGGCGAACTGACTGAGTACAAAGAACATAATACTGAATACCTTTCTGATATTAAGAATTGTATTCTTAACTTCTTTGCTCCTATTGTCGATTTCATTCGATCAGAGCGATAATCTAGTTTGAAAAAACGATTAAAAGGCTAATTTCATTAGCCTTTTTTATTGTTTTTTTTTCATTGGAATGTATAATTACCCTATCTTAAACGAAACGAGTTTTATGATGAAAACGATTTTAAAATACTGGCAACAATGGAATCACTTAGATCAACTTATTGAAAAGAGAAGAAAGACGTTTATTGAAAAACACCAAATGTCTTCTTACGAAGTTGAACAAACTCTAATGCGTGAATTTGGCAATGAATATCCGAACCATTATCTTTCTGTTATTCAAAAAATTGCTGCTGACTTTTTAAGCCTTACTGACGAATACGATTCATTTCATGTTGACGTCAAGGAACAGCTTGAAAATAGCTCATTGCTTAGACTTTCATTTTCTGGTGAAAACAATATGGAAATCTATTTGAAATACACTTTCAAATCTGATCCTAAAACTGGTGACATTACTGTTTTGTCTAAAACTTATCGTGATTTTCAGTACTTCATTCCAATTTGTAATGATGCTACGGGACTTGAATTATCTTACCTTTTTGAGTAGTTTTTTTCTTGCTTTTTTAGGTTTGTTTGTATATAATTAGTGTTATCTTATTTAGGGCAATCGAGATTTTTATGAATATTGAATTAAAGAAAATCCTATTCACATTTAATGATAAATTGGCGTCTATTCCGAACCTTAATGGTTCTCCAAATGTTCGTTTGTATGCTTTAAAAAACGTTAACCCTAATCTTTTGCGTTTATCTGTTAATGTCAACACAAATGAATGGAATATCCTATATTCTAACAATGGTTCAAGTTGGGAACGTGTTCCAGAAAACCCGCTTCTTGCTGTTTCTAAGGGTGGTACAGTTTTCTATAAAATCTTTCCACAAAGAAAGCCTTTTTGGAACCCTAAACAAAGCAATACTAGTTGTATGGCTTGGATGCAATCTCTTGTCAATACTGTCGAAAAGATTGTTAAAGAGTCAATTGAACAATACCAAATCAATTACTTAAATAGTTTTTCTAGTGAAGTTTCACATTAATTAAAATAAGGTTTAAAAATGTCAAAATCATACTCTATTGTTGAAATGAATTGGAAGTTTAAAATCGAAGAGAGTTTTTCTCTTATGGTTGAAAGTAATGTTGACTCTGGTTATGCGGAAATCACTAATGCTGACTCTGGTATTCGACTTTCTGAAAAAGATCAGGCTACATTAGGTCAGCCTTTCGCTACTGAAACTGAAGCTATTGAAGCATTATTGGAAGCCGACCTTGAAACCGTTGATGACGTTATTATTCAACGGTTTCTCCGAAAAGTCAGAAAAGACTAACATTTTAATCCCATTAAAAGCAAGGCTTAGGTCTTGCTTTTTTCATTTCTACTGTTGTATAATAATACTTTTTAAATCGAAAGAGGCTTCCTTATGACTTTTGTTATTGAAAATCTAACAGACCAAACAGAACCTATTGATAATTTTGGTGCTGCTTTAAAAGAATTTTATAATTATGAACCATACAACAAATATATTGACGAAATGGAAGAAAAACGAAACTTTGTCCCAATGATTCATATTTATCAAGATATTCACAATTTAAAAGAACGTTTCAAAAGAAGTCTTAAAGGTACTTTTTTTGTTGAAATGAATACCGCTCTTCTTATAAGAACTGAAGAAACCCTAAAAGACTGCTTCTTTCTCGACTATTATATTAATCTTGTTTTTCACGAAGGCATTGACAAAAATTTTGAATTGAGTGCTCCCAATAATTATAAACTCAAACTCTATCGTTTCACGTCTTATATCTTACGGGCTATTTCTATTCATCCTGATATTATTAAGGCTTATCGAGAACATTTTGAAATTGAATATGACAAAAAATTGAATACACTGAATGAATCTTCTGTCATTTCTGGTGTTACAGATTGTTTAGAAGTTTATAAAATACTTGTTGAAGCAGGTATTTATGACAAAATTAATCAATTTGCAGAGATTTGCAAAAAACATAAAGTTGTATTCCACTAATCTATTGAAATAGATTTAAAAGCAAGAATAGAACCTTGCTTTTTTTGTTTTAGTTATGTTATAATTCTTTTGTTAATCAACTACTACAAAGGTTAAAAATGAGCATTTCTTATCGTGATATGAAAAATCTTTTTGAAAAGGAAATTCGTTCTCTCAAAAACTTACTATCCAATCTTCGTGGCGAAGAATCAAAGTATGAATCAGAACTACGTAGCCTCAAAGATGTAAAGAAAAATCAGCTAGATAAACTGCATCATGTTGTTTTACGATCAATAGGTAACAATGATGACATGTTAGGGTATGTTAGAGCCATCAAATCTAATCTAAACATTCCTTTTGAAGTAGGTTTTTCGCTTAATGAGCGTTTGGTTAATGAAATGAATCAATCAAAAGAAGTCTATGAAAAGGCAAGAACACAAGTCGTTATATCTCACCAAAAACTAGACGAGCTTGAAAAAGACAAAAGCGAAAAATCAGATCTTTATTATTCGAATCGTGAAAAGTTCAATATTTTTCAAAATTTAAATAGCGATGTTAATGACATTAAGCAATTTGCAAAAGAAAAAGGAATTGATATTTCTGAGTGTGAAAAAGTCGGATTCTTTTCTCGCTTATTTATGACTTCTCGTTCAGCATTATCTAGGGATATTCATTCTTTGATTGCGTCTATTGAAAAACTAGACCTTGAAGAAGTATCAACCCGAAATGGTTTTGCACAATTTGATCGTATGGCAGAAGAAATTGTTGACGGAAATATTCACTATCAAGCTTTCCGACAAGATTTTGATAATGCTGTTGAAGCAGTAGATAAATACACAGAAGACGTTGTTTTTAAAGTTCAGAATAAACGCACTACTGCAAAATATGATTATGAAGATAAGCGTAATAAGCTTGATAAACGCCTCTTCTTTAAACTTTTCGATCTTTTGACAGAAGAACAACAAGAACAACTTTTTAAAGCATATTTGATTTCACCATTTGCTAACGCCCAGAAAGATGCAGAATCACGTATCAAGTTCTTGAATAAAGTTATTTCTGGTATTGAAGCTGATAAAAAACAGATCAAGGAAACTATCAACTCTCTTGATAAAAATATGTTTAAACTAAATCGTGCTGCACGAAAAGCACCTAATAAGCGTAATAACAAGTTTAACCGACCTCAGTTTGATAAGAACATGAATAATCTGAAACTGCATTATTCTAAAAAACAACGTTGGTATGAAGATACGCATTCAAAATACAGAAACAACTACAACGACACTATGTTTGATTCTGTTGACGCATTAATGTTAATTCTTGTTATCAATAGTATTTCTGATAATGCTGAAGTTGGTCACGCTTTGTTTGCGAATGAACTAAGTGACTTCTCTATTGACGATCTCGATCTTGAAAGTCTAAATATTAATTCTTTCGAAATTGACAATCTTTCTGACGGTCTAGATTTGTCTGATTTAGCAGAAATTGCACTTGACTTTGATATTCCTGATATTCCAGAAGTTCGAGTTGATATCCCTGATATTGGCGGTGGTAGCTCTGATTTTGGTGGCGGTGGTTGCTGCGATTAAATTAAAAAATTAAAGACTACTTCGGTAGTCTTTTTTTATTTATTGTTTTTAAATAGATTAAAACTTGCTTTGTTTTTGTTTGTTTGCTATTATATAGCCATATTAAAGAGATACTTAACCAAAGGGGTTAACAATGAATATTTTGAAAATTGCAGTTACAGCACTTGCTTCATTATCACTTATAGCTTGTTCTTCTACACCTTCGGCAAATACTCATTATGAGAAAATTGGTCGAGTTCAAAAAATGGAACTTGTTGAAAAAACAGATAGCGCAAACTTAATTGAAGTCGCTATTGCAGCTACTGTTGGTGGTTTCATTGGTAATCAATTTGGTGGCGGTTCTGGTAAATATTGGACTACAAGTGGCGGTGCTATTCTTGGTGCAGTAGCAGGTAATGAAATCATGTCTGAAAAATATAAGGCTATTCGTTATACTATTATTTATCCTAATACTGGTGAAAAAGAAATATTTACTCAACGTAATTTGAGTTCTGATATTAATAAAGGCGACCTTGTTCATATCAAGCGAAATGGTCGAAATGCAAGCATTGATTCATACGGTCAATACACCAGAAAAAATTATCAGACCTTAGTTAATATGCATATGAACGGTGAATTAGATTAACAAAAAATTTTTTAAAAAGTCGTCCTACACGTAGGACGATTTTTTTTATTTTTAAAACAAAAAAAGCTTTTATTTTTATTTAAATTTTGGTACACTAAAAAAAAATTAATAAATTGAGGGGAAAATATGGCTGAAATTATCATTCACACGCTCGACAAAGATCTTGTTCAAAATTCTGTAAAAAGTAAAATCCAAACCTATCAATCTCTGAAAGATAATCGCATTAAAACAGAAAAACGAATTCACCAAGAATATCAAAGAGCTGTTGAAGGTGGTAAAGCAAAAACTTGGTCAAAACCAAGAACCGACCTTAAAAAAGACCTTTCTGAAATTGAAAATTGCTACAACAATATGATCAATCAAGAGAAATATTACTATTCTTCTGTTCGTGTTCTTGAATGTACAGATTCAAAAATGTTTTATTTGGCTTATGGTGATGAAACTCAAAACTGTCCTGAAAAATGTGAAAAATCATTTAAATCATTAGAACAGGCACAAGAATTTTTCTTTAAAAACCAACGATAAAGCATTGCGTTAATAGTCTCTCTTTGCTATAATTCTTTTATTCCAAAACAAGAGACTATTTGTTATGACTATCGAAATTAATGTAGAAGAACTTAACCTAGAAAACCAAGAAGATTTGGATATGGCAAAAAATGCTATTCGTGAATCTGTTAATTCTTCTATTAATCAAGGTTTCGCTCTTTATGGTGATAACTTTATCGGTTATCGTGCCTTTAAAGAAGATGGTACAGAGTTTGATTTTAATCCAGTTTCAGATCTTTTCCGAGACGAGGAACTTTGTGATTACTTTAATGAAATGTGTTTTAAACTTCGTTCTGGCGAACATAACGATTGTAAATTTTGGTAATTTATCATGTCAAAAGAATTGTTTAATGCTCGAATGAAGAAAATCAGAAAGCTTCGTAGTCTTAAAGAAATCGGTAAGTTTTATGCACTTGTCGATCTTAAAGCCACCCAATCAAATCAAACACCTTTGTTATTAAAAGGTGAAAATGAAATCACTACTGATTTCACCAAAATTAATATTTTCTTCTCAGAAGAAGAAGCTAATAACTATGCTAACAAACGTTTCTCTGTTACTGAGGTTTACCCTAGCGACCTAGAAACACAAGTGCAGTGCATTATGGATTTGAACATTGATAATCTAGATCACCTAGATGACTTATCTCATATCGCTGTATAACTAATCTAACTAAAATTTTTACACAAAGGAAAAAACTATTATGAAAAGTGTTGTTAAATGTCTTATTATTAACGATGACGATCAAATCCTACTTATTCAACGTGCTGACGAAGATTCTCACGGTGGTTCTTGGGAAACCCCTGGTGGTGGTTTAGACGGTGAAGAAACACTTCATGAAGCTTGCGTTCGTGAAGTCAAAGAAGAAGCAGGTGTCGATCTTCAACTTGCTGACGTTATGCTTGCTCATAATCTTGAAATGCCCGACAGCGAAACACAAGAGGCTTTTGATGTATCTCTATTTACGGCACTTGTTCCAAATGGAACACTAGTAGATTTATCCGACAACCCTGACCATCAAGACCATAAATGGATTTCTGTTGAAGATATTCGCTCTGGTCAAGTCAAAGTTGATAGTTGGACAGCAAAACAACTTGAATATGTTTAATCATATTTAATCTCTTTTAAAGCACACTTCTTAGTGTGCTTTTTTGCTATTTTAGAAAAAAGCCAATTTTTCTACTTGTTGATTACTCTTAACTTTGCTATAATTAATGCAATTAAAAAGCAAAGGCAATCGAACAATGTATACAGACGGTTTTAATAAATTCAAAACTTTAGAAGAACTATTCTCAGAAAGTAGTTCTTGTTTTTCTGTTATGCCTGAAATGCTTGAGTTTGCGATTACCTTAACCCAAAAATATGGTTTGCCTATTGGTCACGGTTTAACTCGTGTCGTTTGGAATACAAATAAGGGTCATGTATTCAAAGTCCCACGTTGTGACAAAGGTTCTCTTGACAATTCTTGGGAATCTTCAATCAGCATCGAGCAGACAGAAAAGTACGAAGAAGGGTATGCCAAAACAAAAAGCTTCTTAGTTAATGATTACCTTGTTTGTATTGCAGAACACATCACAATTGCGAGTAATTCAGAAATAGAAAAAGTTTTCGGTAAAATCCCTGACTGGACATATTTTATTGACTGTCAGCAAGTCGGATTCGATAAAAAAGGCTTCTTGAAAGCATACGATTTTGCTTGATTTTTTAGTTTTTGTTTGTTATTCTTTGTTTGATTTAAATTGATAGAGAAATTATTATGATTGGCACTACATTATACGCTGTTGGTTCTGACAATGTTATTTACCCTGTTAAGGTCACTAACTTCGAAAATAAAACAAAAGATGTTGATGCTGTTTATATTGAAACTATTGAAGAACAAGACAGTGATTTCTATGAAATCATTTTGAATGCAAGAAACAAAAAGGTTTATGTTTCTGAGCACAACACATTAGAAAGAAAACACTTTTTCAAAACAGAAGCAGAAGCAAAGGCGGTTCTTATTGCCTTTTATGAAGAAAAAGAAGAAAACTTAAAATCACAACTTAAAACAATCAAAAAAACTTTAAATGAATTAAAAAAATAACTTGCTTTTGCTTTTTTGTTGTCTTATAATTTAACCATTGAAAACACATAGAGAGATAATATCATGGGACGCACAGTTTCTATCCGTTTTAAAACAAAACAAAACACTCTTACTGCTATGAAACAAGTTCTTGACGCTGTAAATAAAGCGCAACGTAAAATTTGGCATTCTATTGCAGAAGATCAAGGTCTAAATACCATCGAGTTTTTACATGCTGAAAATCAGAAAGAAAACTGGAGTAATGGTGCTCATATTCACTCTACTGATTTTACAACTTTTGCCATTCTTTTTAAAATGGACGGTAAAGAAAAATCCATTCTAATTAATGACTATAGTTGCGTGAATGCAAGTATGGGCTTTACAGAAGAAAACGCAGACTTTATGAATAAAGTCCTAGACGAATTGGAACACTTGGCAGATGAAACACTACGTCTATACCACGAAGACGAGTGCCAACGAACTGTTCATTCTAAAACAGTTGCATAATAAAGGTGTTGAATATGTTTAAAAGTATTATTCCTGAATCTTGGCAGTCTCTAAGAGAATCTTCAGAAAAAGGTTTAACTGACATTGCTCTTAAACACATTCAGATCTTTGAAAAAGAAGTCACACAAGATAACTATTCAGAATTTGCTCACAATGCACTAAAAGAAATGGCTGTATTTATGATGGATAATTCAAGTAATGGTGCAAGTGACAGTGAATGTATTGAAACAGTGATTGATTTCTTTACAGAACTACTTAACAACTACGTTACAGATCAAGAAAGCATTATTTGTGCATTTCAATATCATTTCTATAACGAAGTTGAAACAGAAAAACCCCTATTATAACAATAAGCTCTTGCCTTATTTAAGAGTAACCCCTATAAACCCATCGGCACTGCTTGCAGTGCCATTTTTTTTACTTTTTTATTGCTTTAATTCAACATTTTTGATAAGATATCAATAATTAAAATAATTGAGGTTATCATGTTTGGGTTAATTAGCGATTGTCATCTTGAAGAAGTAAAATACTACTTTTCAAAACGAAACACTCGAAAACACTGTGAAAAAATTGCAACTTTGCCTGTCATTCCAGAAGGCGTAAAGACGCTTCTTATTGGCGGTGATCTGTGTGAAGCTCGTGATACCGAACTTTTAGAAAAGACTTTGGGTTATTTCTCAAATGAATGTGAGAATGTTATTTACATTGACGGAAACCATGAATTTTGGAAAGAGGATATCACTAAAGTCAAAGCAAAAATTCAAAACGTTGTTGATAAATTTGATAATGTTCATTACTTGAATAATAATTGGATTGAAATTGACGGTGTTAAAATCTTTGGCACTAATGGTTGGTGTGACTACGGTAAAGACGGTGGAGTAATCTCAGAGCTAAACAACATTTACACCACAATGAAAGTTCCTGCTGATTGTCGTAAAATTAAAGACCTTTCGGCTACTGGCACTGGTTGTAAACTTTCTGCCTATAAAGTTATTTCTCTTAATAAAAAAGCAAAACTTGCTGTTGCTGATTTTGTTAAAGAAGAAGGCAAGAAGATTATTTTAACTCACTTTGCGCCATTCGATAAAGCCGTTTATGACAAGCTTGGACTTTTCAATCGAAACTTTTTTGACGTTCGTTTTGATACTATTGGATTAGATATTAATGACTTTAAAGACATATCTACTGACGAGCTTATATTTGCACACGGTCATGTTCATTGTGAAAATGGCTATAATGTTGATGGCTTTGACGTATATCTAAATCCGAGAGGAACATTCTTTGAAGATATGGACGAATATAAAGTCTTAACATTTTCTTTTAAATCTTAATTTTCGAAAATTAAGGTTTATTTCTCATTGTTTTTTTGATATAATTCCTTATCGTTATTTTTTATAAGTAGGGAATTATGTCAAAAACATTCGACTATCAAGGCTTTCACGCTACTGCTGACATTCTATTGAAATCATATCCAGAAGATATTGTTTCAATTGTTCGTGATTCTATCAAATATTCAAAATTAAATATTGTTGCTGAAAAAATTCATGATTTTGGCGGTGCTGTCACAGGTGTCTGGGTTCTCAGTGAATCGCACTATTCTTTGCACGAGTACCCTGAACACAACTACATTACAGTAGATTGTTATACTTGTGGTGAAGAGGGTGATCCTCTTGCGGCTATTGAAAATCTTATCAAAACACTTGATGCACTTGTTGGTGTTAAAGATTTCAAAATTAATGAGCTAGATCGTGGTAATTTCGACAAATCAACACTTTCAATGATAGAGAAAGCATTTTGGAATACTCCTGTTTCAGAAGTGAATGAAATGCAAGAAAAAATGGATAAAATTGCAAAATCCCTTAATCCAGAACAATTGAAAATGTTAGACGAAGTTATTACTTGGGTTGCTAATGAGCAAAGATGTGACGATAGTTACAACAATGAAATGTTTGAGAGTGATTAAGATGAAAATTCATGTTCTCTCTCCACTTGGAGATTGTCGAGAAGTTAAACGAATCCATTTAAACAAACGAAAAAATGATTTGCTTTATTCTTGCCCGAAATGCAAGGAAGAGCACTCTTACGTTGATAAATGGTTTCATTTAGAACCTTATGGCAAAAGCATTATGTGCGATCCACAACGCTATCCTGTTGTTGACTTGGAATGCTCTAATTGTTGCTTTGTCGGAGTTTTTTTTACACTCAAAGAACTTGAAGAAGACCATATCATTGTCGAAGACGGGGATTTCAATTTAGTCGTCAAAAAACACTAAATCTTAAACAAAAAAAACACCTTTCCAAAGGTGTTTTTTATTAGTTGTTTATTCTTTAAAAGATTTTTTATAATCATTAATTATTTTACTTTTTAACCAAATTGCACATTCTCCAGTAATTTTATTAGCTTTATCGTCTCTCAATTCATAAGGGCTTTCGCAAACTACTTCATAACCTGCAGCTTTTAATACTTCTTCTTCTGAAAAATCAATTTCTGGCTCTGATATGGACTCTAAGATTTCTTCAATTTTTTCAAGTGCAAATTCTTCTATTAATTTATCAGATTTAGACGCCATAAATCTGCAGCCTGTTTCTACGTTTTGTAAATACGCTATTTCAGAAGTATCAATATCTACATGAATTTTCCAACCATGTTTTTGCAAAAACTTAATTTGTTGATTCGATAAAGCCATTTTAAGAACCTCTTTTCTTTTTTAATAGCCTTTATTATAGCAAAAATCACTTAAAAATTAAAGAATTATCTTTTTTTCTTGCTTTATGCTTTTGATTGTATTATAATTCAAGGACTATTGATTAAATATAAAAGGAAAAACAATGAAAAACCTAAAACCATTATTGGTATTTGACGCTGATAAAGTCCTACTTGATTGGATTGGTGGTTTTTTATCTTTCTTAAAAGATACTGGTCATTGTGTTAAGCATTTAGAGCAATACATTGGCACAACTGCATTCTTAACCACAGAAGAAATGACAAAAAGCGATTGTAAGCGATACAATCGTGAAGTTTTAGATAAATTCGTTGAATCAGGTTATTTGCGTAAATTGGATACGTTCCAAGTCGATGCAAAAGAAATCCTTATGGAGCTTAAAAAAGAGTTTGATTTCGCTATTGTAACCTGTATTGGTACTGACGAAGAAAGTATCAATCAACGTCACGAAAACATCGAGCTTCGTTATGGTGATATTTTCCTAGACGTTATCTGCATTGGTTTTCACGAATCGAAAGAACACCCACTTCGAGAACTTGCTAAAACTCGTAATGTCGTTGGTTTTGTTGATGACCGACCTAAACACTTGGAAGAAGCGATTTCAGCAGGTATCAAACCTATCCTTATGTCTCGTGGCGTTGACGTTTGTCCTGTTAACGCTGAACGATACAATGTTATTTCTTGTTTGAGTGAAATTAAAAACATTCTTTAAACTTAACAACATTCATTAGGTTGATTAAAAGCCAATAATCTTATTGGCTTTTTTTGTTTTTTTTGCTATAATTTCTATACTTTAAATCAATGAGATAATTTTATGCTACGTATTATCCTTAACGACGAAATCAAATGTTTTCCATTTCTAGACCTTGAAGAAGCAAAAGAAATGCGAAAGCTTTACATTGATAAACTCAATGCAAACCCACAAATCGCTGTTATTAAGTTAGAACACACTGATATACATCCTGTTCCTAATGAAAGTGAGAATAATTTTTACATTATTCTTCTTAAACGTAAAAATGGTCGAATGGGTTTCCGTGATAAAGACAGTTATGTTTACTACGATCCAGAACAACCGTTTTACGACATCCTAGACGAAGAGGAAAAACAACCAAATGTTAGTTAATATCCCGTTTATTGTTTCCACCGAAGAAGAACTTAAAAAGTGCAAAGATAAATTAATGGCTGTTCGTGGTGAAGCAGGTGAAGATTTAGAAATTTTTGATTTTCAAAATAAAGTTCCCCAACACTGCACAGAATCATTTTTAGGCTTTGAAGATTCAACAGGTCTATATGACTGCCGTTTACGTAGTAAAAGTGTTTATTATTCTGTTGATCCTCAATTTGAACTGTTAAGTTACACAACTAATTTTCCACTGCCTGTTAAACTGGTTGAAAATATTCCTACTTTTTATGACGGGGAGTTCGAGAAACAAGAAGATTTATTGTGGAAACGATACGGATTCACTCGAAGTGTTGAAGATTTTATGACACTTATTGGAAATCAATTAAAAGAGTCAAAGCGAAAATTTGCTATTATCTTAAGTGAAGTTGAATACTACGACACTCTGTTTAATAAAAATGGGCGTATTTACCATACCGATCATTCTTCATTTGATTTAAAAGAAGGTGATAAACTGATTAATTTTAGTATTTACGAATTAAAAGAAAAGTCAGAATACACAGTCCCTAATGAAGAAAAAATGACAGCATTAGCTATTGTTATTCAAAGTGAAGATTTTAAAGAAAAAATTGATTTTCTTGAAAATATTAACAACAAAGAACTAACAGAGCAAAAATTAAAAGATTATCAACTTTAAAAGGCTAAATAATGACATTAACAAAAACACAAGAAACAGAAGACCAAAAAGAACTGCGAGAGCAACACGAATCTGGTGTTGACATCGATACATTTATGCTTGCGTTCTTACACGAACAATAATTTATTTTTATTTTTTAAAGGAAGTTTTTGCTTGAAAACTTCCTTTTTTTCTTTAGTGATGTTATGATATTTGTATCCCAAAAAGAAACCTTAAATAAAAAAACTTCGGAGAAACAAATATGTTAGAACAATTTATGATCGCAATTAATGGACTTATCGCAATCGCTCTAACTCAACTACCTGTTCCTAAATCTTGGGTTAAATTCGCACCTGTATTTGGTCTTATTGGTCAACCATTCTGGCTAATCTCTACATACCAAAATCAGCAATTTGGTATTTTCACTGTTTGTTGTTGCTACTTAGGTCTATGGTCTATCGGCATTTATCGTTCTTGGCTTGCAAATGACAAAGAAGGTTGGAAAGATTTTAAAACCAACTTTCAAAAAACTGAAAAACTAATTGGTTAAAAAATTACTATTCATTAACTTTGCAACAAGTTGCAATTAATTTTAATAAAGCATTGTTATTTCGAATCAAAAAAAAGAAATTTTAGCCAAGCCATTTCGCTTTGGTGTGATTATCGGGACTTAAAGAGAGTAGCATTGCTGCTCTCTTTCTTTTTTGCTGACTCAAAACCTTACTATATAGATGTTAAACTTTTTTATTTCATTCTTTTTAAAGATGTGGTATAATTACCTTTCTCTATGGAGGAATTATGGATCTATTAAAAAAATTAAAAGAAATTTCTGATTCTGACCTTAAACTACCCGTTTTCATTCGTATGTCTACTTTTGTTGGTAACATCAGAAGTGTTGATGTTGTCAGTTCAAAAGTATTCAAAAAAGGAGACGGCGAGCTTTGTCAGGTCTTATCTTTGCGAAACTCAGACTTTGACAAAGATTATATTCAAAATTATTGTGAAGCTAAAGGTGTTGAATTAGAATATGATGAAGACGAAGGTTATTTAGAAGACCTTTGTATTGACCCTATTGAATCAATTGAAGAATTAATTGCCGATTTAGAACTTAATCTAAACAAAAACATTCAAGATATTAGATATAGCGCATTAACAGGATTATCAGGCAAAGAGTATGTTATTACTTCAATTAATAAAGATGTTTATCATATGTTTGGACTTCCAAATGATTGTTTTATTATAGAAGTTAAATAAAGGAAATATCATGAATCTATTAAAGAAATTAAAAAACATTCCTAATGATAAAAGACATTTAAATCTTTATCATCATTATCCTAAAAAATATTTTAGAATTACAGAGATTAGTTCTGAAATTGTTAGTTTTTATGAAAAAGACAAGAATCTTAAATATCAAAGTATCTTTTTCAAATATGATAGTGAAAATATTTTTACGAAAGATAAAGTTAAACCATTAACTATAAATGATATTATTGAAATTTTAGAAAATACCATTAATGAAAATGTTACTGATCATAGGTTCTTTTATATTGGTATGTCTGACTTAGTTTATCAGTGCTCTGACACCATTAGTTATAATACAGATGAGGAAGGAGAAAACGAATGCTGTTACGTTATTCACAATTAATTATTTTCAAAAAAGTTGATTAAATCAGGTTTTTATAGCAAAGAAACAACCAACTTTGAACCTATAGGTTGTTGCCTAGAAGAATAATTTCATACAAAATATTTAAAACGCAAGAGGCAACTTGCGTTTTTTTATGGAATTTATAGCATAATTTAAATTAAGGATTATTCGCTAAAACAAACATAAAAAACATTAACAACAGCTTAGTTCTTAAATTAATATCCCTTCCATTCAGTTTGTATGACTTCTATTGTATACCTATTTTTTGCTATTTTTACCATTATTAGATTAATTTTTTATTTTATTTAAAAAAAAAGACTACCCGAAGGTAGTCTTTTTTGTTTTATAATTTACGAAATCAACGTTTTTTGTTAAGTTTAAGCAGTTCTTTTGATTCACCTGCACGTTTATCAAAGACCTCAAATGCTTCGTTTGTCACCTGTCGAATTCGCTCACGTGAGATACCGTGGTTTTCTGCAATATCAGACATATTCCATTTCAATGTATCTGTAATTTCGTCAAGATAAGGAACAGGCTTACGCTTCTTCGTCTGCAGGTAAACAATTGAGCCTTTCCAGATAGGTAGGAATACATTTTTGATATCTTCAAGAATAAACGGGACCTTTACGTGTTTTTGAAGAATCTTTTTGTATTTCACTTCACTAACCGTCATATCCAGATTTATATTTTCATAACGAGCAAGCACTTTCTTTTCTTTCCAATTAAGACGTTCTTTGTGCTCTTTAATAAAGTTAATATCAAGCTTGATGTCATGATTAATTACAAATGCTGCTTCTTTCCAAGTAGATACTTTTGTTTCTGTGCTTGGCTTTTTAGCTTTTTTCGTTGCAATTTCATATGATACGTCTTCTTCACCTGCTGATTTACTAGCAATCAGATAAACTTTCTTTGTTGTTTCTAAGTCATGAACTTGCTTCATTTGGTCATATTTGATTAGAGCTTGCATACGATCAAATACGGGACAGCAAAGCACTTTCTCAAAACATTCTTCACCGATCTTTTCAAGAGTCGATTGCGCCATTTTACCCTGCTTTTGGTAAGATTTCTGGCTTGACGCCCAGAAATTAAATGATTCTTTTGTTGTGCTTGCCGAAATCATTTGCAGATTATGAGGTTTAATACCAAATTCAAGAGCTTTTTGAAGAACAGGCAAGTAAGCTTCTAGTTGTGAAGGCTTACGCTTAAACAATTGAACGCCATGAGATTCTAAAAGTTCATTGATTTTCGTTGCTTTATCTTCGTCCATACGACTTTGAGCAAGCCAAGTGCTTATACCACGATTAAAAATTGGTTGAAGTTCTTCATCGGAAGGTAGAATAGACACATCGTTTTCTTCCAAATACTTTTCAAGACGAGCAAATGTTGTCTCCCAAGGCACACCTTGATTGTCAGCACCGATTTTGCCCATTACTTCGTATCTTTCAAACAGCTCTATCAGAACCGCACGATTGTTCATTCGGGTAGGTGAGTTTTTATCTTCACGAACATTTCGCTCAATGAAGCCCAATAGATACTTATCCTCTTTCTCAGTTGGTCTACGACCATGTTTTTGGATAAATTTTTCAAGTTTCTTTACATTGTTTTTAAATATAGTTTCATTTTTTGTTGACATACTTCCCAACCATTGTTTATTTTCAGATAGTGTCCTAATTCTAGCTTAACTTTAAAAGGTGTACAAGATTTTTTTTCTAAAATCAAGCTAAAATTAGATCTCCCTCTCATTTTTTATTAAGTTTTTTTATGCTTTTCTATTAATGTTTTTAACTTTAACAGAACGAACCAAGCGTTTATCGAAAGATTCAAAAAGATCATTCGTTACCTGACGAATACGTTCACGAGTTAAACCATATTCGTCACCAATATCAGACATATTCCATTTTAGACTTTCTGTGATTTCTTTCATATAAGGCAATTTACGACCTTTTTCTTTAAAACTTTCTTCTACGACTTTTTTCCATAGCTCTAACGTTAGTGATTCCAAATCTTTGAAATCAAAAGCACCTTTAATATGTTTTTTCAATATCTTTTTAAACTTCAATTCACTTACTGAAAGTTCTGTATTTACATTTTTATACTTTTCAAAGAAAGCACGTTCTTCTTTTGATAGTAGTTCTGACTTTTCACGAATTGAATCAATATCGTTTTTAATGTCATGCACTACGACAAACTCAATATCATTCCAATTCGCTGCTTTATCAGCTTTAAATTTCTTTGGTTTCTTTGTTGTTACTTCATAAGTAAGATTTTCTTCACCTGCTTTTTTAGTCATTACAAGGAATACTTTTCGAGTTGTTTCTAGGTCAATATTGGTTTCCATTGAATCAAACTTAGCAACAGCACGTATTTTATCAAATACAGGGCAACAGAATACTTTGTTAAATGGTTTCTCACCAATTTCTTCCATTACCATAGGGTTTAGCTTACCGTCTTGACTTTGCTTCTTCTGGTATGACGCCCACCAGTAAAAATCGTCATTAGCTTCTGTTACTGCAAACATTTGTAGGTTCTTGGGTTTTAGACCTAGTTCAAACGCTTTTGAAATTACAGGTAGGTAAGAGATCAAACGTTCTTGTGGTGACATAATATTAACCTTTTTTTGTTTAGGAATTAGACATAATTTATTCTTTTTGATGCATAAAGTCAAGCTTTTTATTTGACTTTATTTCTTTTTTTTTCTTGCCTTTTTTCTTTTTCTTTAGTATTATTTACACACTTCTTAACTGAAAGAGAGATTTTATTATGCCACATTTAAACCAAGGCGCTACCATTATCAATGAAAATGCCAATCACGGTGCAACGATTCAAGAAGTTTTATCAAATCTTGAAATTGAAGCGGTTGAAGTATTGACTTTCATAGTAGAGACAATTGAAGATAAAGACGTTTCAAAAGCAATCGTTCGTTCTTCTGACAACAATACTGCCCCGTTTGTTGCTTCTGCATTAGGCGACCTTGTTAATATTGGCTTGGTTCAAATCTTAGACACAAAAGGTAATGAATCTATTGCTACTGTCAAACAAGACGTTTATGACGCTGTTATTAACTTCGAATTTGATTTCTAATCTTCTTCATTGATTTTAAGGCATAGTTTCGACTATGCCTTTTTCATTTCTGTCTCAACGAGATTTTGCTACTTTTTAATGTTTTTTATATTTTTATTTTATGATAAAATATTTATTATTCAAAAAATTTAATTTATAGAGGAAGAACAATGGAATACAGTTTAAATGACATAGTTGTTGTGTCATTCACTATTTTTGGTGTAATTTATGCCATTTTGTCTGATTATGCTGATTTTAATGAAGCCACTCGATTTAAAATCTTAAAAGCATTATCAACAAACAAAAAAGAGATTTTAAGTCGCAAAGATTTTCTTAATGATAACCTATCAGAAGAAGATAAAAACGAATCTATTGATATCTACACTCGTTATATTCAAGCGAAACTTGACAGTAAGGCAAAAGAACGAGGTTATTTTGCTGATACTAAGTCTATCCTTGATCAATTTAAATCTAAAAACCATTTTCATTATGCACAAATCCAAACAGGGGTTTTTAAAGAGAAACATACTCGACAAGGTTCTAACGGAACTGAAACCAAGTTTTTCTTTGTTCTTAATGATGAAATGTTAAACGCTGCTTAAATTATCCCCTACAAAGGATAATTTAGCGATTATCCCCTGTAAGGGATAACAACGTCGATATCCCCGCTTGGGGATATTTTTTTTCTTTACTTCTGAAAACATCGATGAGATCATAATGTCTCTACAATATGAGGCTTTATTATGGCGAATTTTAACAATCTCCCTACATTAAAAAAACGATTTGAAAGTTACGCAAAAATGGAACTTCCAGAAATGTTCCATGTTACTACTGAAAGTAATGCCCGTAGAATACTCGAAGAAGGTCTTTTAACTCAACATATGGGTAAAATACACGGTAGTATGGACACACAGCCGACAGAACCCGTAGTTTATCTTTCTAAATATCCTGATTCAAACAACCTTAATTCAGATCTTTTTAATACAAATGAAAAGATTGTGTCTTTACATATAAACCCAAAATGTATAGACCTTAGCAAGATTTACCCTGATGATGGTATGTTTGCTGCTATTGGTAATGAAGATTACTTTGAAACTACAGAAGAAATTGCAGAATTGTTAAATATACCTATGGAAGAAGCTCAATATATCTATGAAAAAACATATGAAGTGAATTCTGATAATTTAAAAGAATGGAAGTGCTTTGCTCTGTTTTACTTGTTTACAGAAGGTGAAATCTCTGTTGCTCACGATATCCCGAAAGAACATATTAAGTTCGACCACTATGTCGAGATAAAATATCTCTAGAATAATTTTTGTGCAAAAAATAAACGAAACTCCTTGGCATTAAAAATCAGCTTTGTTACAATATCTTTACTTTCTGAAACAACTGACAAAAAG
This sequence comes from Chloroflexota bacterium, assembly GCA_002722455.1. Classification (GTDB taxonomy): domain Bacteria; phylum Chloroflexota; class Dehalococcoidia; order Lucifugimonadales. Next base: position 20,184 of record PBMB01000019.1, read on the forward strand.
GTGATAATATGACTTTACAAGAAATTTTTACCAACCTATCTTTGCCAGAGATTTTGACGTTTGGTGTTGGTGGTGCAATCGTTGCCATGTATGGCATGAGCAAGCTTCATAAAGACGAAAATATCGACGATTAAAAACAGATTTACTTACAAAGAAGGCTTGTTTATCAAGCCTTTTTTTTGTATAATTTAACCATCAAAATACTTATATTTAAGGTTATCAAAATGAAATTGATTCATAATATTAAAGATTCAATCCTTACTTTTTTAAAAGGCAATGACGGCTTTGAAGTTCTTTACAAAAAAGAAGCTAATAATATCGATCAAATGAACAAAGATAGTGAAACCTTAATCAAAATGATTCAGACCTTTGAGAACGAAAACAAAGATAATACTGGATATGACGTTTCCCTTGTTCTTGCTAATCTTGTCAACGAGATGACCAAAAGCGAACAAAATAACAGTTTTAAATTCAACAAGTTATTTTCTCACCTCATTACTAATAAAGTTGCCGCTCAGATTGAAGACTTAAAGTATCTAATGCTTAAATTAGAAGAAAATAATTTTATTAACACAACAAGTAAAACTGAAATGTATGACCAGTCACAATCAGCAAACCACTTTTACAGTGTAATCAAAAATGGTGAAGAAAAAGCACTTTATGTTAACTCAACAATTCAGTTTATTGTTTTTATCAAAAAAGAAACAATTTACATTCGCAAAGTTTCTACCAATGATATTGAAAAAATTATTTCAAATGGCTTTGTTGACTCATTTTTTGATTTATATAATTTTGATTCTGACTTCATTCTTGAATCCGATTTATTTAATGATTTATCTTTACCCAAATCTCGAATCCAATCAATGTCGTTATTAGAATTGGCTTTGTTTAATATCCATAGTGGAGCTTGCTCTATTGAAATCGAATTTAAAGAAGAATAATTATGGATCTAGATTGTTCTTGTTTAAAATGTAATGGTCAAGAAATTACGGACGATATTTCACATTAAAAGGTTGTTTTTTGCGACCTTTTTTTGTATAATTATCTTATTGAAATGAGAACTTTAAAGGTTATTTTATGCAAGATACTCAGAAACGCCACATTGTAGCAAATCTAGATTCAGTTGATTTAGGTAATTCCGTTCTTTGTGTTTTAGAATATGACAAAGAAGGTCATTTTCCTACCGACCTTATTGTTGTTGCCGAATATGACGAAATTGACGATAAACTAACTTGTGATTTCTCTCGTTTTCCAGATCTTGAAGGTAAAGCAGTTGGTGATGATTCTTTTGACCAATATTTGTCTCTTGTTGACGCTATGGAAAAAATCTATCTAAACTCAACAAACGACAACGAAAATAAAGTTTCAAAAATTAAGATCCCCGTTTATACTTCTATTGACCATATTAAAAAGAAAAGTGGCGAAGTTCTTTGTTCAGAAGATTTTGAAAACAAACATATGATTGAGTTTGCAAAAGATAAATGTCATATTGAATATGCAATTGAAGACCACTACCGAAATCAATCTAACCTAAGTCCATTTGGTGGCATGTTCTTAGACGACTACTTGAAAGACAGAATGAAACGATTAGGTTATTAAAATTAAAGAAAAACGACTTGATTCATGAGTCGTTTTTTTTGTATTATATAACTATTGAAACAAAGCGATAAAGGCTATTGAAATGATTACTTTAAAAGAAAATAAATCTAACGCACCATTGTTTATCAGCTTCTATAATGTTGTTACCAAAGAAAAGCAAAACAATATTGTTAAATTCGATACTGTTAATGAATTAGCACTTGGTTTGGTTAAAGAAATCCTGACTATCGACAAAAAACTGTCTGACGTTGTTGTTGCTGACTTAGATTTTGTTTTACTTGCTAACGGTGATAAAAAAGAAAATCTTTCAACAACCCAAGATTTTAATCACAAAATGTTACTTGTTCCTTTCTCTGGTTGGAATATCAATCTTTCTGTTGTAAATCGTGGTCGTCGAACTCGACTTTATTTTGCAGACAAAGAACTTATGCCTGATTTGGCTGATCCTGATATTGACCTATACCACGTTGTGAAAGTACCTAAGAATATCTCTAAGCATGTTAGTAAAGGTAAAATGATTGTTTCTTGTTCTGACGAATACGCTAAAATTTACCATGACTCTGCTTACACAATCATTGATACCGTCAATAAAGACGAACTTTATGAAAATATTAACGTAGACTTTGAAAAATACGACTACTTTATCGCCAAAGAGTTTGTTAAATAATTTTAATAAGGCACTTTCATAGTGCCTTATTTTTTGATATAATAAAGAATAGTTATAAAAGGAGTGATCATCATGATTATGAATATTTTAGCTAAAATCTTTTTATCAAAAGAAGCCAGAGAACTTGCTGAAATTGCTCGTGAGCAAAATTGTCAGTTTAAAATGACTCAAAATAGTGGCGGATACTGTATACACAGAATTGATAATGTAGATAAGAAAAAATAAACAGCTTTCTTGGCTGTTTTTTTTATTTTTAAAACAAAACCTTTCTTTTCTCTAACTATTGTTGTATAATACAATCAGTTTGAAACGTTAAGAGAAATTTAAATGCAGTTTTTTATTAGTCAAAATGGACATATCCTTGCTATTGATTTTGAAGTAAATCTATCAAATATTGATGGGCAAGTTTCTATTTATAACAATGAAGAAGAACTGCAGTTAGACTACCCTAACATTACAGACAATGACATTTCTAACAATATCCCTGTTCTGACGAAAAAAGTAACTGGTGAAGACGTTGAATATTTTCTCAATTCTTCCAAACTTAACAACGAACACGTTAGCTTAAGTTATGATGAAGATATTGAAGATTGGATTTCCGTGCAAGCTGAAACTTTCTCGACTAACTCAGGTTTACATTTCTAAGAGAGGATTAAATTATGGTTAAAATGCACCCTATGTTCAAAACGTCAATCCCTAGTGGTTTAAGCAAATCGCAAAAAGAATTGTTTGATAAATTATCCAATAAAGGCTATCAACTATTCTGTAACGAGGGCGAAAAATACCGTTGTTGGATTGAAAAAGGCAGTCAAAAAGCTTATGTTGATAATCGCACGGTCAATGCCTTATCAAACAAAGGCTATTTACTTCCCGATGATTCTTATCAAAATGATAAAATCGCCAAGTTCCGAATGAAACTAAATACTCGACTATAAGGTTAAATAATGAAATTCCATTCTGTTTCTCATTTAATTGAACAGCTTAAAGACCCAAGCCTGTTTGAAAAAATCAGAGAGTTATTTCTTTCTGGTAAAATTGGTGAATCACTTGGTAAAAGCCCTGCTGAGTTTGACGTTTTTTATATTGACACATTAGATTGTTGTTTGAAAATCAAAAACAAATCGGCTGTAGTTAATTTTGGTCGTGGTAAAGATCCTTATGGTGAAGAACCCAACCATTTTATCAAAATACCGCATGGATTTATAAATAATGAAACTATAGAACATTAAATAATTCTTTTATTTTTAAAACAAGCCTTGCTTTTATAGCAAGGTTTTGGTATTATATGTGCATTAACTAATTGACGTTATGGGGTGTAGAATGGAAAATAAAACATTAAAAATAGTTTTAGAATCTGTCGCAAAAGACAATAAAAAATACAATGAAATGATGGATTCTATTAGCAGTGAAGTTTATCAAGCGATTAATCGCTATGTTGGCGGCTACAATGACTCACTAGGTAGTTTTGAAAAATCTTTTAATATAAATGAAATCGATCTTATTAAGCGTATTCGAAATCACACTGAAATGACGGTTGAAAAACTTGAAATGAAACTTGATATTGACATTAACAACCCTGAAACTGTTCAGCTTATCAGTGATCTTGCTAGTGGTGAAAAAGACATTGTTGATATTGAGGTAATTGCATAATGTATGCAGTCTTTCAAGAAGAAAACCGAAAGAAAAAAGACGCTACCAGAAATGGCGTCTTAACTACGGTGCTCCATGATTCTAAAAGAAATGGCACATACCGAAATAACAAGATTAAACGAAATTCTTCTTGCCCTTGCGAAAGCGGCAAGAAATACAAAAACTGTTGTTTAAAAAGCGAACGAACAGTTGATATATTCAAAAAATTTAATTTTTAATGTAGCATTTTAAACCATATCTTGTTATAATAACCCTATCTTAATTAGCGAGAATATTCACTATGGCTTCTAAAACGATTCTTACAATGGATAAAATTTCAGACGTTTGTCTTGGTTACTGGATTCGTAATGATACGCCTTATTACCAAGTCCAAGTCCAAGCTAAAAATGGAAGACGTTTTATTCTTTTAGGTTCAAGAACAACTAGTGAAGAAAAATGTTCTAATTTAATAGAAAAAATTAAATCAAAAGGGCAAATCGATCTTAGTAATTTTATCGAAGTTCAGCCTGATCCTGAAAGTGAAGCCTATTCTATTATGAAAGAAAAAGGTATTCTTGAAACATTAGAATCATAACAGAAACTTTTTTTCGAATAATGAAAAAAAACACTTGCAAGAAGATTTAAAGTTTACTATTATACACACCAACGAAACAACTTATTGAAATATAAACAAAAAAAAAGGAAAATTAATGAAACCAGTATTTAAAATTCAAGATCTACTAGCTAAACAACTTAAAGCACAAGGTAAAGCACACAACGAAGAAACTGTTGAAAAACTTTTCCGAGAAGCAATTTCTACACGAATGGCTGAAGACCCTGAATTTTTCGCTGACGTTTTGAATCTTGCTACAGCCAAGCAACTTCAAAAGCAACATACTGAAAAGGTAGCACAGAATAACGAAGAAAAAGCGGAAACACTTTTTGACCTTGGCAATGTTCTTTCTCAAATTGCACAACAAAAAGTAACAGGAAAGCAACCAAACAGTCAAAAACAAGCAATGACGAATGATACACCTGAATCTGATATTCTTACTACTATGGTGTTTATGCCTTTTGTAGAAGAAGAACCAGAGCAACCTAAATCTCTTACACAAGATCAAGAGGCACTGATTAAAGCGTCTATCACAGAACTGAAAAAATTTGGACTGCCAGTAGAACAGCTTTATGCAGAGCTAGAAAAAATTGAATCAGAAAAGCAAGCACCAAAAGACCAACATGCTTTTATGCGAAACTTTGCTGAAAAACTTGCAGAAGATTTAAATATTGATTCGGAAGATATCATTATTATTGCAAAATAAATATTTATTTACATACAAAAGCCGTATTGAAAAATACGGCTTTTTCTATTGCTTTATTTTATTTCTATTGCTATAATACACCTATCAATAAAAAAGATTAAAAAGGTTTTAATAATGTTTATATTTAGATTCTCATTTATTTTTATTTTTAAAAACCTTTATCTTTTTGCCAAAAATCTTATTGTTTTTTCTAAACATTTTTCAGTATTCCCATTCTCTCTATATCAATTTAGAATTATTAAAGTAAGAAAATTTAAACCTTGGCAAATACAAAAAAGACATCGTATTTTTTTTTGGAAAGATATAGAGGGTGGTTTCGACTCTTTTCAGGAAGCAAAAAACAAGGTAGAAGAAATTAAAGCAAATAGATAAGTCTGCAAAGGCTTATCTTTTTTTTGATGAAATATATATTATGCAATTTGTTAAAGCGACAAACAAAATCACTTACCCTAATCAGGCTATTTTTTCAGTTCTCTCTGACAATAAATCATTGATTGACTATATATTTAAAGATTACAGTCAAAAAGAAGATTTAAAAGACGCTATCGGTAGCCTTGCCAAAAGTATTTCTCGAATTTAAAAATAAGCAACCAATAAAAAACCGCCACTTAGCGGCTTTTTTGTTTTTGTATTAAACTCAAAATTTATGCACAAAAAAAAGCCCTAACAATAGGGCTTTTCTTTTCAATACTTTTAAGCGAAATCGAACATTACCATTTCTGTATAAACTTGAGCTTGTTCTTTCAATTCCTTAATTCTACATTCTACGTCATAATCTGTTAGATTTTCTGCAAATTGATTTTCTGGATAACCCATCTTTTGCCACTCTTCAGAAGTACAAACTTTTGCAGATTCTAAGAATCGAGTTAGATTACCTTTTTCATCCAAATATAAAGGTTCTCCATCCGCCATATGTGGAATACGGTCATCACAAATCACAACAAGAGAACATTTATTTCTACCCGAAATAAAATCGTCTCTTTCTCGAATATCACCTAAAAGAACTTCCAGTTTTTGAATCTTTGATAGCAAAAATAGGTAAGCAGTTTTATGATTCATTTTTTCATCTCTATGTTGTTTTAAACTATCGTTATTATAGCAATAAAAATTTATTTTCTCAATCATTTTTAAAAACAAATTATACTTACTCTTGTATTTTATTATTTCTATGCTATTTTAATTTTCATTGTTAATAATTTTATCTAATTTAAAAATAAAGGAGACCAACAATGACAGAAAAAAAAGAAGACAAGAAAGAAGAACTTAAGGCAAAAGCAGAAGAACTTAAAGCAAAAACAACAGAGCAAGCCAAAGAAAAAGCCGAACTAGCGAAAGAACAACTTTCAAAAGTTGATTTTAAGGATAAAAAAGTTTTAGGTGGACTTGTGGGTGGTGGAGTTGCAGTCATTCTTTTAGGTAGCTTGCTATTTGGTGGCACACCTATTATTGAAAAATATCAAAACACCTCTTTAAAAGCTGACGTATCTTACGATAGAACACAAGATGAAGATTACTCAATTAGTAAAGGTGCTGCAATGAACTACAAAGGCAAATATGATGTCCAATTTACAAAATCAGGCATTGTTGTTGGAGGTACAAATAAGGTAGATGGCACTTGGGAAGATAACGGCAGTACATTTAAACTTTTGAATCCGAAAGAACCTTCTCGATATTTTGAATTTTATGAAGAAAAAGATGGCGTCTTGTGTATGACTAAAAGTGGTGATAACAAATACATGTGTTTTAAAAATTTAAACACATAATTAAAAGATAAAAAAAATAAAAAAACCGCTTCCTGCGGTTTTTATTTTTGTCATATTACTCTAATTTACTGAATTTAAAATATAAATTATATTGATATTTTATATATTCTTTGTTATTTTTTCAAAAATAAAAAAAAATATATAAAAAGATGAAAAGTTTTTTAACATAAACGTTCCCTTATACCAATACTAAAAATTAATGAGGGTAGGTCATGGACATTTTTAATAAAATAACTGTAAAAACAAAATTAGTGATTATTTGTATATTAGTCGCTTCTTTATCTCTAATTTATGCAATATTTGAAAACCACAGCATAAATAAAATAATTGAACTTGAAGATATTAAATCATTAAATTGGAAAGTTGAGGCTGAAATATTAACATTAAGAAGACACGAAAAAGATTTTCTTAATAGACACGAATTTAAATATGTTGATAAATTCGAAAAAACAATGGATCATTTAATTCACGATCTTGAAGAACTAGACCAATACTATTCAGACGTATTTAATGACAATCATTCTTCTGGTTATTTAGAAATCCGTGATAAATTAAAACACTATGACGAAATCTTTCATAAAATTGGTCAAGAGTATAAAACACTATATCAAGACGGTGGATTATTACTTGATATAAAAACATTGAGACATGAAGTAGAAGCAGAGCTTATAAAAAATATAAAGTTACTGAGAAAATCTGTTGAAACTGAATTATTAAAAGGTCAAGATATTCAGCAAGAACATTATTTCTTAGTTATGATTGAAAGTGATTATGAGTTTTTAATCGATCATACTCAAAAGAACTTAAACGCTTTCATAAAAGCAAAGTCTGACTTTACTGAATCTATTAAAAATTCAAAAAATCCTGCTCTATTAACTAAAACTGAAGAATATATAAATGCTTATTCTATTTATATTGATATTATATCAAGAATTGGTTTTAAATATGATGAAGGTATGTTATTAGAACTAAGAGAAGATGTCCATGCAGCAGAAAAATTTATTATCAATAAAATTCGAGAAATAGATATTATTATTAGAAATGAAATTTCTATTGTTAAATCAGAATTACATTATTTTTCTATCTTTATTACTGGTCTTTCATTAACTTCCATTATTTTTGTCGCTTATCTAATTAGCGGCAGAACAAGATTACTAATGAATAAAATGGATAATGTTGCAAATGGTGATAGAGATTTAACAACTAGATTAACATTGAAAGGCAACGATGAATTTACAACTATTGCTAATCACTTCAACACTTTTGTTAAAGGTTTGCAAGAATCATTTAAAGAAATAAAAGACATATCTTTAACTATAGATACAAGCACTAATAACTCTTTAAACAATATTGAAAAAACAGAAGAAAATTATCAATCAACCTTATCTGAAATAACACATATGGGTAGTGCAATCCATGAAATGGTTACTGCCAACAAAGAAATAAGCAATGCCTTAATGCAAGCAGATTTTTCTGCTGAAAATCTTAAAGGTGTTAATGACGAAGCACATAAAATATTTGTTGAATCTAACGAAAAAGTTGCAAATCTTTATTTACAACTAATTGAAGGTCAAAAACATATTGATGAACTTCATCATAAATCAGAAAACATACAATCTGTAACTCAATCTATTCAAAATATAGCCTCTCAAATCAACTTACTTTCCTTAAATGCAGCCATTGAAGCCGCAAGAGCAGGAGAGCACGGAAAAGGATTTGCTGTTGTTGCTGACGAAGTTAGACAGCTTTCAATACAAACAGATCAAGCTACAAACAATATTGATTCGACAATTCAATCATTAAAAAAAGAAATTCATGAAGTTATTGACCTTATGAAAAGTGCTTCAAATGTCGCAGAGAGTACAAGTGAACATAGTGAAGAAGCTACGCAAAAATTTGGCACTGTTTATGATCACACTATGGATGTTAAAGACCGAATGACACAAATCTCAACCGCAAGTGAACAACAAAGCTATGCTAACAAGGAAATTGACGTTAATTTACAAAGTATTACAGGATTTTCAAACAATATTGCGAATGATATTTCGAGTTGTCGTGAAGAAGCTAAAAACATAAATGATAAAGCGAGTAAACTTACACATATAGTGGATCAATTTAAAATCTAAAACATAAAAAGCGGCTTTTAGTCGCTTTTTGTTCTTGTTTTTTGTTTTTGTTTTTGTTATGGTATTTGTCATCCATAACAAAGAGAAATTTACAAATGTCCATTAAAATCAAGAAATCAAAACATTCAGTATCTTTTGAAACAGAACTTCAAACCATTCCTTTAAACAAAGATTACTCTGTTTTTAAATCTGTTCGTAAAGAGATTAAAAATGGTAAAACCGTTAATACCGAAACAACACAAGGGGTGTCTTTAAAATCTGAGATTAATAAATTAGTCGAAGAAGGTCGAGTTGTAAGCCCTGATTCTAGTTTTGTTTTTTACACCGAAGATGTTCGACACTTGCTTACTCATTATGGCTTTCCTCGTTTTTACAACGTAACTCAAATGTGTAACAGCAAAGGTGAAGTGCTTGAGCTTCAAGAAGCTTGGTTAAAGTCATATTCAGAAGCTGCCATTGATTTCGATTCTGTTGCCAACGATCTTTCTTTGCTTGATAACATTTTACGCCTTGACAGTTTTCAACACGTTCCAAAATTTGCTTCTACTAACAAAGTAGCAAACTTTGCTATTAGCACTGAAAATCTTTTAATCAAATCAGAATATATTGGTTCTGAGTTTGTCCCTACTTTGGCAGAACTTATCAAACAAGAACGTTTGTCATTTGAGTTAATCGACGAAATTGATTATGAACTTGCGACTAACATTCAAGAATATCAAGTTCGTAAAACAGTTTCTGAAAACTTGGTTAGTTATGTCTCAGGGATTGGTCAATGTATTCACCATACAACTGTTGTTAGTTTTACTGACGAAGAGTTTGAAAAACTTATGACACTAAATAACGAACTTCAAAAAGAAAGTAAACACAGATTACACTCAGATATATCCCTTGTCGGTGTTGCTCTATTTAAACTTGATCTTTTCAATATTTCAAGTGACTATTATGGTTATGAAGACGGCAACGTTTATAAAACTCGTGACGATTTTGAATACGAAGACGATTGTTAAAAAAAACAAATTAACTCTTGATTTTTAAGGGCTAGTTATATAAAATCTCACTATCTTAAACAAACACAAAGAGAAAAATTATGACTATTGTTGCAAAAAAAATGACTTTAGCTAAACACAAAAAACTATCAAAAATTCTAGGTTCTGACGGTGAAAGAATCACTAACCCTGAATTTTCAATTTCTACTGACCGAAGTGAAGCTAATCTTCCTGCATACATTATGAAGAAAGCACAAGAGCTTCAAGAAATTGCTGATATTCTTGAATGTGACGTTTCTGAACTTCAAATGCAATACAATTTTGACACCTCTGATCATGAAGACGCAAATCACGAAATTGACATGAACAACGAAACAGTGGTTGTTGGTGGTTTGTGTGAATACAAAGATTCTGTTTGGACTATTGAAAAAATTGATGGAGAAACAGATATTGTTAGCCTTTCTCAAGGTGAAAAGACTGCTCAAATCGGTTTGAGTGCTGTTAAAATGGCAAGTTGGAATACGGTCTTTGTCTCTCGTGGCGAAACAACCTATGAAGAAGTTTATTCATATTAAAATGCATTAAATTGAAAATTAAACATTAAGACTGCATTTATGCAGTCTTTTTTCTTTTAAACATAAATAACCTTTTTAAAACTTGATTTGATATATCAATTTTGATATTATTGTTCCAGTTTAGTTTAATGAGAAATAACAAATGGTCAGTAAAGAAAAACTAATTAAATCTTTAAAAAACAAAGAAGCAATTAAAATTGTTAAAAAAGTTCTTAATTATAACTTTAAAGATGAAAAAAAAACCGATTCTTTAATTGATGTTATAAAAAACTATCTTATCGAAAACAAATCTTCTCTAAGTGAAGTCCATGATTATGTTAAAAAAAATTCACTCCAGATAACAGAAGACAATGAAAAAGAAAGAGTATTTAGAAAAGTATCAGATCTTACAAATATTCTAAAATCAAAATCGAACACAAACCTTAACATTAAATCAATTTTAGATATCGGCACTGGAAATGGAAATATTTTAGTCAATTTAGGTAAAAATCTAGGAATTGAAAAAGAATATTTATATGGTGTAGATACAGTCGATTACACAATAAACAATGCTTTTAATCATTTGTCTTACGACAATAATTCTATTCCAGTAAAAGACAATTCCATTGACTTAATTACAATCATGATGGTGCTTCACCATACAGATAACCCTCTTGATATACTGAATGAATCATATAGAGCATTGAGCGAAAATGGAACTGTCATTATTCGAGAAACTAATGCTTATAATAATGATATCTTAGAATTTAATATTATTATGGAGTATATATTTTACACTATTTTACTCGATATCCCAGTTAGCATCACAGAAAACTATTTATCAGACAATGAATGGGAACAATTGTTTGAATCAGTTGGCTTTAAATTTGAAAAAGTTGTAGAAAACAAACTAAAAGATGACCCTTTTACTTCAATGTATTATATTCTCAAAAAATAAAAAAAACTGATCGTTTATAAAGCGAAAATCAAAGCTTTTTTCTTGTTTTTTCAACAATGTTTTACTATAATTACCTTATTGAAACGAATTGAGATAAATTATGAAAACTATCACATTGGAACAACTTCTAAATCTTCAATATATGGCATTTACAGGTAAACTATTCAATGAATATAATATTTACCTATTTAAACGCTATAATGAATTTTTTAAAGAAATCGGTTCTAATTTAACTGTTGAAACGCTCATCAACAGCGAAATTAATGACTATTCTAATAAAATTAAAATCGTTTTGGAAATGGTTGAATGTTTGGTTAAGACTAACTCAAATCAAGATAGTGTGAAAAACTCACTTTCTACTTTTGATATCGAAGACCTTATTGTTGTTCTTAATGAGAATAATTTTCAAAAAGAGACTTTTTATATCAACGAAGATACTTATAAGATTCTTCGTGATTCTTTTATCTTTGCTTACGATACCAATAGAGAACAACATAAATTCGTTATTAAAAAACGTAACGTTGCTATGCTAATTCCTGATGAACACATTCATCAACTTGATAAAATTCATAAAGAAATAATCAATAAACGTTGGGCTATGAATTGCATTAATTCTTTCTTAATGCTTCGAGAATACTTTGACGTTGAAGACGAAGAGTTAGGACTTGTTTAAAAATAATATCAATTAAAACATATTAAAGCAGCTATCATGGCTGCTTTTTTATTTGTCTTTTTTTTTAAAAAAGTTATTATTTTATTAAATGAGAATTAAAAGGAATTAATTATGAAAAAATTTATTGTTGGTTTAAGTGTTTTCATTACGTTAAATACTTACGCAACTGACTTTAATGTAATCATTTCGAAAGAAAATAATAGCTATGACGTTGCAAAAGGATATATCATTGTAACTGAAACGACAAACTGGACAACGCTTTCTAACGCTTGTTCTGAAACTACACCTCTTGAAAATATCTACTTTGGCGTTTCTGTTAATGAAGAAGTTGTGTGCCAAGATTACCAAGAAAGAGATAAAATAACTAAAAAAGTCTATAACAGTGGAACAGAAGAAATATTAAATACAGAAACAGAATCTCAATATATTGAAACGTCAAGAAATACAGTTACATTAGTTGGAACACACCAAGAAGATACTTGCTTAAATATACAGACATTCGACAATACATTACCTGACGGTCAATATTCTGTCTTTATTGATAACTCTGAAATACACGTATTATGCGATATGACAACTGACGGTGGAGGTTGGACTAAAGTTGCCAGAATCAATCCAAAAGCGACTCTTGTTGTTGAAAGTGATTCTTGGCAAAGCATTCATAACTTAACTTCTTACAGTGGTTCACATGCATTAAAATACTTAGCTAAATTTAATCCACAAAACATATTATTTAAAAACACTTCTGTTGAACCCTATTATGGTGGTGATGACTTGATTATTGTTTCAAGAACAACAGGAGCTTGGAATTGGATTCCATATAATTACAACAACAACAGTCAACAAACCGCTCGTTTTTATGACGCTTCTGCAGATTCTTGGAATAATTTAGGAAATGCTACTTACGCTTCTCATGAAGGAAATCCTTGGCAACAAGCTTCACTTTCATTTACCATTAATGGTATACAGAATGGTTATCGATCTGAGCAGGATAACCGATTGATTTTAGGACCTACTTTTTCTAGTATTTCAAGCAGTAGCGCACGTTGGTTTAACTTTTATGGAAATGAGGCTTCAAGTGTTAATAATGCTTGGTCAATGGGAACAAACAGTGATCAGAATGCCACTGGCGAAGTTTGGATGAAATAACACACTTTTAAAACAAATAAACCTTGTTCAATGAGCAAGGTTTTGTTATAATTAGAATATTATTTATTCAGAGGTATTCTTATGTTTATACACAAAAAACACCTTCTTTTATTAAAAAAGAACAACTGGAACTGTATAGTTGATAAAGAAAAAGATATCGTTCTCTCTATTAAAAATACTGAAACAGGACATGACCTTACTGGCACATATGCTCATACTTTTGCAGTTCAAAAAATTGAAAAGTATCTTGAAGAAGAAATTAAAGACAAGAAAGAAAGTTTAACTCTGAAAGAAAAACAAGATCTTTTGGGTGAATATGGATATTTTATTACTTGCACCAATCCGCTTGTTATTCATACTGAATCTGCTCACGCTGCTTCTGGTGAATGTGCCGAGCATTTAATGGATATGGTTCTTACAAGCAAACTTCGTAATGATTTTATACTTTAATAGGTTTTTATTATGCAAGAATGGCAAATTTATCTAGCTCTTTATTTTTTAGTCGTTTTTCTGTGGTTTTGTGATGTTTTGTTTATCCCGCTATACAGAATACGACAAAGAAGTGTTTTATTTAGAAAAACTTGGGATAAATCACTAATTCCAAACATTTCAATTTCTCAATCTCAAATCATACAAGATAGAGCCTTTAAGATCTTAAATAAGTCTGTTGTGTATTGATTTTTTTTACCGTCAGTCTTGGCGGTTTTGTTTTTTTAATCAAGAAATTCATTGTTTTGTTTATTCAAATTTGCTATAATTACTTTGTTGAAACGCACACACACTAAGGCTTTAAAATGAAAAAAGTAGAATTCCAAGATGTCCTACAACGCACTATTCGATTTGAATCTTTTATTGATGAAGAAGAACTTGAAGGTCGATACACTCTTGCTTGTCAATCTATTAGTTCTAAATTTTTCGACGAAGCACATTTACACAGTGGGCTTTTCATTATTAGAGCAGAAAATAAAGATGTTTTAGAAGAAAAAACATTTGAACTTATTTCAGAAATTACTCGCTTGCAAAAAAACCGTATCTATTCTGATTACAACGGTGAAATTGAAGAAACAGGCATTAATATGTCTCCAAGTGAGTTTAAACGTTCAGAGGTTGGCAATTCTTATGTTTTGTGGACAGACGAAAATGATGAAGACGAAAACGAGCTAGAATACGCAATCTTTTTTGAAGATCACTCAAAGTTTGTTGAAAGCATTAAAAACGACGAAGAAGAAATGCAAAACTTTTTAGACGATTTCCCTTTGAACCCTAAATCTTCTGATTTCGATATCGAAGGTGACGTTTATGGTGACATTCATGTTTTCACTAAACAAGACGCTTCTATGTTTTTTAAATTTGAAGAATAGGTAGGTTTTTATTGTTGGATTTATTTTGGTTTTTCTTCAAAGACAAAGAACTTAGCCAACAACACAATAAAGCTTTGCAACTGCAAAGCTTTTTTTGTATAATAAATTTAACTTAAAACAATAGAGAACATATCATGCTCAATACACAAAATGTGAATCTTGTTATCGAAAAACGTAAACGAAACTTAAATGATATTAAGTCTTACATTGAAGATTATCATCAAGATTTAGATCGAGAAGTTTCAAAATTCAATATTCAAGCAGTCGATAAAATGTTTACTGTCAATGAAGGTGTCTTTGATCTTCAAGTCATCGATATTCTTTCAAGAGCTAAAAGTGATTACACTATTAAAAAGTACATTTCATTGTTTGATGGTCAAATGAAAGATCTTACAAGTCTTCTTGGTCGAATTGAAGATAGCTTTATTAAAGAAGGTAAAGACGTAGATTCTTATTTTGCAGCAAAAGTAAAATCACTTAAAAATGAAATTGGGACTATTAAAAAAGCAATTTCAGATCTAAACTTTGCTATTGAAGTTTAATTATGTCTCCTGAATATCCTATTCCTAATGTCGTTTTATTTGCTCGGCTTGGGCGAAGGCTTGTTGCTAAGTAAGAACATTCAACCCATCGTTTTTATTTCTTATAACAAAAGACCTCTCGATGAGGTCTTTTTTCTTTTTTTAATATAAAAAAAGCAAGGTATCAAACCTTGCTTAATCTTTTCTGTATTACTTTGTTATTCATCAATATCAGCATAGTTGTAGAAGCCACGAGTTAAAGAGAAAAACGGAATTTTCTTCTTATTCGTTTTCTTCTTTCTGTCTTCTCCAAGAGTGTTTTTCTCAAAACCCCAACTTAGAATGTAGTTACAATGACCTTTATAGTAATAATAAACGCCTTCCACTTTACCTGTATCAGTATCATAAAATGTTACCGTTTTATCATACTTCATGCCACGTTCTTTTTTGTCGAGCACAAATTCAGTAACAAAACCTAAATCACCGCTAAATGATTTACAAAGTTCATCAGCAGGACGACCTACTTGTGGAAAAGAATTTAACTCATCCACAATTTCTTCAGGCGTTTTTGTAACCAAATAATCATCCAACATTTTTAGTCGTTCTTCTAAAGGCAATATTTTTTTCATTTTTCAATACTCTTTTTTTTAAGATAGCTTATTATAGCATTAACAACACTTAAAAACAAACTTTTCTTGTTTGCTTTTTTTGTTTTTTTCATACCGATAGTGTTAAAATCTTTAGCTTATTAAACTAAAAAAAACATTGCTTTAATTTTTGGCATTTGTTATAATTTAGTCTCTTTCGAAAACACACATAAGGTTTTAAAATGCTTAATTATCTAACACTCAAACTTATTGATGAACGTATTCAATCTTCTGTTATTCAAGCAATCCTTGAATCAATGGATGAAACTCACAAAGCTATTCTTGAAAACTTCCAATCTACTTACAACAGTATTGTCAATACTTCTGGTGGTGAAGGTTTCTTTACTTCTTGTGCTAGTGATGTTCAAAATGGTTATTCACTAGAAATTCAACTTCAAGTTTTTGATCGCTATCGTCGCATTCTAAAACTAAAACCGCAAACTGCGTTTGTTGAAGCTGTAGACAATTCTGAAATTGTCGAAGATCTTGGTAAAGTCCTTGATTCCATGAAAGACGACATGCTTCCACCAACAAAAGGAACGCTTTATGGTGATAATTTAGCTCGATACCAATCTGAAATGCAAGCGATTCAGAAGATTAATAAAAACATGACACTAGGTTTAGTTTCTGCACTTCGAATTCTGGAAAGTTACAAAGAAACGGCTTAAATCAACATTAAAATAATGTAGGCTTGTCTTTGGCAAGCCTTTTTTCTTAAAGGTTTAAAATTATGAAAAAAATCCCTTTACTGGTTGTTCAAATCAGTAATGACGACAAACACGCTGTTTCTGACGCCAATGCAAAACATTGGGCTGATAATCTTATTTCAGAACTTATTGAAAAAAAAGAAGAAAGAAGCGTTGTTAAGCTTTCTACTGGCACTATGTTTGCTTACCTACGTATTGCTTTAAAAAAAGGTATAATTGAAAAATTATTAGTCTCATTTGACGGTTTTGAATTTGATTGCATTGATAATAATGGCAAAGTCCGAGCATACATTCTACCCGATCATTATCAAATCTTTCCAGAATATAGAGAAACTTTAATGGAATTATTATAATTTTTGTTAAATACATTCATTAAAATTATATGATGCACCGTTTTTATATGAAATTACATTAAGTTTTTGTTTTATTGAAATATTACTCGTAAAATAATTCTATAATAAGCGAATTATTTTTTTACTTTCGTTTTTAATTCTTGTATTATTAACTCAATTAATCAACCAAATTAAGGAAACACAATGAAGTCAAAAATCTTTGCCTCGGCTCTTATTGCAGCTATGTCTTTTTCTGCTAATGCTGTAGTTGGTAATCCTGACGGGGTAAGAGCAAGTTTTAACAACTATCCATTTTTCGCACAACTTGGTCATCTTGTTGACTATGGTAACGGTGATGGCGTGGAATTCGGACAATTTTGTGGTGGCTCTATCATTTCTGCCGATCAAATCCTAACAGCAGCTCACTGTGTCGATGACTATGTTTATGGCGGCAAAGATTTCACTAAATTAAAAGTTCTTGTTTATAACAATGAAAAACAATATATTGGAATGCAAGAAGTTAAAGGTGTTGACAACATTATCATCATGGGTAGTGCTGATGACGCTTTAACTGGAACAGATTTATATTTATCTCGTAACTACCCAAGTGGTGTTTATGAAGAATCTACGACCCCTGCTGCCAATGACGTTGCTATTATCACACTTGAGAGCGCAATTCAAGACAATGTTCGAGTTGCCAATCTTGCCCACAGTGTAAACAATTCACTTTCTTTGAATGACGGTGATTTATTGCAAGTTGCAGGTCAAGGTAAAGATTCGATGGTATACAAATATACCGATTCAGATGGTAATTTGGTTTATGACGCTCATGACGACTCTACCTTTAACGAAGCTGATACTGTTTTTGTTGATGACACTTCTTGTTCTAGTTTGGGAACGAGTCTTGTAGACATAAACATTGAAAAGTCTCAAACAATTTGTACAACACACATTGATTTTTCTAACAATCAATTAGGTCGTGCTTGTTCTGGTGACTCAGGAGGACCATTAGTTCGTTCTGGTGTTCAAATTGGTATTGTAAGTCGTGGTTCTAGTGGTTGTTCAGATGACGG
Source organism: Chloroflexota bacterium (assembly GCA_002722455.1). GTDB lineage: Bacteria > Chloroflexota > Dehalococcoidia > Lucifugimonadales. The sequence goes on from PBMB01000019.1 coordinate 38,248, forward strand.
ATACTCAATGTTTGTAGACGTTCAAGATCCAGAAGTTCAAGCATTTATTGATCACTACAAAAATTCTGATACTTTACCTGCATTCGTCCCTGTTTCAAACGGTATTGCAACCCAAAAAAGTGTTGGTGACGGTCTTACTAATTTAGAAGTTTGTGCAGACTTAGGTATTGATTCAACTAATTGTCCTGACGGTTCAATGAGTGACGGTGGCGGTAGTGATAATGGTGGTTCTAATGGCGGTGGCGGTGGCGGTGGCTCTACTGGTCTACTAACGCTACTTGGTCTTGGTCTACTAACACTACGTCGAGTTAAAAAATAAGAGAAACAAATAAACATAAAGAAAAGCCTGTCAAAGACAGGCTTTTTTATTGCCTTAAAAACACTACTTTGATATAATAACACTAACTTAAATAATTGGTATATTTACAATGAATACTTTTATAGCTAATGTTATTAAAAATGTTGCAAAACATCGCACAACATTTCAAACCCTAGCCTTTGACATTAAAGATCAAAGAGTTATTGCAAAAGTAAGTAATCTTAAAGATAAAGAACTTGATAAATTCATCAATGAAAAGCTAGAAGAAGGATATTTTCCTTCTGAGGAAGTATTCAAACAACATGGACTTATTCTTTATTATCTTGAAGATCTTTCAAGATTTACTCGATACTGGCAAGTTAACTACACTGATTTATTTGATATGGAAGATCTTGACCGAATTGAAATTAATGAAGTTGAAGAATGCAATGTTGAACTAAACAAAATGCTTGATTCTTCTAGCACTGAATACCTTGTAAAAGCTTCACTAAGAACTTGTAATCAAGATCAAATGGAAGCCTTTGAATATGCCTTAGAAAACTTCTTTAATGTGCTTAGAAAAGACGATTGTGACGATTTTGACCCTATGACTATCACATTACAAGACTATCATAAACAGATTTCAGCTAAACTATTATCTGCATTTTCGGAAATATTCCTTTATACTTCTGATATTGAAGTGTTTGAAAGTTGTGATAATGGTCGTGCTGTTATTCCATATCAATTTAAAAACCTAGCAATTATTAATCATTTAAAAGATATTTTAACTCGTTGTGCTTTCAATAGTTTAGAAGAATATGAAAACCGTTTTCGTTATGCTGAAACACATAACTTAACTGCTTCTGATTATGAATATATTAAAAAACATTGCTTAGAAATTGAAGTTAATTCTATTAAACCGTTTTCAGATTATGTGACCCGTCATCGTTTTGAATATTCAGAAGAAAAATCTGGCTATGTCTGTTATTACTCTACAAAAACAGGTTGGAGCAGTTACAGCCCCGAACAATTAGATTGTTATTTAGTTTGTAACCATAATGAGTTTAACAAATTCATTGATTCTCTTCGTGGAGAAGTTCATTCTATCTTTGTTAAATCTAAAAAATAGTTGTCTTTTTCCTTTTTGTTCGCTATGATGCTTAACAATTAATACAAAGTAAGGTTTTCAAATGAGTGATAAAAAATCAGAAAATAATGGTGAATTTTCATGCGCTACTTTTTCGTATCTAAAAGATCCTGATATGAATGGTGGATACAGTCAAGTTGGTGACGGTAATCAAGTTACAGAGCTTTTATTGACAAAAGGTGATCAAAAAATGACTCTTAACGATGAAGAAATTATTCAATTAATGAAAACTATGCGTGGGATTAACCCAACTATTCAAGTTTATTAATTTTGGAGTAAATTTTTTCTTATGTATCTATTGCCCGTTTTTTGTTTTTGGTTTATTCTCCACACCCTATCGGGCAAAATTAAATCAGTTCGACAAATACTTCAAAAAATGGACAAAAAATACGAAGATAAATATCAAAAAAATTAAAATTAAGAGTGATATTTGTCGCCCTTTTTGTTATTATATTTGCATCTTAAATTACAAGGTGAAGCTAAAATGAAAAAAGCAATTGAACGAATTGAACAACTTATCAGCGAACGTTTGTATTGGAATGAAAAAATGAGCAAAGTTGTTTCAACAACAAATTTTACACTCGAACAAGAAAATTTTGTTGAATTTGCTAAATCAATTCGCACTTCAGAAAGAACACTTAACGAGGTTCTTGTTAATCTTAAGGTTGTTTCGGCACTTCGTTCCCTACAAGAAAAAATTGAATCTTCTGAATCAAAAGAACAACTTTTCATTGAAAAAATCATTACTGACGCTGCAGAACCATTTTCTGTTTCAAGAAAGCGTCATGAATTATACGTTAAAAGTATTGAAGATATTCGTGATAATCTCCGAAGTAAAGGTGAATGGAACGATGATAATCGTGCTTCGATCAATCAAGCAATCATTACCACTCAATATTCAGCACAGTTAAACACACAAGCTTATGTTGATATTGAAACAATTATTGACTATTTGTAATTCTTAATTAAAAAAAACAACAGACAAAAGCAAGAATTGCTTGTTCTTGTTTTTTTTTATTGTTATGATATAAGCAATTAAATAACTATATAAGGCTCAAAACAATATGGATTCAAAAGAACTTTTTAAGAAAACGAATACATTCCTGACGGTTGCAGGTATTGCTTCTTTTCTCATTATGCTTATTTTGTTCTTAATTTTTGGACAAGAAATGCTATGGGTTCCTATTGGTATTTACTCTATTCTTCTTGTATCTTCTATTTTTACTTATGGAAAACAATACAATCAGGAAAAATTCACGAAGAATCAATTAACAAATTGTTTCCATGAAGTTTTTACACCTATTATTACTATTGCTACTGCATTTTTAACTTGGTATTTTACGGGATACAGTTTTGAAGTAGCTTTTTATAATAATATTGGCTTTGCATTAGTTGCATCTGGTTGCATTAGCTTGATTTTAGAAAAGAAAAATATTATTCGTCGAAAAGATACGCCAAATGGATATACTAGTGGAACATATTTAATGCTTGGCTTGCTTGCTTTGGTTGCAAAAGCATTCCTTGGAGAACAAACGTCCTTGTTTTACATAATGATTCTTCGACCTATGCTTTATCCACTACTTATCATTTATAACTGTGGCAAAGAAGAAGCTCCAAAATATCTAACATACTGTTTAGACTCTATGCTCACTGATAAAATAAAAGACGCAAATAAAACAATTAAATTTAATAAATAAAACACTAAGCCGCAATTGATATTGAGGCTTTTTTTTGCTATAATTCATTTATTGAAATTACGTAAGGTTTTAAAAATGATTTACATTGAATCCACTCTTGAAGACGGAACATACATTAACAACATTGAATTTAAAGAAAACAAAGTTGTTATCGAAACTTCAGAGGGCGAAGAACTGGAATTTTTACTAGACGAAGAAATTGAAGTTCGAGTTTTTGACGTTGTGGAAATTAAAACTGTTGAAGATTTCATTAATGCAGCAAAAGACAATCGTGTTTATTGCAATCAAGATCTTGAAAAAGAAGCATTAATGCAAGTATTCCCTGACATTAACCTTAAAGGTCTTATCGTTGACGATTCCTTAGAACTTGAAGAACTTGCTAACATTTCAAATTATGCTTTTGGTAAGCTTAAAGGCAAAAGAAAAGATATTACTTTTGCTGAAATGAAAAAAATCATTGATAAAGCAGTTATCAGTGAAAAAGAGGAACTTGATTTAAGTTCTTATAAATAGGTTGATATAACATTATGCCTATTGTATAATATAGGCATATTTTAAAACCATTGCTGAAAAAAGGTCGCAAATGAAAGCACTTATTAAAAATCTTATTCCTATAATTGAAAACGAAAAAACAGTTGGTCTTCGATTAGATGTTGAAAATGCAACTGATCTTGAAATCAATGTTTATGTCTCTTATATGCAAAATCGAATTACTTCCGATACTGTAATGTGTCCTATGCCTTTCATCTCCTCCGATGAAAAGGAAAGAGTTGTTGTAGAGTATGGACATCACCAAAATGTCGAAATCGTTGTTGATTGGCTTGGTTGTCCCTTTGAATATCGTTCGCTTGCTAATCTTCATAATATTGCTATCATCTCTGTTGAAGGTAGCGGTTTTGTATCTCGAATTATGGATCTCAAAGACGATCAAATTGTTCAAAAAGAAGGTTTTGAAGATTGTATAGGTCGTTCAAACTTCTATGCAAGGGCAGGTATTTTAGCTTATATTGCTTATCGTGAAAAACAAAATCCTGAAAAAATGGCTGATCTTTTAGATTCTCAAATTAAATCGAACGAAAAAGGAAAAATCGTTTTTTCTTAGAACCTTTGAAATAGAACGGTAGTTCTACCGTTCTATTTATTTTAAGGGCAAAATAATAATGAAAAAATTAATTGAAATAATATCCGTAATTATCACAAAAGAAAGTGAAAAAGAAATATACAACAGCATAAAATCAATCAAACCTGATCTTAGCGAAAATGAGGTTTCTGAAATTATTGCTGCTGCTAAACTTTATAATACAAGAAGAATGACAAAGACATTCTTAACTCATAAATTAAAAAAATACGGATTTGAATAAAATAAATTATATTTTTTCTTGCATGTTTTTCTTTGTTTGTGTATTATTACCTCTCTCCCGCAAACAATAACTAATTAAGAGAATTTATTATGAGTATAATTGAAAAACAAACAACAGAAGTTCTACAATTCAGTCTAACAGAAGCTCGTAATCATGCGCTAAATAAAGATAAATCAGAGCAAGAACGTCAAAAAGCAAAAAACCAAGCTGAGAAGATTGCCCTTGTTCTTCAAGAGCGTGGTGAAACAGTTTCCGAGTGGAACGTTTAATTTTTACTTTTATGGCTCTGTCTGAGCCATAATCAATCAAACAGAAATTTTATACAACATAAAATAAAGGATAAGCCACTACTCTTATTTGCTTTTTTTCTGTGTTTTTATTATTATTATTTGTTGACTAAATCACGTTTTTTTGATATTATTGCCACAACAAATAAGGGGTTTACTATGAAAAGTTGCAAATCGTTAAATACGTTTCAAACAAAAATAGTTCAAATATTTCTAATTTTATCTGCTATTGCGTCTCTTATTCAACCTGCTATGATTGCGGTTTTGATTATTTTCGCTGCACCTATTTTGGCTTATAAATTTAAACAAGCTTGTTTGTAATGTAATTTAAATTAACTTAGGGAAAACAAATTTTTGTTGATAAAGTTTGTTTTCTCTAAGCATATTTATTGTAACAGATTCATTTATTTTCTTAGTTTTTTTATAATTATTCCATATTAAACAACTTTAAAGAGATTTAGTAATGCCAAAATTTGACGTATTTGTAAAAGGAAAAAAAGTTAAAGTTCAGAAAAACGATTCTGGATTTCCTAGTATCATGAATGATTTTCAATATGTTGGCAATCTTATTGGAAGCACTAAAATTAATGCTCTTACACAAGCAAAAGCAAAAGTTGCTGCAGGTTTTTTTAACGTTGAAACAAAAGATAATAAATCTTCTATGATTGATTTGACTCAATCAATGTCAAAACTTCAAAAGGAAACCCGCAAAAACGATAAGTCTTATATTATTACTGATTTTGACGGAGTTCTTGACGAACCTAGCGTCAAACAAAGTGTTCCTTACAATTTTAATGAAGTCGTTAATACTTATTTAAGCTCTATTGCTTGTCCACACAAAATGTATCTTTTAGCTAAACTTGCTATTGAAACGAACTCAAACATTGTTCTAAGTAGCACATATCGCACAGCAGATCCTTGTATGGACATTGTTATTCGAAAAGCACTTCGTCGTTCTGGTGTTGAAGAATATATCGAATTTGCTAAAAAGTACAAATACGAGCTTCGAGAGCTTTGTGTTGAGCCAAACACAAAATACAATCAGAAATCACGAAATGAACAGATCCAAGATTATGTTGATTTTATGAAACTTGATAAATTCGTGGTATTTGAAGACCGAGAACGTATTGATTCTGAACTAAACCCTGTTTATACCGCTTCTTCTGTTGGACTTACACAAGAACATATCGACAAGGCAAAAGAATACTTAATTTCTTAAATTTTTAAAACAAAAAGGTTGTTCTCTTAGCAACCTTTTGCTATTATTATCTTATCGTTAAAAACAAAGAGAGATTCAAAATGCAAGATTGTGTAATTGAAAAATTTCAAGCTCAACGTGATAAATTACTAACAGATTTTGAAGAAACAACAAATGTTGTCATTTGTGATCAAAAACATTTTAACTTTACTCACAAAACATTACCTGTCTCTGCTCGTATTACTTTATCTTATGGCGAAGAAGATCTCATTAATCGACCTAATGTTGTTGGTATGGAAGTTTCATTTAGTTCTGAAAATCAAAAAACGCTTTCAAAACAGGTTGAAAAGAAATACAAAATTTAAGTTAATTTAAAAAAACAAAGTTTAAAGCCTTGCTTAGTCAGGGCTTTTTTTGTATAATAACCTTATCTTGTTTAATCTATACGGTTTATCATAATGCAAAAATTTATAATCGAGATTACTAACCTTATTCAACTTCACTCTCTTTTCAAAGCAATTCAAAATGAAGACGTTTCAGACCGATTTGTTCGCACTCGAAAAACTCGCTTTCACATTAACTTACCAGAGATAGAAGTAAAGGCTGAACTTTCTCTTGATTACCATACGGACGGTTATCTCGCATTTAAAGGGCAAAAAGATAAAACATTGTTTTTCTACCCTAATACAAATGGATTTATTAATAAAAACGAACAAACAAAAGAACTGCTTTCTCGAATGATCAAGGCTTCTTTTAAAGATTCTCTTGTTTTCAATAAACCAGAAGATTATGACGCTGAAAATATCGCTTTCTTAGAGTTATGTGGCTTTGATGCGTCTGACGGTTACGATATTGAAGACTTAGAATCTCACCAAGGGATTTTTAGACACTTATCAGAAGTCTTTACCCCTTGCTTGTTAGAGCATAAGAAAATGCTTAATTTTAATCAATATTAATTTGTATTATTTGTTTTGAGGTAATGTATTTAAGTCAATATTTTGAGCTGCTTATGCAAAATGGTTTTTCTTAGGATCAAGGAGTGAATTATGTTAAACGAATACGAAGGTTTTTAATATTAAAAAAAACTTGCCTTTTTATTATTTTTTATGTATAATTTATTCCGTAAGTAAGATTTAAGAGATTATGATTTATGACAACAACAAAACGTGAAAGCGAAGCACCTATTACCACCGAACTTGCAAAAGAATTTATTCGAGAGCAAGATCATAATTCTAGTGACGTTTTTTCAAAGTGGGAATGGGACGCTATCATTAACAATCTTGAAACAGGTGTTTGGGATCGAAAAGAGCTTGATAAAAATATTAAAGAGCTTGCGAATCGATAATTTATTTTTTGAAAAACCGTCTTTTTAGGCGGTTTTTTTTGTTTTTATTTTCTATTAATGCTATAATAAACACTCATTAAAAGAATCTTTCTTGGTGCAATATGTCTCTTAAAAAATTAAACAAAGTGATTAACAATATCAATGATTATCACAATGCACGAATTGAAAAAATCAAAAACTACAACCCTAGTTCTTACAAATTAAGGCTAGATGATTTTTTTGGACGTCTTCATCTTTCAAGAGATTTGCTTCCTGAGTTTTACCCTGAATTAGACGAAAAGTGCCTGAACCACTTTAAAGAAAATATTTCTTTTCAAGAGTTTGCAACTTATTATCATGAGACAGATTTTCAACATTATTGTGATAAATCTCGAATTGTTAAAGACTTAGTTAATAAGTTCTATCCAAATATTGATTTTGGCTTATTTGAAGCGATTCAAGCCGCTTCTTGTAACTGGATTGGATATGACCGATTTGATAACGAGTCAACTTTTAAAATTTTTAACTCTATCCACTCTGATTTATCTATTCCTTTTGGCGATCAGCGATTCAGTGTAAAACCTATTTATTCAAATATGTTTTGTGGTTTTAGCGATAATTCTTCTTTGTTTCGAGATAAAAACGTAAAATATAAAGTTCGTCATTACTGCGATAAGCAAGATAAGTATATTGAAAAAGAAAACAATCGACTTTTTCTAGATTCAAGACTTGGGTTAGTTTTTTACTTTAAAAACAAACCTGCTTTTTATGTTAGTTTTTATATTGACCAAGATATGAACGTATTCATTCGTCAAATACAAGGTTGTCAAAAAGGGCGTGGTCATTATGTTCTAGGTGACAAATGGAGAACCGAAGTTGTTCAATATTTGAAAGATTCACTTTCTTTTGCGAATGATTTTTATGTAATCACAGAAGACGCAGCATTTGATTTTGTTATTTCCACTTATGACAAAAATAGTTTAAAAGACGTTGTTTTAAACACAGTAAGAAAAGCATCAAGCGTTTATTTAGAATTTAAAAACGAGAATGTTTTTCACCAAGTGCCAAGACATTTATCATTTGGCTTTCGTCATTCCAAAGAGATAAAAGATACTTTCTACTTGTTTTAAAAACTAAAAAAACACAGCTCTTTGGCTGTGTTTTCTTTTATTCTTGAAAAAATATTAACTCACCTTTATCTGAAACATGAGCTGTTTTCTTTTCTGTCTTTGCGCTATACCACAATAGAAAATCTAAATCTGGAATTGTCATTTTTGGTTTTACTTTTGAAGCTAACTCTAAAAAGGCACTTTCTAACTCTTCATATAATTTAGGCTTTGAGGGTGTTTGCTCTGGTGCTTCATAACCATTTGCTCTTAGAAACTTTAATATATGAGTGTCTAGTATTGCACAATCTTCTATATCTGCTCTGTTATACACCATAAAGAAACGAGAGCTTTTTTTTCCAACTCCTCTAAGACTTTCTAGCTCTTTTAAACTGCAGTTCATTAAATCCATTTTCGTAGATTTAAGATCTCGAAAGAAATTCAACAATAATGAATATTTACCTGTCTTGTGTTTTTTTAACATTTCCAACAGTTTTTCAAAATCATTTTTTCCATAATTTTCTATTATGTATGAAAATAAAGATTCTGGCTTATCTTTACCTATTAAGTCTGCAATTAATTCATTTGTCTTCTTTTTTATTGTTTCCGAGCTTTTACCTGCTACCATAACTGCAAATAGCAAAAATGATTCTTTATAAAACAAAGGGTAATCTAACTTTCCTTTTACATCATTTGGATCAACATAAATCGTCAATTTTTCCTCCTTTTATTTTCAATTTAAAAAAAATATTAACAAAAGTCAAACAAAAAAAAAGCTTGGCATTTGCCAAGCTCTTTGGATTCTGTTTAAATTAATGTGCTTCCACTTCTTCCATAATGTCGTTTAGTGCGCCTAGTCGAATAGTATAACCTCTTTCAAAAGCTCGTTTTACAACTTCTTTTGGTGTGTTTACTGTTGGATCTTCATTAATCTCTTGATTCAACTCAACACTCTTTTGATAGTCTTCTACGCTTGAAATATTAATCATGCTCATTTTGTCTCTCCAAGTTAGCTTCTCTCGATTAACTTATTACAGTATACAATGCTTTCTGAATAATAAAAGTCTTACCAGTATAATTTTCGACATACTTATCACTTCTTTGCAAACGTTACAAATCACTGTTTTATTTTTAAATATTAAACTTTTTTTTATTTTTGTATTGAATATTTTTTTGCATTTTTTTCTTACTTTTGTTATAATTTACGCAACTTAAAAGCAAACAAAAGGCACAATCATGTCAGAGCCAAAAATCACATTTGAATTTTCTCAAAGCGTTACTATTCTTGGTGGCACTGCTACTCTTTCAATCGTTGAGAGTTCTTATGTGCTCCCAGAAAAGAGTTTGTATGGCGCAGGACAAACTCGACATAAGACTGACGCAAAAATCACTTACAACCATTCAGGTGATGAATACACGGTTATTTACTGGAATACTCCAGAGAAGCAAAATCTTTTAAAAACTGATTTTGAAACTTCTTTTGAAGACCAAGCAAAAGAAATCATTAACAAACACATGCTTGGTGCATTACTTACTGGCATTGAAGAAGATTGCGACTAGCAATCTTCTCTTACATTGACCTTTTTATTTGATTTTGCTATAATTCATTTTCGATTTAAATATTAAGGCAAAATCATGTTTATTTTAAAATTCCTATTTTTCTTAGCTTGTTCTGGTGCTTTCATTGCCCTTCTTGCTAAAACAACAGGGAAAAATAAAAAACAATATCATTGTGAACGCAATGGCAGAGACAGAAGCCACAAAGATTAAAAGGTTTATATGAGCGAACAAAATTACGAAGAACGACTGCAAAAAGCCATAGAAGAAGAATACGCTAGGAAGTTTCCTACTTGTTCTTGTCAATTCTGTGAAGGTACAGAAGGCAAAGAAGAACTTGTTTGGACTGGCGATGAAGAATCTTTTGGCGGTTGGGAAATCTGGTTTTGTTGCAAGTCTTGCCAAGAAAAAGGTCAACCGTCTGAAACTTTCATGTGGCTTGATATACCAGAAGAATTTAAACACGATCATTGGAGATACAATGGATAATAAAGAACTTTTTGAGCGATTTAAAAGTGATCGCTGTTTTAAATCATATATGTTTTTGCTTTTTTCTCCACTACTAATCATTTTTTGTTCCGTGATGTCCTACATTGATAAGGGCTTATGTGTGGAATTTGTTTTTGGACTTACTTTTGCTATCTGGACTTTAAAAGTTGCAAATGAAATGATTGGTAAAAAGTTATTAGAAATCGAATTTGGTTGATTTAAGGCTACTTTTAAAGTATAATTCAACTTGTTTTTAATGAAAGGTATTACTTATGTATCAAGAGTTTTTATTGTTACCAAAAGGCGTTCAAGATTTACTGCTTTATGTCAAAGAATCACAAACTTCTGATGAAGGATTTGGAGAGGGCAACCCAGGGCATTATTGTGAGTTTGACTCAGAGGGTATGAAGCCACACTTGCCAGAAGATATCATGATCGCAAAAAAAATCCCTTGGGTTATCTTTGACGAAGAAGAAAGCGATATTCCTAATCCATACAAAGAACACGTTTATGGCGTTGCTTTTATCAGTATTAAAGAAGACGCTTTAACAAAAATTCCAGAAATTGGAAGTGAACTCGATAATCGAGAATAATCAAATATAAGGTGAAAAAATGCGTAATATTTTTAAATCCGATCTATATCCTATTGTTGCTGTTGTAGCCATTGCTTTCTTTTTATATAAAATGAGCACTGACTTTGCTGTTATCTTTTCATTCTTGGCTACCATTGGATTGATTTTCAATGTTGCCACGACAAATAATTACAATCGTTTGGAGTTTGTTAACGTATTGTTTTTTGGTTTTATCCCTATCTTCTTTACCAGTAATTGCCAAGCAAGCATTATTGTTGGAGCGATGACATTAATCCCGTTCTCTATTTCTGCATATCGACAATATGTTTTTAAGAAAAGAGGCGACATTTTAATGACTAAATTTGAACATTCAGTCAAAAAAACGTCCACTCTGGTGCAAAAATTGAAAGAGGAATCTCAAAACGAACTCTATTCAAAAACGTTACAATCGAAAGCTTAAAATTATTCAATTTTAAAACAAAAAAAGGTTGCTTGTTGCGACCTTTTTTTATATAATTATCTTATTCCTTAAACACTTAAAGGCTTTTGAAATGACTACGAATGTTGCTATCCTTGCTGCTCACGTTATTGGCGCTAGTGCTGCTACTTGTGACACTTACCATATTAAAATGTATCGTGAAAAACCTATTCAGATCCCTACTATTCGTAAGCACAATTACCCTTTCTATCATTCCGTGGGTAAGCGTCAAAATAAAAAAGCTGTCTACCGTAAACTTTAACAAGAGGAATCTCTTATGTTAGGACAAAAACTTATTGACCGAATGAACGAAGAAGAACTTAAAGATCTTCAAATTCAAAAAGAACGCAAAGAAGAGCAAGAACGTAAAGACAAAGAAGAAATTGGCTTTGTTTCTGATCTTATGCAACAAATCCGAGAAGAGGCAGAACGACTTCCTAATGCCAAAAAGGTTCATGTTCACAATGGCTTGTTCCGTGTTGTCGAAGGTCGTAAATTGAGTGCCAAAAAACGTAAATTTCTTTGCAACGACTATGCAACTGAAAGTCTATTCACCCGTTTTAAAGACGCTAAATTTGCAAATGTTATGTCTAAAATGAGTGACTGGATGAAAGAAAATGGTATTGAAGATCTTATTGCTACTTATGAGCATGACGGGCTTGGACACAGTTCAAAATCTTGGAATAACTTTCATGTTAAACCAAAATACTAAATTGATTATTTATTAATCTTCTTATTAATTAAAGGTTCTGACTTAGAACCTTTTTTTTTATTTTTATCCTTAAAAATGCGTTTTTTATCTTGCAATCCAAGTTAACTATTGATAGTATATACACATAGTCAAGGCGGAGAGCACTGACTTAAAAATAACTTATTTGTCTTCTAATTATTAAAAAAGGTATGTATTATGAAAAAAGTTATTGAAAACCTAGTTGAAGCAGTTAAAACCTCTAATCCTGTTGATTCTGTTCAAACCCTGCACCCTAAACTAAGTTCTTCTGCAGCAGAAGGTGTCGTTTCTGACGTTAAAAGCTATATGGACGGTGATTTAGAGTTTGATAAACTAGCTATGTTTCTAATGAAAGATGGAGTTGTTAATCAAGAAACAATGGAGTCTTAAGCCACAATATTTATATAATTAAAGCCTCAAACTTGAGGCTTTTTTTATTGATTAAAATCCTTTATTTTAGTATAATTTACTCAACTTAAAAACAAATCAAAAGGTGTAAAATGAACAACCAAGAGAAATTACGTTTAGAAGCTTTTCAGACTTTAATTAATCGTGTTTTGAATATTTTTAATATCATTGACGATATTAAGATTGAAACAGATAGCGGTTTTCATTCTTTTTCACATCGAAAAGATGATCTTGTTCTTGAGTCTGTTATTGCTCACTTCAACGGATTAACACCCACAATGTCAGATATTTTTGAGATTCTTAATCTAGCTCGTAAGCTAACTGACAATGAAGACGTTATTGAATCCTTAGAAAAAGCGTTCAAACACCTTAAAGAAGGTAGAGAAGCTTATAAATATAGCTCTGTCACGTATGAATTAGACCACCCATATATGACAGTTGCTCGATTAATTCTCGATTATAAATGTTATGTTTCTGAGTATGGCTACCCTAAACTAAGTGATTCTATGCTAGAAACTGCTTTGGTTCTTTCAAAAAACTTTGAACATGATTTTGTCGTCTCTCGTTATCTCGAATCACTCAAAGAAAAATCAGTCGCTTAAAGTGTTCAAAAAAGAGTCAATTATTGGCTCTTTTTTATTGCCCCAAATCTCATTCTTTGCTATAATTAACGCAGTTAAAAAGAAAGATATGGTGAAATTATGCTTACTGCAAAAGTTTTTTTAATTGTTACTACTACCGTTAGTATGGTTAATGGTGACAAATTCGCTGAAAACGTTGTTGAACGTGTTACTCCGTATACTTCTTATAGTGAATGCAAAGACGCTATTAGAGCTGATAGCAAACGTTACAACGCAGAAAGAAAAGACAAGCGAAAAAGAAAAGATACTTACACTTACAAAAAGATTAAATGCAAGTCTAAAAGAATCGATTTGGCAGAAGGTGGCATTGCCAAAGAATTATTCAAAATTCGCTTCTAATGTATCATTTCTCGATTTTTAAAACATTGGGCTAAATATGTGTAAACTTGAACAATTTAAATCAGAAGCAAGTGAAAAAGGCTTAACTCTTCTTGGTAAGAGCAACAGCCCTGAATCTTATTTGTATCGGTTTAATTCATGTGGACACACGAAAGAATACAAGCCCTATGAACTCAGAAACACTAATCCTGTCTGTAATGAGTGTAAACTCGAACAATTCAAACTTGAAGCCAACGAGAAAGGTTTAACTCTTCTTCACAAAAGTGACAAGCGAAGCCATTACTGGTATCAGTTTGATAAATGTGGTCATCAAAAGGAATATAAGCCCTCCCACGTTAGACGTAGACAGCCAACTTGTGAAAGCTGTCAAATAGAGCAATTCAAATTTGAAGCCAAAGAGAAAGGATTAACTCTTATTCGCAAAGCTGAGAAATTCGGTAATTATGTTTATCAATTTGACAAATGTGGTCATCAAAAGGAATATCAAGCAGTCCACGTTCGAAAAAAACAGCCACATTGTGAGATTTGTCAATTTGAACAATTCAAACTTGAAGCTGACCAAAAAGATATGAGTATTATAAGCAAAGGGACTAAAACAGGATATTATCTCTATCAATTTAATGAATGTGGTCATCAAAAAGAATATCAACCTTCTGACATTCGACATAAAAGCGTCTGTTGTGAGTTCTGTGGCAATTCTCATTTCCACCAAAAAACTTATGTTTACTTACTTCTCATACACAATGAAGAAAATTCATTCTTGAAACTTGGTATTGCTAATAATATTTTAAGCCGACAAAAGAACTACAAACTTGATAAATCTTATACTGTTGAAGAATTAGATTCTGTTTTAGTCGATACTAAATTCATTGCTCTTGAATATGAAAAAAACATTCATTCTAATTATACTTCAAACAACTTAGATCACTCTATTATGAATGAAATCATGGCTTCTGGTTATACAGAGTGTTATCCTGTTATTCTCGAAAAGGCGTTACTTGCAGAAATAGACCTTATCAAGATAAAAGAAAAAGAACTTAAAAAAGTTGCCTAAATCGACGTTTTTTGCTATGATAAACGCAGTTTAAAAACGATTGTAAGAGGTTTAAATGTCAAAACTCAATGCAGAAAAAATCTTGCCTATCATAGAATCCGAACTTCATCTTGGTTCTGATTTAGTTAGAAAGATTGCGCTTGTTTTTGATAAAACCATTTATTTTCGTGGTATTGGAGAAAAACGAGTTCTTCAAGCTCTCAACTTATTTCTTCAAAATAAGACCCCAAATCACAACTTGGCTGACTCTTTTTATAATTCGTCTTCTTCTGGATTTACAGCTATTCTTTCTTCTGTACGATACTTACATAAGCACGACTCCACAGAAGAGCAAGCATTGGCATTTCTTAAAAAATTCAGTGAAAACCTAACTAAATTAGAACGTGAACATTTGTTTACACAAGAAAAAATCAACCATTAAGGAAAAGCAATGAATCTTAAACCTCATCTAGTTCCAGAAATTTATGATGTTGCGCAAGTTTATGAAAGAACTAATTTGAAAAAATTCCCGATTTTTAAAGAACTGATTGATAAAATGGATCTCAATTCAGCAGAAGAAGAAGAAAACGTGTTTAACTCACTGCAAGATATTCTTGAAAATTATCAATCCACAACGCTTCTTCATTTTGAATCCAAAATCGTTCCTATCAATGACGAAGGCGACGAAATGCCTGTTTATTTTTACAATGAAGCATTGAACGAATCCGAAGAACAAAAGAAAACAATGGATTATCTGTGTAAGTCTGTTCAGGTAGCTCATTACTTACACAATACAAAAGAACCGTTTAGTAAATTACCAAATGAAGTTAAATTTGTCGATTTCATGGCTAACGAAGGAAATTACAAAAAAATGATTAAGCATTTTTATTCTACGCCATTCATTATCCACATGGATCTGCTTTATTAAATCTTTTTTATGATTTTTGTTAAAAATTACTATAAAGATTTTGGTGCAAGAGAATTAGCACACCGTGTTAAATCCAAAGACCAGAAATCATTACAATTAATGGCTGAAGAGATTTCAGCCATATTACCATCTGACGTTATTATTGTCCCTGTTCCTTCTCGAAATGGATATGCCACTGACACTTTAGACATTGCTCAGATTATTGTTCGCCTTAATGGTGGCAAAGTTCTTGATATATTAAAAGGAAAAGAGAGAGAATCATTATATTCACTGAAAAAAAACAATAAAAAGATCGATGAAGACTTTTTTTGCTTTTATCTCGTTGGTAATGAACCTGATTCTGTATATTATGTTCTTGATACTGTTGTCGATACTGGACGAACATTAAACGAAATAAGTAAGTTACTCTCAAACCCCTTGTTTGTTTGTCACTCAAAAGTTTTCTAACCAACCATAAAAAACGTTGTTTCGTTGGTCTTTTTATTGTATAATTAACGTAGTTTAAAAACAAAAGGTTTTAAAGTTATGGCTAAATTAGTATTAAGACACATTGATTTTCGTGAAAAAATTATTGAAATTTCCGATCAAGGTATTTGGGCTGATTATGTCCGTAATGAAGTGACCTATAGTGAATTTATTGCTATGTCTACCGAAGATCGTAAACAAATGTTCAATGAATACATTATGGACGTAGATTTTGAAGAACTTATCGATCAAAATCGTTGGGAAGGCATTTACAAAGAAGAACCAACATTTAACGATGAATTTGTTTCTGGATACGAAGAGGAATAATAATGACTAAGTCAAAAGCAACACTAATGGAAACACTTGTCGCACCTAGTGGCAATTATGACGCATTTACCGATTCACAAGGTTTTACCATTGTTGATTTAAATACCAGTGGTGACAATTATTGCCATCGAGCAGAAGCCAATGCCGCATTTGTATATAAAAACCACTTAATTAGTATGTCTACTTCTGGTCTAAATCATGGTGCTTGTCGAACAAAAATTGCTATTTTTGATAAAAATCGTAAAATTGTTACTGAAACTGACACTGTTGAAGAAGCCATTGAATACTTAAACGAAATGTAATAAATTACATTCTTGATTAATGAAATACGAAAAGCCTCTTATCATCAGAGGCTTTTTTTCTTGTTTAACATTATCCTCATTACACTGTTTTACAAAACAAGTATCCCTATTTTTTAAATAATAAATGCGTATTCATTAAAAAAAGCAGCTCAAGCTGCTTTTTTTTAAATTGCTTCCAATTCTACTGCATATCCTGTTTCTCGCCAGTTTTCATCGAGAATTAATAAATACATTTTTCCTTCATTTCTTTGAACTTTTACAAAACCTGACTCTACTTTATTCCAGAAATGAATAGATTGAGCGTTTTTTAATTTAAAACTCATTTCTGCATACTTGCTGTCAATGCCTGTTAATACACGGATAACAATATTCATATCAGGGCTTTTGTTTATTTTATGCAAAAAGTAATCAAATGGAAAAAATGCTTTTGTTGAGGCATTTGCATATTTAAAAGAACCATTTGTACTATTCATTCGTTTTAACTTATAAACGCCCCCTTCTCTCGGTGATTTTTGGCTCGGACTTCTACGACTCTCTAATTTTTCAACAAACAAAGAATCTGTATACTCAGATACATTATTTGAATAATGTTGTTTGCCCTCTTTGTCCAAATAAACTGCAACTGTCATCATTTTTTCCTTACATTACAGGAATCAACATTTCTGATTCTTGATTGATTACGCTCATTACCATAACCAAATCTTTATCAGTGCCTACTACAAGAGAAACCTTATCATTGATTAAAGACTGTTCTCCCATTTTTTCACAATTCGCTTTTGCTTCTGTCTCTTTGTAGCTTAAAGTGTCACACATTGATTCAAAATCAATATGTTTCAACAGTTTTCTGGTTAACGTAAGAACCTCTTGCTTTAATTCTTCTTTACTTAATTCTTCGACCTTTGATACTGGTGGAGTCACTTCAAAGAACAAAGTTTTCTGACCATACTGATCTACTTTGATTGAATACTTTTGAACACAATCTAAATTTTTCAAGTAATTGTTTACCTTAAAATCTAAAACTTTTGGAATAGTGATTGAAACACCGACTTTAATCATGTTCTTACTTATAAATTCTTTAATCTCTGCTTTCAGTGATTCATCTTCAATTTTATTCATAATTGACACTAATGATAATGACATTTTTCAACCTTTAATATGTTTTTAATTTTATTAATTATACCAAAATGATTCTTTAAAAACAATCATTTTAATTTATTCTTTTCCTTGTTTTTTTTCTTTTTTTATTTTATAATTTGTTGATTCAAACAATGCAGGTTCTTCTATGAAAAATAAAAAAGCACAACTGCTATTAAGCCAAACAACAGAAAAAGGTCGAGTTTCAGTATCTGCAGAAGGTAAACGACTTAGACTCTATTTCTACAGCGAATCTCAATATCGAATGAAACATAATACTTCTAGTATTTCTGATTCCTCTTACGAGTTTTGTTCAAATCCACAAAAAATTATGGTGAATGGTAAAGTTCAAAATTATTCTGAAGTTTGCGATGACGTAACACGTAAAAGTCAATTTCGTGACGCCAAGGTTTTGGCTGTTTCTACAAGTGACTCATTAGTTTAAAAACGCTTGTTTTTCTTGCGTTAATATTTTATAATTACCACAACTTAAAAATAAATCGGTATTAAAAATGAAAAATCGCTTTGCTAAGAGCCTTCTTAAAAAATCTACTGTAAGTGGAACAGTTTCTATTTCAGCGTCAGGCGAACGATACGTTTCGTATCGTGGTGTTCGACCAATCTTTGAATCCGAATTCAAAGATAACGCACTAACGACAGAAAACTACAAATCCCACTTTTTAGGTCATGCCATTGATATGAATGGCTACAAATCAGACCTTTATTTAATTGAATACGTTAAAGGCGGTTTTTCAGTTGATCGATATAATGCGATTATTAAATATGCAGAAGACGATCCTTGCTATTCTAGCGGTCTTTGCTTTATGATTAATGCTTTGGTTTACAAGCAATCTTACAATGAGGCTTTGATTACACTTTACAAACGTGCCGTTAAAGCAAGTATTCTTAAAGAAGAGTCCTACATTGTTGGTTATTCAGACAAACTAAACGATTTAGAGGACGAGAAGTATTACAACTCTGAGTATTACCTAAATCGACCTGAAAATGTTAATTACTTGTCAAAAGAAGTTGAAGAAATGTCGGATGAAGACGTTGACCAACTGGAAAAAGAAACAAAACAAAAGCAAACTGACTATGATAACGCATATCGCAAAGAAAACGGATCTGTGCCTGTTGCTCCTGTATTAAAAAATCCTAAATATCATACATTTGAGTCAGAAAAAGAAGCTCAAAAATATTGTGGTAAATATTGGCGTAAAGTTAATGCTTTTTCAAAATCTCATCTTAATGAAATTGTTAAAGAGATTGATTTTAATAAAATGATTATGAAAGACCTTTTTGCTTAAAAATTGACTTTATTTCTTTTAAAAGGTTGAACTGTTCAACCTTTTTTTTGTATAATTTCTTTATGTTTTTGATACTTAGAAAAAGAGCTAATAGAATATATCCAAGCGCACTTTATTACGACAGAACCGAAAAAAGAGAGTTTTTTCGAAAAAATATGGAATTCTCTTTTTTAAATGTATGTTTTTTGCTATAATTTAAAAACAAATTAAAAATAAAAAGGTTTACTACAATGTATCAAGATTATTCTTTGGAAACTTCTTTTGGTGACTTCGTGGTTTCTATTCCAGAAAATTCAAAAGACCCACATGCTGCAGCCGTTGAGGAAATGACTAATCAGTTAAACTCTGCTAATTGTCGTCAATCTTATCCTGACGAAAATGGCACTATTCAATCTATTGACGTTGGTTTTTACTATGGTCATAGTGTTGTTGATATTGAATATGACACTAACAGTGAGTCTATTGCACTAGATATTGCTACCGATAAATTAATTAAAGAACTTCAAGAACAATAATCAATAAAATAAATTATACTTTTATAATATTTAATTCTAATTATTTTAAAGCCCTTTTCTTAGGGCTTTTTTATTTTAAATGTTTGTCTGCTTTTTATTTTGCTATTGTTTTTGCGTATTTTGTTTTTTATTCTCTTTTATTTCATAAACTTAAACTCCAATATGTCATGTCTTTTATCCGCTTTGCATTTCTTTTGCTTTAAATAGTTAGAATTTTAATTCTTATATATAAATCCTTATTTTTTAAATTATTTGTTAATATAGTTTTTTATAATCTCATGTTTCTCATTTTTCCTTCTTTTTCTCTTTTTTGTGTTTTTTTAAAATAATTGTTTTTATTATCAATGTTTTATTGCTCATATATAATATGTAATCCTTTGTTTTTTTCCGTCTTTCGTTTTTTTGTTTTTATTCAATATAGTCTTACATTTGTAAGACTATATTTAGAAGATTGAAAAATAAAATCCTTATTTTAAAGCAATGGGAAGCCATTATTTATTTTCTTTTTTTATTATTATTGTTTTATTTATCTTTTTAAAAAACAATTCTTTTATTATCAGTGGTTTATTATTTATATATACAACATACAATCCTTTGTTTTTGTTAGTTGTTTGCTTTACTTATTGTTATTTAATGTCTTTTGTTTTTCAAAAGTTAAATTTAAATATCAACCAAATTAAATACTTATTTTTAAAGCTTTTTTTTAAATTGTATTTTTTACATTTTTTTAATTGCTCACTTTTTTTTGTTTTTTAAAATTATTTTGTTTTAGAACAATACCTTAGAGTTTATATAAAGAACCTAAATTTTGACACTTATTTCTCTCTACTATTTTTAAAGAAGATTTTATTATTATATATAGTTTTCATTTAAATAAAAAAACTTGTTTTTAGATAAAAAACAAATTCCTTTTGCATTATTGGCTTTCTTTTTATTGGTTTTTTTAGACTTTTTATTGGCTTTCTTTCATGAAACAGTAATTTAAGTCTTAAATAACCTCAAAAAAATGCTGCAAGCTGCAGCATCTTTATTTTCTTGTCGGCTTTATCTTTCTATCACGAAAAATTCTGCTATTTCGAGAGTTTTCTCTGATAATGATTTTGGTAATGTATCAAATACCTCCCCTAACAAATCACCTTCTTCATTTTGGTATTCAAAATATGGAGCTGTCATTACCTCAAAGCCTTCAAACAGATCATTGTCCTTACCATAAAGCCAAGACCAAAACTCTTTCTCTGCCCCTGCCTGTTTCATTTGAGCAATCATTTCTTCTGGCTTTATAAATTGACCTTCTTCATTAGTTAAAATCCAAGTTCCAGATAAAGCGCAGTCTATTTCGCCTATTGTGTAAAACACCGTAGAATCGCTTTCTAGTTCGTGTCCAAACAAATGAACAGCCTTGTAGTCTGAAATAGAATCGTTTTTGATACTTTCATAGTTGAAGCTAACCATTTCTTCAAAAAGAATATAACAGCTTCGAAATGCGTCTAATTCAGAACCATTATCAAAATATAAATCGGCTACAATCCCTTCGTCTGTTGTTTTCACTTCAACAAAATGCTCTTTATCTAATTTGATATGCCAACCGTTCCAAACGTCTTGATCTGTTAGCATCTTCTCAAAAGAACCAAAAGACAGATCTTTTATGAAACCTTCAGAGACAATATTTTCGATAGAAAAACCCATATCTTTTGAAATACCGAGTTCTTTATCGTTTATTGCCACATAGTAACAAAATTCTTCTTCTTCGCTAAAACACTCAAATTGTTTTGTGTTTACGACCAAAGGTAAATAAAGAATACCTGATATAACGACAGGAGAGCGTTCTTCTAGGTTTTTAGATAGTTTGTTTAAGGGTTTGTTGAATAAACTTCTAGATAGCGCATTTTGCGCTTCTGATAGCGTTTTAAATTTTGATTGTTTTTTTAATTTCTTCGCTTCGTTTTTAAGCGTAGATAGTGGTTTGCCGTTTGGCAGAAATGTGAAGTTTTTAGTTTTGTTTTGCATAATGAGTTCCTATTATTTTGCAATACGAAACAGCCCATAGTTCTTAATGCTTAGAAAAACATTAATGTTCGTGTTTGTTTATTTTGTTTTACTTCTCGTATCTAATACTTTACCAAGTGGGCTTGGAGGCTTAGAAGACAACCTACTCACTAATATTAACTCAAGATTATTTTTAGTACAAGCTTTTTTATTGTTGCTTTTTTGTTTGTTTTTTAGTATTATATGCGTATCTTAAAAACAAATGAGAAATCACATGAGTAAAACAACAACCTTGAGCAGTCACAAATGTTTTAACTGTAAAGAATCTGATAAATATCACCTTGATGACTCATTTGGTGAAAATTGCTCTCAATGTTCAGAAAATTCTCTTTGTGAAGAATGTCTATTGGACAAAGAATACCCGCATGTTGTTTCTCATAGTAACCAACATTGTTCTTTTAAAGCCATTGCTCGTGGAAAAACAAAAAAAGAAGCTGTTGAAGCTTGGGAATAAAATAACAACGTTAAAAACGCAAGACAAACTTGTTAATTTTGGAGCTATTATGATCGTCAAACGACTTGAATGTGTTCTCGACAAAGATATGAAAAAACGATTTGTCGCCATCTTAAACTCAACTATGGAGAAGCTTAATTACAAGCCTTCTGATTATCACATTGTTGAACGAAATAACATGATTGGAGCATTTTACTCTCCTATTGATCTAGACCTTGATTATTCTAAAAATGAACCGAAATCAAAACCTTTATACATTGCTGATACGTCTTTTTGTCTTTCCATAGGCAAACACGCTTTTAGCGATGAAATCCTGTTCGGTTTAGAACATAAAAACGCTAATTTCTTATTTGGCGCACAGACTCCATATAATGAATCTACTGAATATGCTTCTGTTAGAGCCATTATTGATAACTTTGTTCTTTTTACCGAAACAACATTAGAACATTTCTACTTTGGAAACGGCAAACCAGAGTTGTTATTGAAAAACAATCGTATTCTTATGGAAACAGACGATTATTTGAAATCTATGCTTAAAAAGATTATGCGCTCTAATCTTTATACTGAAATGAATGAGGAAATTTATTTTAGTCAGCAAGAAATCAAAGCAAATTTTGAAAAACGCATTAAAGTCGTTGAAGAAATTTTAAAAAAAAAAACACAGCACAAAAAGCCGCCTCCAGTGGCTTTTTTCTTTTGTATTTTATAAAATAATACAATCATTTAATCACAGGTATTAGAAATAGAATTACAAAGTTTTGTTGAGAAATTAAAAACAGCTTCAATTGATCAAATTAAAGATATGCAAACTTCAAGACATCACTTTGTTGAGAATTATTCTTTTTTTCGTCATGTCTGAAAACCAGTCAGTTTTTAAGAAGAAATACGTCAAAAATATAATTTCAAACATTGTTTTGTAGTCTTTGTTTTGCTATAATATTTAGACATTTTAAAGCAAAGAGAAATCAAAATGATTAAAGATAAATTAAATGCAATGCCGTATATTGGTGGACATACAGGGTTTGTCGCTAATTTCGAAACCATGACAAATAAAGACATTGACGTTTATCTTGCTTATTTACTAGGTGAAATTAACGCAGATCAGTTAATCAATGGTGTTACTGTTACTCGCTATACTGAATCTGAGACAGAAGCCTACAAACTCATTCATGAAAACAGCATTGCTATTATTCCTATTAAAGAGAATGGCTACCGTGCAGCAAAAATGGAGTTTAATGATTCCGAAGAAATGGAGTACGTCTCTGGTTACAAATCTTGTTCTGAAAATGATCTTGTCCCTATCGTTTCTGGATTAAAAACTCTTTGCCGAGTTCTTGAAATCGAAGAATTAGAAAAAGCAATTAATCTGTTTGAAACTCTACAAAAATAGTGTTTTATTCGTTGATTATTATTTTGGATTAGGTTAAGATTAAAGCACATTTCGGAGATAGGAAGAAAAATTATGAGCATGAACCTTCATTTAAAAATCGACGGTGAAGACATTCCATTGGAGCAGACCAAAACAAAAGAGACTTCTTTTGTCCTTGGTGTCGATGTTGAAAAATGCACAGACGGTCAAGGTTATTCAACTGGATTTCAACTTTCTTCTATTAAAAATCCAGATTCATTTAATGAAGCTTACGAGCGACTAAAAGAATTGGCTTTTACAAAATCTGTTGAACATGGCAGTATTGATAACTTGCTAATTGAAGGAACTATCCGAATCAAAGACTCTTTAAACTATCTTAGTTATAAGGGTAATATCCCTGTTCGTAGTGAAGCAGTTCTTTACTTTCTTTAATCTTTGATTTTTCTTATTAACATTTATTGGACAAAAAAAATAAAAATAATGTAACAGCCTTTTAATTTGTAGATTATTTGGCTATTATATTAAAACAATATATTCTCGGTTAAATAAATGGACATGACACTAGACGATTTTCTAAACAAAGATAATGTTGAAGTTAAACACATTAGAAAAAATGTAAGAAAAGCAGGAAACGATACTTATTATTATTCAGTTGCTCTCATTATTACTATCAAGCAGGGATTTGAAAACAAAGATTTAGAAATCGCATTCTTTCAAGAAAAAGATGAATCAAAAACCAATTTAATAATTGCACCTTCCATTAGACTTGGGAATAAAAACATTGGTTTGTTAAGTGTTTTTGAGATTGAACCCGATATTGCAAAAATCGTTAAAAATGAAATCGTTTCTTTTTTAACGGCTTTCGAATTTAACTTTTTGGGTTATGGCGAAACGCTTGACGATTTTAAAATCAAAAAACACAAAGATAATCAAGATATTTTCTCTATTCACCCGCTTAAAGACATTGGCTACAATGACTCATTAGAAATTGAAAAAAATATATTCCGACACTTTCTAAAATCCAATAAAGCATTGAACTTTGAAAATGAAAATGACATTGATTTTATCAAAGACCCAAAAATTTTTGATATTCTATGCCATTTAAAAATGAAAGAAATTGAAAATTTACTGTCTGGACATTCTTCTAAAGATTGGGTTGATATTATTTTATTAAACAAAACTATCTAAAGGTATTGTATGACTGAAAAACGAGTTATGATTAAAAATCGACAAACTGGTAAGTATTGGTATGGGTTTGGAAAAGGTGAGTCAACCAGTAGTTTTTTTGAAGAACGAGATTATGAAGATACGACAATCAAACAAGCTACTCATTATGATCTAAATGACAAGCGAGAGTCTGATTATCTCAATGCAAACTTTAATGAAAAAGAGCATGAACTTATTGAAGTTTAATAATTAAAAGAAAAGCCGCTTCAAGCGGCTTTTTTTGATTCTGAATTATTCTTTCAACGATTCGTCTTTAATTTCCCAACGTCTATTACAGGTTGTGCAACAATCGTGGTTTTGATCGTAAATCAATGGCATACCAAAAGAACAAAAAGGACAAATCTCTGTCTCAGGCTTTTGTCTTACAGGTGGTTTCTTCTTTGGTTTTGAAAAAATTGCTTTAAGATTTGGAATTTTAATCGTCTTCATTTTGCTAATCTCTTCTTTGTCTATTTGCTTTATTATAGCAAGAAATCACCATTAGAACAAGTTTGTTTTTTTATTGCTTTAAATCTATTTTTATCGTATAATTAACTTAGTTTAAAAATCAAAAGGGCGCAGAAATGCTAGTTTCAGTTCAAGACGTTAAAGTAAGAAAGCACACAGATTCTCAACGTGAAAAAACGTATTATCTTGATTCTCTAATTAAAAGAAAAATCAAAGAGAAAGGCTCTGTTTTCCCTAAGCTTTTCCGTCACCTTGATACTTTTGACATGGAACAAGTTTCTAAGCACATTTCAGAAGATTTTGGTTTAAACATGCGTAAGCTGCAGGTTTCTACCTCTTACATTGGAAGCAGCCACACGGTAAGTTATGCAGAAGGTGGTGATATTTTCATTCACAACGGTCATAGACACTCTTTAATGGTTCTTCTTCATGAATACGCTCATATTTTTACAGATTTCTTTTTCCGTTCTGTAAATGGTTCTGCTCATGACGGTTATTTTAATGCTGCATACCGATTTTTACTAAATCATTATCATATTTTGTCTTATGACGAATTTAATGAACTTGCTAAGATTGCAAAAGTTGAAGTCTATGTTGACGCAATCGCAGGTTTCGATTTTGTTACAGAAGACGTTTTTAACAGTCTCTATCAAGAACTTGTTGAAAATGATAAAGACGTTTACTTGCCGTATTGGGTTCGCTGTAATGGCTTAGAGCGCAATATTTTCAATGGTAAAAGAACGGTTCATTACTTTATTAAAAACCCTATCACTGGTCAATTTATTGTTTCTTCTGTTAATAAGTGTCATTTTGAATATAGTCATGAATTTTCAGAAATGACAAAAGAAGAAATGAAAAATACTGTATTGCTATCACCTGTTTTCCTTATGGACGAAAGCGGTGAAAAAGTAACAGGTCGAGATTTTGGTAGTCCAAGAGGTTGTTATGGCTATGCTATTGCTGATGGACGCAACATTGACAATGGCTTATGTGGCTTTCACTCAACTTCTGGCTTCTACTCATACGGTTGCGAAAAAGAAGACAAAAAAGATTCCGCAAAAGAACTTAGCAATGATGTTAAATACTTTAAAAAATCTGGTCTTAATGTCATTAAAACCACTTCTGAAAAAGAATATCGTCGTTTATATTCACTTATGAGAGAACGTTATTACGATGTAAGATAATTTGTTACAATTTAATCGACGATTAAAACAAAATCTTATTTAAATAACCAATTTAAAAGACAACCAATATGACTATTCCTGAATACTGGTGTTGTTTGACTGACGAAGGCAACACCTTTTACACTGAACTTGCAAAAAAATACCAACCCATTTTCGAAAGCACCGAAGAACCTGTCGAATCAATGATTGCTTATTTGAAAGAAGGCGTTGCATTTGAAGCAACTCCTGATGGTCTTAACGCAGACGTCACAAAAGAAGTTCAAGCGTTTGTTTACCAATTTGTTTCAGACTCATTAAAACGATTTAATGTAACAGAAGAACAAGTTAACGAACTTTATTGGGAAGCGTATTATGACTACAATTTTACCTAATTTTTTATCTTTTACCTTTGATTCTTGTTTTTATTTTTGATATAATACACGCATTCATTAAACAGTTATTTAGATTAAGGTTTAAGCCCATGATTGAAGTTAAAAACAAGAGCATTGCTACTATTGTTCTAAAACTTGTGCAAAAAAAGAAAAAGAATCTTTTTGAAATCGATCTACACGAAGCTGTCGAGCGAATTAAAGGTAGCACTGTTTTCTTTGACGACTTAGAAATCAAACCTATTGTTTCAAACTGGCTTATGCTTAATTCTGATAAACAACAAGAAGCTTTGAAAACAAATCCACATTTGAAAAAGTTTCAAAAAAACATTACAGAATCATTCGCAGAGTTCGACACTACTCCTGAAGAGTTTTTCACTACCATTCATAACACTTACAAAAAATAAGGCTTATTATGCTTCTCGAAGAAAACGAAATTACAGAAGAAACCATTAACAAAAAAACACATAGTCGAACCGTTTTAATCCTACCAACAGAAGGTGTTGAAATTGGAGCTGTTTTTGAAGCGAATTTTAACGTGGAAAAAGTCCTTGACGAAGAAGATTCAAATTGTTTTCTTTCTGACACTTCTCTGATGGCAGAAGTTCGCCCGTCTAAACATGCTTTTATCATTTCCGATATTAGCACTATTAATTTTGATACTTTTGTCAAACCGCAAGAAGTTTTTGACTTTGAAGATATCAAAGAAGAATCAAAAGGTGTTATTTATCAATTTCCAATGGGTTTTGACACTGAAAATGATAGCTATGACGAAGTTATGAAAAAAGTTGGCATTGACACTTTGCTTTCTTGGTTCGACGACGAAAAAGACCCATTTATGAGAATCTTTAACGAGATTCATAAAATTTATGGCAATGACCCGAAAAACTTTATCTTAAAAAAATAATTGTTTTAAAAATAAATAAAAAGCCTTGTCTATACAGGGCTTTTTTTGTATAATAGCCTTATCGTTTTTTTTAAGGCTATCTCATGATTTTTTATCGAATTGAATGCAATGGTTTAGGTCTTTATGATTCAGGTTGTGGTCATAGAGCGCAAGACTTAACAACTGCAGAACATTCTATTTCTCAGCAATCACCTGAAAGAGCTTTTCCCGACATCTTCAATTATTTGAATGATGATCGCAAAAACTATTACTTTGCATTCCCTACCATTGAAGCAATTTATGAATGGTTCAACACTGTTGAATCTATTGCATATCTTGAGTTTAGAGAATGTGAAATTTTGAAATATGAAATTGATGGTGATTATCATATTTCTGGCAATCAGCTTATCTATCGCAAAGGAAAAGAAACATTTATTGAAAAAGTGCCTTTTTCTTATGATAATCTGGAAAAACTTACACACATTAAAATCCATATTCCTTATAAATTTCGAAATTACCTTATCGAAAACAACTTAACAGAGTATTCATTATGAATGAAATTGAAAAATTCCTAAAAGAACAAAACTTACCAAGCGACATTGAAAACGCTATCACCAAAGAATTTATCACTCGATTTTTTATAGATAATCCAGAAGAGTTTTCAAAGATTTCTCAGCGAGTTTTCAATCAACAAACACAAAAGATTAAAGACTTGGAACAGAAGCAAAAACAGACGCATGTTGCTTTAATGCCTGTCATTTCAATGTGCATGTTTGGCAATCAAAATTCAACAAACGTTTCATCGTTCCGTGGTCTTCTTGGTGATCGTAAAACAGAAGATCGAGTTGACGAAAATATGGAAAAAGTATTTCAACACTTAACTGTTGATAAAAAAATTGTTTTAAAATTGCGTGAAGATGGGGGATTAGACGTTCCAGATTCACTCAGAGAAGAAACAGAAGAGTAACTGATTGATTTTAAATAGATAATTTTATTTAAAAAGTCACATTATTGTGGCTTTTTTTATTGATTTTTGATTTGTTTTATTGTATAATTAAGCCATAGATTAAATGATTAGGTTGAAACTAAATGGAGGTAAAAATGACTTTAAAAAAACTTTTTTTGATTATCGTTTTGATTGTTTCTGCTCTATTGGTATGGTTTCTTGATAAACCCCTTGCAGTAGCTACTAATGGACTGCCTTTTCAATTAGAAAAAGAAATTGATTTTGAACATCGTGGGGAATACATTCAAATATCCGAGTATGCCCAAAAAGCAGGGTATGACTTAGGCATTCGTTTTATTCCTGACGAAAATTTAGTTGGTGATTATAACTATGACGATTATTTCATTTTATATCAAAAAGATGAGATGCCGTCTAATATTGTAACTAGAAGAGTGTTTGACTCCATTGAGGAATGTCAAAAAAATGCTGAAAAAGTCTTTAATATTTTAAATAAAGACGAGATTTACGAAGAAAAAGCAAATGGTTCAGTCCTAACAAACAGAACCGAGAGCATTCAATGGTCTTGTCACCAAAGTATTAAAGAAAAAAACAAATTTCAACAATATATAAACTACTACTTAAATTAAAAAAATAAACCTTGCTTTTTAAGCAGGGTTTTTTTATAATAAATATATCCTACATTTAGCAACTAAAGGTTTATTATGAGCAAGAAATCTCGTCTTTTTGCCGACAAAAAACATCAAGAAGCAGGAACGCTATTTAACGGCAAAAGATACCGTGTTCATACTGATGGCGTTGCTAACATTGTTAAAAACACAATTATCACTTACCCGTCATACGTAGACAGAATGCAACTATTAACCTATTCTGTTGAAACTGCCGATTTACACGATACACTTGAAGATACAGACACTACATTTGAAGAACTTGTTTCAGAATTTGGTGAAGTCGTTGCTAAGTCTGTTGATAACGTAACTGATATTGACGCAGAAAATCGTGAAGAACGTAAAAGACTTACCATTCAAAGATTTGCTCATTTTGAAGTAAGTGTTCTATCCGAACTTATTGCATTGATTGTAAAACCTGCTGATCGCTACCATAACTGGTACACAGCTATCAAGCTAAACCAGAAAAAATACATTAAAATGTATTACCGTGAATATCCTATATTCAAGCTTTCTGTCTACCGTCCTGATTTGGTCGAAAAGCTATGGAGCGACTTAGACGAACTTGATTTATATGTTCGAAAGAACTACAATTTTACTCGATAATTAGATTTATTTTAAAAAAGGCTATTTTTATAGTCTTTTTTATTGACCTTTATTAATAATTCTAGTATTATTTATGCAAATTAAAATATATTTTGTAAACAACAAAGGTAAATACCATGTCAAAACAAGCTAAACAATTCGCTATTGCTAAATCGTCAAATGGCACAATTGGTCTAATTACTTCAAAAGAAATGGTAGACCATACTTACCCAGATCAAACAGAACCGACTCAGGTTTGGAAAGGCGTTATCATCCAACCTAATACATTTACGGGACGTAATGGCTCGATCATCGAAGCAAAAGCAGGTGGTCTATGGACTTCTTCTAACCCAGAAGTTATTGGCTATGCCGACCCTGAAATGATTGCACAGCTTGTGCAAGACTCTAATGAAGTTCAGCAGTTCTCTATCGCTAAATCATCAAATGGCACTGTCGGTCTAATCACTTCAAAAGAAATGGTAGATCATATCTATCCTGACAAAGAAGAAGCAACTAAGGTCTGGAAAGGTGTTATCATTCAGCCTAATACCTTCACTGTTGGCGAAGACAAGGTTATTGAAGCAAAAGCGGGTGGTCTATGGACTTCTTCAAATCCACAAGTCGTTGGTCATATTGATCCTGCAATGATTGAAGCTGCTTAAAAATAACTTGTTTTAAAAACAAATAAAAACCTTGCTTTCATAGCAGGGTTTTTTTATAATAGTCGTATCATAAATAACAAGGTTTTAAAATGAAAAATTTATCAGTTTCTATTAAAGGCACTTATGAAAGTTGTGACCGTAGACGCTTATTCGTTTATCTCGAAAACGCTGATATGTCGAATATTGATAATGTTCCTTGTTATGCAGGTGAGCATCTTAGAGATGCTATCCAACAAGTTTTTCAACTTGCCGACTTTTTTGAGCTAGAACGACCTAGCCTTGATCACTTAATCTCTGACCGTCTTTTTTCAAAAGACGAAATCAATTCTGCAATTGAAGACGTTAGCGGAATGATTGAAATGTTTGAACGCAACAAACAAATGAGAATTGAAATGAAAAAAGAAAGTAAGAAACAATCAACTTCTAAATAATTTGTTTTAAAAATAGTAAAATAAACCTTGTTTTTTAATTTTTGTTTTGCTATTATATATTCTCAGTCAGGGCATTCACCACTATCTAAGCAAAGGGCAAGATTATGACTAACGCACAAAAAGAATTGGTTTCTCTAATTAACTCTCTAAACAACGCTAACAACGTTGAGGGTTCTTTATGGTTTCAAGCTTTGTCTACTGATCTAGCTTACTGGGCTAAGTTTGGTGTGGAAACTGTTAAAGATTTCCAAGCAAAAGCGGCTGCTTTTGCCGAGCATCTTGATGCTATGGCTAAAAAACAAGAGGTAGAAAATGTTTCTATTGGTCTTGTTACTGACCTAGAACACTGGAATGTTCGTGGTATCCAAACTGTTGAGCAATTGGATCATTACCTAGCTCAATCAACCCACTATGACCTTTACAAAGAGGTTAATGGGATTCGTCCACGTTGGTTTAAGTATGACGAAATGACCACGGAAGAAATCGAAAAGGAAATCGACTCTCTTTGTAACCAAATGGAGAAAGAAGAACAATGGCAAAAGGAAATTGAAGAAGCGGAGCAAAAGGAACACGAAGAACGTAAAGCTCGTAATGCTTATCAGCCTAACTTGGCTTTGAGTGGCTTAAAAGATTTAATGGACAAGCAATAGCTTGTCCTTTTAAAAAGTCCTTTCTCATTTTACTTCAAATCATAGATTAATCGAGAATAATCATGAAAAAAAACAAAATCGATCTGATTAAGTTTCATCGAAATGCTATTTTTAAAAATGCAGCTAAAACATTTAAACCAAGTATTCGCAACGAGTTTATGCGTATCACTCAAATTATGTTAAATGAAAACCCTACTCTTTGGTTGAAGATTTTTGAATTTGAAACAATGAATCTAAATCGAAAAGAACTAGGCGAATTTCATAGTCAGGTTAATGAACTTCGAAAAAACCTTAGAATCAAAGATCACTACCCTATTCTTACAACAGAGCAAGAAGAGCGAATTTATAAAGAGTTCTATTTCAGTTGTTTTATTCGAGACGAAGCGAACTCAAAATCTGCTTGTCTTACTACTTTGCGTGATGTTTCCTATCGTTATGACTTTCAATATTTCCCTGTTGAAAAGATTCAAAATCTGCATTACTTGCGCAGGAACATTCATGCAGAAAAGAAGATTCGTAAACACCTTAACAATCTTCTGAAAATTTTGCCTAAAATGATTGTTAGTGAAATAAACAAAATTGACGCAAAAAAACATAATGTGGCTGTTTAATACAGCCTTAAACACACGTTAAAAGGTTTTTGTTGTGAATCAGATTGATATTGCTAATCCACTTAATGCGGCTTTAATTGAAGATGCTGAAAGCGTTTCTAACACTCTTAATCAATCTGGTTCTGAACCTTTTTCATTTCTTGCTTTGCTTGTTCTTTTAATTTGTGTTGCTCCTGTCCTATTTTTCTTCTTTCGTTCTCTTGGTAGCGACACAAAAAACAATTCAACCCCATTGCACCTACCCGATAGTTTCCTTAAAAACTTAAAAATTAACGATATTCGTTTTAAAAACAAAAAAAAGTAAATTACCATTATACTTCTCTTACTTGTTTTGATATAATATCTCTATCTTATAAAAGACAGAGAGAGTTTTGTTATGTCAGAATTGATTAAACATGAAAACGGTGGTCATTCTTTTTCAATCCCTAAAAGTGCAGTTGAAAAATTAGGTTCTCAACTTGTCCTTATCAACCTAGATCGAATTAAAAACTATTTTGAGACTATGGTTAAACACTATCCTGTTAAAGCCGAAAATCTTCCTGCTCTTAAAGACTATGCTAATATTCAAAGTGAAACATTGCCTAACACGTATGTAGTTTGTTCAGAGACAGATTTTAAGGTATTTATTGACGGAATAAAAAACAATGTCGATTTGATCACTCGTAATGATTATTTGGCGAACAACAAAATTAATTCATACCACTTTGAGGTTTAAAATGGATATTCGAAAAGCAAATGAACTACTGGCTTCTATGATTAAAGATATCTATGAAGACCATGACGGAAAACTTTCAAAGAAGACTGGTTTAAAAGCAATGAATCTTGTTGCTACAAGCCCAGAGATTCAACGTTTGATTAATATTGGTAATTATCCTGCATTTCGCAAACAAATCATTGCAGAGCTTAATGAGCAATCTGCAGAACTTAAAGAATCAAATGTTGTTTTTGCTGATTTACTTCGTGACCTATACACTAGTCGAACTGGTCGCTGTAAAAAATCAACTGCTAAAAAAGTTATGGTTTTTATGGAAAATAATTCAGATTTTCAACACCTTGCCAATATCGGAAATTACGAAAAACTAGAAACTCAGATTTCCGAAGATTTAAACAAAAAAGTTGCTTAA
This sequence comes from Chloroflexota bacterium, assembly GCA_002722455.1. Classification (GTDB taxonomy): domain Bacteria; phylum Chloroflexota; class Dehalococcoidia; order Lucifugimonadales. The sequence continues at coordinate 71,567 of PBMB01000019.1, forward strand.
TTTTTGTTTTTTTAAAACAAACCCCTTGCTATCCTAGTTAGGGGTTGCTATAATTACCACTCACTTGCAAAGACATTCTTTGTTAATTATCAAGCAAATTGGACGTTTATTATGACTAGCCTATTTCACGTTGTTAAATTTGAAGAAATTCCTTACGAAAAATTTGATCACGCAGTTGTTTGCACAACTCTTGATCTAGATAGTGCTATTGAAAAAGCGGAAGAAGTGCTTGAAAAAGATATCTTTGATAAGTTTGGATACCGAGCAGAAGAAGAATCTGGTGTTTACATCGCTGATTTTAGACGTATCGCTGAATATGCTTCAAAAGAGATTTTTAAGCGTAAAAGGTGTTATGGTAATGAGCAAAATGTATTCATTCTTGAAGTGAAAGCAGGAGAACTTATTTCACTGCCGACTTTAACACATGAAAACAAAGGTGTTATTTGGCAAGCAAACGACGAAACGTTGTTTAAAATCTTCAACAAACACCTTGACCTTATTATGGTTCGAGACAATCTTGATATGCTTCCTAAATCTGAAAAAACGATTCTTTGGGAGCAATTCAAGAAAGAAAAAAGCCTTCTTTCCAATGTTAGCCCTACATTGGAGCGTTTAAAGGCTCTTGGTTGTAAAAATCGTCGCCTTTCTGTTAAGAACAAGCTTGAACTTAATATGAATGGTGCTGATATTTGGGCTATGACTTCAATCAACAAGCAAGAAGAAATGCTTTATCAAACCTATGAAGCGTAATTAAAATCAAAAAAAAGATAACAAAAAGCACAATTCATCCCCGCCCTAGAAACGGGCGAGGGTTTCTTGTGGTTTATTCGCTAAAATCATAAAATCCCTTTCAAATCTGGAGCCTTTTTGGGTTCAAGATAAACTTAAAAAAGGTGCAAAATACAAAGGAAATATTGCTTAATCACTTCACTTTTTAGTTATTTTTATTTATAATATAGGCACTTAACCAATGAGAGGAAATTTCAATGTCTCTAAATACTTGTCCTTGTGGTAATGAAACAAAAAACAACTATATGTGTTCTCCTTGTATTGAGGATTCTTTTCCCGCTTATCTTGCCGACGAAAATGGCAACGAAATGACAATTGAGGAAGTTATGGCAAACTCCGTTGTCGTTGACGAACAACCTTCAACTAATGATACAGAGGCTTCTTCGGAAGCCTCTAATCCTTCAGCCTTTTAGTAATATTTTCAAATCAACTTGATAAATCTAAATTTTTGTTTTAATATCGCAAAAAAAGGAATTATCAAAAATGCAAGAAAACAACTCTGATTTTATTAATTATCCACTTTTAATTGAGAAGGTTAAACGCTCTTTCTTACGAAAAAAAATCAATGTAAATCATTTTAATTATCTTGATAAAAGAACTGTTCGATCTGCTTTATTTGATTATTTCCTTAAATATCATAGCTTAGACATTTATGTTAACAAAGTTAACACAAATAATCCTTTCTGCATTAATAATTTACATAAATCCAGTGAATATGCTGTCTTATGGTATTTTGCACACTATTCTTTCTCTGATATTTATCCTGAAACCATTGACGTAACTAGTGGCGAAGAAAAAGACGAACTGCATTACTATTTAGATAATATTTCTGATTTTAATGGCTTCCTTAACTCTTATGAATCCCTTCTTGATATGAAAAAAATCAAAGATCACTGTTTTGCAAATGGCTTTAAAAATTTACAAGAACAATATTCTGAGATTCAAAAGGATATGAATGAAGAATTCAAAGAGTATTATTACTGGTTTTTCATTTGTTTCTCTAAATCAATCGCTTCGAAAGTGCCAAAGCAAATAAAAAAAGAAGCGTCCGAAATGGTTTTTTTACTTTCAAAGTCTTGATTCTAAAGGGTTTATTGAAAACTTCCTTTTTTTTCGAAAAAAAAGACAAAAAATGGTTTCTTTTTCTTGCTTTTTAAAAATAGGCTTGCTATTATATATCCATAGTCAAGGGGGCAACAACGAAACGCTTCCAAATCAATCACTTAAATAGAGAGAACTTCACTATGACAGCTACTAAAACTACTTCAACTCGTGGTCGTAAATTCAACAAATCAAAATATGCTATCACTCGTGCTTGGGAAATCGCTCGAAACGCAGAAGTAGCGCATAACACTAACCCAGTAGACGTTGCTCAACGTGGTCTAGTTAAAGCGTCAGAATATTTCGCTATTGCCCTAAAAGAAGCTTGGAAAGAAGCACGTCAAAAAGCGGCTAAACTTGAAAACATTGAAATGTATGTTCTTCATAAAGTGCCTAAGAAGAACCAGAAAAAGATTCTTAACGCTATCGACATGCTAATCGAAACAAAAGCGTCAATTGGTGAAACTCCAACAAACCAAATGATTGCGGAAACTGTTTTCCAAGCACGATACACTACACCGTCAGCTATCAGCTCACACCGTCATATCCGTGATTCAATCGCAGAAGTGGCAGCAACAAAAGAGCTATCAGAAGCGGTAATCGGTGAGTCTACTTACTCAGTAGCATAAAACCAAATTAAAGAAAAAGCCCTTGCATTGCAGGGGCTTTTTTTTGCTTTTAAAAAACAAAATTGCCTGGTTTTTAATCGGATATGCTACTATAATACTATTAGAAACTAACGGAAAGGTTAAAATTATGAACACTAAGGCAAGAAAAGAAACTATCATTAATATTCATAGAGATTTAAACGCTACTCTGTCAAGCTATAAAGTCACTATTTTATTTACATTTATCTTTATTTCTGTTCATACATTATTTTCTTTGTCTTTTAGTAATGAAAATACGTTTGGTTATGAAATTGCTGCTAGAAATTTAATGATCATTGCCTTTGGTTTTTTCAATCTATTTATATGTTTCTTAAATGCTGCCACGCACAAAGAAAATCTAAAAAACAACATCGATTTACTTTTGAAATAACAAGGTTAAAATATGCTTCTATTTACTCTTAGCGAAACAAATGTAAAACATGAACTTTATCGAAACTATGATTGTTTTAAAAAAGCAAAGAAAAAACTAAATTCTTTTCTGAGCTTTTACATTTCCTTTATCATTGTCTGTTTCTCGGTTTTAACGGCTGTTGAGGCTCAACCCGTTACATTTGCTATTGCTTTTGTGTTTGCGTTTTTAGGTTTAATGTTCCTTTTCCCTATTCAACAAGTGTATATGATTAGAAAAGAAAACCTGAATGATTCTGTCGATTATTTTAAGGTCTTGTTAAAACATTCTTAATAACGCAGAGGTCATTATGGGTAGAGTTTCTAGCAAAAAGGCAAGACATATAATGTGTAATGCTTGGAATGCTTCAACAAATGATTGCATAGCTCATGTGGTTCGTGGTAAAATAGTGTTCAACTTTGGGTTAGACGAAAGAATCCCATATAACTATGTTGTCACCGATCCCGTTTCTTTAATAGGCGAAAAATTAAAGGTTAAAAAATGAAATATTTAGTTCACTTCATTACCAACGAAAAAGCACAACTTGGCGAAAATCGCTATGCCAATGCTGTAATTACTGCCCCTACAAAAGAACAGGCTATTAAACAGGCTTCATTTCGTCCACATTTTAAAGAAGCTTTCTTAGTCGTTGTTAAGCACCATAGTCGAATTGAAAAAGTTATTGACGCTATGGTTGCTAAATATGGACACCATGACGGAATCCATGACATTCGAAAAGAAACAGCTTAAATTATTTAAAAAAAGACCTTTTCTAAGGTCTTTTTTTGTTTTATTGTTTTATTTTTGCTATAATTAAGTCCTACCAATTAATCAGGATAGAACAATGCCTAAGCAATACAAAATCAAAGCAGAACTAAACAACATGACTCTTACTGTTTTCTCTGAAAGTCGTTATGGTAAAGATTTTCTTGGACGTATTATCTTTATGTCTACTGAAAATAATTCTTCTGTCTATCAAATTTCATGTGTTGTTTCTCGTAAAGGTTTTGGCTTTATGACATATCAATGTTTGCTTATGGCTGCAAAAATTAACGGCTTCACTGTTTGTAGTGATCGTGACACTGAAACAACTGAAACTTGCTTTATTCTTTGGAATAAGCTTCACAAGCTTGATAAAGCAATTCGCAACCCTTTATCTGAAAAACTAAACCATAAGTTTTTAGAGTTCACCTCAGAGGAAGAATCACCAGAAATGTTTGCTTCTTATTCATTAGAACCTACGCCCTATTTCCTAGATAATTTCGGTGTTGTCAAGGAAGATAGTTTTGCAGAAACAGCCAAAGAACAAGGTTGGGATGATTTTTTTGAAAAAGCTTATTATTCAAATGACGCTGAATATCGAGAGGAAAACCATTTTATTGATGCTGATTTTCCAATGAATATTGAAGTCGATAAATCACACGAAATTGTCTATTGATTTCTTGCTTTGTTGTTTTATTTTTTGTATAATAAATCCAAGTTAATTAAAAGAGTTAGAGAATAAATTATGCCAATACTATCAATTAAAAATCAACTAAAAATCGTTTCTTTTGACGCAGAAGATGCAGTAATCAATGTTGCAAAAGGTGATTTTGAAGTCTTTGGAGCTGTTGAAGAAATCAATCTTGTTCTTCAAGGTCAAGAGTTTGATATTGAATCTGCAAATTGGGAATATGTTTACGAAGACGATCCTGAAAATGCTTCTATTTTCTCTGACTACTGTGTTCTTGCGGTTACAGACAGTAAAGATACTGGCTATCAAGTTGTAGACCCTTACAATGCGATTGACGAAGTTGATAACTACAAACATTGTGACAATTTTGGTCTTTTTGAGATTCCTTGTGGCAATGGAGGTTGTTGTTTTATTTACACAGCTAAAAATGATTCTGGTGAAATCATTGCTGTTAAAGTTTGTGGTGTTCACCCCGAAGATATGGAATAATGCCAATTTAACCAATTAAACGCCCTGTTACGCAGGGCGTTTTTTTTTATTTTTTTTCCTTGCTTTTCTTTGTCTACTAACCTATAATTACTCTTAGATTAAGCAAACAAATAAGCCTTAGTCCAAGGTTGACAACCTAGCCGCTCTTACACTTGGTAAATCGTCTTTATACTACAAAAAAAGAAACTTTCACTTTATCTTAATTGATATTTGAAAGCTAACGAAAAGAGCAAGTTTATCAAATCAAACTTTTAGGAAAAACAAAATGAAAGCTAAAAATCTATTTTCTCTACTTACTCGCAAAGAACTAACCAACATCGCTACCGAAATTGCTAACTGCAAAGTTCACGGTATGAAAGTAAAAGCAAATCAATTTATTGAAGCTATCGCACAAATGAACGGCAAAGGTTCAGAAGCTTTACTTAATGATATGAATAATGAATCATTGTTCTCGTTTAATGACTTACACGCTATCTTTGACCATTCTTCTGGTGAAACTGCACTTGCTGCTATTGGCTTCTCTATATCTGTTAACGGTTTCTGGGATCGCAGTAAAATCCGTGTGTGTGAAGGCACATTTGAAGAGAACTCTATCTTTATGCGTGATGTCCGTGTTGAATTTACGGGTTCTTCTAATGGCGTTGATAATGATATTGACCTATCAACCAATGAACGCAATAGAAACTTACGTATGGCTATCAACGCAGCCTTTGAGCTTGCAGAAACAATCAACTCTAACAAAAGACAAATCAAAAGTGAAAAAGATCTTCAAAAGCTAATTCAGGAAGAATGGGAAATTCGACATATTCAAAAAGAAAAAGCAACTGTCTTATAATCTTAACATTAGAAGCCTTGATTCACTCAAGGCTTTGTTATACAATCAGACTATTAAATATTCTCTACAAGGAATAACCTATGAAAACAAGTCTAGAAGTTTTGCTTGAAATTCACACTACGTATGCTGCTAATGTTGGCGGTAATTATCAAAGTGCAACCCTTTCTTTGAAAAAAGCTATGGATAATGGTTCATTGCATTCTGATATTGAAAAACTTGTTAAAAAACATGATCAATGGTCAAAAGACGTTGGTGGTAATTATCGTGATCTTGTTAAAACACTCAAAAAATTTGTTTCTTAGGGGGGGGGTATATGGTTGAATTTTTAGACGAATCAGAAGAATTTTTAAAACTACAGCAGTCAAATGCATTGGTTCGTAATCAAGTTCGTCAGATATTAAGATCTTCAGAATGCGACGAAGAAATCGAGAGAAAGAAAAAGCAACGATTAGAAAAAAGTTTTGTTCAGTTTAAAAAGTTTCTCAATAAAAACTTATCTGCCCTTTCTCATTATAAAATTGATATTGTTATTAACTGGTCTATTCGAATCCTTATTGGACAAGAAAAAGAATGGCTGTCCAGAACAACCTTTGAAGAACGAAAACGAATGGAAATGTTTCTTATTTTAGAAAATAAAGACCCAAAAGATATACACAATAAAAAGACATTAGAAGCAAAATTCTAAACCAATAAGATTTAGTGTTGATTTTTGTTTTTAAACTTGATAATATATAGTCTCTTTCCTAATGACAAACAAGGTTATTGAAATGATCAAGAATCAAGCAAAAATTGAAGAATTCCAAATTGACGTTCGCACTACACTAGACCCAGTGTGTGAGTATTCAGACGCTTATAAAAAACTTCAACATATTCGAAGCGAAGCAATGAAAACGCTTGAAGCAACAGAAGAAGAAGTTGCTGAACTAATGGAATTACATTTCGGAAACTGTCTTGAAATCGATGACGCACTTATTGCAATCTACCCTGAACAATTCGGTGATCGTGAATAACAAAGCGTATACATAATCAAACTTAAAGAGCTTTTTGTTTCGCACACCAAGCTCTTTTTTGTTATAATATCACCATAAAAAATAATAGAGAGATTGCAAAATAATTAAACTATTCAACACTTTTTTGAATTCCCTAAAACTTCTTCAATATTTTATAAAATTATTCAATTTGTTTTTTTTGTTTTAGTATTGATTTTTGTTTTTAAACTTGATAATATATAGTCTCTTTCCTAATGGCAAACAAGGTTACTAAAATGATTAACAATCCAGAAAAAATTGAAAATTTTCAAATTAATGTTCGTATCGCACTAGACCCAATTTCTGATTATTCTGAAGCTTATGGAAAGCTTCAAGAAATCCGAAATGAAGCAATTGAAACACTTGACGCCACAAATGAAGAAGTCGCTGAAATGATGGAATCTCATTTTGGAAATTGCCTTGAAATCGATGACGCACTTATTGCAATCTACCCTGAACAATTCGGTGATCGTGAATAATAAAGTATATACATAATTAAACTTAAAGAGCTTTTTGTTTTACACATTAGGCTCTTTTTTTTTATAATAACAACATTAAAAACAATAGCGAGATTCGATTATGAAAAAAATCATTAATTCCCTTATCAAAGAATTATCAGACACAGCTACTATTCAACTAATTCAAAAGCCCGACAATGAAAATCGAATTTTTTTGAAACTTACCTTTCACAATTCTCAATTCTTTGTTCCATTTAAACTTCAGTTTGCCAAATATAATTGCGCTTATTATTTCGAAGATTTTTGTTCCGACTCCAATACTTCAAAAAATAATCTCTTCAATATTGTAGAACAGGCTTATAGAAAACATAACAATGTTCAAATAAATGACTCTGGAAATTATTTAGTTAGCGTTTGGATTAAAAAAAGACGAGTCTCATTTTTTGAAGAACTTTCTAAATCTGAATATTTTTCACGAGTTCTACGTCATTATGAGACAGTTTTTAATTCTTTAATACCAAAAATTGAAAAAGAAGTATCAACCACATTCCAAAACAATGCAGAAAATCTTTTTGACCTTGGTTTTTCGACAATAAACCTTGTTAAGAGATATCCTGAATTATTTCCTAATAGCAATCTGTTTATAGGTAAGGTCGATATTGATTCTTTTGATTTGCTTTATAAAGACGTTTTAAATTACGATTCAAAACAAGGGATTTCAGTTTATAAAACTCCTGACGGTTATCTTTATGCCGAGGGTGATTCTGATTTCATTTTTATCAAAGCTCGATTCTTGAAAAATCTTTTTATAACCGAAGAACCCTTAGAACTCGAACCTTGATTTTATTTTAAATTTAGTATCTTTTTTGCTCATGTTTCTTGATTTTTAAAAGAAAGTCGCATATAATATATTCATTCGATTGGCAAACCCTACTTTGGAGATATTTTTATGGGACGCAAAACAAAAGCGCAAAAGAAAAAATTATCTGGTAAAGCATTGTCTAAGCAGGAGCAAGCGCAAGCTTCTAAGCCTCGCAACGAGTTGGTTCGCCAAATAGTTGAGCAAGGCGGCATAGGTGGTGCAGGTAAACACCGTGATCGTCGTTACGAAGCCAAAAATGGTGGTCGTCAAAAACACAAAGGCAAAGATTACGACGAGTATTAAACAGATATTAAAGAGCGACTCAATTGAGTCGTTTTTTTTATTTTTCCTTTTTTTGTTGCAAAAAAAAGAGACATTCAATGCCTCTTTTCTTTTTTTATTATTTGAATTTCGAAATTTGAACCTTTCAAAACTCTAGCTGTTCATGTGCCAATTGCTCATAATCAAGCATTCAACCAAATCTTCAGGGGGTTGCAAGAGGACTTTTATTATAGCATAAAAAAACGACCCTTTCGAGTCGTTTTTCTTTATTTGTTTTATTTTTTTCTACGCAAGGTCAATAAACTAAGACCAAGTAAAGTAAGTAATCCAGTAGAACCACCCGAATCACCTGAATTACTTGAATCAACACTTGAGCTTGTTTTACCTGTATACCAATCACTATAATTAGCCCCATCACCATTTGACACATAACCACCGTCATCCGTAGCTGCATTGTAGTTCAATGGAGTGCCACCATACATATAAGATAGAATCCAATCACGGTAAAATTCGATGTCTGTATATGCTGCTGCTGAACTTACTCTACAATTAGAAGGTCCGTATGAGGTTAGACCAATTTGTTGATAATTACCGTCTTTTAGATAGGTTATAGGACCGCCTGAGTCACCTCTACAAGTATCACCGCCAATCAAAGAACTACTGTGTAATTTTGCACAAAGAATATTCGAATCATTGCCAAAATTAGCACATTCATCGTCTAAAACATATTCTAAGTCTGCTTCTTTTACTTGTGACGGTTGAGCACCAAAACCTGTATCACCTAAACCGAAAGCCCTTAGTGTGTTACCTACGGTTGCATATTCACTTACATGTGTTGCGTCAGGTAAAGTAATAGATTGAACATTATCTGTAATCGGATATTTAAGCTTCACTACTGCAACATCACCAAAATAAAACATAAGTGTGCCATAATCTTCATGAATTTGAATTGATTCAACTTCTTTCAGCTCCGATCTCTGTATACCCATCATTGGATTACGAACAACAACACGCATTCTATAATCTTCGGTAATACCTAATTCGTCTTCAGCAACGCAGTGTGCTGCAGTTAGAATATGCCTATCGTCGAGAATTGACGCACCACAGATATTTGAATACGCATAGCCATAATCCACAATGATTCTCGCAAAAAACTTATGGTCTTCGGGATCGGCTGTTTGACCACCAAAAATATAAGCGGCAAAATCATTGCTTTGTTCCGCAATAAAAGCTTTTTCTTCTTCTAATGATACTTCACTAGACACAAAAGAAATTTTTTCTCTCTCACCAGTAGACACTTTATACTCTTCTGCTGCGAGAGCAGAACACGATAAAACCATTCCTAAAAGACAAGCAATTTTACGCTTCATTTTTTAACCTTATATGTTGTTTTTGTAGTTGCTTATATTATAGCATTTTTCCATTCATTTTTTCAATATTTAATTTGTCTTATTTATAAAAAGAACCTAAGTTTTTGTTTTTCTTCTTTGTTTTTTTTATTGTTGACTTTTCAACTCATTTTTGATAATATAGTTTTTTCTAAATCAAAGAGATTAAAAAATGTCTAAATATTACATTAAAAATGATGACAACGGTAAGTTCCTTTACATTGACGAAGACGAAACTCATATCGAAGAGGTAGATAGAACTTCATTTGCTTCAGATTATGAATCGTTTCGTGTTGCAAACACTATTCGAAAAATCATTCTAGACAGGTTCCCTATGGCAAACGTTGTTTGTTCCTAATTTTTTGTTCAAGCTAATTAACTGGTTTATCAAATAGTCTGATTCTACTTATTTTTACACTTTAAAAGAAAAAATAAAAAGGTTGTGTTTTTTTCTTTTTTTGTGTATTATTACTCTATCTTAAATAAAGCCGACAAAGGTATTGAAATGCAACTATCTAAACTACTTCTTGAAAATGGTATTGATCTTAAAAAACGTCTTTCTTTTGGTGAAACTGTTGAAAAAACATTCCCGATTAAGGTCGATCAGGTTGATTTTGATATCACAGCAACTCTAAGTTGCAAAGGTGAAATCGAACTTTACTGTAAGACACCTATCAGCAGCTTTCCTAAACGTTTTATTGTTTCTTATGACGAATATCATAAAGTAACAAGTAAGCGTTCTCGAATCAATATTTCAGAAGATTTTAGCCTTTCTGGTAGCCGTGACAATTTAGATAATGTAATTGCTATGGCTAAATTCAACATTCTTATTGCCGAGTTCATTAAAGAAATTGTTGCAGACGAAGATATCTTAGCTGTCTTTGAAAGCAATTGTGAAGACTTCCGATTGGCGGTTGACCAAAGAAACGAAGAAAACAAACTTAAACGTAAAGTTGAGAAACAAGCTCGTAAAGTTGAGTTTGAAGCAAATGAGACAATTCTTACTGATAAAGAAATCTCTAAGCTTATTCGTGACGTAAAAGCTAAAAGTGAATCAGAGTATTGCAAACCTGCGTCTATCGTTTTTAAAGTCATTAATGATAGCTATGAAGTGCGCTTTGTTCGTGTTACATACAAAAATAGCAACCTTCATGTTCAGCACGGAACTAAACTTGACGACGTTCCACAAGAAATGGCTCGAAACCATAATAAATCAACGCTTCGTAATGCAAAAGATCGCTTATTCGGAAAAGCGTTTGCAATTGCCGAAGATAAAATCAGAGAAAACGCTTAATTAAAAGACAAAAAGCCTTGCTTGCTGCGAGGCTTTGTTTTATAATTACCTTAAATCAACCAAACAAAGAAAAGAGGTTTTTCATGAAAAAAACTATTATGGCTACCAATAAAAATAATGGCAATAAGATTGTTTCTCGACACTGCTACAATACTGTTGTAGATCGCATGCAAGACATCGTTGTCAATGAAGCAGCTCGAATTATTGGTAATTCTGAGGACGTAGAAATCACTATTACTGATAAAATTGAATTTTAATTTAAACTAGATTCAAAAGAAAAAGTCGTGTTTTTACACGGCTTTTTTATTGCTTTTTATTCTTGTTTTATATATAATGATACTATTCTAAACAACAGAGAGAAACACAATGGAAATCATTGCAATTTCGAATCAACTAGCCGATTTCTCAGTAGATCGCCCTTGTTTGAAACAAACGGTAAAAGCGATTATCGTTACACAAGATGGTCAAAGAATTCTTGGTAGTAATGCCATCAACAATGACGTTGATGTTTGTCCACGAGTTGTTGAAAATATGCCTACTGGCGAAGGTTATCACCTTTGTAAAGATGTATGTAACCAAAATGAACATGCCGAAGTAACCGCACTTCAAAATGCAAAAGCTGCAGGTGTTGACGTTCAAGGTGCTACGCTTTACATTACTGGTCATACATATTTCTGTGACAATTGCCAAAATGAAATGCGTAAGGCAGGTATCAAAGAAGCGGTTTGTCTGGATTCTGATATTAAACATTCATTTTAAAGGTCGTTTTAAAAATGAAAAAGCAAGTTTTCATTCCTTGTAAATATCCTGAATTGCTGCATTATTATGTAAGATACGGCAATTCTTTTGTTGATAAAAATTCTGAAAAAGAAGTTTATGAAAGATTTCGTGAATTTATGATCGCATTAGGTATTGAAGTAGAAGACGTTAGAGATGGCTCACCTTATCTTTGTTTTTCTGACAATACTGTTTATCATTATGACGAACCAAATAAGTATTGGGTTCAAGCCCTTGCAGGTGTCGGTTATAAAAGTACTGACAAACAAATCAAAACTCTTGAAGATTTAGATAGATTTAAGAAATTAATTGGTAAATAATTGTTTTAAAATTTGCTTAATTATCTTCGTTTTGCTATAATTATCTTACTTTAAAACAACAGCTTAAAGGTGTATTTATGAAAACAGAAATTAAAAACTTTATCCTAAATGTTCTTGTAATTGGTGAAGATTACAGTGATAGTGGCGAACCTGAATATTCAGGGCGTGGCATGTATGGTGAAACAACTGATGCTATCAAAACAGAAGACCGCAACGAGATCAATGACGCTATCCAAGCACACATTGAAGATAACTACGAAGATAATGTAGTTGAAGAACTTGAAGAACTTGGACTAATCAACACTGTATGGGATAAAAGCGATTCTGACTTTGAAGTCGAAGGTGAACTTTACGAAGTAAACCTACGTCGAGACAATCTTGGACTTGGCTATATCCACTATTAAAAAAACAATTAAAGGCAGGTTCTTCCTGCCTTTTTTATTGACTTTAATTCAAAATTTTATTAATATATACCCATACCTTAAAGACATAAAGAGATAAAGAAATGACTCAGCAATCAGAAACTATTAAAGTCGAAGAAGCAACTTTTAGTAATTATGCTACAAACAAAGAAATTGCAGTAAATATTTCATTTCCTTATGTAAATCAAACTATTTTTGATTCAATTGAAGTTCACGATGATATTGATAACTACTTTTTCGAACAAGCAGAAAAAGGCAATATGTCTGGTGAAAAAGAAATCTACTGTCGTCGTAACGACTCTAATTTTACTATGAAATGGGAAATTACTGTCTACTGTGATGCAGAAGACGAAGACGACGAAGAATAATCTTTTAATAAACCGAAAAAGATAATTTTCATTGCTTTTAAAATCAATATTTGATATGGTTCTTTTATCAAATCTAAACTTAAAAGGTTTTGTATGGCTTCCATAATGGTATTAAACGAAAAAGGTTTTTTAACTGAAACCAAGTTCTATGACCCTATCTCTCCTGAAATGGTTGGTCAAGTTGTTAATACTCATTATAACGAGAATTTAATTCTTGTTGGTTACACAGAACCTAATAATGAAAATTCAATTCTTCTCTCTGGACAAGTTCTAACAAAAGAGCAATTGCAAAATCGTATTAACAAATCATACGGTTCGCTACTTAGTTCTATTGCCAGTATTCCAGAAAAAGATTATTTTTTATTAGACCTAAGATTAACTGGTTGTGATCAGCCTTCATATCTCAGATTGTGTGAAGCAATTCTTTTAGTTACCGATCCTGATTTTGTCTTTAAAAAATCAATAACGCACGAGAAACACATTATTAGCTTACTTAATGAGACTAAAATGCTTCTTATTGCGGCTTCTCCATTGTTCTTAGATAAAGACAATAACACTTATGAGCGTAATTGGTTCTTTTCTGTTAAACGAACCCTATCAGCGATTAGAGATATTGTAGAGTATGAAACGATTGAAGGTTCTGATTATGAGCTAGTCAACTCAATGATGAGCAGTTTTAACGCTGTTTTGTTCGGCACTTTTCAGCCCGATAATTCTTACTTTGAAAAAGACGATAAATATTTTTAAACCTTGATTTTTTATAATCTTTTTGTTATCATTTGTTTTATCGAATTGAGGCATTTTAAGGCTATAACATGAATACTAAAAATCTTTTTCCAAAAGGCATTGTTAAAACGACATTTAGTTCAAGCGGTGCAATTGTTGTAGACATCCCGAAGAAAATTAAAATGATTAAAGCTTTTCGTTGCCAATTGGATAACTTAGGTTTTATTGTCTCTGGCTCAGACGTTATTTCTTCAAGAAAGCCTATCAGTCAACTTATTAATGCTCAAATCAATAAATCTGACAGTAGTTATCAGGAAGACCGAAAATACCACAATGCTAGACAAAGCATGTATCGTTATATTCAAAATCCTGAAAAACTTCATAAAGACCATAAGACATTAGGCAATTTCTTTAAAGCGATTGACGAAGTTTACAAAACAGGTGATTCTAAATCTGCTTCTGCTCATGTTGTTGTTTTAAATCGTATATTTAGAAAAAACAAAGGTGAAGCACTTTATAAAAAAATTGAAGAGCTTAAAGGCTTTTAATTCTTGATTTTTAAAACACATTGCCGTAAAATTATTGTTTTACGGTAATACTTTATTTAAGGTTTTCTATGATTGTTTTTAAAAACAAAAATGATAAACTCAATCGTCTTAATGAAATGAGACTGCTTACGTTCTCTCTCCAACTATCAGACTATTATATTGGTCAAGAAAATCTTAATCTTGAAATCTCATTTGAAGAACTTGCTTTTCATAGTTATGCAATGGTTGGTTTTGATTCAAAAAACGAGACTTTTTGTATTTCTATTAACAACCGTATATTAGATTATTTCTTTCTTGCACTTCAAGCAGTATCACATGAGTTTATCCATATCAAACAACGTTTGGACGGTAGACTTACACAACCAATGAAACACTTACCCCATATTCTTTGTTGGCAAGATTCGCCCAACTCGAAGCCTGAGTTTTATCAGAACGTTGATTCAATAGAGAACAATGAGGCTTATTTGAACCTACCTTGGGAAAAAGAAGCATTTGCTGAAATGGATAACCTTTGTTATAAGATTCAATCTCAATTCACAGATAAACAACTTAAATTTGGTTTATTCAAGATTTATGATTACTTCTTTAATCAAAATGATAAAATACTAAATCGTCTAAAAAAAGATTACAATATCACTTTAAGAGAATATCTAAGTCTTTATTCTTTAATTAACTAACCTTGTATAGTGAGACATAATATGATTACTCAACAACAAAATATTAATTTACTTCAATACATTTTCAACAAACTTAAGATAATGCTTCCTGCATCTTATTACATTTCAAAACACAAAACTATCTTTAAAAAAGTTAAGCATGATTTAAAATATGAAGATATGAGTTGCGAAGAACTAACCACGTTTTCTAAAATCTCTGGATTTTTAAAATCATTTCAAGAGGCATTAGATGATTATAAAATAAACTATAAAAAAATTGCTTTACAAAAATACATGCAATATTCTTTGTTTGAAATGGAAAGACACGAATACTATGATTTCTTTTTTAAAAAATACATTGATTTTGACAAAGAGTATACACTTAAAGAATTTACGGATTTAATGAATAAAGAATCATTTTTGAATATTATTCAATTCGAATCTGAAATACGAAAGCTTATACCCGTAGAAACAAAGAATCTGCGAGAAAAACAAAAAGACATTGAAAACTTTAACATTGATTATCTTATTGATAGTTTCCTAACTTTTGTTGACTCAGAAGGTATTCAAGATAATGTTCGAGTTATGCGAAGAGGAACAGAAGGTTCTGAATCTATTTTTGTTTTCTTAAAGTTTAACTCTTAGTCCTATCAGCTTTACAGCGATCCTTTCGTGATCGCTGTTTTACTTTAAAATACATTAAAATAATTTATTTTACATTTTTATTTAAAAATAAAGTAAAAAAACTTGTTATTTCCCTTATTTTTGCTATTATAAATACATAGTCAAGAGGGCATTACATTGACTCTTTGACTTAAATAACTAATTTTTGTTTTTTTGAAAAGGTATGTATTATGAAAAAAGTTATTGAAACCCTAGCTGCAGCAGTAGAGAAAAGCGCAACCGTTGATACTGTTCAAACCCTTTACCCACAACTTAGCAATAAAGCAGCCGATATCGTTCTTACTGATGTTATTGATTATTTAAATAAAGAGATTAACCTAGATCAACTAGCAATGTTCCTAATGAATCAAGGTATTCAAGAAACAGAAAAACAAGTCGCTTAACTCTAACCTATTTTTAACAAAACCCTTTGCTTTGCAGAGGGTTTTTTTATTGTATTCTTATTCGTTTTCGTTTATAATTACTCTATTCCTAACCAAGAGGCTTAAAAATGAAAGCAACAATTTGTCGTATTCCACGAATCGAAATCACCGATCTTCTCAATGCCTTCTCAGAAGCGACAGGTAAAGATTATGAAGAAATCGAACAAGTCTTTTTTGAGTGTAATATCTATCCACAGAATGGCTTCAAACCTAGTTTCTCAATCAAGAATAAGATTCGAGTAACAAAAGAAAATTGTCCTTTCTGGTTAGAGCAAGCCTTTAAAGAGCTTTTCAAGGATAATGACCTTAAAGAACTTATCATTGTTGAAGATTAAAATAAATACTTGTTATTTGTTTTAGTCTTTGATATAATTTTTATTCTTTCTTAATCAATAGGTATTTTTTAAATGAAAAACGTTAGTATCTTTCAGCAACCAAAATTAGAACGCATTACAGAACTTGTAGGTTCAAATTTTCACAGTGATTCAAAGTTTCTTTTTCCAGAAATCTTTGAAATGATTCAAGATACAAAAGAATTGCTTACTAGTTCTACTGGTGAAGAGGCTTTTAATCTTCAAAATCGTATCCTTGCTTCACTTAATTATTTCGCTAATGAGTACAAAGGTGAAGTTGACGTATTAATTAGCTTAGAAAAAGAAGATCCTGACGGTTTTCCTGTTCGTGTTATCCAAGATGAATCTTCTCGTGCTCACTTACGAAAACTTATTGAAGTTTACGTTGCATTCTCTCTTTGTGAAGACGGAATACATGAGGCGTTTTTACCTGCTCTAAAACTCCAAGACACAGAAGACCGCCTTTACAGTAATCCTGATTGGATGAAAAGAGCATTTGATAACTTTAAATTTATTGGTGTTTACTACCTTGTAGAACGTAAGTATTAATTGATTAATTTTTAAAAATAAACAAAAAAGCCCTAGTTTTTTAGTTAGGGCTTTGTTATAATTGCCCTATCTTAAATAGTAAATGGAACGAACTTGTTATGTCTAAACAAGAAACAAAAAAACAAATCCCACTTGTCGAACTTGAAAAAAATATTCGTGAAGTGTTTGGCGTATCTGCAATGATTCGAATCACAACCCTTGCTGTATCTGTTGAATATAAAGGTGTTCAATTTACTGTCAAACCTATGAAAGATACAAAGGTAAAAGCCGAATTTTTAGGTCAAGAAAAAGAACATTCATTGTTAACTATTAAGCAAATTCTTGACGTAATGAACGACGACGAAGCAGAAATCACTCCTAAAAGCAAGAAAACAGAGTTTAATTTTAGTTTTGAAAATGATTTATCTGCTGTTGCTGTTGTTTATGAACGAGAAAATCGAAGTTCTACTGTTATTTATATTCAAAATTCATTTCAAGAAATTTACCTTGAATCAGAATACGAATATATGCTTTCTGAAAAACAGATCGAAACACTTGTTAAAAAAGGCTTTAAAAAGTGTGAAAATATGAGACACGCACCGTCTAAATATGGTGAAGATATACCAACAATTGAAGATTAAATATTGTTTTAAAAAGGGCTTTAAGCCCTTTTTTTGTTGCTTTTTTTATCTTTTCTTGTTAATATACTTTTGTTTAAAAAATCATTCGAGGTTTATCATGAAAATTGGACAAAAAGTTTTTACTACATTTTATAATAAAATGAATAGAAAAGGTGTTGTTTGTGGTGAACCTAAAAAAAATGTCTATTCTGAAGATTTTAACGTTACAGAAGAAACTCAAATCCCTGTTCTTTTTGATTGTGGGACTACTGAAAATATCAACCTTAATTTTCTTATTGCATATGAAGATTGTTCTCAGCTACCAGAACAATATATCTTACCCTCGTCACTAAATCTCCAAATTAGAAAATCAGAAATTGAAACAATAAAAGATGCTCAAAAAATTGTCAAACTAGAATCTATATACAGTGGTGATAATTTACCCAACATTAAAAGAACCTATCAGGGAACTAAAATCCTTTGTGAAAAGTTGTCGGTAGATTTCTTGGAAAAAATCAAGCATCTTGGTTATGATTTAGCAAATGATGTTTATTCTTTCAATGAAGATTAACAATAAATTTTTCTGTTCTAAACATTTATAATTTTTATCCAAGGTGATTTTATGCCAAAACATAAGCTTTTTTGTTTTAACTGCAGAACTACAAAAAGAACGCTTCAAATTGCTTGCACAAATTATGAATTAAGTCGCCCTTCAAATATTTGTCAGCATTGTCATGAAGAAATGTTTCTATCTTACAACTATCCAACTCCTAAAAAAAATGACGATAAAGGTTGGCGAAATCTAGAACGAACTATTTATCGTATCCTTAGAAAAAATGAAGTTAGTGAAGCTTGGAGCAATACAAACTATGTCAGAAATAAAATGAGAGATGAAGAAATGAAATATCGAACAAAATAATTGTTTTTTTCTGTTTTAATTGCTAATATTATTACTCACTTTAAAAATTAAAGGTATCCAAATGAAAACTGTTCAATTTAAAAACATTGCTGTCGGAGACTTTTTCAAAGAGCAAAATTGTAACGTATGGCAAATGAAAACAAGTAGCACGACTGCTTTGTATCATTCAAATGGTATTACTGGCGAACCACGCTTTAATCCAGAAGAATCGGTTTTAGTCGAAGCCTAATTTCTCTACTTTAAAGAAAAACCTTGCTTTTAAAGCAGGGTTTTTTTATTATAGATACTCTTGAAAAGCAGCGATAGTGAGATTCAAAATGAAAAAACTTAGCCTTGAAAATATTGAACTTCCGACAGGTCCTGATTTTAACTTTAATCCAAAAACAAAAGAACTCATCGAATCAACTCAAACTGCACCTATTCGACTAGTTGACGGCACTATCGTTTGTGGTGATAACAGTGGTAACAATCAATATTGGTTTGATTACTATGGTGAACTTCAACATGGCTGCACTTGGATTCGTGAAGACTTAGAAAAGTGGGCTATTGATAACTTTGGCAAAAATTCATACTGGGAATGGGAAAATCCTGAAATGCTATCTCTGGTTGTCGATTAAATCTTTAACAAAGCCTTGCTGCGGCAGGGCTTTGCCACTCTAATTTCCTTAAAAATAAAACAAAAAAAGACTTGCTTTTAGAATCAATTTTTTGTATTATATCTCCATAGTCAAGGGGCAGTTAGCCACCTTAAATTGAAAATCCAAATAGGAATTAAATCATGAAAAACGTATTCGGCACAGAAAAAACAGTTCTTAATAATGATCTAACTCTTGTTGAAGCATTGGCACTACTTTCAGGTGACGCAGTGGAGGTTCTTCAAAAGGTTCTTTTGGATATTGACGCAGAAGATTTGGCTAAATCGTCTAATCTAGACGCTCGTGGTTCTCGCATCGACAGTGAAGAATTTCAAACTGACGCTATCGAAGAACTTAAAGAAAGCGGTCTAGTCCTTGTTCACGAAGACAGCACAGAAGACGTTTCTTTTATGTCTACGAACAAAGACGTTTGGTATGCTGCAATCAATGCAAAAGTTTATGAAACATTTGACCTATGTCCATAATCTTTAACTGTAATTAATTTAACAAAGCCTCTTGTGAGGCTTTGTTTTTATATTTCTTGGAGAATTTTATGGTTGTTTTTTATATTTTTTCATTAGGTTTCATTCTTATTTCTCTTTATCTCTTTTCTTTAAGATTTGATCCTATGCAAAAAGAAAAAGACGAAATTAATAAAGGAAAATCAAAAGAAAAAACAATTGCTCTTTTTGATAAAGCAAACAATGCCCTTTCTGAGAAAGAGAAAGAAATTGCCATAGAAACAATGCGAAAAATTGTATCTAACGAACTAAAAAGAAATCGTTTATCTGAAACTGTTATTTCTCATGTTAGCTTTCTTTCTAAATTTGAAAATAAAGATGCTTTTATTTATGCCCAATGCAAAACAAGATGTTTTGAAGAGCATTATCATAAACTTTTTTGTGACCCTCGAATTACTCATTATGATAGGTTTTATCTTAAATTACACCCTACATTCATGAGTTCGTTTCTGGCTTAACTATCTTTGTTCATTTTTTTGTTCAAAAATAATGAACATTAAAATAAAATGAACATTAATAATAAAAGTCACAATACTTTGTAACTTTTATTTTTTATCTTACCCAAGTTTTCCAATTATAAAAAGACGCTGTGTTTTGTCTGTATCCACAACTCGGAGAAGTTATTCTATTTTGCCAATTTTTTTCTCCTTGACAGCCTTCCCTAAACAAATCGTCACTTAGTGTTCTTTCACTACAAGTACCATATATTGTTCCATTTGATTTTATAAATCTCAGACAAGTATGAACACCATAGATACCTTTTATTTCATAATCACTTATTTTATGAGTTTGATACCAAGGATTCTGGCTCTCGTCTGAATATGTTAAGCCTGACTCTGTTGTTCCACCATTAGGTAAATCACACCTTACATGACCACGATAAGCCGTTGTAAAATGACAGTTTTGAAGATTGTAAGGGTTAGAATGTCCACTTCCAGTATAAACTACTTGATAGCTGCTTATTCCTACTGTTGCCAAGGTTTCACCTGAAACACCAGTGTTTGTAAAACTTGTCATTTTAATATGATTTTTGTATAAGCCAGTCTCACCTTCATATATATTTCTTGATTCAGTAAATTCTATTGTCTTTCTGTTATCAACATGAGTCAAAAATGGTGTCTCCATATCAACAAACTTAAATACATCTTCGTAAAGATGACCATTTGTTTTATCGTAAGCTTCACCATACGCTCTCATTTCTTGATCTGTTGTGTTCTGGTTTATTGTCCCTGAATTTATCAGTGTCCAACCACCACCATCATAATCCATGTCACAATATACTTCAAATGGTGTGTCTATTCCTGTTAAATGATAAACACCAGAACCAGTAGAAAAACCGTTGTTGAGAATATCTTTGCAACTACTTTCTGTATGTGTTCCTTTTGCCGTGTATTTTTGTTCTATTTCTATATCTTTAGTTTCTTCTTTTGTGCTTATTATTTCTTCTGAACCATCACCATAAAATCGAGTTTTGGTCATCGTTCTTTTTTCTGTTTGAATACAATCATCGGTTTGTAAAAAATCATGCTGATAATAAATTACATTTGGGTTTAATTGAGATACGCAAGAATGAATACTATCTACCGACCATTCTGTATATTCTGTTTTATCAGTAAAGATATCTACATCATAACTAACCTTATCTGATTTTATTACCACGTTAAATTCATTTGCATAAGTGATTGACATAAATCCTGTTATTGCCAATATTAATAGACGTTTTTTCATAAAATTCCTTTTTAATACATTCATCTTTAACATATTACATTTAAAACATAATAAGGCAAGCTTGTTCATTTATTCATTTGTTTATTTTGCTTTAAAAATAAATAAAAAAAAACTCCTTTCGGAGTCTTTTTTAATAAATTTTTCCTGATTGCCATAATGAATATATGTATTCGAATGAATCCTTATATTCTTCTTTTTTTATTTTGCCATTTCTATCAAATATCAAATTTGATATTTTAAATATTCTTATATTGAAAGAAAGCTCTATTATTCTAATTAATCTTCTTAAAGATTTATTATCAAGATCTTCTTCAAACATTTTTTCATATATTTTTTTCAATTTATACTTTTCGAGAACTGGATTAAATACATTAAGTTCGAACAATTCATTGTCACTTCTTCTTCTATATGAATCTATATATTTTATTACTTCAAAATTTTTATCTTTAAAATTTTTTTCTTTACATATTGTAAAATGTGATTTCGGTTTCTTAACCGTTCTTGTTTGTAATTCTACCATGTTACCTCCTTATTAACGTTATGATTCGTTACTAATATTTATTAGATTTGTAATTCATTTTTTTCTTTCATTTTTTTTTAATTTTTTTTTATCTAAAAAAAATAAGGTTTATTTTAATGGTTTTTTATTTCTATTTATGTTATTATTTTTTATGTTTGTTTTTGTTTGGCAGGACTCACTTCTGATTATTAAGAATGAAGAAAAAACCCTTTCGGGTTTTTTCTTTTGTCACTTTTTCGCCATCAACATAACGATAAGCATCTTTGACTGTCTGGATTTCATTAAAACTTATTTATAAAAATCTGTCAAATATCACACTTTTATTAAGATTTCACTAAAAATGAATAAAAAATCTTGTCATTCCTTATTTATATATCTATAATTAACCTATCTTAAAGAGAGCAATGTTTGTTCTTGGACTTTACACAAAGGTTGAAGTATGGAAGACCAGAAATTAATTGATTTGTATCTTGATTACTGTAATGATTTTTTAACAATCGAACGTTTTTCTGAATATCACAATTTGTCTGTTAATGAATCTCGAAGTATTATTGCTCGTGGGAAGGTTAAGTATTTGTCTCAAAACCCTAGCCAAAGACTATTCTTTACTCTAAACACGAAACCAATGAACGATGTCAGCCCTGCGAATGCTGCTTTCTTCAAAAAAAGATACGAAGATAAGTTATTATCAGAACATTCTGCATAACAAAAAAAATCGTCTTCAAGACGGCTTTTTTTATTGCCATTGTTTTAAAAAATCGGTATTATATGCCCATACTCAAAAAGCAATGATTAAAGGTAAGCAAAATGACTAATCAAACTATTTTCCAAGTTGTTTTTTCAGATTACATGGAATGGGAATATGACAATCGAGATGTTGTTGCAAGTGCTACCGATCTTGAAACTGCTATTTCATTAGCAAAAGAATATTTATTGAAAACAATCTTTTCGCCTGTCAAAGATAATGACCAGAACGCATATTTTGTCCCTAACTTTCATCGTTTTAACGATTTTAGCCCTGCTTTACCAGAACTTTTCAAGAACAAGAAAAAAAGTCGTATCGATGAACATACAAATATCTTTGTTTTTGCACAAGAGTTAAACACCCTTGCAGACAAGAAAAGCTCAAATATTGTTTGGACTATGGATATTAATTTCTTATTCAACTTGTTTTCTGACAAGCTTGATCTTATTACTAAACGTGATGGATTAGAAAATCTTCCTTTGGAAGAAAAAGTCTCTTTCTGGAATGCTTTTCGTAAAAATCCACGTATCTTTGAAACAGGTGTTTCTGTCTCATTCTGGGACTCAAAAGGAATCGATTTTGGTGATTGCACTTTGTCAGGTGCAGAACTATGGTCTATGACCAAACAAAATCAAAAAGAAATCGAAATCTTTGAAAAATATGAGCTTTAAGCTCATATTTTCTTTATCTTTATCGCTTATTTCGGTATAATAAGGACATTAAAAGAGAGAGACTTTATTATGAGTCATGAAACTGCAAAAGCTGTAATTATCGACACTATTAACGGCATTCAAGCTACCTTGAAAGAGTCAAAAGAATTGTGTCAAAAACTTAATTCAGAAGAATACAATAGTTTAACGAGCTTTATTAATGAAGTCACTGATAATATTCGAGCTAGTTTAGTTTATATCTCTGTTCGATTTGATATCAAGTCTTATGACGAATCTCTAATCATTTGCCCTGTTAAGCTTAAATTTGTCCTTGGCAATGAAATGCTGTGTGATTTGCTATTAAAGGATCTTAAAAAAGTATCAGAACAAGGTATGCAGATTAATTTTGATTTAACTATGGATCAAGACTCCCTTGACCGTGATAATGTTGATTTAGAAGAAATCTATAAAGCAACTAATCTTATGAGCAAAGCTTTTGAATACGTTAGCGTTGGTGTATACAAACCTTAAAAAATCGCAAAAAATATGGAAGAATATTAGACTTCCAAGGATATTGAACTATACTTGTTGTATGTAAAATAATTAAAGGCAAATCATTATGTCGATAATGAAAATCAATACTCTTAATGAAGAAGCACAACATATTTTCCATTCTAACCTTGTAAGAGAGGGCGCAGCCTTTGCTAAATTTGGCACTGCCTTTCTTGTTGATTCGAACCTTGCTATGCAATACAGAAACGCTTTTGATGGTTTGTGGCAAGGTTATAACGCAAATATTGAAATGCAAGAATTGACCGATTTTGATCTAAAACAAGAATTAAAAACTCAATGTTAATGGTTGTTTATTGTTTTAGTTTTTGGTATAATTTTTATTATCTTATCTAGCAAGAGTAATTAAAAATGATTAAAATTGAAAACCACAAAGATATTGAGTCTAATGTTAAATCTATTATTGATTCTCATAATTTTGATGAGCTTGCTTGCGATGATTTCAAAATGTCTTGGCAGATCTTGAAAAACGCTTGCGAACAAGATAATCATTCAGCATTCTTTGTTCTTCCTGCTGTTGTTAATCACTTATCTAAAATTCAAACGAAGAATAGAGATTTCTATGACTTCATTAACGCTGTTAAAGAAGTTAATGACGCTACTTCTGAGTTTGTTTCAAATGAAAACCCTATCACCTTAGAAGATTTAAAAGGTATGTTTGGTTTCGCAGGTTTGTCTTTCTACATTGACCGAAGAAATTGTGCAGACGATATCAGCGATGAACTATTAGAGCAGGTTTTACAAAAAGTTTATACTGATAATTACTTAGATCTTACTCTAAAAGAAGAATAAAAAAATAACTTGATTTAATTCTCAAAGGCGGATATAATATGCGTCTTCAATTTTTATAAATATTTAAATAGGAAAAATAAGAACATGAAAACACAAATTTCTGCAACAGTTAAAAACGCATTCCAAGCAGTTCTAAATCGTGTAATGCTTGAAACCAAAAAAGGCACTTCAAAAGAAGACGTAAAAGCAATGGTCGTTGATCACCTAACAAAAATGGCTAATAAATCTCAGAATCATTATGATAAAGAGCACCTACTTGATAAAACACTGTTCAATCATCACATTGAATCTGAATACATTAACCAAGTTATTCACGAAAACATGCGAAACTTCCTTAAAGACGAAGTTGTATACTAAAATAAACTGAATTATTTTTTAGATCAGATTTACTTTTAAACCGTAGTTTTTTAAAGCTACGGTTTTTATTATTTTATATAAACAAATTATTTAATTTGTGCTACAAAAAAAAACTGATAGAATCAACCTTGAAATAATAACAATAATAAACAATTCTAGGAGGTATTATGTCATTAGATGCTACATTCCAAATTAAAAATCCACATGGACTACACGCAAGACCAGGGGCTTTATTGGTTGCAGAAGCGAAAAAATTCGAATCAAAAATAACAGTGCTTAATTTAGAAAACAATTCAGAACCTGTCAGTGCTAAAAGTTTAATGAAAATAATGACGCTTGGTGTAAAAAACGGTCATAAACTTCAATTTACTGCTGACGGTGGAGACGCAAAAGAAGCGTTAGACGCTATTGGTAAAGCTATTGATTCTGGTTTAGGCGAATCATAACCTTAGAATAATTAACACATTAAGACACTTTTTAGTGTCTTTTTTTTGTATTTTTGCTATAATAAAACAAATATTCAAACACTTAATAGGCTTAGAATGATAGATTACACAGAAAGGGCATTAAAACAAAAAAATGCTTTCAGCAAAATTTTCAATCAGACTGACGTTAGATTTGTTGATAACATCAAAGCAACTTATTACGAACATAAAACATTACCTATTAAAGCACATTTGTTTTTTGTTTATGGCGAAGAAGCAAAAGACAAAACAAAGCCTGTTATCGGTATTGAAGCTCGTATCGAACCTAAGCGAAACATAGAGCAAAATATGATCAAAACTGTTGAAAAAGAAATCAATTTACTAGGTGAAAAATACCTTATTCGTGATTAAATGGTTGTTTTTTGCTTTTAAAATTGATAAAATACTATCATTGAAATTAATCAATAAGGCATTCTTATGAAACACGATAAAGCGAGAATCAAAGAAATATTCAATTTTCACTCAGAAGGTGAATCGTTATTTCATAGTTCTCAGTTTCAAGATCATTGTTGCAACTTCTGCAGTGGTAACGCAGAAAAACATGACGAAGATTGCCTTGGCATGGAAATGCGCAAATGCTTAGAATACAGCGAATATTTCGAAAACAACTACAAACGTGTTGCTCTTGAAATCGCTATTGGTATAGAATATCATGCTGTTGCTCATTATATCCATTTTGATTCTTGTGCTTTTTGTGGCGAAGAAGACGACCACGATGAAGATTGTGCAATGTATGAAATGCGAGAGCTTGTTGCCGATCTATGGAAAGAACATTGTGAAAAAGTTGAAACCGAGAAAGCTGAAAAAGAACGCAAGGAAAAAGAAGCAAAAGCAAGAATAGATCGATTGAAACGCAGAAACGAAAATCGTAAAAAAAGTGAACGTGAAGCACACGAAGCACGTTGGGCAAGAGAAGCGGCTGAATCTGGCAAACACGTTTGTAAATACTGTAAACGTCCTGCTGCCAATCTGGAAGCACATTGGGCAGGGCGCAACTGCACAAGATTCCGTGAAAAGCACAATCTTAAATTTGTAGATTAAAGCCTTTCGGGGTTTTTTTACCGAGGTTTTATGATCAAATTATTCAAAAAAAAATTAAGCTTTAAGAAAGAGAAAAGGTTAATTAAATACATTCCTTTTAGCCGCTACTGGACTATGTATTATGACAATGGTGATGTTTGTCGTTTTGAATCTCGTTATTGCATTAACGTCTATGAAGACCATACAGTTGATTATGAAGTTCTTTGGTCGAACTATCCAAATTATCACCCTATTCACAAGCTTATTATCTTATTTAAAGAGCGAAAATCCATTAGACAAATAGTTGACGAATTTAATAAAAAAGCCTTTTAACTGCGGCTTTTTTATTGATTTAAAAACAAAAAAATACTATAATACTTTCAGTTTAAACAAATGAGTAAAAATTATGCTTTCTAAGAAAATCCAAGATAGTCTAATTAATAAAATGGCAGCAAATGGTGAGAAGTTTACACCAATGCAATCTTCATACATTAACTCTATTATGCGTATTTCTGACGGGACACTTCAAACACTTTGTCGTGAATCGAATACCCTAAATACTGATAAGACAGATCAATATGATTTTTTATTTGTTGTCCGAATGATGTTTCAAAATTTTGTTGTAAATCAATATATTAATGATAATGTTATTTACCCTAATCATTGTGAAGCGTGGATCGCTTTCCGTGACGAACTACCACAAGTCCCTGAAAATAAGATTGTTCGTGTTGATTATATCAATTACGCTTCTGAGATTGAGTTAACAAAACTATTTACTGTTACATTCTCTCTCTTTGATATTGATTCTACGGAAGCAGATCAAATCAGTGACGTATTGGATAATAAAAATCAATTCTTTGCTTTCCAGTTAACAGAGCAAGAGCGATTAAAGATTTTGACCAATACATTCACTTTTAAATGCGGCTTATTTGAAGAAATTGAAAATGCAAAAGCACTTGATCAGTCTTATGCAAGTCCTTATGGTCAAATGACATACGCCTAACTTTATTTATTAGGGCTGTTTGTTAATAGCCATATTTTTCTTGCTTTTTCTTTTATTTTTTGTTAATTTAATCCCACAATTTATTGGGGAGGGTTATGTTTGAACAAGTTTTAAAAAAAGACCAAGAAAATAGGAAAGATATTCAAAATCATATCTTAGACCTGATTAATTTGAAGTTTAAATCTGAAAGTGATTCTGTTCGCATTAGGATCGCAGAAAAAGACGATATCGATAAAGCCAGAGAAAGGCTTTCTAAAATGCACAATAATAAACTTTCAGGTATCATATTTGAATATCCTGAACTATATGGCGGATATTCTGCACCTTATGACGAATATCGCCCTATTGATATTACTATAAGCTTAGAACCTGATACATATGACATCACCATTGCTTCTTATGGCAAGCTATTCAACACAGAGCACTTATCTATTAAAGATTATCTCATGGTCTTTGGCTTTTTAAACGATATTTAAAACAAAAAAAAGATAGGTTTCTTACCTATCTTTTCTTTTTTGTGCTATAATTAACCTAAGTTAAAAACAACTAGGTTATCAAATATGTTAGAAAATAGTCTTAAAGTTATTGTTTCTGCAATTTCAATGGTTCTTACCATTAAGTTCTTATTTTTAATCTTTCCTATGGAAATGACGAAACCTAACCATGATATGATTCTTATCCTTGTTGGCTTTATTACAGGTATATTTATCTATTATGGACTTGAAGAATTTATTACCAAAATTAAAATTATCCGAAGACAAAAACTTTGGCATGATTAAAAACAAAAAAAGAAACCGCTAGATAGCGGTTTTTTTATTTGCCTATAAAAAAAGAGCCATTCGAGGCTCTTTTTTGTTTAACTGAAAAATTCATTAACTTCTGGTGCTTTTTCTTTATTTACCATTACCCATTCGTCTTCTGTTTCAAAGATTGATTCAAAACCTTGTCTTTTATAAAAGTCTTTTAGGTTAAAACCTTCTCTTTGTTTTATGTGTTTTCTGGCTACCACAAACTTAAAATCAATATCTTTTGTTACTTGATTGAATGATTTGACCAGATTACGACCTATGCCTTTGCCTCTATCTACCTCGTCAACGTGTAAAACAGATAGCATTGCACAAGACGATTGGTATTGCTCTATAAACATAAGAAAGTGATTTGCAAATTCGTCAGGTAAAATTGTGTATCTATCCAACTCCAAGCAGATCACGCCAAAATCAGACATATCAGTAACACTTACACCTTTAATTTGAGCGTATTTTTCTAATGTGTCATTTTCTCTTGTGAAAACTATTCGTTTCATTTTAATAAACCTTGTTTTAAAAACTATGCTTATTATAGCCTATTCGTTTGGTTTTTTCAATTTTTTTGTTGTTTTTATATTCATTTTTGTTGAAAGTTTAGCCATGTTGGTTAAAGCTTGTTCGAACGTTCTTTTTATCAAAAAAAAACCTGGTTTTTGAAAACAGTCTTTACTATACTTATTCTCGTTGTCAGGGAGAACTCTCTGATTTAACCTTTATGCTCTTTAAAAAAAGTAATTGTTGTTTGGTCTTTATTTAACCATTTGAAAATATTCGTTAAATATCAAAAAAAAAGACTTGTAATTAGAAAAATCTTGTTCTATAATTACTTCACTTTCTTAGAGAGATAATCTTTAAATAAGTATGCGATCATGGTGGAATTGGTAGACACAAGGGATTTAAAATCCCTCGCTATATGGCGTCCGAGTTCAAGTCTCGGTGGTCGCACCAAATAAAGTTGAAAAGTGAATAAAAAATCATTTGACTCTTTGTTTGAAGGTAACTATAATTGATTACAGATAACAATAGTTATTTAAGAATTGTTTGGTTGATTGTTAAGTTCGTCTAGTGGTCAAGGACACCAACCCTTCACGTTGGTAACAGTGGTTCGAATCCGCTACTTAACAGTTATACATATTATGCACCCTTAGCTCAGTTGGATAGAGCACGTGCCTTCTAAGCATGTGGTCGCAGGTTCGAATCCTGCAGGGTGTGCCATCTTTAAGCACTTTTCACCAAGAGTGTTTAAAAATGGTAAGGAAGGAAGGCTTTTATTCCAATAGCTCGTAGCTATGTTCGCAGATAAGCCGTCAAATTAATAGTAGGTTAGTTAAATCCTGCCTCTCTACTTTTAAGAGGGAAAGAAGATTTACTCTGGGTGTCGAAAGCCTATTCGCAGGTTAACGAACTATTTAATGAGACTGGATGTAATTCTGCCCTTACCTGAAATATATGCTTCCTTAGCTCAGTTGGTTAGAGCGTCCGACTCATAATCGGTAGGTCACAAGTTCAAGTCTTGTAGGAAGCACCATTTTATTTAATTTTGGTTTAAAGGTATCAAGATGAAAAGAATCACTCTTTTACAACAGGCTTTTCGAGAATTTCAATGTGCTTCACAATGGGTTACAAGTAATCCTAGCCGATACGTTGAATGTTTGAGCAAAGCAGAGTCAATTATCGAAATCTTAGAAATAGAAGATTGTGGATCAGTTGGCGGATTTGATAAAGAGAATAAATGTAAAGCTGTTACTGGCTTTAAACTTTATGACCGTTTTTTAACTGTTATAAGAAAAAACAATGAATATTCTGATTTGAAAGACGAATGTGAATTTACCGTTGAACTTCTTGGTGAATACTATAAGGTAATTCATAGTTTTCGAAGTGATATTTTGAGATAATTTTTAAAATAAGTTGATTTCTAAAACGTTTTTAGGTATTATATCTTCATTAATTAACATCTTGAAAGTGTTTTTAAAAAATCAATTTTTAAAAGTTTAAATTGTATCTTCTAGCGGTCTAGAATACTCCGACTGTTGAAATGTTGGTTCCAATCCATCTACAATTTAATAGTTTTTTAAACAATATGCTCCCTTAGCTCAGTTGGTTAGAGCGTCCGACTCATAATCGGTAGGTCAATGGTTCAAGTCCATTAGGGAGCACCATCTTTAAGACTATTTTTGAAAGTGTTTTTAAGATAAAACTTATTAAAAATCGCTCTGTAAGGCTTTGTCAGGGACTCTAAATCCTACGGCAGAGGGTTCGAATCCCTCCAGAGCGACCATTTTTATTTCAAGTCGTGCGCCCTTAGTTCAGTTGGGTGTGATACTTTTGAGCTGTGTATTTAATTTATTTTGCTCTTTTATAATAAAATATTACCAAAAAATGATTTAAAAATAGTTTATTTAATCCTTGTTATTCTTGATTATCTCAACTATAATTTCTTTATTAAATCGAGACAAGTTCTTGATTTGAAAAAAATGCGGGTATGGTGGAATTGGTAGACACAAGGGATTTAAAATCCCTCGCTATTTGGCGTCCGAGTTCAAGTCTCGGTATCCGCACCAAAAAAAATGATATAGATATTATATTCATATAGCATAAAAAGGCTACGTATGTCTAATATTAACTTATTGGAAAAAATTTATGAACAATTTTTAATAGATAAGGATAAAGATAAAGCTTCTAACCTTATCTATGAAGAGTTTAAACGTTCTAATGAAACAGATTTTTCTGTTGTTACAGTTGTTTTTGGTAATGAATTTTTACCCATTCAAATAAGGTTAAAATGGGAACACATTCTTTCTGTTGCTTCTAAATCTTCTTTACCTACAATTATTTTATCAAATCTCATTATGGTTAATGAAGATTTCAAAGAAGAAGCTTATTTGGGATTAGAGTTCTTAAAAGAGTATAAGAAAGAACAATTTGAATCACTAAAAGAAGAAAGTATATCTTATTATATAGAAGTTCAAAAAGAAAATAATTCAAAATTTGAAATGAACAAAGAATCTATATTTGGATACCTTGAATACTCTATTTCTGGCTCTCCTTTTTATGAGGAAATTGTTTCAAGATTTAAGAGTATTTATGATTAAATGGTTTTTTAATTCATTTTAAATAAATTAGCGTAAAAAACAAAAAAACACTTGATTTTTTAATGCTAAATAGGATATACTTTATATCAAGGCGGTAAGGGAGACCTTACGAAAAACAATAACTAACTTAAAGGTGATTAGATATTTGACTTGGTTGATGTCCAAGTCACAGTAATGATAGCTTAAATTACTTGCACATAAATAAGTCGAGTATAGCCAAAAGCAACAAAAAAACAGTTTCTAACTGGCTTTTGATTACTGGTAGAGCATTAGATATTACATTATTATTTTATAATTTTAATTTAAAGGTGCGACACTTGATTTGGAGGTTATCTGACTCGCTTCCATTGATGTCTTAGAGTCTATAACGAACTTAAAATGGTGAATAGATATCTGGATTGGCTGACGCCCAATTCACAACAATGAAACTTAGCTGTCCCTTATTGTTGGTAGAACGTCTGGTTATAAAATTATAATTTTTTAACTTAAAAGGTGCGACACTTGATTTGGAAGTTCCCTGACTCGCTTCCATTGATGTCTTAGAGTCTTCACAAAACTAGAATGGTGAATAGATATCTGGATTGGTTAACGCCCAATTCACAACAGTAAAACTTAGTTGTCCTTTATTGTTGGTAGAGCGTTTGGAATTGAACATTTATTTAATTTTGAAAACTAATAGAATCGACAGAGGCTAACGATCAAAGCCTACTCCCTATGGAATCATTTGGTTCGTTCATTGCGGAGAGTCCAGAACCAAAACCGTTCGAACTCCTACCTCCGTGTAGGAGTTTGCCGCTTTAGACGTTTTTTTGTTGCTTTCTTTTCCTAACTATCATATAATCTATTCACTCCTTAAAGATAATTCAAAAGAGATTATTATGATTGACACTACTGAAATTGATATCACTGACCTAATTCTTATTATCGACAAAAATCATAGACCAGAGCACCCTTCTTTGAAAGAAGTTGTTAAAGAAGAAGCGATTGATATGTTAATGTCAAATCTTCCTGAATCTTTTAAAAACTCCGCAAAGTTTCAAAAACTTATCAATAGTGATTCACCAGTTCAAGAGATACTTTTTGTTTTCTTTGGTAATCCAGATGAAGACGAACTTTCTATCGAACACCCTTACATTTCTATCGTTAATGATAAAATTGAAATGACGATCCATCATTACTATACTTGTGGGGCTAATGATGAGCTTAAAGGCGTAGATATCCTTACACACAGCTTTACATTAGAAGAATTTGAAAGCAAATTAGGATAATTTAAAATTCGAAGCTGATAGATTGAAAAGAAAACTATTAGACGATATCTAAAAAAAGGCTACCTTGCAGCCTTTTTTGTTGTTTTAAAAACAATAAATTGCTATAATAATCTTATCTTAAACAAACAGAGATTAAAAAAATGAGTCTAGTTAAAGTATATGTTTCAGCCAATTTAAAAGAAGACGCTCTAAAACAAGCAAAAGAACTTAAGACTAAAACAAATCAAACTCATTATGTTTGGGAGTATCCTAACCACAAAATTTCTGTTGTTGGAACTAGTAAAGGTATTTCTAGCTTTTTTGTAAAAGAAGAAGACCTTTACCCACGACACAAAGACTATGTTTCTGGCAATGAAACTCCTATTAAAGTCATCCTTTCAGAAGACCCAAAAGAAGATGCAGATCGTGCTGCTCTTGCTGTTGCCTTTAATTCTAGTGACTCTATTACTGTTAAATCAATGTCTCCTGACATTGAAGGACAAGCACTTGTTGATTATGACAATCGAATTGTCGCTATTTTCCTAGACAAACGAAGAGAAATGATATTATAAAATATTTAATAACATATTAAATATTTATTAAAATATTTAATATATTATTTTTTAGTATTGATTTTATTTTTTATTTTGATATAATATTGCCTATTGATTGGATTTAATTCATTCAATTTGTTAAAAATAGAGAGGTAAATTATGTTTGTAGTCGTAAATAAAGATAATAATTCTGTAAATGTCGCTTTACAAGGTCTTGATTGTTTAGGTCTTGTTGAATCACACTGCATAAAAGTTAAAACAACTGGAAATAGTAAAAATGGCGTTGCTGAATTTGTTCCTGTCTTTGAAAGTGATTTTACTAACCTATTGCATGACGAACTTGAATATATGAAGCTTGAAGACTTCATTAATCAAACACACGTATTGGAAGTCAACGAACTACCAATAACTAGTGAACAACGCAATACAGCAGTTAAATGGTATGCAGAAAATTGGAGCATTGAAACAATTGCACAAGAATTTGGCTTGCATGTTGAAGACATGAAAAAAGCCCTTCACAATAACCATTAAACTATTTTGAATAAAATAAACGTCTCTTTTGAGGCGTTTTTTATTGTTTTTAATTCTTCTTTTTGCTATAATATGTTTATTAAAATTCATGAATTTAAGGATTCATTATGAGTATCAAAATGTTTGACCACGAACCTATTTTAACCGTTATGTATCTTTATATTACCGTTGACGGTCTTCCTAAACCTATCAAGTTTTACGAAAAAGAAGATCCATATAGTAATACAAGAAGTCCATCTGGTTCACTTTACGAAAGAACTGTCGAGTCTCGACACATTATAACGGTAGACAAGCTTTCAGAAGCTACAAAAATGACTTCTTTGATTACCTTTACTGATTTTCTTAAAGACCCACAAGTAGAGTTTAATGCGTTTCTTGACGAACACGGAATTAAGAAAGAAGATATTAAAATCGTTCGAGTTGACTACGAAGAACCAAAAGAACACCATATGAGCGGTGATGCCATTTTTGCATTGTTGTAATTTACTTAACAGTATATTAAAAACGTCTCAACCGAGGCGTTTTTTTTGTTTTAAAAATTGCTTTTTTACTTGATTTTTAAAGGTTTAATTGCTATTATTGCCTTGTCGAAATGAGAGATAGAAAGAGGAATCTTTTATGAGCTTCAATGTTAATACTGACGATTTTGGTACCACAACAGTTTCAATTGAAGGCAAAAGCCACCCAGACTTTGATTTCAATCGTTGGAATCTAAGACGAGACGGTAACAGTGTTGATGTCGAGTTTTACATTCGTGGCGAACTAAAACAAGTGACTGTTAATTTCACTGAAAAAGAAGAGACTAAACGTTTGTACGTGAAAGACTATCTTTAAAAATTATTAAAAAAGGGGTTTTTCTAAACCCTTTTTTCTTGCTTAATCCAAGCAAAAGAATTATAATAAAGTCATACAGTTAATAAGCCTTTTGAGGAAAAACAATGCGAGAATTCAAGTCAATTAATCTTTCTCTACTTCTTTCAGAACTACAAGGTTCTATCTCAGAAGATGTTATTATGATTGCTTCTTGTAATTATGGTGATCACTGCTCAACTCAACAAGTTATCCCACTTACGGGTGTTGAAATTGGCTACGTCCGTGAAAGTGCATATTCAAATTCAGGTTTCAAAATCATTGAAAACGATGATGAACGCCAACCTGACGACCAAAAGGTTATTATTCTTAATCCAGAAACGAACACAAACGTTGATGACGCACTAACAGCGCAACAACTTGAAGAATGTATCGAAGAAATCCTAATGCAAGATACAGAGCTTCTAGAAACGCCTATTACCTTTGGTTCTCCATACGGTGATCGTGCAGGAACAATTCAAGCAAACAACGCTGACGTTTACGGTATGGGCGAATGTCGAGTTCAAGAATCTGCGTATTCTTCTTCTGGCATGGCTATCATTTGTGAAGAAGATGAAACGGAGTTTGATACTGACACCGACAATGACACGAATTATTACACAATTGCTTAAATAGGTTTAAACGATTGCAAAGCCGCCTCGTGCGGCTTTTTTTTTGTGACTTAAATATCCTTTTAAAATAATTAGAGTTTTTACTCTTGCGTTCTCTTTTTTTTGGAATATCCTAAAAGGAAAAACTAGGAGAATCCAAAATGGAAGCCGTTTATCCATCAAGCCGAAACCACGACAAAATTCAAAAAACAAAACAAGAAGAAGAAAATATATGCTGTATCATTAAGAAAATGTTCGAACTGCAGAGCAAACATGACTTGAAGAAAATGACGGTTAAAGAAATTGAAGAACTTTTGAAAAAATAAATAAAAAAAGCACAAATTCCTATTTGTGCTTTCTTTTTATCTTTCTATTAAAGGTAATCTGTTACTTTTCTAACCTTATAAGGAACAAGCTGATCTTCTCTTGCATTTTCCTTATAAATGTAATCAATAGGTACCGCTATGCTATAGACTCTATCAATTTCTTTCAAGATTGCTTGTATTTTTCTTGACGATTCAACGTCTGTCATTACTTGATCCCACGTTAAAATAACACTAGGGACATCTGAATTGACTTCCTTTGCCTTATCAGAGACTATCTGTTTAAGCATTGAGTCTAATTTTTCAACCAACTCTTTTACCTCTAAACTGTATATTGGAACAAGAATAGGGACTTTATCCATTGTAACATTAATCATATATAAACCTCAATTATTATTAAACTACGAATATTTTATCATAACTTTATACAAAAAAAAGCTTATACAACTA
The DNA here is from genome assembly GCA_002722455.1 of Chloroflexota bacterium. Classification (GTDB taxonomy): domain Bacteria; phylum Chloroflexota; class Dehalococcoidia; order Lucifugimonadales. Next base: position 107,434 of record PBMB01000019.1, read on the forward strand.
ACTTTTAAATTGTCATTGTTTTTTTATTTTGCTATAATTATTTCACATTCAAAGAGAATCAAGGTTATCAAAATGACACCAAGTAACGCCACTGGTATTCGAGTCCCTTCTACTGCTACCGTTAGTGACGTTCAAGACAACGTTCGAGAATTTAAGCTTACTCCAAAAGAAATTGAAATCATTGTGTCTCAATTTCCCCGTAATACAGACTATTGTTTTTACAATGACATTTTTGAAAGAGATAGTTTCATTTTTGTTATTAACGGTGAATGGAAATTCTTAAATACTAATGGTGATGTCATTCAAGATTGGGATTGGAAAAAAGATCTAGACGATATTTATAAATCTATCGAAAATGACGCTTGCGGTGACTTAGAAGAACAAAAAGAAGAAAATCAACGTTTTGAAGACGGTTGGAGTATTACAAATGTAAATAGCCTTGAAACAACTTTCTGGAAAGAAGAGTTTGATAAGCTTGGTTTTGATAGTCTATTTGAAGATATGGATATCCCTGCCATTTTATCAAAAGGAATGAGCATTGAGGAACGAGCTTTGCTTATTATGCGTGAAAGCTGCCTTTCTGACGAAGAACGTGTAAAAAGAATCCTTGCTTTAAAACCTAATTAAAACAAAAAAAGGCTATCCTGATAGCCTTTTTTCTTGCTTAATTTCGAACATTTTATTATAATTATTCTATTGAAAACACATAGAGAATGTAAAAATGAATATTCAAAACGCACAAGCAAAATCAGATATTAATTGGCGTCATTACCTTGCAATGTCTTTGAATGTTGCTAAATCTTTTGTTGACGCATTTTTTACATTAATCTTTATTGGATTTGTTTTTTCAATCTGGCTTGAATTATTTGAAATGAGCGACTTTATTGTTAACTGCTATCTTTGCTTTTCTGTTGCTTTTGGGCTTCATAAGCTCGTTAAGGAATGGGAGCAAAAAGGACTTCCACTAGACAATGATATCACTAATTTAAATAAAAAATATTTTGTTGATATTTTAGGGAGAATAGTTAAAATTGTTGTCTTTACTTTGGTTTTCTATTATATCTTTGAAGACACAATGATAGCTTATGCCGCAGCCAACAAATAAAAAAGCCCGAAAGGGCTTTTTCTGTATGTTAATTATCCAATTTTTTTGCTATAATTAATACATTTTAACAACCATGAGAAACATGACATGAGTATTAAAAAGAAACTTTCAAGTACCCTTTCTGATTTTCTTCTTCGAGTTAAATCACCTTACTATGATAATCTCATCAAAGAAGAAAAAAAATTTATAAAAAACATGGAAGAAATGCTTCAAGGTCTTAGGCACATAAATAAGTTTTTGTCAGATCTTGATACTGAGTTTAATACATACAATTCTCTTAAAAATGATTTTGATAAATTCCCTACTGAATTCAATTCAGATAAAGAAATAATGGTTGCAAAGAATAAACTAAGAAGTTTAATGACTTATTCTTTGTTTAATACGCAATCATTAAACTCTCAATGGGATAGAGTTAAAAACCTTAAAGTCAGATACGATAGTATATTAAAAAGTTACTCATTTAAGGAACTTGAAAAACGTGGTAACTGCTCCGATATGGTTCGTGAAATAAAAGAGGGGGTTCGTTATTTTGACGACAAACTGATTCAATTAGCCCAAGTTCTTTCTGACAGTAAAGGGCTTGACCACAAACTAGCACAAGTTAAGATTTAACGCTTAATAAAAAAGAGTCTCTACTGAGACTCTTTTTTTGCTTATAATAAGGGCTGTAATTTTTCTTCTTCAATTGATAATTCTTTCACATGAAATCCAAGCTCCAAATGAACCGCCTCTATCAAATCATCAATAAACTCAATTGCGCTTTTTTCTGTGCTTCTCAACGCTGCTGTAATTACAGATTCAGGGATAGATTGACTTTCTTCCATTTCGTCCGATTCTGGCACTTCTAGCTTTACTACAATGCCTTTTAAATAAGACTCTAAGTTCATTTGTTTAACCGTGGTTCGGTCTGCTGTTGCGAATGTGTTTTTCATAATATATCCTTCTCTATATTGATAATGATTCTCAATTGTATCAAGTTTTTTTTTAAAATACTAGTTTTTATTTTGTTTTTTTTAATGTTATAATTGCCTTGTTTTTAAAATAATAGAGGTTTGTTATGACTACTGAAGAAATCTTAAAAAAACGTTGGCTTGAAAAACAATCTGAAGTAAATATCAGCAATGTTAAAGTCAATATCCTTTCTTCTGAATACAATAACTTATCTACCAAATATCACTTTGAGGTCTGTTACTCTATTGAAAGTGAATTCGTTATTGAACACAAAAAAGACGTTTTCTTAACAGAAGATATTGAACACGAAATATACTTTAAAAAAGAAGTTATCTAGCGCACATTTTTGTTATGTTTGTTTTGATTTTCTTGTTCTTTATTTGTTATAATTTTATTATCAAGTCAAGATATCTTTCAATAGTAAGAGGTGTATTATGTTTGTAGAAACTAATGAAATTGTTAGCTATAATTGTTCTAACTGTGGTTCGCAATCTAAACTTGAAGTAAATTGTGTTTTCAAACCCGATCACAGTATGGAATGTTCTTGCGGTCAACACTTAAAATTTGCGGAAAACTTTAAAGACAAACGCAACACATATGGATTCGAAGAAGAATTCTAAAACAAAAAATCGGGTATTCGGATTAAAATTACATTATCAAATTAATCAAAAACTAACGAAAAGACGAGGATATGAGTTATGACAACCTCATTCACGGTTGAAACGGCACACCTACCTGAAAATGATGACATTACAGTTTACCTTGAATTACTCGATAAATTCTCAGTCGAGAAATTTGGCAAAACAGCAGATCTTATGGTTGATATGTTTGATACAGATATTGAAACAGAAGATATATTAAAAGGTTACTTCAGTAACTGCATACCAATTATTGAAGCGATAAACGATATAGAAAAAAAATCATTATCTAAATAATCCGAATATCCAAAAAATTAATAAAAAGGCACTCTTTCGAGTGTCTTTTTTTATGTCTAGATTTTATGCATAAAAAAAAGGCGACTTCAACCTGAAATCACCTTATGGTCATTAAATTAATGACGAGGAAACAATATGAGGACTATTTAAACCTTCGCCTAAACAGTGAAATTATTATATCTCAATTAGATTTTAAAATCAATATAAAAAATACACTTTTTTGCATTAATTCCACGATATACCCGACCCTAGCTTTTTACATTCTTCTAGCTTGGCGTCATACGCCTTCGTAAAACCAGATAATGTGACTGTTTGAGTCGAATCACTTACATTACCTGTAATTGTAATTGTATTACTTTCTTTCATTGCCAACACCATTTTTTCTTCAAAACTGTATTTTGAAGGTGTTAGCTTTGTTCCTGTTCGACCATAAGCCACACCTTTTAAATAAGCGTCTTTATGACCTTTATCTGTTGTATACTTGACGAATTTTGTAGAAGACTTCAATGAAGTTTTGAAGTCAATAATCAAAGAAGGCATTGCATATGGATTACCGTAACCTATTTCACAGCCTAATTTTAAGACAGATTGTTTGTTTTCCCAATTACTTGCAGCTATTGAAGGTGTCGAAAATGCTAGACCTAATGTAAAAATTGCGATTTTTATTTTCATTTGATTACCTTGTTTTGTTTGATTTTGGTTTTGTGTGACTATTGTAGCATATTCTATTTTATAAATCTAATTCTATTTTGGAAATAAAAAAGGGATAGTCCCACTTGGGGCTATCCCGTATCACCAGTACAAGTGACTAAGTACAATATGAGGAGGACTTTCTAAGTTTCCCCTAGAAAGTGAAATCATTATAAACAATCGATTTTTAAAAATCAACCCTAAAAATGCATTTTTTTGTATTTTTTTTCTATGTTTATATTTTGTTAAAAAAGTACTTATGAGAATGCTTCTTTCTCAACAAAAGACTTACATAAACCAACCGATTGAAGATTGGTTAGAAAGGCAGTCAGAAACGATGCAGATCAGGTAAGATATTTAAAAGATTTTCTTTTTTCTGTTTTTTTCATGACTTATTGCTTTTATCTCTTATTGTTGCTATACTTACTTCATATTATTTATTACAACAATTAAGGTTTAAAAATGCTTAAAAAAATAACATTAGGGTTAGCTGTTATTGCCGCTTCTTTAACTGCCAATGCGTCTGACATTACAACCACTGTCGTTAAAAACGATAATCTTACTATTGAGCACACTTTTACACCTGCTGTTAGTGCTTTTGGTGTTCCTTTTGGCGTTAAGTATGACGTCACAGAAGAAAACCCTAATGTTAGAAGCATTGTTTCAAAAGGCAACAATAATTTAATTCAACTATCTGTTGATAAAAATCCTTACTTTAAAACCGCTTATGTAAATACCAATCAGAATCAAATGCCTTATGAAGTTAGCGCAACTAGCACCATCTTTGAAAGTGTAAAAAAAGCAAGTGAGGCTTTTAATAATGTCGCTATGGTTCTAAGTGATAAATATGAAATAGTCAAAGACGTAACTAAAAAAGAAAATTCAAATGGCACTTTTTATTACTTATCTGAACATAAGAAAGATACTGTTTCTATTTTACTTAAAATGCAAGAGTATGAAAAACTCATTAATGGTCGAAAAAGCACTTATTACAAGATAATCATCAATTACACCGATTCTAAATACAAGAGTAACAAGATGCAATCCGATCCATTGTTCAATATTTTGTAAAACAAAAACTTACATTTAATTAGCCGCTTCATGCGGCTTTTTTTGTTTTAAAACTTGAAAAATAAAAAATAATAAATTATTGTTGTTTTTCAAGTTCGAGTTTGTTATAATGATTTCATAGTCGGACTTCAAGTAAACACCCACTTGATTGGACGCTATGAGTGGGTACGCTCGACCTCTTCTGAAATAGTCGATATACGTTCAAATCTAAATACATTTAAGCTAAGTGGTTTCCAATTTTAGGCTTAAATAGTAACGAAGAGAGCTATTACAATGCCTAGTTATTGAGGACAAACTTATGCATAACATGTTTAATATTTCTACTGTATCAGAACTAGAATCCGCTTTTCAACACTACCTTAAACACTTAAGCGTTGATCACAGCATTACTCTAAGCAAGAAAACAAAAGCCCAAAACACCTTTGCGCACTTTTTAGGGTATGAAAACTATTCTCTTGCTCTTTCTGAGATCGAGAAAAAAGAAAATTCAAAATTACTATTAGAGAATGGAACACCAACGGAAAATATTTATTGTTCAAGAGTTTCTAAAGGTTATGAAATTGAAACAACAATGATAACAGATGATGGAACACACACTGTTCATTTTGATTCTTCACCTATTTTTTTAGAACTTCTTTCAAAAGGTAATCACAAAGGAATTGTTGATTTGGTTCATCGATTGAAAGAAGACGATTTTATGTCGGGTTATGGCACTGATGACCTTGCTCTGCACTTCTCTAACTATGACGGTTCTAATGAACAATATCTTCAAGTCCGTTATGCTTTCGAACATAATGAACAATTACCAGAAGATATTGAAGAACGTGGTTTTTCTGTTAATGTAGACGAGCACCAGATCTTAAAATGGTGTCAACGATTCTGTGACTCTAATACTGTTAAGTCTGTTAAATCAATTATTCTTGAATAATTAATTATTATATCAATAAAGCTAGGCGTTGATTCGTCTAGCTTTTTTTATTTTTAAAGAACCAAAAAAAAACCTGTCCAAAGACAGGCTTTTTTCTTTGTATTTTAAGCTGAATGATTTTCTATCTGCTTTTGCACTTTTGTTAAAAATATATGAGTTCCATTAACAGTCACACCTCTTTCATCTTGAATTGTTATGAATTTTTTTGTTCCCTCGACTAATTCATCTGTTGTCGGAAACGGGTTCAAAGCTTTTACTGATAATTTAACTCTTGATAGTTTTACTTTACATTTTTCAATGCTTTCTAAAATCGGTACAACAGCAGCGATCATATCATATTTTGGAAAGATACTTGATTTCTTATAACCCACAACTATTTCTAGTGGAGTATCAAGAATATTCATTACAATTTCAACAGAGTCTTTATTTCTATTCTCAATCAATTCGAAATCTTTGTTCAACTTATTCATTGGGTGTATACCAACGATATGAGCTTTAAATTCAGACGTTGATTCAAAAGAAATTGGAAATTTTGACATTTTTGATACCTATCGGTCATTAATATAGAATTATTATAACAATGTTTTTCTTTAAAAACAAACAATTTGATTGCTTTTTTTGTGTTGCTTTTTTTGGTTTGTTTTGCTATTATTTGTTTAATTCTTAACCTTGTTAGGGAAATGAAATGATTGATTCAGCTTACGGTGAAGGACAGGTCAGCGTTTACAAAGAAAGTAAACACATTTGTAACGTCAGTTACTAGGGTGGAAAATTTCAAAAACCTGTTTCTTCGCACTTATCGAAATACATTGTTAAAATTATCGATGAATATGGCTGAAGCTAAACTACAGATATAGGAATAAAAAATGAAATATTTTATGGTCAATGTTAAGCTTTATACCCTTGACGAAAAAGGTGTTGAAAACGGAACTATCACTACAACACATGTTCCTACTATTGCAAAAGATAGTCTAAGCGCAAAAGCTTGTGCTGTTGTGTGGCAAAGTGACGGTGGTATTGCTACTATTGATAATCAACGTCCAGAAGATTTTGTTTGCATTGAAAAAGAACGTGGTTATTCTTGGGTTGTCACTCGCTGTATTGAAGTTACACAAGAAGAATTTGATATTTTTCGTTCTATAACAAGCGGTATTTCAGAAAACGCTTATTGCAAACAAGAAGATTAAAAACAAAAAAAGCCTTGATTCGGAGTCAAGGCTTTTCTTTGATACTTATAACTGAATCTCGTGTGCTCAATTATTTTTCAATATTGAGTTAACTAGCAAAACTAATTATCCTGATTCTTTTGTGAATTCTTTCGAATGGTAATAACACAATAGCTCACGTGGACAACAGGGATTACCATATTGCTACCCACCTCACCTTCTTAGGCTATAAGTCTTTTTATTATAGTCTCATATCAAAGATAAATCAAGAGATTTTTTTTGCTTTAAATTTTAATTAAAACTAGATTTTTACCCCTATCTCTTATATAATATAATCTCTTTAAACGAATGAGGTTTTTTACAATGCAAGCCAATTCAAAACTGCACAAATGGTTTCAGCAACGTTTCCCAAATATTGCTGATAAAACAACTGTTCAAAACGGAGAAGTCGTTTCTGCAGAACCTAGCAATTCCAATATTGCTAATGCTCTAATTATCGCTAGTGAATCTTGGGACGAGGGTTACGATCAAGGCTGTTATGAATCAACAAATTCAACAGGTGAGTAATGAAAGTTTATCACGGAACAACAAAAGCAAAGCTTGAACGAATTAAAGAAGAGGGTATTAATCCACCGTCTTATTGGGGAGACCTTGATATCGCAAGTGATTATTCAGATGGCGTTATCTTAGCTGTCGAACTTGAAGATTTCCCCTTTATTGCCAATGTTCAACTTTCTGAAGCTATCGCAGAATCAGACGAAGAACACGTTGTTTTAAAAGAAGAAGAAGTGCAACGTTCGCTAGAAGAACTAGACAGCGTTGTTTGTAATGATCGTATTTTTAATTTTGAGGTAATTTAAAATGTCTAATCAAATCACAGAAGTAACTGAAGCAATCTCTGAGTTTCTTGATTCACACCGTAATCAAGAAGTTGAAACAAATCTTTGTTCTTGTGGTGCAATCACAATGACAACGTTTGAAAGTAGTGATTCTATTCAATTTAAATCTGAAAATGCACCATTTATCAAGTCTACCAATAATATGATCTTAGATAACTGCAATCATTGTGTTAACAATTGGGGCGTGGACATTGATGAAGAATACGAAGACGAGGAAGACGAGGAAGACGAGGAGGTGGCTGGTGTTGTCACCCCGGCTGCAAACCCCTCGGCGGAGGGTGTCGTGGAACGTCAGGAAACGGAGATGCATTGTCCCCACTGTTTTCTGCTGGTGAAGACGGCCTCTGTCGCCGAGACCGGTGAGTGCGGACACTGTGGGGGGCCGATCTCGTAGGGTTCCCTGCGGCGATCGGCTTACTGCTATGGAGGAGTCGACGAGGCCTGCAGGTGCCGACGACCAGGATGTCCTGCGTCGGTTAGCTGGAGCAGCCCGGGCCGACCTCGACGGCAAGCGGGGCGGCGACGTCAAAGTCCACGTCGCCGCTCACGGCAAGCTGTCCCTCTGCGGCCTCGAGGCACACATCCTGCTCGTCGAAGAGACGCGTCATGCGTCCTGACCTTCTTTCGTGACGTCGACATCGGGCGACCAGCCATCGATGGTGGCATCGTAGTCTCG
>PBMB01000020.1 GCA_002722455.1 Chloroflexota bacterium
ACTGCTGCTGAAGCAAGAATTGTTGCTGAATCCTCAAAGTTTTATCCACTAGGTAATCGTGGTATGTATACAAGCAGACAAGGTATTGGAGTAGAAGATTATACTTTAAAAGCAAATGAAGAAACTTTAGTTGTAATATTGATTGAAGATATCATTGCAGTAGAAAATTTGGATGAAATACTTACTGTCGATAATATAGATGTATTTTTTGTAGCATCATCTGATTTGGCACAAAGTATGGGGTTGATTAATGGAGAAAATCATCCCAAAGTAGTAAAGATAATAGATGATTCAATTTCTAAAATTTTAGATGCTGGTAAGATTGTAGGCTTTCATGTAGTTGATTCTGATGTTGAAGATTACGTTTCTAAAGGAGTTAAATTTATTTCAACAAGCGTTGAACAGTGGATAGAAAAAGGTGCAAAAAATTTTCTTAATCGTTGCAAAAATTCTGTATAGTTTTAAAATAGGTATAGTATGAAAGCAGCTAGAATAATTAGTCCAAAACAGTTTGAGTTTGTTGATGTTGATATGCCAGTTCTTGGTAATCAAGAATGTTTGATTCAATTAAAAAGATGGTCTATTTGCGGAACTGATATGAGAGCAGACTACAGTCCTACCTTTGATGAAAAAGAATATCCTTTGGGTATTGGTGATCCTTGCCATGAAATGGCTGGGGTTGTTGTAGAAAGTAATGTAGATACTTTAAAAACAGATGATTTAGTTATTGTATTTCCACGTAAAGGAGGACACGGGGGGTTTGTTGAATACATAACAGCCTATCCTTCTCATGTAGCTAAAATACCTAGTGGAGGTGATTTGGCTGAATGGCTAATGTGTCAGCCTGCAGCAACTGTGTTAGAAGGATGTAAGAAAATAAATTCTTTTTTAGGGAAAAAAGTTGTTATTTTGGGACAAGGTCCTATAGGACTTTGTTTTACAGCAATGATTTCGAAATTAGGGGCGTTGAAAGTAGTTGCGGTAGATTCTATTGATTATAGATTGAAATATGCAAAACAATTTGGGGCTACAAATTGTATAAATTATAAAGAACAAGAATTAAAAGAGATAGTTAGGGATATAACTGACGGAAATATGGCTGACATAGTTATAGATGCTGCAGGCAGTATAGATTCTTTTCAGAATTCTACTGAATTGATTTCTAGAACCGGTACTCTAGTATTATTTGGTATACAAGAATGGAATCAAAACAAGTATTTATTAGACACAGATGGATTGAATTATTTTATTCGTAATGAGATAAATATTGTTAGTGTTGGTCCTGCAGGTCGCAAAGATCCTATGTTACATGTTAGAGAAATGATTTCTTTAAAAAATAGGGGTTGGTGGGACCCATCAATACTAGTAACACATGACATGTTTTTAACAGAAATTAATGAGGCATTTAATTTGTATGAAAATCAGAAGGATAATGTTTTAAAAATAGTTATGAAGTAATGTGATATGTTCATTTAACACAACTATTTCATTTTTAAATTATTTGGATCATAAACCGGTTCTTTAATAACAGTTACCGGTATCTTTTTCCCAAAATAAAGTACATCCAATGGCGTATGCTCTTTAGAGTATTCTAATGGCAAGTAAGCGTAAGCTATACCATGTCCCATAGAATAACTGTAATTAGCACTAGTTATATAACTTACTAACATCCCTTCGGCCATAACAGGTTCCTTACCTATAAATACAGAATCACTATCTTTGGGTCTCATACAGCATAATTTACGACTAATACCATTATTCTTTGTTTTTCTTAAAGCTTCTTGTCCTATAAAATTTCCTTTATTTATTTTCACTGCAAAACCAAGCCCCGCTTCATATGGATTATATTCAGTATGTATATCGTTTCCCCACAAGCGATAGCCTTTTTCTAACCTAAGCGATTCAAATGCTCCTCCTCCAACCAGAACTAATCCAAATTTTTGTCCAAATTTGTACAGATTATCCCAAACATCAATACCCTGATTAATGGGACCATAAATCTCCCACCCAAGTTCACCTACGTACGATATACGAAGTGCTGTTACCTGAACTCCTGCGATGCATATAGACTTGAAGGTCATATACGGAAAACCTGAGTCTGAAATATCGTCTTCACAGACAAGCTCCAGTACATCTCTTGCTCTAGGACCCCATAAACCGACACAAAATTGCTCTTCAGAAACATCATATATTTTTATGGAATTCTTCCTAGGTAGATGTGATTCTATCCAGTCAAGATCATGTAATCTCGTGCTACCTCCAGTAATCACTGTAAATCGGTTGTATCCCTTACGAGTTATAGTCAGATCGCACTTAATTCCTCCTTTGGGTGTCAACATAGAGGTGTAAGTTATACTACCTACTGGTTTGTCCATTTCATTAGAAGTTAAATTCTGGATAAATTCCAAAGATCCATCACCTTCAATATCTAGTTTTGTAAATGGAGTAAGATCAAAAATACCAACTTTTTCTCGAGTTGCCATATGTTCAAATGCAATATTAGGAGACCACTGGATAGATTCCCATCCCTGTCTAATTACGCCATCAGTTCGTTGATAATCAGTAAGACTGGAATTCCCCTCATACCAATATGGACGTTCCCATCCTGCGCTTTCAAAAAAGACAGCTCCGAGTTCTTTTTGACGTTCATAAAATGGCGTTAATTTTATATCCCTTGCCTTTGATGGTTGTTGAAGAGGATGGATGATATCATAAACTTCCTTATATTGCTGTGAAGCCCGGGCTCTCACAAAATTTGAGCTTTGTGTGTATTCATGAAATCGGCGTATATCGCATTCTCGTAAATCGATACCAGGTTCACCGTGAATTACCCATTCGGCAACAGCCTTACCAACCCCGGCCGCATGAGTAACCCAAACAGCCTGTGCAGACCAAAAACCTTTTACAACTGGAGATTCTCCTAGTATAGGGAACCCATCTGGAGTGAAAGAAAATATCCCGTTAAACTTACGAATAAGATCAAAGTTCCCAATACTCGGGAATACTTCCCGAGTTACCGATATTGCCTTGTTAAAATGTTCAGGCGTAAATGATCTTTCAGCTGGTGGCATAAGACCTTCTTTATAGTCAAGGATTTCTTCAGGATACAATAAAAGAGGTTCGTGCTGATAAGAGCCAATCCCATAACTATTACCTTCTTGTCTAAAGTACATCGCCTCATCTTGATGCCGAATAAATGGCTGTCTTATTTCATCAATCTCCTCTGTAAGACCATTCAAAGATGAAGTAACAGCATATATATGCTGTACTGGGGAAAGAGGTATATGAACCCCTGCCAATTTACCAACTCTGGGACCCCATATTCCTGCGGCTACAATCACGCGATCTGTTTGAATTTTTCCTTTATCAGTATTTACTGACGTTATTTTGCCATCAGTTAAATCAAAACCAATAACTTTAGTATATTCATAAAACTTGGCTCCATTCTCTATAGACTTTAATGCCATCGCTTCAGCTGGCCTAGTTGCTTTTGTCTGAATATCGCCAGGTACATAAAGAGCTCCTAGAGTTTTTTCAGACAACATAGGTATCTTGTCACGTGCTTCTTTTGAACTAATTAAATGGGCCTCAATTTCCCAACTCTTGGCATAACCATACCTACGTTTAAGATCAAGAAGCCTTGCCTTTGTCCACGCAATTTCCAGGCTACCTACTGCTTTAGCAGTCGCTTGCCCGTTGAGATCAAGTTCAGTCCAGAGTTTGGACGTGTACTTTGCGAACTCTGCCATCGTTTTAGATGGATTAATTTGAAATACTAATCCAGGAGCGTGAGAGGTAGAACCACCAGTTTCATAAAGAGGTCCCTGTTCAACAACTACAATATCTTTACAACCAAGCTGAGTTAAATGATATGCAATGCTACAACCAACTATACCTGCCCCAACAATCACAATGTTGGCCTTGTTTTCCATTTACTTAACACCTCCGATTACCCAAAATAGTTTTCGTTAAATATATAATATTGGTCAGATTAGTCAATCTGCAGGCAAAGTTTATTAGTTTGATATAATGCAAATATCTTGCTTATCAAAGTGTAGCCATTTTTAATTGGTGATACGAATAAAAAATGTAATTTCCGAAAAGGAGAATAAGTTGGATCCAAAGAATATTAGAGATTGGCTCAGAGGTCCTATGATTCCTATGGCCACGCCATTTACAGAAGATTTCCAACTAGATTTAGAGGCATTTTCTTATAATGTGAATTTTACAATTGAGCATGGAGTTAAGACTGGAAACGGAGCACTTTTAGTAGGTGGAGCAGCAGGCGAGCATCCATTGTTAAATATAGAAGAACGTAAAACTATTATGACTACTGCAGTAGAAGCTGCAAATAATAGGGTCCCTATATTAACAAGTGTTCAACATACAGATCCTAGAATAGTTATTGAGCTCGCAAAGCATGCTTCTAAAGTTGGATTACAGGCGGTTCAAGTTTCTCCTTTGTATTATTATCCGGCCACAGATCAGGATGTTTTAAGGTTATTTAAACAGGTATCGGAACAGATTGATATATCAATAATGGTTTATAACACTTGGTGGTTGGGTTTCCATATGAATAGTGATCTATTAAATCAATTAGCTCAAATTGAAATTGTGAGAGCATTAAAGTGGGCAGCCCCAGATCAGGAATCCTTTCGAGGTATTATTGCATCTTTTCACAAAGAACTTGTGATTTATGATAATACGGACCAACTCTCTTTGAGTCATTCTTTAGGAGCACAGGGGTTTATAGGGCACCTTGGAACGTGCTGGCCTGAATATCCATTACGTACATGGGAATTGCTTGAGAAGAAGGAATATTCTGCAGTTAAAGATCACCTAGATTCATTTAAAGTTGGTTGGCGTAGATGGGTTGAAAAAGTACAAGTATTGACTGCTGGAGAAGGGCCATTAGTAAAGGCTCCTATGCAAATAGCAGGTCTTCCAGCGGGGCCACCAAGACCTCCTGCAATTAGGCCACCATATCATTTAATACAAGAATTAGAAGGTATAATGAAACATGCCGGTGTTCCATTTACGGGCTTAAGCTATAAATCCTTTTTAAAACATAAAAAATCCCAAAACAGTTAAGTTTGGTGCAATTTCTTTTCTTAAATCTGTATTATTGATCTCTTTTTTGTGGACAAGACAATCAAATTTAGATATAAATGGTACATCAAGATACACTTTTAAAGTTTAGTAATGCAATATAAAAACAGTCAAAAAAATTTATTTAGTAGTTTCACTAATTCACAGAGAGAAATATTAAAAAAACTCTCTCTTATTTCAGATGATTTAAATGTTTCTTTTTATTTAGTTGGAGGAACAGTTCGTGACTTATATTTAGAAAGATCACCTGAAGATCTGGATATTTTGGTTTCTGACTGGGACACTGATTTTCTTAAAGTTGCACAAGTTTTGAATGGAGAAATTGTTAAAAAATCTCAGTTTAATACGGTAAAGATACAATCATCTTTTGGCGAAATAGATTTTACAACTTTTCGGAAAGAAAAATATGATTTTCCTGCTGCATTACCTATTGTGTCCAAGGGTACAATAGAAGATGATTTAAGTCGTAGAGATTTTACTATTAATGCTATGGCTATTCCTCTCTCGAATAAAATAGATAGAGAACTAATAGATCCATTTAATGGTCTACAAGATTTAAGTAATAGATTGTTGAGAGTTTTACATTCAAAAAGCTTTATTGATGACCCAACGAGGATTTTAAGGGGCATTCGATATAAGTGTAGATTTGAACTTGAGTGGGAATCAAGTACTAAGCAGTTTCTAAACGATGGAAAAGAATATATTAAGAATCTTAGTGGTGATAGGATCAGAAATGAATTAGTTAGGATTTTTTCTGAAACTTTAGTACCAAATATGTTGTCTGAATTAAATGTTTTAGGAATTTGGGAGAATTGTGATCCCAATATATCTTTTCAGGAATATCCTTTTAGTGAGTTGTCCGAATTTCTTGGTTCCAGAAATTATTCTAGAGAAGATAGGGAATTGATTTTAGTTGCATTTCTGGCTTCTCTACTTATTTCAAAATCTGAACGAGAAACTTTTAAATCTATGCTTAATATGGATAAAACATGGATTAAAATGACTGATAGTGTAGGTGTATTATTTGATTTGAGTAGTTATGATTTATTAAATAATTATAAATTATTAGTTTCTAAAATGAAAAATCTTCCAATTGAAGCGATAGATGTTTTTTCGTTTGTTCATAAAAATACTAAGTTTTCAGAGTTACTTAGAAAATATCTAAGAGAGAAAGAAAATTATAGCCCAATGCTTACTGGAAATGACTTAATTGCTATTGGTGTTCCAAAGGGGCATCTTGTGGGTAAATTACTTGATGCAATTTCTGAGTTAAGGATTGAAGGAGATATTGTTACTAAAGAAGATGAAATTGCATTTGTATATGAAAAAATTAAGAGTTAAATGACAAATCACTTAATTAATTTGTCATCTTTCTTGCATCTAATAGTTCATCAAGTTTTTTTTCAGGTATATTTGTTAGTAACAAGGCAGCTTCTTTAATTGATATAGATTTTTCGTGTGCTGTTTTTGCAATTTCTGCTACTTGATCATATCCGATTTCAGGTACTAGTGCAGTAGCTATTGCTAAGCCATTTTGAACTAATTTAGGACCTTGAGACGTTGCTGTAATTCCGTGTATACACTGATTAGCAAAATTACCTGTGGCTGTTGATAAAATTGCAATACTTTCTAAGAGATTATATCCAGCAACTGGCATCATGACATTCAACTCAAAGTTACCAGATTGTCCGGCTATAGATATAGTTGTATCATTGCCAATCACTTGGGCTGCTACCTGGCATACTGATTCAGGAATAACAGGATTGATTTTGCCGGGCATTATTGAACTACCAGGCTGAACTTCTGGGAGAGTGATTTCACCAATCCCACTACGAGGGCCTGAACCCATCCATCTAATATCATTAGATATTTTAAGAAGAGATATAGCTAGGTTTTTTGTAATAGAGCTTGAGGCAACAATAGTATCAATAGTACTTTGAGCATGAAAGTGGTTGTTAGTTTCAATAAATTTACAACCTGATTCTTTTGATAAAAAAGTACATATTTTTTTTGCGAATTCAGGATGAGTATTAATACCGGTACCAACAGCAGTTCCACCAATTGCTAACTTAGAAAGTTCTGGTATGATTTTTTCGAATTGATTAATGTTGTTTTCAATTTGTCCAGCATACCCTTTGAATTCCTGGCCTAATTTGATGGGTGTTGCATCTTGTAAATGTGTACGTCCAGTTTTAATCACCTCGGCAAATTCTACAGATTTTGCTTCAAGTTCTGTTTTGAGTAAATTTAAATTTGGAATCAAGTTTTTTTTGATTTGAGTTACTGCTGCAATGTGGATAGCAGAAGGTATTACATCATTAGAAGATTGTCCTAAGTTTACATGATCATTAGGGTGGACTGGAGATTTTGAACCAATTGTACCTCCAAGTAGTTCTATCGACCGATTTGCAATTATTTCATTTGTATTCATGTTAGTTGATGTACCCGATCCCGTTTGAAATATGTCGACGATGAATTCCTGATCGAATTTCCCTTCAATTACTTCTGTAGCTGCAGAAGTAATTGTATGGCCGATATTTTTTTCAAGTAATCCCAGTTGGATATTTACTTTTGCTGCGGCAGATTTTATTAGTCCTATAGCATAAATGAAGGATCGAGGAAATCTGAGATTACTAATGGGAAAGTTTTGTTTAGCTCTCATAGTTTGAGCACCATAATAAGCATTATGGGGAACAGGAAGCTCTCCCATAGAGTCTTTTTCTATACGATAATTATCTTGTTTCATGTTTTTTATCCAGACCCTGAAAAATTATTAAAATAAATACTATAATAGCATTATTAATATATAGTTCTGATTTTATCAATTTTGTTTGATAAAATAAACTAACTACAATTTATTAGATATTAGGTTAGAAATGATTGATTTAAGAAGTGATACAGTTACTCTTCCTACAGAAGAAATGCGTAATGCTATGGCAACTGCTGTTGTTGGTGATGATGTTATGGGTGAAGATCCTACTGTAAATCAATTGGAAAAAATGGCAGCTGATTTAGCAGGTATGGAAGCATCACTGTTTGTTGCCTCAGGTACTATGGGTAATTTAGTTTCTGTTTTAGCTCATTGTGATCGTGGTGATGAGGTAGTGTTAGGAGATAAGTCTCATTTATATCGTGGTGAGGCAGGAGGCATTTCTGTACTAGGCAGTGTTTCATTTAAACCACTTCAAAATCAAGAAGATGGAACAATAGATATCAATCAGCTTTTCGAGTCTATTAGTCCAGATGATTTTCATTTTTCAAAAACAAAGGTAATTGCATTAGAAAATACGCAAAATCATTGTGGGGGAGCAGTACTTTTACCAGAATATGTTGAAAAAGTCAGTAACTTTACTAATAAACATGGGTTATTGCTACATATGGATGGTGCTCGAATATTTAATGCTGCTGTATATCTGGGCCTTAATCTTTCTACATTATTAGAAAATGTTGATTCAGTTTCTATTTGTTTATCTAAGGGATTAAGTGCTCCTGTTGGATCTTTAGTTTGTGGTTCTGATGAATTTATTAGCAAGGCTCGGAGAATTAGAAAAATGCTCGGTGGCGGAATGCGTCAAGCTGGAATTATTGCAGCTGCTGGAATAATTGCATTAGAAAAAATGGTTGATCGGCTAAGCGAAGATCATATTAACGCGAAAAAATTAGCAGTTGGTCTTTCAAAAATCCCTAATATTGGTATCGATATTGATCAAGTTCAGACAAATATTATCTTTTTTGAAATTAAAGAGGTTTCTGAATTAAAACTAGCAAGTTTATTAGAAAATAAAGGTGTTAAAATTTATCCTCGTAAGCCAAAATGGAGGATTGTAACGCATTCAGGAATTACTAGTACCGATGTAGACATTGTATTAGATGCATTTAAAAAGTCTATGGATGCTTTAGTTTAATATTGCAGATAAAGATTTATTCCTATTTACTTGTGTAGACAATTTTTGACAAAATTTCTGTACTAACAAGTTACATTCTCACCGCCCATACCGAAAATTGCTATACGTTCCTCTACAGGGCTTTCACGTGTACCTTTAGGTGTAAAATGAAATTGTAAAGATCTTCTAAATTCGGATGTTCTATTAGCTGGTGTTCCATGATGTAAAAGTCCATCAAATAATAGCAATCCCCCAGGATTTAGAGGCACAGCCACATCCCGTGTAAGATCAAGGTGAGTGTCACAAATTTGCCAGTCTCTTTTGTTCAGGTGTTTAACTGGGCCTTCATTATGAGTACCTGGTTTAACATGCATACAGCCATTTTCTAAAGTAGCTTTATCCAGTGCAATCCAGCATCCAATAATTTTTGTTCCAGATGGAAGATCAAAGAAAGCATGATCTTGATGCCATGGTTTTTCTCTACCAATTAGAGGTGGTTTAAAAAGTGCCTGGTCACCATGTATTTCTGGTGTAGCATTAATTAGTTTTTTCACTACAGATAAAAACTGAGGATCTGCG
Source organism: Chloroflexota bacterium (assembly GCA_002722455.1). GTDB lineage: Bacteria > Chloroflexota > Dehalococcoidia > Lucifugimonadales. The sequence continues at coordinate 9,573 of PBMB01000020.1, forward strand.
ATGATTGACTGAAAAAGTTTTTCATGATCTAAAAAATAAGATAACTTACGAATTTGTTTCTTTTTTTCATCAAACGATAACGATTCAGGGTCGACATCTTTTACTCGTTCATATTGAATTCCATCGTAAGCAGGATATTTTCCAGAAATGCAATTATCAAGCCCGGTGATTGCATCGCTTATTTGGGCAGACGAAAATGCATTTTGGATAGCAAGAAATCCATTTTCTCTATAGTATTTTACATGTGTGTCAGTAATTTCATTTAAGGATGATATACCCGATGCTACATTATCATTTCTATAAAGAGATTCATCATATGCCTGGTCTCCATATGGATCCATACTGCCTTTTGTATTTAAGAGGTCTTCTACTAAAGGAACTTCGGCAGCAAACTTTTCAGAGAGTTTTCTTCCGTGAATTAATCGAGCATCTTTTGCCATTTTTAATCCCCTATTAATAAATGATTAAGTTTTAGGTTTAACTATAATTTACAGCTGATTTGTTAGTATTACAATATATCTTTATTCTTTTTTTGTTTAAGATAATCATCCTATTTGCATTTACAAAACTTCTTAATTAATTCAGGACTCTTTTTGATAAAAATATAAGGTGTTTTCAGATACGAAACGTTAATTAGATGTGCTAGGTTTATAATAACGTTTATTCTTTAGTACTTCAGGTAGGTTTTCCATTAAAGGATGTTTTGCTTTGTAATTATGTGCGTATTTATATCCTTTTCCATATCCTAGATTTTCGACAAGTTTAGATGTAGCATTTCGAAGATGTAAAGGAACTGGTTGGTTTCCTGTCTTATCCACATCTTCCATTGCAGAATTGATTGCTTGATAGGCATTATTTGATTTAGGAGCTAAAGCAAGATATAAAACTGTTTGAGATAAAATTATTCTGGATTCAGGCATACCAACAAAATGTACAGCTTCTAGAGTTGATGTAGCTAGAACAAGTGCTTGAGGATCAGCTAATCCAATATCTTCTGATGCAAGAATAACCAGGCGTCTGCAAATAAATTTAGGATCTTGTCCAGATTTTAAAATTCTTGCAAGCCAATATACTGCTGCGTCAGGATCAGAATCGCGGATAGATTTTATCAATGCTGAAATTGTATCGTAATAATGGTCACCTTTTTTATCAAAAACAAGTGGCGTGTTAGAAATCAGGTTTTGCAAGTCATTATCAGATATTTCATATTTGTTAGAATTCTCGGTGTCTGATGAAAGGACTAGTGTTTCAAGTATATTTAGAGCCATCCGCGCATCACCACTGCTGATAGAGGCCAGTTTTTCCATACATGATTTTGTAATTTTTATATTTGATTTTCCTAATCCTCTATTTTTATCTTGTAATGCTCTTGTAATTAAAGTTTCTATTTCTTTAGAGGTCAGTGTTTTAGTTGTTAGAACTGTTGATCTTGACAATAAAGGAGATATTATTTCAAAAGATGGGTTTTCTGTTGTAGCACCAATAATTGTAAGTAATCCACTCTCAACATGTGGAAGGAGTACATCCTGCTGTGTTTTATTAAATCGATGAATTTCATCGATAAAAATTACATATTTACTTGTATTTGATAGTACATAAGATTTTGCATCAGTAATATGCTTTCTGATTTCTTCTTTATTAGCACTAACAGCGCTAATTTCAAACAATGTTATCCCTAAGCTTTTGGCAAGCAAATGTGCAAGAGTTGTTTTGCCTGATCCTGGAGGTCCCCAAAATATCAAAGAAGGTAAATGTTTTGCATCAATTATTCGAGAAATAGCCTTTCCTTCTGCAAGTATGTGAGATTGCCCAACAAATTCATTGAAATTTTCAGGACGCATTCTAAATGCAAGAGGTCCTTCTTTGAATAATTTATTATTGATATTATGTTGGAAAAGTGTCATGATTTTAATGTTAAGTTTTAGATCGATAATACATATTTACTTAATATTTGTCATTATTTATTGATAAAATATCAAAGTAATTGAATGGCATCCCACTTCTCGCTTGCACCTTTGATAATACCTTCAATATCTTCATCTAAAATATATCTTTTTTTAACTAAAATTTCTGCAGAAACCCGTATTTTTTTAAGATAAATTTCTTTTGAGATATATCTTGATTCAATTGAATTTCTAGGGTCATTATTTTGATCTTTTTCAGAATTAGTACGAGGGAAGGGAATTATTGAACCTTGGAGTGGCAAAAAATGTCCTTCACCACCTATATCAGCATGTCTAAGAGCCCATCCTGTATGTGTTCCTAAGGGTACTTCTAAGTCTGGTAGACGAATTCCAGATATTTCATTGCAGTCATCATCTATAGCAGAAACTCGTGTGCCAAATGGTTCTCCCTCAGTTGCCGGATACTCATAAATACCTTTATCCATTTTATTTCCAAAGGAAAGTCTTTGTCTGACAGGTAATGCTTTTAAAAAGCCTATGGCAGGAATTTTTTCAAATGATTCTTTTAAGCTTTCTCGAGTAACTGCTGTGTTATTATCAATTCTTGGATATTTGCTATCGGGTGGAACTATACCTTCACGGACCCACTTATCAAGATTATTAAATACAGCTCTTTGAAGAGGTCTATAGTCAAGAGTGTTAGAAAAATGTTTTTGACGGATCGGTTCTGGAGTATCAGGAGTAGTAGTCAGTGGTAGTGAGCCAGCACCATGCTTTGTTCCTGAAAAAAGATAAACCCGAACATTTTCAGGAGGATCAACATCGATTGAACCTGTCGGGTCAGTGTGAGATAAAGATGCACCACTCCACCAATACTCAACATCAGAGTTAGTTGCTATGATTTTAGGTACAGCATTTTTGGATTCCAAACGCCAAAGTAAGCTGTCTTTAGTATCTAAAACAGAGTCTAAAGATTCTTTATATGTTAATGCCTTAATATTTCCAACATTTCTCATGTGGTTACTAGAAGGTTGACCAAACCTTATATTAAATTCACCTAGCCTTGAACTACCGGTATGGGGTAATAAACCGTCATATACTAATCGGTTTTGTTCATCTAAATTTAAACCTAAATAAGCAAACTCTCGAACAAACCTACCACTTTGAGAAGGACCGAAAGCATAAGCTCTTGAAATATTACCTGCACACGGATTTCCTTGTTTTTCACTTCCATATCTAAAGAAACTAGTACAGTCTCTCATAGCTAGGAATCCTAGTCCTATTACAGGAGCTCCAACAGTTGTATAAATTATTTCGTAAATTTTTCCAGATTTAAATTTTTTAGGTAAATAGATATAATTTGGATTTTCAACTTTTTCGCCCTCAACATAGCGAGCAAAAGACCATTCATGTCGAGGGATATATCTAATTGGCCCATCCGGCCAATCTCGTTCAATTAGTACAGCATTCTGATCGTCCATATCTGAAGTAGGCAAAGGGTGATGTTCACGATCTGAAAGTAATAATTCATGAGTATCCGTAGATAAGTCAAATTGCTGATAAGCCTGCCCAGTTAATCGATTGCCATTTTGATCTAAAGCTTCAGGTACGTGTAATCTAATACGACCATCAGGAACATCAGTTTGCCACCCACAAAAAACAATAACTGTTCCTTGTTTCATAAGAAAGCCGTTTCCTATGTCAGGATTTTCATCAGAAGTTGTGTGTGATGAATTATTAAATCCCAAAACATTTCTATTTCCTCTATTTACAACATCAAAAAGTAAATTAGAATCATCTTTCATATTTACTGGTTTAAGAATTTGAATATCTGATGAAAATTCTATTTCACCTCTATTATTTGTTGAAATTAAATTAATATCAGTGATCAACTGACTGTCTGGATGTTTAGGATCTATAGAATAGTATAATCTTCCAGTTATAAATTCATATGGACCTATATCTTTATAATGAGAATCATCACCTATTGGGTTTCGTGAAATAATTTCAAAATTAGTAGCTACCAAAATTTTATCCTTAAATAATTCTTGGTAATGAAAATACCCTCAGTATAAAAAAGAGGGCATTTTTATTATAATTTTATAAAATAATTTTTTTATAAGCTTTATACTGTAGATGATACATATCGAATAGAAATTTGTCATTATTGAATTATAAAGTTTAAATTTTAACGTATCGAGTATAGTATTTGTGATTAATAAAATGTGTAATGTATTATGTTTGTTATAGGTATAACAGGAGGTATAGGTGTAGGTAAAACTACAGTCATTAATATACTTTCTAAAATGGGAGTTGATGTACTGCTGGCTGATAATTTAGCGCATGAAGTATATCCTCAAGGATCTGATTCTTGGAATCAAATAGTAGAATATTTTGGATCAGAAATTTTAGACTCAGATAACCAAATCAATCGCAAAAAACTTGCAGATTGTGTTTTTACTGATTCCAGGGCGCTTAAAAAATTAAATAATATAGTACACCCTCCTTTAAAAAAAATGATTACTTCAATTTTACGAGATAAAGCTGACAACCAAGTTCAAATAGTTTTACTAGAAGCGGCTATTTTGGTATTTGCTGGTTGGCAAGATATTGTTGATGAAATTTGGTTAGTTCAGACTCCACGAGAATTGGTTGAAAACAGATTATCAAACATTGGTAAATTTAATTCTAAAGATATACAAAACAGAATTAATACTCAGATGCACTATTTTGATAATAAAGAGTTTGCAGATATTATTATTGATAATAGTTCTACAAAACAATCTTTAGAATTAAAAATTAATAAACTTTGGGAAAACAGAATCTTAAAAAGGAAGAATTATGAAGTCAAATAAAGCTCGTATGCGTGATGCAGAGGAATATTTTATAGAGAAAGAACCATTTTATTTGCCCGTGACAGATGAAGTTAATCTTTTTGAATCAGCATATAAACATAAAATTCCAGTTTTATTAAAGGGGCCTACAGGATGTGGAAAAACACGTTTTGTTGAATACATGTCATATAAATTAGGGATATCAGTTAAGCAACAGAAAAAAGTCAATAACTCTGTTCCTTTGATAACTATAGCATGCCATGAAGATTTAACTGCCAGTGATCTTGTGGGGAGATTTATACTTAAAGGTGATGAGACTCATTGGGTTGATGGTCCACTCACAAAGGCAGTTAAAATAGGTGCAATATGTTATTTAGATGAAATTGTGGAAGCACGCAATGATACAACAGTTTTGATTCATCCTTTAACTGACCATAGAAGGATTTTACCAATTGATAGGTTAGGCACATTGGTTGAGGCTTCAGATAATTTTCTTTTAGTTATCTCCTATAATCCTGGGTATCAAAGTGTTGCAAAAGATATAAAAAACAGTACCCGTCAGAGGTTTGTTGCAATTGAATTCTCGCCTCCACCATTAGAAATCGAAACTAATATTATTGCTCATGAGGCTGGAATTGATCTTACTATGGCTGAGGATTTAGCTCAGTTGGGTTCTAAAATCCGTAATTTGAATCAATATGGATTAGATGAAGGAGCCAGTACCAGATTACTGATTTATGCAGGTAAATTGATATCTGCAGATATTTCACCTAGGCGAGCATGTGAGATTGCAATTAATTTGCCAATTACTGATGATCCTACTTTAAGTAGTAGTATTGCAGAAGTCATTTCTTCGATATTTCCATAAATTTAAAATGGAGTGTGAATATTTTTGAAACCTTGTTTTAGCAATGATGTTTGTAATTTTATTAATCAAATTCAACCTGCTTTATCCCAATATTCAGAAATTTCTAATTTAGAAAAAAAGGGATTTACTGTAAAACCAACAGATGCTGCTGTTTTTTTGATTTTCTATAGAGAATTTGGAAAATGGAACATCATACTAACTAAACGGAGTAAAAAAGTACGATCTCATAAAAGCGAGATATCTTTACCTGGTGGTACTAAAGATATTAAGGATTTAAGATTGATTGATACAGCAATTCGTGAAGTAAAAGAAGAAATTGGATTGCATGAAAAAGAAATTCATATAGTAGGCCAAATGCACCCCGTATATACAAAGACTGGATATAAAATTTCACCGTTTGTTGGAGTAGTATCTGGTCAAGTAAAATTTGCAATCGATAAATCAGAGGTGTATGAACTTATTAAGTTCCCATTAAGTGAGTTATATGATGATGCTATTAATAAAAAAGAACTAAAAATGAATGATGAGTTTGTTGAGGTAGTTTCAACTTATTCCTATCAAGGTTATTTTATTTTTGGAGCTACAGCAAAAATACTTTCTGAAATAAAGATGTTATTAATGGTTGTGTGAGAACCGTGTATAGTAATTCAAAAGAAAAAATCATTGAAACTATTGAAGGTATTCTAGATAACAATAAAATACTTTCAGATAATAGAGAGTTTCTAGATAAAGATATCTTAAAATTATCTGAAAAATTAGAAGGAAAAGAAATCAATCAATTCCTTCATGTTTTTGTCGGGATTGCAGCGGCTAATCGAGATAACTTCAGTCGGGTAGAATACTTTTTACAAGTTAGTTCAGAAGTATTAGGGATAATACCTGTCGAATATTTTTTGCAATGGTGTGAAATTATGGATGAAGTTTTTTCCCAAACTCCTAAGATTTCAGATGCATTTTTGAGAAATACTGTAGCGATAATTGAAGTTTTAAAGTATAGGCACATCGATCGTTGGGGGCACATTGCTGAAGGATTTGAAGGTGATGACTTATCAGAAAAATTTATATGTAAAACGATTGATATTACGCCTTTGCTTGTTAAAGAAATTCAATTTGAACAGTTTGAAAATCTTATTTTATTATTTAAATCATTTTTTAAAACTGATCCTAATAGTACGAGTGAGTGTCTAAATAATTTTTCAAAAATCATTTCCGTTACGGGAGTCTCTGTCCCCACATTTGTGGATTTGTTTATAGGGGTCATGGAGTGTGAAGATTGTTCATTTAAAGAGGTATTGGAATCATTGAAAGTTAGTGTGGATTCACTCAGTCTTAGTGCGTTTATCAAACTAATTGATTATTTAGCATTATTACATAAACACAATTGTCATATTTCGAATGAATTTATAAGTGATATTGAACAAGTTATTAATAACAATGAAAAGAGTTATTATGATTTAATTAAGCAATTTAGTAAAAATCTCGTTGTTATAGATCCTGTGTTAGTGCAGGGTTTTGTTAGAGGGACATTGTTTTTTGATAATTTTTCAGAAATCAAGATAAAAAATTGGTATCAGAAAGGCTATGATTTATGTCAGAAGGATATTGATTCTGGAAAATTATATTTTACAATGAACACCGATTATTTTAGAGAGAATTTAATTGATATTGCTACTAGTATTGATGTAGCTCATACTAAGGCTGTTTTTGAAGGTTATTGTCGAGCACTTACGGGGGTAAATATAGATATCGCTCTCGATTATCAAGAAGATTTAAAAAATAATCTTCGAAAATTTGAAAAATTGTTTATGGAAGACAGGATGGGTGTTCTAGTTCCAGGTTTAGTTAATTTATATAGTTCGATAGATATGAACCATGCTTGGTTGAAGGTAAGGATTACTCATCAAATAGGCCATATTGAATTCGATACTTTTGGTTTTTCTTTAAATCGAAAAGCTAATATGTTTGAAAATTATAGAAATAAAATTTTTTCTTTAGATAGATGGCAAAAGAAAGAGGGCACTGATAAAGCAAAATATTTATTAAGCGATTATTCAGATTTAGCAAAATTTATAAGTTTTTTTGATAATCGTGATTTAGCAATGGATGTTTTTACAATTCTTGAAGATGGAAGAGTTGATAGGCATATAAAAGATCGTTATAAGGGGATTGCAGATGTATACAAGAATATACAACAAGATAGCTTGGAAAGGATTGGTTCGTTAAAAGTAAATACTCCCAATCAGATATTTTTAGATTCTTTATTACGTTATAGCTTAGATCAAGATTGTATTTTAAACATACCTGCATCATATAAAAAGCAAATATCTGTGATTTTGAATGTTGCTCAGACTCTTTTTCAGCATAGCTCTTCTGTAGAAGATACTGCTGAGGCAACTATTAGGATCTATACAGTATTTAATGCATGTTCTGGTCAAGTTGAAGACCAAGATTCATGGCAAAAAATAAAAATTGATGATTTACTTTCCTTAACGTATGAGGCAAATTTTCCTACGGAAGATGAAATTGGTCAATTATTTGAAAAGCAAAAATATCAAGATGATAGTCTCCAAGAATACGAGTCATTTGATACTGTTGAATATCGGCGTGATTTAGACCCACGGATCATCCAATTCATACTTAATATGAAAGATAACTATGTAATGGAAAATAGTGATGGAAATAAAGGATCACTAGAGAAGATTATAGATGATATTGTTTCAGATGATAATGGATTTGAGGAAGATGTTAATAATTTACAAAAGAATGGCACACCAATTTCTTCTGATTCTACGAGTATGAATAATGTACCTTATGGCGAAAAATCAGATCAAGATTTGAAAGAAGATTCTACTAAGAGTGACGATACAGTAGAATCTTCTTTCAAATACGATGAATGGGATTTTAAGTTATTTGATTATAAGAAAAACTGGTGTACTGTTACTGAGAAGTTAGTACCACAAAATCAAGAAGAGTATTTTGAAGATGTTATAAATAAATATGGGCTTCTTGCTCGAGCAATAAAAAATCAATTTGAAGCACTTCTTCCATTTGATTTTCGTAAACAAAATCGACTATATGATGGTGAAGAATTGAATATTGAGCAAGTTATAGAAGAATTTGTAAATGTTCGGGCTGGATATGGTTCTAGTGAAAGATTTTATATGCAGAAACATAAAAATAAGAGAGATGTTGCTGTTTTGTTTCTTGTAGATGTTAGTGCTTCCACTGCTGAATCAATTGATCTAGAGGATCAAACAAATGATTTACACCTTACCAACAAAAACATAAATTTAAGTTCAGATTTTAGACGTATTATTGATGTAGAGAAGGAATCGTTAGCGTTATTATTTTATGCTTTAGAAAATTTAGGTGACAGATGTGGTATTTATGCTTTTTCTGGATATGGAAGAGATAATGTTGAACTTTTTGTGTTAAAAGAATTAGAAGAAAGTATGAGTGATGTAGTTAAATCACGTATTGGTAGCTTAAATCCAATGCATGCAACTCGAATGGGACCAGCGATAAGACACGCGACAATGAAATTAGACTCTATTTCTGCAAAAACGAAACTTCTTTTTTTAATAAGTGACGGCAGACCTCAAGATAGAGGTTATAGTCGAGAAGGTGTTGAGAAAGAGTATGCCGTACATGATACTAAGAAATCTTTAGAAGAAGCTAAGACAAAAAACATTAATACTTTTTGTCTTACTGTCGATAAGAAGGGGCATGATTATTTACAGGAAATGTGTCAGGGAATGGGCTATGAAGTTTTAGATTCAGTTGATTTGTTACCAACGCGACTTTTGTACTTATATCGTAAACTTACAACTTGATTGTTGTTGATTCATTGAAAAGCTATCTGAATCGACAGTGTAAAAGTGTTGACCTTAAATAAGAGACTAGTCTACAATTACAGTTATATATAATTTTTAACCGTAGTGATTATTTTTGCTCCAGTGGCGCAATGGCAGCGCAGCCGATTTGTAATCGGCAGGTTATAGGTTCGAATCCTATCTGGAGCTTTTAAATAAAAAAATCATGGGAGGGATGGGTGAGTGGCTAATACCACCAGACTGTAAATCTGGCGCCCGGAAGGGCTACGTAGGTTCGAATCCTACTCCCTCCACGCTTGGTTACTAAATTAGTGTTAAAATATAATATAAAAATAATATAATGACTAAGTAACAAAATTTGCCCACATAGCTCAGGGGTAGAGCGCGTTCTTGGTAAGAACGAGGTCAGCAGTTCAAATCTGCTTGTGGGCTATGGGCAAATTAGGTTAAAATAAGAAAGTGATTGTATTTAATTATTTAGATATAGGAGAGATATAAGTGGCTAAGGAAAAATTTGTTAGAGATAAACCTCATTTAAATGTAGGAACTATTGGGCACGTAGATCATGGTAAAACTACATTAACTGCAGCTATTACTAAAGCATTATCTTCAGAAGGAAATGCTAATTTCAGGGCATTTGATACTATAGATAATGCTCCAGAAGAAAAAGAACGTGGTGTTACCATTGCTATTCAACACGTTGAATATCAGACTGAAGGGAGACATTATGCTCACGTTGATTGTCCAGGACATGCTGATTATATTAAAAACATGATTACTGGAGCAGCGCAGATGGATGGTGCGATTTTAGTTGTAAGTGCTCCTGATGGTCCTATGCCCCAAACAAGAGAGCATATTCTTCTTGCTAGACAAGTTGAAGTGCCTGCAATAGTTGTTGCTTTAAATAAAGTTGACTTGATGGAAGATGAAGAGTTGTTAGAGTTGGTAGAATTAGAATTAAGAGAACTACTGACAGAATATGGCTATCCAGGAGATGATATTCCAATTGTACGCGTAAGTGCTTTTAATGCACTAGAAGCAGAAGATGCTTCTCGTGACTCTGAATGGGGTAAAGGGATTTTTGAATTGATGGATGCTGTGGATTCATATGTTCCTATTCCTGAGCGCCCTAAAGATAAATCATTTTTAATGCCAGTTGAAGATGTATTTAGTATTAAAGGACGTGGTACTGTAGTTACTGGTCGTGTAGAACAAGGAATGTGTAAAACGGGTCAAACAATTGAAATTATTGGAATGAAAGAAACACAGTCAACAGTGATTACTGGAGTTGAGATGTTTCATAAGACACTTGATGAAGGTGAACCAGGTGATGCAGTTGGTGTGCTTGTTCGTGGTGTAGAACGTGATGATATAGAAAGAGGTCAAGTTTTAGCTGACCCAGGTAGTATCGCACCGCGCACTGAAGCTTCAGCACAAGTATATGTTTTAACAAAAGATGAAGGTGGAAGACATACACCATTCTTTACAGGATATAAACCTCAATTTTACATACGTACTACTGATGTTACTGGAGAAATTCAGTTGCCAGATGGTGTTGAGATGGTTATGCCTGGTGATAACATAGAGATGACAATTAAATTAGGTAGTCCAGTTGCACTTGATGAACAGCTTAGATTTGCTATTCGTGAAGGTGGACGGACTGTTGGATCTGGTGTTATTACTAAAGTCATTAAATAGCATTAAAACATCTATTTCTAGATTGAGGTTGTAATGGCAAAAAAAGGAGATGCTAGAGTTTTCGTTACGCTTGCTTGTCAAGTTTGTCGTGAACGTACGTATCACACTAGTAAGAATAAACGTAATACTACTGACCGGGTTGAATTTAATAAATATTGTCCGCGTTGTCAAAGCCATCAGGTTTATAAGGAAATAAGGTAGAGTTTACTATGGTTAAACAACGTATTGGCAAAGAAATGACTCCAAATTCGACAAGGTCGTCACTTAGTTTTAAATTTATTGGCGATACTATTAATGAATTACGTAGAGTTACTTGGCCAAGTCGTCAAGAGGCTGTTCGATTAACTATTATGGTATTAACAGTTGCAATCATTGTTGGTATTTTTCTTGGTATAGTCGATGCAATTTTCTCGACTATTACTGGCTGGATAATGGGAACTTAGGGTAAAATAAATGGCTATAGAAGCAGATATCAGTCCTCAGTGGTATATTGTACATACTTATTCAGGACATGAAGAAAAAGTTAAAAGAAATATCCAGTTACGTGTCGAGACAATGGAGATGGGAAATAAAGTTTTTGATGTCGTAGTTCCAATTGAAAAATATGAAGAAATTAAATCAGGCAAGAGGGTTTCAGCTGAAAAGAAAATTTTTCCAGGATATATCTTGGTTAATATGTTACTAGATGATGAAAGTTGGGGAGTGGTACGCGAAACACCTGGAGTGACTGGTTTTGTTAGTACGGATGATGAGAATGAAACTCGTTCTCGTCCAGTTTCACTAGAGAAAGATGAAGTTGCTAGGATTTTACGTCATATTGAATCTGGCCCTGAGCAGATAGATAATAGGTTTGAAGTTGGAGATAAAGTAAGAATCACAGATGGACCATTTATTGAATTTATGGGTACTGTTGATGAGGTTAATAATGAACGATCTAAGTTGAAAGTAAGGGTTTCTTTTTTTGGTCGTGGTACACCTATAGAATTGGATTTTCTACAGGTAGAAAAAGATTAGAGAGGATTAAAAGTGGCCAAAAAAGTTAAGACGATTTTAAAACTTCAAATAGAAGCAGGAAAAGCAACTCCAGCACCTCCTATTGGTCCGGCACTTGGTCAGCATGGAGTCAACATTATGGGGTTTGTTAAAGAATATAATGAAAAAACGGCTTCTAGTATTGGGGACGTGATTCCAGTAGAGATTACGGTTTATCAGGATAATTCTTTTTCCTTTATTCTAAAAACTCCTCCTACGTCTGCATTATTAAAGAAAGAAGCTGGAATAGAAAAGGGGAGTGGTGTTGCACCTGTAGAAATGGCTGGATCGATATCAAAAGAAGCTGTAAAAAATATAGCTGAAAAGAAAATGGCTGATCTTAATGCAGCAGATATTGATGGAGCAATCCGTATTATAGAAGGTACTGCAAGAAGTATGGGGATTACAATTGATGATTGATGAAATATATGTACAAACTGGAGGCTTGAATTGAGAGGAAAGAGATATAAAGGTATATCTGATTTAATTGAGAAAGACAAGCTTTATGAAGCAAAAGAGGCTATTAGTTTAGCCAAACGTACAGCTTCTGCTGGGTTCGATGAAACTGTTGAGTTACATCTTAGAACAGGAGTTGATCCTAGGCAAGCTGATCAACAGATAAGAGGTGTTACTGTGTTACCCGGAGGAACTGGTAAAACTGTAAGAATTGTAGTGTTTGCTCAGGGTGAAGCTGCTAAAATTGCGGAAGACGCAGGTGCAGAATTTGTTGGGTCAGATGAGTTAATTTCTAAAATACAAGGTGGTTGGACAGAATTTGATATAGCAATTGCAACTCCAGATATGATGTCAAGTGTTGGTAAACTTGGACGTGTATTAGGAAGGAAAGGTTTAATGCCTAATCCTAAATCAGGTACAGTTGTTAATCAGGATCGTATATCTTCTGCAATATCTGAAGCGAAGAAGGGCCGGGTCGAATATAGGCTTGATAGGCTAGGTATAGTGCATGTTGCTATTGGTAAGGCAAGCTTTAAAGAAGATAATTTGTTGGAAAATTTTGTTGCAGTAGTTGAAAGTATTGCTAGAGCAAAACCTAATGGACTTAAAGGTGATTATGTGAAGTCAATTTATTTAACTACAACTATGGGGCCAGGTATTCCATTGGAAGTCACTAGTACAATGGCAATGACAGCTGATAGTATTTAATATAAAATAACTATATATAACGGGGTAAAGATATGCCGAATGATCAGAAGGTAGAAGAAGTAAAACACCTTCAACAATTAATAGAAGATAGTGTGTCGGTTGTAACAACTACCTATACAGGTATGTCTGTTTCTGAAATGACAGATTTTAGAAAACATTTACGTGATAATGGATTAAAATATCGTGTAGTTAAAAACCGTTTATTGTTTAGAGCTACTGCAGATCTTGATAAAAGTTATATTGATGATATTGTTGAAGGCCAAACAGGTATTATTTTTTCAAATAATGATCCCATAGATTCTCACCGTGCAGTGGATACATTTATTGAAAAAAACCCTAGTGTTTCGTTGAAGGTTTTGGGAGGTACAATAGGTGATGAAGTTCTTGCACCTGAGCAAGTGCTTGCAATTGCTAAATTGCCTTCAAAAGAACAATTAATTTCTAAACTAATGGCGATGCTAAATGGTCCAATAACTTCATTTGTACGTGTGCTAAATGCTCCTTCTGAAGCTTTAGCTCGTTTATTAAATCGTGTTGTTGAACAAAAATCTGATGGAAATCAGGAAGAGTAATTTTTTAATAAGTTGTAATGAATCTTTATGTATTCGTTTATAAAGGAGAAGAATAATGGCAGGTAAGGAAGATATACTTGAAGCAATTAAGGGAATGAATGTTCTGGAATTATCTGAACTAGTTAAAGACTTAGAAGAAACATTTGGTGTTAGTGCTGCAGCTCCAGTTGCAGTTGCTGCAGCTTCTGATGGTGCAGGTTCTGCCTCAGCTCCAGCAGCAGAAGAAAAAACAGAATTCAGTGTTTCTTTGAAAGATATAGGCGCTAATAAAATCAATGTAATTAAAGCCGTAAGAAGCATTACAACATTAGGATTAAAAGAAGCCAAAGATCTAGTTGAAAGTGCACCAGCAACAGTCAAAGAAGGTGTTTCACAAGAAGAAGCTGATGAAGCTAAAAAAGCTCTAGAAGAAGCCGGTGCTACTGTAGAAATAGCCTAATACTATCTTTTTTATGATAGTTGTTTAAAGATAAGGAATTGTCATAGGTCCTTGTGGTAGAACGCATATTTTTAGATTGTCTTTTTGTTCTATAAGATTTCTAACATAGCTTGTTATGTTAGAAATAGGACGTAGATGAGCAGCTTCGATTTGTTTTGTTGAGAGTCCTGAAGATTTTAGTAGAACTTGTGCTTTTGTTTGTATTTGTGCTTGAATTTGCACTTGCCACTGATCATGAGTAGTGTTTTTGTTCGACATGATTTTTTCAAGTAATTTTTTTGGTGAAGTTTCAGAGCGGAGAATATGGCCATATTCTCCGTGATCGGGGATACCGTCTTTACATTCTGCAGCACATATAATTATTCCATTTTCACGTATAATCTGAGCAGCGGCCGACATGCCTTTTACTGTTTGGTATAAGTTTTGATCTAAAGGATATCCACTGTTACTTGTAATGACGACATCAAAAAGATTTTTTACTTTTTGCATAGCTGATGTTTTAACGTCTACACAAGCTTTTTTGTGCATAGTAAATAAATTCCCAGCATATACATTAGTTATTTCTTGATTCTTATTAATTGTAACATCCAATGAAAAATCGACTTTAGATTTTTGAGCTATTTCTTTAATTGATTGGTGTATAGGGTTTTTATCGAGGATTCCCCATTTTGAATATGGATTACTAATAAATTCAGCACTGTGTAATTTCATTATTGTTTGGAATCCTGCTAAACCTGGAGCAACCATTTTAGGTCCTCCACTAAATCCTGCAAAGAAATGAGGTTCTACAAATCCAGTGGTAATTCGAATATCAGCTTCTACCCAAATACTATTTAGGAAGATGTCAATATTATTTGATGTGGTTCCAATTTTTTTTAAAGACTTTTGATCGAAAGCATCATGACAAATTATTTGATAGGAGTTATAAATATCTTCTCCCAATATTTCTATAAGTTCTTCTTTTGTATTCGATCGATGAGTTCCAGTAGCTACAAGTATAAATATTTGTGATTTTGGTACATGTTCAATTTCTTTTAACATAATTGGCAGAACAATTTTAGTTGGCATTGGTCTAGTGATATCACATATCGATATTGCAATTTTGTGTTGAGGTTGTGCGATATCTTTTAATGGAAGAGAATTTAGTGGATTTGTTAATGCGTAAGATATAGCAGCATTTACATCTTTTATTTTGGGAATAAAAGTAGGTTCTACGATTGAAGTATTTGAGGGTAGATCGATATTTAATTTTCCAGAGCCATATGCTAATTCAACATTCATCGAAAACAACATTTATTTTTTTTGATAAAATCTCGTACTTAAGAATGTAGTTATTTATCTTTTAGAAGGGTTTCACAGAAATGAGCTAAATCAACTAGTTCTGAAATTATTACGTACTCGTCTACTCTGTGAAAGTTGCGACATGCAATTCCTATGACAGTTGTATCAATACCATTTAATCGGAAAACATTGCCGTCAGTACCTCCCCCAGATGGATCCATAGTAGGCTGTAATCCTATTTGGGTCAATGCTTTTTTGATTTTTTCAGTTGAAGGGTTATTTGGTGGTAATGTATATGTATGAAAATCATCCGTAAGTGTGTGTTCTATTTCTGCCTCGGGATAAAGTTTTTGAACTTCATTTATAGTGTTTAAACATTGGGTCTTTAGAAGATCAATTGTTTCAATATTTATACTTCGGAATTCTCCTTTAATGTTTGTTATATGAGGAACAGTATTTCTTGTACTTCCTCCATCTATCAATCCAATATTAAATGTAGTTTCTTTATCAAGTCTACCTTGGGGTAATTTTTGAATTAAGTCTGCTGCAATGTAAATAGATGAAAGGCCGATTTCAGGCTCAACTCCTGCATGTGCCGCTCGACCTGTTATGGTTATATCAAAACTCACATAAGATGGAGATGCAGAAGTAATTCGTGAACAAGGCCCTTCTCCGTCTAAGATTACTCCTTCTTTAGCTGATATCATGGAGAAATCTAGATTACGTGCTCCGAGTAATGCAACTTCTTCTTCTCTTGTTAAAACAATTTCTGTTGCTATCCGATTAGTACCGTCTTCTTGAATAGAATGCAGAGCTTCTATCATAGCTGCAATTCCTGCTTTACAATCTCCACCAACAATAGTTGTACCGTCTGAGCGGATTTGGTTATTTTTAATGATGGGTTTAATACCACGTCCTGGTTCTACAGTATCCATATGTGCAGATAACATGAAAGGATTTTTTTTACCATCGTTAGCTATTAAATTACCATATGAATCTTCTTTTACATTGAAATTTAGTTTTTCAAGTATATCGTGAAATACTTTTGAAATTTCCTTTTCTTCACCAGATGGACTATCTATAGAGACGATTTTACAAAATGTTTCAATTAGACGTTCACGATTTATCATAAGTTCCTTAATATTTTATACGAGATATGTTTGATTAATTTTATCGGATTATATTATTAAGTTCAATTAATTAATTAATAATATTCTAAAATATCTAACCAACTATTTCTTTATATAGATAAGTTTGTTTACGTAATCGTTCTTTATCTGGTTGTGGTAATGAACCGGTATTTGATTTGAACGTAAGATTAGGTGTTAATTTTAGATCAGGTGAACATAAATCAGTTTCATAGTAATTTGAGGATGGAAATACATCAGCAGGATATGTACAATTAGGCAAAGTTGCTAGCTCTATACATATTGAAGCGCCCAATGCGCTTTCAAGCATTCCTCCAATCCATACAGGTATTCCCTCATTTTGGCAAAAATCATGAATAGCAATAGCGTTAGCAAGACCTCCGACTCTACCAGGTTTAATATTAATGTATTCACAGGCCTTATATTTAATTGCTTTTTTAGTTATGTCTAGATCAATGATTGATTCATCAAGACAGATTGGGGTTTCAATTTTTGTTGCTAGCTCAGCATGATCAAGAAAATCATTATGTTTGAGGGGTTGTTCAATGAAGACAAGTTCAAATTTATCAATGGATTTGAAAAAAGATAAATCATCCAGGGTATATCCAGTATTACAATCAATATGAACCGTTAGATTAGGGAAAGTAGTTCGAACTGCATGAATTACATCATAATCCCATCCTTTAGCTACTTTTAATTTCACTCGAGGGAATCCTTTTTGTACAGCTTGGTCAACTTTTGTGATTAACATATCAATCGAATCTTGGATACCAAAATCAGCTCCAACAACAACTTCTTGATTTTGTCCGCCTAACAACTCATGCAAAGGTATATTTTTCATAGTACTTTGTAATGTCCACCAGCATATTTCAATAGCAGCTTTAGCAAAATGATTACCTTTAAAAATATTTAAATGCTGATTTAATTCTTCAGGTGATTCAAAATTTTTATTTATAATGTAAGGTCCTAATATTTCAGTCACATTATGAAAAACAGAAATAGCACTTTCAGGTGAATATGTTGGAGCATAGAGTGGAGTTGATTCAGACCATGCAGAATAATTGTCACTTGTAGCTTTAACAAGAATTGAATGTATAGAGCTATCTGAGCCATACGCAGTTCTCCAAGGGTATATTAATGGCATTGTTACGTAATAAACATCTAATTTATTAATTTTCAATATTTACTCCAATTTATAAGAGTTATATCTTTATTTTCAGTTCAAGATTTTGTATAGTTTTTGAATTGCCAACATTATACTACAATATACTATAGAAACTAATATCAGTGGAGGATTCATGAAAATACTTATTATGGGTGCAGGTGCAGTTGGAGCTTATTTTGGTTCCATATTATCTAGAGAAAAGAAGTCAGTGACTTTAGTCGCTCGAGGTAAGAATTATGAATCCATGGTTTCAAATGGTCTAAAAATTGAAAGTGTTGTTGCTGGAAATTTTGTTACTACCCCGCGTGTTATACAAAGTTCTACTCAGATTGATGAGAAGTTTGATTTAATTTTATTTTCTGTGAAAGGATATGACAGCGAGGAAGCTATTGAGTTTATTAAAACTGCTGTTGGTAATAATACAGTCATAGTTACGTTACAAAATGGAGTAAGCAGTAGAAAAAGGCTTGTAGATTGTTTTGGTGATGAACAAGTCTTACAGGGTGTAACTTATATTGATTCTACGATCGTTAGCCCTGGAGTTATATCTCAAAGTGGTGGTGTATGCAATATTCTATTTGGAGAACATAATGGCCAAATAACTGAAAGAGTTAAGGGAATTAAAGAGGCTTTAACGGTTTCTTCTGGTATGGATGTTCAGATACCTGAAAACATTAATGTATCTTTATGGGAAAAAATGGCAGTGGTTTGTACACTTGCAGGTATGTCTTGTTTAACACGTGAAGAGTTTGTGGATGTATTTAATAATCCAACAACATTTAATATAGCAAAGAAATTAATAGAAGAAGTTATTGCTGTTGGTAAAGGTAGTGGTATTCCATTAAAAAATAATGTTTTTGATAAGACTATAGGATATCTTGCAGAAAGAAATGGACAATTTGTAGCTTCAATGTATGTAGACTTGAAAAATGGTAGGCCGATTGAATTATATGATCTCAATGGTGGTGTTGCATCTATTGGTCAGCGAGTTGGGGTTCCAACACCTATCAATGATTTCATACATGATGCTCTTGCAATATATTTTAAAAGAAGTCTTGCAATGAGAAACAATTAGTTATAAACAGAAGTGTTAAAATAAATATAAATTAGGTAATTTTAAATTATAGAAAGGAATTTACATGTCAAAGTATTTTATTGATACATCAGATATTGAGAGAAAGGAAGCAGCGCCTGGTTTAGTTATAAGGACTTTTTATGGAGAACGTCTTATGATTAGTTTAGTTGAAAGTCCGCCTCATGCTTCACCACCTCCACACACTCATCCTGACCATGAACAGGCAGGTATGGTGTTAAGCGGAGAATATGAGATGACTATAGGAGATGAACGTAGATTGCTTAAACCTGGGGATGCATACGTTATTCCACCAGGAGTAGAACATGCATTACATGGTCTTGATGGTCCAGCAATTGCAATTGATGTTTTTTCTCCTCCTAGAGAAGAGTACAAAATCGAAAATATGTAGACTGAATATATAAAACGAGATCAGTCATAATTAACATATAAACTGATCTCGTTTTATATCTTTGTAAATTTACTTAATTACCTATGCTCCAAATCTGATCTTTTCAACAGGATCTGTGTAATCGACACCTTTAGTTGCCCAAAAGATTTTGGCTATTTTGTCTACAGTTTCTACAAGCGATTTAGCTGAATCTGAACTTACGTTTTGTTTGTTAGATCCAGCAAGTTTGTTAGCATTCCAGAATAAATCATGAAGATCAGGATATTTTTCTAAATGTTCTGGTTTGAAATAATCAGACCATAGGATATTTAGTTCATTTTTGACAAGTTGTGCATGCTCTTCTTTAACAGCAATATAACGTGCCATTGAATTAGGAGTTGAAATATCTTTCGGAGGTAATTCAACTGCTTCCATTCTGATAGCCATTTTAAGTACAGTTTGAGCTGCAATTTTTGCTGAGATTGGGTCGTATATACCGCAAGGAACGTCACAATGTGCATGTACGACTTTAATTGAGAATAATTTATATATAAACTTTTTTATTGACATGTTTTCCTCCAATTAAGTGTTTAGTATATTGATAGAGTACATTAAAGAAGAGTCTAAAGGCAACATAGTATACTCAACTTTTAGATATGATTATTAAGTAGGAAAAATGAAATTTTTAATAAAATCTTGGTGCTTTATAAAAAGTATCAGGTATATCCAATTGGTAGTTCTTTCTGGAGATAGTATGAGTCCAAGTTTGCTTCACGGTGATATTTTAGTTACATTAAAGTTGCCTCATTTTGAGAAAATTATTCAAAGAGACAGTATTGTTATTTGTACACCTATTTGGATAGAAAATAAATATATTATTAAGCGAATAACTGGGCTGCCACTCGAAAATGTTATTCTTGATAGATATGATCAGGTCATACTATCTGCATCTTATCCACAGCCTGATTCATCAGATATTAACGAAGACTTAGACCTGAAAAAACATTGGCATCTTAATGAAGAAGAATATTTTATTATGGGAGATAATTCTTCAATGAGTACAGATAGTCGCTCAAAAGGCCCTATTAACAAAAAATATTTAAAGGGTGTCGTCGTTTATAGAATATGGCCTTTAAATAAATTAGGAACAATTAAAAATTAATATAATATTTTCTGATCTTTGAATAAATGTTAAGTTTCTGCATTTAGTTATTAGTTTGTATAAACTCAGCTATTTCTTTTGCATGCCACGTAATTATCAGATTAGCACCAGATCTTTTGATGGATGTAAGTATTTCTAAGATGATTTTATTTTTATCTATCCATCCTTGTTGTGCTGCTGCATGAACCATGGAATATTCACCGCTGACATTGAATGCTGCAAGGGGAGTATTAAATAAGTCATGAGATTTGTTTATTATGTCTAAGAAAGCAAGAGCTGGTTTGACCATTACAATATCAGCTCCCTCTTTTATATCAGCATCAATTTCACGAAATGCTTCGCGTTTGTTAGCTATATTAAGTTGATAAGATTCTCTATTACCAAATTGTGGAGTAGAAGATGATGCTTCTCTAAATGGCCCATAAAATGATGATGCATATTTTGCAGAATAAGACATTATACAAGTTTGATGAAAATTATTATCATCAAGTTGTGAACGAATAGCACCAACTTGTCCGTCCATCATTGCTGATGGTGCAACTACATGTGCACCAGCTTCAGCATGAGACAGTGCTATTTCTCCTAAAATTTTGATGGTATCATCATTATTTATGAAGTTTTTGGCATCTATAATTCCACAATGTCCAGATGTAGTATAAGAACACAGACATACGTCTGTAATGATAGCAATATCACTGACATTTTGTTTAATTGCACGAATTGCTGTTTGTATTAATCCATTATGGTTAGAGGCGTTTGATCCCGTAGAATCTTTTTCTGAAAGTGTCCCAAAAAGTAATATGGCTTTTATTCCTAGGGTTTTTAAATTTTCAATTTCTTCACATAGTGAATCTATAGAAAATTGATAGATCCCAGGCATAGATTTTATAGGAGTTGATGTATTTTTACCTGGTCGAACAAATATAGGTGCGATTAAATCTTCAATAGAAAGAATTGTTTCAGTATTTATAATATTTAGTTCATGGATTTGTCTTAGTCTTCTTAATCTGTTTTTAGGAAAGTTAGTCATAACATTTTTATTTATTAAAATATTTAATAATTTCTTCGACGAGATTTTTAGTTGTATGTTTTTCAGGGATTATATCTACATATATACCTGATTTACTTACTTCTTCAGCCGTAGATGGACCAAGACATGCTATTTTGCAAGTATCAATTAGTTCTAGTTGTTTTCCTAACATTATACTAAAATTACGTACAGTTGATCTACTTGTGAACGTAATTACATCGATTCCCTTTTCTAAAGTATCTATTAACTTTTTCTTCGATTGATTAGGAATTTTATTATTATAAGCAGTAATAGTTTTAACTTTGGCTCCATATCGTTCAATTTGTTTAATATCTAGAGATGAACCAATATTGGGTTCTGGAATCAGGATTTTATTGTTTTTAATATTAATTGTTTCGAATTTTTTTATTAATGATGAACCTTGTGACTGAGTAACTATAATGTCAGGTTGAGAGATACCATTCTTTTTTAATTGTTCTGCAGTAACAGATCCAATAGCAGCTATTTTAGTGTTATAAAATGCTCTTGCATCATATTCAAGTATATTCAATCTGTTAAATATGCTATCTACTGCATTGGTGCTAGAAAAAACAATCCAGTCATATTTGTTTAGGTGAGATAATGCAAAATCAAGAGTAGTGTTATCAGATAAAGGAGTTATTTCAATAGTTGGTATTTCAATTACATTAGCAGCTTCATTTTGTAGAAAATCAGACAAAGCAGGAGACTGATTAGGAGACCTAGTTACTAGTATGTTTTTACCAAAGAGAGGTTTTTGTTCATACCAATTTATCTGTTCTCTCATTTTGATTACATTACCTATCATAAGTACCGATGGGGATCTAATATCATTTTGTTTTGATAACAATACTATTTCAGATAATTTGCCACAAATAGTCTTTTGATTAGGACCTGATCCAGATTGAGTAATGGCAGAAAGAGTTTCTGGATTATAACCATGAGTAATCAGTTTCTTTACAATTACATCTAAGTTTTTATTTGCCATCAATATAACGATTGTGCCATCAAAGCAAGCAATTTGTTTCCAATTAATGGGTTGATCTTTATTTTTTTCTTCATGGCCAGTTATTATCATTACCGATGATGATAACTTTCTAGAAGTGACTGGAATACCAGCGTACGAGGGTACAGCTAT
Source organism: Chloroflexota bacterium (assembly GCA_002722455.1). Classification (GTDB taxonomy): domain Bacteria; phylum Chloroflexota; class Dehalococcoidia; order Lucifugimonadales. Next base: position 32,322 of record PBMB01000020.1, read on the forward strand.
AGCAGAAGTAATTCCGGGTACAACTTCATATGGCACATTGTTTTTTGCTAAGTATGCAGCTTCTTCGGCACCTCTTCCAAATAAGAAGGGGTCTCCTCCCTTTAAGCGTACGACAGTATTTCCATTTTGAGCATAAGTTAAAAGAAGTTTGTTTATTTTTGTTTGAGAAATTGGTTTTTCGTATGGTTTTTTCCCCACATAAATAAGTTGCGCTGTTTTTTTACAAATTTTCAGTATTTGTGTATTAATTAATCTATCATAGAAAATAATGTCAGCTGTTTTTAGTAAGTTGTGTCCTTTAATAGATATTAATGATGGATCACCTGGCCCTGCTCCTACTATATGAACAATACCCATAGATTTTGATTTGTTTTGATTAGGTTTCATACTATTTTTTAGTGTTTGTATCTTCTAATAATCTGAATTTTTCAAGTAATTTATTACCCATTTCTGCTCCAGCTTTAACTGGGTCTTTTGAATTGTATTTTTGAGTAAACGAAATTTTGTTAGTTCCATCAGTTGATAAAGCAATGGCATTGATTTCAAGCATATTATTAGTAACAGTTGTATATGCAGTGACTGGATAGGTACAGCTTTCTCCTATAATTTGTAAAAATGCTCTTTCAGAGGTTACACAAATTGCAGATTCTAAATGATTTAAGGCACTAATAATTTTTCTAGAATATAAATCATTTTCTCTAGTTTGAATTGCTAATGATCCTTGTCCAACTTCGGGTACGAATATCTCTAAGGGAAGATATTCAGTGATTTGTGATTCGATATTAAGTCTAATTAAACCTGCAGCAGCTAATATAATACAATCATAATCATTGTTCTTTGCTTTGAGTATACGTGTTTCAATATTTCCTCTAATAGGTTTGATTTTTAAATCGGGTCGTTTAGATAGAAGCATTGAAGCTCTACGTGTACTACTTGTTCCAATAATTGCATTAGGTGGTAATTTATCGAAAGGTAATCCCCACTTATTAATCTGAATATCTCTTGGGTCTTCTCGTTTGGTAAAAGCAGCAATATGAAGCCCTTCAGGAGTATGAGAGGTTAAATCTTTTGCACTATGGATTGCGATATCGATGACACCAGATAAAAGTGATCTTTCAATTTCTTTTACAAATGAACCTCTGCCTAATTTGGATAAATCAGCTGTTTTATGCTTATCTCCAGTAGTTGAGATTTGTTTAAGTTGAAAGTGGATTTCAGGATAAGACTTTTTTAAAGTTGATATTATTTTGTTTGTTTGTGCAAGAGCTAGCTTACTTGCCCTCGTTCCAATGATTAGAGAGTTTTGTTTTCTTGTAGTTTCACTATCCATGGTATGGTATTTTTGTTAAGAATTTGTATCAACTGGAAACAATTTACATGTCTGGGGAGGGCATTCACAGGATGTTCCTAAGAGTAAATCAGACATTAATATCTTTTTAGCTTTTGTATATTCTTTATTTTTTACTAATTCTATTAATTCATCTTTAAGTGATGCTTGCCAGTGTTCATTTGATACACGTAGTCCTTTGTTTTTTAGTTCAGTTCTAGCATCTGATGCGAGAGGAACAATATCAGCTAAATCCATCAAATCGAAGTTAGTTTTTATAGTAGATGTCTTATCAAGTTCTTCTCGAAACCTTCTTGCTAGGGCAGGACTTTTACCATTTGTTGATATGGCAATGGTGACATCTCCTTTTGTAGCTACTGCAGGACTAATCCAAGAACAGAGGTCAGTATAATCTATAGTATTAATTGGAATATTATTAGCTTCAGCTTCAGCGAAAACACTTTGATTCCTAGGTTCATCAGATGTATCAGCCATAATTACGAGGAATGCTTTTTTAAGATCACCTTTAGTATAATCTCTTTTTAACCACTGAATTTGACCTTTATCAACAGCCTCTTTAACTTTTGAAGAAATTGAAGTACTTATAAGTACAATTTTTGCTCCATAGTCTAACAATGCAAGAGTTTTTAATGGTTTAGGTTTTTCATTACCAATGATAATTACTAATTTGTTTCGAATATCTATGAAAATAGGATAATATTGTGACATTTTATGTATCTTTTTATTAGTTATAAAATATTAGGGTTTTAACATTTAACTAAGCATTTTTAATGCATATGTGAACCACCATTTACGTTGAGTGCTTGACCAGTTATATTAATAGCTGCATCAGAAGCTAAAAATGTAACTGCATTTGCAATATCTTCAGGTGTTTGTTCTCTACCTAGAGGTGTCCTTGCCTGAATCGCTTTTTTGAATACTTCTTGTTGATCGTTCGCTCCTTGAGATATTTTATTAGGAGTATGTAACCATTGGGTTGCTATTCTATTCCACATATCAGTCCAAATCATACCCGGACATACAGCATTAACATTTATATTATAGGGAGCTAGTTCTAGCGCATGTGCTTGAGTTAAATTTATTATACCAGCTTTTGAGACCCCGTAAGGGATAGATGTTAAAGTAGCAAGTCGACCAGCAACAGATGAAATATTAACGATACTACCAGAACGATTTTGTTTCATTTCAGATGAAATGATTTCTGAGGTAAATGCAACTCCCTTTACATTCACGCTATAAATAAAATCCCAATCAACTTCATCTGGTCGGTCTCTGGTTTCCCATCCTGGAGCAGCTAATACGCCAGCATTATTTACCAATATATCTACTTTTTTGAATTTCGACATACTAATTTTCAAAAGATTATTAATAGATTCTTTGTTAGTAACATCGAGTTTAATAGCAATAGCATCATTACCTAGGGTTTTTATTTCTTCTGCAACAGCATTCGCACCATCTATATCAATATCACAAACAACAATATTAGCACCAAATTCTGCTAGTTTAAGCGCAATAGCTTTTCCAAGCCCTCTTCCACTTCCTGTTATAATTGCGATTTTATCTGAAACATTCATTATGGTAGCCTCTTTAAGTAATTTATCAATATAGTAGTGGAATTATTATATACTATATAACTATTTCAAAACTGAACGGTCAATTGACATAAGTTGTTGCTTTGGATAGAATCGCGTAACGTAACATTGTATTAAAAATTAAAATATTTTAGTGTAATACTTAAATCGAAATTAGGAGGTACTGATGATTAGATTAGCTGGTTCAACATTTGCTTTTGGGGATATAAGCTTAGAGGAGTCTTCAAAAATATTGAGTGATATGGGGTTTTCATATGCTGATGTTGGTGGTTGTGGATGGAGTAGTTTTGCAGAATGGGTTCCTCAGCAAGTTGTACAGAATATAGACGATCCTCAGGGAGAAGGGGATAGAATTCGAAAGATTACTGAATCACACGGACTTCAGGTTTCTGAATTCTTTATATGTAATTTTGGACACTCTGTGAACCACCCTGATCAGAATATAAGAAATCAAACACGAGAAACATTTACAAAGATGGCAGCGATTGGAAAAAGAGCTGGATTTACAAGTATGATGATGCTTCCTGGCGATGTTCATGATGCAGATAATCCATTAGTTGAAGATCTTGGACAATCTAAGCAAGAAGCATGGGATTTGTCTGTACAAGAATTAACCACGTTAGTAGATATTGCTGAGAGTAATGGGATGCGTTGTAATGTAGAATGCTGTATTTTCTCAATTGCACATCATCCAGATGATTGTGCTAAGTTAATGAATGCTGTACCTGGTTTAGGAGCTACACTAGATTATGCACATCAAGTACAGCTTGAATTGAGTCAAGATGAAATTGAACCCATGCATGAGTTTGTAAGACATGTTCAATGTAAGCAGTCAGCACCTGGAGAATTTCAGGCAAGGCCAGATGAGGGAGTAATTGACTTTAAGAGGATTATGCGCAAATTAAAAGCTGATAATTATGATGGAGTTGTATCAGTAGAATTTGTTTCTTCTCCTGAAGTATTAGAAAAAGGTTGGGACTTGAAAGTTGAATCTGCTAGATTAAAGGAAATTTTAGAAGAAGGATTAGCTGAGTAATATTGCTATCACAGTTTAAAAAACACTTGCCATATCTACTTGTTGTGCTTTTATTTTGGGTTAACACATAGGTTTATAGGAGTTTGGAATGATAGTTTTAAATGTGTATATTGAACCAATTAAAGGGTCAGAAGATGATCTTAAAAGAGCTATAAGTGGATGGATTGAAGCAATGTCACAACAGCCTGGTTATATAAGTGCACATTTATTTAAAAAATTTCCTGATGATGTTTTAGAATCGATGGATGCTAAAATTCCAGAGTCTGAATATGAACTGGTTGCTTTTTGGCTTACTGAAGAACAGCGGCTGAATTGGGTTGCATTACCCATTCATGATGAAGTTTTTGCACCTGTTCTGGAACTTTCTGAAAATGTTGAATGGACCGTACATAACGTTGATCAAGAATGGTCTTAATTCAGTAATTCTTACGTAACTTTAAAATAATTCATGCTGCATGAGTTATGTGTTTAGTATTTCTTGGAGGAAAAAAAATTACTTATTATGACTGACAAACGAAAAATATATTTTAATGGAGAATTCGTTGATGAGTTAGATGCAAGAGTCTCTATTTTTGATTCTGCATTGATGTTTGGTGATTTGGTTTTTGAAATGACTAGATCCTTTAAACATGAGCCATTTAAATTAAGAGAACATTTAGAAAGACTTTATGTAGGTTTGAAAATATTAGAAATTGATCCTTTAATGACAATTGATCAAATGGAAGATTTGACGAAGCAAGTTGTTGAAATGAATTTGCCAACATTTAAACCTGGTATCGATTTCCAGATAATGCATAGTGTTTCGCGTGGTCCTCTAGGTCCTTATCATAGTCTTTTCCCTGATGGTTTAAAACCAACCATATATATTAATTGCTGGCCACTTTATTGGCATGTTGGTGCGTTATCACATTTATATGATACTGGGGTTAATGCAATTATTACATCTCAGCGTTCAGTTCCCGCTCAATATATAGATCCTAAAATGAAGAATAGAAGTAGGATTTATTATCAAATTGCTAATATGCAGGCACACAAGTTTGGTGATGATGCGTGGGCTCTTTTAACTGATGATGATGGGTTTATAACAGAAGGAACGGGTGCTAATTTCTTTATTGTTAAAAATGGAGAATTGATTACTCCAGAACCAAGAAATATCTTAAGAGGTGTGACTAGAGAGGCGATAATAAATCTAGCAGAGAAATTAGGCATTACATGTCATGAAAAAAATATAGAAGCATATGACGTAGTTGCTTCAGATGAGGCATTTTTTTCTTCTACGCCATTTGTTATGATGCCAGCTACTAAAATTAATGGCCTTACTATTGGAAATGGGACGGTAGGGAATGTAACTAAATTAATTTTGAAGGAATTTAGTAAGATGGTTGATGTAGATATCGTTGATCAGGCAAAAAAAATGAGGCCTTTGAAATGAATAAAATTATAGATGGGGGTTTTGCTTTTATTCATATGACAGACTGGTATTCTTTACCAGATGATTACGTTATTGGGGAAGTTGCTGGTGTTTCTGTTGCTCCTAATGGAAATGTATATGCTTTTAACAGAGGACCACATCCAATAATAATTTTCGATAAGGATGGTGAATTCATATCTTCTTGGGGCGAAGGTATTTTTAAAAGTCCTCATGGTATAACCATCGGATTTGATGAAAGAGTTTATTGTGTGGATGAAGGAGATCATACAGTACGAATCTATAATTTAGAAGGAGATCTTCAACTAATGTTAGGTACACCAGGAAAAGCGGGTGCATACCATAGTGGAAATCCTTATAACAGACCAACCGATGTTGCACTAGATCCAATTACAGGAGACTTTTATGTTTCTGATGGTTATGGGAATTCTCGTGTACATAAGTATTCTCCAGATGGGAAACATATACTTTCTTGGGGAAAACCTGGAATGGATCCAGGTGAATTTAACATTGTACATAACATTGCTACCGATAGTAATGGACTTGTATATGTCAATGATAGGGAAAGTCACCGAGTCCAAATTTTTGATTCAAATGGCAAATATCAATCTGAAATACGTCATGTACATCGACCTTGTGCTTTATATATCTCTCCTGACGATACTATTTATGTTGGAGAGTTAGCAGCAGAAATGAGTGTTAATAAATATATCCCCAATTTTGGTCCTCGAATAACTGTAATTAATAAAAATGGTGATAAGATTGCTCGTTTAGGTAAAACAGACCCCCAAAATATTAATGCAAATGATTTTGCAGCTCCTCATAGTATATCTGCTGATTCAGAAGGAAATATGTATATTGGTGAAGTTTCACACACATTTTGGAAATCAACAGGACGTATTCCCCCTCCCCCTCCTAGCTTCCATAAATTAGTTAGCATCTAGATATTATTGATTTGCTCGGAACCTAGGTGGTTCACGATCTATTCTAATCGCTTGAATTTCAGGAGGTGTGAATGATATTGAAATTGCTTCAATCAAGTTTGTATTTCCATCAACTGCTAAACCAGTCATTGAAATTGTAGTGTCTATTTTTAAGTCTGTAAGTAAGGATGAGGATGTTTTTGAAATTAGTGACTTGTCAGACAATTCAACTGTAATAGGACCTTTATCTGTTTCAAGTATAAATTCTTTTGTATCAATTTTACTGATATTGCCCATAATTGGTCGTGTTGATTGTTCTTCATTTGTCGTTTGGTTAGCACGAGAATCTCTCATTTCTTGAATTCTTTGTTGTAAGGCCGTGCGTTGTTCTTCGCTCATACCTTGTTGAAATCTTCTTTGTAGTTCAGTGCGTTCTTCTTCACTCATACCCTGACCTCCTCCCATCCTTCTTGCTCTTCCTGGTGGAGGAGTATCAGTAGGATTATTTTGCTGTCGAGATGGTGACAAAATAATTATGTGTTTTGCTGTGAGTGAATTGGCGTCATTACGTTCGTACGAAACACTTATTCTTCCAACAGTATCATTTTCTACTTCTTTGATTAATTGGTTAGTGCTTAACAATTTTGTTATTGTAATCCTTGTTCGATCAGTTGATTTTATTTCAATAATTTTGTCATCAGTTTCTATTGTTAGGGTATCAGTACCAAGGTTTTTGATTTTTCCTGTATGCCGAATAGGTCTGCTATTTCCAGACATATTCCACATAGAGTTACGAGTGTTTCTTTCTTCAGAATTAGTTTGTTCCGGAGATGAATTTTTTTCTTCAGATTTGTTTTGTTCTACAGACATTTCGCTAGATTTTGTTGGGGTTGGAAAATCATTAATAGATACAGAAGAAGTAGCATCTACGACCTGTTGTTGACAGCCTACTGCTAGTAAACTAATTATTATCAGTATACATATAATACTAGATTGAGTTTTTAGGTATTGCATATTTAACCTCTTTTACAGTTATTCATATCTAAGTGCATCAATTGGATGTAATGCAGATGCTCGAATCGCTGGATATATTCCAAAGAATAAACCAATTGCACTCGAAACAAGTAGTGCAAGTAATGCTATATCATAGCTAATTACTGTTCTAAGCATTTGGTTTCCAAGATTCATCCCATTAATTAGTTGAGATATACCGATACCAAATACAATACCAATTATACCCCCTACAAAACTTAAAAGAACAGATTCAGTAACAAATTGGAATAATATGTCTTGTTTCGTTGCACCCATGGCTTTACGGATTCCTATCTCTCTGGTTCTTTCTGTAACTGAGACAAGCATAATATTCATAATTCCAATTCCTGCAACTAATAGTGAAATACCAGCTATAATTCCAAGGAAAATTACGATTGTTTGAGTTGTTTCTTCTAATGTTTCTATGACGTCAGATAAATTAAGGATTACAAAGTCATCTTCGTCAGAAATTTTATGGCGTAATCTCAAAAGTACTTGTATTTCTTCTGATGCTTTTTCCATTAACGTATGATTGTGAGCTTCTACATTAATGGATTGTACAGGAATTTCTCCGTGTACAGTCTTATCTCCTAAAATTCGATAATATGCAGTCGTGATAGGAACCATTGCTTGACGATCAACGCTACCAAAACTAGTACCACCTTCAGGAGCTAAAATACCTATAATTGTGTATCTTTTTGAATTTATACGGATATATTCTCCTACAGAGTCCCTGTCTCCAAATAAATCGGTTGCCACTTGTGAACCAAGGACTATAACTTCTTGACTATCAGTAACGTGAGGTACTGATATAAATGTTCCAGATTTCATAGTGAAACTTCGAACAGATAATGCTTCTGGTGTTGTACCTATAATTTGAGTCCTACGTCGTTCTTTACCAGCAATTAACGTACCAGATGTTGAAATTTGAGGGGCTACTGCTTTTACTGAAGGAGTATGAATTGGATCAATTAATGAGAATGCATCTTCAAGTGTTAGTACTTCATCTGGTTGAGGAGAAATTGAAAGAAGATTCGTTCCTAAGTTTTGAATTCGATCTGTGATTGTTGCCTGAGACCCGCGCCCTATAGACATTAGTGAAATTACAGCACTTACACCTATTATTATTCCCAATAGTGCAAGGAATGCTCTTAATCGATTTGCACTTAATGAATTTAGTGCAGTCATAAATGTTGCCCAAAGTGTCATAATACCCCTTAAGTAGTTACCGTTGCTGCTTTTTGTCTAATATCACTAACAATAGACCCATCTAGTACAGATATTATTCGATCTGTATATTTTGCAATACTAGTTTCATGGGTGACAATAATAACAGTTAATCCTGTTTCTCTATTTAGGTTTTGTATGATTTTCATTATTTCATTACCAGATTCAGAGTCTAAATTTCCTGTCGGTTCATCAGCAAGCAGAATTGATGGATTTTTTACTAATGCTCGAGCAATTCCTACTCTTTGTTGTTGCCCTCCTGAAAGTTCAGTAGGTTTGTGATGTGCTCGATCTGTTAATCCAACCTGAGATAGTGCTGTAGAAACTTTTAACTTTATATTTGAAGCATTACTGTAAAGCAAAGGCAATTCAACATTAGACCATGCAGTTGATCTTGGTAATAAGTTATACGTTTGAAAAACAAATCCTACTTTTTTGTTTCTGATTTCTGCTAATTGATTATCTTTCATTGCAGAGACATTTAATCCTTCTAAATAATAATTACCTGCAGAAGTGATATCTAGACACCCAAGTATGTTCATTAATGTAGATTTTCCAGAACCAGAAGGACCCATTATAGATATTATTTCACCACGATTTATAGTGAAACTCACATTATTAAGGGCAACTACTTCGATATTACCAAGTTTGTAAATTTTTGTAACATCTTCAATTTTTATGATTGGGTTATCCAATAATTCAATCCTTAATCTATCGGGACGAAGGACGTCCTCCACCGCCAAATGACCTGCCACCACTAATGCCTCCAATTGCTCTGAAGTTACTTCCGCTTGATGTGTCTGTACCAATTACGTCCATTACAATTTGATCACCTTCTTTAAGTCCAGATGTGACTACTGTCCAGAAATCATCACTTATACCAAGAGTAATTGGTTGTTCAGTAATTACATTATCCTTATAAAGTAATACTGTAGGGGTTTGCATAGATCCTCCAAGTGATTGTATTGGAATTAGTATTGAATCTTTTTCTTCTCGTATTATTATTTGTGCTACCCCACTAAGTCCTTGTGATAATGTAAGGTTTTCTGGTATTTCTAGTGTGATTTTGACAGGATATGTGACTACGCCTGCTTGAGTTTCTGATGTTGAAGAAATGTAACTTACCATTCCTTTGATGATAGTATCAGGCAAAGCTTCAATTGTGATAAATGCCCGAGAATCAGGATTAATGAAAAGAATATCAATTTCATCAATTGCCCCAACTAGTTCGATTGATCTTGGATTTATGATTGTGAAAGCATTAGTGTTTGCGTTTATTTGTTGGTCTTTTTCTATATTCACTCTTGATATTATGCCATCAATGGGTGATGTTATGGTTGCACCTTTTAGATTGTCTTCAGCTGTTTTTAATTTTTCCTGAGCTACTTGAAACGCTTTTTCCTTAAGCTGAATAGCTAGAGCATCAATCTCAATCAGATCTTTTAAAGATTCTTCTTTTGATTTAACATTTTCTGAAGATTTCTCTATTTTTGCTTGTTTACTTGCTTTAGTTAATAAATCTGGTGATTTTGCTGACTCAAGATTTTCTTTTGCTGACTCAAGATTTTCTTTTGAAAGTTGAACTTTGTTTTTTAAATGTTGAATTTCTGTTTGATTTGGTTTTAAAGTAAGTTCGGCAAGTGCATTTTTTGCTTCTATATGATTTGCTTTAGCACGATTAATTTGAGTGATTAAATACCCTGTATCTTTCATAGCTGCCTCAGTATCAAGTAAATCTTGTTGTGCTTGTGCAAGATTAGATTTTGCTATGCTTACTTGTAATTGTTTTTGTTTTAGTAGGAGATCACCACCACTTTGCAAAGTTTCCTTATGGAGTATTTTTTTATCAAGCTCATCTTGGAGTGTTTTTGTAGTTTGATCTAAGTTTACTATTGTCTTGTCTTTTTTTAATAATAGAGATTCATGTGTTTCACGACTATTTTTGAGTTGTTCCCATGCCTGGTCTAATTCCCAGCTAACACATTTAGTTACGAACCCCTTATTAGTATTTAAGTTAGAGGGGTTGGTTTCACATGTTCCAATAATTTTAAAGGGAGAAAACGCCAACCATAAATAAAGTGTAATCTCATTCCAAGGGGTAGCAGGATCATCAGCTGATGGACGTTGACCTATAAGTTCTTTTTGGTTGGTTTTATTAAATAAAGAATCTAAATCAATTTTTTTATTTGTGATGATTTGTGTAGGGGATAATGTTGTTTCACCTGAAATATCTAATCCTAGCCATCCATCGAATTTATTTACATATGTGCTTGTACTTACATCTAGAGAAGTTAAGATATGATCCTCTATTTGATTTTCCAAGTTTTTAATTGTAGCAGCTGACTCTGTTTTCTGATTTTGAAGCTTTGTTGTTGCTAATTCAATGTCGTTTTCAAGAGTTACAATAGTTGGAGTCTTTTCTAGAAGAGTTAGTTCTTCTTGCGCAGAATCTAGAGCAAGCTGAGCATTAGTAATTGCCATGTTTTTTTGATTAATTAGTTTGATTTGTGTTAATGATGTTGATTTAATATCTTGTAGTTCAGATTCTAGTTTTTCAACTTGTTTTTTCGATGATTCTACTAATTCTGTTGCCTGAGCTATAGATAAAAGTGATGGGTTTTGTAAATTATCTAAATTTTCCTGATCAGTTTCTAAGTTCTTTTCAGCTAAAGAAATTGAGTGTTGCAGCTGTGCAAGAGTTTGAGGTGATGGTGAAGTTAAATCTTCAAGACTTTGTGTGTCAACATCTAATGCGAGTTTGGCAGATGCTACATCGTATTTTGCAGAAGCAAGTTGAAGTGCAGTATATGGGGTTTTAGTATTTTCTAAACTTTCTTCAGCATTTCTAACAGATATTTTTGCTTCTGTTACGATCTTTTCTAAGTTGGCTATAGTTTCGCTATCAATTATGGCTAGTTTTTGTCCAGCTTTTACTGTTGTACCTTCATCAACATAAACATCAGCAACTTTTCCATTTGTTGATGTAAATTTTAAAACTTGTGTTTCAGCATAAACTAATTTCCCATTTACAGAGACATCGTTGACTAAATCACCTTTTGTTACTGTTAAAAGTCTTTGATTTTCAGATAGAGAGGTATTTGTTACTGTAAAAATAAAAAAGTATACGTAAGCAATTATCAGGATGATGACAACAGGGATGACTATAATACTTAATTGTCGCCAATACTGAAAATCACGAATTAAATTTATTAAATTTCTCATAGTTTGGCCCTAAATATGCATAACTATTGATACAGTAACTTAAAAGTGTCAAGAAGTCATTAAGAATTATCTTCTATAAGCTCAACCCAATTCCCATCAGGGTCTTGTAGATAGCATGCTTTACGTTCAGGTGTTAATGATACTGGTTCATTAAGCTTCTGTGCACCATTAGAGATGAGTTTTTTAAATTCCTTTTCGATATCATCAACCATAAATGCTAGATGACTTGCACCGAGAATATTACGATCAGTAGGCATTTGGGTATTTGGTTCTGGGTTCAGATATTGAATTAACTCTACATAATGGTTTTCATCAATTGTAAGCATAGCTGCTTTGATATGAGTACATGTGTAACCCACTACTTGCTCTATAGGCTTGCCAGTACGTTCTCGGCGAATTGTGATTTTTAGCCCTAATACATCTCTATAAAACTTGAGTGATTCTTCTAAATCTTTTACTACGAAACCTGTATGGTTCATTGAAAGTATCATTTGACATGCTCCTTAGATAATGTGAATGTAAGTTGATTGTATGTTTTACTGATTTAATTTATTTAATCTGGTTGTTGTATATTACAATAATTATATAATTTAGAATGGGTATTTTTGATATTTTTGTATTTATCTAGATTAAAAAGATTAGTCTTTGGTAGAAATATCGAATTAATAAATTGATTTATACTTTCTTGCATTCCAGCAAATCCGAATATAGGGTTTTGTGCTTCATGGTGTTCAGTTTCAAGTTCTTTATTTTGATACTGATATTGTAAACTACCAGATAGTAAATCACATTTAATAATACCATCAGCAAAAAATAATTCAAACTGTATGTTTGTATTAGGACAGTTACGTAAATTAAATTTCCATTCGCCAGAATACCCATCTGTATATTCAAGTAAAATTGAACCTATGTCATAAGTGTTTTTTTTCGATTCAATGTATTTGACATATCCAATATCAGAATAACTAAATAAATCAATTAAAGATATGTACCAAGTTGAAAGATTAATTACGTTGTTTTTTATTTCGAGAATATCATTACTCCAACCTTTGCTCCAATCCACTTGTAATTCAATTTTTGATTTTAAAATTTTTCCAAATTTATTAGATTTTAAAAGTTGTTCACAGCGATTAATTACAGGCAAATAATTCAATTCCAGATCAATATGAAAGGAAATTTTTTGATCGGAAATAAGATTGTTTGCATAAATAAATTTATTTCCTAAATATAATGGAGGTTCTACAAAAATATGTTTATGAGCTTCAATCGAATCGATTATTATAGGAGAACTATTTTTGTAAGGTAAACCGATGAATACAGCATCAATTTCAGGGTGTTTTAGTAAATCACGATAGTCTTTGAATAATTTAACTGTATTACCTATAAGTGATTTAGCTGAATTAAGAGTTTTATCTGTTTTGGCAGACACACCTATAATTTCGGTGTCTTTTCTATTAAGGAGTATAGGTAAATAAGCCTCTTTTGCCCAATGCCCGAAGCCAATCAATCCTATTTTTATTGAATTATTATTATTAATCATTTTCGTTATTTCCAATTATATAATAAGGATAAAATAGTTGTGCTATACTTTTTTAGATATAAAAGTATTACAGGGGCAATACATGATAATAGGGTTCCGGTTATAATGATTTGTTTACAGGTTTTGTGTTCAGGGACACCTACTCCTAGTCATCTCCGATGGGGGTCTTCATTCGTTTTAAAGATGGATGATTCTAAATGGTTTATGTTTGACTGTGGACCAGCAGCAACGTATAAGTTGGTTCAGGCAGGAATTAGTCCACTAGATGTATCTGATTTATTTTTTACACATCATCATTCAGATCATGATTCAGATTATGCATGTTTGTTATTATCTCGTTTTGATATGTCTATTGGAAACGAATCTCCTTTGAAAGTTTATGGACCTCCTCCTACAGTCAGTTTAACGGAAAAACTGATTGCTGAAGATCAAGGTGCATATTGGCATGATATTGTGGCGAGAACAAATCACCCACTCAGTTTGTGGGCATATCAGCAGCGTGGAGGAGTATTACCTAGAGCTGTACCTGTAGTTGATTCAAAAGATATATCTCCAGGAGTTGTTCTTTCAAATGATGATGTGGTTATAGAAGCTGCAAGAGTTGAACATGTTCAACCATATTTAGATTCTTTAGCATATCGTGTTAATTATAATCAAGGTTCAATAGTATTTTCTGGTGATACTCGTCCATGTCAGTCACTTATTGATCTAGCAAAAAATGCAGATGTATTAGTTATGGAGTGCATCAGATTACATAAAGATATGAAAGACAATATTACTTCAGAATGTGAGTCAAGTGCACAAGCTGCTGGTGAAGTAGCAAATAGTGCTGGAGTAAAAATGTTAGTCTTAACTCATCAATCACCTGATTTGGACCAACCTTTTAAAAAAGAAGAAGTTATTCAGGAAGTTCAGAAATCGTATAATGGTCGAATCGAATGGGCTGTTGAGTTAGAACAGATTTGTTATGAGGCTTAGATTTTTATATGAATCTAAGCGAATACAACTTGGCTCTCCGCATCTTTAGTCTAATGCGTACTGGTTTACCTATTAATTTTGAGAGGTCAGATCTACCATTCCATGTTACTGTTTTTGATATATGATCTCCAGTTATGGAGTCACAGTCTTCAAATGATAGTCCAGGGATTGGAGGAGAGTGGAATCGACGATTATCATTAGATGCATCTGCTATCTCAACAAGTATTTCTCCCCCCAGGCGTGTATAGGTGTTTAGTTTCATATTGCTTCCTTCGAAGTCTGCTATTAGAGTTGTACATGCACCATGAGAATCTGCATCCAAAGACATAAATCCATCTTCACGCCAAGTTGCGGTAAAGATACCTGGCTCTTCTATAGAGGTGTCAAAGAATACTGTGTTATGTGAGGATATACGGGGAGTAATTGGTGTTGACCATTCTCCTGGTTTTAAGCTTACAAGACCACAACCTGCATAAACACTACCAGCAGAATTTGTACCAGGTTCTCCTGCAGCGATGATTGGTCCCGGTAAGGGACGGTGCCAGTTTTTACCATCACGACTAGTCATCATGTGAATATCTGTATAGTCTTCTGTTCGGTGGTACAAGGCTGGGAACATCAAATGGGCATCAGAATCTGGCCATTTATTGTAAGAGTTTGTATATATATCTGTATCAGGTGAGTCGTGAAGACTTGCCCTAACAAGTGGTGTGGGTGTAGGCCAGTTTGAAAAATCTTCAGTTTCTGAGTATGAGATTAATCTTTGACCATGTGAAGTTCCATGTTCATGGCCAGTCCATCCTCGAAAATAACCGACATACTTTCCTTTTTCAGGGTCAAAGCGAATGATTTGTTGGACATCGCTTATGTACTTTGATACTAGAGGCTTTTTGATTAGCTTCCATATGAATCCGTCAGCTGAGACTGCACCCAATATACAAAATCGTCCTTCATAAGTACCTATAGTGGCAAGTTTATAGCGTTCATCTTTAGGTGCATTATTGTCTATGAATACACCTGCACCATGCGCATCACGCCCTGGAGATGCCTCCCGACCAAAGACTAAATTATTTTCTCGAGAACCGTGATATTTAATAGTTCCAATATTTGGTTTTATCCAGTTAACACCATCTGTAGATTCAGCATATGCTAATATCCGTTGAGTTCCTACGTCTTCGTCAGCATCTAAATCTTCAATATCTGTCCCACTATCGTAATAGAGTTTGAAGATACCATTATCTTCTAATAGAGTGTTGTAAACTCCGATTCCATTCAGTGCACCTTTTTCTCCAATGCGATCAGGAGAAATTAAGGGCTTTGAAGAAATTTTTGGAAGATGAGGTGTAAGTTTAATTCCATAAGGAATCTCCCAACTTTCAGGCTTTTCTCCTCCGAAAGACAAACCGTACCCAGGTTCTATTAGATCCCAATCAATGAAAACATGTTTTTTAGTCCCAAGATGAAAAGGTTCGTACGCCATTAGAATACTCCTTTAATTAAACCATTTAATTGTGCATCCTTCTGGCTCAGATGTTGGTGTCGTAGGGCTAGAATTTTGAAGTAAGTCGTTTAAAGCGTTTTTAAGATAATGTGTTTTTACAGCATTCTCATCATCATAATTATCGTCAATTGCACCATGATATTTAAGGGTACGAGATTGATCAAAAACAAATACCTCAGGGGTTTTTTCCGCACCATATGAATGTGCCACTTCCTGTGTTTCATCATATAGATATGGGAAATTAAAATTCTTTTCAAGAGCACGTTTTTTCATTTCTGCAAAACTATCAGCTGGATATTGATTAGCATCATTTGAACTGATTACTAATATTTGTACATCTTGAGATTTGAAAGAATCTTGTATTGCAACAATGCGGTCTTCCCACGCTTGTGCGAAAGGACAGTGGTTACAACTAAAAATTACTACTAATATAGATTTAGCCGAGTAATCTTTAAGAGCAATAGATTTTTCGTTTGTATCAATAAGTGTGAAACTTGGGGCTTTGTCACCAATTTTAATGGCCATAAAACTAACTCCTTAATATATATTTATTTTATTTACGTAGGGCATGTTGTATTAATTCAAGAGGGGGCAGGGGAGATATTTTCCCGTTTGGTAATGTATATGCGCGGCAAGTTAAAGCAAAATGTGGGTTTTGAGGAAGCATGTCAATATCTTCATCATTAATTAATATTGTTGGAGATCCTAGGAATGAGAAATTTTCTGCTTCTTTTTGCGTGAATATTTCTTTAATTTCAATAGGTGCATTAATTTTTTCAAGCTGCATAGCTTTTTTTAATCGATCAAGTGCTGTTTCATGTGATGGGCATCCATCAAAATAAAGGAATTGAATTTTCATTAGAGGTTAGTATGTTTTAAATTTAAATGCGATTGCAGTATATTATAAAGTGCGAAATTTGATAACTCAATCCTTATTTAAATTTTAGATTTATTATCAAATTAGTTATTACTGATGGTGAAATAGTGGTTACTCAAGAGCAGAATTCTGTACTTTTATTTTCTGGTGGGGTTGGTGGAGCGAAACTAGCAGTAGGCTTGTCAGGTATACTTGAGCCAAATGAGCTTTCTATAGTGGTTAATACTGCTGATGATGAAGAAATATATGGATTACATATTTCTCCAGATATTGATACAGTCTTATATTCTATTGCAGATATTGTTAATAAAGAAACTGGATGGGGAATTAATAATGATACATTTACAACTTTAGAGAGTTTCTCTTTATTAGGTGAAGAGACATGGTTTCGAATAGGAGATATAGATTTTCAAACTCACATAAAACGAACTAAGATGCTTATAGATGGATATTCTCTTTCGGATGTGACGGATTTCTTTACTAAAAAATTTAAGATACCAAATAAAATTATTCCAATGACTGATGGTAATGTTCGAACTGTATTACAAACTGATAAGGGTAAATTAAAATTTCAAGAGTATTTTGTAAGAGAAAACTGTAAACCTATTGTTCATTCAATTCAATATGAAGGGGCCTTAAATTCAAATATTTCAAAAGGATTTCTTCATGCATTAAACACATCGAAATTATTAATAATTGGACCATCTAATCCACTTTTAAGTATAAATCCTATCTTATCTATTCCTAAGGTACGTGATTTGTTTTTAAAATTTGATGGTTTAAGAATAGCAGTGAGTCCAATTATTAATGATCATGCAATACGCGGGCCTCTAGCTAAAATTATGTCAGAGCTAGGTCTTGCTCCAAGTTGTACCGAAATTGCCAAATATTATAAAGATATCTGTGATATTTTTGTGATAGATTCGTCTGATTCTTTGAATAGAAGAGGGATAGAAAATTTAGGGATGGATGTTTTTGTAACTGACATAATAATGAACAATGATCAATCAAAAAAGATTTTGGCTGAAAAATTAATGAACTATTTAAAATAAATATAAGTGGTAGAACATGGTTATGAGACGAATCAATGTTCTAAAGTACTTGAGTTTAATGAATTAATATTTTATGGTTATTTTAAATAATGGAGGGCAAATGGGTAAAGATAGAAAATTTAAAAAAGAAGTAAAAAAGCCAAAAAAAGCTAAAGAGAAAAAACCTTTTGGTGGAAAGATTCTAACTCCAACTACCCCAACTGTATCTTAAGGTATCAAAAAAAGTAGTTTTGATATGGCTATTTTAGATGGTTTAGAAATAGGAGTTGTCTTCCCTCAATATGAGATTGGCAATGACCCTGAAGTAATAAAAGATTTTATCCAAGTAGCTGAAGGATTAGGGTATGGTCATGTAATGACATATGAACATGTTCTTGGAGCTAATGCTGAATCTTCCTTAGTAAGTAGTCTATATATGCATAGGCATGCATTTCATGAACCATTTGTTCTATTTGGGTTTCTCGCTGGAGTTACGAATAAAATCAAATTAATGACAGGAATTGTCATACTACCTCAGAGGCAAACAGCCTTAGTTGCAAAGCAGGCAGCCCAAGTTGACGTATTGAGTAATGGTAGATTTAGGTTAGGCATAGGTTTAGGTTCAAATCTTTTTGAATATGAAGCTATGGGTGAGGATTTTCATAATCGAGGTCGTAGAGTAGAAGAACAAGTTGATGTCATGAGGAAGTTATGGACTAATGAAGTAATAACATATTCTGGGAAGTGGCATAAAATAACAGATGCTGGTATTAATCCACTTCCAGTTCAACGTCCAATTCCTATATGGTTTGGAGGAATGGCTGATCCTGTTTTACGTCGTATAGCTCGTTTAGGAAATGGTTGGTTACCTAATGGAAAACCTGATGAAAAAATGGAACTATTTGTTAGACAATTAGAGAAATATACTCAAAAAGAAGGACGTAATTTGTCTGACATTACTATAGATGCAAGAGTTTCTATAGTAGGAAAAACATCTCAGGAAATAGAATCAGAAATTCTATCATGGAAATCCCTGGGTGCTTCCGTTATTTCTATAAATACATTAGATTCAAATTTAAAATTACCTAGTGATCATATAAATATATTAACTAAATTTATGGAAGATTTTAAGAAATAGTGTCGACTGAGTTTGTAGCTATTATTCCTATAAAGAAGTTTGTTGTTGCGAAATCTCGATTATCTCCTGTATTTAGCAATGTCCAAAGAAAAAGGATAGCTAGGACCGTGTTTGAGATAGTTTTAAAAGAAGTTCAGAAGTCAGGGTTTAAAAAAGTATGGATAATTTCAAATGATAGCTTAATTAAAGCAAAATTTGGATCGATTACTGGTATTGAGGTACTATTTGATGAACATTATGATATAAATAAGACCCTTCAGACAAAATTTAAAATGGCAGCGTTGCAATCTCTTGTACCAGTTTATCTTCCTGCAGATTTACCATTGATTACTTCAGCTGACATTAATAAAATTCTTAAAAAATCATCATCTGGTAGAAATTTAGTTATTATTCCTGATCGAAAGTGTATAGGGACTAACTGTATTGTTCTTCCTAAACATTTAGTTGAAGATTTTACTCCTTTATTAGGCAAGTTAAGTTATTATTCCCATCTATCTCAGGCGAAGTTGAATGGTTTGCCAATTATGGCATTTGAAGTATTTTCAGTTTCCAACGATTTAGACACATATGAAGACTTACAAATAATCAGAAGATATTTAAAATAATATATTAGTCTGTTTGCTTAAATTGTCACTAATGTTTTACGTGGGTCAAGTTATAACTATGTTAAAAATATTACTTATCATCCTTTGGCCCTTTTGGATAATTTTAAAGTTTATCAAGCGGTTACTCTGGTCCTATTTTGGCGAGTTTGCTAGAGCTAAGAAAGAAGGTGCCTCGACTGGAGAAAATGGCGGTTTTGATGGTGGAGACTCGGGTGGGTAAGGACTAAAGAAATAATAATGAATTGATCTTTTTAAAGCAAACCTCTGTGATTAAGAAAAATGATCAATATGGTAATACAAGTAATAGTATTTTTCTATAATTTATCTTATTCTAGATATAAATACTTGGTCAAAACCTAACAGACTTTAAAAATATTGTGTAATAAATGATCTATTGTGCCAGTTCTAATAGATCATCTGCCATGTTACCAGCTTCTCTCGTTAGGATTGCTATGGATACCATAGAGAGAAAAATATGAAAGAGTTGGTTCTACTGGATTAGTTGCATGGAAATCGTTGAAAACTGGAGTTATTGTTAAAGTAAGGAATAAAATTTAAGGATTTTGAAAACTCATGTCCATAACTAATCTTCGCAATATAACCATCATTGCACATGTAGATCATGGAAAAACAACACTAGTAGATGCTCTATTGAAGCAAACCAATATTTTTAGTGAGCGAGAAGAGCCTGGAGAATTAATAATGGATAGCAATCCGTTAGAAAAAGAAAAAGGCATAACTATACTAGCCAAAAATGCATCCATAAAATATAAAGACGTAAAAGTTAATATTATTGATACACCAGGCCATGAAGATTTCAGTGGAGAGGTTGAGCGAGTAATGAACATGGCAGATGGATGTATACTGCTGGTCGATTCGGTTGATGGACCTATGCCCCAAACAAGATATGTTTTGCAGCAAGCGCTTAACTATCGATTGGTGCCAATAGTCGTTATTAACAAAATGGATCGCCCTCAACGTAGACCAGAAGAAGTATTGAATCAAATCGACGACCTTTTCCTTGAGCTAGCCACCGATGAGGCACAACTTGAGTATCCAGTCTTATACTCTTCTTTTAAAGATGGATATGCTTCATTAAATATAGATGACAAGCTGAACGGTATTAGCCCATTACTGGATGCCATTCTAGACCGTGTACCTCCTCCCACTGGATCAGCTTCAGAACCATTTCAACTACTAGTAACTGCTCTTGATCATGATGATTATGTTGGCCAGATTGCAATTGGCAAACTATCAAGGGGAACAATATCACAAAAATCTAAAGCTTCCTTAATCTCAATAAATCAATCTATCTCAAACCACATTATAGAAAACACATTTGTATTTGATGGGATGCGAAAAACTAAGGTCTCTCACGCTTCTGCAGGGGAAATAGTTGCGATTACTGGGTTAGAAAATGTTCATATTGGAGATACCATAGCCGATGCTACAAATCCTGATCCTTTACCTCGAATTCATATTGATGAACCAACTGTGAAAATGAGCTTTGAAGTAAATACTTCTCCACTTATGGGAAAAGAAGGTGATTACCACACTACACGTGAATTATATAAGCGATTAATTGAAGAACTTCGTACAAATGTAGGTCTAAGGGTTTCGAAGACAGATAATACAGATGCATTTATTGTGAGTGGAAGAGGGGAATTACACCTATCTATTTTAGCTGAAACTATGAGAAGAGAAGGCTATGAATTTCAAGTGTCTCAAGCTAAACCCATATTTAAAATCGTTGATGGCAAAACCCATGAACCTTTTGAGATTCTACATATAGAAACTAATGAATCATACTACGGTATTTTGAGTGAAAACTTAAATCTGAGATTAGCAGTACTTGAGGATGTCGTTAACCATGGTTCAGGAAATTTACGGCTACGATTCCTAATTCCAACAAGAGGTTTAATTG
This sequence comes from Chloroflexota bacterium, assembly GCA_002722455.1. Classification (GTDB taxonomy): domain Bacteria; phylum Chloroflexota; class Dehalococcoidia; order Lucifugimonadales. Next base: position 53,725 of record PBMB01000020.1, read on the forward strand.
GGTTTCGTTCATTCTTACAGAATGCCACGCGTGGTGACGGAAGAATGTCTAGTACATTCGCTGGGTATCAAATTAAACAAGGGAAGATTAAGCGATCTAACCAAAGTTTCCTAGTTGCTTCACAGGCGGGTATATCCGTGGCATATGGTCTAACTAATGCTCAAGTGAGAGGGAAAACCATAATTGATGTTGGGAAGCAAGTTTATGAAGGAATGATAGTTGGTTTGCACACTAGGGCTGCTGATATATTGGTTAACGTATGTAAGGAGAAAAAATTAACCAATATGCGTTCTTCGTCGTCTGATATAGTCACAAAATTAATTAAGCCGGTTGAACTATCATTAGAAGAATCCTTGGATATTATTTCTGAAGAAGAATTGATTGAAATCACTCCTCAAAATCTAAGACTTCGCAAGAGAATTCTTTCAACAACCGAACGACTTAGATACGAAAAGAAAATATTACTCAATCCCTGAATAAACTCCAAGGAGGTAGAAGAGATGACGACACTGCCAACCCGGCGAATCCAGATCGAAGGTGCGTACAACGTCCGTGACCTAGGTGGGTACGAGACCACTGATGGGCGGTATACGAAGTGGAAGATGTTCATAAGAGGGGACGATGTAAGTACTCTGCCCAGGTCGTCGCAGGATGTACTTACAGACTTTGGTGTCCGTACGGTTATTGACTTGAGAGGAGTCAGGGAGATCGACTCCCAGGAGGACAACGTGTTGTCGAAGTTGCCGCACATACGATACTGCAACGTAGATATCGTGGGCGATATGCCATTGCCATTCCAGCCCAACATAACAGGACATAAGGCCCCCAAATCCTACCGAAACATGCTCGATCTCTGCGGGGATAAGTTTCGTGATACGCTGGCGACCATGGCGGAGACGGACGCTCTACCCGTCTTGTTCCATTGTGTGGGTGGCCAGGATCGCACCGGCCTCGTCTCGGCTATCCTGCTGGGCCTCGTGGGCGTTCCGAATGAGACTATTGCCGAGGACTACACCCTAACTGCTGAATACCGTATCGACGCCTACTTGGGTTCGAACCTTCAGCCAGACACCGATCCGGCTCAGTACACTTCAGAGGCCTATCGCGCTCGCAACTGCCCACCAGATGTCATGCTCGATACACTAGATTACCTGGAAGAACGTTACGGGGGAGTGGAGGGCTACGTCAAGTCGTTTGGCCTGACAGATGAGCAAATAGCTACACTGCTCGACGCTTTGTTGACCTAACCTGGTACAAGAGATGAAAAATGAATTGTGTCCAAATAGGTTTTAGGTATCTTTAAATTCAACCTTAACGTCTTTGTACAGTTGTTTAGAGTAAATCTCTGTGATTAAGAAAGATTATTAGTGTAATAATCATTAATATAACACTAGGTACTACCATGCTCCATAAAGGTAGCCATTTCTTTTTATAAAATACGAAAATAAATATAGAAATCCATATAATTAAAACTATCCATAAAATTATAGTTAATGAGTAATCACAAAAGGGTGAATTAATTGAAGTTTGTTCTTTTCTGCAGTCAATTGCATCATTACAGCTAATTCCAAGAAGAAAAGGAATTCCTAATGTGACGGTTATAGTAAAAGATTTAATGTAATTAACTAGTTTCATTATATGATTGACAAAACATCTTGTTAAGAATTAGGTACTGGCCAACCTATATCGATTAAAACACTTCGAAGTTCTGATTTCTCACTTTCACTAATTGGCAAAGTAGGTGGCCGTTGTTCACCTACTTCGAGTCCCATAATATTCATCAACGCTTTTTTAGTGCGGGCTGCCCCACCTGATTTCGCACGGATTTTTGCACCTACTTCTCCAATCGGTGCATTAACAGTATCCCATAATTCCTGTGCTTCACTATATTTTTTTTGTTCAAGTAATTTCCATATCTTTAATTCATGAGGTGGATATACTACTGCAGTTTCATCCAAAAAACCATCTCCACCCTTTTTATGAAACCCAACTCGAGATAGTCTATCGTTCTGAACTAAATTGAAATATTTACCTAATTCTTCCATACTTTCATCTGGACAACCGGGGAAAGGAGCCCACTTAATACACACAATATTTTCAAAATCTTTCATCTTTAATAATGTTTCTGCATTGATTCCAGAATAGCTGTACCAATGATTTTGATATACCATAATCCCTATATCACTATTTTCTGAAATTGCTTCATAGTACCTTAAAATATCATCTTGATTGGGGTCATTAAATAAAGGAGGAGCAACTTGCATTCCTACGATACCCACATCATGAGCTTTCTTAATATCTTCTATAGTTCTTAAAGTATCTTTGCAATGAGTGCCACCAATAATATCTACTTTGCCTTCTGCAGCATCAACTGTAGTTTTGAGTATATTAATCCATTCATTCTCGCGTAATTGTGGTGCTTCTCCCATAACTGAACATACTTTTAGAGCAGCATCTCCACGAACCATACCATTGCTGATCCACCACTTCGTTAAATCAGCCATTTTCCCATAATTAACTTCATAGTTATCATAATATGGCGTGATAGTAACTCCAATCACTCCTTGGTATACATCCCTTTTTTGCTGACGATTCATTTTTTATATACTCCTCTGTTCTTTAAAATTTATTTAGCAAGAGCTTCTGACTTAAATTGGTAAATATTACCACTTTGCTCAATTAAATGCCATGAATTTTTTATATGTTGTATTTTGGGGCTGTTATGATCAAATTCTAGCTCTCGGGCACAATTGTGGAAAAGGCTTCCATCCAAAATGGATTCTTCAGTTAGCATGCCATGTTTAATCATCAGACTCATTGCGGCTGCACCCCATTTGTCTGGTTCTGCATCATAAATTTGTTCTCCGTTGCGTTCAAAAGAATGATAAGCGATATCTAGAATTTGACTAAGGTAATTTGTTTTGGCATGAATTTCAGCTACTAACCATGTCGCGAAATAATGAGCACCTCCTTCAGTCAGCCATACTGAGTTTCGGTTTTCACTATCCTCTTGTTTACGTAAACATTCACCTTCCATTTCCAAGTCTTGTTGGAATGCATGATAAAACTCGTGTAGCAAAAAATTCTGGAAATTTTCTAGTGGTTCATGATCTCTCATTCTTTCAGGTATCGCCATCATAACGATTCGGGTTTTTGGACATAGGCTATGCATTGTAGATGCATCAGCACCTTTTTCTAGCCATGTTCTATAATCAAATAAAGCCTGTTTTTTACGTTTACTACTGAGACAGGGATCTCCCTGAAACCATAGTTCTATTTCATTCAGTATAGATTCTATTTCATCTTGAGATAACAAAACTTCATGCTCTCGAAATACACCATCAGCATAATCGGAACGAATTCTTTTTTCAGGTTCTTTAAGTTTCCCCACAGGGTATATAAATGCGAATATCCTTGATTTGCGACTTTTCATCTTTGATTCTGCTAAATTTACCCATTTTTCAATACCTGAAGTTTGGTAATGAGAGGAATTTATTATTTTTATATTTGGGGATAGTTCAATATTTGGAGTAGAAAGTACTATTTCATTGCTGTCATTACAACTTAGTAAAATAAAACAAATAAAAGTTGATAAAATTGATAATTTATTTTTGATGAGCATATTAAAGATTCTAAATGAATTAATCTGACAAACCAAGAGTTTTTGTATAAAATAGACTATGCTTATTAGAAAGGATTTACATTGAATAAACAGGTTTCGAATCAAAAAATTGCTTTAATAACTGGAGGAGGTGGAGGAATAGGAAGTGCTATTGCTAAACATTTTTCTTCAAAAGGAATCAAGATTGTAATCGCAGATATTGATAGTTCGGTTAAGCCTTTTGCAGAGAGTTTAGGCGGGTCTTTTTTTGAGTGTGATTTGACAGATTTGTCTAGTATAGACTTATTGATGGATCAGGTAGGTGATGTAGATATACTTGTTAATAATGCAGGAATGCAATATGTGGAGTCTGTAGAAAATTATCCTGATGAAATGTGGGTAAAACTTATTCAGATAATGTTAATTGCACCTTTTAAGTTAACGAAAAGAGTAGTTCCGTATATGAGATATGCAAAGTGGGGTCGGATAATTAATATCTCTTCAATTCAGGGTCTTATTGGAAGTCCATATAAATCAGCATATGTATCAGCAAAACATGGGATTATTGGTTTAACAAAAAGTGTTGCTCAAGAAGTTGGTCAAGATGGTATAACTGTAAATGCAATATGTCCGGCGTTCGTTAAAACAAAACTCGTTGAGAAACAAGTTCCAGGGTTAATGGAAAATTATAATATGACTGAGAAAGAAGTTGTTGAAAATGTGATGTTGAAAACAGCTGCCATAAAAAGATTAATTGAGCCTGAAGAGATTGCAAATATGGCGTATTTTCTTGCATCTGATGAAGCTAAGTCTATGACAGGATCTGCTTACAATGTTGACTTGGGGTATACTGCAAGTTAAAAGGAGGATAATGTGGTTTGGTATAAAGGAAATATTCATACTCATACAACTAAATCTGATGGGGATGAAGAACCGATTAAAGTTACTAAATGGTATAAAGATCATGGGTATGATTTTCTGGTTCTAACTGATCATAATCATCGGACAATGTTGGATTATCAAGAAGATAATTCAACATTGGATATTCCACTCATGATTCCTGGTGAAGAGGTGACATTAAATGTAGGTGATATACCTGTACACATTAATGGAATTGGGATAGAACGAGTTGTAGAGCCAATAGATGCAAAGGATGTTGTTTCAACTATTCAAGCTAATGTTGATGCGATAAGACAAGCAGGTGGAATTGCTTCAATCAACCATCCTAATTATAAATGGGCAATTAATCATAACCATATGATTCAAGTTAACGGAGCTACCCTTATAGAGGTATTTAATGGTCATGCTGGTACGAATAGCTATGGGAGCAAAACTAAACCAAGTACTGAAGAAATATGGGATAAGATTCTAAGCAGTGGAAAGATGATTTTTGGAGCTGCAACTGATGACTCACACCATTATCATGATTTTGATCGGAGAAAGGCTAATCCGGGTAGAGGATGGATTTGTGTACAAGCTAAATCTCTTACACAAGACGACATAATGAACTCTTTGAAAGAAGGAGATTTTTATTCTTCAACTGGGGTAGAATTAGATAACTTAAAAATTACAGAATCTTCTATTGAAATCAATGTTCGTGAAGAGGGGCATTGTGAGTTTACAACTGTATTTACTGGTACGAATGGGCGTAAATTATTTGATACAGATAGTTTTTCACCCAGATATAAAATTCCAAATACCGAACAGTATGTTCGAGCTACAATATATTCTTCATCTGGAGCGAAAGCTTGGATACAACCAAAATTTATTGGTTGAATTCTTGAGTATTGATAATTATGCCTTCTTGCAATACGAAAACCAGATATAGTAGCAAAAAAATGGCACAAGATTATGCTGATAGCTATAATAGAGATCCGCTAGTTAAAGAAATTCTAGCAACTTACTGGTGTGAACTTCATCAAGGTTGGCATTTGACTAGAGATAAACCGAGAAACATTGGTTGGTTTCGAAGAATACAAGAGCTCATTGATAAAGTGTCTGGTCACACAGAATCTTAATTACTTTTAGATAAATACCAGTTTATTGTTTCTTTAAGACCTTGGTCTAGAGAAGTAGATGAGTTAAAACCAAATTTATTGAATGCCAGATTCGTATCTAGTTTTCTTCTTTCTTGTCCATCAGGCATGTTGGTATCCCAAATTACTTCACCATCAAAACCAACAAGAGTTTGGATTTTATCAGATAATGATTTTATGCTAATTTCTTCGCTTGAACCAATATTAACTGGTTCTGTTTCATCATAATTTTCCATAGCTGAAACAATACCATTAGCAGCATCGTTAACATATATAAATTCTCGTGTTGGAGTTCCAGATCCCCAGTTAACAACACTTTTTTTATTATTTTGTTTTGCTTCAATAAATTTACGTATTAATGCTGGTATTACATGGCTAGTTTCAGGATCAAAGTTATCATTTGGTCCGTACAAATTGACAGGTAATAAATAGATAATGTTCATACCATATTGTTGTCTGTAGGCTTGGGATTGGACTAATAACATTTTTTTTGCAATTCCGTAGGGAGCATTAGTTTCCTCAGGGTAACCATTCCATAGTTGGTCTTCTTTAAATGGCACTGGTGTGTTGCTAGGATAAGAACAAATAGTTCCTACAATTAGAACTTTTTTGACACCAAACAAGCGTGCTTGTTCTATAAGTTCAATTCCCATGATTGCATTATCATAGAAAAACTTACCTGGGTTTTTTTTATTTGCACCAATCCCTCCAACAACTGCAGCCAAATGGATAAGATAATCTGGACTGGATTTATGAAACAAATCGATAATGTCTTGTTTATTGCGTAAATCGAAGTTTTTACTACGAGGAACAATGATTTTATCAGCGCCCCGTTCTTGGAGTTTGGTTTTTACGACTGAACCAAGAAATCCTCCGCCTCCAGTTAAGATAGTGACTTTATTGTTCCAAAAAGACATGAGTAATAACTAATAATTTATTATGAAAGGAGCTTTCTTATTTCATCCCCATTTTGTTTCCAATAATTATAGAGTATAGTGATATCGGTCTCAATTGAAAAATGCTTGACTCCAATATCTAAATATTTTTTCACATCATCTATTGAATAGACTTCAGCTCTAGGCTCTACTCCCATTTTAAGAGCAGTTTTAAACACTTTATCATGGGCTGCTACAACATCTGGATGAGACTTTTCTCCTGCTTTTCCAATACTCATTGAATAGTCAGAAGCACCCCATTGAACCATATCTACTCCTGGGATCTCAAGTATTTCTTCTAAATTTTCAACTGCACCCTTTTTTTCAATCATCATTGCAATAACTGTATTATTTAGAGAATCTACATATTCAGGACTACCTCCGTACCCCATATAAGTATGTCTCCTGGTAGCAACTCCATATAATCCTTTTTGGGCAGGGGTGTCTGGTTTTGCAATGCTTACACATTCCCGTACATCGTCTGCTGATCGAGCATCTGTAAATAAAACACCAGTACATCCAGCTCCTATACCTCTTTGGGCAAGAAATGCTTGATGACTTTGATCTACTTTTATCATTGTACCCATTTGATATAATTCTGCAGCTCTACATAAATTATCTAAATCATGGAGGTCAAAAGAACCATATTCTGCAACAAATTCAACATAATCATAACTACCTGTATGCCCTAGAGCTTCCACAACTGATGGCCAGGTAGTGTGGATATGAGTACTTAAGGATGGTTCATTGTTATTAAGTTTTTCACGTAGAGAGTTTTTTTTCATTTTAATTCCTTGATTTTGTTTATTATATTATGTATTTAAAATTTATCTGAACGCACAATTCTTTTGGTACTGTTCTGAGTTCATTATACATAGAAGTAAAGTGCTATACAAAGTGAGATATTATTATTCATTATTTAAAATATTTTGTGAGTCAGTTATTAAGTTTTTCACTTTATCGGTATTGATGTTCCCCTGATCTAAATCGATTACCTTTGTGAAATCTGCTATAGCTTCCTGATGTTTTCCTATTTGTCTGTAAGAAAGACCTCTATTATAAAAAGAAACTAAATCTGTTGGACTTAACTCAATTACTTTCGTATAGTCTTCTATGGCTTTTAGATACTCTTTTAAGAAGTAATAGGAAGTAGCTCTATTGCCATATGAATTTGGAAGTTGTGGTGCCAGTTCAATAGCTTTTGTATAGTCTTTAATTGATTGCTGAGTATTTCCTGACAAAAAATAAGAGACTCCTCTGTAGTTATAAGTCACAGCATCAGATGGTTTTAATTCAATAGCTTTTGAATAATCATTAATGGCTTTCTCATATTGTGCTAATTCGCTATAACAATCACCTCTGATGTTGTAGGCGGCAGCATCAGAGGGATTTAATTCTATAGTTTTTGTATAATCTTGTATCGCCTTTTCATATTCATTTAATATATAGTAAGCAGCACCTCTAGCAGAGAATGTATCAGAATCAGAGGCATCTAGTTTTATAGCTTGTGTATAATCTTCTATTGATTGATCATATCGTCCTATTAGATCATAAGCAGCACCTCTGTTTCTGTACGTAAGAACATCAGAGGGATCTAGTCTTATAGCTTTTGAGTAATCATCAATTGCTTTTCGATGCTCGCCTAATTCATCATAAGCAGCACCTCGATTACTATGTGCCCATGCATCAGAGGGATCTAGTTCTATAGCTTTTGAGTAATCATCAATTGCCTTTTGATAAGCTTCTAGTACGAAATAAGCAGTTCCTCTATTGTAGTATATTGCAGAAGTTTTAGGGTCTATTTCTATTGCCTTGGTGAAAGCTGTTATTGCTTCATCATATTTACCTAAATCAAGGTAAGAAACACCGTCGTTATAGTACGTAGCAACCTTAGTTGTAGGTGTTGATATAAGGCTCATTTCAGATACTTGTGCTGGTTCAGACGTCTGAGAATTAGAATTGGAACAAGCAGTTACAAGGAAGAAACAAAGTGGTATTAAAAAGAAGTTTTTAGAAAACATATTACAGCTTATTGTTGTATGGATACCAAACATTATAATTTTTATCTATAAAGTCTTTACCTTCGCCAACAGGGGTTAATCCAAGTTCTTGCATATCTGAATCGATCATGATTTTAATAATATTTTCAAAACTGACTTTGGGGTTCCATTGTAAATCATTTTTTGCTTTTGCTGAGTTTGCTTCGAGGCTATTAACTTCTGTTGGCCGGAAATATTTCGGGTCAATTTCAACATGTTTTTCCCAATCTAAATTAACGTAATCAAAAGCATATGCTACGCATTCTTTAACTGTGTATGAGTTACCTGTTCCTAATACAAAATCATCTGGATGGTCCAGTTGAAGCATTTGCCACATAGCTTCTACATATTCAGGAGCAAACCCCCAATCTCTTTTAGATTCTAAATTTCCTAAGTATAGTTTTTCTTGTATTCCAGCTTTAATTTTTGCAATTGCTTTAGTTATTTTTCTTGTTACAAAAGTTTCACCTCTTCTTGGACTTTCATGATTAAAGAGAATTCCATTTGTTGCAAAGATGTTATATGCCTCTCTATAGTTTATAGTCATCCAATATGAGTAGAGTTTAGTAATAGCATAGGGACTTCGGGGTGCCATAGTACTTTTTTCACTTTGAGGAGGAGATGTTTTTCCGAACATTTCACTTGAAGATGCTTGGTAAAATTTTGCTTTACTTCCTGTTTGTCGTAATACTTCAAGTATTTTTGTATTAGCAACAGAATTTATTGTCGTTGTATATTCAGGTAATTGAAAACTTGTATGCACATGAGACTGGGCTCCAAGATTATAAATTTCATCAGGTTCTATTCTGGAAATTAAAGAATTTATTGTTTCCAGAGATGTTAAGTCATCATAATGGAGAAATAAAGTTGTATCTTTTTCATGGGGATCTTGATAGAGATGGTCAATTCTCGTTGTTGTAAAGTTGCTTGATTTTCTTATTATTCCGTGTACTTCGTACCCTTTATATAATAAGAATTCTGCTAGGTAAGAGCCATCTTGGCCAGTAATACCAGTTATAAGAGCTTTTTTAGTCAAATTTTAACCTTAAAAAAAGTTGTTAGGTTACCATTGTACAAACATAGGCATAATCACATATTTATATGATTCATTTTCACCGATTGGCCTGATAAGACCAGGAGCAGAGGATGATGTAACCAATAATTCAATATCCTTTTGTTTTAGAATCCCCAACACATCGGTAAGAAATTTATTATTGAAAGCTATTTGATTTTTGGAACCTTCAATGTCAGCAGAAATTGTATTCGTACTTTCTCCAACTTCATCAGATTTTGATGTAATTGTAATGTTACCTTTATCATCTTTAGTGTTAGGTTCGAAGAGTAATCTTAATATCCCACTACCATCTCTAGCAAAGATAGAAGCAGTCTTAGAAGCACTAAAGAAATCAGACACATTGATCTTTGCTAATGTTTCATGTTTGTCTGGAACTAAAGTTTGGTATGGTGGAAATTCACCGTTAATTAGTTGAGTGACAACCTCTGCATTTTCCAGGTGGAAAACAGCCTGGCTTTTAGAAGGAGTAATTGTTAGCTGAACTGTTTCTTCTGTTGATTCGATTAAGCGGTTTACTTCTTGTAAACCTCGAGAAGGTATTACAAAATCGAGGACACCATCAAATTCGGTTTCTAGTGTTCCAGTATATACTGCTAGTCTAAATCCATCAGCGGCTGCAAATGTGATATTGTTTTTATTTACATCTACTTTAATTCCTGTTAGTACAGGACGAGATTCTTCAGTAGCTGCTGCAAAGGCAACATGGTCAATCGCTGTTTTTAAAAATTGTGATTCTAATTCACATACAATTCCATCATCAACAGAAGGAATTGGAGGAAACTCTGAAGGGTCTAAACCGTTTAATTGAGAATTAACTTCTCCTGTTTTAATATTTATTCCTAGAGGTTCTTCTGTTGATTCAATATCTATTTGACCTGGTGGAAGAGAGTTAACCAAATCTGTAAAAAGACGTGCGGGAACTGTAATCAATCCTGGTTCGTCAATTCGGGCAGGAATCCAGGAAGTAATAGCAATCTCTAAGTTTGTTGCTACTAGCTTAATTCTACCTTGTTCCGTTTCTAATAATACGTTTTGGGTAATTGGTAAGGTTGTTCTATTTGCAACTGCTCGTTGTACTCTAGATAAGCCTTTAATTAAATTTTCTTGTAAACATGAAATTTTCATAATAAATTTTTCCTAAAAGTAGGGGGTAGTATAAAAGGGAATAGGGGATACGTCAATGGCACACTACTAAGAAACCAATAGAAGTTTCCTTAAAGTAGTTATTTGACAATAATTTCCCCGACCATTCCGTTAGCTTTGTGAACTATACAGTAGAGCTCAAATGTTCCTGTTTTATTGAAATCAAATTTAAATCTTTTAGTCTCACCTGCATTAATATCTTCATCAATTTTTAAGTCATCAACAGTAAATGTGTGGTATTCGGTTTCAGCAACTAATTCGAAGGTAACATTTTGTCCTTTTTCAAATATAAATTCATTTGGTACAAACGTGTATGATCCACTTCCTCCCATATCTTGATTTATTACTCTAACTACGCCTTTTTCTGCTTCTGCGTCAGAGTTACTTGTAGAACTTTTTTCTTCTACTTTAGCCGTAGCAGGAGCAGCAGTAGATTCTTTAGTTTCACTACTTGAATCCGAACCACAAGCTAAAGAAAATACTACGATTATAAGGAGAGCAAAGATGAGTGCTTTTGAATATATAGTTGATAACATTAAATTAACCTAAAATATAAAATAATAATATATGTTTATTTTAGCATTTACATGGGGTAAAAATCAATTTATTATTCTGCAACACAATACATATGGTGCATAGCTGTGTTTTACACGCCCTATATTGTAGTTTTTAGGTTACATGCATATATCGTTGATAATTAATCCATTGATCCATATACACAATATTACAAAATATATATAACGTGATATATTAATCACTTTTTAAAGTTAATCCAGCCAATAAATACATAATCACATAAACTATTGTACGGTAAATAAGAGGTGACCCTGGAGGGATACAGATAAAAGACAAACCAGATAATCCTCTTTTTCCAATTTCATGGGCTATTCGAATAACTTCGTATTCAGTTAATCCAATAGGTTCTGCTGCTTCACCTAAAATATCACCTGATGCAGGACCAGCACCACCAATTACATCCATATCAAAGTGAGCATAAACAGAATCAGTTCCATTATAAGCTCTATCGAGTTCTTTGATTAGTCCATCGATACCAAGTGATGTACGAAGTTCCCATGAAGAAATAAAGCGAGTTCCTTGCTGGAGGTATTTTCGAATAATATTTTTGTCTTCTAACATTCCCCGTTCTCCGATTTCAACTAAATGACGTGGGTGCATATTTTTATGTACTTGATACATTTTATGTTTCCAACTTTCACTCCCAGCAATACGTGAATCGTTGGTTAAATAATCGATAGGTTCTGAGTCCCAATGTGTATCAAGACTAATGCATCCAACTTCTCCGTTGGTATTTTCTGCAATGGGCTTAGCAATTGCATATGATCCACAAGGAGAATTTTGGCCAATGACTATTGGAATAGCTCCAACATTCAAAACATCTACAACTTTTTCTTCAACTGCAGCTTGTGCTTTAAGAATATTTTCAGGTGACTGGTTTTCCATAACTTCTGAAGGAATCTCTGCATCGCCATAGTCGACTACATGCAATTTTTCAAATATGTCAATATCAAAATCTTGTATATATCCAGATCTATAACGAATGGATTGTTGCCTAACTCTTTTTGGAGCTTGAATCCATTCATGTTTTGAAACTCCCATATATTCTTCACCAGATGTAGCAACATAAGGAGCTCCAATAATCACAGCATCTGCACCTTTAATATCATTCAGTGTTTTTGCTACTGGTATTCCCATAAAAGTAGGAGTTTCAGCATTTAACATTGGAAATGCTTTACGACTATTAAAGTAAGGAGATTGTTTAGTTTTAATAAAATGTTCCCATGTAGGATATGAATTTTTAGCCATGATATTTAAGCGCCATTATAAAAATCTCGTTAGTGATTTTATCATTATCGATATAGTTGTAGCCATTTAATATTGGTATAGTTTAAAAGTCAAATAAAAGGAGATAAATTGATATACAGGTGTCTAAATTTGCTCTTGGTGCCTTATTATAGACATGGAGAGCAAATAGGTGTAAAATCCATTAATTATTATTATGTATATTTACATAAGGGGACGCGTGGTTTCGACGGGAGATTTCTTGACGGGATTGCAGGTCGGGGTGTCATCTAACCTCGTTATAAAGATGACAAAAAAAGTAACTGGCAATAATCAAAAGCTAGCTTTAGCCGCTTAATTCGGCTACGTTTCGCAGATTGTTTCCCAAACTTTCTGTAGAGGCGACGATATTTGGGATGCTGTTATCTAGACTTCGATATAGATAGCTTAAGTAAAATCGAATAGTTGTTGGTTCCATTTTCTGATCTAGGAGCAAATAGCGAAATTTTAGACCAGATAAGCCTGTAGATGTTCTGGCACAAGGATCTTGTGGACGGGGAGTTCGACTCTCCCCCGTCTCCACCAATAAAATATGTCCAGATTAACTATCTATTAACACTTATTTGGTGTGATTTTTCGTAACAAAAATTTAGCCACTGCTGAAAAAAGGTGTGCCTGTGCATTTTCCAAATATTTGATGGATTAGCGAAATCAAAGTTTGTAATTGGTGGAACATCAGGATTATCTATGTCCCTTTCCGCTTCGTACGCTAATCTGCTTGAATTATATTCCGGATGACCAAGATGGATTAATTGTTTGTGATCAGGAGTTTCGTATATTGGGTAACCCGTTTCATCGCTGTATGCTAAGGCTCTCAAATCACCTTTCGTTTCTGCTTTTTCAATATCTTTATTATCCATACCCGCATTTCTACTTTGAGGACATGGAAATGTACTATCTGCTGCGCCCATTATAGGATGGTTTTGGGCTATGTTTTGAAGTTGATATACCCCAAACAATTTAGATTTATATACTATTTTTTTTACTCCTAGCAAATATGCCATTGCCATTCCAGCCCAACATAATCCTAGAGTACTTGGAAATCGGTCTCGTGAGTCATTGATGATATTGATGATTTCTTTCCAATAAGTAACTTCTTCAAAATCCAAATGTTCTATGGGAGTTCCCGTTATTATAAATCCATCTAATGGCTGTTGGTCTTTAACTTCTTCGTAATTGGTATAGAATTTTTCAACATATCCTTCAGGCCATGTTTTGTAAGTGTGTGTCTTTAGTTTGAACCAAACAGGCTCTATTTCAAAGTTTGTAAATCCTATTGAGTTTAATATATTTAGCTCATATTGATGACCAAGAGGCATAAGGTTCAAAATGCCAATCCTCATCCGGTTGGATGTCTGATAATCATCTTTTCGATCTTGAGGAATCCAATGGATAATGTTGTTTTGTTGGATTACATTTATTGAATGGTAATCAGAAGGAAGTATTAACGACATTTCAACTCCATAGTTAGTGTATCCTGTGACCGTTTTACGGTCACAGGATACAGCTATAATAGATTACTTTATTGCATCAAATGCTTGTTCAAAATCTGCAGTAATATCGTCTATATGTTCTAGGCCTACAGAAATTCTAATTGTTGCAGGTTCAACTCCAGCAGACACCTGTTCTTCAGGTGACAATTGTTCGTGAGTTGTCGACGCTGGATGTATCACTAGAGTTTTTGAATCCCCAACATTAGCTAAATTACTGGCTAATTTTAAGTTATCAATACATTTAACAGCTGCTTCATATCCATCTTTAAGAGTAAAAGTTAGGATTGATCCGTATCCTCGTTGTAGATACTTATCAGCTAACTCTTTATATGGATTTCCTGGGAGCCCTAAATAATTAACAGAATCCACTTTTGGATGATTTTCTAACCACTTCGCTAATGATATGGAATTTTCAGAATGCCTCTCTACTCGTAATGACAATGTTTCGAGTCCCTGTATGAATAGAAATGAATTGAATGGGCTAAGAGCAGCACCGTAATCTCTTAACACTTCAAATCTGGCTCTAATTCCAAAAGCGATATTCCTATTTGATGGGACACCCAAAGCTTTACACAAATCACTTTCAAAACCTGAAACATCCCAATGAACTAAACCATGGTAAGCGTCACTTGGTTCAGTAAATAATGGGAATTTACCATTTCCCCAATTAAAAGTTCCAGCATCAACAATTACTCCGCCTATGCTAGTTCCATGTCCGCCGATCCACTTTGTAGCACTGTGTACAACAACATCTGCTCCATAATCTATAGGCTTAATGATTGCCCCTGCTGCTCCAAGAGTATTATCGACTATTAGTGGGATATCATTAGAATGTGCAAGTTTAGCAAGTTTTTCAAAATCAGGAACATTCATTTCTGGGTTTCCTATGGATTCAATATAAAGTGCTTTCGTTTTCTCATCAATTTTTGATTCAAAACTTGATATGTTATCGCCTTCGGCGAATTTAACATTGATTCCTATTCTTGGGAATTGAGCTTTAAATTGGTTATAAGTTCCTCCGTAAAGAAATGACGTGGATACCAAATTATCACCAGCAGTCATTAAATTAGTTATAGCGGTGAACTGAGCTGCCTGTCCGGAAGCTGTTGCTAAACCTAAAAGACCTCCTTCCAATGCAGCTACTCTTTTTTCAAATACATCAGTAGTAGGATTCATTATCCTGGTATAAATGTTGCCCAACTCTTTGAGTGTAAATAGATTATTAGCATGTTCATGACTGTTGAAAACGTATGAAGTTGTTTGGTAAATCGGTACAGCTCTAGAGTTTGTTGTTGGATCAGGTTCCTGACCTGCATGTAATTGTAACGTCTCAAATTTATATTCGCTCATAATGTGATCCTCCTATTATTTTAAATTTTTTGTTAAATTATCCGGTAAAAAAAAACCTCCGAAACATTAAATGTTTGGAGGTATAAATGTCTTTAAGTTTATGTAGATAGTTTAAATTCTTAGTAATACATTAATTATAGGAGTCGATAACTCCTGATATTCCTCCTAATTAACTTGGGTTTTACACAAACAAATTTTCATCGATTTAAATATTATGTGAAAATTTTAATTTTGTCAAAATAGCAAAGTAAATTTAGTCGAAAAAATAATTAATGTCAATTTGGATAAATGTATTTATATATTTTAAATTTCAATCAATCCTTCAGATTCTAATCCATCGCTATAAAGAAAGAAAACTCTGTGACATAGATACAATATTCACAATAAATAGAAGATTCTGGGATAACATTACTTTCTAAAACATCAAATATTTGAGTAATAACGGGAGGAATCCAATCTGTATTTCCTTCATATGGCAAAACCTTCGCAACAAAGTCTAATTTATTTTCAAATAAATTGTCTTTTTTCCCATTTAAATATACAAAATACGCTGTATTTGAAATGTTTTCCTGATTCATTCGAAGTAACCATTGATAAAATTCAATTTGTCTTTTATAAGCAATTTGCCAAGGTTCATCAATAGTAACTTCATCTTTTTTTGAAGTAGCTTTGTAATCTACAACAATTAATTCGTTACTATCCAAATCTATCCATAAATCATCTATTGCTCCAGTAAATAGTAAATTACTCTTTGAATCTAAATAAGTAACTCCTTTAAAATTAGCACGCCAATCATCTAATAATTTATGTGTATAAGGAATCGCATTAATATTATTTTCAATCATATAAGGATGTGGTTGTTTTTGAGTTCGATAATAATCAAATTCATTTTTAAGTAACTCATCTACAGCATTATTTAAATTAAATGGAAATGAAGGAGGACGACCAACCCCCATTTTACGATCAATATAAAAACAACGAGGACAATCAAGGAATAAATCAACTTTTGAACGACTTAATTTAAATGGTTTATCTCTTTCAGATTTATTAGTATAAAGATTTCGTTTTCTTGCCATCATATCTCCTAATATTTCCTATCACTTTTATTGCTGTAAACGTATTTTTCGGTTCGTTCTTTTCAGATAAAACTATAGGAGTTCATCAAGACCAATAGCTTCTTGGAATTGTCTGTTCATCCAGAGTAAATCTGATCTTATGTGACCCTGACCTTACCAGTGACCACATTAGAGATTAGGGACTGTCGGTATTCTTTGAGGAGTTCAATACGTTTGGATTCTTTTGAAATAAGTTCAGAAATAATCGTAGTGTGAATCTGACATTTCCTGATTATTCGATCTCGTTCATCTAGCGTAGGGAACGGGATTGATTCGTTATTAATCTGTGTTGACGTGATAAGAGGTTGGGAAGATTGATTCCGTATTTTATTGAGATCTCTGGACTCGAGACAAACGCTGACCCAAGGATAATCACCCTCGTTAACTAGAGTTAAAATCAGTGCGTTATCTGAGATCCAACTTTTTCCTTCCACTAGGTGAATATTTCCACACTTCTCACCTACTCTCCCAATGACCACAACTGTATGCGAACAAGTAAATTCATCATAGTACCCAATAATGCCATTCCCACCATAAACTGGGATTTCACCATCATCTAGGAGATTAGTATTAGTGATGCCGTCACCACTATTGATGTCCCCTAGATATTTTATTTTCTTAACATCCCACCCACTAGGTATCTCTCCAATCCACTCAACACCACTATCTTTCATCTCTACATTGGGGTCTAAGCCCTTTGTCACAGCTTGATTGATTAACGCAGTCCGTTGTTCTTTAAGCAGTTCAATCTTTCGTTCAATCTTTTCTATCAAAGAGTCTATTTGCGTTGTTTTTTCATCAAGGTAGTTGGCTATTGCGGTTTGTTCTTGAATCGACGGTAATAACACCTTCAATGATTTGAATTCACGAATATTCAAATCCCATTGTCCGGGTCTAATACCCTTGGATA
>PBMB01000021.1 GCA_002722455.1 Chloroflexota bacterium
GCTTGTTGAGGTAGCGTAAAACTTGACGACAGTCGAGTAGCCGCCAGAGAAACAAGAATCCCAAACTTCTCATTCAGGACTGAAGCCTCGCCTGAAACGAAGTGAGAAGGCGGGGAGCAGTCACACAAGAAAAAGAAGTTCACCAACCCCGCATGACTCCCGCAATGATTTTAAACAATAAAATTAGAGTTTATTTAATAGGTTTTTTGTTTAAAGATTAGAATAGTAATACTATTCTCGCCCTACCATTGATTTTTATTAATTTAAAAGGAAAAATGTAAAATCGTCTGTTTTTTCATTAAATAAAGACAATTTACAACTTTTAATATTAGATTTAAAACTACGTTCATTAAAAAATAAATAAGTTGCTTAAGAGAAAAACATTTGATATCTTCGATTTTAAAACAAGGACAAAAAAACAATGACAATAGAATCTGATAAATACTGCCGATGTCTTACGAAAAAAAGAAAATTAGAATCAAAAAGAAAAAAACTGGCAGATGCTGAATATGAATTTCCAGCAAAGACTTTTAAAAAATTGTTGTTTTTAATTTTATATACGTATCCTGCAATAGTAAGCTCAACCTTAACAAGTATAATTTTTTATTACTCCGTAGATAACATAACTTCATTAGTAATAATGTCGGTGTTGTTAGCTTTTATTAATGGATTATTTGTATTTAAAAAAAGAGAAAAACATTTAATGTGGACAATAAATAAATTGGAAAAAAGATTTAAAGAAAATTGGACAAAAGAAGAAATTGAAAATGGTTTGAAAGATTACAAAATAATTGGAGCAATTTTATCAATTCCTGTTGTTGGTATTATAATTGTGGTAGTTATACCAACTATTGTCTCAATAGGGTTTCTCTTACCAATAGTACTCACAATAGCGATGTTCAATTTTGCTAAGAAAGAAAAACATACATTGAAATCATTTTTTCAAGTCTTACATTCAATGAATCCGATAAAATTGAAAAAAAAATTAGTTAAAACAGATTTAGCAATAAAAAATATAAATAAAGAATTAAAAAATCTATATGAAATCATAAAAGATTCTCCTGAAGTGTTAAACTATTTGAAAAATAGTTCTCTTGAAAAAGAGGGTGAGTCAATTTTATATGAAAAATTAAAAAGGGATATGAAATTAAAATACGAAGACGAATTTTTTCAGTTTCATTTAAATAAAATAGGAAAAACAGAAATTGTTAATGAATAAAAAAGCATAATGAAATTTCCAAAATGGTTTCGAGACGGAAACAAGATATTTAGACTTTTTTTCTATTTTTCTTGTTTCAAGCACCTTTATTCAGGTCGGTGCAGTTGACATTATTGAAGTTTTCTTAATAGTTTATTGTATTCTTTGTTTGATCTTAATTGCTTCTTTGCTTCTTCTATGATTAAGTCTATCGTTTCTTTTTCTAATGACATATCTGTAGGTATTTGATTAAAGAAAAATTCTTTTTCTTTATTAAATGTATTTTGAAAATTAATATCTATAAAATAAGTGTTTACAT
Organism: Chloroflexota bacterium; assembly: GCA_002722455.1. Taxonomy (GTDB): domain Bacteria; phylum Chloroflexota; class Dehalococcoidia; order Lucifugimonadales. Next base: position 1,518 of record PBMB01000021.1, read on the forward strand.
TTTGATTTTTATCATTGAAACTTTTTTCCCAATCTTTTAATAATTCTTTAAATCTTTTTTTTGTTGTTTGATTGTATCTGTGTAATTGAATGTCTGTTACAACATTTATTGTTTGAGTAATGTTTGGCTCTTCAAATGATTCACCAATTTTTAGGTCAGGACTTGTTGAGGCATCTACAACAATAATTAAAATGTTTTTATTTTTGTAAGATTTTTTTTGATTTTTTTTGATTTCTCCAAAATTCATTAAATCTTCAAAGGCAAGAAGTCCTAAGTTATCAGTAATGCCACCATCAATTAAATGAATGTATTTGTTTTTGTCTTTATCCAAATAGGCTTCTGCGCTATGGAATGTCTCCTCTGCTTCTTTTGATAAGTTTTTATTGTCATTGAAAAATTCAAGTTGTTTACATTCCTTATAATTATCAATAACAATAGGTTCAAATAAAACAGGAACAGCAGCAGAAGCAGTTACAGCATTATAGATAGGATAATCATTGATATCTGAACAAATAAGGTCGAAATATTCCTGTGTAAATGAAAATCTTTCCCCTGTACTTATATCAGAGGCATTAATGATTATAAAAGGTGAATTTTTTTTATTTAAATCTTTAAATGTTGCATTTCCAAAAATATTATCTTTATAATATTGCTTTGCAATATCCGCTCTTTTGTAATCTGAAAAAATCATGTTGAAGGGATTAAAAAAACGATATAAAAGTTCATCAGAAATATCCTTGTATAAAACTTTATTTTTAAAATTTAAATAAAAGTCTTCTTTGTAAAGTCCATAATAAGCAGAAGTAAAACTTCCTCCTGAAACAGAGCTTATAACTTTAATTTTATCCTCCAAGGTTTTTTCATTTTTAATTTTTGAATTTTTCAATTCTTCAAGAACACCATAAGAAAGAGCAGCAGCTCGTGCTCCACCACCTGAAAAAGCTAGGAATATAGAAATATCGTCTTCTAAATATTCATAAAAAAAACTATTTTCATCGGTTATAGAATATCTTTGATTAATTTCTTTTGGGTTTGCAAATTTATTTTCAGGAATGTGAATAGAAGAACATCCTGATAATATAGTAAGAGAGGTTAAAATTGTTAATTTTTTATTTAAAATATTTTCATTTTTCATTAATTGAATATTAATACATTTAAAAAAAAATGCAAGTATTGTAAAAAAGCATTAGAATTGAAAGAATTATTTAAAAAAAGTTATCTTTTAAATATGAATACAAAACAGGATTAAATATGAAAAAAATAAAAAAAATATTAGTATTTTCTTATTTGTTGATTTTAACAGGTTGCAGTCACGAAGATAATTCAAAAGCACTAGGAACAATAGAAAGAGATAGAGTAACTTACACAGCCACCTCTAATGAAATAATTAGAGATCTTCCAATAAAAGAAGGTTCTTTTGTAGAAGAAGGTGTTATAATAGTAAAATTAGATACTAAACGTCAAGAGATAAAAATAAAAAGAGCAGAAGCAGAGGTGGCTGCAAAAAGGGCATATTTAACAAAATTAATAAACGGTTCTAGGAAAGAAGATATATCTGCTGCAAAAGCTCACGTAGATAGAGCTTTGGCGAATAAAAACGAAGCAGAAAAAAACTATAAAAGAATCGTCGAATTAGTAGAAAAGAAACTTGCTCCTTATTCTGAATTAGATAAAGCAAAAGCAACTCGTTTAGAATCAATTGCAGCATATAAATATGCAACAGAAGAGCTGTCAAAAAAGACAACGGGGACTCGTCAAGAAGATTTGGATAAAGCAAAAGCTGAATTAGAAGAAGCACTAGCAACAAAAGAACTTGAAATACAAAAATTTGAAGATCTTATTGTTGTATCAACTCGTTCTGGAATATTAGAAAGTTTACCCTTCAATGAAGGAGAAAGGGTAAAAACAGGTGCTTACGTTGCAGTAATGCAAGCGTCTGATCAACCATTTGCAAGAGTTTATTTACCAGAAAAACAAAGGTTAAAATATAAAATGGGTAAAAAAGTAAGAATATCAGTAGACGGCTCTGAGAAATTGTATGACGGTGTAATTAGATGGATTGCAACAGAGCCTTCATTTACTCCTTATTATGCATTAACAGAAGATGAAAGATCAAGATTAATGTATTTAACAGAAGTTACTTTAACAACGTCTGACGCCAATGAAATACCTTCTGGTTTGCCAGCTCAAATGCTTTTGGAGAAATAATTTATGGAAATGGCAATTACAGCTAAATTAATATCCAAGTCATTTGGTGATTTTAAAGCAATAGACGAAATATCATTGAGTATACCAAAAGGTACAATATTTGGTTTTTTAGGACCTAACGGTTGTGGAAAAACAACAGCGATAAGAATGTTGACGGGGTTGTTAATACCGACAAATGGTAGCATTGACGTGTTAAATCATTCTTTACCAAAAGAATCCGAAAAATTGAAATATAAAATTGGTTATATGACTCAAAAATTTTCACTATACAATGATTTGACAGTTGAAGAAAATCTTAAGTTTATAGGTGGTATATTTGGTTTAAAAAAACAAAATTTAAAAGAAAAAATAGAAAAGCAATTAAATACTTATAATTTAACCGAAATTAGAAAAAAAAGAGTAGGTGGAATGAGTGGTGGTCAAAAACAAAGAGTATCGTTAGCTGCTGCAACGATTCATAATCCTGAATTGCTATTTTTAGACGAACCAACATCTGCTGTTGATCCAGAAACTCGAAGAAATTTTTGGGAACAATTATTTGATTTAAGTGAATCAGGAACAACCATTTTAGTTGCAACTCATTATATGGATGAAGCAGAACGTTGTCATAACTTGGCTATAATGGAGGCAGGAAAAGTTAAAGCACAAGGTAATCCAAATGATTTAATGAATGATTTGTCTGTAAATGTTGTCGAATTATTAGTGAATGCAGATAACAACAAAGAACTTAAATTAAAACTATCTAAAAAAGAAAATATTAAATCTATTTCACAACTAGGAAAAAGATTAAGGGTTTTAGTAAAAAAAGAAATAAAAGATCCAATAAGCTGGTTAAAGCAAGAAACGCCTGATATAAAAAATATCAAAATGGAATTAGTAAGACCAAGTTTGGAAGATGTTTTTGTTTCTGTTACAGGAGAAGGTCGTCAATAATGTTGAATAGTTTAAATAGAATAAAATGTATTGTTCAAAAAGAAGTGTGGCAATTGAAAAGAGATAAATTAACTTTTGGAATGGCAATAATGATTCCTTTTATTCAACTTTTACTTTTTGGATTTGCAATCAACACTGATGTTAGAAACATACCAGTAGGCGTGGTAGATCAAAGTGAAATGGCAATAGGAAGAATGGTAACAGAATCAGTAAAAGTCACACAAGTAGTGGATGTAATAAAACACTACAATACACCAAAAGAGGCAGAATATGCAATAACAAAAGGAGAAGTGAAAGCGGTATTGATTATACCAACAGATATAAATCAAAGGTTGGTTCAAAAAAGATCAATAGCGCAATGGATTGTTGATGGTTCGGATTCTATGATAAGTTCAGCAATAATGGGATTACAAAACATGCCTATAACCGATTTAGGACTTTCAGATATGAAAATGACTAAAACTTTTGAAGTTGCATTATTCTATAATCCAACAAGACGTTCTGCTGTTAATATAATACCAGGTCTGACAGGTATTATATTAACTATGACAATGGTGTTGTTTACAAGTTTGGCAATAGTAAAAGAAAGAGAACAAGGTAATTTAGAATTGTTAATAACGACTCCTTTGATATCTTTTGAACTAATGGTGGCTAAAATAATACCTTACATAATTATAGGTCTTGTTCAAGTAACTATCATATTAGGTTTGGGTTACTTAATATTTAATTTGCCAATAAATGGAGATTTGTTTCAAATATTTTTAGGTTCTTTGTTATTTATAGCAGCAAGTTTAAGTTTAGGTCTTATTATATCAACGATAGCTAAAACTCAAATACAATCAATGCAAATGACAATATTTGTGTTGCTTCCGTCTATACTGTTATCTGGTTTTATGTTTCCTTATGAAAGTATGCCAATAATAGCTCAATGGATATCAGAAATATTTCCTGCAACTCATTTTATGAGAATAATTAGAGCAGTGATATTAAGAGGTGCAGATCTTAGTGACGTTTGGCAAGATACATTATGGCTGTCAATATTCACAGTCGTTGGACTATTAATAGCAGCGAAAAGATTTAGCAAAACCTTAGATTAAAAAAACAGCCTTCGGGCTGTTTTTTTTATATTGTCTCTAACTCATGATTTTTTTCAAGTTTTTCTTTAATTAATTCATACATTTTTTCTTTAGAGAAAACTTTATGATAAAGTTTACGATAAGTATTTGATTCGTGCTGTTTATCCATTAAAAACTCAATAGATTCTAAATCGTTCTTTATAATATTTTCCATTTTATACATTTCTCTTTCTATGAAAATTAAATCACGTTCAATTTTTCGTTCTTTCCTTTTTGTGTAAATATTGAAAAGATCTATGACAATCCAAATAGAAAAAGCCAAACTGAATGCGTTTAACGCAGAAAGAAAAAACAAACCATTAGATAAAAAATAAATAAACGGGAATATAATTAGCCCTAAAATAAAATTACGTTTAAATGTTTTTTTATTTGATCCAAATTTAATATCAAAAAGATAAAGAAAAATACCATTAATAAAAAAAACATAGAAAAAATCAAATTCAGTAATAGAAACATTAGAATTAAAATATCCAACAATAAAAATTGATAAACAAATAACTCCTAAAACAGAAGATAATACTTCAAAAAGATTTTGAATAAAATAATCCAGAAATGAAATGTTCTTTTTTGTGTTTTTATATTTATCTTTTAAATTAAGATATTTTATTATATTTTGAGTAATCATTTAATTGTTTCCTTATATTGTTTTTATTTTTTCAATTTCATTTCGTTCCTGTTTTATTTCACAGAGTAAAAGTAAATCTTCTTCATTAAATAAAGAATTGTATAGATCAGACAGATGTTTATTCTTTTTATTTTTAACGATGTCTTTCATGGAGTCAGAGTTATTTAACATATCAGTTTTCATTATGTCAATTTCTTTTTTTAATCGATTTTTTTTCTTATCATTGTATTCTTCATCCCTAGATTTTATAAAAAGAATATTGAAGTATTTAAAGAAAAAAACAATGGTTGGACTAATAAAAGTAACAACTGAAGCACCAATCAGAGTAGAATCAAAAAGAATAGAAATAGGCATAAATAAAATTAAAGATAAAATTAATGTTCTAACTTGTGATTTATAAACAGCTCCTTGTGATATTTCAATACCAGAAAGAAGAACAAGAAAAAAAACATTAAAAAAACCAATAAGACTACCAAATACATTGAGCAATGGATCTCCAAAGTATCCAAGAAAAATTAATGTGGCGGTAAAACCTGTAAAAATAAGAAGAACTTGTAATATATCTTCATCTCTTTTCCAGACGAATTTAGCATTAGAATAATCTTTATTCTCACATTCTTCTAATGTTTTCTTCATTTCTATGTATTTTTTTGTTCTTTTAAGCATATGACACCTTAATATGTTTCTATTTCGATTTCTTTTTTTGTTTCTTTGCTTAATATTTTAAAGACATTTTCTTCCGTTAGTATTTCCTTAGATAAATATTCTAAGTGTTTACTTGATTTTTTATTATTTAAAACGTCTTTTGATAATTCACTTGAATCCAAAATGTTTTTCTTTATCTCAATTATTTCTTTGTCGATAATAGACACTTGATTCTTATATTCTTTAATATCTTCTTTATCTTTTACGAAAGACAAAAAGAATGATTTAAATTCTTTAAACATAGCTATAAAATAACATAAACCAAAAGTCATAGTTGTCACTTGAATAAAGATCAATAACATAAGTTTTTTATCGTACATTACAAAGAGAGCAGAAATAAGTCCAGAAGCAAGACCAATAAACATTACAATAATATTCATTTTTTTATTTTTTAAATTACCAGCAATTTCACCTATAAAATTAAATATAGACAAGCAAAACCCAATTATTAACAAAACATTTCCGACAAACTTAGCAACGTCAATTGTTCCTGTTACAAAAGCGAACAAAAAACCACAAAAAGCTAATAAAAAAATAATACAGCCAAGTTCATCTGAAAAATGAGTAAGATCTTTACTTATTTCATTTTCTAATTCATTCTTTTTATTGTTCAAATTTATATATTTTTCAATTTCTGATTTCATTTATTCATTCTCTATTTTTAATGCTTTATTAAAATGTTTTTCATCATTTTTTGATTTTGAAGTTTTTTTTCTATTTCTAAATAATTTAATAAAAATTGATTTATTTATTCAACTACTCCGTTTCTAATACATTATCTTTGTTTGTTTCTTTATTGTATTTCAAAGACTCTAATATACTTTGCTTATCAATACTGGATTTAACAAGATTGGTAAACCTATTGTCGTGATAATATTTATCAATAAGCTCTATCTTTAAGTCTACATTTCCTAAAATTTCATTTTCAATATTTGCAAGTTCAATTTTTCTTTTCATAATTGTTGATTTAGTAACTTGCGCCTTCTTTATAGATTTCTTAAGAGAATGTAAAAATGAAGGTAAAATAAACATTCCTGTAAAAAATGCTTTAGCTGATAATGTAAACAAGATATTGAAAGCATTTTCACTCATTTCTAAAACTTCACTTTTAATAAAAGATTGAATTTCTGTTGAAATAAGATTTTGAAAAAGAATTAAAGAAGAAAAAGCTAACGCAGCAGAACCAACTAAAACAAAAACACTTTTGTAATCATATTTTTTGTCAGAATATTCAAAGAAAATATCTCCCTGCACAATATAAAAGAACGATTGAAAAACATAAAACATAAGTTGCACAATGAAAAAAAACACCCAAACTTCGCCTAAAATCGTATTTATGGAGCTTGATTTAAACAAAAATAAACCAAATAAAACAACAATGATAGTGCTTATAAGATCAAGAAAAAAGAAATAATATTTGTGAGATTTAATTTCTTCTTTTAAAGAAAAATCGATTTCAATCTCAGATTCTTCTTTTACTTTAATATATTGATTAAAAATATTGTTCATAGGTTTACCTTTTATGAAGTCTCAATTTGTATTTTTTTATCTTTAACGCCATTATTTTCGTTTATTAATATTTCTCTTATGAGTTCTATATATTTTTTAATCTCTTTAAGCATTTATTAATAATTCTCCATAGATATAGAATCTCTTTCTTTTTGTTCCTCTTTTAAATTATTATTTTCTTTTATTTCATTAGCCAACAATTCCTTAATGTCTAAATTATTAGACAGATTTTTAAGAAAAGGATTCTGGCTTTTAAGCAATTCAAAGACAAGATTTTTATCTTTTTTAATATCAATTTCTAATTTAAGAATCTCTCGTCTAATCTCTTTCTCTGTGTTCTGGGAACCAGTATAGTCTTTTTGGATTTTCTTATTAATGAAATATTCAAAACAAAGAAGAAAACTCATAGAAATAAAGCTATATAAGTAAAAATAAATAAAATTAAGGTGATCTGTATCATTAACAACATTTAAGTCTAAAAAATAGCTGTCAGTAAATCCAAAAGTTTTCATTAAAGAATGAATAGTAAAAGAAAAACATAAACCACCAATTAATCCGAGAGTGTATCTTTTTCTTTTTTCGAGAAAAATACTTTTATCTAATTTTAGCTTGCTAAGATCCCAAACAGAAGAAGTTTCAAGAAGGGATAGTGTCAAGGCAGTAAAATAAAGTGGAATAAAGCTAAGAGTGCTTAATAAGAAAAAAAGATGATAGTTTTTAGGTAATGCAAAAGCAATAGATAAACCATAACCAACTGAAAACAAAAGCCCGATGAAAGAGAGGATACAGGTATACTTATAGTAATCCAAAAAAAGAGTATCACTATTGCTGAAATCCTTTAGATCTCTCTCTAATATTTTAAGTTCAATGTATTTATCTAAAGTATTATTACTCATAAAATCACTCTTGGTTTATTTAGAACCCTATTATATCAAAAATAATATTAAGAAACCATCGTTTTTTTAATAGTTTTGAATAGATTCAACTTTATTTTCAACTTTATCTTTAACAAGATCTTCATAAGAGATGTTATTTATGAATTCAACAACGACTTCATCTTTGCTATTGCTCATTTCTAAAAGAATTTCTTCACTGTTCATTATAATATTTGTTAGTTCTGTAATTTTTGCCTGATTTTTTCTTATTTCGATATCATTAAGGGCTTTTGTAGGCATAACTTTATTTACAATGACTTCCATAAATCGTCCTTGAATAAAATAAATCAAGGAAAAATAACCAGCACTAAAAACTAAAAAAGACAAGTATGCATGTTTGTCAGAAACAATAAAGTTAAAATGATCATTAACGAAGATAAGAAAAAAATAAAGAAAAAAATGACAGATATTAAAGATCAATAATGATATAGATTGAGTATAGAATGACTTGTTTTTTAAAAGTTTTTTAGGATGAAAAGATTTCTCATTATGATCTCGTATTTCAAAAAAATTATTTACAGTAAATATAAGATCAAAAAGAGGAGAAAGAAAAAGAATAAGAAATGATAAGCTTAAAATAAAAATATTGCTTTCATCTGTCAAATTAAAAGACATGATAAAATAAAGAATGAATAAAAATAAACAATATTTATAAGTGCTTTTTGGTAAATACAGTGATTCAATTTGATTTATTTCAAGGCGTTCTCTTTCGTGAATCAAATCAGAATAAGTTTTAATAATCTCTTTTGTATCCATTATTCATTCTCCATTGAAAAATCATTTAACTTTTTCTCTTCTTTCAATATATCAAAGAAAACCTGTTTAAATTTTTCATTATTTTTAAGCGTTGTAAATTTATCAGTTTTATCGTTTAGAATAAATGAAAAGCTTTCTTTGTCATTTATTAAAAGTTCTTCTGTTGTTTGTATTTCTTTTTCTACAATAGATAACTTTTCTATGATTTCATTTTGTGATTTAAATTTGGTATATTTAAAAAACAAAAAAGGAATACAATTAAGAATAAAAAAAGAAAATAAAAAACAAGAAATAACTATAAAATAATGAAAAAGTGGACTGATAAAATTATCTTGTAATACTATTTCGGAAAAATGAAATAACAATAGATAAATAACAGGTAAGATTATTTTAATCCCTTTTTCAAAAAAAACAGAGACAAAGCTATTAGGTTGATATAAATTTTGAGTTATATACATAAAATTATAGCCTGAATACAGACAAGACGCTAAAAACAAAAAACTTGTAGATATAGGAAATAATGAAAATTCAAAACCAAAAAAATAAAAAGAAATGGGCATTAAAAAAAAGAAAACAACAAAAAAGACTATTGTTTTTTTATAATTGAAGATACTAGGCTCATAATCAGTGATTTGAATCTTTTCTAGTTTTTTTCTTTCTTTAATTAGTAATAAATATTTTTCAATATTTTCGTTCATAAACCCTTCTTTTGATAATACACAGTATATAATATCAAAAATCAGATAAAGAATCAATGAAAAAACCACCTAAGACAAGGTGGTTTTAATTAATTAATATTCTAATTCATTCAAAGAAATATTAAAAGAGGTATTTGCGTTAATTTCTCTGCATAACATATGATAGTGTTCTAATTTATCGTCAACGTATTGTTTGCTTGCTTCACCATCACAATGCAAGTTTTCAGGTGACATCCAACAAGAAAGCGTTTCTTTGATTTCTTTAATGTGATTAGCAGATAGTTCTTTTATGTTTTCAGGAAATGCTTCGTCACCTTTTAAAAATAAATTTTGACGTTTGATAAAATTTTTGTAATGTTTAGGCATAACACTATTCCTCTTATGTGTGTTTGATTATAATATCAAAAACAGCTTAAAAAATCAATCATTATCAATTTCTATTTCATTATTCTTTTCTTCTTTTAAGAATAAGTGAGCATAAAGAATTTCTTCGTCATCAGATAAAACATGATTTTCAAAAAAAGCACTCGATGCATTTTTTTTAGAAAGTAAGGGTTTGATTATATGTTTATAAATAGATTCTCTATCGTGACTTTTTTTCTTAAAATATTCTAAAAAGTTAAGATATTCTTCTTCATTCAAGGATTTAATGTTTTTTCTGAGTTGCACTTTACCTATAATATATTTTTTTCTTTCTTTTTTATAGCTAAAATAATTTAATTTATAATAATAAAAAATCGCACCGACAATACAAAGTGTTTCAAGAACAGCAATAAAAATCCTAATATTTTGAGTAAGATCACTGCTTGAAAGAATAATGTAACCATAAAAAGAAATAACAATCGGAACAAGAAAAGACCAAAAAATGATTTCTCTTTTTGTAGGAGAAAAATTATTGTTACTAACTTTAAATGCCAATTCAATTGTCTTGGTTATTTTTTTTTCATCAATCATTTACCATTTCCTTTTCTTCTGTCTTTTTTGATTCTAGTTCTTTAAAAGCATTTAAATCAAGATAACAATTTTTAGTCATATCTTTGATGCAATATGTAATAATGGTATTATAAAAAAATTTATGTTTTCTATCATTTTTAAGAGAAACTAAGGAGATATATTCTTCCTTAGTTAAACTATAAATCAATTTTTGTATTTTCTCTTTGTCTTCGTTGTATTCTTTTTCGTCTTCTTTAAACTTGTCATTTAAGAAGAAGCAATAAAAAACACTTTTTAACGATATATAAGGATTAATAGCAAGAGAAAGTTTTAATTTTATTAAAGATATAGAAAAAAAGATAAAGAAGAAAATGTACATAAAAGTTAAAATCTTTGCGATTATGTAAAGTGTCCCCAAAATATCAAATCCAAGAAAAAATAACGAAGCTGCTGCAAACGTTAAAAAACAAACTATAAAAACGATTAGATTAGCTTGGTGGAATTCTGTTTCATTAAATAGATAGAATATATTGTTTTCAAATTTCTTTTCAAAACTCAAAATCTTTTCTATTTTTTCTGGGTAGCTCAATTTACACTCCTTGTTAATAAGTATAAAAAACTATCAAAACAAAAGAAAAAAGTCAATAAATATAAGTTAAAAAAAATATATTTTTTGTTAATAGACCTGTCTAATAAACAAATTGGAATCTTTAAATGGATTAGAAAACAGAATTATGGATTTAAAAAATGATAAATTCGAAATAGGAAATATATAAAAAGACTCCCGAAGGAATCTTTCTTTTTAAGCATATATTTTCTTATTGATTAAGTATCTAAACTCATTGGTGTAATCACCATTCATCCAGTGTCTAACTTCAATAACTGCGACTTCAAAATATTCATTGTCATGGTATGTTTTCATAACGCCAGAACAAAAATCAAAGGTATATCCTTTTTCGTTTCCTTCATATAGAAGGCTTTCTTCTACTGGTTCACCATTAGAATCATAAGCACCAAGATAACATTCATGGTTTGGCATTATTTCACCAAGATCAGTTTTTGTTAATTCATCAAATTCGTCATCAAACATTTCGTCAAATTCGTCACGAATAAAACAAGTGCCTGATATTTTATCTACATACCAGTCTTCTACTTCTATAACAAAGTCAAGTATTTCTTGTTCTTGTTCTTTTGCTAAATCAAAGCCAATACCTGTAATATGAGTGTCAACTAATTTTTCTCTGCCCGTAAGAGGGTCATAACAACTCTTATAAGAGATTTCTATTTCATTATCAAAAGGATCTCTGTATATGCCAAACTTTGTTATCGTGTAATTAGAAAGAATCTTAACAACATCCTGAAGCTTCACATTAATATCTTTAAAATCTTCATTAATTTGAAGAGTTTGCTCGATATCTTTTAAAAACCTTGATTCATAACCAAGATAATCTACTAAACCGCCCTCTTTGATAGTCGCATTTCTTGGCGCACATTTACCACCTGTGATTTCAACCAGTTCGTGGAATGCTAGATCATTTCGATAAAACGGATCTGAGCTTTTCGGAACTCTGAATGTGTTATTGTAATTATTATCCGACATACCATTGTCTCCCTATTTATTCATAAATAATTTTACTATATTTTAAAGAAAAAATCAATATGTTTAAATATAAAAGCAATAAAAATAATCATATTCATTTATTTGTTTATTTCTTTAAAATCTTTATTTTTTTAAGATGAGCCTCATCTTCTTTATGACTTCTAAGTGTTTCATTTAAATTTATATTTAATTAAAAAAACCATAAAAAGATTAATGAAACTCAACTATAAAAATTGTATACAATAAATAAAATGGTATCATTAAAAAACTTTCAAGGAAAAAGGGAAATGTAAAAAATGAAGCTACTAGAAGTATTATTGTGCTCATTAATATTAACAGGTTGTGCAACTACTGAGCATAAAGAAGCAAAGGGTGTTACAGGAAAACAATTAACAAGTGAAGAATTAGAAATAATTCTATCAAAATTAGATTTAACAGAAGAAAATAAAAATAGATATAGAGAAAAAGACGAAAATAATTTAGAAAAGATAACTCTTGAGAATTACAGAGATATATTAACAAAAAATAAAAATGGTGTCTTTCAACATCCCTTTTATCCAAATAGGGTATTAACAATATCAAGACAAGGCGCAGATATAAGTGAACAACTTGAAGATTTGAATCTAAAGGAATCATTTGATTTTCAAGTAGGAAAATATAAGTTTTCAAAAAAAGGAAACACTTCAACAGTAGGGATACATTTCCTAGCACAAAATAGGTCTAAATTAGACGCAAATGCAATTCTTCTTAATAAAAACCATAGAATAAAACACGATCCAAATAAACACCATTCATATTTTGTGCTTCTTCATGAGATAGCACATTCATTGGATACACAATATGAATATTTAGTAATGGATAGGGGGGCAACGGTGTTTGGTGAAAATCAATCTGAAATTGTAGCATCAATTCTAATGTATCAAACAATACGAGCAGAAGGTTATGACGATAAATACTTTAAGAAGTTTATGTGGAGAGAAAAACGTTATGCTCTTACTTTTGTAGCAACACATAGAACACAGCACGTGTTTCCGATAATGACAGATCTGATTCTTAATAATTCTGAATATTTCAAAACAATGTCAAAACCTGAAATAGAAGATTTTAGCTTTAAATTAACAAAACTATTATATGATAATGATTATTCAAATAAAAAAGGACTTCAAAATATATCTTCAAAGTATTATAAAAGTTCTATAAACAAACATCAAAAAGTAATAGCAGAAGTGAAAAGAGAATATTCACTAGATTAAAGACAAAAAAATAGAGTGCAGTTGCACTCTGGGTTAATAGGGGTATAGACACTTTTGAAGTGACCTTTATTGTTATTATTATTATTAAAAGGCTGGTGTTGAGTAGCGCATTCGCCTTCTCAACATTTGAATCATAGTAACAAACTAATTTAAAAATGACAAGCAAAAATTAGTTATTTTCTATATCAATTTCTTCTATTAATTCTGATTTTTTCTTAATAAGAAATAAGAGTTCTTCTTCTGATAATTCAGAGTTATCAACCTTAACATTCGTATTGTATTGAGAAAAAAGAGACATACCCTCAACGTTTCTAGACAATAATTTTACAAAAAGTATTGATCCCACAATAGAAAAAATAAGAGACAAGAACATATCAAAGGTGTCTTCTTGGATGTTTCGCTTATCTGAGAAATAAACGTTTTTTAAGTTTTCTAATTTTTCAATGTTATTCATTTATGATTTCCGTATTTTTTTCTTTAATTTCTTCTTTTTGCTCTAATCCATTTTTATTTAAAACAAAAAGAAATTCTTGTTTAGATAAATTATTTTTGTGTTTTATATTTTTTTTGTTAAGTATATCTATTGCTTGTGAAATGTATTTTTCATGAAAATAACTATAATCTTTTTTATTAAAATAATTTAAGATATCAAATATTTTTTCAGAATTAGAGCAAGAAAGTATATATCCAATTTCATCTCTTATTTTTTGATTTTTACGATAGTCTTTATTGAAATCATTTCTTATGATTAAATAAATGGTTCTTAGTGTAACAACAATAAAAAATGGTATATTTAATATAATCTGAGAACATATAGCAATTATATAAGAACTAACAATTATTACTTTGTCTATTTCGAGATCATAATATACCATAAGAGAAGAAACAGAAATAAAAGATATTGATAAAAATGCAGCGACAATTAGATTCCAAACTTTAAGTCTTTTATTAAATTTATAATAAAAAAAACCCCTCGTTTCTTTCATTAATTCATTTATTTTCTTAAACTCCAATGATTCTTTAAAATTATTCATTTATAATTTCCGTATTTTTTTCTTTAATTTCGTCTTCTTGAAGTTCTTTTGATTGTTTGTCAATCATAAATAGAAGTTCTTTTTTAGACAGCAGATTATTTAGATTACTATTTAATATTTTTTCTTGATTAATTTCATTAATTATTTTTGAAAGATAAAAATTATTAAAGTAAATAAAATCATCTTTATTAAAACGATTTAAAATAAGAACACTATCTTCAGTGCTACAATTTAAAAGAACTTTTTTCAATTCGTATTTAATCTTATTGCTTAGAGTCTTTTCTTTGTTATAAATTTTTTTATTTAAGATGTAATCACCAAGTTTAAAGAATACAAATAAGCTAACATAACCAAGAAAAAAATAAAAAGTTTTGCCAACAAAAATAGCATAAGCCACAAAAGAAGCCTCTGGATTAAGAGTATAAAGCGCAGTAATCAGAAGTAGAGAAACAAGATAGATTGCAAATCCACATATAGTCCATTGAAAAAGTCCATCCAAAAATCTATATAAAAAGAATTTTTCAACTTGTAATCTAAGGAAATTAACTTTATCTAAAATTTCTGATTCTTTGGATTGGAAGGGCATTATAAAAAAAACTCTCATTTAAGTGGCAATTTAAATGAGAGTATCTAAAGTAATTAAAAAAATCAACTTATTTTTTCTAATTTAATAACAACAAGCGGTTCTTCAAAATCATTAGGAAAATTATAATGATGCTTTTTATATTGTATTCCTTTATATTTACCTTTTGGAAAAGGGATTGTATGATATTCAATACCATAGATATTATCATCGTCTTGTAACCCTTTAAAGCCATAACTAATTAAATATGCTTCATATTCTTTTAAAAATCGTGCTTTATCCATAAACAGTTCATAATGAGAATCGTCAGTGGTTAACGGAGTAGCATCTAATGTAATATGATCAATGTTTTCATATTGGCTACCTTCATAAAAAAGTATGTCTCCATTTTCTTTTTTGGCAACACTAAGTTCACAATTCGATTTATGAGAAAAGATAAGACCAATTTCAGCAGATTTAACCATTCTCTCATGATAAACCTTTAACTCATCACCATAAGGAATCATTTTGATGTCGTTCTTTTTTGTAATAAACTCTATAAACTCATAATTAAATTCAAAACATACCATTTCACCTTCTGTAATTTCTATATCAAATAAAAAGTCTTGATTTGGAAAAGAACATTTTTCTTTTATTTCCAGAACATTATCTTTATTAGGTGTAAACTTTAAATTGTCACCACAAGTCATACATCTAAGATTTAGATAACTTTCTTGTTTAAATGTATTTTTATCAAGGAAGTTTTGTTTTTCTTCTTTGTGAATCATGAGAAGAAATTCTTCAATATCTCTTGTGTATATTTTATGATTATTAAATTGAGCATTAAAAAATTTAACTTCAAACATTTTATTAATTTCTTTTTCTTTTTCTCTGTTCATTATTTTATCATATCCTCTGTGACAAAAAGCATATTCATAGCAATAAAAGAAGCTGTGACATCACTTTTATCATGATCATTAATATTTAAATGAGATATTTTTTCATAAATTGAATTTCTTAAATCCATTTTTGAAGAATAAGGTAAAGGTGAAATAGAATAAATATGTTTATTATTTTCTATGCCTCGATCAATAATATAAAAAGGATTACCAGAAAAGAAAGATAGCAATAAAGGGTTACTATCATTAAAGTCTTCTGGAATATTCTGTGCCGTTACTAATTGACCTATTAAATAAGTAAAATCTCTGTTTTTAAATCTATCTTCACTATTGATTACGTTATCACTCATTATTGACACTCCTAAAACTTATATTGATATTGTATTGCATAATAATCTTTTTTTAATGAAAGGCTTAATCCTTCTACTGTTAATACACCTAATGAACAACCAAGGATATCATAAGCAAGATCTTCTTTTGAAAAACCATGATAATCAATTTCATCATAAATTTCTTTGCCTAGCCCAACAGCAGAACAAGCAACTAATGAAGTTTTCCAATCATCAAAAATCAAACTTGTTCCGACACCAACAGAATAAGAAACAGCAAAATGTTTTTGTTTATCCTTTTCAATTTCAGCTAATACAGAAGAAGAAAACAATAATAAAAAAAGAAAACTAAAAATAATTTTTTTTAATGGTAAATCCAATTTAATAACCTTTTATTAAGAAGTGTTTTTTAGATTATATCAATTTCATTGAAAAAGACAAGACAATTTTTCATATTTACTTTTGTATAAAAAGGATGTTAAAATACATTAAATTAAAATTAATGGTGAAGCCCTTGAAAGAAGAATTTTTAAATCAAAAAAATGGTTTTTATCGTTGTGTAGTAAAAGCTTCATATTATACAAATTTAAAACCAGAGATAAGAATATTGCCTTTAAAAAATGGAAAGCTGTTTAATCCAGAATACCAACATACTTATGTATTTATGAAGACAAGGCTTTCTTTAATTGAAGACTACTATGAGATTAAAAAAGCTGTCAAAAGTTTTTTTAAATATAACAAAGAAACAATTGATTTAAACAAATTTAAAATAAATAAAAAAGATCCTTCATAGGATCTTTTTTGATTACAATGTCTTTATTTTTAAAATCTCATTTTTGAAAAAAGATTGTAATTGATCTTCTTTTTTTTCATGAAATAATTTTATTTCTTTTAAAATCTCTTTTTCAAAATAATCCATTGTTGAAAAATCTTTATTTTCATAATATTGACCTAGTGAATCTAAATCTAAATTTTCAATAAACTTTTGTTTTTGATCAATAACAATACTTCTTTCTTTTTCACAATTGTTCTTTTTGAGAACAACCTTTTCAAGTTTAACATCTGCTTTATCGCACCAAACTCTTTTTCTATAGACATAAAAAAGATTAGCAAGAAGTGAAGAAGAAAAAACACCAAACAAAAGCCAGATAAAATCACTTGCGGTATTAATAGAATCACCACTAACAAGCATAACAGCAATTAAGAAAGTTAAGAAAAAGAAAACAAGATAACTGAGCATAAAAAACTCAACACTTTGCTTAAAGAAGCCTTTTGCTTTAAAAGCTTGAATTCGATAAGGAAAATTACTTAATTGAGAGTGTTTTAAGTCTAATGACTCATACTCCGTTCTTATATCTCTTAGTTTAACATTAAAACTACTAATCTTAGAAATAGACTCGTTCATTAGACAACCTTAAATTTAATATCTTTATCTTCTTTGACTTTTTGTTCAATTATTTTTAATTTTTCAATATATTCTTTTCTTTGAATCATGGGGGAAGGAGAAAAATCACCAGTATATTCTTCAAAAATATAATCAATAAAACCATCAATACATTCACTAATAGTATTAAACTTAATATCAGGTGCATAGAATGTTTTTTTATCTAAAATCTTTTCTATTACACCAAGATTAATCACTTTAGCAGTTAATGGTTGAAATTCTTTAATTTCTTCGAGAATAGAATTTAAAGCCGAATTATCAAAGTCAAAAGAAATCTCATTAAGTTTTCCAATCTCGTTATCAGAAACGAAATCTTCAATTTCTTCATGAAAATAAGGAGAGCTAATTTCATGAGCCAATTCTTTTTCAATTTCTTTTTCATTCATATTATGGAGTTCAAGTGTTGAATAGAAAGATAACGCCTTACAAATGTATTGTTTATTTGCTCCAACAAAAAGAAACTCTTCAAAACTTAGTTCGGTTTTATGAATTTTTTTATAATAATCATAAATAATTTTCATCTTATTATTTTCAAGAATCATTTTTTTCATCTTTTTCACCTTAAATATTAAAACCCCTATTGTAACCCGTTCTTGATATTACAACAAGGAAAAAAACTATCAAAAAGAAACAATTAATCCTTAACCTGAAAACCAAGGTCTTTTGGTTTACTTTAAATTTTTTTATATTTTTCAATCATTTCGATTTGATAATCATATAAAGGGTAGTGTCTATTAAAATAAAGACCTTTTTTGGCAATATCGTCATTAAAATTCGAAATATATTTTGAATAAGTGTCTTTACCATAAGCTGTGCTTCCATGAACACCTGTTCTTAAAAACATACGGAAGGGACTTTCTTTTAAAGAAAACTGAAAAACAAAGATTTTATTTTTAACTGCATAATCATAACATTCTTTAACAACCGTTAAAATAGATTTAGACATATGAAATTCGTCAATGATAATCTTATCATAGCTTTCATTAAAATACTTTTCTTTTCTTCTATGTAGTTTACTGAAATCAACAACAGTAACATCTTTGTTTTCTAAGCCCAAATCTACAATAGTCTTTTTAACAGTTGATACAGTGCTTTTACTTGTTACATAAAGTAATTTTTTTGCTTTGTTATTTAAAACAAATTTTTTTGCTCCTGAACCTGTAACAAAATCAGCAATAAAGACAGGTTGATCTGCATAAATAATTTTATGCCTTTCTTTAACAATTTTGCCTTCTTCCTCATTATCTTTAAATACAGTTATTTTGGCAATAGAAGTACCTTGATCTTCATCATAGTCAAGTAAATCTTCCCAAGTATCAAAGCCTGTTAATTCTAAGGTGACTTTATTCAAAGCTTGTTGTTGGGTTAATTCAGTTTTTTTCTTTAGTTTTTTAGCGTCTTTTTTGATCTGATAGAAAGATACACCATTTGGTGCGTATTGATTAGTGTTTTGCATTTTTAATTAAACTCCAATAAAGGATATAATACCAGCCTGAAAATATTAACCCTATAAAGGTTAATTAAATTAATAAATATAAATTTTGTTGCTGTTATCTGTTCTAACACAAACTTCGCCCAAAAAGGTCAGGCTGACAGGCTGATAACGAAAACCATAGCGGTATTATAATACATAAAAATATCAAATGCAATTTTTTTTAAAGTTCTGTTTTCATTTTAAAATCAAAAGAATCAGGTAGCTTCCATTTATCTTCAACAAGTCCAAAAAATCTTTTTTTTCTGTATGCGCCAACATACTTAATAATATACTCAAGTTCGTGCTGAGAGCAGCCGTTTCGTTCGAAAATAACAACGTTTAATTCTTTATCAAAAATCTTAACACAACCATTTTCGATAGTTATGTCCATAATAACCTCCTAAAATACCATAGAAATGTTAGTTAAAAAAAAGATGTTAAAAGTGACAGTAACCTTTCAAAAAAATAAAGAGGTTAGGTGTATTATAATGAACTTTCAATAAGTAACTTCCTGTTTTCTTTTAAAAGTGAATAATATTGCACTAAAAAAAAGATGTCTTGAAGACACCTTTTTAATTGAAAATATATTTTTAAAGATTTCCTTCGTTTCTTAATCTTTGATAAACATTATAGCAAGCTTTTTGTATAGCGTCTTCTTCATTATCAAATACATTTCGAGCACCAAGTCCTTCAATAGAAGCTCCGTTAGGTAGAAATATTTCATAAGAATAAAGTGAAATTGATTGTCCATATTTCATAGTTTTTGATTTTATTTCAATATTATACTTATCTTTATAATATTGTGGGTCAATAGGAATACTCTTTTGATATTGAATAAAGTTATCAATATCAATTTGAGCTTGTTTTACTGTTGTTGCTTTTGTAATAACTTCACTCATCATATAATCAGAAGCATAATATTTACCATCAATCCATTCAACATCATATTTAATATAGAAAAAAGATTTTGGTTTAATAAACTCAAAAGTCTTAGCATATTCTTTTTCTTTATCGCATTCTTCAAAAATAAGGTCTCTGTTTTTTAACCATCTCGGACTAGTATGAGTAGTTTTTCTAATATGATAAAAAGAAATTTTTTTGTCATCTTTAATAATTGAATGATAATAACCAAAAGTAACCATATCATTGTTTTTAAGATAGTCCTCAACGTCTTCTACTTTTTCAATATAATCAAAAACAGAATCTTTATTTTCATAATCAAGCTCTTGAAAAATATGATTAATACCAAAATACAGATAAAAATTTCGAGTTTCAAGGTTTAGAATAAATGCAGAAGATTGCTGAAAAACAAATAAGCAAAGTTCTTTTTTGTCATTAATGTTGGGTTGATAATCATTTTCGTCGAAGAAATACATAAAATAAGCCTTTTAAAAGACCTATTTTATCATTCTAAAAGAGGGTAAATCAAGAGATTACTGCAAAATCACAAGTAATTTTTTCATTTTCAGTTAATTTTTGCATATTTGTTATATAGTAATCTTCATTCATTTCTGTTAATGAAAATCTATAAGTGACTTCTTTTTCTACTTCGTTTTCAAAAGTATCAATAACAATATAAAATAAGGTATTATCTTTGCAAAAACCAAAACTTCTAAAGATAAAATCCTCATTTTTTAAATCAAGTGTTTCTCTTATAAATCGACGACTTTCAATTGTTTTTAAGTCAAAAAAAATCTGATTGTTTTGTCTTGTTAACGGTATCTTCAAATAATCCATAAAAACCTCTTTTTTTAAGTTAGTATCATAATAAGAAAAGATTTTGATATAAAATATTTCAAAAATAAGATTTACAGTCAAAAAGACCTTTGAAATGAACCCAAATTTATGTATAATATAAGGACATTAAATATTAGGAGAAAAAAGATGGCTGGTTTTAAATATCCCTACACTTGTCCTGAAATTGATCGTAAAATAGGCGAAGCTCGTGGAGAATTAATATCTGCAATGGCACAAGTATTTAAAGACTATGGTGTTAAAGGTGCTTCATTTAGAGACGCACAGGAAGCAGGAGAGGAGTTATTTTCAGTAGTATCTGATGTTTTTGAAGGAGCAAGACAATCAAATGAAAATATGCGAACAGAAGCGGATAAACAAATAAAAGAAATGGATCAAGAATTAATTGATCTTAGAGCACAATTATTCTTGGCAAATGAAGAATTAAAAAAATTTAAAGATAAGTAATTCAAAAAGCCTCCCTTCAGAGGCTTTTTTCTTATTTATAGCATTCTTTATATTTGTTTTTAAGAGTTTTATCTAACAAGGTAACATCTTCTGGAAAGAAGTGCATTCCAGCATAATAAACAACGTCTGTTAATAATAACTCAATAGCATAGAAGGCATTAGAAGTGTTGTAATCTGGAATCCAACCAAAGTTTCTGCCACGACCTACTTCTTTAAAAACGTCTGACAATCTTTGCTCTAAACTTAGAATAACTTCTTTTTCTAATTTAGATTTACGAATAGCTTTTTTAAAATCTTTTGAGATAGACCAGCGCCCAGAATTACCACCACCATTATTATAAGCGTCATAATGCATGTTACAAACTAGTCTAAGCATTTCAATTTGTGGAATATCAGATTCACCCATATCAGGAACGAATTCAAAAACTTTATTGTAAATACTATTTAATGGATGATTGCAACACCAAAAATTAACGTGTCTACGGTAGTTAAATCTATCATGATACCCAACACTATTAATTGGAGTTTTGTATGTAAAGTTATGTTCTACAATGCTTTTAGTCATAATGTTTACCTCTTTTGTGTGTGCAATTATAATAACAAAGTAGTGCAAAAATAGCAAAAAAAAGACTTGCAAAAAAACCAAAAATGCTATAAAATGAAAAACATATTATACGGTGGTAGTACTATAACAAAAAAACAAATCATTATTATAAATCAATAACTTAAATACAATTGAATTAAAAACAAACCACAAAAAAAAATTGAAAAAAAATAAAGCCACTAAAAAGTGGCTTTTTTTTATTATTCTAAATGATTTTTCATTTCATTTAATAGATCTTCCTTCAAGACTACAAGTTCTTCTTGTTTGAGATATGTAGAAGGATAAGTATTAACATTAGGTAGAACAGAATAGTTATAAAAATTTAATGCTCTGTAGAACCATAGAACTTCCAAGAAATCGTCCAAAATCTCTTTTGAAGTCCATTTAAAACCTAATTTTTTCATCATTTTTTTCTTAAGTATTAAAGATAACGGGAAAGGGTCGTGATCTTCAAGGAAAACGCTAACAGAACCTTCTTTCTTTTCATCAAGTTTTATTGCAAGCAAATATTCATCTTCACTTGGGTAATTTTCTCTTTTAATTTTACCTTCTGATTCAACAAGATAAATCAAATATTCATATTGTGCTTGATAATCTGGGTTGTCTTCATTTTCAAAAAGATCAAAATTATTGAAATTATTACTTTTAAATGCCCTTTTATAAATATCATTTTTATTTTCTAAGAAGATACCAACCTTGCGGTTTTTTGTTAAAATGTCATACTGTTCTTTTTTCATAAAGAAAGGAAGAATTTCAATTTCTTGTCCGAATGCTTTTAGGGTAAAAAAGCCTTCTTCCTTATTGTAACCTAACAACTTTTTCTTAATGTCTTCAATTTTATGTGTTTTTAAATCAATCCTTTCTTCCTCACCCTCTTTATCGGAGTATTTAACGTAAGTTAACTTGTGTTTTGTAGCTAACCAATGAACCATTAGAGACATAGTATCTTCATCTTTTTTTGTTAATAATTCAAAATTGTCACTAAAAGTTATGTTAAAAAGAAATGGAAGCATTCCAGAGAAAGAACCATATCGTCCTCGTCCAGTAGTGGTGTAACTAAATGCTAATTTTAATTCTTCTTTGTTTTCATCGTAATTGCAATCTATCGTTTGATTAGATAGACTACACACTGTTTTGTTATAAATCATTCTCTCTCCTAAATAGTTTCTAATACTTTATTGTTAATATTTTCATTGAAATGACTGAACACTTGACCTTGGGTTGAGTCTTTTAATAAT
Source organism: Chloroflexota bacterium (assembly GCA_002722455.1). Classification (GTDB taxonomy): domain Bacteria; phylum Chloroflexota; class Dehalococcoidia; order Lucifugimonadales. Next base: position 24,595 of record PBMB01000021.1, read on the forward strand.
TTTTTATAATCTTTTAATACTTCTAATTCTTCTTTTGGTAAAGCATTAATATCAGCTAATGAATAAGAATTATAGTGATTGAAATCTAAATGACACAAATCTAAAGAATATTTTTCTTTCAAATTTAAAAGCTCTTTTCTTAAAGGGTCATTTTTTGAATAAAGCTCTTTTCTTTTTTCAGAAAGCGACTTTATTTTTTTTCGAGCCTTGTGATTAAGAAACAGCCAGAGAATGACAGTAGGGATACCACCAAAAAAAAGAACTCTTATTTTAGGAATGTCCAATCCAATAAAATCTAACAAAATAAAATCTAAAGAAACAGCAAAAAACATCCAACTTACTGGAAGAAATAAAAAGAAAGAAAATAAAAATCCAACAGGAAGAATGAGATCGGTTTCCAATGAAAACATTTCAGCTCTCAAAGGGATCTCTGTATCTTTTTCGGCTTTTTCTTTTTGTCTTTTTATTGTTTTTTTTAATTTTTTTTCTTTTTGTTTTAAAATTATTAACTCTTTCATTTGTTCTTTAATCATATATTTCCTTAAAATGAATATTTCATTTTTTTATTGCCATCAGTATCAACATTAAATAATTTGGCAAGAACTTCAAAATTATGTTTTTGTTTTTTGTCTAATGTAACATTGTTTAAAATGATGTATTTTAATCCATTAATAAACTGCTCACGATTGTCACGGTTAATGTGATCAGTAGGAAAATCAGAATTTAAAATACCAAGACATTTAATCAACTTTTCTTTTTCTGCCGACTCTTTTTTATGTTTTTCTACTTTTTTCTTGGCAACACTTCTAAACCATGCTGATTTTTGTGTTGTAGTCGCATTGTTGATAATATCATTTTGATTTGAACCTGATTCACATTGATTGTCGATTTCTTTTTTATCAAGAGATTCTTTGTGTTCTTTGAACTTATGAGCAATTTTGGTATGAAAATTTTTAATTACTTTTTCATAATCCTTTTTTGTCAATACTTTTGTTTTTACATTGGAATAATCGAATCCAACAGAATGTGCAATTGCTTTTTCAGAAATGTTTACACCTTCAATCGCTTTTTCATGAATCTCAGAAATAGATTTAGGCATTTTAACACAATCAGCAACATAACAGTTGATCAGTTCTTGTTTTGAAAAATCAAGCTTGCCTTTATATTGATAAACTCGATCATTTTCTTCTGGTATATTTGTTTCTAATACGATAGGTCGGAAATAGCGTTCATTTCCATTTTTACATAGACAAGAACCTTCCATTTTTGGTATACCATATAAATTAATTGAATTTGAAATAATATCTACAGAATCACTTTTGAGTTCATATTTTATAGAATCTAAGACGTTACAGCGCATATAAGAAAGAGACGAGATATTGGCTTTATACATTTCAGAAATATAAACACCTTGTTCAAAGATAGCTTTCGAACTACAATGAAGAGATACGCCAGTTTTAAGAATATAACCGTCAGAGGCTTTAAACAAAGAATCTCTGTCACATTCAATATACATGGAAAAAGCCATTATGTTTTTTGTCAAAAAATAACTTTTTCGTTTTAATTTTATATAAATACTGGTTGAAATTAGATTCTCTGTTATGAACTTAGAATTATCTAATGTAATAGTGCGAACATCAGCAGGTAGATTTGCTTTTCTAAAAGGAGAATCTTTATCATTAGAAAGATTTTTAATCTCAATATTAGAATCAGAAACAAGAATATTTTTGATATCATATGTTAAAAATAACGAGACATTATTTCTTGCGTGTTTCTTTTTTGCAGTGATGTAAAGAGTATCACCTCTTTTTTTAGAAGTGAATGATTTTATGCTGGCAATATCGCCATAAATATTATTGCTTTTACATTTGTCGTTTGCATTTTTAAAACTAAGAGTTAAATGCTCAAAGTCTCTAAAATGGATTTTGTTTACTTTACCAAAACCAAACATTATAAATCCTCTTTATGATACTGAATGACCGTCATTGTATCACATTGAGGATATATTTTCAATAAAAAAAGAGAGTTAAAAAACTCTCTTTTTCCTTTATCTTAGAATGGTTAATGCTTTTTGAGATAGGTCTTTTGGAAGTGATTCTAATTTACTTTGAAGTGCAGTTTTAAGTTTGTCTTCAAATACGTCTGCGACTTCTTCACGAGATTCAGCAGCAGAATCTAACAAAGATCGTGCGGTTTCTTCTAAAACATTTTCAATAGTAGACATTAAAGATAAGATATTTTCTTTGTCTGCTTTTTTAAATGTGCCATTCTCTAGTTTATCAGCCAAAAGAAGAACAAGTTTTTCTAGTTTGTCTGTTTGACCTTTGAATTTAGCGTCAATATCTTTTTCTTCGTGAACAAAGTTTTGAAGTTTAATAAAAGGAACAGTTTGTCCAGTAAATTGTTTTATTGTTCCAAAAATAAAATCTTCATCTTTCGAAGCTCGAAGAAGTAACATTAGGTCGTGAGAAGAAAAATGAATACGCATATATTCACGCTGCAAACGATGTTCTACTTTATGACTTTCAAATGATTGAGATAAACCTAAGCGCATTTCAATAACACGATTGCTTGTGTTTTTACCGTCTGAAAGAATTTCTCTCGAACGTAATGTATTGATCGCAAGCGCACCATTTTCCAGTTTAAGGTTTCTGTTACGAGATTCTAGTCCATTTTTAAGAGTCTGAACATAATCTCTTAACTTGCTATTATCAGAACGCTCTGAGATAGACTTAAAGATAGTATAACGTTCTTGTTTTTCTTCTTTAGTGAATCCACCGTTAACATACCAATTTAAGTAATCAGTTTCATTGTTTTCTTCTTTATATCCTAATGTAAGCACAGGTGCGTCTTTATAAAAAGAAAGCTTTTGAATTGTAGACATAACCTCATGTTTAACACTATTAATATCTTTATTTAAATCTTCAACTAAAACGTCAATAGAATCTTTAATGTCAGCTTTTAAATTTTGAGAATGAGCTTTCATAGAAGTAACGATAGTTTTAACATTCTTTTTAGATGGTTTTGATTTTTTTAATTCTTTTTCAATGTTATCAAGAGCCTCTAAAAGATAATTAGAATGTTTATCAACATCTTCTTCTGCCAAAGCTTTTGCTCTTTCTAAACTATTGTTGTTGTCTTGTTCTAAAATAGGGTAATGTTTATTGTTTAGTGTGATAGTAGTTGTAGGAACACAATCACCACCTTGCTCGATAAATGCACGAGACAATTCCTCATCAGAGATCAAAACTTCACATAAAACTTTACCTGCTTTAATGTCCTTACGGTCATTTTTATTAACTAATGCTTCACGAACAAGAATTTTATTTGTAGTAAGTGTCTTCTGAACAGCAGAATACAATGTAGTAGGTTCTTTAAATTGAACAGGATTAATGGTGATAATACAATTAGAAAGGTGAGACAAGTAACCATCTTTTTCGGTGACTTCTAGGCTATTGATTTCTTTAACTTCGTCAAAAACCCAATTGTTTTTTTCAACAACAGGTGAAATATCATTTAAATCTTTATCTACATTAATCTTAAACATTTTTTGTCTCTCTAATTCTTTAATGTTGATATTATACAAAACACGGAATAAAAAAGCAACAAAAAAGTTGCTTTAATTAAAATCTTTTATAATTTGATATTCTGGAACATCAACCAGCATGAAAAGTTCTGCTTTTTTTAATGCCTGAAAATAATCACAGACTTTGACTTTTCCTTCTTTATTTTTGCTCGTCATAATCTCTTTAAGTAAATATTGCATATTGTTTTCATAATCATGATCTACACAATAAATAGGAAAAAAACATAAAGTATAAGTAGGTTCATTTTTTGAATTTCTTGTTCTGTTTAGTATAAAAAGTGGTTGTTCTGAAAAAGCTGCTTTTTTGAACTGTGTATTGTGATTTAACCAATTCAGATTATGTCTATTTTCGATATAAATTTTTTCATTGATTTGATATTTAAAATGTTGTTCTGTCATAAATAAAATAAACTCCTGATACTATCGAAATAATATCAAACAAAAAAAATAAATCAATTAAAATATAAACTTTTTCTTTTTAATGTTGTATAAATAGAATATTTTTTCAACATTGTCACTTTGAAGTTGATTTAAATCATCTTTTTCTTCAGTAGATAAATTTTGAATAAGATTAAGAATATTTTCTCTATTATTGTCATTTATGTTTTCAAAACAGAAATCTTGGTTTAAGAAAGTTAAAATATCAGTTCCTTCAATTCTAACCCTGTAATCTGATAAAAGTTCTTTACGTTTTTTAAGAACAGGAAACGATCTTTGTTCTGTTTTTTTATCAATTTCAATATTGTTAATTGTTAATAAATTAGGTTTCTGTTTGTAAGATATGTTTACAATGTCCACGATACTGTCATCGATTTTAAGGTCAGCATGATTACAAATATTCATATTAATATGAGATGTTGTCATAATATCACCAGATAAGTTATAAACATTACTCTTTTCCAATGAGCAACTAGAACAGTTTTTAAAAACACCATTTAAATTAAAGATATTTCCTCTTCCTAAAACAATAGTAGAGTGATTTAAAACACTTAAATTAACAGATACATTTTTAACAGAATCATTTTTAGCATAAACAATAAAACTAGATTCACCTTGCAATCCGATTGATATATCTTTTGTAAAAACAAAATTATTAACATGTAGTTCTGAATGTTCTGTTAGGACAACTTCTTTGATATCTCTAATCAACTCTGATTTAAAGCTTACAAAATCATTGCCGAATAGAGAATCTAATTCAGAATACCTTATTGCAATCCAAGGTCTAAAACTACTTCTTCTTAATGTGGAAATACGAGCTTCATCTTTCAGATCAACATAAAGAACACCTTTTCTGACTTCATACTTAATATATTGAATATGTTCATAATTAATTTTAACACTTGGTTTAGAGAATGCATCAACTTTAATCAATTGAACATTAATGCTTCCATTTACAATGATTTTTTTAAAACTATCTAGATAATCCATAAAATTTCCTTTTTTATTGATTTTAAAATCATTTCATTTTTCTTTTTTTTGTCAAAGGCTAAATTTTCTTTAAAATAGATTTCATTTATTTAAAGGAAAAAAAATAAAATAAAAAAAAATAATTATAAAAAAAGAATATTTTATTGTCTTTTTGAATGTAAATGTTATTAATTTATTAGATGATAAATAAAGGATTAAAAAGAATGAATGTAAACAAGAAAACCTTAGCTTTTTATATAAGTATATTCTTTGTTTCTAATGTTAATGCTTCTGGTTTTAAAGTATTGGTTTCCCAAGAAGATAATGCTTATGGAGTAGATAAAATAACAGAAGTTGTTGAATACACAGAATGGCTAAATGAAGGTTTAGAATATGATTGTTCTACACCAACACCATTAGAAAAAAATATTTATCAAAATACATTATTTAACCAATCTTATGATTGTGTTCAAAAACAAACAAGAAATAAAAATACATATTTCGAATATTCTGAATCTAGTAGAAAAGATTTAATAAAAATAGAAAAAGAAGAACAAATATTAACTGTAAATCATACAGAAAGAAAATCAGGTTCATTTTTAGCAAAATCTTGTAATGAAATAAAGAGTTCACAAGGTTCAATAGGTGATGGTATTTATAACATTTATCCTTCAGGTTCTGCAGAAAGTGCTTATTGTGATATGACAACAGATAATGGTGGCTGGACATTAGTGGGTAGATCAAAAGCCACAGGGAATTCAAGAGAATCTGCTTGCACTGGCTCGAATGCAAACTATACAAGTTTCGGTTGGATTCATACAATGGGTTCTCTATCTAACGATAGTATAGGATACTCAATGGGTGTATTAAATAAAAACATAGATTTTACAGAAGTTCTTTTTGGAGAATATTCAACGGGTAAAACTTGGGGAAACTGGGTTTATAAACATTCATTATCAAAATCACATTTACAGTCATTAAATACAAATACTCAAGTTATTGGTTATCCAGAACCAGTAATAGGTGGAAATACGAGTTTTGGTATGGCAGCTCAAATAGGGGCGATAGATAAACAACATTTCTTTTTTAGAGATTCTTCCGTTTATTCCACTTATGGTTTAATGGAAGACGGCTGGTATAGTTGTTATGGAAATGGAACAACAAATACTCATTCAACTCCTGCTAATTTTGGTGGTAATATTAATTATCAACCAGGTATGGTATTTGTAAGATAAAGGAAAACGAAATGAAGTTAAATAAAATAGCACTACTACTATCAACCGTTTGTTTTACTTCGCAAGCTTCAAACTTTGTAACAATCATTGATCAAGAGAAATCGAATTATGAAGTGGGTGGATTCGAAACAATAATAGAACATACAAATTGGGTTTTCGATAGAGAAGATAATTGTTCTTATGACAAAAACGAAGAAGATTACTATTACGGAGTTCCTTTCACAAAGATAAAAACTTGTGATCAATTAGAAACAAGAACAAAAACAGTAAAAATAGTTTATAATTCTGGCTTTGAAGAGGTTTTGTCAACAACAAAAGAAGAGCGAATATCTGGTCAATTATCAAAAGCCCCAGAATCAACAATAGGTACGCATTTGGAGGCAAGCTGTAAAGACGCCCTTGCTTTTGATAATACATTAACAACACAACGATACACAATAGCCGTTCCAAATGAAGGAAATGTAAGAGTGACTTGTGATATGGATACAGACGGTGGTGGCTGGACAATTATTCAATATAGGAATAGTTTTTATGATTTCTATAAAGATTGGGAAACTTATAAAAATGGATTTGGAACTTCGTCTAATTTCTGGTTAGGAAATAAATATATTCACGAAATTACAAAAACAGGAACACAAGAATTATATGTTGAATTAATTCACGGAAACGGTGAAAAAAGATATGCAAGGTATACGAATTTTGCTTTAGATTCAGAAGTAACAAATTATACACTAAGAATTTCAGGATACTCAGGTAACGCTAATGATTCTTTAACAGGACACAACAATTATCAATTTTCAACAAAAGACCGAGATAATGATTCTAATAAAAAAGATAATTGTGCCGTTAGATTTAAAGGTGCTTGGTGGTATAGTGCATGTCACTCTTCAAATTTAAATGGTTATTATTATAACGGAAATCATACAAGTTATGCAGACGGTATGAATTGGTATCATTGGACAGGTCATTATTATAGTTTACCAAAAACAAAAATGATGATTAGATAATACAAAAAGGACTTAAAATGAAAAATAAGAAAACATTATTAACATTAACGATATCAAGTTCTTTATTTGCATTCGCAAATTCAGATTTTGTAACAATTGTAAATGGTAACTCTGTAACATACTTGGGTGATAATTTTAAGGAAGAAACAACATATACAGAATGGGCTTTTGATAGAAGCGATAATTGTAATACTGACGCAGTGGCTAGTAGTTATTATTATAATACCGATTTCACTGCAAATACGATATGTAATAATGTAGAATCTAGAACAGCTACGGTAATAAGAAAATATTCAGGTGGTAAAGAAGAAGTTATATCCACAACAAAAGAAGAAAGAATTAGTGGTCAAACAACGACAAGCACAACGGCAAAAGGCTCTCACCTAGAAACAACGTGTAAAGGTATTCAATCGTTTAATGGAAGCTTGCCAAGTGGAGAATACACAATTAATCCGTCTTCAAATATGCAAGTATATTGTGATATGACAACATCTGGTGGTGGTTGGACATTGGTTCAGAGAGAAGCAATGGCAAATGGTGGTATAAATGAAGCACTATACACAAACTATCCAGTAAATGAGGGTCAGCCATTAATAGGTTCTCAATATAGAATGTCTAAATCAAATATGGCATTAATAAAATCATTAACAACAGAAATGCGTGTCGATTGTCGTGGCTCTGATCATCTAGAAACAGGATCTTCAAATTTATTTAATGGTGAAGGTGGTTCTAATGATTGTTATAATAATACAAATGTATTCTATACAAGTGCTTCATTGAAAGGTTATCATAAAACAAATATTACAATGTGTACTTGGAATACGGGAGTAGGTGCTGGAGTAGGGAAAGGCTGTGCTGGTGCTTTCCATATAGATGAAGCAGCTCAATCAGGTTATGGTTGTGGTTTATCAAATTTTCAATGGAACAATGGAACACCAACAGTCAGACATTCAACAGATTCTTTTGCAATAGCAGTAGTTTCGAAGGACTCAACAACAGATTGTCATAAGTCAAATGCAGAAAGGTATATAATGCTAAGATAATTAAAAAAAACCGTAATAACAAATTACGGTTTTTTATTGTCTTTTTTATTGTCTTTTTTATTTTCTTTTTCTAAATAAAGAAATTAAGCCAAGTGAAATCAAACTAAATAGAGGAATGGAACCACCTGAATCACCTGAACCACCTGAATTATTTTCAGACTCAGAATTGTTTCTAGCAATTTTAATATAATTATATGGAGAGTCAGAAACAATTGCATTTATCCATTTCGAATAACCTTTTATTTCTGTAAACACCTGCGGTGCGTCCTCTTTTGAACAAGACTCAACATGCCCAAAACTTGTTAAAGCGACTTGTTTGTATTCACCTGAAGCGTTATCAAAGTAAGATAAAGGTCCTCCTGAATCTCCGTTGCACGAACCAGTATTTGTATCAACAGCTAAGTTTTTAGGTAATACACAGGTTTGTAATTCTGGAACAAACGTAATTCCATATGTGTTTAAAACTTGAGTCTCACAGGCATAATCACCAATGTTGAGCAATTGTGCTTTTTGCAATGTCGTCGGTTTTGTAAAAAAGTCATCAATATAACCAAATCCAACAATCGTAAATTCTGGATTTCCAACAGTATCATTGTAAGCGTTTCTTTCTGTATCAGTAGGAATAGAAACATTAACAACATCAGAAGGTAATTTCTTTGATAACTTTATAACAGCGATATCATGAGAAACCAAATTTGGATCGTAATCACCATAGATATAAACTTCTTCAATGGGATAAACATTACTAACTTTTGCATTTTCATGATTGTCAGTATTTATCATTACAGCTTGTTTTTTAATTGTTTCAGTATCTAAATCTTCAACACAGTGTGCTGCTGTTAAAATATGCTCTCTGTCTAAAATACTCGAACCACAATAGTGTGCAAATACACTTAAATCTTCTGGTGAGTTTTTAATGTCAGTGTTTGTAATGATTAATTCTGCATAGTATGGGAAATCTGATATGTTGGCAGTGCTTCCATTTATAACTCTTGGAATGTGTGTTTTGTCATTTTCTACAAAACTCTTATCTAATGAGTTTATTAAGTGTTGCTGTCCTGCATAAGAACAGGCAGAAAATATTGATAACAATAATATTGATATTTTTGATTTCATTGTAAGTCCTTTTATTTTTTTAGTTTTTTTTAGTTCTTTAAGATATAATAATACAATAAAGATAAAGATCAAAAAAAAACAAAGAAAAATTCTTTGTTTTTTATATTATATTTACTGTTTGTTAAAAAGTATCGCTTAATTCCTTTAATTTATTTGTGGAATCTTCTATTTTATTAAGTGAATTATTTAACTTATTTACATTTTCATTTAATAAATTTGCTCCTTCTTCCAATTCAACAATTGCATTAGCATCTTCTATTGTTAACTGCTGCTGTTCATTAGATAGGTCAAGAATAAATGAAGAAGTCTCTTTCAGTTCTTCAAAAGAAGCCGTTAATTTATTTAATTTTTCAACAGTTACGGCATATGAATCATTACATTCTTTTGACATTTTTGTATTATTATTTGCATTAACAGAAAGTTCTTCTAATACTTCAACAATAAATGTTAAACTTGATTCAATCTTTTCTGTTGATTCTTTGCTTTTTATGCTTAAAGAGCGAACTTCGTCAGCAACAACTGAGAATCCACGACCTGCTTCACCAGCACGAGCTGCTTCAATAGCTGCATTTAACGCTAATAAATTTGTTTGTTCTGATATTTTCTTTATACCTTCAATAATGTTTCGTATTTCTTGTGTGCTTTCAACGGTTTCAGAAATGATCAAACTGGTGCTTTCAACTTCTTCTGTTAATTGATTTACCTTTGAAATATTATCTTCAATCGAATCCATAGTTTCAGAAAAAACAGAATCAGTTACATTAATTTGTTCCATGTTAAAATTTGTTCGATTAACGACACTTTCTGCTGATTCATTAATTCTTTTATTTGATTCTTTTATTTTTAAAACATTGTTTTGAGTCACTTCTGAGTCTTTGACAATATTGTGGGCAGTATCAACAAGACGATTTTTATCTTTATATAACTTAAAAGAAGTATCACTTGTTCTTCCTAAAATAGTTTTTATTAAACCGTCTTTTAGCTTTAACATATATAAGGCAGTATTGTTAGGGTCATTACTAAATACAAATTTAGAAACAGAGTCGTATTCTTCTAATAATTTTTTATTTTCATTGTGTGGTTTAATATATAAAGCGTACATAGTAATAAAACCAGAAATAATAGATAAACTTGAAGCATAAATATTATCGAATATGAAATTTGCACCTAGAAGCACAGTAAGAGCAACACCAGTTTTAACTTCTTTTGATAAAGAAAATGAAGTTTTGTTTTCATTAATATTTTTATAAAGTTTTTCGGCTCTTTTTCTGTATTCAGGTTTTAAATATTTACGAACAGATTGATATCCGACAATTTCTCCATTTTCTTTTATAGGTGTAACAAAAGCATCAACCCAATAAAAAGATCCATCTTTACATTTGTTTTTTACCGCTCCACGCCAAGGTTGTCCTTTTTTAATACAATTCCAAAGATCTTGAAAAGCGGCTTTTGGCATAGACGAATGTCTAACAATATTATGTCCGTGATTAATTAATTCTTCTTTTGTAAATCCAGCAATTCTACAAAAGTCATCATTAGCATAGAGAATGCGTCCCTTTTTGTCAGTTGTAGAAACTAATGAATCTTTTTCTGTTAATTTTATCTCATTATTATTTTCTGGTGTTTTGTTAATAGCCATGAAATCTCCACATATTTATAATGTGATTATAAACAAAAAAGTGTGTTAAAAAAGTGCTAAAGGTCAAAAAATGAAAAAGAATATTTTTAAAAATGAAAAAACGTGTAAAAAAAAGAGAACACTTTATTTTCTCTTGTAAATTAATAAATACAATTATTGTTTATTTCAATTAATTAACAAATATCAATCTGACCATCTTGTTCTAAGATGACAAGAGATCCAATAAATAAATACAATTCTTTTTGTTGTTTAAAAGTTAACTCTTTGACAACGTGTTTATTTTTTCTACCTTTTTTTAAATCTTTAAATAATGTTTCAAGTTCTTGAAGAGTAATTAATGAAGTAAGGTCTTCATCTTGTGATAAAAATTTAACTTTATTTTTTTTAATGTTGACAATAATATTAGACATTTTTCACCATAAATTAAAAGTTTTATTGAGATTATATCATATCATTTTCATTTAAAAAAAACAATATTGCTCTTTAAGAAAGAAAATGGTACAATAAAGAAAAAAAGAGGTCTTATGGACACAATTAAAGCAACTTTTTCAATAAAAAAATTTATAGATGCAGAAGAGTTATATGATTTAAATGAAAGTGGTCATTTTTTTGATAGTCAAAAAAAACCGATAAGTAAAGGCATTGATTTTAATTTATATTTAAATGGAGTAAAAATAAACGGTTACATCTGTTATTTTTCAATTTTAAAATCATTATCTCCAAATGCAATGCTAGGTTTTAGAGAAAAAAAATATGGTATATTACCAAAAGAATCGTCATTATATATACTTAATTCAATATGTAAAATCCCTCAAGACGAAGGCATTGAAAAGGGTGTAATAGTAAGAAGAAAAAACAATACTGTTATTTGGGAGATCCCCGATGAAGAAACTCAAAAAAGATTTAAAAAAGACAAATTTGTTTTTGAAGAACAAGAATATTTAAAATTACAAGATAACATTCTTAGGTTTTTAAATAACAATGTAGATTTTGACATCATTACAAATATAAAATTAGTAGGTTGCTCAAAACAGTTTCTACAAGATGACTTAGAAGATTTTGCGAAAAAAAATCCAGATTCATATAAGGAAATATATTAGAAAATCTTAAACACCGTTTAAGGATTGAGTACTTTACCTTCTAAATGAAAGGTGTATAATAAACAGCGTAAGCTTAAAATAGGAGGTTTATTATGTTAGAAAGAGTGCATTTTGAAAACGAAAAAATATTTGGTTTTAAATTAACTGGTGATTATGTAAAAGAAGACCTAGATAAATTAGCTCCAGAATTATTGAGTTTTATAAAAGAAAAAGGAGAAGTTTATCTTTATCAAGATTTAAATGATTTTGAAAGTTTGACCTTTTCAGCAGTATTTTCAGAATTTATATTTTTCTTTAATAATCTCAAAGATTTAAAAGAGCTTACAAAAATTAAAAAAGTGGCTGTAATTAGTGAGAAGCCTTGGATTGTAAACGCAATTAAAGTTGAAAACACATTAGATAAGAAAAACAGAGTAAGAACATTTACAAAAGACCAAGAAGAAGATATAATGAAGTTCTTTTTAGAGGAGTAATATTTTGAAAAATGGTGTTTCTGGTAAACATATGCAATCCGAAGAACAAACTCTTTGTCGTTTAAAAACAAATGGTGTAGAGTGTCGTGGTGGCTTATTTAAAGTCCAAACTTCACGACTTGAAGAAAGCTTAGGTCATAGAGTTTATCAATGTGACAAATGTGATAAAAAATATAAATTCACTTAAAAAAAACAAAACAAAAACAAAAAAAGAGCTGAAAGGCTCTTTTTTTATGCAAAAAACAATGCAATATTTGACATAATAATAATAATGATAAAATAAAGATAGTGAAAAGGAGACTGTTTTATGTCGAATAAAGAAATGGATGATTTTGAAAGGAAAATACTAGAAAGAACATTAGGTGTTAAAAACGATAATTTATTAAAAAAAGACACAAGTAAAACATTGTTTGAAAAAGAACAAGATTGGCAAATGGTGTTAAACAAAATAGCAGATGACGAAGATAAAAAAAGAGCCAATCAAGAGATTGACTCGAAAAATTTAGGCAATGATTAATGATTTTTCTTTTTTGAAATCTTCAAGAATCTTATCAACACTTTCCTTTTTAAAAACAAATCCATCTTTCAATGTTGAAAAAATGAGTTTAGAACAATAAAAAGTTGATACAAAAAGTTTTTTTTGATAAAATAACATTCCGTTTTGAATAGGTGTTGAAAAATGTTTTCATTAAAAGGTTACAAAGAATATCGTAAATTAGAAAGGATCTTTTCTAGTAAAGCCAGCTTATATAGTTCTTTCGGTATTAAGAAAAATCAATTCTTGGCAGAAGACGAAATAATGTATCAATTTTTAAATACTTTCAGCTATACTAAAAGAGATTTAGCGTTAATTGATTCTTTTGAGCCATTGAAAAATAAACATGGTGAAGAATTAAAAATGTTTGAGTTGAAAGAAGGAAAAAGATTTAAATATTTCATAGAAGGTTCTAGTAATGGATTTTCATTTGATCTATCAATAAAAAGCAGAAAGGGAATATTAGCCAATATAGGAAGAAAACTATTTAAAGACACTCGTTTTCAATTTTTCTTTTATAAGATAAGTCTTTATGCAACAAATAAGGTAGAGTCTGCTGAAGAAGGAAAAGAATCAAAGACTGAAACGTTGGCATTAATGACAGAATTGAATCACTTTACAGAACTCTTAGATAACTTTATCAAAAATCGTTATAATGAAGATGTATTTAAAAAGAATTCAATCCTTATCTTTGATAAACATATTGAAAAAGGTGAGGAACTTTTATCCATAGGATTAAAAGAATTGAAAAAGATAGAAAGGAAAAAAGAAATGACATATTAAAAAAGACCTCTTTCGAGGTCTTTTTTGTTTTTTTAATCAAGCAATAAAAGAAACATTTCCTTTATCGTCTTTTTCTAATGAATCTGAGATATTATTTGCACTTTCATAATCGGCTTCTGACATAGTAATTACGTTATCTATTAAGAGCAAACTTGGAAATGGTAATAGATCAATGTTTTCATTTCTTTTACCAAAGAACTTCTGATAAGCAATCCATTTTTGCCAAACAGTTGCGCCAAAACCTTCTTCTGCGACACAATGTTTAATTTCTTTCCAGACTTCTTTTGAGCCATTAGTTTCTTTAAATTGAAGATAGCGATGCCACAGTGTAGGGTTCCCGATCTCTAAGCATTTTAAATAAACCTTTGAATTTACATCGCTTGGTAATGTTTGAAAACTAATAACTTCGTCATATTTCAAGATGCCATTTTCCATGTAGTCACCTTTAATGTCCATATTAAGAACCTCATTAGCGTCACATAAACCAGAAACGGATTTAAAAAGAAAACGATTGTCGAGAATAAATTGGATCATATCTCTTTTTTCTTGTGATTCAGCAATGAATTCCTCTTGACGTTCTTCTGAATAACCAAAAGCTCTAAGGAAGACTTGACCTCTTCCTTCTGCATGAATAGGAAAACTTTGATTCCAATCTTTCACTGTTTTGATGTGTGTTTTTGGTTGATGCTTCTTATGTGCAACAATCTCTTTTTTGATAATTTCTTTGGTGTAAACTAATACATCACCAAATTTTGAAGACCACGCTTCATTAATTTGTTTTTCACAACCTTTTTTTGCTTTGACATTGACATAAAAACCCATAAAAACCTCTCTTTCTGAACAAGACAATATTATCAAAAACAAAGCATAAAATCAAGAAAAAAAAAGTTACTTGAAATGAAATAAAAAAACATTTAAAATAAGCTAGTAATAAAGGTAGGATATGAGTGTTTTAAAAGAAAATAATTGGTTATTTGCTGGTGAATCGGGAGAATCTGATAATATAATGAAATCGGATTTATTCAGTAAAAGATATTTGAGAATAAATTATGGTTCTAAAAATTCAGGTATTGTTGTTAAATTTAATGAAGATAATTTATTAGATTTACTTCGTGTTTCGCAAGTATCAAAAGATATAATAGATTCTTTAGAAAGAATCTTGTTTTTATCAAAAAGGATAAGAGGAAGGTCGTTTATCTTTTTAGATAAAGAAATGAAAAGAAAACATAAAAGTCTTTACACTTTTTTTAACATGATAAGCTTTGGATCAATAGCTATATCTTCAAATGAATTAAATTTTGATCCTCAAGATCTAAAAAAGATAAGAAGATTTTTTTTGTCAGACAGCAGCGATTTTTTAAAAAGTAATATAAATTATGAAGAAATGAAAGAAAATCATATAAAATCATTGTATTATATTATAAAAATTAAAGAAAAAGAACTAATTAAAAAAGAAAAAGAACAAGATTATGTTAGATTTGTTTTTACGGATAACAACATAGTAATATCAGAAGATTCTAATTTAGAAATTAAAGGTGATTTTCTTGATAAGTTAAAAGTAGTTATTAAAGAGTTCTTTGAAGGAGAAATGAAAGAATTGATAAAAGCAGAAGAAAGTCGTGTAACTGATTTAAATCTGTGTTATAATCAACTCATTGAAGAATTAAGTTCCATTAAATGGAATAAAAATGAAAAAGACTATGATTTTAAAGTCTATCTACAAATATTAAAAATAGTAACTGTAATTAAGTTCTGGTAAAGGTATTGAAATATGTTAACTAAAAATGAAATGATTGAAAAGAATACACTCTTATGTGAAGACGATAGTTTTTTAAGAACTTTGTTTGCTAATTCTCCGAATGTTTTGAGAGAGTATCTTGACGCAAAGATTAAAGAACATAACACATTTGAAGAATACATGAATTCGGAAAGTGTGTTAAAAATATGGAAACTTCATTCTGAGTCTATTATTGACGGTAAAATTGATCATTATTATTTTGGTCAAACAAAAGGTAAGCACTTTTCAACTTATTACAGAGAAAAAAGAGCACTATTCACATTTAGAGAGTTTATCTATCTTGCTTTTGGTGTAGATCATGGAAGTCAAAATCCACTAAAATTTGATATTTGTAGTCATGCATTATCAAAAGATAAACATTTCTTTAATTTACCTGTACCACCAGTAGTTTTGGATTTGTATTTGCCAATTGAGTTGCTCAACAAACTATATAATGATTTTGTATTCAAGAAACCGTCTTCAATGGATTATGAAGAATATTTTGACAGAAACCAAGGTTATTGTCGAAAAGCAATAATGGACAGTCATAATCTCAAAAATCTAGAAGACGTAAAAAATGACATCCTTAATTTTATTGAAAGTGGAAATGATTTATACGATTTATATATATTAGAAGGAACAATATCAGAATCAACAGAGTATTATGAATCGTTTGCGTCAAATGGTTTTAAAACAGATTTTATGTTTGTTGCTTTTCAGCAGTTAGTTATAGAAAAAGGTTTAGACTATTTCTTAGATAAAGAAGATGTAACAAAGGATTTTTACTCTTCGCTTAAATATACTTTTTTAGCACTTTGTATAAAAACAGGTTCTGGTGATAAGTATTACTCAGAAAATTACTACAAAATAAAAGCTGCTTATGTAGCTATAAATCAATACGATAAAAAGTTTCAGAAATCTTCAACTTCTTTAACGAACTTTACTATTCCTATTCTAGTCGAAGCTTTGGATAACGGAGAAATTGATACAATTTATGCAAAACAAAGATATTATAAAAATTCAAATCTTAATAAAAAATCATTGCAGTTATTAAGAGATAATTTTGAAAAACTATCTTTTTCCAAAGAAGAAGATGCGGAAAAAATGAAAGACATGATTTCTGAATGTCTAGTTACAAATGTTGATATTAATCCAAGTACGTTATCTAAAATGACAACAAAGAAAATGAAGTATGAACTAAAAGCAATATTTGGGGAAGATATTGAAAATACATTTGAAACGAAGCAAAATGTATTAGATTTTTATTCATTTATAGAAGAAAATAAAGAAGATCTGTTCTATTTTGAATCTAAACCTGCACTAGTAAATAAAAATAAAACAGATATATTGGCAATTTCTGATTTTAAGGAAGGCGCAGTCGAAAAACTAATCGAAGAATTTATGGGATCTAATTAAAATGAAAAAAAATAATAAAAAAACAGCAAAACCTTTATGGAGAAAAATAAATCGTTGTTCTCATAGACCACCAAGAACATTTATGGAAAAAGCGCATTATAATCGTTCTAAGAAAGAAGACGTATCGCTAAAGAAAAAAATGTCTAGTAATTTTAATGGTTATGATTTAACACCACTTTTCGGATATTTAAGAAAAAATGTCGGAAAAAAATGGAACGAAGTTAAATCTAAAGCTTTGCCTAGATTACCAAAAGAAGCGACAAATGAAGAATTGTGGGAAGGTGTTGTTTATACATTAGAAGAACTTGAAGAATATAAAAAGAATATCCAGAAAAATCAGTATAATGTAGAAAGAATCATGGTAGAAAGCAAAACATTTGATGAATCTTTTCTAATGCATGCAGGAACTTTTAGGTCTGGTGATACTAGTTATTTTAGTAGTTTTTATATTGATGAAGAAGGTTTACTTCAATATGTTTGTCCTGATCTATCACCAAATGATTTGGAAGTATATTGTCCTTGCTGCACTTGGACGTTTAACGGAGTCGTAATAAAAAAGAAAACGACAATAGAAAAAGAACAAGAAGAAAGAATAAAAGAAGGTCTATGACCTTCTTTTTTATTATTTTAAGCTTTTTTTATTATACAAATGTGGATTATAAATAACTTCTTTTGAATTTGAAAAATCAATAGTCAATAGAAGCTGTTCGCTGGTGACTTCTTCAAGCCAACCTTCTTTTCCGAATAATTTCTTATTCATTGTAATTGTTGTTTTACCAACTTTTTTGCTTACAACATTTTTTTCCTTTTTTTCTGCCAATCCATTAACACATAATTGATTGATAAAATTAGTAATAATTTGTATATTATTTTTAGAATCCAAATGTTTTAAATTTTTAGAGATTAATTCCTTATCTTCCTTTGTAATAACAACCCCTTTATTTGTTTGAAATTTTAATATTTCATAAAATAAAGGAACAGATTGCTTTTTCATGTTGTGGTGAATTAAGATCTGAGTAAGGTATTTCTCCAGCCTTTTATTCTTCATAAAACCCCTAATATTATCTTATCCTTAATAGCACAATAATGCTATATATTACATTTTTTAATATTTAAAAAAAATGTCAATATTTTTTAAATATGATGCTATTGATTAAATTAAAAAAAATAAGGAATATTATTAATGAACTTTTAAAAAAAAGAAAGCATGATATAATAAATAAATAAGAATAAGATAATATCTTGGAGAAAAAAATGAATTTAAATAATTTCACGGAAGAAATGGTTAAAAAATCTTTGACTATATTAAAAAACAATCCAGAAATAGAAAAAAAATTAATATCAGAAATAGAAAGCAAAGAGTTTGAATCAAATGAGGAAAAAGCGTCTCATATACTTGATTTATTTTTTATTGAAGATGAAATTAGACCAGAAATTTTATTAGAAGAAAATGATTTGGCTAAAAAATTTTTAAAAGATTTAGAAGAAATCAAAGCATTTTTGAAAAAATTAAATGAGTATCAATATCATGAACAATTAGCTTTAAGTGAAGAAGTTAATTTAATGCCAGATCCAGATAAGTTATACCCATTGAATAAAGCAATGAAAGTAGACCCTACTGCAATAAAATCATTTTCAGAATCTTTATCAACAGACGATTTTGAATTAGGTGAAGACTTAGATTTACAAAAATATGATTACAATAACGATTTAATTTTAGAAGACGTAGAAGTTGAAGACGTTGAAGTTAAATTGGATTTCTACAAAAAATTAGAAGAAGCAGAAATGAAAACAGAAGCTGCTATTGTAAAACAAATTGAAGAGATGAATAGAAAATCATATCTAGATAAACAACTAGAAAATTACTTATCTAAATATGAAATTAGACACCAAGACGTAAATGAATTAAATGCAGAAACAGGTGTAGATTTACCTCATAAAGCAACATATTACAGCAATGGTGTTTCAAGAATGAAGATGTTTAAGAAAGAAAAAAATCAATCACCAAACTATGTATCTATGAGTAAAGATCCACAAACAAAAGATTTAGTAACAGCATTATTAATGGTTTCTCCTAAAAATATAGCGTCATTCCCGATTGATCAGGATGGAAAATCAATTAATTTATTGGTTTCTGCTCTTGCTGAAATAAAAGAAAAGGATTTATTTGATTTAAGTGAATTAACAGTGTCAGCAAATGTTGATCAAAGAGTTCATAATTTAGTTGCACATGCAAAAAATGAAAACGTCATTGCTTTTGGTGTAGAAAATTCGCCAGAAAAATTGATTCAAGAACAACAACAAAAAGAAGTTTTGAAAGAACAAAATAGACAGGTAGAGAGACAGCAACAACAAGCATCTCAACCTGACGCAAGTCATTTTAATCATCCACAAGAACCAATACCAAGTGAAAGTGTCAATGATTTTGAGAAATATGCAAATCAAGAACAAGATTTTTCAATAGATGATATGGATCTTGAAGATAGTCCACTTGAAAATTCATTATCTCAAAGCATAACTAAAAATACAGGTATTGCAGATGAAATAGGTGTGTTTAACAAAAAAGTATTGGAAGCAGAACAAAACGGTGAAGAAACTAATAAAGTAGAAAAAGAATCCGAAGAACCTGTTCAAGAAGTTGAAAGTCAAGAGTCAACTCAAGAAATAGAGAGTCAAGAACAAGAGGATTTAAATGAGCCAAGTTTTGAAGTTGACGACGATTACCCAATGTCAGATTTTTCAGATGATAATGGGTTTGATAGTATGGATTTTGATAGTATGGATTTTGATAATATGGAGCCACCTCAATTTGAACAAATCCCTTCTGAAGCTTACGAACATGAATTAATGGAATTACCAGAAGGTTTTGATGATGATTTCAACATGCAAGATTTTAATGATTTTAACCCTGCGGAGTTACAATCAGAAAAGCCAAAAAGTAATAATAGACCTAAAAACAAATAAAAAAAGGAGACAAAGTTCTCCTTTTTTTATTTTTAGAAAACAAGAAAAATGAAAGTTTTTAGATCTATAAAGGTTTCTTTTATCCTAAATAAGTAAAAGAGATTTAATATTTCTTGTCTAATAAGAAAATTGTGATAAAATAAATCTATGCTTAAAAAAGGGATATCGAGATGATAAAAGACAATAAAAAAAGATCTTACAACAAAAAACCAATACAAACGACTGGTCTTGAAGGTGTAAAGAATGCTCTAAAATTGCTTAAGAAGCATTTACCTTTATTCCAAAAATCATTACCATTAGAATTAAATTGTTTCAATAAAGTCTATGAAGAGATTTCAAAACAAGAACAAAGTAAATTGTATTCTAAAAAAATATTTAGGAGAGCAATAGCAAGACATACAGGTAGTGTAGAATATTTAGAAAATTGTTTAATTGAAGGATATAGATACAATTTAGCATTGGAGTCTGTATCTGAATTATCAAATAAAGAAATTGAATACTTTGAGGAAAAATTAAAAGAAACAAAAATTAGAGTAGCGGAATTTCATAAAGAGTTTATGGCAAAAAAAGCAGCGAAAAAACCTAGCTTCAAGCCAAAAGCAAAAACGGCTGTAACAAAAAAAGTGATTAAAAAGAAAAGAACAGCTTCAAAACCAGAAACAGAAGACACACCTAAAAAGTTTTCATTTAAATAAGACCGTAAAAACGGTCTTTTTTTGTGAAAAATCTTTACAACCATATCCTATTTTTGATATAATAAAGAATATTAATTATAGGTTTGTGAAAAATGTTGATAAAAAATACACTTCAAAAATGCAAAAAGTCTAAAATAAGTGATGACTTATTCAAGATTGAATACAATAGCGAATATTCTGCACAAAATATCGTTTATCTTGTAAGATTTATTCTATTTGTAACTTCATCAAGAAATGAAGAAAACAAGAAGATTTTGGAGTTTTGCCCTTCTATAATAGAAATAAAAGAAAGAGTGACTGATGTTAGTGAAAAAACAATATTTAAAAGTAATAATTTATTGGAAACACAACAAACAAAATTAATAAAATCGGAATTAAAGGCAAAAAATACTATTATTTTAGATCAATTTGCAGATGAAATAATTATCGCACATATTCAAAAACATACACATTCAAAACGTTGTTTTTCTTTTTAAAAAGGACTAACTAAATATGCTGACAATGATAAAAATAGAAAGCAGTTCTATTAAAAATGAAAAAATTTTGTATTTTAGGGTCTAAAAAATGAAAGAAATACATAGAATAGTAAGGAAAACAAATAGCGATCTTAGTGTTGAATTATTTTATACGCACAAAGACAATAGTAAATATAATATTGTCTTTAATTTCACAAATAAAGATTATGTAAGAAAACAATTATTAACAAGGGTTAATGAGGTTGAATCAGAAATAGATGTAATTTCAAAACGATCAGAATCGTTGAATCCTAGATCAAGAGGTAGAAGAACAATTGATGATAATATGCAGAATAGAATGAAAGAACACTTTAATAAATCTAAATTGTCGAGATATCGAAGAGAAATTGATTCGATAAAAACAGATTTAAGTAATTTAGATAAATCTAGTGGTTTGTCTTGTCTAATTAAATTGTTTAATAATGGTGAATGGACAGATTATATTAGATTTAATGTAAATGAAGACTCACTTATAAATATATTTCAAAATGACGAAGTGGAAAAAAACAAACTGTTTTCAAAAAAAGTAAGTAAATTGATTCATAAGAAATTAGGCTTAAATAACCATTTTTATTTTTAAAAAAAGAGCATTTATATGATATTAAAAAGTGTAAGAAATAAACTAGAAATAGAACACAAAGAAGAATCGAACATCTCTTTAAAATTCAGGTCTTTTTTGTCTACAGAAAATACAGAATATAAAGTAGAATTTACTGATTGTGTTTATTTATCAGATGTGCTTTTTTTGGGTGATAATCAAAAAAAATGGAAAGAGTTACTACTTTTAATCAAGGAATATAATATAAAAGAAAGACAGATAGGTTCTAAGCATAGTTCTCCACTTTTTTACATTTCAGAAGGTATTGAAAATGAAATTGAAGAACTCTGCAAAGAAACAAAAGAAATTGAATTAGAAATACAAGAATTAAAAGATTATATAGAAGATGAAAAGATAAAAATATCTTTTAATATAAAAATAAAAAAAATAAAAAGAAGAGATAGAGATCTTGCAGTGTCTGATCAGCATATTTTAAAAGAAATTGTTTTAAAACCAAAAATTAAGATAAAAAAAGAAGACCGTTCTGAATATGAAACACATGGTAGAACAACTAATTATACTTATTTAGAATTTTGTTTTGAAGATAAAGATTTGAATGAAATAAAAGAATATTTAAAAGCAGAAGCAATAAATCTAATAACTTTATCAACAAAAGAAAATAGAAGATTTGCTTTTTAAGTGGTGGAAAAATGTTAACGAAGATAGTAGAGCAATCTCTTTCAATAAGAATAGATAATAAAAATGATTTATTGATAAAAAATGAAATGAAAGTAAAAACAAAAACAGATGATTATATTATTAAAATGTATTTTACTTTTGATTCACCGTCAAAAAATCTAAAAAAAATGTTGGATTTATACGGTGAAAGAATGGCAATTTATAGAATGTATTCAGATCACTTAATGATAGATACATTGTTTTCTAACTGTAAAAAAGAGCTAGAAGACATTAATTGTAAAATCAATGAAACTGAGATTGTAGGTAATTATTCAGCAAGGATTTCAGAATTAGATATAGAAATATCTGATTTAAATACAAAAAAAGAATTATTGCTATTTAAAGAGAAACGCTTGCAGAAATTAAAACAAGAAAATAACTATGTTTCTTTTATGTTTTCAAAATCGAACGATCTTAAAGATTTGATAATATCAGATAAAGAAAAGTTTCTTAATAAATTTAATAAAGAAGCTTTAACAATTTTAAATAGGTCGATAAGAGAAAAATCAACATATAGTTTTTAGGAGCATGATGTGAAAGAATAATTAAAAATAATTAGTTTAAAAAACTTAAAAAAAGTTACTAGGATAAGTAATTTTTATTCTTTTTAAGATTGACAAAAAGAGCGTATAGTTATATAATATTTTAACAGTCGAAAGACAAGTTTAAAGGCTCTTATGAGCGAACTGAGGACTCACAATTGCGCTTCCAATTGCCTTGGGGATGTAGCCGAAAGGCAGAAGTAACAACCGTTCTTTGGAACTAATTGAAGATAAATATTTGCATAATCTCCAAATACTTCAAGGGTGTGGACTGAAAAGTCAGAGATTACTTGTTTTTTAAGAGTTGAGTAACGTTATAATTTACTATTTATTGGTAAACATAATATTCTCCACACGTCCCTTACTGTTGTGAAACAGAAAAGGTTGCTCACCTTACCTTAAACATAAGGTTACACTCCGTGAGGTTTAAAAAGGTTAATTCGTGCTTTTTTGTTGAATATTGGAATTCTTAGGAATCCTTTATGTATAGCTTGGGCAACTATACCATCAACCGCCCACTTTTGCACTTTGAAATTAGTGCTTATTAAATTTGCGTAAAGGGCTTCTCTTATATAGAACACGCTTAATATTGCTATATAGAGCCAAGACGGTTATCGGTTAAGCACGATAACAAAGAAGTACAGGTAATGCTGGAACCCGAACTTGAAGTCTTTCACAGAAAGACGAAATAAACTAAGGGAACGCCACAACTTCAATTTCAAATTTAAATGAGTCGCTGGTCTGAAACATGCTAATCAGCCACGTAAAAAAAAGAAGTATGGTTGCTGAAAATGAGAGAAGGCTCACAGACGTAGAATCCTTCATTGAATGAAGTAAAAAAGTTTGTTCGTTACTTTTTTCATAAAAAAATGAACCCAAGATGATTAAGCTTGTGAATTCATCAAAAAAATTGGTCAAGTCGGTAGTGAAAGTGTGCTTATCGCTAACACTACATTAAGATGAGGATAAGCAAGATTTCATATGATATATTTGGCTGAATTATCCAGCAAAGCACCCTAGTGGTGCTTTTTTTATTTTAAAAAAATGATATAATAAGCATATGTAAAAAATAAGGAAATAAAACAAAATGGATTTAGAAAGTGATAATTTTTTAAATGAATTATTAGTGCAAAAAAAGCAAAAAAACTTTTTTAATAAATGCCTGTCAGAAGGTATTGATCAAAATTCAATAGAAAATCTAATAAAAAACTTAGATGTTTATAAACATTTAATGAAATCTAATAAAATATTCTTAAATGATTATATTTCTAGAAAAAATATTAAGTCATATTTTAAAATTTTTGAAGAATTAAATGATAACGTTGAAAAAATAATAATAAACAATAAAGCAAAAAAATTATTATCTTCTGTTACCTCTCAAAGACATTCCTTTTTAATAAATGAAGAAACTCACGAAATATTTAGAGAGTTGGTGAAACAAAACATATCAAGAAATCAATTAGAAGAAGCAGTAACCTTTAAATTGGAAGCTTTCAGCGATTCTGAAACATTCAACAAAACATTGGAACAAAGCTTATTAAAAAGAATATCAAAAGAAAATTTAAAAAAGAAAGCAGAATCCGTATCTGCGGTAGAATTAGGTGAAGTAGATAATAAAATATTTTTCTTAATTAATGACGCCAATCAAATGAAAGAATTGGGAACAGATATGTGGTGTGTATCAAGAGATGAAAGTATGTATAACAACTACATAAAACATGGTGAGCAATTTGTTATTACATTTGATTACGAAAAAGGAGTATTAGATAGTCAATCACATACTGCTACAATCGTGTCTCCGAATGGAAAAGTTTTAGAAAACTATGACAGTAAAGACAAATTATTTTCAGACCAAGAACTTATAAAAACAATAGAATCATTTCCATTGAAAAAACACCCAAAAGAAATAATTGAATTCTTTTTTGATAAAACAGAAGATTCTGAAAATTCTAAAAAATATGCTATAAGAAAATCAATTGCAGCATTAACTTTATCAGGAAATCAAGATTATTTAAAAGAAGATCCTATTTTTAATGATTATTTTAGTTTTAATGAAATTGAGAATATATCTTTATCTGCGATATCTGACGCAATAACACAAGATAATGCTTTTAGCTATGTAGATAAATTAAACGATTTATCTGAGTCAGATAAAGAAATTATTGTTCACCGTTTTTTTAGTGATTCATTTTTTTCAAAAGATTTAGATTACTCTAATGAAATAGAGGTTTTTTCTAGAATGATGAAAAACAAAGGATTGAAGTCAGTAATAGAATCTGAAATATCTAAGATAGCGACACCTGAAAAAGAATTCTTTTATAATAGATATGGTGTAATGTTATCAACAATGAATGAATATGATAACTTAAGTAATTTTACAGAAGAAGAAATACAAGAAGTTACTAAAATTGCAGATTTAAATATGACAAAAGAAGAACAGTTTACTGCATTAATTGAAGTCACGCCACATGAAAGTATAGATTTCAAAAAAGATTTATCTTATATGATTAATGAAGATAAAGAAACTTATAGAAAAGTTTTAAATGAACCAAGCAACTATGAAGACGTATATACTCTATTTTTAAAAATCATTGAAGATAATAACAATGAAACACTTAGTGAATATATGATTAAATATTTAAATAATGATACTGTAATTGAAATGTCTGAAAATCTACAAGAGAACATTTTTAAAAATATGTTTTCAAGACAAATGATATTCGATGACTACTATTCAAAAGCAAAAAAAGAATTAGGTATATTGGAAAAAATAACAACACTAAAATCTTTAGAAATATCAGATACAAATGTTATTTGCTCTGACGTGAAAATGACTTTATTGAATAACAAATCTAATTCTGTATATAGTAAATACAAGGAAAATAATGTTATGATAGTGGAAGACGAAATCAGAGGCAATTTCTCAAATGAAATCTATAAAACATTTGTCGATATGAGTAAAGAAATGGAAATAATTCAAAGAAAAAGAAAGAAAGAATATAGTGAAAAAGAAAAGAATGATATAGGTTTAAAGTTAAAAAAAGTTTATAATAGTTTATCAGAATCTCAAAAAGAAGATTTTAACTTTGCAATTGAACATTCTTCTGCGAGATTGAGTAAGATCTATAATGAAGCAAAAAAATTAAAAATTGTAAACAAATTTAAACCTTAATTCGGAATCTTTGTTATCTAAGCCAGGTGGAACTTTATTTAGATAATCAATATTTTTTTCTATTTTTAAAACCAAGGATTCATTTAGTTTGAATCCTAGTGAAAAATCGTTATCATATCGAGTATTACTTTGACCAGAAGTAATAGTGCTTTCAAGATCAAAAGACAAAAGTTTATTAATATCCCAATTTAATAAGAAATTAAATATAACAACCGCCTCATTAACATTTTCTGGCAAAATCAAGTCACCTTCATCAATTTCATCTAAGTTGGGTTCTTGATATCTATAACCAACACCAATTTCTGTTTCCATTCGTAAATCTTCTTTATTAAATAATTGATAACCTACACCAGGTGATACTACAATATCTGTAAAATATGAGCTGTATTTAGTTGTTTTTGCATTAAGATTAGAATATAAATAAAATCGCTCATTTAATTTGTAATCAGATTGAAGTTTTAACTTTTTTTGATTTTTATCTTCTTTTCCATCTTCTTCTGAAATGTTAAATGTAAGTTCTCCAGTATTTCTAAACAGTCCTTTTATATATTCACCATTTAATCCACCATACAAAGATTTTGATTCTGTATTTCCTGAACTTGAATTGTAACCGAACTCAACACTCCCGTTGAGAGCATTGTCTTCTGCATATGATAATTGTGACATTATTATTAATAAGATTACTAGTAATTTATTTTGCATTTTTTGATTCTATCAAATAAATAAAAAATAACAAAGTTTTTTCAAAAAAAAATGTTGCTTGAAGCAACACTTTTGTTTTAAAATTTATTTTTTCTTAAAAATTTATCAATTTTTTTTGCACTTTTGTTTCTTTTTTTATTTAAAAGATATCCGTCTTCTTCTCGATTAAGCCAACAAACAAAAAGGATTAAACTAATAGCAATAATAGGCGTAATAATAAAAAACAAAGTAAGATTCATCAATTTATCCTCCAATACTAGTTTACGATTGCATTTTAACAAGTTTTTAACAAAAAATCAAATTTTTAATATAATAAAATATAAAATAAAAAAACAAAAATAAATTTTCAAAAAAGAAATCTGCTTTTATTCTCAATTTTATATGATAAAATTTAAACATAAACAATAAGGAGTTTTTATGATTGAAAAAACAATGTTCGACGCAATAAATGACAAAAGAGAAAATTTAATAGAAACATTAATTGAAAATAAAGATTTTTGGATTGCAGAGCCAGAAAACGTATATGATAGTGGATTTTATGTGGGTAGATTATTTTTCGAAAAAAGAAACGATGGTGCTGTTCCAATGCAATTGGTGCTTCAAGTACCATTAGAAGTAAAAGAATGCAATGAAAAAGAGATAGTAAAAATAGTAGAAGACAGAATTGTGAAAAAAAATAGATCTGCTGTTCCAAGCAATTCGAATATAATAAAAAGTAAAGAATCAAATGCAAAAATAAATAATCAAATTCTTGAATCTGTTTCTAATTTTGAATCAACACTTAAAACTTATAAAAAAAATGTATTAAATAATTATTTATTATATCCTGAGAATATTAAGAAACAATTAATTCAAAATCTAGCAATAAAAATGGGTGTATCAAAAGAAGAATTAAAAACAAATGAATTTGAATTGAATCAATTTTTAAAGAAAGATATTCACAATGTATTAAATGTAGCAACAAAAGCTTTGTTGTTAAACACAAATGAAAAAGGAAAATCATCTTTAAACAAGACAAAAGAAATAACAGATTTCATGTTGTCAGAAAAAGGTATTGAAAAAATAAAAAGCTTGTTCCCTGAAACAATTGATACATATATAAAAATAGAAGATGGATTCAATGAATTATTTAAGAAAAAAGAGTCTTTATCACTTGTCCCTTCAGAAAGAAAAAAACAAGAGATAAAAGAAGAAGATTCTAATTTCTCTTTTGACGACTTTTTAAAAGAACACGGAATGAAAGAGAAAAAATCACCTTCTTTAAAAAGGTAATTTAAATAATAAAAAGCACTATTCGAGTGCTTTTTTAATTCTTGGGTTATTATTCTAAAAGATTTTCTTTTACCTCTAAGTATTCATCAACACAACAATCTTTTTCAAGAAAAAGTTGTAAAAGTTTAACATTTTCATATTTAAGAACACAAAAAAGAGTTCGACCTTCTTTTCTTTGCATCATTAAGCCAGCGTGAACCAAACTTGAAATATGATGTGATAGCGTAGAATTTGGGATATTTAACTCTTCCTGTAAAGTGCCGACTGGTATCCCTTGAAAACCTGCTCTAATTAAACGTTTTACGATGCTAAGTCTTATAGGATGCCCAAGTTCTTTAAATGCTCTTGAGATTTCTTCAAATTTCATATTGTATACCCTTTTTGTTATTTTATAAACTATAGATATCTTATCAATAAATACAATAAAAATCAACCTTAATATAAAAAATATATAATATAATTATAATGAATAATTAAAGCTTATAAAATAAAAATAAAAAAAGGGTTGACAAACCTCAATTTTAGATATAACATTTCGATAAAAGTCGAAATAATATACTTCAATAAAAGTGGAAATATTATTTCAAATAAAATTTTAGAGGTGAAATATGGATTACGTAAGTATGATAAAAGAATCTGTTGGTATGTTTCTATTTTTAGGTGCAGAACTAACAGTATTATTTTTAGCAATAAGTTATATAGTAGGTATTCTACAAGAATATATACCACCAGAAAAAATTCAAAGCATATTAGGTGGAAAAAATGGTAAGGGCTATGTCATAGCAGCATTCCTTGGATCTATAACACCATTTTGTTCTTGTTCTACAATACCATTCTTAAAAGGTCTTTTAAGAGCAAAGGCAGGATTCGGTCCTATGATGGTATTCTTGTTTGCAAGCCCACTTTTAAATCCAATAATAATTGGTTTGTTTGCAATAACATTTGGTTGGAAAGTAACAATATTCTACTTTCTGATTGCATTATTAGTATCAATTATTTCAGGTTATATATTGGAAAAACTTGGTTTTGAAAGATTTGTAAAAAAAGAGGCATATTCTTCTGCCAATAATAAAGTAAGTTGTTGTGAAACAGGTTGTGAAACAAAAGTAGAAGGGAATTCTTCTTGTTGTGAAACAAATTGTGGAACAGGTTGTGAATCAAAAGTAGAAGAAAAATGTTCTTGTTGTGAAACAAAAGTAGAAAAAAACTCTTGTTGTGATTCTACCTCTTCAATGGTAAAAAAAGAAACAGTTGGTAAATGGAGAAGAATTTGGGATACAACTTGGAAAGACTTCAAACAAGTTTTACCTTATCTAATTTTTGGTATTTTATTGGGTTCTTTAATATATGGATTTATTCCTTCTGAATATATTGCTTCCGTGGCAAATGAAAACAACCCTTTTGCAGTACCTATAGCAGCAATAATAGGTGTTCCATTATATATAAGAGCAGAAGCAGTAATTCCACTAACTGGTGTTCTTATGGAAAAAGGAATGGGTGCAGGTGCAATTATGTCATTAATTATAGGTAGTGCAGGTGCTTCATTAACAGAAGTAATATTACTGAAGTCAATATTTAAGAATCAAATGATAGCAGCCTTCTTATTTGTAATATTCTCAATGGCAATATCAGCAGGTTACTTATATTACTTTATATTCTAAATACAAATAGAAAGCTCCGAAGGAGCTTTTTTTATGCTAAATTTATAGAATATTCGTATTTAAGGTCTAAAATACCATATTTTTTAAAACTTCTATAAGCTATTGGACAATGCATTCTTAATGTTTCTAGTACGTCCCAAATATCGGCTGGTGTATTTTCTTTTTCTTTCTTAGAAAAATCAAAAACTTTATCAAGGTCAAAGATTTCAAACCCCATAAGGAAATAATCGTCAATACCATCCTTAAGCTCTTTAACCGTTGGTGCTGTTTTTAAAATAATTCTGATCCCTTGACCAGTTTCGAAATAATTTAAATAACCTATATACATAATGTGTTTTCCTTCAATTTATATAAAATCATGATAAGATATTTTTTTTAGATTGTCCATTAAAAAAACCCTTACTAAGAGCAAGGAATTTCTTTATGTATTAAATTGTTTTCTTTTAGTTCTTTTAATGGTGGATTATAAATGTCTTCATGTGATACTTTATCATACAATTCTTTAATATAATCTACATTGATACTTGTATTGTCAAAAGCATTTAACATAGCATCTTGTTTTAGTTTTCGATAATAATCAACAAAAAATGAAGAATTTCCGTTTTCTGCTTTATATGAATGTATTCCTAATTTACCATCATAACAAATATAACGACTAGGGGAGTGTAAAAATACGTCAACACAAGCAGAATTACAAAACCCTTTAACAATGACAGGAATTTGGTTTTTTCTTATATAATTTGCAAAAATACGTGCTTCGATAACATCTCCGCCATAAACATTTTTTAAAATGACTTTTTTTGCTTTTATGTTTTTATCTTCAAGTTGTTCTTGAACACAACGCCCGAAACCTCTTTCAAATGTAAATTTATTTAAAATAATTGTTTCGTTGATTAAATGAAATTCATAATTACATACCCCACTATTAATAGCTTCTTTCTCTTGAAGAACAGAAATTTTTTCCACAACAAAGCCATTGCTAATAAAATTTACTAATAGTAAAAAAATAATCATAATAATTGATAATATAGTAATATTTTTTATTTTTTTTAATAAAAATTCTATAAATTTCATTAATTTTTCCTCTAGATTTTGCGTTTATATACCGTGTCATTAAGAGTGAAATTCTGGTAACGCATTTTATTTTTCATTAATCTGCTGCTATAAGTTTATCATATTACAGTATGAATAGCTGTCATGGTTTTTTCCAATATTTTATCAAGAGTAATTTTATACTAGGATTGAGATAAAGTCAATTATTCCCCATTAAATATGCTTCGAGTCCTATTTCTTTCATCTTCTACATTTAAAAGATTTAAATGAACCAAATGTCCTTGTATATAACCAAAGACAACATTAGATTCTACAGAATCATATTTATCTGACAATACTTCTGAGAGGCGTTCCTTGCACTTGTATTCAATTAATTTGTTGTTAATATTTGGAAAATCAGTATTTAAAAGATTGTTTTCAAGATAATGTTGTCCAGCAATTATATGAGAATTAATGAAATCTTTATCTGTCTTTAAAGTAAGGTTGTCAAAATCAAAGAACACTTCTTCTTTGTCAATTGATTTCACAACTAAAATAGCAAGCACATAACCAAACCAACGAGCCATTTTTGTATCTTGAAGATTAGAATTAACAATTTTTTCTAACATCCAACCTAAATGAGAAAAAGATTCCCTGTCTTTATTTTCTTTACGTTCAATATCAAAAACGTCATATTTATTCAATATATGTTTAGCAATAATTTTAAAATCTTTATTCAAAATTTTCTCCTAGTTGGTTTTTAATAGTTTAACAAAAAAATAAGAGAAAATCCATTAAAATAAAAAAAGCCCCGAATGGGGCTTTTTTTAGTCGTTTTCGATGTCAATAAATTGATATCTATCTCTAATATGTCCAATTCTTCGTTTCTTTTCTTCTTCTCTTGCTTTTTCTATTTTACGTTCTTTTTCTTGCTGTCTTATTCGCAATGCTTCTTTTTGCTCTTCTTCAATAATGCGATTTCGTTCTTTTTCTTCTTCTAATAAGATTCTTTTCTTTTCATTATTTAATTCAGTATTATATGTATGA
This sequence comes from Chloroflexota bacterium, assembly GCA_002722455.1. GTDB lineage: Bacteria > Chloroflexota > Dehalococcoidia > Lucifugimonadales. Next base: position 56,590 of record PBMB01000021.1, read on the forward strand.
ATAATGTCTTGAACAATATCAATTTCTTTATTTGTAAAAGTTTCTAAGCTATTAAGAATTTCGTCATAAAGTTTTTTATCTAAATGTCCTTCTTTTTTTAATTTTTTAACAATGTTTGTCTTTTTCATTTTAAGAAAGTTAACTTTAACAACATAATATTTATAAGATAAATATAAATAAAGTCGATAAGCAAGAATTAAAACAGAAGTTGAACAGAGAAAAGAAAAAACATTATAAAAAGTTTCTGACTCAAAAAAATCAGACAATAAAAGAAAGAAAGCCATGAATCCGAAAAAAGGAATCCTCGATAAAAGAGACAAAAAATTACTTTCAAAAAAACGATATTTACGCCCTTCTGCTTTATGTCTTTTGTTTGTAAGCTGTTTCTGTTTAGAATCAATTTCCATGATTTCAGAAATGCTATTTTTAAATTGATCAAAGTATATCATATTATTTATCTCTAGTAAGAAGATAAGAGGAAGACCTCTTATCTTTTGGTTAAACAAAAAGTGATTTGTTGCGTTCTTTATTTTTACTAATGTAGTTTGCAAATTTTTCTCTTAAGTAACTGAACTCTGCACGAAGAACACGAATCTCTTTTTCAGTAAGGTCTTCGATTTCTACCTGATTAACAAAAAGTTGGATAGGCTCATCATGAGAATAATAGTTTCGAGCAATTGCAAGTTCTTGACCTTGAATCTTTCTTTTAAACAATGTCTTGGTTGGAGCATCCCAACGAGAAGGGTTCGAATGCATATCGTCAACCATCTTTGCAATAACTACTCTTAGATTTGCGTTGCTATAACGTCTTTCTGCATAAGTTTTCATTGTATATCCTTTTAGTATTTCGTTATTGTTTGAGAATTATATCAAATAAAGAATATCAAATCAACAAAAAAAACTTAATTCAAAAGACTTTTTATAATTTTTTTACTAAATTCAGTAGGTCTTATTTTTAGAATTTTCTTAAGTTTCAACAAATAAGACTTAATATATTGATAAAAATCTTTAAAAAAGATAGACCAATTTAAATCTTCTTTTGTTTGAACAACGAAATAAACAGTAATTAATTCAATAATATAATCAGAAATATTCTTTTTGTTTTTTATATGAAAATCATATTCATAAACCTCATTTCTATCAAGAAGATCTTCTTTTCTTGTATGTCTTTTAACAAAACGCTCAATGAAAACATAAAAGCTTTCATTTTTTATTGATTCCATTATGTTTGAGTTATAAAACTTATTTTTATAATTCTGAGGCATTTTATAAGAAAAAGAAAGAGGACTAGAAGCAATATGGGACTCTACTTCTTTAGAATCTTTTATAAGTTTAAAAGCTCTCTTTTTACCAAAGAAATCAATAAAATAAATATTATCAAAAGCGTTTTCTATTGAAGTAGCAGCAAGTGTTTTCCATAAACCTTCAAAACCTTTAAAAGAGTCAAACCAAAGAGCAGTATGGTGATTATATTTATAAACAAAAGGACAAACTGTTTTAATTTCTTTTTTTACCTTGTTTTTATAATCAAGAATCTCTTTTTTGTGTTTTTTATTTTGAATGTCTTGATAGGTAATTAAATTGTTTTTAAACATGTTGATCGTAAATGTATTAATTTTTTCATTATCAAAAAACATTGAACAAAATTCTTCTAAATCTTTCGGTTCTTTAAAGTCATACCCTAACGAGACAACTTCACCATACTCTTTGCTTAATTTTTGGGTATAGTGAATATTATCTAAAATTGAATCAATTTGAATGTCAGCCAATGCGTCTCTATTTATTAACCTTATAAACCAATATTGAATGATTTGTTCTGAAAAATTCTTACTGATGGTTTTATTTTTGAAACAAGAAAAGATACGAGAATTTTCTTTTTCAATTCTTTCATAGAATAATCGAATTAAAAACTTATGATTATGAACTACATAACAAGCTTTATTAAGATTAAAAAAATCATAGACTTCTTTTATTTTATTGTTGTCTAATAACTCTTTATATTTTTTAATATGAACTTTGTAATTATTTTGATATTGAATCATGTCTGCGACAATATCATTTCCCGAAGAATCTATTAATTCATTAAATCGTTTTCCAATGATAAATTTATTATCAAAAGCCAACCCATATAGCTTTATTAGGTTTATTTCATTGTCTATATCGCTTAAACAATTTATCTCTTTAATCTTGTTAAACATTCTGATTAAAGTAGCGTGTGGTGAATGTAAAGATTGTATTCGAAGTTTCTTTGTTTGAATAAAATCAAGAAACCCTGCAGTATAATAGAATTTATTTTTTTCAATAGAATAAGCAACCGCACAACAGTTTAAATCGAAACTAGAAATGATATCTTGGGGATTAACTTTTTGATTCGCTTTCTTATAAAGGAACTCTTTATTTTTTTTGTAAATTTCTAATAGGTATGAACCCTTAAAATCTGAAAGACTCTTAACATTAATGATATTAATAGGAATATCACTTTTAGCATTTGGAATATAAACAGAATTAATAACTGAATAAAATCGTCTATTATCCATTTCAGGAGTTTTTTCACTAAGAGAAGCTTGTTTTGTTACAAAGGTTTGCTCTGAAACGAAGGTTCTAAATGGGCTTCCTGAAGATTCTTGAGAAATAAAAATATCAACGTCATTTAAAGGTTGAGATAAACCAAGCTGCAAATGTTTGTAGAACAGACTAGCAAGAAACTGTCCAGCAATAGTTCCTTCTTCTGGTATATCAATATATTTTTTTATATCATTGATTACTTTTTCTTCTACTTTGTAACTTATCATCCAACACCTCTTAAAATTAAGCAGAATTATAACAAAAAAAGCGAATGCTCGCAAGAAACATTCGCTTTATATTTTGAAATATTTTTAAAATCGACCTTTTCGTTCTGTTCGTTTTCTTTCAAAATCTCTTTTATTTTCAATATAGATAACATGATCTACTTTGGGTTGAACTTTTTCTACTTTAGATACATGAACATTTTCAGTGTTTAAATTATCCTCTGCTCCACTGTTAACAAAAGCAAGGATAGATAAAGAAATCATAAGCATAAGTATAAGTGATAAAGTAACTTTATTTTTGTTTTTTAACATTATTCTCTCCAATTCATAAAATAATTATACAAAACTAAACATAAAAAATCAACTATTGAATATACTTTCAATTACTTTTTTTGCGTTATATTTGTTGTAAACGACACTATTCCAACCTAGTGATTGAGCAGTATTCACATTTTTTTCCATGTCGTCCAAAAAAATAAAGTCTTCTTTGTTTAATTTTGTTTTATCCAAAAAGGCAGAGAAAATTGCTTTTTCAGGCTTAACAGCACCGACTTTTTCAGAGCAAATACCGTCTTTAAACTCTTTGAAAACAGGAAAATTATCAAAAAGATAATTAAACGTTTCAATATTTATATTCGATAAATAGTAAACTTCCACACCTTCTTTTTTTAAATCTAAAATGAAATTTTTAGTAACAGAAAGTTCAACAAAACCCTTCCTTACAAACTTAAAAAATTCTAAAGTATTCTTTTCAGGATAACCTGTCCTTTCATAGTTAAATCGAGCAACTTCTTCAAAAGAATATTTGCCACGATCTAATTCAAGCCAATCTTGATGATTCATAAGTTCAATAAGAATTTCATATTCTTCTTCACTTTGTGCAAATTTAGCAGCTAATTCTTTTGGAAAAAAATCAACAACGACTCCACCAAAATCAAAAACGACTTGTTTATATTTCATTATTATGTTCCTTTATGTTTTTTTCGATGTTTTCTATAAAAATAGAATCTTGTCTCTTTTCATTTTCAATATGCTTTATAATATCAATTATGTATAAAAAATAAAGTCCTTTTTCTTTGTATAATCTACCTTCTGCTGAATTATGATACTCCTCGCTCTCTTTAAATAGAAGAATAGTATCTGATTCATTGTTCCAGATGTTATCAAGATCTTCAAAGGGAACATTGTTTTTTTTCAAATCTTCTTTGTATTTAAAGAAATCGTTTTCATTTTGAAAAGAAATCTTATAAAAAAAGTCATTATCTAATGATAAGAACCTTTGGTATTTTAATTCTTCTTCAAAACTATTGCCTTCTTTGTCTTTTTGTTTTTTCAGAGCTTTAAGCGTTTTTCCTGTCAAAAATAAGATGTGCTCAATCAATATATTGAAAAACAAACTAGAATGCATCTCTTCTTCTGAATAATACTTATCAACATAGGCGTGAACATATTCATGGATAAAGACATAAAGAACATCTAAATACCATTCATTATCTTTAAAATCAGGATTTTCAAAATAAAAAGAATTAACAAATATTTTATTTTTCTCTCTTGAATAATAAGAATTACCATTCTTCTTATTTGAAATAGATTGCTTAACCTCACCTAAACAGAAATGAGAAATATATTCATTAATGTTCTTTATAAATATTTTAAGTTGCTTACTGTGACTTTGATTTTCAAAATCAGAATATGAATTGGGAATAAATGTTTCCTTACAAAAGTTTTTAAAAAATGGTTTAATAAAACTTCTTTCAAAACGGTAACAAACTCTTGTTTGTTGTTCGATATAGTCATTGCTTCCAACAGGATATTTTTCAATTAAACCTTTTTGGTATGATAAACTTTTTTCATTATAATTTCTTAAAGTCATGATGCTCTCTTACTTATAAACCGATTCATAAATCTTACAAATGACACGACTATCTTTAAATGAATCAACTTCAATAAAGTGATTCTTTATCTCTGGTTTTTTATTAGGTGAGATAATAATTAACTTTTCACAAGACTGCGACAATTGCCAAAGTAGTTGTGGTAATAAAGAAGCAGGAGCAAGGTGAAGAGCAAAGCTGCAGATGATAGTAGAGTATTTTTCTGACAAACCTTTCATTGCTATATATCTAAAATCATAATTATAAGCTTTTAAGTTAGTTCGTTTTTGAAACTCAATATTAGTAAATGGATCGCAACCTACAATGTTTGAATATCCTATTTTTTTAAGATGGTTTGAAACTTGACCTGTGCCACAACAAAGATCTAAAATTTTAGTTTTTCCAATATGACCTTTTTTATTTGCAATGTCTAGCAAATAATGAACAATTTTTTCATGTGGATTTTCGTATGAATCTGAATTCTTCTTATAAAATGCTTCAACGCCAAGTTTTTGATATTGATTTCGTATGCTCATAACATTGTCTCCTAATGATTTCAATTATACTAAAAAAAACATAAAAAAACAACTTTTTTTACTTTGAAAAAGACAATTTATTGTGTTAATATAATTGTAAATAAGAGAGTGATAAAAAAATGAAAAAATTATACACAATGGAAACGAAAAAATTTGAGTTAAGATTTGGTCAAAAACCTTGGCTCGGAATGGTAATAAAAACCAAAGCTAGTAGATTTTTTGTAATAGAAGAAATAAAAAAAAGAAAAACATTGCAACATATATATGCTAGAGAGCTTGCTTGGTATGAAATAACTGGAATAGCACCTGCTGTTAATTTACCCATTTATAAATAATTTTCAAGAGATTCGTCACACTTTATTTCAGAAACTAAAAAAAATAAAAAAAGTTGTTGACAATTTTTTCAAACGGAAGTAATCTTTAAAACAACTTAACGACGAAGCCTTAGAGATAAAGGCTTCCGAATGTTTCCTTAGCTCAGTTGGTTAGAGCACCCGACTCATAATCGGTAGGTCCTCAGTTCAAGTCTGAGAGGAAGCACCAAAAAAATATTGCGTGTATCGTATAATGGCTATTATTACAGCCTTCCAAGCTGAAGATGCGGGTTCGATTCCCGCTACACGCTCCAAAAAATAAGGTTAATAAATGAAAGTAGAAGTATTTGATCCAGAAGAAGATATAACAATTGGATTGATTTTTAAAAATAAAAAAATTGATTATGAATGTTTTACTTGTAATGGGTCTGGAAAAGTTAGAAATAACATTTCCAAAGAAGGTTCTTATACATTCAGGAAAACCGTCTGTATAAATTGTAAAGGAACAGGACTGAGAGTAGCAAGATTATAAAATGCGAAGGTGGTGGAATTGGTAGACACGCTGGATTAAGATTCCAGTGCCGCAAGGTGTGAGGGTTCAAGTCCCTCTCTTCGTACCAAAAAGGACTAAAAGGAAGGGTAATAAGGATATAAGCAAGGAAGAATTAAAAGGATTTTCTGTCATGAAGACAAATGGAAGAAAAAAATAAAGGAATAACAATAAAAGATTATGGATAATCGAAATAAAGGGATAGATTTAAAATCAGGAAGAAAATTATAAAACTTGTGTATAAAAGTTTAAGTTTTTGTATCAATGTTTCTATAAAGGATTGTGTTTTGGAAATAGAATTAAATGGATTTTATGTTAACGATACAATTGTGGTTTAATGGATTTTAATGGATATTATTAGGATTATAAAGACGCAACAAGGACGTAGATGGAATTTCTAGGAATGGTAATAAAGTAAGTAAAGGAAGATAATTGCTTTAAGGGATTAAGGTGACATTGAAGGAATAAAGGGAAATATTACGACAGGTTTGGTAGTGCCTATATACAATTGGAATCAATTTTAATTGGATTCGCAAAAATTTTAAAAACTACCTTTAAAGCATCCTTAGCTCAGTTGGATAGAGCACGTGCCTTCTAAGCATGTGGTCGCAGGTTCGAATCCTGCAGGATGTGCCAGATATCATTGTAATACTTTGTGTACTCTTCCCCTGCTATGTAGGTTCTAGTTACACAATTTTAAAGAATGTCTTGCTTTTTATATTTAGGTTACATATAATATAAAAAGATTGCTATGCATTGCATTCTTAACCAAGGAGAGTTGGCCGAGTGGCTGAAGGCGGTTCCCTGCTAAGGAATTGTGTGGTTTATCCCGCACCGAGGGTTCGAATCCCTCATTCTCCGCCAGAATAGTGTCTAAACCTCTGGTGTTTTCGATTTGCCGATCTTAGACATTACGTTTATAAACCTCTGTTAAATTGGCTAAAAATTCAGAGATGACCTTTTTGTTTAGCCCCTGCTGCCGTGGTCATGGCAATTGAGTTTCGACGGCAATTGAAACCCAATGAAGAAAGCACTGAGAGATCAGTGCTTTTTTTTGATTTTAATAAATCAAGATGCTATAATAATGCTAATTATTTTATAGGAATAACTAATGTTTGAAGAAAATTATCGACAAGATCAAAAATTAAAACGAGAAAACAAAATACTTAATGATAAAAAAAAAAACCTATTTATAAAAATAAAGAACCTGAAATTATTGAAGAAAAAACAATAAAAGGTTTCGTTTTACAATTGGTTCAAACAGAAGATGGTTCTTTTAAAGTAACCAGTCCTTTTTTCAAGAAAGGTTATTATGCCGTTCAAAGAAAAACAATAAAAATGGCTTATTCGCAAGGTATGTATTTAGTTCATTGTTGTTATAATTATAAAGATGTAAAAGAAGACGTTTTAAGTGAGGAAGGTTTGCTTTTCATAAAAAATACAGATTTGCATTCTTGCCACCCTTATACTGAAATTTGTGTTTGTGAAAAGGAGGATGAAAATGATTGTTAAACTTGAGGATTTAAAAAATAAATTAGGTTTAAAAACTTTATACCCAATATCTTCAAATCATATATTAGAAATTCTTGTTTCTAGTAGAACTTATTCTGACTATTTATCTACTGGAAGAAAAAGATTGGATGTATATTATCAAAATAATGTTACAAATCCTGAAATGACCTCTTTTAAAACAAATATATCAACAAGTTCAAATCCTAATGCAATTTTATCAATATTGATTGATATGACAGGAAGAACTTTAAGGTATAAATCGATTGAAGCAGCTTTAAATGAAAGAGAAAAAAACAAAAATAATCCTAAATTTTATGATAATTGTTTAAATATAGGTTGTAATTTAATAACACCAATTGTTAATGTTAATGTAAAATTTGCTAAGACTTTTGAAGATCTTGTTAATTTTTTAAATAATAAAGATTATTATTTTTTTAACGAAGATACTGGAAAAATAATGTATGAAAATACATCTCCGACATTAAAAATAAAAGGGATTCTATATGACGTAGATCAAACTATTTTAAACATTGATTTCGAATTAAATGTCTTTGGTAAAAAAATTACACAAGAAGATATTTATTATTATAATGATAAATACTATATAAAAGATATATTCGATGATAAAGAGGATTTGATTAATTTCAAAATAGAAGAAAACAAAAAAACAATTGCTTATCTTGAAGAATGTAGAGGAAATAATAAAGAAGGAATGTTGATAAGAAGTAAATCAGAAAGATATAAGTTTTAAGAGAGGTCTAGCCTCTCTTTTTTTGTTTTATTTTAAGTAAAAAGCAAGTTTTAAAAAAAACATTTTCAAAAAATAAATAATATTTTGAAAGATTTTTCATTAAGATTGCTCTTTATTTTTACCTTTTCTAAAGGAACATAAAACAAAACTTTGGGGATTACTATGAAAAAAACACTACTAACAATTCTACTTCTACCTTTTTTTGCAAATGCATCTAATCATTTAAACGCTGAATCTTCTTGGGACGAAATCAGAAACAGTCCTATGATTGTATTAAAAAATGATAAAGTTAAATTATCTCAAAACACAGCAAGTGTTTTTGACGTAGAGTATAAAAATGGAAGAATTCATACAAAAAAAGCGACAAGTGATGGTTATCATGAATACATGTATGGTTCTGGCAGTTACAGTTTTCCGTCAAAATATATAGAAACAGGAAAAACAGTAAAATCAGGAGATTTTGACGCACCTTTAACTAGAACAATATCTGTTTTTAAATATGAAGGTTTTGGTGGTTCAAATGCTGGTGTGAGAGAAGTATTCTTATTTAACAAAGAATACACAATTCAAGAAAAAATGTAAAAACTGACAACAAAAAATATCCCTGAAAAGGGATTTTTTTTGTTTTATCTTCTTTTATTTCAATTATTATTTTGATACAATGTTGAAAATAAAGAATTTAAAGGTGAAAGAGATGAAATTAGTAGACCTATATAAAAGAGAATATGAACCAAAATATCAATACCCAGACAATTGGCATTTATCTATAAGTCCTACTGATAGACATACATTTTCAATTGAAAATAAAAACACAAAAGACCGTTTATGTTATAGTTCTGAAAAATCTTTTTTAGAGGCAGAGGAAGTTGTTTATAAAAGATATCAGAAATATTTAGAATGTGATCATGATTGGAGACGTTGGCTTCCTCATGCTAATTACGGTATTTGCAATCATTGTAAAGCCATGCAAAATGATATGTATGAAAGCTTACATGATTGTAAAATAAAAGGTTGTGAAAAGAAAGGTGAAATTAATTCAATGAATGGTTATTTTTGTGCAACTCATTTTATGGAAGACATAGTAAAAGAAAAAGATGAGTATTTGCAACTATCTAGTGAAGAACTTGAAGGAAAAGACAATCATAACACATATCTAACAGTTTTAGAAGGTGAGATTTTTGATTTCATAAAAAATAATAGTGAAGAATTTGAAAATTTAATAGAAAAAGAAAAGCTAGAATTTATAAAAAAAATAGGACGTTCTCTTGGTAAATTGGTAGGATACACACTAAATGAAATAAATGACACAGAAGAACAAATTACAGTAGGTGTTTGTTGGACTTTTCAATATTTCATAAAATTAGATAAAATTAAAGATGTTGCTTATTCATTTTTCAAACTAAATTATATTTGGGAAAAAGATAATCCGTCAAAACTTGCAGAAGAGTTATATGCTTTATCATTAGAAGAAGTAGATTATGAGTATCATAAAGAATTATTAAAATTTTCCTTCAAAAGAAGAAAAAAAGTTGACTAATTAACTCAAAATACATATAATATAAATAATTAATAGTACCTATAATATTAGGAGTAGTAAAAATGTATAAATTTCCTGTAATTCGTCATATAGACGATTTATTAGAGCATGTAGCTCATTTAACTTATTTAGCTGAAAATGAGAAGCCAAACGGCACTCGTGTTGTTTCTTATATTCATACTGATGCTGATTCTTTCGCTAACGAATGGGAGCGTGAGTGTCGTGGTATAACTTTCTCAAAAGAAGGTCATATATTATCACGAACATTACACAAGTTCTTTAACTTAGGTGAAAGAGAAGCTTATCAAATTAATAACTTAGATTTCAAAAAAGTAAAAGCGATTTTTCCAAAGTTAGATGGTTCAATGATTTCAACTTATAAGTTGGAAGGTGTAGTTGTGCCGAAATCTAAAAACTCGGAAGAGTCAGATGTTGCGTTGGCTGCACGTGCTTACATTCAAGATCGTTCAGAATATATCCGTTTCTGTTCAGATATGGCAGATAACGGCTTAACACCAACATTTGAATATACTTCACCAGAAAATCGTATTGTTTTGAAATATGAGCAAGAAGATTTGACGTTGTTGCAAATCCGTGAAAATGTATCTGGTAAATACTTAGATATCCATGAATTATCAAAAGGCTATAATATAACGGTCTTAGATAAAGCATACGAAGACGCAACTAGCTTTGAAGATTTGTGTGAAATGCTATTAGGCATGAAAGACATCGAAGGTGTAATTGTGCTGTTTGAAGACGGTGATATGGTTAAAATCAAAACAGAATGGTATGTTAAACTACACCACTCTGTTACTTTTAAGCGTTATCGTGATATCGCACGTTTAGTATTAAATGAATCATTAGACGACTTTCGTGGTTTGTTAGCGATTCAACAATATGACGCAATCGACTTCGACGTTTTAGACGAAATAGAAAGAACTATTCATAAAGAAATTTCTGAAATGCGTTCTGAAATTGAAGCAAAATCATTAGAAGTAAAAGAAATGTTTACCGTAGAAGGTGAAATGGACTATAAATCCGCTTCTGCATACTTGAAAAAAATAAAAACTGAACCACACGTTTTTGCTTTTGTTTTACAAACAATACGTGGAAAAAGAATAGACTATTTAGACCATTATCGTAAACGTATATTGCGTGATCGTTGGTCTTTGGAAACAATACCAGTATCAAAATAATATAAGAGAGGCTTTTGCCTCTCTTTTTTTAAAAAAAGTATTTAAATGAAGAATTTAGAATAAAATTAAGTTTTTTTAATATCAATATTAATATAAAAATCAAAAATAAGAAAACATTTTTGAAACAATATTTTTTTATTTGTAATTTTTTTTTACAAAAGTATTTGAATTTTTGAAAAATGTGATATGATCTGTATCAAAGATCTGTTAAAGGAGAAAAAAGATGAACAATACAAAAACAGCAGAGTTGGTAACTGCAGAAAATAAAGTGCTAAGAGATACTTATCGATTATTAAGCATGAATCTATTAACTTCTTCATTGGCTTCATTTGTTTCAATGTCAATGGGAATTCCACCAATTAATGTATTTATTATGCTTGGCGTTTACTTTGTTTTACTATACTTAGTAACTAAAAATGAAGACAATGCTTTTGGTGTTGTAGCAACATTTTTATTTACAGGTTGGTTAGGCTTTACACTAGGTCCTTATATTAATTACTATTTAAGTTTACCAAACGGTGGTAATATAGTGACTAATGCATTGTTAGGGACAGCAATTATTTTTGTTAGCTTATCCGCTTGGGTAACAATAAGAAAAACAAATGTAATGGGTTGGGGTAGTTTCTTAAGTGTTAGTATTTTGTCAGCATTTATTTTGGGTATCGTAAATATGCTATTTTTCCAATCAGGAATATTCGCATTATTGCTTTCAACAGTATTTATGGTACTTTCAGGTGCAATTATCATGTGGCAAACAAGTGCTATTATTCATGGTGGGGAAAGAAACTATATTAGAGCAACAACAACATTGTTTGTATCTATATACAACATCTTTAGTACATTATTGCAAATATTCGGTATTATGGGTAGTGACGACTAATAACAAAAAAACAAAACAAAGAAAAAGAGCTTTTTAAGCTCTTTTTTTGTTGCATTGAAAAAAAGAAAGATATATAATACAAAACATAATCTAAAAAACAAAGGGGAATGATAATGAAAGATTATCCAATTATTCATAAAAAAATGGTAAAAGAAGACGGTAACTATGTAAATCGAACTGAATTTCCACAAGACCCCGAACTTGCTGGAACATATTTAGGTGTAGGTTTTCCCAAAATTCATAATCTGTATAAAGGTGCTTGGAATCCAAAACAAAAACAAATGATCTGGTCTTTTGTAATGTTAGTGGACATTGAATAAGAAAACTCCTTCGGGAGTTTTTTTAATTAATCTCTAAACTAACATAAGATTGATTTTTAATATAAGTATTACCTTTGTTTTTAATAAGAAATCTAAGAATAGATAAGGGTGCAATAATTGGAACTTCATTTTTATTATACATTTCAACAAATCTCAAAAATTCAGTTTTTTCCTGATAATTTAATTCTTTTTTTAGGTGTCCAAAAACGTGTAGCATCGCATTTATTTGATTGCTTTTTTTTGGGGGTTTAATTGTTCTTTTCATTATATTTTCAATGTAATAAGATTTTATTTCTGAAAAATCGGAATTTTTCTTATTAGAAGCAATTATTTTACCTAAATCTTTTACTAACAATTGATGATAAGAATATAAAGTATATTTATTTTCAGCATGAAACTGAATAAGCTCATGAATAGATTTAATTTCTTTTAAGTCACCATACATAATAACTCTGTTTATGAAATTATTCTTTAATCCTATATCATTTAATCGACCTTCTTCTTCTACGGGCATATTAGGGAAATTTTTCATGATCTGCTCTGCAAATGCACCTACGCCATTAGAATGTAATTTTTGTCCATTTGGGTGAAAAGTTTTAACTCTGAAAGCTCCGCAACTAGGAGAATCTTTTTTAAATAAAAATCCATCAAATTCTTGATTAGAGATAGAATGAGCATAATGCCTCATTTTCTTTGAATGGTTTTCATTCGTCTTAGGATTTACTACTTCAATAATATTTTCTCTTTCAACAAGTCTTATCGTTTGTCTGGGAACTCCTAATCCAATGGCAACTTCTGGACAAAAGGGGAGAAATGAAAAATATTTTAATAGTTCGCCATTGATTATTTTGTTTTTTTTATGTCCACCGTCAAATCGAACTTTGTTCCCTAATAAGCAAGAACTTATACCAATATTATATTTTTTCATAAAGACCTCCCTTATAAGTATCTTTGAATAAAGAACTTATTTATAAATAAATACTTTCATATTTCTAAAAAGATTGAGAAAAATTGCTTGAAAAAAGATAAAAAAAAATATATAGTATCATTAATAAATAGGTGTTTTGTCATGAATGTAAATCAAAATTTAATAAGATTAATTCATTTTAGATTAAGCTTAAAACATAATGCTTTTATTAAAGCAATAAAATCAGATTCAACAAAGAAAACAGAAGTGTATTTAAAAAAACAAGCTTCAAGATATTTTAAGTCAGATTCTTTTGCATTAAAAATGGAAGAAAAAAGTTTCTTTAAAGAACTTAAGGAATTAAAAGAAAATAGAAAAATAGCTGTAAAAGATTATCGTTTGATTTTAAATAATAATAGAGATCTATATCCTACGTGGTTAAAAGTATTTGATCAATTGGAAGAACTTGTTGGTTATTATGGTTATAAGAAAACAACTTTAAAAAGTACTTATTCGGCTATTTGTTTTGGAACTTTTTTTAGGGATGTGCCTTATTTAAAACATTTAGGTTTAGTTAATAAAATTTTGTTAAAATTCTATTATTCATTGTATTGTGAAGATTGGTTAAAGCACTTAGCAAAAATAATAGTTTTAAAAAATCAAAAAAAATTATAAATAAAAAAACCTTGCTTCATAGCAAGGTTTTTTATATCTATCTTATTTAACTTTAAATTGCTTAACAATTTTTTCCTGCTTTGTTGCAATTGTTTTAAGTTTTATACTTTCTTCATTATTGGAATGAACAGTATTATAACTATTTTCTGATAAAGAATTTATGTCTTCAATATTTTTTGCAATTTCTTTTGCTGTAAAAGTTTGTTCTTTTGAGGCTTCTGAAATATATGTGCTTAATTCACTAACTTGAATAATAACATTCTTAATATCTTCCATCATTTCAGTAGAGGATATAACTTGTTCTACTGATTTAGACATATCACTGACACAAACTTCAATAGTTTCACTTGCGTTCTTAGATTTGATTTGCAGATCATTAATAGTGTTGTCAATTTCAATGACAGAATCGGTTGTTTTCTGTGAAAGAACTCGAACTTCGTCAGCAACAACCGCAAAACCTCTACCAGCTTCACCAGCACGAGCAGCTTCTATTGCAGCATTTAAAGCTAATAAATTAGTTTGTTCTGCAATGCCTTTAATAACGTCTAAAATGCTTACAATATTGGAGCTTGACTGTTGAACATTATTAACAGCTTCAATTGAATCATTTAAAAGCACTTGTAGCCTTTCAATTGTTTCTTTGTTTTCAGACATTAATTGAGAACCAATTAATGTAGATTGCTCTGCCTCTTGAACTTTCTGGTAGGAAGTCTCTGCATTAATGGAAACCTCTTGAATAGAATGCTCCATTTCAGCCATAGCAGTAGCAACACTAGAAGTTTCTGTTTTTTGCTTGTTAAGAATATCAGTAGAGTCAGATAACATTTTTTCATTTTTATTTGCAGTATTAAGAATAGAGTCAGAAGATTCTTTAATATCTAATAAAAGCGTATGTAATCTTTCTGATAGTTGATCTATATTCTGTCCTATTTCATTAAATTCATTACCGTCATTCTTAACATTAAGTCTTTTCGTCATATCTCCTTTTGTTAACGAATTTAAGACATTAACAATTTCTTTTAATGGTTTTTTAATATTATTTGTTAATGAGAATATGATAAATGCAATAATAAGGAAACTAACTAATGATAAAACAATAGAAGTATATTTTGATTTTTTATTAATTTTGTTACTTTCAGAAATAGAATTGTCTAAATCTTGTTTAGCAATATCAACTAAGCGTTCGAAAGCAGTTGCCAATTCTTTTTCTTGCTTCAAAAATAAAGATAACGTATCTTCAAAATCTTTGTTTTTAATTAGGTATTCTTTATATCTTATCAATGCACCGTATTCTAATTCACCTTTATTGTTTCTGGATTTAGCACTAGAAACGGAAAACTTGTAATCAAACATTTGGTCTTTATATTCATTTTCAATTTCAGGAATCTTCATGGAAAGTCTTTTAAAGTCAGCCATTAATGCTTTCATGTTATTGTTGTTAGAGCCAATAATTTTTTGGACATAATCAGGATCAGTGCTTTTTATTGCTTCATTCGTGCTGATTTCTATTTGTTGTAGTTTTTGAGAAAATCCCTTGCCTAAGAATTTAATACTGATATTATCAGACATTTTAACAAGTAATCTTATACTACTGTTTAATTCTGTTTGGAATCGAGTAAAATCAGAAATCATTTGATCAACAATAATTTCTTCTTTCAAGAGGTTTTCGTGTTTTACAACTAAACTTTCACTAGTAAATAAATATTTAGACGCAATATTTTTAATTTCTGAGATATTAGAATTTAGATTGGTGGAATTGTATTTATCCAAATGTGATAGTAATTCCTTATAATCGTTTTCATCTTTAATAATAAGTGATTTGTAACTATCAAGTTTATTTATTTCTCGAATGCTTGTATAAGATTTTATAACATTGCTATAACTTAATTCTTTTTCTTTCATTTTATTTATTTCAATAAAAAAAGGTATAGAATCTTTTGATATTGTTTCAAATTCTTCATTTACTTTATTTAAATTAAATACAGTCAAACTGCCCATAACAATAAATAAAATAAATATTAAAGTGAAACCCAGATAAAGTTTTTTCAATACTGACTTTGTCATTATCATTCCCTTATTAAAAATATTTATAATTAAGCGAGATTATCACAAATATAATAAAAATATAGTTTTCAAATCAAAATTCGCCTTATCAAACAATAATAATTCTTTTTTTTCGAGTTATATCAATAAATCTATGGAAAAAATGTAATAAAAATGAAAAAAAACTTTAAAAATAAATCTTTTTATAAATATAACAACTTGTATTTATAAATAAGTTTTTCTTTAAAAAAGAATTGAAAGTAAAATAAACTTTAACCTTTCTATATTTAATAAAATCTTTAATTAAGGGGAGAAAAGTAATGCAGAGACTAAATAGTAAAATATTAATTGTAGATGATACTGTTTCTTCTTCTGTGATGTTAAAGACCATGCTTAATAAAATGGGCTTCAATAAAGTAGATATAGCAAAAAATAAAGAAGAGTCTTTTAAGCTTACAACAAAAAACTCTTATGAAGTTATTTTAATGGATTATCATTTAGGTGATGAGTTAAATGGAGTGACTTTATTTATTACATTAAAAGAAAAAGGATATATAAGCGAATATACTTCTTGCATAATGATATCTAATGATAAAACAAGAAATGCAGTTTTAAACACAATTGATTCTGGCATAAATTCATTTATATTTAAACCTTATACAAAAGGAACTATTGAAGAAAGAGTTTTGTCTGCACAAAAAGATTATAATGATCTAAAATCTATTTATAAAGAAATAAAAAAAGATAAAGAAATGGGATATTCATTTTTTTTAGAAACTATAGATAAAAGAGAATATAGTAATAATATTAAATTGAAATTAATCTCTGAAATCTTAGCATTTAATTCAAAAGAAATAATAGAAAGGATTGAAAAGACTTCCTTGAGGAATATGTCTGAATATCTTTTATACAAGATAAAACAAAAAGAAAACAAAACAGAAGAATGGATTGATTATTTAAGAAATTTTTCAAAGGAAAACAAATTATTAATTGAAGCAAAAGAGTTGTTGTTAGAAAAAGAAATAGAAAGAGGCAATAATTCAGAAGCTATTGAATTAATGAAAGAAATAATAGAAACAATGCCAAGTAATACAAATTTATTAATTAAAATATCTAAGATGGCAATAAAATTAAACAATAAGAAAATACTTTTTCTTGTTGGAGATTCAATGTTTGATTATTTTCAAAAATATAAAAAAGATTGGTTGTCTAATATTTCAATTTATCTTTATAATGTTTCAGTTTATATAGAAAAAAACAAAAAGGATCTTGATAATAATATTTTATTATTGGAAAAATTTAAAAAGAAAATAAATGATTCAGATTTTTCAAATATTACAAAAATCGATTTATTAAGACAAATAGAGGCTATAATATCAAAAATATATATTAGGACTGACAATAAAATATTAGGGAAAAGAAGACTCCTTTTTTTAATAAAAAGAGATGAAAATAGGTTAAATAAAATACCAACAGAAACTTTAATTCTTTATATGTATTTAATTTCAGATTTAAAAGAAACCAAGTTGTTTATAACTCTTTATAAAGAATATAAAGAAAGAAAGTATTTTTCATTATATGTAAGAATAAAACAAAAAGAATTAAAAGAAGCAAATTTAATTAAAACAATTACAGGTCTTGAAAGCTCTTTAAATAAAGCGAAGTTTTTATTGAAAGAAAAAAAATACAAAGAAGCTTTGTATTTATATGAAAAAATAAAAAAAGACTGTCCTTATTCGAGTGAAGTATCTTTAGGATTAATCAATTCACTTATCTTATCAAATAAAGATGTAAAAATTTTCAAGTTGAAAGAATCTTATGCAAATATAGAAAATATGCCATTGTTTGGTTTGCAAAATTGGAATGATTCTATTATTCATCCAGTAATAAAAAAAATAAATAATTCTTAGTAATATTGCAAAAATATCATTTTTTTGATAAATTATACTAAAAAGAAGAAAGGAATAAAAATGAAAATTGGTTTAGTATTATCAGGTGGTGGTATTAAAGGAGCTTACCATTTGGGAGTTTTACAATACTTATGCCATGAAAATAAAATAGAATTTGACACAATAGCAGGGACAAGTATAGGCTCTATTGTTGGTATGTTGCATGAAATAGGTATTGAGCCAAAACTTGTAAAGGATAGATTTAAAAATATAAAATTAAATTCTTTAACAGTTCTTTGGAATTCAATAGGTAGAGCAGGATTGATATCTTCCGATACTTTAAAAGAACTTATATTAAAAGGGGTTTTAGAGTCAGAAGAAACTGATTTAATGAAATTTAAAGATCTAAATAAAGATATCTATGTAACAGCAACAGACTTGATATCTGGAAAGCTAAAAATATTTAGTAAAAAAACTGATCCAGAATTTTCAGTTCTACATTCAACATTAGCATCTTCAAGTTATCCAATGGTTTTTTCTCCTGTTGAGGCGAACGATACTATTTATACAGATGGTGGAATAATGAATAATTTTCCAGCAGATATCATAAGAGACAAAGTTGATTATTCCCTCGGCGTATTTTTATCGCCATTAACAATATCAAAGAAAGAACAATTAAAAAGTTCTCGTGGAGTGGCTTCAAGAGTAATTCAATTGCAAGGAGCAAGCGAAGATTTAAAACGTTTAAAATTATGTAATGAAATAATAACGTCAAGAGATTTAGTTAATTTTAATTCTTTTGAATATGACTCTGAAAAAATAGACGCTCTTTATGAAATGGGATACAATGACGCAAAAAGCAATACACAATTATTAAAAACATTAAAACAATTACAAAGATATAAAAGAATGGAGCTTTAAGCTCCATTCTTATCATTAAAAAATCACCAAAAAGAACCATAATTTTCATCACCAAGATTGAGATCTCTATTTTTAAAGTCTTCTTCGATAAAAGGATTATAAGATTCTTCATTTTTAATCGTTAGATTAATATCTTTGTTTATTTGCTCTATAACTGTTAAATGTAAATCTTCATTATAAGAAAACTCTTTTTTATTCAAAAAGAATGAAAATATTTTATCATAATGAATAAGTAAATTAACTTGTTTGATATAGCTTTTATACTTAATAAGTGGAAGATGTATAATAATATCGTTAGATAATATATTATTCTTTTTTTTAAAATCAAATATCTCTATCATATCTAAAATTTCACGAAAAATATTAATATCTAAATCTTCATTTAAAAAAATAGCTTTATTATATTTATCTCGAACTCTTGAAGAAATCCAAAGTTTCGAAATTAAAATATTTAAATTAAATAAAACAGCGTCTTCTGAATAAGAATTATTATTTTTGAAATATATTTCAGGACTATTTTTCTTTTTTAAATTACGAGGTAATTTATTAAACAACTCAAATAATTCCCTTTCATTAACTTGAACCATGTCTTCCTTTTTCATTTTTTTCCTTATAAATGTTTTATATGTAATTTTAATTTTTTAAAATCTGGTTTTTCTTTTGTTACTTGACCTCGTCCTGATAATATGAATAAATCTTTTTTGCTTTTTTCTATTTCATCAATATGTGAATATATATTATTTTTATCTATTTTAACTTCATAATGATGGAAGAAACGAATAATATTTTTAAAACAAGAGTTAAATACATCACCTTCTCTTGCATGTAATAGTAGTTCAAAAGTTTCTGGAACAATATCAGGGTTAGCATTTAAATAATCTTTAACAATGATTGAAAAATCTTGTATGTTATTATTAGATTCAATAGATTCTAAAGAACGAATAAAAAGGTCTTCAACCCAATATTCAGTTTTTTCTATTTTATCCCAATTAAATGCAGATTTACCTTGCCCAGAACTCCCAAAAAACAATACATTCTCTTTAATACGGTTTTTTTCAAACAAAGCTTCAAAACCAAATTTATTTTTTTCTTTAAATAAGTTTGTTCTTTTTTCAAATAAAATATTTAAAAAAGCATTTAAATTTTTCTTGTTGCAAATTTTAAATTCAGAGAATATAAAATCAATGTCTTCTTGATTTTTTATTACACTAAAAAATCGATTTTTATTCCTTTTGACGTCAAAAAAGTCTTCTTGAAATATATTAATAATAGTATTTTTATCTTTTGCTTTGTGAATTTTATTTAATTTTGAGACAATTTTTTTAGATTTTTCATTTTGTGTATAAAGAATAGACTTAATAGATTCTGATTTTTCATTAATATCAAGTAAATTAAAAAGTTGTTCACTTCTTCTTAAATCAATTTCATTTTTAATAATGTTTTCATTTTCAAGGAATACAAAATCATTAAAAAAGACAACCCTTTCATGGCTTTGTAAGCTTGAAAAAATAATTTCCAATTCTTTTTCTTCATTAATATAATCAAACAATTCGAAACACTTATTCTTTAATATGAAGTTAAAAATAGAGTAAGAGATATCAAATGAATCTTTTGCTGTCGTATAAAAATCAATAGCATTTTCAATATTTGCATTGCAGGTTTCAAAAGATTTTAATAAATCATAATGATAAATATTTTCCATATCAACGAGTAATTCATACATTGATACTTTATCTTTTGAAAACATTAAACTGTTAAATTGTGGGTTTTCTAATTGCTCTAATAATGAAACATCAACCTCTTCCATTATATGAATAGAATTATTAAATAGTTTTTCTATATTTTGAAAAGAGGTGAAGTCAAATTGATTCTCTTTGTTTAAAAATCGAATTTGGAAAGCTTTATGTTTTATGATGTTTTCAAAAAAATGTTTCTGTGAAGTAATTTTTGGGTATTCGTGTTTCAATTCAGAATACATTTTATTATAAACATCTAAATTGTTTTCTTTATTAATGTAATCATCATTTTTTAGATAAATTTCTTCAATATTATTTATTGGATTAAATAACAAGGCAGTAGTAGAATCTAATTCGGAATAAGATTTTGTAAAATCATATCTAAAAACAACGGTTTTATTTCTATGATTCATATAATGTAAAAACATTTCTTCATCACGAGATATACACCACATTTTAACACCAAGGCACTTAGCTGCTTTAAATGAGTTAATAGCAATGGAAAAACAATTATTTTCGTCAAAAACGATATTGTAGTCTTTGTCTTTTTTTAATAAATTATCAGTGATAATTCTTAGGATACCTTCTTTTGACCAGTTCTTTTTACCTTCAACTAATTCTAGCAAAGAATTATTAAAATCTTCTGAATTTTTTAATATGAGTATTTTTTTGCCAATAAAATCTTGAACTTCTTTTGAAGTAAAACCTAAATTAACCAGTTCTTCTAATATATAAATTGTTTTAAAATCTTTTAAGTGAAGGTGCTTTTTTGACAATATTCTTTTTTGGATTAAAAAAGCTTTATGCCTTATCAATTTTTTTTCTATTGTATCATTGAAATGTTCAAAATTTGAAAAAGAATACTTATCTTCGTTTTTGAAGAAGTCTTCAAAAAAAATATTTTGGTTTCTGAAAAAACTACGGTTCTTCATGTATGTAGAATATGACTTAAGCATGAAGATTAATTTTCTTTTTGGTTCTTGAAAATCTTCTGCTTCAAAAATTTTGTAAAAAATATTTTTATGAACTTTGCTGTTCACTATTTTTTTTATTTGTTCTTTAAACATAAATACATTAATTCCATTAAATCCTGATTAATCCTATCATATAATTAAAAAAAAGAAAAGCCACTAACTTTTTTTTTTAACATATTTATTATAGAAAATGAAAGGAATAAAGAGATCTTGTTCAAATTTTTGCAATAACTTATTTCAATAAGCCCTCTTTATTCATATTTCAACAATGATAGTATTGTAAAAAAGGAGATAAAAAATGTTAGATAAGTTAAAAAAATTAATCAAATCAAATGATAGTTTCTCACAATTAGCTTTAAGATTGCCAGTAGGGATTATATTTATAGCACACGGAGCACAAAAACTATTTGGCTGGTTTGGTGGTTATGGATTGGAAGGTGTCGGAAGTTGGATGGAGTCAATAGGCTTATCACCTGGTGTTTTAATGGCATTCTTAGCAGGTTCTGCGGAATTCTTCGGTGGTCTTTTCTTGGTTCTAGGTTTGTTGGTTAGACCTTCTGCGTTAGTATTGTCAATAACAATGCTTGTTGCTATATTTGCTGTTCACTTCGAACATGGATTATTTATGTCAAATAATGGTTACGAATTTGGTTTAGCATTACTTGCAGCTTCTGTATCACTATTAATTTCAGGTGCAGGAAAATTATCACTTGATAAAATATTAGAAAAGAAACTTTAAAAAAATAAAATGACAAAAGAAAAAAAAGAACCATTCATGGTTCTTTTCTTGTTTTTGAGAAAAAAAAGTGTAAAACTAATTTTTAACTTCAACATATTTGGTAGTGCCGTCTGGTTGCTCTACTGGTTTAACTTCAACAAAATCAACAATGTTTTCATACCAATCTAAAATTGGAACTCGAAAACCATAATGTGTAAATCGATATGTTTTACCAACTTCAAGTCTCCCAAAACTATCAGCGACTTCAATTTGCAAGAAGAACCATGAAGTTCTATATTGAAAAGCACCTTTATTGGTGGAGACAAAGTATGTATCTATATTCCTTGGAACTTCAACAATTTCACCCGCTTTATTACGAGTTTCAACAATTTCGACACCAGTTGCTTTCGTTTCTTTACCAGTAATCGTTACAATTTCATCGGTTTTTAAAATCCAAACAATACTCGCCCAAATTAAACAAATAGTAATAGGGATAACCATAAGCATTTTTCCCCAATTCTTTTTAATTATAGGTGCAAATTCATTTTTCCAAAAAACTGCGTCATCTTTTGCGAATGAAGCACTCATTTTCCAATCACTAATTCGCTCTTTAAGACTTTTCTTAGCCATTTTCATTTCTCCATTGAGATTAATTTAGGACTTAATTATATCAACCAAAACATTAGAAGTAAAGTCAAATGATTAAAAATGATAAAAAAAGAGCCTTACAAGATGTAAGACTCAATATAAAACCAATTATTTTTAAAGATTAAGCAGTTGCTTTAACTTCACTTTTTTTAGGAGAGCTAAGGTGAAGAACGACAGCACCAACAACCGCAGACAGTAAAGAACCAATTAGGATAGGCAATTTAAAGTCAACGTCCATTCCTTTAAATGCTAAATCACCAATAAATAGTCCCATAGTAAAGCCAATACCACAAAGTATTGCTACGCCATAGACTTGTGCAAAGTTTGCACCTTCTGGCATTTTACATACGCCTGACTTAATAAGTAGATATGCAACACCAAAGATACCAATTTGTTTACCAATGAACAAGCCAACGATAATACCTAAACTTTCAGGAGAACCAAGATTACCGAAATCATTCATAGAGATTGCAATACCTGCATTCAAGAAAGCGAATAGAGGTAGAACACCAAATGATACAAACTCGTGCAAACTATGTTCTAGTTCTTCCAACATAGAAGGTCGTTTTAGACAAACATCATTGTGCTCGTCATAAACCTTACGACTCTTAGCAGGAATAAATGCAGCAAGTAGAATACCAGCAATTGTTGCGTGAACACCACTCTTCAATGTGAAATACCACAAAACAAAACCAACAATAGCAAATGGAGCAAAGTTAGAAACGTTTTTGTAATTCATAGCAGCAAGAATTAAACAAGCGATGAATGCACCTAATAGATATGTTAGAGAAATATTCTCAGTAAAGAATGCTGCAATAATACCGACAACCATTACGTCATCAAAAATAGCAAGCATAAGGATAAATGTCTTTAAAGAAGTTGGAATACGATTGCCAAACAATGTAATTAGACCAAATGCAAAAGCGATATCCGTAGCTCCAGGAACTGCCCAACCACTTTGCGTAGGCAAACCTTGGTTGAAATAGAAGTAAATACCACAAGGAACAAGAAGACCACCAACTGCTGCTAGACCTGGTAACATTACATTTGCAGGATTAGATAATTCACCATGTAAAAATTCTCTTTTGACTTCCAAGCCAATAAGAAAGAAAAATATAGCCATAAAACCGTCATTAACAAGATAATGAAGGTCTTTCCCAATAATACTAAATCCAAACATTTCAAAATTAAATGGGCTATGAACGATAGCGTGATAGGTGTGCTGAAGTGCTTCTGTGTTAGCAAAGACAAGTGCTAACACAACACTTAGACCTAGAATTATACTACTCTGCCCTTCCATTTTGAAGAAAGATTGAATAGAGTTCATAACAGTTTTTATCATATTTTTGTACCCTTATATGTATTTTCAATAATTCAAGAACTTTATTATATCAAATGCTTGTAGTAATAAAAAGCCTTTTTTTTGATAAATCTCAATTAAAAGAGGTTTAATTGACAAAAAAGTAAACGATTAATTGAAAAAAAAAGATAATTCATTCATTTGCACTTTAATGTCAAAAGTGTAAACTAAAAAAAACGATCTAATTAAAGGGACAGATTAATGAAAAAGACTTTACTATCATTAGCATTAATGGCGATATCAACTTCTTCAATGGCAGCATCTAGTTTTTGTCACAAAATAGAGAAAAATTCAACAGAAGGTTATTCTTATGAAAAAAACGAATCTGAAAAGGCAGAATATTGTTTAACAGAGACAAAAAAAGGAATAATGCTTTTTGAAAATTCTTACATATATGGTTCCAATCATTACAAAATAGAAGGGATAGATAAAGATTTATTGCCAAATCTAGTATCTGTAAAAAACCACTTAGGAGAACTCCATTTAATAACAAAAAATGGAACTCTTTATACAGGTAGAGTAGGTTTGGTTTTATCTAACAATAACTATTTACCTTTTGAAAAAAATAACAAGATAGAATTAACAAAAGAAAGCATTAAAAATGTAAAGAAAAGTTTCGACTATGACGGGACATTTGTTTTAACAAAAGATAATAAAGTTTTCATGCAAGGAAACAATAAAAAAGTAAATAATTATAATGATAGATGGCAATCTCTATCAATAGGTAAAGTAAGTGATATAGAAATGAATGACTTGGGTTCTTATTTCTTACTAACAAACAGAGGTGTGTTTTCAAGGTTAAAAGATACTGATGTTGATATTGTAAAAGGTAAAGGTCAAAGATCGACATATGAAAGAGATGGTGTGTTCTATTTATTTGATAAAGTTTCAGTAAGAAATATACCTTTACAGAACCTAGACATTGATTACATTTACAATTCAAGATATGGGAAAGGCTTAACCTTACAATTAAAAGACAGAGTTTCAGGGAAAATACATTATCTTGATCTTTTAAACAATAGGGCTTCATTTAGAAAAGAGTTTCAAAAACCTTCAAAAGCTGACGAATCATATGAATTTAAAGCAAACCCTGTAAAATTAACAGAAGTTTCAAAAGTAAATAATGTTTCAATTGAAGAAATAGAAAGAAAAAATGGAACAGAAGTTGAAGTAGCAACACTTAGAACAAATAAAATATCGTCAAGAGATTATGGAATAGTGACAACAAGATACAAGGAAAAAGTTTACATAATGGATGCTGACATTCCTTCACAAGAAGACCTTGTAGATTATCAAAACATAAAATCTATAACAATATTTGATAATATATTGAAAGTTGAAAGAATAAATGGAAAAGTAAGAAACTTCGATATTGATAATTATAAAAGAGTAAAATAAAAAAAGAAAGGAAGCAGGGAAATGCTTTCTTTTTTTATTGAAAGAAACCTTGATTTTTGATAAAATAAAAAACTAATAAGTAAAAAAGGTCTTTTAAATTGAATAAAAAATTATTTTTAATAGAAAAACCGTCAATAGTAAATCTATTATTAGAAAATATAGGCACAAAAGATGATTTTTATATATCAATACCCTCAATAGAGGGATATGTATTTAGAACAAAGAGACTTATGAATCTTTTAAAGAAAAAGTGTTGAAAATATAAAAAGGTATGTGTTTTGAAAAAAAGAAGATTATTTTTAATTGAAAAGCCAGGGGTTGTTTCACTTTTGCTGGAGAATTGCTCTGGAAACGATGAAGATTTTTATGTATGTATTCCAACAATAGCAGGATACAAATTTACAGAAGTTAGAGAAGTTGAAGATTTAAAATCTTCTGATTATAGCTATGTGGACGAACCAAATTATTATTATGAAAAAATTAAAGAAAACGTTCGAGATGGTAATATTCAGAGTCTAATGCAAAAAATACAATTAGAAAAAAACAAAAACAAATTAAAAATGTTAAGGTCTATATTAATAAAAGAAATGAACCTTTTTGAAGAGGTCTTATTTGTTGTTGAACCTAATTATTCGGGGGTTAGAGCAATAGACTTATTTCTAATTAATGTGGTAGGAAGAGAAAACATTTTAAAATTAAAATCACTAAAACATTTTCAAAATTATTTTCATCCTTTTAAAGTATGTTCAGATGGAAAATCTAATTATGAAGAATGTGTTTATGAAGAGATAAATATTGATATAAAAGATGTCTTTAATAAAAATTATAAAAAAACAGGTCAAAATAAAAATTTAAACTATCTTTATTTCAGAAATAGTTACTTAAAAAAAGATTTTGTTTCTTTGTATATGCTAAACAGATTTTATAAAATAATAGGAACAGTAGACTCTGGTTTTAAAGACAAGTATCTATCTTTAAATATGATTTTAATGTTAAAAGAATTGGGGAATATTAGAGATTTTACTGAAAATGAAATGTATCGCAGCATGATAGATAAAAGAATAGGAAGCCTGTCTTCAACCTATGAAATATACAATCAATTAAGACAAAATAAATATATAAAAGAATCAGGAGAAAAAGAGCTTGGAATTAACGGTAAATATCAATTTAAATTTAATGTGAGCGATAAAGGTTTGGACATATTAAAAAGAATTAAAAAAGAGATCGACTTAGATTATTTATTAAAGTTATCAAAAAGCTATAAAAGCAAAGAGTCTTATGAAAGTTTTAAAGAAAAAGTTCTAAAAATATAAAAAGGTATCTAGTTTGAAAAAAAGAAAATTATTTTTAATTGAAAGTGAAAGTAAAGTATCATATTTATTAGAAAATAAAATAGGTACGAAGGAGGATTCTTATATATGTATACCAGCAATTACGGGCTACATTTTTAAAGAAGTAAGAGATATTAAAGAATTACAATATTCTAATTATGAGTATGTAAATAAGAACAGTTATTACTATCGAAAATTAAAAACAAAAGAGATAAAAGACTGTAAATTAAGACTTCTTATGAAAAGTATTCAAATAGAAAAAGACACAGAAGCTCTGAAAAAGTTACAAACAATATTAATAAATAAAATAAAAAATTATACGGAAGTTATATTTGCGACTGATGCAAACCATTCAGGGATTAGGTCAATGGATTTATTTTTAGTTAATGTTATTGGTGTTGAAAATATTTCAAAAATCAATTCTTTAAAATATTGTCACATTTATTATGCTTTATCAAATGAAGATTCTCATTCAAAGAAAATAACAATAGATTTAAATCAAACTTATAAAGAAGAGTTTTCTATAAAAAAAAGAGAAGAAAATTATCTCTATTTTAGAAATAGTTATTTAAAAAAGGATTTTATTTCTTTATATATACTTAACAGACTTTACAAAATGATAGGAAAAGTAGACTCTGGTTTTAAAGATGGATATCTTTCTTTAAATATGGTTTTAATGTTAAATGAATCAAAAAAAATTAAATATTTTGACGAAATAATAATTAGAGATAATGCAATTGATAAAAAAATAGGTAGTTTCGCTTCAATGCATTATATATTTGAACAACTACTAGAAAACAAATACATAAGTACATTAAATAAATCAAAAACAGGTTTTAAATCTAGGCTTTATGTTAATGATAAAGGTTTAAATCTTTTAGAAAAGATAGAAAAAGAAATTAACTTAAATGATTTATTAACATTAGCAAAAAGTTATGAAAGTGAAGAATCTTATGAAAGCTTTAAAGAAAAAGTTTTAAAAATATAAAAAAGCCCGTATCAATACGGGCTTTACTTGTTTCATCTTAGATTTTGAAATCTTTTGGATTGAATCGTGTGTGTTTATATGTCATATTACCTCGAACTGGAATATGACTGGGTTTAGTCTTATAATCAATCACTTGAATTTTATAGTCTTTATATTTTGAAAAAACAGAATTGATAAACTCTTTTGTTAACTCAAAATCAAAAAGGTCAGCGATTTCATAAATATCTTCAATTAAGCCTTGTCTTTCCATTGTAGTACAAAAGGTAGCTAGTTTATTTTCAAGAATCTCTTTAAAATAAAAGACTTCTTTTTTGAAATCAAGACCAAACCTATCAATATATATTTTCAATAAGTCAATAATTTTACGATCATTCCTTACAAAATAATGCCCATTTTCATTTAAAATAACATATCGGTCATGCGCTCCTTCTTTTGAAAGAGTAACAGTTTCCATTTTAATCAACATTAAAGCACTATAAATCAACGCATTTAATTCTTTATGATTAACTTCTTTCATAAAAATGACATTTTGATGATAATCATAAAGGTCTCTTATAATTTTTGTAATTTTTTTATCGAAATCATAAGAAATAGGAATATCAAAATTAGCGACAATAGAAGTTTTATCAAATTGTTTCTTTTTACCAACTTTATCAAATCTATTTTCAAAAGAATCAAATAACCCTTGTGCTGAATCTTTTACAGTTAAGAAATCAAGAGGTTCATTATTTTCATTTAAGCCTAAAAATTTATTAAAATGTTCTCTTTTGTAACGAAAATCAGGTGATTCCAATGTGTAATAAACTGATTGTGATAAAATAACGAATGCTTTAACAAGTGTTTCACGTGAAACATTGGCTTCTTCAAAAAGATTAAAACCAATTGTTTCATTCAATTCTTGAATAAAAGTTTTTTCTTTTCGCAATTCATATTTTGTTTCATTGTTTAAAAAATAAAGAAGCTTACCTGAAATAATATTAGCAAGTTCTACTGGGTTTAAATCTCTAATTAAATCTAGTGCTTCTTTTTTATTTTCATTAAAAAACAATTTAGCAAATTCTAAATTTTTAAGCCCAAATACATGAAATAGTCCAAATGCAATATGCTCATTTGTTTTGTTATTGAAAAAAGAGTATAGCTTAAATAAATCTTCATGTTTTAATGTAATGTTTCCGTATAATTCATAAAAGAAAATCGCTGAAAAGTTAGAAAAAATATTTGTTAGATATTCTTTGAATTCTTTTTGATTTTTTAAACAATACATTGAATCTTCAAATTCACTTAAGTCCAACACACGAAATTGCTTTAATTCTTCAACAGAGATTTCAGTATCCCAACAGCCAGTGCTTTTAAATAATTCTTTTTGAAACTCTAATTCAGTAATTTTTACATGACTTTTTTCTTCACCATTAACAAGAGTATAATGCTCCTTTCTTTTAGATAGAGATTTTAACCAAAACAAAAGCTGTTCTTTTTTTGTCTCAGGAACAATGTGAGCAACATCAATGGTTTTTTGTTCTTCTTCTTTAAAATTGTTATGCTCACTAAGTTCCACTTCATCATCTTGTTTGTTATAAATAGAATGTAACTCACCATTGAAATTATAAAGTCCAGCAATTAAAGAGTAGTCATTATTTGCAGGTAAATTGAAATTAAAGATAAATTTAAAAGCACTACTCTCAACAACATATTCTTCATAGGTTTCATAATCACGTTGAATGCACCACATATGATTACCAAGTGAATTGGCAGCTCTAAATGTATAGATCTCAATGGCTAAAATATTATCTTTGTTATAAACAAAATCATAATCATAGCCTTCAATAAGTTTCTTTTGTTTGATTTTATCCTCAATATATTCAAGAGACCAATTGATTTTACTTTCTAAAAACTGAGAAAGAATGTCCTCTAGTTCGTCTTTATTTTTGATGGCGGCAATTTTTAGACCAATGTATTTTTGAAAATCATTGATAGAAATGGAATTAGAGGCAATCTCAGAAATAATACTTTCAGAGTTATCAGAAAGAAGAGTTTTATATTTATTAGAAAAGACACGATGGATGTATTGTTCTTTTTTTGTGTTAAAAATTGCATCATAAACACCATCACTAAATTTTTCAAAATCTTTTACAGTAAAAGAATCAACAAAATAATCTTCAAAAATAATATTTTTGTTTCTCATAAT
This sequence comes from Chloroflexota bacterium, assembly GCA_002722455.1. GTDB lineage: Bacteria > Chloroflexota > Dehalococcoidia > Lucifugimonadales. Next base: position 86,619 of record PBMB01000021.1, read on the forward strand.
TTGTTTTTCTTTTTTAAAGGTCGCATATGTAGAAAGCATGAAATCCAAGTATTCCGATTTTCTACTGTCACTATGATTCTGATAAATCTTCATAATAATGTTTTTATGAACATTAGAATTTACCACATTTTGAATTTTTTCTTTAATAGTCATCTTTTCTGCCTTTAATCAACTAAATAAAGGATACCAAAATATACATTAAATTCCAATATTTTTTTTGAATAAAACTCTTAAAAAAACAATGATTTTACCGTTCAAATGTGTTATAATCATAAGATAATTGAAAAGTAGTGAGATTTTGAATGCAAAACCCAAAAGATAAATTAACAACAAATATTTCAAAGTTAATTAAAAATATAGAATCATTAAAAGAAAGCAAAACATATAAAAAAAATATCAATTTTTTATTAGGATCTTGTCTTTTAGATTTATTGAAGCTAGAAAAAGAAGCCTCATTTCAAACAGAAGACTATAAATCGGTAGAGACCAACCTATTTAAAAACCTAAACATAGGAACTGATAAAAAGTCCAAGTACTTATTTTCCTATCATATGCGTAGCTTTAACCTTTATATCAATGAATATAATAAAAAAGAAAAAGATAATGAGTTCTATTATTTTAACGAAAATCAACTAACAGGCTATGAAACAAAAATCTTAAACTGGAATGTAAAAGTATTTAAGACAGATTCAGAAATAGGATTGATATTAACCTCAATCAATGAAAAAATATTAGTGACGTCTGAGGTTTCCTTCTCAGGTGTGAATAATACGCCTAAAACACCAAACGAAATGACGGTGATAGATCTAACAAAAGAAAAAGTCTACAAAATAAAAAGAAAAGTAGGTAACTATAAAGAATTATCAAATGTAATGGAAGAGAATTATACAGAAAACCATTTCAGGCTAAGAAAATTTTATAAAGAAAACGAATTAGTGGCTGTAATAGCTAGGAATGAAACTTTCAATATTACTTCAGGTTATTTTAAAGATTCAGAAATCAAAAAATACAAAGAAGATAAGTATGGTCGTGGAGAAAAACACAAAAACTATAAAGAAATATTTAAATATTTTTTAGTTGAATACAAAGAGTATAACTCAAAAAAAGCAGAGAAACTTCTTCTTTCATACTATAGAGAATATTTGGATAAATTATTTTCTTTATTCTCATTGTCAAAATTTAATGATCAAGAATTAGAAAATTTACACGAATTATTTGAATTGCAATTATCAATGTAAGGAATAGAAATGTTAACAGAGCAAAATAAATCAATGATTGATTTTCACCTTAGTTTAACAGCTTACCCAGAAGAAATAGCTGTAAAAAATCCAGAAAAAAGAAAAGAAATAGAAAAGTATGTAATAGAGCAGTTTAAGATAAAATATTCAGAAATAGAAAAAGACGCTGAACTATTGCATGATATTATCACAAATAAAATAGAAAAAAACAAAAAACTGCTAGAAGATTGTAATACAATATCCAAAAGAATATTAAACGCTTTTAAATGTATTGTTGTGGGTTTTGAATATGGTTTAATATCATTTGATAAAACAGAAGAAGACTTAGGTTTCTCTGAAATTGTAAATGATATAACAGAAGAAGAGTTAAGATCAAACCTTTTATACAAATATAAAGCAATAGAATTTATGTGTACAAAATCTGATAATGAAAATGCAACAATAAAAAATAAAAGATTACAAGGTCAAACAATAATTGGTTTTGTAATAAATGTAAAAGGTTTAAAAATAGGATATAATTATTTAGAGTCAGGAGAAGTTGATACATACATAAAATTAGAATCATTTTTTGGTTTTCAATCAGATATAGGCTTTCAAATAATTCCTGTAAGAAATGCTCATATGTTTAGAGTGTTTAAATTAAAAAATAGAAAAAATTATATTGATTCCGATCTTGTATTCGAAATAGAAATGAAAAATGATAATTGTTATGAAACCGAAATAAAAGAAAAAGGCATTGTAAAAATAATAAAATTTTACAAGAATGGTAATTATTTTGCAGAAAGCATAGCAAGTAAAAGAAATCAAACAATAATTTCAATTATAAAAGAAAACTTTGAAAAAGATGAATTAGAAGCAGTTGTTTCAGAGCATAATATGTATAAAATGAAAGACTTAGAAAATCTATCTAGTTTAATTAATGTAAAAGCAATTGAAGAAGGTTTGAAAGAAGATTGTTTAATTTATTCTTTTAACGATTTAGATAAAAATGAAATAATTGAAATATTTGAATTACAATACGGAACTTAAAAAATGAAAGATATAGATAAATGGTTGGATGACAATTTTGATTTTGAATCTGATTTTTCTTTTAAAGAGCTGCACGACTCTACTCTAATGAAAGAAATAAAAGAAAAGTTTTTTGAGAAGCACTATTTAGATAAAAAGAAAAAAATAAAAGAATTGGATAAAAACAAACAAATTATTGTTGATATGTTAAAAGACGAATCTTTATTAAAATCTAATTTATATATTTTAGAAGAAGTGTTTTCTTCAATTCAAAAGGTTTCAAAATTATATTTAAACGAAAGATTGTTTTCTTATGATAACTTAAATGAATTTGAAGACTTAAAATTAAAAAAATTTTTAACGGTTTTAAATGATAATGAACTAATACCTAATTTAAAGTATCAAATATTAAATCATAAACTTGTTTCTCATTTATCGAATCATACGAATTTATACATTAAATCAGAAGGGAATATAAAATATTGCTATACAAAAGATTTTACAAGAGAAGGAAGAGACGATTTCTTTATTACATTTGTAAATGAAGAATATAGTCTTATTATATCAAAACATTTAATTACGTTATTTGAAGGAAAAAAGATTTACTCAGTAAATAAAATAAGAAGCAGTTTTTTCTTATCACAAAAAAAATTCAAAAAAGAAGAAGCTTCTTTTCATTTGATAGAATATAAGAATTATGATTCTCAAGATAGTTTAATAATAGGTCATAAAGAAGATTGTTTGTTAGAAGCAAAAATAACAAGTGAAAGCAATAAATTTAGGGCAGATATTTATAAAAATGATATTTTGGTTGGAAAGTTTCTAAAGTTTCCTGATTTAAAAGAAGAGGCTTTGTTATTAACAGAAGAACTTAATGAATCCTTTATCTATGAAATAGGAAAATATTCTTTTGTGACAAAAAATCATAAAGTTATTCCTCTAATAGAAAATATTGCCAATGTAAAAAAGATAAAAAAAATATCTTCTTTGTTTTATTTAATTTTGGAAGAGATTCCAAAAGAAGAAGATTTAAGAGATTTAATTGAAATGAATATAAAAAGCTAGTTCGCACTAGCTTTTTTCTTTATCTCTTGCTTATTTATTGTCTTTTTGATATAATAGACGAATAATTTTTTAAGATAAGAGAAACCGAATGATTGATATAAGTAATGAAAACAAATGGTTTGAATACAATAAAGAAATGTATGAAATGCTGCCATTTCAAATGCGTTATTCAAAGATAAAATATTACAATACAAACCTTAGAACAATCAGATCTTTTGTAAACAACTTAAAAGAAAACTTTTTATTCTTCAAAGAAACTGAATTTAACGATCAAAAAGATATCACATTATCTTCTTTTGTAAGTAAAAAATTAAAAATAAAGGAAACAGAGACAAAGAATAAATTTAAAAGTTTATGGGAGTCTCGTTATAAAGTTTACACTAAAACTTTAACGGAAGTAAAAATCAATGAGAGCTTTTCTTTAATAAAAGGTAAGCGTAAAAATCACACAAAGAAAGATAATCTTTGCGCAATATTCTACTATAAATCAGGTGAAGCGATTTTATTTAATTTGTTTGGGAAAAATGAAGGAAATAAGATTTTCCAATCTTATTTCATAACGAAAGAAAAAGAAATAGTAGACATAAATATAGAAAATGAAGATTTTTTTGAAGTGCTAAATTACGAGACACTAAATGCTTCAAAAGAAAATGTTGTTTACTACAAAGGACAATCAAATGAATACTCTGTTCTTTATACAAAGACAGCTAGACAAAACAATCTATTGAAGACCGTTTATTTGAATCTGGAAGATAAAGAAAAGGCGATTATTTATGACGAATTAGATAGAAATGAACAGTTTTCATTTATCAAAGTGGACTCACGATCTGTTTCTCATTTTATATCTACAATCTTTACTTACCATGATACTAAATTGAAAACAAAACCAAATATATCAAGAGACAAATGGCAACAAGAAGTATTGAGTCAACTATTTCAACCAGAAAGTCTCTTCAAAACAAAATATGTTTATAATGTAGAACCAAAAGATTATATGATTCAAGAAGCTTTTGATTTAATTGAAATGAATGAAAGTATATAGGGTTACAAATGAATAAAGAATTATTAAAAGAAGATATATCAACAAATGTAGATTTTTCACAAAGCTACTCTCCTGACAATTTAAAAGATACAGAGTTTTATCAATTGGCAGAAAAAATATATAAAGAAGAATACAAGAAAAATATAAAAGATTCTGTAGTAAAAATATTTTCAGAACATTCAGTTCCAATCTTTGAAAATTTAGAAAAAAGTTCAACATATGAAACAATGAAAGAATTAAAAAAGATAGACTCTTTAAATCTTGGTTTTCGAATATTAGTGTTTAAAAAGACACAACAAAAGAAAATATATTCTGAATTATTTGATTCAGAACATATGTCGGATGTTAATGGTCTTATTGTATTAAGAGTAAATGATTACGAGTTAGTTTATAAAAAGAAATCTTTAATTACAGATTCTTACGCCTTAAAAGAGATTTATTCAAAAGCTGACGGTTTAACGCTATTTCTCAGTGAAGATAACGCTATAAACAACATATCTTTAAAAAAAGATAATATAGGAGAGTTGATTCTTGAGGAAAATACATTTGGCACTAGTTTATCTTTAAAAAACAAAAATAAAATGGGCTATATAAAATATGCCAAAGAATTATTGTCTGAAATAAATGAAAATACTGAATTTAAAGAGATTGCAATAGAACCTATTGGAAATGATATAATAAAGATAAATATAAATGATGAAAACAAACTTTATCAAAAAGAAAATGATATGCTCTTATTTTCAAGTAAGTTATTGGGTAGAGAAACAAAATACTTATCTTTCCATTTAAATTATGATTATGATAAATTAGATAAAATGTCAAAAGTGGAAAAAGAATGTCTTGAATCTGTTTTTGGTTCTTCTAATGGTCTAAATATGTCTGGAAGACTAATTTACAATAGAGATGGCGTTGAAGATTTAGACGAAAAAATTATTTTTTATTATGAAACATTGGAGTTAATGCAAAAAACATAAGGAAATTTATTTAATGAAAAAAAATAAAGGTTTTTTAAGTATAAAACAAATATTAAAAGTATTTGAAAGAGAAGCTTATAATTCTTTTCATACATACTCTAGGGTGCTGTCATATTCTAATCCAGAAGAATACAAATCTAATGTTGAATATTTAGAATATTATCTTAAGAGCAAAGACAATGTTCTGCTTAATGTATATGACTTCAATACAATAGAAAAAGAAAATTTTATTGGATTAATTGATAAAATGCACTATTTAAAAAATTTAAAAAAAGAATACTATGATTATCCCCTAATAGAAGATTTCCTATCTTCAAAAAAATATCAAGACTTTAAAGAAATGAAAAACGACACTTTATTTCAAGTTTTTGTTGATATAGTGTTTAAAACAGAAAAAACAAACAAAGAAGAAGGAGAAAAATATAAAAATAAACATAAAGAATTAACAGAAAGAAATTTTCTTTACCAAACATTCATAATAAAAAATAGAAATTTCGATGAGGAGGAAAAATTAGAGATAATGTTTATGGAAAAATTTATAAGAGAGTCAAGAAAGAAAGGCGTCTCTCTTATATTAATGAATTATGATAAAGAAGATAAGTTCCTTAAATCAGAAGAATATATGTTTATGAATGATATAAGAATAAGGTCTGGAAGAAAAACAAGATTATGTAAATTTTAAATCTTTTTAAAATCAAGAATATTATTATAAGAATCTTCTTTCTTTGTGACTTCATAGACACCATTATCAAGTTCTATTTCTTCACAAAGAAAATCTTTTGGATTCATAAAAAACTTTTCAAAAAAAGAATAAAAATCTTCTGAATCCATATAAATATATTCATGTTTATCTTTAAAGTAAGAAATCTTTTTATTCTCAACTTCATTTACATTTCTTGGATTATTAAAATCGAAATAATCATTGTTAGGTTCAAAACAAGCAATCATATTTATTTTTTGAAACTTTTCTCCAATATAAATACGTTGACTTTGATTTCTAAATTTATACTTGTCAGAAACACTCAAGAATGCTTTGAGTTCTAATTTTTCGCTGTTGTCATAAAATATATCTTCACTGTCATTTTCACGGGCAGCGTTTACATATTTAATATTAAAATCTGAAGAAAAGTTTCCAGAAATAACCATTTTACCTGATTTGATTTCTATGAATTCTTTGTATTCTTTATGTCCATCTGGATACTTACATTTTTCTTCTTCATTCATTAAAAATTCTTCTGATAAGAGATCAAATACAATTTCTTCAAAAGAACCACAAACATCACAACTATGTTTGAACCCTAAGTCTAAATATCGGTCTTTAATAATTTTATTAGGAAAATAATAAGAAATAAGATAAAGTAATTCTCTTTTATTTAAAGTTGAAATGTCTTTCTTAACAGAAACAAGAACTAAAAAAAATCGTCCAATAGCAGTGTCGAGACTGGTTCCACCAAAATGAATAAACCATTTTTTATGTAATTCTTTTAAAGTTGCTTTATTCTTTTTATTGTGACCTTCTAATTTAACATTAAAGTCTTCAAATAAAAATAATGCGTAAGCTCCTTTTTCTTTTATAATGTCCTGTATATATTCAAAGAAGTCGTAGCTTCGGTAGTGCTCATAATTCTTTCCTGAAAGTCGAATTAAAGATTTTTCGGCACTGGTGAAAACTTTAGATAAGTCAATATCAAAGAAGATAAAATCTTCATTTTCTCCACTTATTTCATCTTTAAATTCATTTTGAAAATTTTCAATGTGTTCTTGATTCATTATTGAAAATTCAATAAGCTTTTCTAAAAATAGACTCATAAAGTTCCTTAAATATTTGAAAAAAATATTATAACAAAAACTATGACCATTTTAAAGCTTTAAAATATAAAAAAAACATGTTAAAATTAAAGAAATTATTGAAATAGAGAAAAGAAATTGAATACTAAAAAAATAGAAGAAACATTAAGAAAAGATTTCGAATTAATGAAATTATTGACAGAAAAAGATTATTTCGAAAATGGTTTATATTCACTTTATGAAAAAGAGCGTTTTTTTTCAAAATATACACTATCTTCTTTTTTTCTAAATGAATTAGTATTTAAAAACACAAATATAAAAGAAATAACGATTCTTCTGGACTTATTATACAAAATATTAAAACCTTTGGAAGAAGGAATATCAATAAAATCAGGAAAAGGAGAGTTACCTGCTGCAGTTTATATTCTTAATGAAATATTGCCTTTTATTAAAAGAAAAACACTGAAATATTATTTTTCCAGAAGAATTAAAAATTTTAAAATAACATTAGAAATATTAGGAAACAAGGAAAATATAAGAGATACAAAAGATATAACAAACTATTTATCTTTAAACCTAAATAAAAAAGACATTATGAGGTTCCTTAAAAAAATTGATTCAGATTCATTAAATCTCTCTTTTATTAAAAATGTCTTGTTCTTTTATCATTTATCTAGAGATGATTTTTTCTTTGAGACTTCAATGGATAAGGTAAAAAAAGAAATATTAAAGGGATCATTAATAGTAAAAAAAGAAAAAAATGAATATAACAATGATTATTGTCAATTATTATATTTTTTAGATTTAAACGCAATAGACGAAATTCAGGATAATAAAGAAATTTCATTATTAACAAGAAAGCCCTCTGAAAATGATTTCTTTTATAACTTTGCATTCAAATTTTTTAAAGAACTAGGCTATCATTTTAATAAGAAAAATAAAAAGGAAGTAACTAAAAATAAAATAATAAAAACAATTGTAAATAACACAATAAACTCATTGACAAGAAAAGATAATTTGAAAAAATTAAAAGAACAAAATAGATTTGACGATTATTTAAAAATTAATGTATTTATGAATTCAAATATTCCAATAAGTAAATTAGAAGACGCAATGAAAGAAATTAAGAACAACAAACACTTTTTAAACAAAAAAAATGAAATAACTGAAGAATGTGTTGAATATTTGGAGTTGTATTATGGATCTTAAAACAAAAGAAGAGTGTCTAATAATTTTAAAAAATCTAATTAATAATTATAATTACCAAGAATACAATGCAACAATGAGTGTTCAATATATTTTTAGAGAAATGAATGAAAGGATACACAGAACATTAAAGAACGATGAAGCAGATTTAAAAACATTATTTGAATTATTGTACCTAATTAAAGAAAAACAAGGCTTTATTAAAAATGACAACTTCAAAGAAGAGAATATCGTTTTCATTAAAAAAGAAGAAAAAGTTAATAGTGTATTAAACAATACGTTCAATCCTTTTATTGTTAATGTAAATCCTGCTTCTTTATTTGAATCAAGTAAAAGAGATTATTTGAATAGCTTAGATAACATAGAATATTTAATATTGGATTTAATATCAATGAAAGAAGAAGTTTTTTTGTATGATTTTTTAAATAAAAACCATGAATATTATTGTTTTTTAATGTTTAATACGAATTGCTATAAAAAATTAAAAATATCAAAAGAACAATTTTTGACACTTATATCAAAAATAAAAGACGGATCTTTAAAGCTAGAACTCTTTTTTTCTTTTAATTGCATGTTTTTTAAATATCTAGATTTTAACAATAATTCATTTAAAATATTGTTTAAAAAAATAAATCAAACAGAATTAAGTAAAGAATATGATAAATTCAAAAATTCTAAAAAGATATTAGACGTTTACAATTCTTTTTTTTCACAATACTTTGAAAACCTATTGATGATCAAAAATAATGTATTTTTAAAATTAAAAGAAGATAAAGAGAAAATCATTAAAAATGATAGTGTTCAATCAAAAAACATTCACTTTTTCCTAAGTAAAGTAGTTTCTTTTGAAAAAATATACGAATACGATAGTCATGGTATAAATATTTCATTGTTTTTTGATAATTTTAATGATAGTTTTGAAAGAATGGCAATAGGTTTTTTAGAAAATAAAAACAATATGTTTAAAAAAATTAAAACTGAAAAAAGTCTAAAAGAACATTTTTTTGATTTAATAAATAAAAAAGAAAAAATTAAAGAACCAGAAAATTCATCCTATGTAAAAACTTTAATAAAACATTTAGAATTAGGAAGAAAGACAAAGCAATTGGAAAAATTTGACTTTGAAAAATGGATTATTAATGGTAATATACTACAAGAAGAAGATAAAATAAGGTCATTTTTAAAGAAAAACGAACATTACTATGATAAAGAAAATAACTATATAACAGAAGAAGGTTATGAACTTTATTTGTTAAATCAAAAACTGTAAGAGGATTTAAAATGGATAAACCTGAAAAACAACAAAAGTTGGTGAAACAAAGAAAGCCAAGAAAAGAATATACAGCAGAAGAGGCATTGAAGTTTGCAAAAGCAGTTAGGTCTTTAGCAAGAACAGCAGAAGAAATAAAAGCAGAACACAAAAAGACACAAGAAAAAAAAGAGACTTAGATAGTCTCTTTTTTATCCTCTTAATATTCTTCAACAAAAATATCTTTAATTAAATTAGCTTCTTCTAAGGTAATATATTCTTTGTCTCTATACTCAAGAGAAGATTCCAAATATAAAAAAACAATATCTGAACGTCCATATTTACAAAGATCAATTGGTCTGACAGAATGGAACTCCCGCAATGGTTTTATTAAAAAACGAATCGTTTTATAGCTATCATTGTAGATTAACTTTCTTACTTTTTCTAAACCATATATCTGCTTATCAATGTGAAAAAACTCTTTTGGATAATAATATTCACCTTTTACAGAAAAAGCTAAAATTCGACCTTGAATACTATCTTCTATTAAACTTTTATAATCATTTTCTGTAAGAGCCATTAATTCTGACATTGTATAACACTTAGAGCGATACTCTTGAAGAAAGTCCTCTTTTTCTTTTTCTAGAACTGCTTTTGTATAAGTGACTCTAAATTTTTTTCTAAATGATTCAAATTTTTGTTTTAATTCTGGATCATCAGTTTCTTTTATGTACTCTCTTAACTCTACAAATTCATCAATCATATTAAATGTCTTCTATTTTTTTTAAGTTTTCAACAAGAATCTCTAAGAAACCCAAATGATGACAGGTCGTTCGACCTTGTGTATGAATATATTTATCATTAATCTGATAACCAAGTGAATAAAAAGCAGAATAAAACATTGCAGTGTCTTTATATAATTTAAAACACTCTTCTGTTGTAATTTCTAAATTTTTAAGCAAATGTTCAAGATTAAGAGAACCAAAATAAGCAGAACTTCCAATCAACGCATTTTTGCCTTTTCTCGCATAATCAAGAATCAAACAGTCGCCCTTATATTCAGAATCTTGACTTTCAGCTTTTTCTAAAATATCAGATTCAACAAAATCAACATATTCAGGGCAAGGAATGATAGTGTTTAAAGAATCTTCATTACCAGAAGATTTAAGCATTTCAATTAACTTAAGCTGAGTTAAAAAGAAATCTTTGCCTCTTGTGATGGTTTCTTCAATATCTTCATGAATAGTATTAAAAGAATGCTGAGAGTCCTTTTGACCAAAGGAAACCATAGAATCAAAAGTTTCTTTTAAAAAATAAGAAGTAAAAAGATAGTAATCGCCAAACTTCATTGGTCTGTTTGGGTTGTTATTATAAAATGATTCAAGATCTTTGATTTCAATCTTATTTCCTTTAACAAGAATTTGTTTGTTTAGTTCAATGATTTCTTTATTGTGAAAGACAATGTCTTCGTCTTCTTTAAAATAACCAAAAACAGGATATCCAACAAATCGAAATCTATTTTCATCTTTGTGTTTTAAGCTGATTACGGCAACAAATTCTTGCATATGTAGAGAACAATTTGTAACGGAACAATTTAAATATTTCATAGTTTTCTCTCAATGGTTTCAATACATTTATTATATCAAAAACAAAAAAATAAAGCCACTAAAAAGCGGCTTTATTGTTAATATATAGGTACTTCTCCAATATATTTTTTAGTTTTAACTTTTGTGTAAACCCCAATTGTTTCACGTGAAACAACAGAAATGTCTGTAACTATTCGCCAACCATTATCAAACAACAGTAAATCATTAACCGTAACTGCGGAATAATGTTCATGATTGTAACAAAAATCTTCAATGATTTTTTCATTCTCATCAAGAATCAAAAGATTGTGATTATTTTTTATTATAGTTTTAAGTTGTTCATTTTCATTAAATTCGATAGACTCAATAGTTTTATCCGTCCCCTCATAATGTTCAATGATTAAGATCTTATCAAGGAAATCACTAAATTTTCTTTGGTATTCTTCGGATTTGAAATCTTGTTGAACAGAAAAAAGGTCATTAAATTCTGAGATAGAAATTAAACTTAAATCAATAGAAAACAAATATTTTTCTCGGTTATTGTAGTCTCCCCAACTATTATAAAAACAATTGAAAAATCGAGCTTTTTTGTCAATAATAAGTCGAGTATACTTTTCATTATCTATAATGTATTGAGTAACAATACAATTTCTATCATAAAAAGGGTCTTCTTTACAGCTACCACTTCCTGAAAGTGTTTGATCTGATTTTACAAAATTTAGAGAATATAAAAAATTCTTATTTTTATCTATATTGATTTCTTTTATAAAATCCTGACGACTCTTATAAACAGGAATGTTTAACTCTTCTGACAATCGGAAAAAAGCATTTAAAATAGAAAAATGTTTTTCATCAAGGTCGTTTTTTTTAATAAGATTTAAAGGAAGCTTATTTGAATCATTTAAACGGCAATATTTTAAAAGCGTTCTTTTATATGAATCAACTAAATGTTCTTCTTTAAACATAACTTAAACTTCCTCCAATGTGATAGCAGCTTCAAATGCTTGTGTCTTTTCTATATCTTTAATCAAATAAGATTTTCCTTCAATTTCAATTTTTTCACCAATTGAAAATTCTTTTTCTTCTTTGAATTCTTTTTCTGTATGTATTCTCAATCCATTTTCTTCAATAAAAGCTATTGTCATATTGTCGTCATAATAATTTTTTATATAAGAATTAAATGCATGCCATTCAAGAGGACGATCTCGGTCAAGCTTATCACCATGCTGAGACATTTTTTGAATCATTTTATCAACCTTGTAATAGATTGAATGATCGTAGTTTTCAGGTAAAAAATTAGAAGCTTTAAATAGTTCTTGAAATTCTTCATCAGAAACAGCGTCTGCTGAAATAGTCATATACTTTTCAGAACCATCAAATAACTGTTTAGGTGAATGGACTCTACGAAGATAAAATCGAGAAACACCTTTATGATAAATGCAATAATGAGTTTCTTTTTCAATTTTTTCTTCAGAAATATTTCTAAGGTCATAAGCATGAATCTCTGTAAATTTCATAAATTCGCCATCGACTAAAACATATCTTGCTCGATCATGGGTGCGTCCCATTCTGATATCAGAATCATCATTGCAAAGATAAAGGTTCTCTACAAAATCTTCTTTACTTGGATAAATAGGTAAGTCACCTAATTCTACAAGTAACTTGATATAGTTTTTAAATAAATAATCTCTGTTATTTAGAGCTTTAATCACATGATAAGCAGGTTTTTCCCCTTTAAAATGAGAGATATATTCACGTTCATTACATAAATTTTTGTATTCTGTAAAACAAAACAAGGTAGGTTTCATTCCCCTATCTTGAAATGAAAGTAAATGTTTATATGCTTCGTCAGCAAGATATTTTTTATCAAAATCAGTTAACATTAATAATCTCTTTATTTTTTATTTAAAATATTATCTCAAATTGAAACAAAAAAATCAAGTTTAAAAAAAGGTGTATTTGTCTTTTAACCTATGCTATGATATGCAAATATCAAGATAATAGAGAGATTATAAAAAAATATGAAATTGAGAACACATAAAGAGATCACAACTGTTTTGAAGAAAATAATGGCTTGTTCTTCAAGAGATTATAATTCTATCTTATCTAATGTAAAACATTTCGAAAATGATTATCCAAAAATATTATTAAAATATAACAAAGAATCAAAAGAAAAATTAACAGCAAATGAACGTTTGGTTCCATTTATTGAAATTGCAGACAATTATTTTAAAATAAATAAAAATAGAATGCATGAAAATAATAATAGAAAAACAATAATCGCTGCCTCTTTTATTCTACTGGTTTATCCATATATAAAAGAAAAAGATTGGTACCCTATTTTCAAAGATAAACCAGAATCCTATTTAAAATTATTATTCTTATTAGGAAACTACAAACTGATACCTGAATCAGTATCAGCGTCTTTGCTGCCAAAAATAAAAGATAATTCTATTGAAAAAAGATATGTAGAGGATATTTTCTTTAATGAATTCTTTGAATCGGAAGAATTAAATATGATTTTAATGGATAAAATAGAACACAATGCTTTTGCTTTAAGTATTGAAGATACTTTTTTGTCTGATTATATGGAACATAGTGAATATTATTATGAATCAAATTTTTACCAAGAGAAATTAAAAATAGGTAATGCTTTTTCTGTTATATATGATCGTTATTATGGATCTGTTTTTATTTACAAAAAAGAATCAAGAAATCAAGATTATTTCCCTAGAAATAAATCTTATCTTTATTATATTGAAAAACTAATGAAACAAAATAAAGGTCTATATATTGTTTATCAATCTTACGCTCTTGGTTCATTTACAAATAGTCAAGAAAAACATTTTGCATTTCCAGAAGAAACACCAGACTTAAACAGAGAAAGAGTAATTGAATCAAATAGAAAACATTTTGAATCAGATATTAAACATTTTTATGAAGGTAAATTAAAAAGAAAAGATAATTTCAACAAATTAAGAAGAAAAATAGCAACGAAATTTTTGAAAACTATTTTGTGGTTGTTAAAATCTAATATCATTTGTAAAAAATTAGTAGAGGTGATTTCGACAGATGACCCTAAATTTAATTATGTAGATGTGTTATTTGAAGATAATAATATGTCTTTTGAATTAAATGATATGTTAAAGTTAGACTCTTTTTTAAAAAGAAATGTAAACAATATAGAAAATAAAAATAGAACAATTCCAGTAGATACTCTAGAAATGTATTATATGGAAAACAAAATGTAAACAAAAAAAACAAAAAGTCTACGAGAGTAGACTTTTTTATTATTAATAAGCTTTGAATTATAAAAAGTAAAGTAAGTTGGACTTTTATTTTTTCTTTTTTGGATAATAAAACAATTGTTATTTAAAATCAAGTTTAAAAAAAAACAAAACATGATAAAATATTATTATACAAAAGGAGTTAAAATATTAATGAAAATATCAGATGCAAAAGAATTATTAGAGAATTTAATATTTACCACTGATGGAACTAGATTATCTAGAACCGAAATAATGAAAAAAATGCCTGAATTGGTAATGAAATCGAGAGAACAAAATAAAGATAATTTAAATGTATATAGAGTTTTAAAAATAAAAGAAAATTCAAATATAAAAGAGCATAAAGATTCTGAATCTACTTCGACCTCTTTATCTGCTTGTATTAAAATAGCGAGTTCAATGCCGAGTATGGTAATGACAAAAGAAAAAACATTAAAATTAGAAACACATATATTAAAAATTAATGTTCCAAATGATAATATTCTTTTAGATATGAAAATAGTTATTCCAGCATTAAAAGAAAAATTAAAAAACCATATGGATAAAAATATCAACTTAAATCGTTGGGGAGAAAAAATAAAAATATCAGAAGCTTTCGAAGAAATAGAATTAGCAAATGAACAAGAAATAATTTGTGACTTAAAAGGATTAAATTATGAATCTTTAAATTGCAAAAATAATATTGGATTCTCGTTAAGTTGTAATTTATCTCATTTGAAAAAAGGATTTGAAAGTATAGGTTATGAAGAAGATTTATTTAATCAATATTCAATGTTAAAACCAATAATTGATAAAGAGACAGAAGATTTAATGTTGGATTATATAAAAGAAAATGATTTATTTCCAAAGGAAGAAAAGAAGCAATCAATAAAAAGAAAACCAAGATAACAAATCTTGGTTTTTTATTTATTTCAAACTATTTTTTGCCATTTCTCTTAATCGTTTATTAAGATCTTTTTGATCATCACTTTCTTCAATCAATAATTTTTTGATTTTTTGCCTTTGTTTCATTTCTTGTGCAAAAGCATCTATGCCAGAAAGTTCTACCGATAAGGATTCATTATTTTTAGGTTTTCTTAATTCAAATAATGATTCGCCTTCTACTCGTCTTGCAGTATCAACAACATAATGATCTTTAACGTCTTCTAGCGTTAATGTTTTCTTTAAATCTGTCAACACTTCATTTTGTGATTCTAATTTAGATAGTTTTTTCTCATAATCATTTACAAAATCTCTATTATCTTTTAAAGCCTCAATTTCATTTGTTAAACCTGTTTTTAATTTACCAATTAAAACTTTATCGACTTCTTTTTGAAAGTAATATGAAAAAGGTAATTCTGCGACTTTGATATAATCACTCTCATCTGTTAATAACAAATGTGGTGCAGTTTTATTTAAAAAATTACTTACATCATAATCAGCATCAAGATCAAACTTAGACATGGATTGTAATGTCTTTTTAAAATGTTGCATTTGAGGAGATAATTTACTGTCTTGATATTGTCTAATACCAGAAGAATCTTCCTTGTTTTCAATAAACTTCTCAAAGTAATCAATCTTCTCATTAAATTTCCTTCTTTCAGAAGGTAGCAATTCTTCATCTTTTGATAAACGATTATTGAAATCATTAGCAAATACAGAAAAAGCCAATATATTTTGATCTAATACAGATTGATTATATGCATTTAATATAGCTTCTGAATTGATTTTATATAGACTATCAGCAACAGTCTGAGTATCTTGGTTTAATAAATAAGATTGTGCTTCTAAGCCTATACCTAATCTTTTAAATCTAATTTTAACACGATCTGGGTCATTGTATTCCTCTATAAGATCAGCGATAACTCCTTCTTCATTATTTTGAGAAGTTATTTTATTTTTTGCCCAAAAGACACCTTTCGTAAATTTATTGAAAAAATCAAAAACCTTCATTTTAATTGTTTCACGATTCTTATTTTTATAATTATAAAGGGTATCATTAAATGAAGCAGCAAAACGGTATGAGTCATGAGCATTAATGGATTTAATGTCATCGTCTTCAACGTATTCTTTTAACATATTAAGTTTGGCTTCTTCAAATGCAAGGGTTCTTGAAGAATTAAGCTTATTGTGTTCGTCTATTCTTTTATCAATATATTTACCAGTAAATGCTTTAATACTGCTGTATGCAACAAATAAAGCAGCAGGATTTAGTGCATCTTTGATATTGTCGAATTGAGAAGTGACACCTTCTTTTACATAATCAATGTAGGCTTCACGCACAGCAGGATTAAGAGCTAGTTCTTTTAAAAGATTCATATTTCCTTCTGGTAATGTTTTAGAAGGACTTAAAGTTTCAAAAACTTCTTGAAAGGGAAGACCTGCTTGAAAACCTTGATAGACTTGTTCCATACCAATATAACAAACAAAAGCCATAGTAGCTGCCATTGGTGCTGCAGTTAAATAAAACTTAAGTCTATTAGCTGATTTATTAGCCTTATATTTTTCTTCTGAGATTCTGTTTAATTCATAATCTGATTCGTTTTCGTTCATTGCAATACGAATCTTATTGAATTTAAGTCCCTCATCAATTAAGGGAGTGATTTCTTTTATTCCTTTTATCATAATAATTTTCGTCCTAGTATAATCAATAACAACATTATAACACGAGAAATAAAAACAACAAAAAAAGCTATATAGAATATAGCTTTTTTATTTTTAATTAGAACAATTCCATACAAGGTTAAATTGTCCATCGTTGTCTGCTTGAATTAACATTTTCTTTGCTCTATATATATCTTGTTTGGATTTAAATGTAATTGATATTTCATGTTGACTAGATATTCCACTTTTTAATTCTATTGGTATTTCTTTATTGTTTTCATCTTTTATTTCAATTTGTATTTTATCTAAGTCAAGTAAAGGCAAGTCTTCATTGTCTTTTTCATAGATTAATAATTTTTCAATATCTTTACCACCTCTACTTAATAATTTTAAGCTACCTTGTGACTTAAAGCAATATAGTTCTGGCAATACAATAATTGTTTTATCTTTTTTAACCAATAGGTTATTCATTATTTTTGTTGTGTTAGGTTTCATGTGAAATAAAAAGAAAACACATAAACTAATGATAAATAAAAATACATTAATAAAGAACGAAATGTTGACAAGGGGATCATAGTTTATATTGTCATAATCAAGTATGGTAGGTACAGTAATCATTAATTTGAAACCTAAACAGAAAACAACAATTATGACAAGTTTGTCTACTGACTGCTTCAGTAATTGTGTAATATAATTCATAGTAATCCTTGATAAAAAATAAGCTCATTTTTTATCATTATATTAGATAACTTTTGATTTTCAACATTTTTAAGAAGCAAAAAAAAAGCAACCCAATGCTTTTTCTTTTATTTAAAGTATTTTTTATTGTGAAGTTTTTTAGATTTATCTAATATTATGATATTTTATTACGATTTTTAACTTTAGTGCGGAAATCGCATTTATATTTTTCAGGAACGCTTAAACAGTATCGTGTCTTATCTTCGTTATTGAAAATTTTTTCTTTTTTAACATAGTTTGGAACATGTTTTTTAATATTAGACCATAACAATTCAGCTTCATTGCTTTGTAAAGTGGAAGAATATAGTCCAGAATTTTTTTTGGTAAGATATTTTGAAAATTCTACATACATTTGAAATCCTAATCCTTTTCCTTTGTATTCTTCTTCAATATCACTGTATTCGATAAAAGGTTTATTCTCAAAACCAATAATTGTCTCCATGTCTTGTGAAACAAGTCTTTTATTAAAAGTATCAAGTGAAATATCTTTTTCTTCCATTTTAATTTCAAAATCTTCTTCATTATCATAAAGTGGAAAATCTTTTTTGTTGACAAGATAAAGCAACTCATGATTGCCTTTAATTCTCTCAACCATATTTTTATCAGAATAAAGGGTATTAATAAAACCAATTTTTTGATTATCTTTTTTTAATATAAGTCTATCATTTAACATAGGAAGACGAACAAATAGGTCAACATTATTAAATATAGAAATGGTATAAGTATCATTATTTTTATCTTTAACTTCAACTTCACGTTCTAAATTGTGACTGTATTTTAATTTCTCATTAAACTCACTAAATATATCAACGTCAAATTGAGAAAAGTCATCATTGGCTTCTGCAATATTTATTATTAGATCTTCTCTTCTGTTAAATTCGATACCAAGATATCTGGCTAATTGATATGAACCAATAGCACCTTTTGATGTCATATATTTATTTTTATCAATTTTTAAAAAATAATTTTCTTTATTTAAATCTGAATAGACAATTGCGTCTTCAAAATATTTTTTTTGCTTCATTACCAAACAAAACTCTAGTGAATGTTTTTTCAATTTCTCAAAGAATTCTATATTATTGTTGTCTTTTATGTAAAACATTTATTTTCCTTTATTAATCATTAACATTATAGCATAAGATGAGAGAAATAACAGTTTAAGAAAAAAACAATCAATTACTTGCATAAAAAATTTGAATATTATACAATTGTGAAATATAAAAAAATAAGGTGCTCTAAAATGAGAAAAATGACTACAAAATCAATGTGCATTCTCAGTGCGTTACTTTCATTTAATGTCTATTCTAATGAGCCTGAATGGAAGTCTGAATTGCAAAACGAATTAAAGCTACATGGTGTTAAATCAGAGACATTATCTTTTGATGAAGAAGTGGCGGCAAAAGGTGTTGATTTCGACGTTGATATTATAATTAATGATTTTGAAGATGTTATTGTTGATATAGATATTGATCATGATCATTATGATTCAAGACCAACTTTTTATGAGAATGATTATGATAATTATTATGATGGCTATATGAGTCGTTATTTAGAAGTCAATAAAAGAACAAGCTTTTGCAGGATAATGGCTGCTGGTGAAAGAAATAAGCGAGTAAATTACTGGATTCAAAAATCTTGTCACAAAGAATTAAGTTATCTTCCTAAAATAAATGTTAATGGACATAAAGGAGATAATCATGATCATTATCATTATGAAGATCACCATCATTATCATAATAAAAAAATAGGGTATGTTTTTGAGTATAATTCAGATTATCAATTTTGTTTAGGCATGAGTAAGTATTATAACAAAAAAAATGAACATAAATATTTTATGAAAAAATGTTCTAATAAAATAGAAGCTCTTCCGTATTTATTTTAAAAATTAAAAGTCCCGAAAGGGACTTTTAATCATTTCTAATTGTTATAGCTTCTTCCTCTTTGTAACTAGAAATTAAATAATCTTCTACATTATGAAATCCTTCTTGCTCTAACTTATGATTGATAACATTACTAATGTAATTATTTTGAATATCATTTAATTTTGTTTCTTTTTTAAAATTAAGCAATGTAATAATTTTTAATTCTCTGTTATAAAAATATTCTTTAATTTTATTTTCTTCTTGTTTAACAATCCTAGTTTCATTTAAAACAGATTGTTTATCAATATTTTTATCTTTTTTCTTGAAAATAATATAAAAGATAGAAAAAATAAAAACAGAAATAAACCCAAAAGGAAACATGATGTTTTCTGTTAAGTAATAAATAACATCATTAAACAAATTAAATGAAGTATTTGTGGTTGACTCTGCATAAAAAGACAATAAAAAGAAAGCAAAAATAATAGTAAAATAACTAGAAAGAAATTCAGTTAATACATATTTATCATTTTTCCATTTATTTGAATTAACAAATGAAAAGAAATAAAAAGCAGTAATAATATGAAATGTTGATAAGAAAAATAAAAAAATAGGATTGAAAAAAGTGATTGATAAACTTGTAAAATGAATTAATAAAGAACAACCGATAAAAATAAATTGTGTTAAAAATAATACAATTTCAAGATATTTCACTTTTTCTTGTTTTTTTATTAAATAAGTTTGCTCTTTTAGAGTTTCTTTCTTTTTTAATAAAAAATCATACTGATTAATTTTTTCTAATAATAAATCCATATATTCTAATACTTATTCTGCCTTTTGTTTGATAATTAAGTTTTTCTTTGTTATTTTTCGTAAGTTTTTCGATTCCAATTCAGAGATTTTAAAATTAAAATTCATAAAAAAATAATTTGCTGAATAGCCAATTTTACCATTATAAACAGAAATTAAAAACTCTTCATATAATTTATCCTTATCAATTTCTTTTATAATCTTATCATAAGAATCATTTAAGTGAAGTAAGCGATCTTCTAATTTGTTTATTTTTTGAATATCGTTATGAAAGTTTTTTTTCAGAGTAAAATATTTTCTTCTTAAATCAGGGATAAAGAAAATAAGAATATTATTTAAAAATTTAAGTATTTTTCTATTAAAAGTGAATAAACTACTTGTTACAAAGAAAAGAGTGATGGCTAAAAAATAGAAAAAAGTCATTTTAATATATGAGATATCTCCTAAACTGGAAAAATCAAGAGCATATATGACGAACATAGAAGATGATAATATCATAAAAAGTAAAGAAAAAAGAATATTGGCAAGGATCTGAGATTCTTTATTCAAAAAACAACTTCTTTTTTGACTATATCCTTTTTCTATTTTCGGAGAATAAATTTTATAGTAGTCTTCTAATTTTTGTTTAATTTCAAACATTTCTTCTAAATCATTAATTATTTCTTTTTCCACAATTAGACTTCCTTTTTTTTTAAATAATATATTGAATTATTTTAAAAATCAATATAAAATAGGAAGAATTTTAAAAGAGAACTAATCTAATGTTAAAAATGTTAAAAATATTATTAAGTATTTGTTGTTTTACTTCTGCGGTATTCATATATACAGAAGTGACAGAAGAAAAAATAAAAGAGATTGAACCAACATTTCATAAAAAAAGCATGGAACAATATAAACTATATGATATAGCAATTGACGATATATTAAATAAAAAAGGTATAGGGTATAGCTTTGAAAAAAGCAAAGAAGATTATTTAATAAAAATAAATATAGAAGAAAACAATTTAATAGAATTGGAAGAAAAAGATTATGAGGAAAAAAACAATTTACATATAGAAGATAGTCTTGTCCAATCATATAGTGGAGAAAAATTTATAATAAAAAATTACAAAAAAGAGAATATGTTTTTTTCACTGGCTAAAAAATTAAAAGAGAGAGATGTAAAAACAAAAGATGAATATTTCTTAGAATCATTTCAAATAAGAAACATAAATAATTTAGAAGAAATAAAAACCACATTAGATAGCACAATAGGTTTAGAAAAAATAGGAAAAAAATACATAACAATAGATTATGAAAAAAAATTTAATATAGACCAAATAGTAATAAAAGAAAAAAAATTAACATACGGATCAAGAACATTTAATTATTATGATAAAAAAGAAATGAACCGTTTAATAGTAGAATCAGCAAAAGATGCTTATTCATTAAATCTTATAATTCAATTAGCTTTATTGTTATTGATACCAAGTATAATATTTATATTACTTGAGAATAAAAAAACCAGAACCAAAAGACTTAAAAATTTTAATTCAATATTAGATAATTTTAAATATTTAAAATCAAGAAACAGAAAAAAAACAAAAGTAATTAATGAAAAAGTAAAAAAACAAAAAATCAAAAATGAAATGAAAAACAAAGAAAAACAAGAAGAAGTTGAAGCTGAAATAGAAAATATTTAAAGGTAATTAAAAATGATAAGCAAAGAAAATGTAAAACATAATGCTGATTGGTATTTTTTTATGAAACCTTTTAGTTTCAGATTGAACAAAATAGATAGAATACTTTTAAAATTGAAGAAAGCAAAAAAAACAGAAAATGAAAAAATCCAAAAAGAGTTATTAAGTAATATTTTTCGTTTACGTGGTGATTTATGTTTTCAAGATAATATAAATAAAAAAAGATTTATTGATTTATTTAGTTTTTCTACAATAATATCAAAAAAATCAAACTATAATTTCAATTTAAAAGATGACTCAGTTTTTGAATTGGCTTTTGCCTTTTTGATATCAGATTTTGACGAAACACTATTAAGAAATTTTATTAATGAAAAAGACTTTTATAATATAGAACTGTTAAAAAAAATAAAAAACAACGAAAAATTAAACAAAGAAGAATATAAAATATTTTTCTTAAAAATGTATAAAAACATTAGAGCACTAAACAAAGGAACATTTAGTGTTTCGCCACTTCATTATAAAATAAATGAATTGTTTTGTGATTATATAGTGTTAAATCAAAATGAAGAAAATTTCAAAGAAGTATTTGAAGAAGAAATCCAAAAAAACTATAGAAGAAACGAATTATTTATGTTTGAACCAGAAACAATGGGTTTATTTTTTAATGTAATAAAATTAAATAAAGATAATGCATATCAAAAATTAGCTTCTGAATATTCTTTGATGTGTTTAAAAAAGGCTTTGTCTTTTTTGGAAGAAGACGAAATGGTTTATTGTAATCAGCAAGAATATATAAGCCATTGTGCTAAAAAAATAGAAAAGCTACCTCAAATTGACAAAAAAAATAAGACCTAACATTAGGTCTTATTCAATTATTATCTTCTTGGTTTATGACTACATCTATGCTTAGGCTTTTGCTTTAGATTCAAGTTTCTGAATTGACTTTATACCTTTATTAATAGTATTTAAAGCAGTAATAGCTTCAAGATTCTTTCTACCTACAAGAACCTTAAATAAGGCTCTTTGTTTTTATTTCTTTATATTTGCAACTTTACGTCGAAGAAATTGGGCATATTCTTCAATATCTAAAACCAACTCTTCTGAAATTTCGAACCCAATATCCCCATAGTCTTTTCTCATTTCTTTTGAAACATTAACAAACCAATTGAAAATATGATCATCTTTATAAATTAAACCATTTAATTCATCTTCTAAACATTCAATTTTTTGTTGTTTACCATTGCCATTTCTGTCAGAATAAACTTTTGCCACCATTCTATTTGCTTTTCTAGAATCAAAAATAATTCTATGCTTTATTTCATAACGAACAATATCTCTAATTTTTTCAAAGAATGGAATGAAACCATTAAAAACAAAGGGTGCAAGCTCATTTTTATCAATGTAAAACAATTCATAAGCATTAATATAGTAATATTTTTCATCAACATTTTTTATAATTCGGTCAAATTCCTTAATTGCAAAATCTGTTGTCCAAGGTTCAGGGTGTCTTATGTATTTAATTGAAGCAAATAAGAAATCTGCTTGATCAATATGAAAGCAGAAAAAGCTCTCGAATGCTTTATATCGATTTTTTGTTGTGTCTTCAAGAGATTTATGTGGATTACTACTATAATCTTTTGGTCTTTCTATTTTAAGAACACCTTCATTTTTTTGAATGTGATCAAACATCTCAAAAATGGTCATATTTTAAATTATCCTTTATTAGTTTATAGGCAACAATATCATTGTTGATTAAATAAATCAAGGATTTTAATAGTATTTTAATACTTTACTAAATATAAAAGATATAGTAAAATAAGCTATCAAAAGTTAGAGGAAGAAAAATGTCTAAAACTACTTTAAGCCCTGAAATATTAGAAGAAATTAGAAGTGTCATATCAAAAGACGTTAAAGAAAAGAAATGTCTTAGTGCTTCTCAATCTACCTTTGAAAGAGAGAGCTTAACAAAAGAGATTTATAAAATATACAAAGAAGAGAAAATAAAAGAATTATTTAAAAGAATGGATCATTCTTTTTCTCATAAAAAAGAACAAATGGTCGAAGATATTTTAACATTAGAAGATTTAGATTATGAAACATTGGAATCAGACTTTCAGGATATATATGGGAAAATAGGTTATCCAAAAGATAAGTTTAGAGACGTTTTTTCAGAGGAAGAAGCGGAAAGAAAAGTAAAACGTGCGAGTCTACCTCAATTATTTCCTCTCTTCAAAAAAAGAAAAAACAAGAGAATGAAGCTTAGATTCGAAACATATCTAGTAGATATGACAAATCGTGTGAAAGCTGATTTTTATTTCTTTCCAAGAGACGGATATACAATTTTACTGAATAAAGCAACTACTTATCCAGAAGATTTTAAACTAACGGGTATTTTATCAGAAACTTCTCGTGGTCAGTTGTTAATTTTATTTTCGTTTCATTCTATTGTTCATTTCTTATTTGATAATGATGAAGTCACACAATTAACAATGACAACACATCCTGCTTCTAATATAGACGAAGCGCCAAGTTTCATAAAAAGAAACCTGAGAACAAATGATTTAAATGGTTGGAAGAATGATCAAGAAAATTTATTTAAGCTATCAACTTCATTTGATAAAGTATTAAGAGCGAAAAGAATAAAACTTCTTAATTCAAAAAATGAAAAAGAATTTTCTTTTTATTTTCCAGAAGTAATGAATATGGAGTACCCTAAAAATGAACATAATGGCTTCGGTTTTATGACTCAAAAAGGTAGAGACTTTGCTAATGAAATTTTTACTGATAGGAAAATCGATTGTGGTTTAAGAATGAATATCCATGAATTAGAAATATTAGAAAGTTATGTTGGAAAGCTGAAAAAGATACCAACTACAAGAGATAAAAGTTATTTTGAATTAGGGCAAGAAATTCATGTTTCTGATTTCATAGAAGGTCTTCAGTTAAATTTAAAAGTTTAACGCAAACAAAAAAAAAGACTCCTTGGCAGGGAGTCTTTTTTAATTGATTCTCAAATACCAATAAGAGTCTTCTTTTCCTTCTGATATATTTAAAGAAGGCAATCTTTCTTGTGCATATTTAAAAAAGAATTTTGAAATATCAAATAATTCTTCCC
Source organism: Chloroflexota bacterium (assembly GCA_002722455.1). Taxonomy (GTDB): domain Bacteria; phylum Chloroflexota; class Dehalococcoidia; order Lucifugimonadales. The sequence goes on from PBMB01000021.1 coordinate 111,846, forward strand.
TTGAGTTATCGGATATTTCAGTACCAATCTCAAATGAAAGAGTATTAGTTTCGTGATTTTCGATAATGTTTATTTTACCAGAATAAAAATAAGAAAAAGAATTTCCGATTAAGACTTTTTTATTGTCAGTTTCAATTTCTTGATAAATTTTTTTTAAATCTTTTAAACATTCAATTAATCGTTTTTTTAAACTTATCGTTGTAAGTCCATTGATATAATATAAATAATCACTAGCTTCAAATAAAAGAGTGCTCATAAAATTTGTTGATTTGTAAATATTATAATAAAAGTAATCTTCTTTGACGCTCTCTAAAAAACCAAAAATATTGTTTTCTTCATTGTAAATAACATGTGGTATATTTTTATCCACAAAAAACAAATAAAATTCAAGTCGATTGAAATCCCCATTTGAAAAAGAAATCATAGGAACTTCATCTTTTTTATAAAAAGAAAAGTCACTCTTATGTTGCCTTACATTTTTTATCTTATATGAAAACATTAAACCCTTATTATGAATAGAAAATTAAGCATTAATGATATATTAAAAATAGATAAAAGAAAAGAAATTTTTTATATTAAAAAAACAAGAAAATTGACTAAAAAAGAACAAAAAGTTACAATATAAGACAAGTTCTTAACATAAAGGAAAAGACATGAATGAAGACGAAAAGTTCCAAAAAGAAGAAATGTCGATGTTTTGTATGACGTTAGTTTTAATATCACTGTTTTCAGGAATATTTGTATTCTTAGAAATTGAAAACAAATGGTGGATAGTATTACCGATTTTGAGTGCAATACTTTTTTCTTGGAAAAGATTTAAGACGTTGGAAAAATTAAAAAAAGGTGAATGATCACCTTTTTTGTTTTTAAAAATTTCAAATATTATCTGTCATCACCAGAACCAGCAAGCATACCTCTTTCTTTTCTGCTTTCAATCTTTCTTATATTCATATCACAAACTTCTTCAATAGTGTAATCAATTTGACTGCCAACATTATGAACAAAAGAAAGTAATAAATCCATATGATTTAAAAGTTCTTTTTTCTTTTCTTCTGAAATCTCTCCATTTTGATCACGTTGTGATTTTTTAATGATTCCTGATATTTTAGATAAGTAAATAATCAACTTAGATGGGATCATGTATGTTTTTTCTAACCTAAAAGAAAAATCTTCATCTAGTTCATGGTAAACCATCGCTGAATACCATAAAATATCACCAAGTTCTTTTGCAATAGCTTCATGAGGAGAACCATCTTCTAGTTTTTCCATTAGTTCACCACATTCTTCAACAATAGCGATTACAGGATATAAGATATTTTCTCCGAATCTTGGGTAAAAAGCAGTTTCGAGTGCTGCTTTTTTATATGGATTCAAATTAATTTTTGTTTCTTGATATTTTTGCATTTAAAATTCCTATTTTTTGTTTTAAAATATTTTACCACATTTTATTAATAAAATAAATCAATCATTGTCAAAAAATCAATAAGAAGGTTTGATTTCTAAAAATTATTTGGTATATTTATATCAAAAAGGAAAAGGATACTATGGAATGACTTCAAAAGTTACTCAAAACATTCTTAACAGGTTGTACAAGCAGTACCCTGAAAAGAATATTACAAAAATTTACAATGCATACATAAAAAACGTAGAAATATTAAATAATCAGAAATTTTACTTTTCTGACTTTTTCCTGCAAACAGATAAAACGATTTATGATTTTGAACTTGAGATGTATCAAATATTAAAAGTTCATTTCGTAAATAAAGTAACAAAAAGAATTTTTAAAAGAACAACATTGGATTTAATTTCACCAGAGGTGTTCTCATTATTATTAGATTTCTATGATAAATGGAAGGAAGATTCTTTTATTATATTCAAAAATAATTTTAAAAGACAAGAATCAATTAAAACAAAGGCTGATTTAAAACTGACTTTGTATGAATTGTTAAAAAACGATCACATCTATTATAATATAGAAATGATTAGGAATGATATAAAAGAACATAATAGAAATTCAAATGATAATTTAGAATTAGTTAAAGTCTCCGACACTCTTTTTTACATAAAGATTTCAGTTTTGGCATTAGAATTACTTCAAAAATATTCTTCCCCAAAATATTGTATAAAAGAAGGTTATAAAAATATTTTTGAGAATGTTCCTTTTACATTATCACCATATTTATGTTTTGATTTTAACCCCAATAAAACTGATTTTAAATCATTTATTATGATTTCAGACATGGATTATTTAGAGTTTTATGATTACAATAATGAATTAACAGAAATTGAAATTGAAAACTATGAGGCAGAAAAAATACAAACTAGTACCCCAGAAGTATTCAATTATATCGAACAAATATTTGAAAATAAAATAAATAAAGAAAACATTTTTTCAAAAATGAAACATGAAGATTATTCTAAATCACAAAATAGAGAAACAAATGTTTCAACTCTTAGTTATAATTTAGTTGTGAAATATCTTCTTGATCAAAATGGAAAAAATCAAGAAAATGTAAAAATGTTATTAAAAAACATAAATACAAAACAAACAACAGCTCATTACTTATTTAAGTTCTTTAAAAACAATATTAAAGAAGAAAGAACACAAACGAAAATAGATAATGGTTTAACTGAGCTTTTAAATTTAGCATTAGAAGGTTATTCTGAAAGAAAAAAATATTCTTTACTTGAAGATTTAAATGAAGTTTCAAAAACAGGATTTTTTGAGTGTTCTAATGAAGAAATAAAAAACCTTAGAAGTTTAGAAGAAATAAAACAACATAAAAAAGCAAAGCAAGAATTTACCGAAAGAGATTTTGTTTGTCATTCTTCTAGTTTGGAACTTCTTTATGATAAAATATTATTTGAAGCATTTTCCACAAAAGAAAAAGAATTTATGAAAGAATCTAAACAAGTTAGATATTTAATGAAAAATCTTTTGAAACTTAATTTATCAACATTACATTTAAAAGAAATGTCTGAATATATAATAAAAACGTTTTCTTATGACGTTAAGGAAGTATATTTTGAATATTATTTAAATAAATATGATATAACTTATTCAGAAGATAGACAAAAAATTAGACATGCTTGGTCTTTTCTAAGAAAAAATGATCCATTGTCATTGAAAAAAATGAAAATAAAGCTTTCTTCAAAAACAGAAAGATTGAAACAAAATGAATTATTGTTAGGTATGATATCAAAAAGCTATGGATTTAATCCAAAATATAAAGAAATTAACGATAATCATAAAGTCGATTTCGAATCAATGAAAGAAGTAGAAACAGAAAAAAAAGAAGCGAAGATTGAATCTGATAAACAAAAAATAAAAGTGTTAAAAGAAGCTAAGGCAAAACTAGAAACTAAAAACATAGATATGTCTCAATTAAAAGATTTCAATGAAGACGTAATGAAAAAAATCATAAATGAAGTAATTTCAAGCAAGTAGAACTTGCTTGATTTTTTTATAAAAAACAGACTATTTAAAGACCTTTTCCTTTATAAATAAGATTATTTTTAATTTTGTAATTAGTTGCAGATTCAACAAGGTTAAAAATAGAACATAGCGTTTCCTCATTAAAAGGATATGTAGAAAAAACAAAGCTTTCCAATTCATTAAAATAAAATTTTTTTGTGTTTTTTATAACAAGGTTTATAACTTTAAGCTCGTCTTCTGTTAATTCATTTTCTATAATTTCGTCATAAAAATAATGATTAACTTTACTTCCATATCTATTAATATCTGTTTGTCTTGGAATATCGTATAATACTTTTTCTAAATTATATGCTTTTAATCCAAATCGATATCCCCAATTAATGTTTGTAATTTTAATATCACGCCACAAACAAGAATACCAATCAATTAAATACAACAACCTAATAACTTTAAGTTCTGATACTTTGCCTGATTCTTTTGAAAGCAAATGAATTATAGATCTCATTTTATTCATAAGAAAACCTTTTATTGAAATTTCGAATATGTTTATTTTATCATCTGGAGCAATATTCTTCAAGGAAAATAATCTTAAGAAAGAAGAAAAATAGACTATGCAAAAAGCCTTAAAAATGCTATAATTAGGAAGTAACGTAAAAAATAAGGTAAAAAAATGCGTGTAGATTTACATAATGGCAACGATATATTTTCTGGTGATTTCGTAATACCTGAGTTTGGTATACTTTGTAATATTATAGAAAAAGGTTTTCTAGATAAATATGGAAGTGAAGAAAAAGTAAAAGAAGAGTTTTTGAGATTACACAGACTTTATTTTCCTTTTCTTATAGATGAATCAAAAACAAATAATTATCGAGAAGTTGCTCATAACTTTCTATTTAGATTGCAACATCATATGTCTCATGTTTTTTATACGACTGCTTCTGTCATTGCAAACGAGTATGGTTCTAATTTCCCTAAAGTTTTAGTTTATTTAATCAATAATATGAATTTTGATAGAGAAGAAAGACCATTAAGTGCAGTAATGAGATTTGATAATGAATCCTCAAGATATTTTTTAAAAGAATTAAATATAGCTTTCATGAAAGGTTTTATTGACGGCAAAGAGAAACCATCATTAGCAGAAACATTGAATCATGTTTTGGGCGGTGAATTAAAAAAAGAGAAATCAAAACTATTAGATTTTTGTGAAAAAATGATTCCAAAATTAGATTCAAAAGAAGAAATTGAAATATTTATAGAAGATTCAGATCTTTATTTAGATTATAAATATTATATTTCTAGATTTGGAAATCTACCTTATAAAAAAATAGTCAAATCAAAAGAGTTTATGGATTATATAGAAGACTGTGACGATGAAGATGTTGGTCGTAGTTTAAATACCATATTAGATGAATTCTTGGAATCTGAAGAATTTAAAGCTTCTGAATATACTTTTGATGTTCAAAACGAGTTTTGTAATTTAATAAGAAATGATCCTGAAAAGTTCAAAAAGCATGTTGTGGATTTAAACAGAATGAAAAACACACGATATGTAACATTTGAAAATAAAGAGATTGACCTTTTTATGTTAATAAATAAAGAATTGACAGATGAAGAAAGTAGAAGATTGATTTATAGAAAAAATTATTAAACAGAAAAAAGAGTCTTAAAGACTCTTTTTATTTTTAATTTTAACTTCTGTTTTAAGCTCTAGTAAACTAATAAATTCTTTTGCAAAATCATATTCGTCTTTGTCTTTAATTAAAGCTTTCTTTATTTTAGGAGACAAAATATTATTGATGAATGAAACGCTTTCTTTGATATCGTCGGTCATAATACCCATATTTTCTAAGTATCTATTATTAACGTCTGAAAAGATATTAAAAACAACTTGCTTGGATAAAAGATATTCAACACTGCTATTTTCAATGTGTTTATTAAAAGCATTAAGTATTTCTTTTGCTTTACCATTTTTTTCTGAAAATCTGACTACTCTTGAATACTCTTCCATATCAATCATTAATCCAGTTTTATTTTCAATAGAATAATCAATCATGTTTTTAATATTTTCAGTTTGACGTTTGTTATATTGCGCACCATATTTAGTACTTGCTTCAATAGTTTTAGTAGACAATAATTTAAATGTTTGTGGAAACTTGCTTGTTTCAACTAAACGTTCTAATAATTCAGGTCTTTGACTATAATCAAATACTTTTGTAAATTCATCTTGATTTTGAATACTCTTCAAAAAGAACTCACCATATTCTTCATTAAGGTAATCATAACCCCAAAGCATACCTTTTGACTCGTAGTTGTGACTATATAATGCCATTTGAGTGCAAATATCATTTAAACCATCTGCCAATAATGAAACTTTATCTGTGTAATCAATTTCAAAGATATTATCAATTTCTTCAAGAACCTCTTTACTTTTATACTCATTAAATGCAGAAAACATATAAGAACACATTATAGTTTTATAAAACTCCAAGTCTTCCATAGAAAAATCATCTTTCATTTCTTTATATTTGCTTTTAATCATTTTTAAAGTTGAGTCTTTTAGTTCTGGCTCACTTAAACAATAAACTAAAGTTTCTACGTCTGGTTCTCCATATAAAGGTTCTTCAAGTTTTAATTGAAAAAGAGTATAAACAAAACTGTCTTTTTCTTTTTTATCAAATTTATCAAGCGAAGATAAATATTTGGTTAATCCTTGATCAACAATTTTATTATAAAATAAAGAAACCTTTTTATTTGAATTAAGAACATAGTCAAAATGTTCGTCAGCTAATTCATGAACGTCTTTCTCATATCCTTCTAAATAAGCAAAATCTCTTAGGTTTCTTCTGTTCTCCATTATATTTTCTTTAATAATAGTGTTAAATACACCACTTGCATTGTCCATATCAATATCTCGACCAAACAAATCTAAAATATCATCGAAAGATTTTTCATTAATTTGTCCATATTTATTAACATATTTAGTTTTTTCAATTTTGTAATCTTCTTTATCATAAGCTTCAAGAATATGTCCTTTTGCCGAAGTTAATAAAGCAAGTTTAGATTCAACGTCAGATTCAGGTTTGTTGAAATCCAGTATTAAGTTTAATTCATTAAAGTTTGTTGTGTAGTGATTAAAGTAAGTTGTTTCTCTTGTTACACACCATAAACTTGAACCTAATTCTCTCATGGAATTAAAATCTGAAACTTTTAAGAAAAGTGAATTATCTTTTTCTTCTATTACACTAACATTAAGATCTTTTATCTTGTCTTTATAATAGGCAAGATTCCAATCACTCAATAATTCTTTTTCAAGTGCGATGTTTAAATCCTCAGAACTATGAAAAGAAGCAATCTTCTTTGTAACCTTATTTGATATTTCTTTTTTAGTAATATTCTTTTCAGATAAAGCTAAGAAAATCTTTTCTGTTTTATCATTGATAAGTTTTTTGTATTTTCCAGAAACAACAGCTCTAAGCAGAGACTTTGCTTTTTGTTTTCTTATTGTGTTCTCTACTTTATCATTAATCATTTCGAAGGTATCAAAATGTGATTTGATTTTTTCTGGTATTAAAGCTTCTATATTTACATCTTCATTTTGAAGAAGATTTTTATGTTCGTTCTTTTTTTTAAACAAGTTATCGATTAAACCATAATCAATACCATTTTCCAAACAAGAGAGAAAAAACTGCCTCTCTTTGTTATTCTCAAAAAATTTGCAAATTTTTCTTTTTTGTTTTTCTAGTTTTATATTTTCCATAAAATAAAGTTCTCTCTTTTTATATCATTATAGCATATTTATGGGTTTGGAAAAGAAAATAAAAATATTAAAATGCTATTATTAGGCGTTTTAAGAAAAAAAAATATATAAATTTAAGATTTATTTTATTTTTTTTTAATTTTTTTTTGTAATATTTTTTTTCATATAAAAAAGTTAATAAAACAATGTTTTTTTAAGATATATGGCTTTTTTTTCGATTTTAAAAATATATAAAACAAACCATAAAAACAACAAAAAACAAAACAAGTGATTGCTTTTTAGCCATTGCAGCTATTGACGTTTCGGTAAAAAAATAGAATAATTGTCGTTATTGCAAACAAGCAAACAAATAATTAATAAAAATATAAGGATGGATATCATTATGAAAAAAACAGTTCTAGCAATCGCAATGGGTGGTCTTATGGCTTCTAATGTTGCAAATGCAGCAGAGATTGAAGTAAGAGACGCTTATCTAGGCGCAGAAATTGGTGGTAACTTTTTACTAGGTGAAGAAGATTTACAAACAGACGGCACATTTGCTTCTGACAATATGTTCAAAGTTGGTGCTGAAATTGGTACAAAAATGACAAAAGACATAGATGTTTTTGTTGCAACAGAAGCTAGATTGGGAATGGAAGGTATCGATGGAGATTGGACAGAAGGTAAGTATGACGGTGATACAACTGATCTGTATAAATTTACTATTGGTGCTGATACAGTAGCAGGTCGTACAGAATTTGGTATTCTTGAAGGTGAAGCTGATAACATGGACGATTTTGCAGATCTATCTATGGAGCACGGTTTAGATGCACATTTCGGTGCAGCAATTAATGGTGAAAACACTTTACAACACATTTATAAAAATGATATGCTTCAAGCTTCAGCAAGCTATGATTTCGATACAGAATCGTATTTCTTAGGTGCTACTGCTAAAGTTCTACCAAATCTAGAACTAGGTGCTGGTTATGTTGACGGTGGTGAACATGTTGATGAAAACAAAACAGATCGTTCTTACACATTAGGTGCAGTATATTCACTACAAAAACTGGACTTAGCAGCTAAATATGCGTCATTTGAACATGTTGACGGTCATGAAGTAACTGGCTATGCTTTATCTACTGCATACAAACTAAACGATAAGTTAAAATTAGCAGCTTCTTACAACAAAGAAGACTACGATTTAGTAGGTGTCTCTGATCTTGACGACGATTGGTTCACAGTAGGTGCTTCTTATCAAGTTCATAAAAACATTGAATTAGTAACAGACTACAAATTCGCTTCTGAAGAAGACGACAAACTGTTCGTAAGAGCAAACGTAAACTTTTAATTGATTTTTTAAAAGTATAAAAACAAAAAACCCAGACAATGTCTGGGTTTTATTTTGTATTAGCAAAATTCACATTTTCCTATGTTAAAAATATTTTTGTTTTCATAAATATAAAATAAAAAAAATATATATAGAATTTATTTATAAAAAAATTATTAATTTTTTTTGAAATAAATAATAGACAAATTGTATCTAATATATAAACAAAAGAAACAATAGAGGTGAAATGACAAAAATATATATAGGTGAAGTAAAATGACTAAAACAAAAATAACAATAAATAATAGCAAAGCCCTTTTTAAAAAAGTGGGAAGATTATCATTATATGAAGCCCTAATGTCAAAAAAAGAGAAAATGAAAAAAATTAAGGGTAAACTATTAGGAAAGTAAAATTACTTTCCTTTTTTTTTATTATTGTTTATAATTTCTAATCATTTCTTTTGTTATGATATTTTCTGTTTTCTTATTATTTGCATAATTATATAAATAATTAAAACATTCAAAATCTTCTCTTAAAAAATCGTCAATAATGGAATCAGCACTTTTTTCATCATTATACATGTCCATATCTTCTTCATTAATATTATTTACAAAATTAACAAATTCAGGAGAAATTAAAATTTTTCTATAATCAAAATCATCATCTTCTTTTTGCAAAAGAGGGATATCTCTATAAAAGCCTTCTGCAATTAGAAATAAAACAAGGTTATCTTTCTTTTCTAATTTATCATAATCTTCAAAAAGATCTTTCATTTTGTTTGCTTTATCATCTTCAATTAAAGTTCCTTTCTCAAAACCTTTTTTTAATTGAGAGATAACAAAATCAACAGAATTTTTATCAATCATAAAAAAACCATTAGCAACATCACTAAATAATTCTTCTGAGTCTTTTATTTTTTCGTAGTATATAAAAAGAAAATGAGTTAAATAATAATCAATTGATTTTTTATATTCTAAAACAGCATGATTGAAGTCCTCTACACCTAAACATTCAATGTGGGTTCTAAATAAATCTTCAAAATTATTGTGTTCAGTTTTAAACTTTTCATTCAATACGTTAATCGCTTTGTTTCTACCACCATATTTAGCAATAGATAATTCTTCATAATTTTTAGAAAGTTGATCGTTGTAATTAATAATTATATCATTATTGGAACAATGTTTAATTATTTTTTCATCTAATGAGTAAAGAGAAAATTGGAATCTATACATAATATATCCTTTTAAATTTGGTATATTTTATCATTCATGAAAATGAACTTCAACTGAAATAATTGAAAATCTTAAAAAAATATAATAATATATAAATAACTACAAAAAGGGGTATAAATATGAAAGAGTTGATAATAGGGATATTTTGTTTGCCTGTCTATGAAGCTTTTGTTGCTTTAAGGGTTAAGTTTTTAAAAATAGATCCAGCATTGATAGCAAATTTTATAGAAGCAAGAGGAATTAGAGATCCATTATATCAAAAACTTTTCTTTTATGGTTACACAGTGTCTTTACCAGTTTTCTCATGTTCAATGATAACGTTATTTTTAATACATTTTTTAATGAAAAAATTAGGCTATGATCCGTTCACAATGGCATTATGTTTTCTTGTGTTTTCAATGTTGACTTCATTATATGCTTATTTTAAAGCTCCGTTTGAGCAAGACGTAATAATTGCAATTATTATAGCTTTTGTCCTCTCGACATTTTCATTTTCGTTGAAAGCAAAAAAATTTTCACTAGATTAAAAAAAAGCTCCTTGAAGGAGCTTTTTTATTTTATATGATTTTATTTTTCTTTAATTTGTTTTTAATTCTTAACAAGTCTTTATCTTTGTATTTAACATTAGGAAAAATGTTATTTTTAAGACAATTGTAAGCATCTAAAATAATGGGTTTTAAATCTTCTGCAATATCTTTTGGTGCTGTTTCTAATAATGTTGTTTTTTTAATTGATAAATCAACATATGGAAGAATAGAATCAGAACGATTAGAAGGCAATGGCATGTCAAATACCTTATACCCAAAGAGCCTGTTGGGTATTTTAATTTTTCCAGATTTCCATTCCCAATCATTGCTTCCTAAAAATGTCCAAGCCAATAATTCTAATTTACTATCATGATCATAATCTTTTGAATAAAAATCATATTCATTATCAATAAATAAATATTTTTTAACATTAATACAATTTAAAAAAATATCTGCATTCATTAAAAAATTAAATAAGAACGCATTAAAAGTTATGTCATAATTATAATCTTTAATTACTTTACTGTTTTCAATTTCAATAACAGGTTTATTTTTTTTAATTTGATTAACGAATATCTCTTTGTTATGTAAAACCCAATCATAGCAAACAGACTCACTGCTTTTTCGAAATTCTCCCATGTCTGTATGCAATAGATCTATGGAATAGAATTTTACAGTAGAATTATCTTTTTCAATGTAATAACCCCATTGATCTCTTGAAATTAAATGATACTCTTTTCCACCAATTTCAAAATACAAATAAGGATATTCTTCATATTCTGTATATTCTTCTAAATTATTAAGTTCTAAAAAAGATTTCTTTAAAAATGATAGTAGAAAGTCAAGTTTATAAAAAGATTCATCAATTTCTTTATCATATAAAGAGATTATGTTTTTCAGTGTTTTTTCATTAGACTCTTCAAATGCAAAAGACAATATATTTTTAAAATCTTCCTTAATAAGTGTCATGTTTTTAATTTTATCAACATAAGAGTAATCGTATATTTTAGTTTCAACAATGATATTGTAAAGAATCATAAGCTGTTCGTATACAGCTTTATTGTTTTTAAATTTATCAAGTTCTTGAAGAGAAGAGAAATTCCAATAAGGCACAATACCAATTAAATGTTCAATGGATTCTCTATGAGAAAAAGAATTTGCTGAAAAGCTTTTGTTATAAAAGTACATTAATGTAAGCTGTTCTTCTATTGATTTTTCTTTAAAATGCCCTTCATTTCTACCAATAAAACAAGAATATGATTTATTATTTTTGGAAAAAGAATAAAGTGTTCCTTTTAATTCTTCATTTTCTATAGAAACCCCTTCTGCTCTATCTTCCAGAGAAGCCACAAAAGATTTACTGTTTTTACAAAATTCGTTTAAAGTATCTTTTAAAAGAAAATGCTTTGAAATGTCAGACATTATTTCTCCTCATAAATTAACAGCACAATAATAACACAAAAAACTTAGACTTTGAAGTGTTTTTTTCTTGTACATATTTCTATTAAATGTTAATATTCCAAAAAAAGTAAGGATTTTAAATGAAAATATATGAAATATACGAATATATCAGAAGCCCAGAATATTTAGTCAACTTTTTAACAGAATGCGGTATTGAATCGGAATATGATTCAGACGAGTCTGAACTTAAAATTCCTTCATTAGAAAGATTAGGTCAAAAGAAAATAAAAACATTAAAACCAGAAACAAAAGACTATGACTTTGATATAATGGAAATGACTGATTTTATTCCTGCATTAAATTTAGACCATAGAGAATCCACCTATCAAACAGAAGATATGTTAATGTTGTTAAATAGTGCATTACATTCAAAAGGAATGGAAATTATAGAGTTTGATACAAGAAGTGATTATTCTCTTCATGTCATAACAAAACTCGGTGCAAAAAGTATAGAATCAGTATATCGTGGTTCTGCTGAAATAATAAATAAAGATTTAGAAGAAATTGCTCTTGAATTTAAAAAATTATATCGTATAAAAGAAGAATCTGAAAAACCTTTTAAAAACGAGATTTCGATTTATAAAGCAGCAAGTATAATTTCTAGAAACTTAGATGAAAAAACTGTTAATTATGAATTATTGGTAGATTTTTTAAATGACGTAGATCCAGAATATAACTATGAAATTGAAGAAAAAAAAGGTAGAATAGGAATAACAAGAAACAAGTTCGAGGATTAAAAATAAATGATGTTATACGGTTTTTACATTCTATTAGGTTTAATAGGATTGGTATATAGTGCGGATAAATTTGTAGAAGGGGCGTCAAATCTCGCTCGTAATCTAGGTATGTCTGCTATATTGGTAGGTATTATAATTGTAGGTATAGGAACGTCTGCACCTGAGATATTGGTGTCTTCTAGTGCAGCTTTGGAAGGTTCTGATTTAGCATTAGGTAATGCGATAGGTTCCAATATATCAAACATAGGTTTGATTATAGGTCTAACAGCGTTATTTGTCCCTTTGACAGTAAGAAGAGAATTACTAAAAAAAGAGTTTGCATTATTGATTGCAGTAACATTTTTAGGTATCTACTTACTTTCAGACGGTAATTTAGTAAGATTAGACGCTTTCTTTTTCTTAATATCATTAGCTTTTGTTATGTATTTCTTTGTAATGAATGCAAAACACGGAAAACATAATGAACCAGTAGAAGAAGAATCAGAAATTACAATGACAATGGGTAAATCTATCCTATATACAGTATTAGGAATGGCAGCTCTTATTGGTTTTTCTAAATTATTGGTATTTGGTGCAGTATCATTAGCAAAAGCGATGGGCGTTGACGATATTATCATTGGTTTAACTATTGTATCAGTAGGGACTTCATTACCAGAATTGTCAGCTTGTATTGCAGCAGCAAGACAAAAACAAGCAGACTTAGCAATTGGTAATATTGTAGGTTCTAATATTTTCAATATATTAGCTGTTCTTTCCGCTTCTGGTTTTATTCATCCTATGGAAGTAAAACAAGAAATGCTAGTGAGAGATCTTCCATTAATGGGTATATTAACAATTGGTTTCCTATTAGTTTCATTCTCACCAAAAGGTGATGGTAAAATTAACAGAGTAGATGGTTTTCTATTTTTAACAATATTTGTTCTTTATATAACTTCATTAGTCTTAGAAGAAAAAGGTATTTTTGATACAACAAAATTCTTAATGGAAGTAATGTAATTAACAAAAAATTAAAACAAAAAAGAATAGCTTCGGTTATTCTTTTTTTTAAAGAATCTAAAAAATGACAACTTTAAAAAATTATTTTTTATGCGTAAAAAATATCACTTTGAATAATGAAATAATCAGTTTCTAACAACATAATAGAATGTATATTATTCTTAATTTCTAATTGTATTTTATCAATGTTTTTACTTAAAAACAAAACCTCATTACTAGGGCTTAGAGTTTGCAAAATTTCTTTTAATGTAACAACGAATCTCATTTGTTCTATAATAATTCCCCTCTGTTTTTCTTTTTCTTTTTTAAAGATGTAAGTATTAGGAACATTGCTACCATTTAGTAAAGACTCTTTTAATTGATTTAAAAAGAGATCTTGTTGCTTTAAAACTTTTAAGGAATTGTTTATTAATCTTGTTGTTCTTGTATCTAAATTCATTTTTTCACCTTTATACTAGACTTTAGTCTAACAAAAAAAAGAAACTTTAAAATAAAAAAGAATCTCATATTTTTTTAAATTATAAGAAAAATGAAGTGGTAAAAATCCAATTTTCATAAAGCCTCCTAAAAAACAGCAAGAATAAATATAACAGAGAAAAACAAAAGTTCAAGAAACAAAACGACTTATCGGATTAAGTCGTTTTATTTTTAATAATGCTTATCGAACCATGAAAACTGCTTTTTGTTTAATGATATTTCTATTAACCCACGCTGTTTTAGCGAGACGACAATTGTTTTCAGCCCAACCATTTCCACAACCTGCGTTTCTTGCATAACCAGTTTCAGTGCTTGCAATTCTATATAAGTCAGAATTAACGATATGTCCCCATATATCAGTTTGTCCCCAGTGATAATAAGTCATACTATTTTTGTTAAACCAATAATAACCAATATAATGAGGGTGTGAATTGGAGTCGCCCCAAGGAACACCATTGAACATAACATATTCATCTTTAGCTCTTCCATTTTGATAATCAGATTTATCAAAAAGGAAACTAATCATATCAACTTCAACTTCACCAAAAGTTCCAGTATTGAATTTACGGAATTCAGGAGCAACAGAAGCGTCATATGGCGCACCATGTAGGTCGATAACACTCTTTATAGCATATTCACTATATTTAGGCCATCTAGTTAATCTAGTGTTCTGAGTGTTGTTAGGATTGTCGTCAGGTAAACCACCAGCAGTAGGATAACCTTCAAAATATAAGTTTTGATCAGCAACAATAGTCCAACCGCCACCGTCAGTAACCATATCACAATAAACAGTTCTTGCGGTATTATCCAAATGAATAGTATATGCTTTACTTCCTGTGCTACCTTGTGTATTTAATATCTCTTTACAAGATTTTGCTAAATATGTTCCAACAGCACCTTGTGCTTCTACTTCTGAAATAACTTGTGATTCGTTTTCTGTTGTTGCTAATGTTTCGGAACCGTCAGCCCAAATATCATAAGTAGTTTTAACTCTTGTTTGGTTTTGAGAACAATTTCTATTTTGTGTATATGAAGTTCCATTATAAACTTCTGCAGGTGTAGGAGACCATGATTGACAATTATAGTGAGCACCATCGTCAATCCAACTAGAATGTTCAACACGCTGATTGCCTGTTAAATAGTTCTTAGTTCCTGTTTCTGACTGAGATTCATCTTCAATAATAGTTTGTGATTCTGATTCTTTTCTATTGAATGTTTGACTACCGTCAGCCCAAACATCAAAAACATCTCTATCTCTTGTTTGGTCTTGTGAACAACTTCTTGTTTGTGTAAATGAATCACCTAAATTAACAGTTGAAGGATCTGGACTCCAAACTCCACAATCATAATGAGTGTTAACATTAACCCAAGCATTCCAGTCACCATTTGTTTCAGAGACAATGTAATTCTTTGTTCCAATAGCGGCTTGTGTTTCTGATTCACTAATAGTCTGTGATTCAGTTTCAGTTCTGTTATGTGTTTCTTCTCCATTTGCCCAGACGTCATAAATATCAACAGTGCGTTGTTGATCTTGTGAACAATCACGAGTCTGAGTAAATGCCTCGTTTAAATTGATTTCAGAGACATCAGGCGTCCAATCTTCGCAATTATAATGTCCATTAACATCTGTCCAATTGCCATAGACTTCATTGGTTTCACCTGTTTTGTAGTTTCCAGTTCCTGTTTCTGAATAACTATTTTCGACTTTAACGATTTGATTTTCTTTTGTGACTGTCTCATTAGTATTTCCATCGACAATTTCAATAACTGTTACCGTTCTTTCTTGTTTTTGGTCACAATCTTCAATTTGTGTAAACACTTCACCAAGTTTATAGTCAGCAGGGTTATAACGTTCTATACAATTATATGGAGAACCAACATCATACCATTTTGAATAATTCGGTTCTGAAATTTTTCCTGAGTTATAAATATTCTGTCCTTTGCTTATTATAACATTAAATTCATTAGCGTAAGAAAACGCTGAAAGTCCGATTAAAATAGAAGACAACAGAATAGTTTTTTTTCTTTTAATTTTCATTTAAAATCCTTTTCATTTATCTATTTTTATTTTATTCCAGATTAAAAAAAAGTCAAAGATTCTGAATTTATTAAACAACAACGAAATGCTTGTTTGTATGATTGTAATCTGATTTTACAAAATGAAATCTATTTAGGTATTTATATTCTAGTTTTAAGTCTTTAAAATAATAAAAATGCCCAGGTTCTATATGATTTAATTTTTTTCCCAATTGAATATTTTTCATATATTTATTGTCTATATTAATTTGAGAATTTGCCATTAAGATATGAGAATGATCGTTCTTTAATATATTGAAACTATCTTCAAATGAATAAAGATTAAACATTCCATATATAGAATTAATAAAAAAATAACCTTTATTATTAACTTTTTTCATTAATTTGGAATAATTTATAAAGTCGTCCAATTTAAAACAAGAAATATTATCAGTAATAATAGGGATTTCTTTACCAGTATTCTTTGGCAATGCTTCTAAGATGTCGAAAAAAGATTGGATAAAATATTTTTCAATTGGGGGAAGTAGAAAAACGCTATTTTTCTTTGATAAATCAGTTTTCATATTATCAATAGCTTTTTTTGTCATAAAATATTGAGTTGTATTTGTGTTATTAGTATTAAGACGAGTTAAAAAATTATAGATATATAATTTATTTTTTTCATTGATTAAACCAAAAGGTTCTAAAGTCTCAGCAGTTCTATAAAAAGCACTATTATCACCTAAAAAATTAAAATACAGAAAATTAGAAATTTGTTTTTCTGATAATAATTCATATATCATCATTCTAAGTGTTTCAGATCTTCCAGAGCCATCACCACCCCCAAACAATATATTTTCTTTTTCTTCTTTAAATATATGACTGCCTTTTCTAAGGGTATACTTAATTCCGCTTCTATCTTCAAATCTTAATTTCACAACATTCTTGTCCTTGACTAATTATTTTTATTTATATTATCTTAGAATTGATTGTTTTTCAACACTGTTATTAATTTTGATGAAAAATAAAAAAACATGTATTTTATTGAAGTTTAATTATGCTTTTGATATACTTAATGTCTTGAAACAATAAAAAGGAGTGATTATGACAAAGACAATCAAACAAACATTAGATTGCACAAAAGTTGGTGAACAGATAACAATAAATGGTTGGGTTCGCACACAACGAAATCAACAAGATCTTTCATTTGTTAATGTATTTGATGGTTCTTTGACTAATCCTATTCAAGTTGTTGTTAATTCTGATCTTGAAAATTATGATTTGGTAACAACTTTGACTTCTGGTTGTTCTGTTTCTTTTACTGGTGTTTTAGTGGAATCACCTGCAAAGGGGCAAGACTTAGAAATTAAAGCAGAATCATTTACATTAATTGGTGGAGTAGAAGACGCAGGAACTTATCCAATGCCAGCGAAAAGGCTAACCCCTGAACATTTACGAGAACATGCTCATCTACGACCACGTTCTAACATTACAGGTTCAGTTGCTCGTGTTAGACAAACTGTATCAAAAGCATTACATGATTTTTTCGAAGAAGAAGGTTTCTTATGGTGTTCGACACCTTTATTAACGGCTTCTGACTGTGAGGGGGCAGGTGAAATGTTTCAGGTAACAACATTAAACTTAGAAGACACTCCTAAACGAGAAAACGGTAAAGTTGATTATTCAAAAGATTTTTTTGGCAAGCAAACAAACCTAACAGTATCAGGACAGCTTAATGCAGAGACTTATGCTTCTGCGCTAACAAAAGTATACACGTTTGGTCCGACTTTTAGAGCAGAAAATTCTCATACAAGTCGTCACTTGGCAGAATTTTGGATGGTAGAACCAGAAGTTGCATTTGCAGATATGAATGACGCAATTTCATTATCTGAGCGTATGCTTAAATATGTTATAAAACGTGTTTTAAAAACAAGAAAAGAAGATATGGACTTCTTTAACAGTTTTGTAGACAAAACATGTCTGAAAAGACTTAATGATTTTGTAGATAGTGATTTTGTTGTTTGTGACTATACAAAAGCAATTGAGATATTGAAAGAATCAGGTGTTCCTTTTGAAAATAAAGTAGAATGGGGTATTGATTTATCTTCGGAACATGAACGTTTCTTAGCAGAGCAATACTATAAATCACCTGTTGCAGTTACAAACTATCCAAAAGCAATTAAATCTTTTTATATGAGAGATAACGAAGACGGAAAAACAGTTGCTGCTTTTGATATCCTTGCTCCACAAATTGGTGAAATTATTGGTGGTTCTCAAAGAGAAGAAAGATTTGATAAGTTAATCGAAAAAATGGAAGAGAATGGTTTAAACCCAGAAGATTATAGTTGGTATCTTGATCTTCGTAGATACGGAACAGTGCCACATTCAGGATTTGGATTAGGATTAGAAAGATTGGTATCTTACATTACAGGTGTTTCTAACATTCGAGATGTTATTCCATTCCCAAGAGCACAAGGGAAAATTGATTTTTAAAACATAAAGAGACGATCAACATCGTCTCTTTTTTATTATTATTTATTGAAAAAAACAGGAAAGTATAAACATTGATTATTTATCTTTTTTTATTATATTTAAAGCGGCTTAGAAAAAAAAGGATGAAAAATGGTCAATAAAAGTATAGAAAAACCAATTGAAGAAAAAATAGAAATAGAGAAAAAGACTCTTTTAGGAGTCTTTTTGTTTAAGGTCTTGGTCTACGTCTTTTTTGTTTTTTTTCATCTTTAACTTCATTTTTCTCTTCTTGTTTCTTTTTTAATTCAAGAGCGAAGTAATAACGTAGGTTGGTTAATGCTTTTCCTAAAAGATTCAATCCTTTCCAATTTTCAGGATTATTAATTTTAGGATCTTTTTTGCCAAGCTTTACACCATATATGGCATCATAAGGACTGGCTTCAACAAGGATACTTCCTTTCGTAGAGTTTAATTCTTTAAGCATATCAGGGTTCTGACTATACTTAAGCTTCGAACCAGAAAAGATAATACCTTCTCTTCTTTCCAACCAAGTTTTTTCAACAAACTTAGATTCTTTTCCCATTGCTTTGATTGTTCTTTGAACTGCTGACCATAAACCATACATATTTTTAACGTCAGATTCTTTTTTAATATAACCTTCTTTTACAAGATATTTAACGTCTCGATCATAAGCTTCATGAGAATCATTCGATATCAATCCTTTTCGATCAATTTTTCCATTGATAAAACCTTGTGCAATATCAAGTTGATTAATCATCATGATTTTAGCGGCAACAACCTCATCGTTGAACAATTTTGCCTTACTAAACATCATGAATTGTTCTGCTGAAATAAACTGGAATTCTTTATGCTTAAATAAAGAAGGATGCCATTGACTAAATGTATCCGCTTGAGAAAAAAACAAAGAGAATTTTCTTTTCGACGAATTCATAGCAACTTGATATGCACAATTTGGGTCATTTGGATTAAACGTAATAGTTCTTACTTGATTATTTTCTTTCGCTTGATTGTAAGCATCTTTGATTTCCGTCATTCTTTTCTTCTTAACAAATTTTTTCTCAATATGTTCTTTATAACTTTCATTAAATACAATATTATCTGGTACATCTTTGTTATCAATAAACATATCCAACATTTCTTGAGAATCATAGCCATTTAATGATTTTTTTGGTTTGCCATATATGTATTCATATTGATAAATAATTAAAAACTCTTTTTCAGGATGCAATCGAGCATATGTATACAAATCTTCAATATTCGCAGAAATTTGTTCAGGAGAAACACTTCTCCAATCTTTCTTATCATAAGTAATACCAGACACCGTTTCGTAATATCCTGCGTCTAGGTTTTTTGTTACGAGTGCATATGTTTTACCAGAAACACCTCTACCAATACCTTCCTTAATTGTTTCGCCAGCACTATTTCTTTTAATTGGAACTGCACCAAATTTTAATGCTGATTTTGCAGCACCTGCAAAGTGTCTAGCTTGTGGATTTGATCCAAAAACAAATATTTCATTTTCAGCCAAAGAGTTAATAAATTTGCCTTGCCAGTATCGTCTTTCTAATTTCATTTTAAATCCTTAATTTCTTATAAGTATTATATCATATTAAGAAAAAAAAAGAAGAATGTTTCTTATTTTAATTAACAAGAACAAACTTCAATTTAAGATATATGAAAATAATAAATAAGGATATAAAAAGATAAGAAAAAAGCTTGCCAAAGGCAAGCTTTATTTCTATTATTTTTTTTCTGCGTCTTCAAATATCTTCCGAATTGCTTTGTAAGAGGTTAAATCATTTTCAAAATTCTTCCGTAATTGAGGATTTTTTGTTTCTTTAACTAATTTTTCCAATTCTTTAATTTTAATACTAACAGTAGTTTTATTTATATTGTTTATATTAGTACACTCATTTTGTAAGTTCTCCTTTAAGATATTTAAATAGTGATATCGAATCACTTATTTTATAATAACAAAAAAAAATTATTAAATCAAGTCTTTGTTTTTTTAATACTGTACTACTTATTTTGACTTTTAATATTTGATTTAAATAAAAGAAAATATAATATAGTAAAAAGGTGGCATATGGAATATGACACATAAAAAGATGGCATGGCGTATTTGCCACAAAAATAAAAAGGAATTGTTATGAAAAAATTTAGCTCACTTATGCCGAGTGTTTCGTGTCTTCTTATTGCTGGTTGTACAGCAAATGGTTTTTATGAAGGCTATTCTTCGACAACTCCAAAAGAAATAGAGTCTTATAATGAAAAGATATTTATAGGTATACCTTTTTCTTTGTCTTTTGAAGGATCTTCGGTAAGAATTAATGATGAATGGGTAGCAACAGTAGCGCATAATAAAGTGATATTAATAGGTAGAGAAGTTTATTATCATCCAAGATGCGATTTCGCATTAATTAGAGACAAAGCAGATCAGAAAGAAAATTATCCAAAAGTTGGCTATGTTTACGAAAATGACGGGTATAATGAAATTTATCATTTAGGGTATCCATTATTTGCACCATTATCTTCACATAAAGGAAATTATTTAGGTGAAGTAATAAATCCGACAGATAATTGTTCTTATTCTGCAACAGATGGAACAGTGATTGGTGGTATGTCTGGTGGTGGAGTTTATAACAATAAAGGTGATGTAGTTGGTGTAACAACTGGTGTGATGTATAAAAATATAAAGTGGGATAAAACTGTAAATAAGAGAGAACAAATGGCTCCTGGGATCTTTATGTCATTTTTAGGGGTTGAAGATTTTATACACGAAGTTACAGGTATTGAATATTATCCTAATACAGTAAATTTATCAAATCCTTTAACAGAACAAGAAAAAGCTGACATACGAAAACAACTTGGGAAATAAAAATTCCAGAATAATTCAAAAAATACAAAATAATTTTTCATCCGTTGTTAAAAAATAAAGAATTTTTTATCTAAAAAAATATATTAAAAGTTCTTAAAAAAAACTAAAAGCCTAAGTTTGTAAGACAAAAACTATATATAAAAAAATAAAAATTATACACAAAAAGTTTGTAAATTATGTGAAAAAAACTATATTAATTAAAGGGAGTATAAAACTAGTCACATACACAACTAATTTTATATATAAAAAAAAGGGAATTGAAAATGATTAAAAATATGAAAAAAAACAATATCACTAAAATTTTATTTTTATCATTCTTGCTACAAGGCTGCACAATAAATGGATTTTATGAAGGTTATTCTTCTGATACACCAGATGACCTTTTGAAATATAATGACAAAAAGTTTTTAGGGATACCTTTTTTGTTAGCATTTGAAGGGTCATCAGTGAAATTAAATAATCAATGGAGAGTAACAGTAGCTCATAATAGACCTTTATTAGTAGGTCAGGAGGTTTATTACCACCCAAGGTGTGATTTTGCCTTAATAAGAATAGACGACAAAGGTGACTACCCAGAAGTAGGTTTTGCTTTGTATGACAAAAATGTTTTTCATGTCGGATATCCAATTTTTGGAATAGGATCTTCTCATAAAGGAGAAGCAAGAGGCGACGTTATAAACACAACAGATAATTGTATGTATTCAGCGACAGATGGAACTGTGATTAGTGGTATGTCTGGTGGTGGAGTATTTAATGAAAGTGGTCAATTAGTTGGTGTAACGACTGGTGTTATGTTTAACAATCTAGAATGGTCTGATGGAAGGACTGAGTTATTTCCTGGTATTTTTATGCCATTAGCAGGAGTGGAGGATTTTATTTATGAAATAACAGGACTTGATTTTTATCCTGATTTTGAAACAGTGAGTAATCCTTTGACAACATCTGAAAAACTTGCAATACGAAAAGAATTGGGAAAAGAAATAAGAACAGCAAAAAAATAGAGGCAAAGCCTCTATTTTTAATTATTAAGTTCGCAATATTTGTTTATTTTTTGATTCAAGTTCTCAACATTATCTTGATATTTTCTATTTTGTTTTCTTATGTCCTTATTTTGAATAGAACATAAAGTATAGTATTTGTAATCAGAACCCAAGATTCTTGAATATTGACTATCACCAGAATCTATAGCACATTGATTGCAAGGACAGTAACTAAATTCATATTGGTGTCTAGAAATAGCTAACCCTTTACAATGAAGACAAAGAAGAACAGAACATTTAATCTTAAAATTAACTTCATTTTTGTTGTTTTTTAAGACTATTTCTTCTTTCTTTTTGGATATTGTTTCTAAATCTTTATATATTTCTTTTCTAAGTTTAAACTCTTTATCGTTTCTGCACATAAAAACCTCTATTAAGAATGATAATTATAACATAAATTTAAAAAAATAAAAAGAAAAATTGCCTTTAAAGAGTGTTGATGATAATATCCATAATAATTTTAAAAATAAGGTAAGAAGATGTCAAAAAAAGCGATATGTAATGAATGTAAGGAAGTGAAGGAAGGTTCTTACAAAATAATGAATTATAAGCTAAACGAAAGGCTTACGGTTAAAGGAATTAAAATGCTTGTTTGTGATACTTGTGAAACACAAATGACGATTGCAAATACAGAAACGCCAAAAATAAAAGAAGCATTAGATAACTTCAAAATGATTAGACCAAATATTGAAAGTATTATTTTTCAAATACCAATACATCAAAGAGGTCATTGGGTTTCTCATGAAGAAGAAGACGGTGACATCTCTTTATCTTGTAATTGTAAAAAAGAAGAAGATAAAGGTGTGAACTGTAATGGCATTCTTTCTAGTTATCTCTATACTAAAAAAGACTGGGAAATATATATGAGCCAGCAAGGATTAATTTAAAGCCCATTGAAGGGCTTTTTTATTTTGCTTTAACAAAAAAGCCTTTGAAAAAATCTTCTTTTTGTATTTTAGAACAACGTTTTTCGGAGCTAGAAAAAAACAAAATACTTTTATTACTCATTACTATGATGATACCATTTATATCTTTACCTCTAAGTTTAATTGTAATTTCTTTACAACCAAGTAAATCTTTAAATTCTGATGCATTAACAATTGTAGACGTTTTCTTTTTATAATCTTTATAATTATAAAATAAATCGTCATCATTATATAAGTTTTCGACATAAGAATATGGCAAATTATATGTAACTCCATCTTTTGTGCAAACAAGAACTCTTTTTGGATTACATTTGACAATTTTAGCGTTAACGACACCTTCTTCTTTTGAAAATGAAAGAAAATCATGTTTCATGACTTCGGCTTTAGAATATCCAGTATCGGTATTTGTAAAATTAGCATTTTTAAATTCTTCTGATTCTTCTAAATATTCTCTTATTTTTACTATTAAATCTTTTCTTTCATGAAGTAAATCTAAAATATTATAAAAATAATCATTATGCATTTCTCCATATGGTCTTTGACCATGAAGTCGCTGAATAAAATGAGAATATTCATGTAGGATAGTTGCAACAATAAGATTTTGGTATGTAAACTCTGAATTAAAGTATTTTCTTTTTAATATTTCCATTCCAGTAGTCCATCTTTCTGCCGATTTTAATGTTAATTTAGATTCTAACATTAAAACACCATACGTAATTTCTCTTTTTCTGTGTTTGTAATTTGTTGCGGCTCCACGACCTACTCTAACATTTAATTTTTCTCCTTGGTGGAGTTCAAATGTTTCATTATAAACAATTTCTGTTGCTTTACACATTAATTCTGCTATATTTCGGTTTGTGCTCATTTAATGTCCCCTTTTTTGATTAATATATAATAACAGAAATTTTAAAAAAAATAATTACTTTTTATTTTCTTTTGCTAAGTTTTTTATTAAATCTAAGTGACTCAATCCAATCTCTTCAAAGAAAATGGCACTTAATGTAAAATCTTGAACTTCTCTTGTCTTTTTATTCCATTGGTCATAGGAATAAAGATAGGAATTACCAGTTTGGTCTAGTATTGTGATTCTTTTATATTTATTTAATTCAGATTTTTTTACTAATTTTTCAAAATTTTTGTAATCTAAAACTTTAATAAATTTTTTATTATCAATGCTTTTAATGATTGAAAGTTCCAATTCTTTTTTTGGATTAACATAACTGATATCATCTTCATCTTCTTTTTTGATAATTAAAATGCTGCCATCCACTAAAAGAAAACGCATTTCCGTAACTGTTTCATACTGAAAAACAATATCCGTTTCTTTAATTTCAATTGAATCTTCATTACTTTTTTCTATTATCTTTTGAGCAATTGTCATTATTCTAATTCCCTTGTAGTTATTATATTTATATTATCACAAAAAAAATAAAAATAAAAAAAGCGACTCAAATAGCCGCTTTGTAAAATAAGTTATTCGCAAACCCAACAATATCGTTCTTCAATAGTAACAGTCTTATCGCCTGTTAAATATCCGTCACAAAAGCCGTCTTCAAATTCAGCTTCTAAAACAAGATTATTTACACCGTCTTTAATAAAGAAATCTTTTAAGATACCAGACATTTCTGTTCCCATTTTAAACCAGACTTCGTCACCGACAAAAACCTTCTTTCCTTCAAGTTTAAGAAACTTAACTGTTTTTTCTTTATCTTTTAATTCTTTTCTTTCGAGTATTGTCTTGTATTCATGAGGAAGGGAGCAACGAGTTAAAGAAATAACAACTGTTTTTTCTTTTGCAATTATTTTTTCAAAATGTTCACCTTTTGGTTTTAAGACAGCTTTTGTTTCACCGTTCTTATCTTTAAAACCGACAATTATCCCTTCTTGTTCAACATCAAATTTAAAACTAATTTCATCACCAATAACGACTTCTTTCTTTTCTACAATTGCTTTTTTCATCAATTTATCCTCTAGATTTACGTTTGAATTCCCTGTCCTTCAGGGCAGGGAGGAATAAAGTTTTTGTTTTCTTTAAAATAAAACCTCTAATAAAGATTTAATTATAACATAAAAGACATAAAAAAAGCAATCATTTATTTTTTTTGTTTTCTTTGTCTTTATCTTCTTCATTGTTCTTTAAATTTTTAACGATTAAAAAACCTATAATTCCAAATCCACCGCCAAAAACATTTGGTAAAAGAATAAGTAAGAATTCTAATTGCTGAAAGTTTTCGAATAATTGTGAATAAAATAGAGAAATAAAAACAAAATAGAAAACAGAATAGTAATTAAGATTAAATTTTGGTAAACTATCATTAGAGAGAATTTTATATTGAATAAAAAAACTCATAAAAAAAGGAAAAAAGCCTAAAATAAAATAACTAAAAAATGTGAATAAAGATTTTGAATGTTCTGGTATAATAAATTCATTTAACCAGAAGTTAATACCGTCATAATTAGAAACAAGAAAAGAATGTCCAAAACCAACATTGAGATTCATATCAACATTGTTTAGAAATAGATATTTAGCTGCCTCAACAGAGAGCAAATTGAAAATAAAGATCAAAAAGCACGTTGTAAATGCTAAAAAAATAGTTTTACCCATCAGTTTTCCTTATAGCTGTCACAATTTATAACAAAAATACTTATAAATATCAAGAACTATTTATATTTTTTCATAAATACTAACAAAAGATATGACATCGCATCCAAAACTATTATCTGTTTTATATTCAAAAGAAGTCATCATATCAACAATCGTAGTAAAAATAACTAGAAATAAAAATCGAATTAAGATATAATAAGTGTAATGTATTTGGAGAATTTTTATGTATAAGTTTAAAGTGTCAAAGAAAACTCTTAAAGAAAAATTAAATCTAAAAAGTATATATACTTGCTATGGCTTTAAACTTTACGAAAGTTTGGTTATGGAAGATACTTATAAAGAAATTTTTTACAATTCTTCTAAAGGTCAATTCATTAAATTAAATCTAGGACAAGAAGGTTACACTACTGTTTTAACTCAATTAGAGCATAGAATAAAAGGAAAACGTTTTTTTGGTGGAACAGATAGAATAGATACAACAACAGTAGAATCATATTCAAGTTTGGATGTTCTTATGAATATTGCGAAAATAAAAGATCCGTTAACAAGAAATCGCTTGGGTTTTTTTATGCAAAAAGAAACAATTGAAAACGTAAAACCTTTATTAAATAAAGGTTATCAATTAATTCCTGAAGAACTAGTTATACAATCTAAAATTTTTAAAAATGAAGCAGAACTATTTTCAATCTTTGATTTAAAAAAATATTATAGTTGCAAAACTTTAAACTTTAAAGATTTGGAGATTTCAGATCTTAAAATAAAAAAAATTGATATCAAAAACAATTGGAAAGAAGAATTTCCAATGCTAGAAATAAGCTTTGTCTTTGAAGACTTTTCTTCTTCTTCAATGGAAATAAAAAAAGAACGAAACAAGTATAATTTTAAAGCAAAGGGAAAAACTCAATATTTTTCTTCAATTGAAGATTTGAAAGCTATTAAGTTAGAAGAATTGAGAAGAGAAAGCTCTCAATGGGAGAAAATATCAATGGGAGAAACTAAAGAAATGAGGGTGTTCTTTTGAGCAATAATACAGTAAAAGATTATTTAAATAATTTAAAAAATAAAACAATAAAAGACTTAGATAAAATAAGCTTTTCTAAAGACGATCAAAAATTGTTTAAATCTAAACTCCTTTTTTTATCAATTATCAATGATTCATATAATAACAAAAATAAACGAGAAGAAATAAAGTTGATATTAGAAAAAGAAAAAGAGGAAAAATCTAAAAACAAAAAATTAAGAGATAAAATAGCTTCCAGTATTCCTTCTGTTGAGTATTATGAAGAATTGAATCGTGCAATGTCTATAAATATAAATATTGAAAAAAAACGATTAATGAAAAAACTAAATAGTTTCATTGAGCAAAAAGAAACAATGTATAAACTATTAAGCTCTTTAACTCCACAAGATGGTGAAAGAAGATGGAGTTCATTGCAAAAAGTGAAAATGGATTTAGAAAGAGAAATCGAAGATTTTGCTTTTATGTTATTAGTAAAAGAATATCAAAAGAATAGATTAAAAGCTAGAAAAGGAAAATTAAGATTAATAAATGAAGCGATTCAATTATCTTCATTAAAGATAGAAGAAGTATTCAATACACAAGGATTCAACTCGGAATTTGGAACAATCTACATAAATAAAGAAAATAAAACAAAACTAAAAAGCTTGGTTAATTTTAATGAAAATGAAATGTTCAATTTAGAAAGAGAATTAAAAGAAACAAAAACAGAAGAAGAAATTGAATTAGAGTCATATAATAAAATAAAAAAAATAATACTAAAAAAAGATAAAGAAACAATAAAGTTTAATTTTTAGCCAATCAGTCAGATTGGCTTATTTTTTTTTGCTGCATAAAGTAATTTTAATTTTGAATTGAAAAGCTCCCTTTCTTCTTGTGATATATCCTTATTAAAAGAGATTAATTGGTCATGATGTTTTTTTATTCTTTTTATGGATTCATTATAAATTAATTTAATTTTCTTCAAAGAAATAGTTTTCTTTTGATCTAGATTTTTAATATCTTGTTCTATAAAAATATTAAACATTTTAATATCTTCATTTAATTTTTCATTTTCATAAACTTCGCCAAAGTCTGTATTAATAAGCATAAAATCGGAATGTTTGTCACAAACGCTTTGTTTCATTTTAGGTAAATACTTTTTACCTTCTTTTGAATATCTTCTATTAAAAATTATCAATTCATTTTTGATCGATAGTTCTGCTAACTTTTCATAGAACATTTTGGCTAAACCAATATTTCTATAATTATGTTTAATGGATATTTCTGATATATTATAACATTTATTTTGTGATTTTAATTTATTTATCTTTAATAAACCAACAGTCTCTTTTTCTTTGTTTTTTGCAACAATAAAACATTGGTCATAATCAGAACTTGCTTTCAATTCATTTTCTTTAACATAGATCAATCCTTCGATAGAGCTTGATAAATCTCTATTAAGCCAAGAAAGTTCTGCAGGAGATCTTAAGACGAATTCTTTGAAATCATTTTCTTTAATATCTAAAAATCCATCAGTTTTATAATCATTACTGCATTCTGTTGGGTCAAAATGTTTTTTCTCTTCAAAATTATTAAATGAAGGAAAAGTATTTGTTTTAACAAAATAAAAATTGATGTCATTTAGATTATTTCTGGTAATCTTGTGGTTGAAAAAATTGTATTTTTTTTCAATCAAATTCATTAAAGGTGTTATTTTATCTTTATTTTCTTGAAGCAAGGTGTTAACGTTTTTTACTTTTTTCATTTCTTTGATATAAGATTGTAAAAATAATTTTCTACCTTCAGCAAAATTATTTTCTTTAAGTTTTTTCCCACTAAAAGAATTGATTTCTCCGTCAACACAAAAACTCAAATAAGTTAAATGGTCATCAGAATAATTAGATTCAACTTTGATTGTCTGCTCTAAATGTTCAATTAAAGGTTGTCTAGCAGCAGAAAAAATATCTGGAAAATTAACCTTGAGATCAAATAAAGCCTTCATATTATTGTTTGCTAAATATTGGAAAGATTTATCTAAATCTTTTATACTTTTTGAATTTTTAACAACATTAAATACTTCAACTAAATTATCAATAACTTCCTTTTTTAGAAATATATTAATAAAGGGACTGTTTGGATTGTCATTACTGAAAAAGAATTGATCTTCATAAACGCTTTCATTATGAGGATTGCTTATAAAACCGTTAACAATATAATTTTTGGCTCCGTCAACTTTATTCATAGTAGGTGCAACAAACCTTATTTCGCCTATCTCATTTCTTTCTAATCTATAATGTTTAAATTTATCATTAAAATAAGATTTATTATAAACAAAAAATGAAGCCATTGATATTAAGTTAAAGGTTTCTTTCTCAGAAGAAGACAATCCTTGTTCTTCTATATGATTGAATAAATGATCTTTAAAATTTTCCACGAACCAACTCCTCTTGTTAATATATCAATGATAACATATAAAAAAAAAACATAAAAAAAAACATAAAAAAAAACAAAATTTTTATGAAATAATAAAGATATAAAAAAATGAAAAATACTTTTAAGTATTTAATAATTTTAATTAATATATTTGATTTTTTTTGGAAATATAGAAATAAATGATAAATATATATATAGGAGAACGTAATAAAACAATGGACAACATAATTATGAATAAAAAACTTTTATCTTTGACAATAAGTGTAATTTTTTTATCAAATAATGCTTATTCAGAATCGGATTTTTTAGCAATAATAAAACCAGATAAAAATTTGTATTTATTTGAAGAAGTGAACATAGATGACGGAACAGATACAGATAATGATGGATTAACAGATTATGAAGAAATAAGAGAAGGTACAGATCCAAATAATCCAGATACAGACAATGACGGTTTGGAAGACGGTGAAGAAGTAGATTTAGGGACAAATCCAAATAATCCAGATAGTGATGGTGACGGGATAACAGACGGTGAAGAAATTAATAATGGAAGTAATCCAAATGATTCAGATAGTCCAGTAGTCGGTGGTGGAACAGATACGGACGGAGATGGTCTAACAGACGGAGAAGAAAATAACAATCATGGAACAGATCCAAATAATCCAGATACAGACGGTGACGGGATTAATGACGGTGAAGAAGTTGCTAATGGCACA
>PBMB01000022.1 GCA_002722455.1 Chloroflexota bacterium
AGCGTTAAAGGTTTGTCTTCAGGTTGTAAAGTAGCTTCGGCTGCTTGTAGACTATTTTTCTTGCTTGCATTTTATGGCGTATCCAACCTTAACAGGTCGGAATACAAAATTCTTTGAATCAAGAAGCACTGTCCTTTAGGGCGGTGAGTATCACAAAGATGATAAAGAAATAGAAGATATTGACTATGGATTAAGCTTCTTAGCAGAAGAAGAAAAACAAAAATTGGTTGATTTTATAAACACAACGACGAGAAAAATGGGTCTAGGTTCTCCAATAGAAAAAACTTGGGTGAAAATAAAAAGATGACGACAATAATTCAAAAAAGAAATAAAGATTTAAAATTAGAAAAAAATATAATGAAATACACAATAGTTAAACATTTGGCTACAAATGGTATTTCTGATTTTAAAGATTTGGATTTCATGAATAAAACAGAAGTTATAAAAAAAATCTATCAATTGGGTCCCGATCCTTTAATTGAGTTAATAAAAAATACAGACTCAAATGAATGGGGTGATAATTTTGATTTACTTTATGGGATTTAATAATGAGTTTTGATGTAGAATTTTATAATTTTTTAAAAAAATCTGGTGATGTAGAATTATGCAGAAGAGCCGTCTTAAAGCCAAATACAGCTTTTGAATTGCCAACAGATGATTATGTTCTGGAGTCTTGGGCTTTAATACTTTTAGATCTAAAAGATGTTGATAAGTCCAGAGAAAAAAACGCTTTAAAAATAAGAATATCAGAGTCGTCAACCAATACAGTTATCTCAACTGAATTATTTAAATTAAAAGACGACAGAAGGTTGTATGACCGAGATTTGAATTACTCTCAAAGAGATCAGGCAGTTATTATTAAACATTTATTAGAGATTTTTAAATTCTTAAATTTTGAAGAAGAAAAAGTGGCTAATGGTTATTACTTTAATGCATTAAAAAATAAAAAAATTATTTCAAATGGTGATCTATACACAACAAGTGAAAAGCATTCAAAAAACTATGAATGTACGAAAGCATTGTTTAAAGTAATCTTGGAAAACGCAATTAATAAAGAAATGCCAAAAGAAGGTTGTTTTAACAATAGCAATGTGTTGTTTAGTTTTTATAGAAAGGATAGAGAAGAAACTAGAAAACTACTTAAAGAATTAAAAGATTCAACATCAGAAGAATTGAATGATTATATGGATTTAAACTTCCGAAATTGATTGAATCTAGACTTCAAAAATGATATAATACCCTATTGCTAAAAACAATAGGGTATTTTTTAAAAGTCCTATGTCTGAATGGTTGGATATGGTTGAATTGATAGACGGGGTCTAATTGTTTATGGATAATAGCGAAAATCAAAAATCAAACAAAATCGCATAGAGAATGCTGGTCTAGCGGTTCTTGTTGAGTTAGAGAAAAAAATAAAAAATAAGAACAGAAAGAATATTTCGTTTTAAGAGTTCAATTGGATATAAGCGAGATTACAATAAAGTAATCAATATAGACAATGGAATTCGAATATGAGTAAAAAAATAAACGATTTCTTAAATAAAAAAAATGTAAGAATAAATAAAATAACAAAAGAAAGTACAATTTATTATCCAGTAGGTGATTATCGAACAGAAATATTTATAGATTTAAAAACAGAAGAAAGTCAAGAAGATATCTATATAAGCTGTATATACTTAACATTGAAAGAAAAAATCCTTGTATTTGTAAGTCTTTACACTTTAAATAAAAGAAAAAAATTAACATTAATGAATCATTTAAAAATTACAAAAAAGAATTTAGAATGGGCTAAAAAAGAAGTGGTAAACTTTTTAGAGGTTTTTGAAGTTAAAAACGCAAATAAAGATTTAACATTAAAAGAATTAAAGGCGAATAAAAAATCTAGCGCATTTGATTTGTCAATAATGACGACAGAAGATAGAACTAATCTTCATGATTTAAATAAAGAAAAAACAATATTAAAATATATATTATCTAAAGAGTATGGATTGAATTTAAATAATGAAGAAGATTTATCATTTTTAAATGAAGAAAAAATATTAAGTGGTTTATACAATTTAGGAGTCAATGGTATAATATCTATTTTAAAATCTACCGAATCTAAAGATTGGCGAGAAATAATTGAATTAAACTTAGGTATTTAAAGATATAACAAAAAAGCTTTTAAAATATTAAATATTGAAGAAAAAAAATAGATTATAATTATGACTTAAGAAGAATTGATTGAATATATGGATTTAAACTTCCGAGGTTGATTGAATCTAGATTTCAAAAATGATATAATACCCTATTGCTGAAAACAATAGGGTATTTTTTTATTGTGCTACTGGCTAGACAATTGTTTGGAATTGAATATATCCAAGGAAGAAAATACTTTTTTCTTTAAAGATTAATTCTTAAATAAAATCTATTCAGACGATCAAAATGAGATATTGGAATTAATGGAAAAAACACCTGAATCTAATTGGCAAGAACACCTAGAATTATATTTTGGAGTTTAACAGTGAACGAGAGATTAAATGATTTTCTTAATAAAGATAATGTATTGGTAGAAAGTATTAAATTAAAAGAATCAAAAGCCATTTTTATGGCTAATAACGATTCAAGCCTTTTAGAGTTTATAACAGAATTATCGATCTATGTAGAAACAGATATAGAAGAACAAGATCTCTTTGTTAGTTGTATTATTTCTTCTTCTATTCAAAAGACAGTTGCATTAACAACATTGTATTACATTGATGATATCGGTAAAAAGGTATCGGTAAATAGTTCTCCACCAAAAACTAAAAGTTTGACGAAAGCGAGAGATAGTATTGTTGAATTTTTAGAAGCTTTTAATGTAAAAAAAGTGTCAAAAAAACAAACAACAAAAGAACTTAAAATAAAGCAAGATTTAACAATTTATGATCTGGCGATAATGACTGCGGAAGATAGAGAATTAAAAAATGATTTAGTAAATGAATCAATGATTATGAAGCACATATTGCATTACAATGAAAATCTGATTGTAGAAAATCCAGAGGATTTGGATTTTTTAAACAATGAATTGGTTTTAGAAAAAGTTTGTAAAATGGAAGAAAAAGAATTAGTAAACTTATTCTCAGGACACAGTTCAAAAGAATGGTCTGATATAATTGAATTGAATGTTGGAGTTTAAAGATGAATGAAAAGTTGTTCAAATATTTAATAGAAACAGAAAATCTTTTTCAGTGGAGTTTTTTTTATTCTTTTAATGCTTTTGATATTAATCTTACAGCTCCTTCATTTGAAATAATCATAAGTATAAAACAAGACGAAAATCCAACTGAAAATGTATTTATAAAATACAAAGTGATAAGTGTTGAAAAAAGCAATGAGATTATTGAAGAAGTTTGGTTGGATAATACAAGAAAAAATTGTCATTATGATTATGATAAAAAAGAATTAGAAAAAGATCTTATGCCTAAAGTCGTTCAATTTTTTAATGCAATAAGTCTAGATAATTCAAAACACCGTTTTGAAAAAATATATTTTAAAAAAATAGAAAAAGCAAGAAATGATTATGTTGATATCAATTCTTTTCATTTAAAAGAGTCCTTGAAAGTTCCAAAAGAAAAAGTGTACACTTTAATAAAACAATTATTAAAATTTGAAATAAAAAACAATGAAATTGAAAATGATAATCTATTGAATATAGAAGATATTAACGAACTTTCATTTGTTGATAACAATGCTTTTATGCATGAAATGATAAAAATAGAAACAAGAAAAGAAAGAATGTCTTTTTTAGAAATGTTAAAAGGGCAAGAAAAAGAAGATTGGAATTCAATTGTAGAATTAAATTGTGGTTGCTAACGTATGAATAAAAAATTTTTAAAATACTTATTAGAAAAGAAAGAATCAGTGATATTTGACGAAATCAGCTTGGAAGAAGGTGATGAATCAGACTTCTTTGGTTTCTCTTTGCTCGTTGAAATAGAAGATTTAGATTGCGCTCTAAGGTTTAAATATGTAAGAGAGTCTACAAGTTCTGATTTTTTTATAGAATCAGGAGTATCATTTATAAATGGTTTTACATTAGAAAGAGCATTGAATCTTTATAAGACTGAACTTTACTTGTTAAAAGAAGAACTCGTTTTAATATTGGAATCTTTGGACGTAGAAACAATCTTTATGAGCCAAAAATTGGATTCTATAAAAAACAAAGAAATCGAAGAAATGGAACAAGAAGATATCTGCGTTCATGTAACATTAAAAGAAAAAGGTTCTTTATTTAATAAAGAGAAACAATTAATGGAAGCTTTTATTAGGAATGAAGTAGGTTCTAATAAGTTATTAGAGTTTTCATTCTTAAATAAAACAAAGATACTAAAATTACTATTTAATATGAAACAAGAAGAAACAGTAAAGTTATTTAAATCAACACACCCTCATGATTGGTCTGAAATATTGGAGTTGAATTATAATGTCTAATTTTTTTGAAAATAATCTCGTTGATTTTTTAAATGAAAATAATGGTAAAATAACAATATTTTATTCTTGTAGAGAAGCACGAGAATATGAGTTTTTGTGTATAGTGCATTTGATGTTAAAGGATATAAAAATATCGTTAAATATTGACGTAAGTTCTTCTAGTTCAGAGATAAAACTTAATTTCTCAGTAAGCGAAGTAATAAATTCATACATGGAGCCTAAAAGTCAAATTTTTAATAGAAATAAAAAATATACGAAGAAAGATTATGAATTAATTAATGAAAAGTTATATTCGCTGTATGAACATTTAAACTTAAATATAAATTCAAATTTAAAAAGTTTTAGAGCAGAAAATTTTTATTATTATGAAGGTGTATTATCTTTGTCACTGGATTACCAAGAATTAAATCATTCAAAATTAGGTAATTTTGAAAAATCCTGTTTAATAAAGCTTTTGAATGATTCTTATGATATTAACAATAAAGAAATAAAAAAACTAAAAGAACTTTTAAAAATAAAGAAAGTTTATTCAGATTTGTCTGCGTCAAAAGAGAAAAGAGATTTGTTAATGAAAGA
Source organism: Chloroflexota bacterium (assembly GCA_002722455.1). GTDB lineage: Bacteria > Chloroflexota > Dehalococcoidia > Lucifugimonadales. The sequence goes on from PBMB01000022.1 coordinate 5,029, forward strand.
TTTAAAGCCTTATATGGAAACAATGCCTTTTAAAGAATGGAAAGAGTATTTAGAGTTAAATTATGGTAATTAAAAAGAGAAAAAACTATGAACAAATTAATGAAAGAACATCAAGAAATCAAAAAATTTAGATTTTATAAATTATTTAAAGAATTAATCACAAGGGCAGACGAGTGTTTTGTATCTGAAGTTTATAAAATTGAAGATTCTTATATTTTTAATTTTTCAATTAAACACAAAGAAAAAGAATTTTCAATTGTGAGATTTGATATCTATTCAAGAGCACCCATTTTTAACAATTCAAAAGAAAGTAGAGTTGACCTCTTATTTGTTAATTCAATATTTTTAAATAAATCAAGAGAAATAAAAAATTATGAAGAAATAAAAGAAAAAAAATATGTAAAAGCAAGAGAACATATGGATTTTATCATTGAGAAATTAATAGATATAAATATACCAGAAGAGTTGCTCAAAGGTGCGAAAGAATATAGAGATAATAAAGAAACTTATTTAAAAGAAAAACAAGAGGTTTATGGGATTAGAATTTATTTAGACAAAGAAGAGCCTGATATAAAGCTTCAATATTTATGTTTTCAAATACAAGAAATAAATAAAGATATTGATTTTGAAGATGCAATAAAAATAGCAAATATAGTTTACAAACAAAAGAAGCCAGAAAGTTTAATAAACAAAATAAAAGAAGATTTGTTAGATTATCGTGGAGAAGAAACATTAGAAAAAATTGAATTATTGTATTCAAGATAATAAAATTAAAAGGTATTAAATTGAATAATAAAAATTACAGCCATTATAAAACGTTAAAAGAATTAAGTCGTTTATCGGATGATTCTATATTTCAAAACTATCATTTTTCAAATTCTTTTATTTTTTATTTCTACACAAAAAATAAAGATGGAGATCGCTTAACATTGAAATTAGAAGCTATATTTGAAAAACAAAACGAAAATAGTTTCAAGCAAAATAAACTCTGTTTTTTGTTATCGAATAACAAAAGAAAAGCAAAATGTAAAAACGAAAATAAAATTAAGGATTTAAAAGAAAATACAGAAAGTATAGTAAATGTCTTAAAAAAAATGAAATCGATTTCTTTTTATGATCAAGAGGCTATAAATAAGTTTTCAAAAGAGGATATAAAAATCTGTGGTATAAAAGACAACTCAGGAGAAAAAGAAGAATATTTAGAATTCCAGTGTCTATGCTTCAAAATAGAAAAAATAAATGAAAGTATTAATTTTAAAGAACTGGTTTCAATTGCACAAATTATAGGTAAACAAAATAGTCCAATTGATTTTATTGATAAAATTAAGGAAGATTTATTAGGGTCTTGTGGAAAAGAAATATTAGAAAGAATTGAGTTAATGTATGCAAAATAAGAATGCAAAGTGGTTCTCGTTATGTTATAATATTGAAAATATTCGGAGAACCAAAAATGAAACTACCTTTGTATAATTTTTTAAAAGACAACAAAAAAAATCTAGTCTCAACTTTTTTTAGACAAGGAGAGTCAAACGAAGGCAATCCGTCATATTTAATAAATTTTAGACATTCAACGGTTATTCGAAGAGTGAAAAAACAATCTGCCTGTATTGAAGTAGTATTAAAGGTTTATCCTGTCGAAAATCAATTGAAAGTTTATGTGACACCTTTTTATAGTTATAAATTAAATGAAGTTGTTCAGAGAGATTTGGTGAAAATGATGTATAAAGATACAATTAATGCATTAGAACAATCTGGTTTTGATAATGTTATCCTCGAAAAAATAAAAGATCGAATAAACGAAGAAGACTATCATTATTCTGAAACGATAATGTTTGCGACAAAATTGATGAGTGACTATCATAAAGAATTTATTTTATATGAAAACAAAAATAAAGAACAATCAGAGTCAGTAATGTATAACATTATTAATGATAATAATTTTCTAACAATGTTTGTTGAAGATCAAAAAAGAGCAGAAATCTTTCTTAAAAATATTAGTAAAAACAATGAAAGAGAGCTGAAAGAACAATTGGAGTTATTGTATACAGTTTAAGGAAAATTCAAAAGAAATTATTAAAGAAGTAATATCTATAACAAACTCTTCTAATATTAAAGAGCTAGTAGAGAATTTGGAGTTACGTTTTGGAAAATGATAAATTATATAACTTTTTAAAAATAAATGAAAAAATTATAGACAAAATGATGTTTGTCTATACAAAGGGTCAATATACTTCAGGTTTTTCAATAAAACCTATTCATTTACGAGGATATGAGTTATTAGTTGAACCAAGATTTGCCGTATCAGAAAGAAATAACAAGTTTACATATTATTATATGCCGTCAATACTTAAATATATACAAAATGAAACTACAAATGTACCAGAACTAGTAGACGTTTATCCTGAACACATTTTGAAAGAAAACTATGAGTGTATAGTTAACGAAGGTTTTGCTGGCTTAGGTGGTTTTCATATAAAAGATTTATCTTTGTACGAAGATTGGATGAAACAAGAAGATGAATCATCAGATCAAATAAAATTAAGTCCTAATGGATTGAACTTTATATCTTCTGGTGACAGGAAAGACACCTATGAAGATTATTGTAATGCAAAGTCTTTTTTTAGGTTTTTATTTGAAATGGAATTTGATATAGAACTAACAGAAAAATACTTTAATATTTTTACAACAAATGGTTTTATGAAGCAAATGGGAAACGAAGATAATATTGAAATGTTTGTGAATCTTATGTCGGAAGGTGAAGATTTGGAAGGAATGTTAGAGATTTATCAATTGAATTATGGAAATTAAAACTCTCGAAAGAGAGTTTTTTATTGATTGTAATAAATGAAAATGTTATAATTACGTCATTAATTTTTAATAGGATAATTTGATGAAATTTACTGATTTTATGAATTTGATTTACAATATTCACTTAGACGCTGCAAGAAGTGAGAAATTTGAATTAAAAGAAAAACTTCTTTCTGTAATTACGAACGTTTCTATTGTTGAAACAAATTATGATTTAATTGAAGATTTAGCGAAATGTCTTAATGAAGAAAGAAGAAAACAAAATCAAAATATGTTGATAACACAGCCAATGCTTTTAGAATACAATAAATACAAAGCTTGGAAACCAAAGCTATTATCTTTAAGTAGTATTAGAATCCATTCAGTATTTGATTTCAAAATGAAATATGGTTATTTTGAGATTCAAGCTCGAAAAAAAATTGAAGCAGGAAAAAACAAAGAAGAACAAAAAAAAGAAATTGAAGTAGTAACAGCAGATTGTGAAAAAATAACAAAAGAACTTCTTTTCCAAATGATTCGTCATAGAATTCATACAAAAAATGAAACTATGACAATAGATAAAATAAAAGAGAATAGTTTTATCTTTAAAGAATTTTATCCATTTTTTGAAGAAAGCCAAAATCTTTTTGACATTATTCCTGAGATTGATAAAAAATTGCAAGAATTTTTATTGAATCCTATCCAATTAGAAGATACAGAAGTGAAAAAATTATTAAATTGTTATGATTTTGAGTACAATAGTTCTAAATATGAGAATAAAGTTTCTAGTGCAGCAACAAAAGAAGAGGACAAGAAAACTATTGATATCTTGAATAAAATTATTGATAATATTTCTGTAAAATCCTTGAAATGGAGTTTTTGAAAAACTCATTATTGAAACTATAGACAATATAATTGATAAAATTATTGTTAAATAATACAATATAAACCTTGATTATGTTTGTAGTATGATATATAATTAATTAAATATTTAAATACAAGTCTAACAAAGAGAGTGTAGAATGATTAAAAAGACAATTTTAGCTTCAATCGTGGGTTCATTAGTGTTGGTCGGCTGTGGTGGCGGTGGTGAATCTGGCGGTTCTGATGGTGGTAATGGTTCAGCGACTGTAATTCAAGGTCGAGCAATCGATGGTTATATCAACGGTGCAACAGTTTTTTTGGATAAAAATTTCAATGGTGTAAAAGATTCTGGCGAACAATCTGCAACTACAGGTGCAGAGGGTCTTTATAGTCTAGATTTATCGGGTGAAGTATGTCGAAATTCAGCACCTCTTGTCGTATCAGTTCCAGTAGGCGCAATAGATGAACAGTTAGGTGTTGTCTCTGAGAAGTATACATTAACAATGCCACCAAAAGGTTTTGCAACAGGTGAAAGTGGAACTTTTGAAGGCATTCATGTAACACCATTAACAAGTATGGTATGGAATGAAATTCAAATAGAAGCAAGCAATCAAGGTGTTGAATTGGATTGTAATGAATTGGCGACTGCAAATTCAACACAATCAAACTGGTTAGAAGCAGAATTGGTAAAAGCACAAGACAATGTGGCTTCAACATTAGGTTTATCAGATTCTAACAAAAATGATATTTATTCAGATTATGTTGCTTCTCGTGATGATGATCTCCATATTAAAGCTCAAGAAATCGTAGAAGATTTCCAAGAAGTAGAGAAGATTAAAGACGAAGCTCCTTCTGGTTCTGAGGTTGTCTTACTTGATCCTTCTCGTCTTTCTGATTATGGAATTACATACGTTGAAGCTGATGGTATTTCATACGTTTTAACAAAAACAGCAACAACTGAAACTGTTTCAAATCTGAATAACACTACTGAAAATTTCTACAAAAAAGTAAGTTCAGTGTTGGAAGATAATTCATTTATGTATACGTCTTCTTTGATTGAATACAATGGTGATTCTACTTCTTGTGAATTCGTCCAAAATGCAAAAGAAAAAGTGAATGATTATTACCAAATTGAAACAGTAAGATCTAAAACAGCTTCTTCTGATTGTAGTTCAGCACCTTATGATAATCTAGAACAAACTATTACAGGTTATAAGTCAACAACAGTTGATGGTGTTCAAGGTGAGGTTACAACTTCTCATAAAAGTGTAGCGGTATATTCTGCTGAATTAGTGTCAATTCCAACAACAGGAACAACATTAAGCGATGTAGAAAATACATTTGTAACATTACGCCAAGAATATCTTGATACAGATGTTTCACTTCAAGTAAAAGATTTCGAATCAGACTTTAGTGATACCCAATCAGGAACAGAACCAGATTCTTGGGTAAGGACTTACCAAGAAGACCACGAGATTATTTTTGGTAATGACAATCAAAGTGTTTACGTGAAGCGTGATAATACAGGTATTTGGACTAGATCATTGTATAATCTAGAAGAAGATTACTGTATGTCTCAATATGTAGTAGATAATGGCAATAATCCAATGGACGATTGGGATCAAGAGACAACAACAAATGGCACTAACGTTTGGGATTTTGGTGGTAATATGACAGATGCAGAGCATTATGCAGCTTGTCAATTGAACCAATCAAATTGGGATACAGATACAATCTATTGGCCTATCACTTCTGCAACCCCAGGTTTCTAAGAGGTAAAAGAAAAACATAATAAAAAAAGAACACTTTGGTGTTCTTTTTTTATTTTTAAAAACAAATTATTGACTTGACATTTTCTTTTCTATATTATCAAAAAAAATTAAAATAAAAGGAATACAGATGTTTTATGGTTTAGAGGAATATGGAAAAATAGCATTTGGCATATTTTTAACAATATGTTTTATATTTTCGATAATAAAAGAAAATATTGAAACACAGTGTTTCAGTCTTATGTCAGTATTTGAAAGAGGAATGGGATATGTAGTATTATATGGAGTTCCTTTATCATTTATTTATATCTTGGTGATATGTATTGAAGGAGTTTTATTCAAAGGCGAATTGTTTGGAAAAGAAAGATTAAATGGAATAGTAAAGATTGAAAGGATATTGGAATCAAGATATGGATATCACATATATTATCTTGAAGACAATCAAGCAAAAGGTATCTTAGTACCAAAAGAAAAGGCAAGAATAGAATTTTCTTCAAATAGATATAATGCACGAGAGCTGTATTATAGATTAACATTTTCTAGAGAAGGTAATGTAATAGAAGCAGAAGGTAATTATGCAAAAATAATATTACCAAAAGGAGAAAAGCCTGAAAATTATCTAGGTAGGACAAGTAAATATTTACTTAGAGCAAACAAGGGCGATATTACTTTTAAAAATATAAAAAGAGACGAGTGTTTAAATGAAATTAGATATCAAGATGGTCAATTCTCATTTTATATATTAGAAGATTACCTTACAGAATTTACCTTTAAAGAAAATGAAGCTTTAGATATTAAAGTTAAATTTACAAGGGGTGATACAAAAGGCAAGAAAGCTTGTTTAAACTTTGATTACTATGAAACAATGAATGGAAATATTGTGAATAAATATCCACATAAAAACCATTTTGAAATAATAGTTCCAGAAGATTTTGAATTATCAGATTTGAAAAAATAAAAAAAAGAACCTTCAAGGAGTATATAGTGAAAAATGTGTATATTCCGAGTGACTGAGTGAATTAAGCCCGTGACTACGGGCTTTTTTATTGGTTAAAAATGCATACACACTTTCGAAAATGTGTACGGAATGTATGTATATTTGAAAATCTTGTGTATTTTGGTTTGTATTTTAGCGAAAAAATACATATTATACATAAAAAACACTATGTATACTCAAAGAAAAAGACAACAAAAAAGTCCCAGAATAGGACTTTTTAAACGAATATACACATTAAAATCTACTGTATATAACTTTTTGCAGTATTAAAAATTAAATTAAACAACAGAAAAATGGCAAGTATTTTCTCTTAAATGCTTGATAAACAACTCATAAACTTTTAGTTCTTCCTTAGAGATAAACAAGAAATCAAGCTCTTTGATATGACTATGTGGAGGACAAGTATCAATGATTTGTCCACTTGGATTAAGTGTAAACTCTGACATCATAACAGTTTCAAATGAATCTTTTATAAATTCACATTCTTTCGTTCTGTCTTTAATTGTAAGATAAACCGTTCTCGCATTAGTAATTGGTGGCGGATAAGATTGCCAGAAATCAGGAACTTCTTCAAGAACCTCACATAATGTAATATCAATTTTATAGTCATTGTTGTCAGGGTGTTCCAAGAAAAACCTTAAATGATTTTTATTATCGAGATTAAACAAGTAAGAGCCAAAACTAGATTCAATTTCATCAACAATCTCTTTCTTTTTCTTTTTGTTTAGATAGTTACCAACCGCTTTTTTAGATAAGAAATCTAAGATTTTTTTAATATCATCAGTCTGTGCGTCATTGGAAACTTTATATCTATTACCTTGTCCACGAAATGCGCCCATAATCCAAAAATGACCGCCATTGTCTAATGGAATATCCCAAACTTTCATTTTATTTTTATCTTCGTCTTTGAAGTTGAAATGTTTTTCACCAATCATATCACGAAATAAAATATTGTTGTTTTCTTTTAAAGAAGCTCCATTGTCTGCATTATATTTAATCCATTGTTCCCAAACAGTTGTGCTTTCCAAATCAAGCTTGTTCTCATTTATAAAGATTTCTTTTAATTCAAGATTGTTCATTTTTTACCTACCATATCACATATTTCTTGATAATCATTGACTGATTTCATCAGTGCGTCATACTCTTCAACTTCAAATATATATTTTGGTTCTATGCCTATAACGTGACTGTGCGAATTAGAATTGAAAACAGCACTCATTTTATCTGATAGAAGGAAAAGATTAAGTTTAACTCTTTGAAGATCTTCTTTCTTGATATAATGACCTAAATATTTATAAGAAAAATCTCTTTCTTCGACAAAAGAGACCTCATATTGACTCTCAATATGAAAGCCTTCTTTTGTTTTTGCCAAAAATGAAAGAATCTCAGAATAGGGCATTGAGAAATAACCAGTTAATTTTCCAACCTCTTTTTGAATTTTTACGACATCTTCTTTTTTTAGTTCAACTTGCATAGAATCCTCAATATAATTAACGGTATTATTATACAGAAAAAAGTTAAAGAAAACAACTTGAAAAAAATTAAAAAGTAAACTAAAATAAGTTTTTAATTGGAGAATTTTTAGATGCAACCATATTTAGTTTTTGGATACGGAATAAGAGTTAACGAATTACCAAAAGAAAAACAAGAATCATTAATTAGAGAAGACGGATTATATGGCTTCTTTGAAGATTATGAAGAAGATACTTCTATTCTTTATTTGGTTTATAGTAGTCCATTCTCAGATAGTAGAGAAGAACGAAAAACATTAACACCGTGGAATGCAAGTTTTAAAGAAATTGAATCTTTTAAAAAGAACAAAAAGAAAGAAGTTTCTGAGGCTTTGAAAGAGCTAGGTTTAGAAAATTATGAGCATCTTGTGGATTTTCATATTTCAACAACAGAGATTTAAAATTAAGAGTCAAGAGTTGATTTGTTTCACCTTACCTTTATTATGTAAGAGTAAGGATTTGGTGGTGCTTATGTTAGATTCAGCATTGGTAGTAGGTTCAGCGATATTAGGTCAAATGTCTGATAGATATAAAAATTCATTAGCAGAAGAGATTCAGATAAAGATAGCAGATCAAGAAGAATTAGTAACTATAAGATTAGATACAAACAATTATGACTTATCAATAAAAGAAAGAATAGACTTATTGGAAAAATGTAAATAATTAAAAGACCTCAAGATGAGGTCTTTTTTAATAAGTTAAACAAAAAAAGGTTGCCTTTTATCTGAAAAAAGGCTATAATGTAATTTCAATGAATAATTTTTTAAGAAAAAAAGGTAATAGATTTAAAATGAAAGCTTTAAGAGCAACAACTACGATGATTATTATTTAAGCTGACTTCTTACAGGAGTCGGCTTTTGTGGTTGGCTCTCAGAAAAAGAAACCTCTGTTAGTCAACAATGACAAACAGAGGTTTTTTTATGCGTTCAATAAGACACGTAGGGTAGTGTATTAAATTAACATAAAGCATTGATTTTAAAGAAAAAAAATTTAAAAAAGTTTAAAAAAAGCATTGACAAGTTTTATTTAATAGATTATACTTAGTTACACAAGGTGAGAGAAAGAAGAAACACTTACAAAAACATTTAAAAGAGAAAAGGTATTTATTATGAACATGCAAATTACGATTATTATGACGATGACAATTATTAACTAAATACAAGCGAACAATTTCAATTGGTTGGCTTGTATAAAAAGCCAACCGATAAGAACAGCCCTTATCGGATAGACTCTGGTAAGGGCTTTTTGGTTTAAAGAAATAAATAATGGATATGTAGCTCAGTTGGTTAGAGCACAACTCTCATAAAGTTGAGGTCGCTGGTTCAATTCCAGCCATATCTACCAAATATAATATGCTTTCATAGTTCAACGGTAGAACCTCCGACTGATAATCGGGAAATACAAGTTCAAGTCTTGTTGAAAGCACCAAAAATGCTGATATAGCTCCAACTGGTAGAGCGTCTGTTTTGTAATCAGAATGTTGTGGGTTCGAGTCCTACTATCAGCACCAGAAAATTTGGATATATAGCTCAGTCGGTTAGAGCGTTCGCCTGATAAGCGAGAGGTCGCAAGTTCAATTCTTGCTATATCCACCATAAAATATGCTTTCATAGTTCAACGGTAGAACACCCGACTGATAATCGGGAAATACAAGTTCAAGTCTTGTTGAAAGCACCAATGATACTCTCATAGCTCAGTTGGTAGAGCAGCAGCCCGATAAGCTGTTGGTCACTGGTTCAAGTCCAGTTGGGAGTACCACGGATACATAGCTCAGTAGGTAGAGCATTCGACCGATAATCGAAAGGTCACAGGTTCAATCCCTGTTGTATCCACCAAATTTGCTGATGTAGCTCCAATTGGTAGAGCGTCTGTTTTGTAATCAGAATGTTGTAGGTTCGAGTCCTATCATCAGCACCAAAATAACATTGGACATATAGCTCAGTCTGGTTAGAGCATCCCGTTCATATTGGGAAGGTCGGTGGTTCGAATCCACCTATGTCTACCATATTTGCTGAAATAGCTCAATTGGTAGAGCACCGCTTTTGTAATGCGAAGGTTGTGGGTTCGACTCCCATTTTCAGCTCCAAGAAAAAATAAAAGCACGTTACCTAACGTGCTTTTTTTGTTTATAAATCTTTAATCCTAGTGTTTTTTTCAATTGTTATTAAATTATCAAGTTTCCGTTCTAATCGCTTTTTGTAATCAGCTTCATTATCTTTAATAACTTTAAATAAATAATTAATAGCTTGATATTCAATTTCATTAAGTTTTCGATCTTCCAATTTTTCATTAACTTCTTTCATTAGTTCTTCGTTATGAGAGATTTCATAAATCGTATCTTGTAAATCACGAGATGATTTTACTGCATTTTGTCTGTCTTTGAAAAACTCTTTAATGTTTTTACACTCTTTGCTCTTATACTTTCTATCAAGAATAAGTAGATAGCCTAAGAAAAAAAGTCCATTAAAAACAACAAAATGTGCTGCATAATTGAGTAGCATTAAATTTTCAAATTGAATAAAGTTTGGATATTCAGTTTTGTGCTTATATGTTAATAAAGCAAATGTTAGAACAAATGAAATACAGAAGGACATACTTGCATAAGAAGTGTTTTCTGATTTTACTTCTTTAAAAGTGCGACCTTCTTCTTTATGAAATGAAGCTTTTACAGAAGAACTTATTTTTGCCAATATATGTTTTTTACCAAATCGTTTTATATTCAAAAATCGCATAGTAAAATGAGAAACAAAGCAATATATAAAATATAAAGAAATAAACTGAACAACAAAGTCAGAGGCAAGTTCTTTATACTCTGGGTAATCTGCTTTTGTTACACTATAACTCGTAAAAAGAAAATATGAGCAAAGACCAATCAAAACGATGAAGAAAATCTTTTCAATCAAAGATTCCAGATATCGCTCATTGTAAAGTAACTTCAAAGTCGTCTTGTGACTTTCTTTGAACTCTCTTAAATATTGTGTATTCATAATATTACCTTTTTTTCGACTTCAATAATTATAACATAAAGAGCATATAAGAAACAAACTAAAAAACAGGTGTATTTTAATACTTAAATCTGTTATAATGGGAAGATTTAATAGAATTGGAATATGGAGTTTAAATTGAATAATTTATTTTTTTACAACGAACTAAATAAAGAAGATTCTAAAATAGATAAAGAAAGCTTTGAATCATTTTTTTATGAAGAAGGCGGTAGAAGTTTTAATTTTTTCTTAAAAATGAATACTAGAATAAACAATTATCCAGTCAATTTAAATATAGAAATAGTAGAAAGACAAGATGATTCAGCTCTTTATATAAGAATGTCAAGCGAAGGTACGGAAAAAGAAAGACTAAGCCTTCAAGAGACAGAGTTGATAACTTTAGAAATATTTCCATTATTAAAAGACATACTAGGAGCAGAATTAGCAAAAAGTCTATTTTCAATAGAATGTTTTTATCCTCTTTTGGATATAAGGCGATACAGTGCATGTATTTACATGCCGCCAAATAAACATTTTTTCAAAGACGCTTGGTTTACTGATTTGGTTAAAAATGGTTTAAGATTTAAGGATTTGGATAGAACTTTTGAAATATTAACACAAGAAAATACAATGAAATATTATGAAGCATTCTTTTTTGATTTAATAGAGTTATCGACAGAAGAAAATGAGGATTGGCTCGATATGATAGAATTGGAATTTGGAGTTTAATCTATGATTAATTTAGAAAAATACAAATTATTAAATCATTTAATAAAGCTTAATAAAGAAAATAAAATGGAAAAGCTAGTCAGATTTTGATATAATAGAGTCAATTATATTAGGAGTTTATTATGATATACGGCACAGACGTTGCAATTTACAAAACAACAAACCTTATTTCCAAAAATTCAAAAAAAGCGATTGACGCAGTGTTAAAACATGCATTAAACATTGAGACCATTGAAAATAATGACATTCATAATTTTAAATTAGATAACAATGATTACAGTGTTGTTATTTCAAAAGCAGACCTTTTTGATACTGACCAATCTCCATTCAATTATTTAGTTATTTTGGAAGGTACTTTTAAAAATTATAATGAGGTTAAAAATAATATATCTTCTACAATTCTTTCATTTCCATTATGGCTTATAACAGAAGAACAACTTAACGGTGAGGAAGGTGAAGCATTAAAAGTAGTAAAAAGTTTATATGTTGATCAGAATCAATACTCACCAAGAAACTCTGATTATAATCCGAAAGTGATTTCAGCAAATGAAGCTCTTGTTGTTCCTGTATTAGAACTTTTAAATAAAGAGTTTGAAGAAGATTTAGTTGAATTTTATTTAGAAGAAAAATCAACAGCATTTAATAATTTCATATTTACTCTGGAACATTTAAAACAAGCAACAATTGAGAAAAAAGGTTCTCGAACATTTAGTAAATATAAAAATGCTGGTTATCCTGCCTTATACTTCGAATCAAGCGGATATGATTGTTGGATTCGTTCTGGTGATTCTTATGGGTTTTATGTAACACACAAAGAAGGTGTTTATTCTATTTGGACAATAGACATAGATAATTTTTATGAGTATGGAGAAGATGGTGAACCTATTAATCCTGTTTCTCTATATTGGAAAGACATTCAGGAAAACAAAGAACATTTTATTAAATGGCTAACAGAAGAACATATTGCTCCTGAAATGACATTTACAAAAGATAAAAGTATGAAAGAGACAGCTCTTTCACAAGTAATGGAAGATACTTATATTCAGTTATCTTTGGAGTTAACTGCTATCATGCAATTTTGTAAATATGAAATCAAAGAATTGTTTATACCTACTGCAGAAGAGATGATCTCTTTTGATTTAGGTTTTAGCTCTCACAAAAGTTTGATCGGTTGGTTGTTTTTAGGTTCTACTTCTTTTTCTTGGAAAGATGGTGGCTTGATTAATAAAGATAAGACAACGCCATATCAAAAACTTAAAAATTCTTTGCCTTATAATGAAAAAGATTCTGATATAGAAGCTGCTTCTGAATTGTCTTATTCTGACGCATTAATAAAGTCTTTGCCGAATAATTTAGATGAATCATTTAAGCCCTATATAAAAGAAGCTTATGAGTTATTAATATCTGGTCAGTATCCACACGTAAAAACAGAAGGTGAGGATATGAATAAAATTGAGAAAAGATTGAAAAGACTCTCAATTATTTAAAACAAATATATCCTTTATTTGTTTGTTGTAATAATAAAATAAGAAAAAACTTGATTTCCGATACTAATTAAATTAGTATCGGTTTTTTATTGTTTTAAAAAGGAATTAATTTGAATCTAACAGAAAAGCTTTTTGCTTTTAACGAAGAAATAGGAAAGCAAGAAAAAGATTTCAAAGAAAAAAAGAAAAAACTAGATAAAGATAGTGAAATATCTATTAAACTTCTAGCCTTATTTACTTCTTTTTCATTCTTATCTTTACTGTTTGCATTTTATCTAAATAATGCTTCAAATATAGAAACCGATATTGTGATTACCCTTAAAGAAATAACAATCTTAATTTCAGGATTAATGTTGTCTTTCAGTATAGCTGAAAAAATAGGTGAAGTGGGTGAAATAGATAAAATTGAAAGTTACATAACAAATAGAGTAGTGTACATTTTATTGACATTAACATCATTATTCATAAATATTATTTTTTTATCATTTTTTTTAAATAATTATGATTTTGTTATTTATTCATATTTTTTTATTCTTTTATTTTTAAATATCAACACTGTGTACAACAAATCACCTAAAAAAGTTTTGAGTAATTTAAAGATTGAAGTTGATAAAAAAAATCAAATAAAAACGGAATACTGGAATAAAACAAAATCATTTATTATTTCAGAGATCAATAAAGAAGTAGATGATATAAAAGGTTTTGCTATCCTAGAAGAATTAATAAGTGAAAACAAACTTAATAACCTTCGACCTGTACTGGAGGAATTAGGTTTTGAAAAAGCTAGAAAAAAAGGGTTTAATTCTTTTTTAGATTACAAAATAAAAAAACTTGAAAATAGAGTGTTGTTGGAAATGGAAAATGAATAAGGAGATGATATGAAGTCAGGTATTTATAATTTTTTAAAAAATCATGCAACAAATGTCAATTTACATTTTGATATAGAAGAAAAAAACACAATAAAAAATAAACATAGAGTATATGACACGTATTTAACTTTTTTTATTGAAAATTCTGGAATAAAAGTAGAAATGCTAGTTTTTTCGGAAAAAAGTCATCCGATGAAAATATCAATAGATATAAATAAAACATATGCAAATGGAATTAGATATCATAGAAATCCAAAAATGGTAAGTGAAGAAGAAAAAGAATTAATAAGAACAAAAATTAAAAAACTTCTCATCTCTTTAAAAGCAAAAAACGATGAAACAAGAGAAATGATAAATATACTGAATGCAAGCGAAGATTTTGTAAATTTTTCATTGAGAAAGAATCTAAATTTAAAAGCAAGAAAAGAAAAACATTTTGAAAAACAAATATTACAATATTTATTAGAATCTGAACTAGGAGAGATATCAGATAAGAATCAAAATTATATAAATAGTAAGAAATTCATGAGACAATTTTATCGAAAGACTGAATTTTATAAATTGATAGAATTGTTTAAACAAACGGAAGTTCCAGAAGATGATTGGGACGAATTAATAGAGTTAAATTTTGGAACATGAAGAAAGAAAAGAAGATATTGGATAAATTAAGATTGTTTGATAAGAAATTAACATACAATAAAAAACTAATAAAAGAATTGGAAGAAGAAGAATCCGATTCTATCGAGTATCTAAATAAACATTTCAACATTGCCTTAATTGAAATAATTATTGCTACTTTTATGGGTTTTTATTTATTATTTAATATTGAAGTTAATTTCGAAAATATATTTATGGTAGCTTGGGTAATATTTTTACCACTAATAAAAAATATAATTCCATTATATATTTTTGAAGTTAAAAGCTTAAAAGGTTACAATAATAAACTATTTAAATCACTGAAAAAACTTATAATTGATCCAGATTGGATAAATATTTTAGAATTTTTTGTTTGCATAGCAATGGCTTTCTTATGTAGTTTTTTATTTGTGTTAGTGCCATTTTTATCAATGTTCGTGATATTAACGTTAGGAATATTCTTTATGGATTATTCAAATGAGTTTAATTTTATTTGTGCTATATCTTTTTGTCTAATATTAATTGTCATTATTTCGACTGCCATTATTAAAAAAATGTTTAAAGAGCGAATAATAAAAACAAAAAAAGAAAAGTACATAAAATCAAAAAAGAAACTAAAAGAAGAAAGAATAAATGAATTAAAGGAGAAGACATTAAGTTATGAAAAACAAATAATGAAAGCAATAAAAAATGATTTCGATACAATTGACGGTTTGGAGCTAATTGACGCCTATGTAAAAAAATATGAGTTCAAAGAATTAAAAAAAATAATAAAAGAACAAAAGAAAGATTATTATTTAAAAAAAACAAAAGGCTCATATAAAGAAGCTATTGAAGAAGATTTAGAAGAAATGAATTTAATAACAAATGATTAATTTTTGAAAAAAGAAAAAGAATCTGATAAGAAATAGCTTCGGGATATGGGAGTTACACGACCACCTTCTAGCCAAGGTGGTTTTTTTGTCTTGTTGAACATGTTTGTTTTTTTTGATACAATAGCTTGATTGGAAATATATTCTTATTAAATTGAGGTTTTAAGTAAAGAATGAAAGGTTTATATGATTATCTACTGACAGTAAAAGAGTCAAATATGTATTTGAACATAAATGATAATACAATTGCAGAAACTAGAAACTTTCGACCAATTGAATATGTGTTAAAAATAGAACTTCCAAATAACAGGGAGTCTGATATAAGCATATCAATAACCTCTTACCAAGAGTTCGCTTATCTTATTATTAAAACAGAGAGAAAAAAAACAGAGTTTTCTGATAAAGTGTTAGATAAGCTTAAAGACTCTGTAAACGAACTTGAAATTCCAATTTACAAACAAGAAATTGAAAAAATATTTAGTTATTTAGGTTTAGAAAAATCGAACTTGATAGATTCAGATGTAAAATTGTTGGATGACCCTAAGCCAGAAGTAAAAGATCTATATTTAAACATTAGAGTATTAAACAATCAAAACTTTGAATTAGAACGACAAATTATTTTGTTTTGCTTAGAAAAAGCTTTTGGTGTAGAATCTAATGATAAGAATAAAGATTATGTATACAGCTTAGATTTCTTTAAAAAGTATGGAAATGTAGAAGATCTACAAAAAATAGTTGGTTTGTTAAAAGAAACAAAAGAAGAAAATTGGCAAGAAATAATCGAATTAAATTTTGGGAGATAACAATAAAAATGAAGTTTTTTAATTATTTAAAAAAGAAAAAAAAGGAAGACATTAGGTTAAACTTCAGTGTTCAAAAAGGTAATAACGCTTCTGTATTATCTACGGACGTTCGTATTAAGTTAAATAATATTACTGGAAATCCAGAATTTGATTATTATCTAATAGCGAATCTATCTTCAAAACTTGGTGATGCAAGTTGGCGTGTTTTTGATATAGAAATGATGCGTAATAATACTTCAAAGATTAGAGAAAACAAAACAAATATCATTGAGAAGTTCACGTTATCTGATTGTCGAGACGAAATGCGTATATTCCATAAAAGTGTCAAAGATAAAGGTGATTCAATATCAATGGAAGACATCTATTTTTTGGAAGCTCCAACAACAAGTTTGAGTCCAAGCCATACAAGAGTAAGTTATACTGTTGATAAAGTGCCGACATTGGATTTTGAAAAGCAAGTAATGAAATACATTATTAAAGAAAAATTAGGGATAAAAGTGACCGACGAATTAGATCGCATATTAAGTAGAGAAGATATGTTGGTGTTATTCTTTAAGGAAATAGAAAACCCTGCTTTTCAATCAACATTAAAGTTAAATCCTCCAGAAGATTATAAAGATTTATTGTCTTTAAATTTCGGTATTTAAAATATGACAAACAAATTTCAAGAATACCTAAAAGACAAGAACATAGAAGATGTAGAAGTTTCTTTTAATAAGCGTATTCCTTTTGGAGTTTATATGTTGGAATTAAGGTTTGAAATAAAAATTCCTAATACAAGAATAATAATGTCTATCTGTCAAAATAAAACATATAAAGATTCAAATATTTCTATTCTTTTTTATTTAAAAGATAAAAAAAATAGAATAATAGATTTTCCTGACATAACAGATTACGAAGTTTCAAAAGTAAAAGAATTAATGGTTTGTTATTTTCAAATGTTAGATTTGGATTTAAACCATTGCAAGACATTGAAAATATTAAATATGAATACAACTGACGAATATAAGAATTTGTTGGAATATTATATGTTAAGGTCGATAGTGCCAATTGAGGAAGCAAAGAATGATTTTGAAACTACGTTTTATCTTTATTATTTGAAAAATATTAAAAAAATAAACGTAAAAAAAGAAAATGAGGCTTATGTTAAAAGCTTAGATTTTACAAGAAATTATGCTGATAAGTTATTAGAGCCAGAATTTAATGATTTGTTAAGAAATAACAATGAAGATAATTGGAAAGAAATGATAGAGTTTAATTATGCAAAATAACCAAGATTTGAAGTTTTTTAATTACTTAAAGTCATTAAATACAAAAGAACGACTTTTAACAATGGTTTCATTAAATCGAGATTCTGATGAAAAAATATCTGTTAATACTCGAATTCGATTTATGGATGAAGACGAACGTATCGTAGTATATAGATTAAGCACAGATGAAGGTGTATGTCGATATTCTTTAAATTATTATGATTTCAACAATTCAAATCAAAAAAATAAGCAAAAGAATAAAAGTGAAAGAGAAATTAAGGTTGAAAACTGCAAGTTTTTAAAAGAGTGCTTTTTGACAGAAATTATTGCTTCTGGTGTTGTTGAAGAAAGCAATGAAGATGTTGAGAAAAAAAAGAACAATTTAAATGAAATTACATTAGAGGAAGAAACGCATCGCTTATTACCAGAAGCTTCAGATTTCAATACAAGAATTGATAAAACTAAGAATCTAGACCTCGTTTTTCAAGCTCTCTTATATAAACTTTATGAAAAAGAAATTATAACCGATGAACAAGCTTTTGATTTATCAAACATAGAAAAATTAAAATTGTTAGATTTTTATTTTAATGAAAATAATAACTATTTTTTTCAAACATTAAAAACAAATCCAATAGAAGATTGGTTAAACATGTTAGAGTTGGAATATGGCATATAAGAAAACCGCTAGATAGCGGTTTCTTTTTTTAATCTTTCTAAGTTATCTTTAACAGTTTCTTCATAAGCAGAACCTTTTGATTCTTTAATATGAAAATCAACAAAACTTTCAGAGTATCGTCCTTGGCTTGTTAGCTTTAAGAGTTCATAATGAGATTCAATGGCTGCTGATTCATATCTTTTGAAGTCATTACCTGTTAAACATTCAATAGCTTTTTTGAAAGCAAAACTCTCAATATCTAAGCCGTCACGACCACGAAATGCAACATTTTGGAAGATCATTGCAAACATTTTTGAACAAGAATCTGAATCTTCGATATCGCTTTTTAGTTTGGTGAATTCTTTAATCCATTTTTCTTCATAGACACGAAAATGAAGTTCTTCTTCAAAGCAAGCGACTGCAACGTCATATCGGTACTCTTTTGATTCTTCGAATGCAGCATTCATTTTAAAAATAGCAGACTCAATATCTTTGTCTTTTGTGTATTCTTTATTGATTTTTTCAAGTCTCAATACAATGTTCATTATTTTAAAAACCTTATGATTATTTAGTTGCCTTATTTTACTTTAAAATCATATATTTTTCAAGGTTCAAGTGGTTTGAATCCAGTGCTTAAATATGATATAATAAATGAATTGAAACTTGTATTTTTAAAGGTGAAAAATGAAACAAAAAAATTTGTTTGAGTTGCTTGATTATATAAAGAAAAAAAATGGTAAGAACTCACCTAAGACAATGTATAAAAATAGTCATATGCTCAGTAAAGATTCTCTAAATAGAATAAATTTTCATAGCGTTTATTATTTGCGTTCTTGTCATAAAAATAAAAAACAAAGAAGTTACTTTGAAATAATGTTGAATGAATCATTGGAAGGTAATTTAAATATTGAAGTTTATCATTTGGGTGAAAATAAAGCGGCAGGAACTATAGATTTTTATAAAGGAAAAATAGCCAAATCAACAATTAATACAATTGAGAATGAATTAAGAGACTTCTTTTTTATTTTATTGTTGGATAAAGATATAGTGGAAAAAATAATATCTCAAAGTAAAACTGGAAGAAGAACAACAATTCTGCCGATAATAGAGGTTAGCGTAAACATAGGAAACAAAAAGTTAAATAGTTTTATTATTAATTGGCTAAACGAAGTATTTGATTCAAATAGAGAAGAAATGGATAATCATATAGATTCATTTGATATATTTAAAAATGAAAATTTAATAGATACGTATATAACAAAGCAAGAAGATTTAGCTAATTTAATTAAAGAAAACCCTGACTGGAGAGAATACTTGGAGTTAACATATGCGGTTTAATAAAAAAAATTATCCCTTACTATTTTTCATAAGAAATAATGCAGCAGAAAACAGTATATCTACTTTCATAATAGACGGTCTTGATTTAATTGATTCATCAAGCAATTTATTTATAACCAACTTCTGTTTAGAAATGAATACTGGAATTAATGGTCAAGCTTTTTATATAAACATTCAGGAAGATGATAAAGGAAAAAAGTAATTGGTTTTGAGCCTTCAATGTTGAGTTTTAGAAACAATAAAAAGATATATGTGCCTGACAATTCTAATTTCACAAATGGAATGTTGGTTGAGCTTAGTAACATGATAAAACCGTTAATAAAGATTCTACTTAAAGACAAAGATAAGGTGAATGAATTTTTAAAACAATTATTATCAACAGGAAATAATACAATAAATCAAATAGAGATAGAAATACAAACAGATTCTGGTTTATTGGAATATTATACACAAGTTTGGACAACAGAAGTGTTTAATAAAAAACGTGGTTTGTTACATAAAAAAGTTTATAACATTAAACAACTTCAAAAACCTTACTTATTGAAGCAATATGAAGGTAATCAAGAAGAATTATTTCAAATAATGAAAGACAACGATAATTGGGAAGAAATAGTGGAGCTAATGTATGGTTTTTAAATTGGAAAGAACATTTGAAACTAATGTATGAAAAATAAAGCTCCTTTCGGAGCTTTTTTAATATAGGTTAAAATATGAATATTTATCTTTTGGTAAAACAAAATGAACATTTTTGTTTTTGTTCTTCCAGTGTTTGACTTGTTCTTTAAGTTGTTGAACACCTAAAATCATTCTTTCAAAGTTATTTCCACTATGAATACTCCAACGACTAATATTTTGGTTAAATGACGTAGCCCACTGAAAAGTGCCATAAAAATTTTTAACATTAGAAGTGTCCCAATTGTACAAAGGTTGATTGAATGCTACTGAATGAGAAAACATAAGCTCTAATGACTCAGCATTAGACATATTCCAGTTATTTAATGGTTGATTGAAGTTTTGAGTGTCGGCAAACATACCATTGAAATATTGACCATTAGAGACATTCCATTTCCCAATAGGTTGATTAAAAGAATCTGCATTATAGAACATACTTTTAAAATAAACACCGTTAGAAACGTCCCAATTAGAAATATCTTGATTAAAGTAAATGTTGTTTTGAAATAAATAAGAGAAGTCAGTAATTTCAGAAACATTAATTTTAGATAAATCATCGCCATGATATATTTTATCAATCAATTCTTCTCTGGTTAAAGCTTTTGTTGGATCTTTTATTTCTTTATCAAAGATTCTCGCATTTTTTTTCTTGATTTCAAGATTAGAAATAATAAGTTCGCTAGTATCTTCATAAACTTCTTCTGTTATTTTGATTTTTTTTGGAATGCTTCCATTGTTTAAAAATCCGTTTTTTTGATCCATTGTGATTGCTGCAAAATAAAAAACTGCAAAAGTGAAAAAGATTGTGGCTAGTTGTAACATTACCTTCATGATTTATCCTTTTTTTATTAATCAATATAAAAAAAGATATCTTACAATAGAAAATAATCAAGAAAAAAAGCACTGTTCAAACAGTGCTTATAAATTAATATTCGTTTGTGCGTAATATACGGTTCGTAACTTACGTGCTCTCCTTAACAATAACAAAATTTATATTATAAATGATACCGTAAGTTTTTTCAGATAAATAACAATATATTTTTTCATTATCTTCATCGTTAATTTCTTTTTTTATTATTTCATAAAAACGTTCAAAATCTTTATTGTTAGGATTATGAATTGAATTAACAGATTGTGTTTCAAAGCTATTATTTTGAATGTCGTGAACAGTTTCTGCTTCAGCAATAAAAGAATAAGTTTTAAGGATTTCTTTATTTTCAGTGTAAGATTTAAAATCTTCATGAGATAAAATATAAGGCTTAACCCATGCAAGATAAACGTCATTGTTGTCATCATCAAGCAATTGCCAATTGTCTCCATGAATTGAATGATTGTTATCTAATAATTGCTGTCGGATATGACTTTTGATTAATGCATAATCAATATCTGAAATATCAGGATTTTCATTGTATAGATCTGTAATGCAAAATCTTTCTAAACAATCTAGTCCTATTTTTTTTAAGCCTTTAACGTATTTCATTTTTTCCTCTCAAATATAATTAGTACATAATAATTCCATTTGGATCATTATCTTTAAACATTCCTAAATTAATGTATTCTGAATTGAATTTACTTTTGTGTGTTTATTCTTTAGTAACAGAACCTTCAATTAAAAAAAGTATAATAGTCAATATTGCTTTTAAAGTCAAATAATACTCTTTTCTTATTATGATATGAAAAATTAATTAAAAAGGCACTTTCAATTTTTCACAAACGTTTTCGATATTATCCATTTGAAATTGCTGAAACTCAGAATACAAATCTTCATAATCATGTAAGGATTTAACTTCGTCATTAATAACAGAAAGTGTCGCTGAAAATTCATATTTACTTTTGAAAAAGAAAGTATGTGTTTTTGAAAAATCTGTTTTGCCGTGGAAAAACAATAGGTCAAAAAAATAAAAATAAACATTTTTTCGAATGAATCCATTTTCATTGATAAAATTTTCAATTGTTGTAAATTTATTTTTAAAAGAATGCTGAAAATAACCTTCGCCAAAATGATAAGGCATATTATAGAACATAAAGTATCGAAGCGTGGTAACTAATGAATCTCTTTTGAAAAAAGAATCAATAAACTCAAACTCAATATAATCAACGAAATAATGTGCAAAAGCAACCGCTTCTTCTTCATTTGAGAAAGGAGAATGAATGCCGAATATAACAGATAAATTATCATAATTAAAAGAATCAAGTTTTTTGATTTCTCGGTAGTAACAATCCACAGGATAAACAGATTGTTCTTTTACAAATTGATTGATTCTTTGAATATCCATTATTAATTCTCTCTTTTTCAAATATGATTTTATTTTATCATAAATGTTGACAAAAACCAATTAAAAACCTTAAAAATAAGACTTTTTTGTGTAAGGATTTTATGGTAAAATATAAAATTAAAAGATTAAATTATGGTATTAAAAAATGATTGATACAAAAAAACTAATAGATGGTTTTACTGTAAGTGCTCTCTTTTTAAAAGATGAAGAATCAAATGAAACTTTAAAGAGTATGACAATAAAAAAATTCTATAAAAAAGACCAAAACGCTAATGAGTTTGAGAAGTATTTTCAAACAGAAGATAAAGACCAATTTTGGGTATTTATAGGAGGAATGGAAGAAAAGAATAGTCAATGCAATCTATATGGTTCTTTAATGGCTATGCCATCGACAAAAGGCAAACAACATCGTGGAAAAGTAGAATTAGTAAATAATTTAGGAATGTTCAAAAAAGGAATACAGAAAATGCTTGAAGAAAGAGGTGTTGAAGTATTAGAAAAAGATTTTAAAACATTAGAAGCCTACTATTCAGAAGATTTAGATGAAATATGTTCAAAAAGTCTTCAGTTCGAAACAAAAATTGAATTTGAAAGCGTTTTGAATATGAAGAAGGCTTATGTTGAAAATGTGCTATCTTCCATATTCAAAGAGAATCTTGAAATTGATTTAGAAAAAGATAAGTTTATCGTGGATTATTTATCATTTGATTATAACGATTGTGATCCAGTAGAAATAAAAGAAATCCTAGTTATCAAAGATGGAAAGATAACAAAGGAGAGTATTGAACTATTTGAATTTAAATATGGTGTGTAACAGATGATTGATTTAAAAAGATTTACAAAAGATTTTATGCTAGATATAGTAAAAACAAAAGAAACAAATAAAGAAAAAAACACTATCGATTTTATTAATTTTGAAAAAATAATTTGTTTAGAAAAAAAAGAAAATATTGATTTGTCGTTAGGAAAATTAATCAGCGAAATGAAACAAACAGATAAGCCATTATTAGCTTTAGAAATATCTGGTCGCTTCGAACCTACTATTAACAATCATTATATGTTAACAATAAACTTAATTAAAGTTGCAACGTTAAATGATGGTTATAATTCAAATGTAATTGAGTTAGAAGAAGTCAATCAATACATAAAAGGCTTAATGAATTATATTGAAAATAAAGATTTATCAATATCTAAGGAAAACATTGTACCGCCAAAATTAATAGAAAAAGCATTAGGTATAGACAATGAAGGAAATTGTTTAAAAAAAAGAAGTCATCCTTATATTCAAATTAAAAAAGAAATAGAATTGCCGTCCGTGGAAGAGGTAGAAAAGATTCTTGCAGAAACAATTTTGTTAAAAAAATTAGACCAAGAAGTTTCATTAAGTGAAGAAAATAGTTATTTAATAAAATTACTAATGAATAATAAAGACATGCTGAATAACGAAGAGTTATTTTCAATGTTGGAAGTTAAAGAAAATAAAATAACGCAAGAGACTAGTGAATTAGTTGAATTAACTTTTGGAGTTTAAAAATGATCGACTTAAAAAAGGCGATAAAAGATTCTAAACTGTATATTTATACGGATGAAAATAATAATAATTCTTTGACGCAATTATCTTTTATAAAAGAAGTAAATGAAGATTTAGAAACATTTAAAAAGATTTTTAATGGCAATAAAAAGTTTTTATAAAAAAGATAAAAATGTTAATGAATGATAACACCATAACTTTCATTTATTGAAAAGTGAGCAACATTGATGGATTCAGGAGAAATGTAACCACCAGAATATTTTTCAATATCTTTATCAATTAAATAAGTGGTCATTTCATATTCTAGTGAATTTATAGAATTTTTATATTTTAATCTATTTACAACAACGTCAAATCTAAGGTAATCATTTTCACAAAAAATAATAATATGTTTTTCAAAAAAATATTTACTTTCATAAGTCATATTTCTTCCATTAACAGTAACACAATTATCTTGCTTAAAATAATAAGGATTTCCAAATGCGTCAATGGTTTCGATATTTATTTTAAAATGGGCATTCTTTTTATGGATAGAATTAAATATCGATTCTGGTGAAATATTTGATTTTATTCCAGAATAATGTCTTGTATTATCTTCATTAATTAAAGAGAAATCTTTTAATAGTAGTTTGGCATTTTCTGAGACAATGCTTTTTTTGAAAATTAAGTTAATATTTTCAATTTTTTTAACAAAGTTTTCATTTTCTTTTTTTATAATCTCATTATCTTTTCTGTCAATGATATTTTCTCCATTTTTATTTATTATATGTTGTTCTTCATAAACATAAGATTGATCTTCTGATGTATTGTTGTCAACAATTTCTTCTTCTGTTTGGTATAACAAAAAAAATAGTAAAAACAATATCAAAATAAATAAAATAATATTTTTCATAAAAAACCCTTAAAACTTACAAAATAAGAACAGTTTATAAAATTAAATAATATGCTATTCTTATTAATTGAAACAAAAATAGGTAAGTAACTTTCGATTTTTGAAAAATCTTTACAAAAAAAAAGAATTAGAAATTGTAATAAAATTTAAGAAATGCTATGGTTTAAGGAAATTAGAAGAGATAAAAATGAAAAAGACAAATATCATAGATTATTTTAAAATAGAAGAGTTTACACACCTATTCAGATTGAAAGACAGTTTACATTTAAATTATCATTGTAAATTAGATTTGGCAAAAGAAATATTGGGTATTGAAAAAGTTGAAATAAACATAAATATAAGAGAAGACGATTATATTGTTATATCTATATTATTTGTTTTACCAACATTTTTTAAAAAAAGCACAATAGATACATTTTTAAAAATGATTGATATTGAATTAGATAGATTGAATATAAAAGGAATATCTTCAAACAAGAATATGTATAACTTTTTAGAAAGTTCCTTTATAGAACAACCTGAAGAAGACAAGGCTGTAGCAGCTTGTCAAAAAGAAATTAGATTATTAAATCCTGAAATAGAGGAGTTGCCTTACACATTGCTAGAACAACATTTACAATTGAGATCAAATATTGAAAAAATATCATTAAGTAGAAAAGACGAAGATTTGATTAATATTTATGAATTAGAAAAAGAAACGTTTCCAAGCTTACTCTCAGTAGACGAATTAGGTAATATAACAAAAGAATGCAGAGAATTAATTGAATTGAATTATCAAAAATGATATAATTCGACGATCTAGATAATAAGCGAGACTCTGATGGATAAAACAATCAAAAAATTTTTTAAAAATAATGTAAAGAGTTTATCTCTTCAACAAACAGATATTGAAGCAAAAAGATATGTTGCGACAAATCGACTTAAAGAATCTGTTTCAAATGAATGGTTCGAAGGTAAAAACGTAAAAAGTAGAGCTGATTTTATTGTGATAGAAAGAAAAGACAATCTTTTCTATCAAATTAGAGTTTCTAAAATGGGTGCAATAGAAAATGAAATCGAATCCGTTAAAGTAATCAAAAACTTTTTGATTGAAGGCTTAGGACTTGAAGAAGATAAAATAAAAAAAATAGAGCATATTGTAAAACAAGCAAATTTAACGATGGGTGTTTTAGATTCTAATAAAGTTCCAGAAGTAACGGTATTGGATTTAGAAATTGAATATACAAAAGAAAGTTCTATTCATCTTTGCGATCACTTAGTAAAAGAATTAAAGAAAACAACAGGCATAGTTGAAGATTTCGATATTAATCTAGATAAAGATATGAATGTTATTCGTGCATTTAAGAGAGAATTATCTGATTTTGAAGAGTGGTTTTGTATTGAAAATGGCTCTATTTCAAACAAAACAAGAGACTACTTCGATTTGCAGTTAATGGTTTAAAAAAATGAATAAAATTAAATATTAAAAATAAAAAGGTTAAATAATGTTAGAAATATCAGGAAAAGAAACCCAAGTGAGTTCCTTAAATAAGCTAAGAAATCTAATGATGAAGTTTCCTTGTAAAACAAGATTAGTGAAATTAGAAGAAGAACTAGCAGGACAAAGTGACGTAGAGTTTGAGTTTGAATACAGATCAGTTGTTGGGAAACGAAAAGAGCCTGAATTTAATGATCCAAACTTAGGTGATTACAATAATATAAAATTCACAGTCAAAACACGAATGTTGGGGCAAAAAATATTAAAGAATTCAATAGAGATTAAATACGTCTATTATTCAAGAAGACTAGTGATCAATGAAGCTCCAAAACTTTTACGTCATGCAGATAATTTAATGAGAGAACTAGGTTTTGATTTTAGCAAAAGAACAACAAAAGCTAAATTATCGAAAAAATTCAATTATAGTGATGCTCAATGCATTGAAAATGTTATAGAAAACAATAATCCAACTGAGTATATGAGATTATCTAGGAGAGAAGCGAACTTTTTTAAAAATTCAACAGAAACAATGATGAATGATTTGTCTTTTAAAATAGAATTGACAAAAGAAGATGAAACTTTGCTTTTTGATCTATTGGCGAAAGGTATGTCAATAAATCTAAAAGTGCCAGAATTTGAATTTAATTTAGAAAAAGATTTACCTATTTTCTTGCATTTTGTGAAAACAAAAAGTTTCGACGAAATTAAACCGTTTATCAATATTGAGAATGGAGAAATTTCACAAGATTCAAGAGACATGTTTGAATTACAATTTGGTAATTAATATGTTAAATTATACTGAAATAAAAGAAAATGCCATTTCTCTATTTTTAGAAGAAAATGATAAAAATTATCCAAGTTATATATTGGAAGACAATAACTATAAAACAATAAATAATCTTAGTTTGGATAATAAAAAAGCATTTTTAAATATTCTAGATACATTAGACGGTGGGTACTATCAATTGTATATTGAGGATTTGGTAAAATCTGAAATATTAGTTGATAATTTGGTAAGACAACCAAAGTTATCTTTAATATTCTATTTAATGACAAAATGGAATCCAAATATATTTATGGGATATACCGAAGAAGGAGATCCTTTTAAAGTATTAAATAAAATAATGAATAAAGAAAAATATTCTTTAAAAATTGCATTTTCTGATTGTACTGAGGCAGAGTATTTTAGAAGAAATAAAAAAGGATATGTACGTTCTTTTATGAATGCAAATCATCGTTTTTTCAAAGAACAAGAAGATTTGTTTGGTTCAAAATCTAAGTTTTTAGAAGAATTAAAAGCTTGTTCTCTTTTGTATACTTATTGTTTTGGAAAAGCGACTGAAAAGGCAATGCCAGAAGAATTATATGAAGAAGCAAAGCTACAATTAGAATTGTTATATGGAATTTAATTATGATATTACAAGACAAGAAAACCCTAAGAAAAAGAGCTAAAGAAATTTATTTAAAAATAGAAAAGTTTGAAAGAAAAACTGAATATTTTGTAAATGATAAAGTAAGAAAAAAAATATTTGAATATATAATGAAATTCGCTTCTGAACCAATCAAAGATTATTTGCTCAAATTAAATGCTTTTGATTATTTGGCGATACATAATTTAAATGTTGCGCCAGATTATGCTGTAATACATTCACATTTTTCAAATGATAAATCTTATATGTTTGGCGACCTGTTCAGGGATTATGAGTCAATTGAATCAGAGTTAAAGGGTGCAGGTCGTGAGAATGAGTTTCTTTTAGAAGTGATAGGTAGCACAAAAAATAAAAGTGATTTCGATTATTGTTCTTCATTTGTGTCAACATTGACAATAAATGAGGTGGATATTTATAGATCTGTTGAACATTTAATTGATAATCAAAAATTATTTAAAAACCTATCAAGTATGACACTTCAAGAAATAGAAGCAGCAGTTCAGAAATTAAAAAGAGACTTTACAGAAGAAGCTTCTATTGAAACTAGATTGGTGTTTATTGCCTTTTCAAGAGCAATAAAAGAAATGATCTCAGAAGAAGTGTTAGAGAATGCGAGTGAATGGTATGAATTAAATTACAAAACTTAATTGATTAATTAAAAAGAAATGGTAAAATCCTTCAAAAAAAAAGGAGATTAAAGTGTCAAAAAGAATTTTACACACAATGTTGAGAGTTGGTAATTTAGAAGAATCGATTAAATTTTATACCGAAATTATGGGAATGCAGCTTCTTCGTCAAAATGAAAACAAAGAATACAAATACACATTAGCTTTCTTAGGGTATGGCGACGAATCAGAAGGTGCTGTTATTGAGTTAACTTATAACTGGGGTGTTGAAGAATACGATATGGGCAACGCTTATGGTCATATTGCAATTGCTTCTGACGATATTTATGAAACTTGTGACGCAATTAAAGCGGCTGGTGGAAATGTTGTAAGAGAACCTGGTCCTGTTCTTGGTGGAACAACTCACATTGCATTCGTTAAAGATCCAGACGGTTATATGGTAGAACTAATCCAAAGCAAAGATTCAAGTAAAGGTTTGGAAGGTTAAAATAAGAAAAGACTCTCATCTGAGAGTCTTTTTTTTATTTAAAAGAAAACCACTGTAATAGGAACAGAAATTGCTTTTAGAATTAAAACATAGCTTAACAGATAAGATGAGACCATTCCAAATCTATTTAAATTATTTTCTAATGGAATATAGGAAGAAAACTTATGCAGCGTTAATCCAAGAATTAAAAAAGACCAAAAGATCCAAC
This sequence comes from Chloroflexota bacterium, assembly GCA_002722455.1. Classification (GTDB taxonomy): domain Bacteria; phylum Chloroflexota; class Dehalococcoidia; order Lucifugimonadales. The sequence continues at coordinate 34,179 of PBMB01000022.1, forward strand.
CTGTTCCAAAACAACTAAGAACGAAAAAATAATAAATTGAAAGCTGAATACAAGTATCTGAAACATATTTTTTACTTAAAAAATAAAGTAAAATAAAATAAACAACTATTCCAGCTAAATAAAACCACCAAGACATACAAAACCCTTTTTTTTCTTAATCCTATTTCAAAATAAAAGAAAAGTCAACAAATGACTTTATTTTTAATTATTAATTATATATAATCATTTTTTTAGGAGAAAAAATGTCTGATTTAAATTTAAAACCTTTGCTAAAAGAAGTAAAAATGAGCGAAGTGAAATATATTGACAAAAAGAGATTCGACAAAACAATAATGATTGACTGGAATTATGATTGTAGAAGATTATCTTCAAATAAAATAAAAACAGAAATAAGTTTTGCTTTATTGTTTTCAAAAAGAAAAGGTAGGTTTTTATTAAATATATTTTTTGATTTCTCTAACTCAACATTAAATCAAAAAATAAAAAAACAAATGGACGATACTTTTTATGAGTTGATAGAAGAATTAAATATATCATTTAAATTAGTTGGAGAAAATCTCGAAATAAAGAAAAGTGAAGGTAAAGACGTTTTTTCATATAATTTAGATGTAGATTTAGAATCTGTTAATCCAAATCAAATATTGGAATCAGAAATATATTTAAAGTATGAATTGGATTTAAATAAAATAAATAATATAAGTGATGATTTTTTTATTAAATATATAGATAAAGACAAAGAGTTATTGGATTTAATAACGAATAAAAATGGAAGGACAGAAAAAGAAATATTAGATTTGATAGAGCTTAATTATAAACTTTAAAGAAAAAGCACAGTCAAAGACTGTGCTTTTGTGTTAATCGTATTCTTCCAAATCTTCGTCGTCTTCGTCGTAATTATAACTATAATCATCGTCATAGTCGTCGTCATATCGGGAATAATCATAAGGATCTTCTTCTGGCTCTATCGTCTCAACTTTGAATCCATTTTTTTCAAGATAATCAAAGAAATCGTGCCTATCAAGAAAACCTTTCTGTTTATTAATTTTTAATTCAGGCAATCCCAAGTATTTAATTAACTCAGAAAGACCTTCTTCGGCTTCTGTTGAGACATTTCCATAGCAATATGCAGTTGCATAATCGCCATAAGACCAGTCCTTATATTTAACGATAGTTGATTCTTCATAAGAAGTTCCACAATATTCGCAATCATGAAAAGCCTCAGTAGTTTCAACAATAACAACATCTTTTTGCATAAGTAGTCTCCTTGGTTGATTTGAGTAATATAATATCCATACCAATTAGATAACTTAACAAGAGTGTATTATATAAGAAAAAAACTTTATAATCAATGATTTTATATTTTGTTTTTTTTATTGTTTTTTTGTTGAAAAAGATGCATAATAAGTATATGATAAATGAAAGCGAATAATATGGAGAAAAACCTTGAAAAAAATAAGTCTAGTGTTTTTAACTCTGTTTCCTGCACTGTCAATGGCAACAACTGTAAATGGTACTAAAACAGATTCTGACCTCTTGTTAAAAGATTCTAAAAATTCTTTATCACAAAAGATAGAGGAACGACTTGATTATGAGGAAGAATCAGATAAAAATCCTTTTTCTTTGACAACACATAAAATGAATTATATTTTACCATACACCTACTCTGAAAATATTAATACAAGTGTTTATAGTGAAATAGAAGATTTCAATTTATCAGAAAATTTTAAAAATGAAGAAATAAAGTTTCAATTGAGTGTTAAATTTCCAATTTTGAAATCTATTTTTAAAGAAGATGATAAGTTGTATTTCGGATTTACAATGAAATCATTTTGGCAGATTTATGCTGCGGAAGCTTCTCGCCCTTTTAGAAATACTGATTATAATCCTGAAATATTCTATATGACAAAAATATCTGAAATTGGTGATCGAGATAACTTTTTAATGTTTGGTTTAGAACATGAATCAAATGGACAAGTTCAATACTTATCTAGAAGCTGGAACAGAATTTATGCCACGATAGAAACCGATTGTGATGATTATGCAATAGCGTTAAAAACATGGTATAGAATTCCAGAAGACGAAAAAACTGAAGCGTTTTCACCAAAAGGAGACGATAATCCTGACATTGGAGATTATTACGGGAATGCTGAACTATCTTTATTATGGAATTATAGTGATTTTCAATATACAGCATTGGGTAGACATAATTTTAGCACAGGCAAAGGTTACTTAGAATTAGGTGTTACATTTCCATTGTATGACAATTTAAAAGGCTATGCACAGTTTGTAAATGGTTATGGAGAAACATTGTTAGATTACAATTTTTATCAAAGAAGGATAGGAGTAGGAATAGTATTCTCAGATATATTTTAAAGCCTTTATCAAGGCTTTAATTTTTTATTAATATTCTTTTTTAGGCTTTTGGTTGTTCTTTCATAAGAGTTTAAATCTTTATATTTGTTTTGCTGTTGTTTTGAAAAAGATTCTGGTGTTACTTTATGTATTTTTTTCAAATGAGATTTATCAATTGAATCCATTAAAGCATACCAAGTGTATCCATCTTTTTCATTCTTGTGTCCATTCCATAATTGTGGATAACCATTCCAAAAGAACCCGTCATTAGTATAATCTTCGAGTTTTAATTCAATTTCAAAAACATAGGCAAAACCGTTTTCGTCTTGTGAAGCGTGATACAAAGCACTACCAAAATTGTCAGAAAGAGTGTACCAATTTGGATCATTAAGCTCTCCCTTAAGACCTTCTGATTTAATATTTTCAATTTTTGTATGGTTTGCACCATGATATAATTTTATTTTTTTCATATAAATATTTTAGCATAAAAAACTGCAATATAAAGTTGAACTGAGTTGCTTACTTTGCTATAATCTTTCTAAATTAAAAAAATAAGGGTAATATTGTGGCTGAAAAAAATGAAGAAGGTATTAATATTAATGTTCGAGTTGTTTTTGAAGAAGTAGCTGAAGATGAAGTGCTTTGGAAAATTTATGAAAAAAATGAAGCTGGTGAAGAAGTTATTTTTTCAAAAGGTGAAGCAGAGTCAATGTTTGAAGCAAAAGTAGAAGTTAATAATGAATTAATGAGCTTCCTTTAATATAATTGCTTAATCAAAAGTCAAAATAAGAAACCACAGACATTTGTTTGTGGTTTTTTTATATCAAAAAATTGATTAATAGAAAACAGTTGTTTTTAACATAAGTTATTGATAAAAAAGAAAATAGAAAAGAAATAAAACATATAAAAAGAACTTCATTTGTTGTTTTTTTTGATTAAAAAGTGTATAATTTAATGGTGATAATGATTATGAAATAACCTAAAAAGAGAGACTAAAACTATGCTATTTTTTTCAAAACGTAAAGACGGTGGTCAAAAATCAAATGTTGACGGATTTTTTCTAATTGAATTGAAGTCACTTTTTTCTATCGCAATCTTAAAATTCAACAAGGGTGCTCGTGAAGAGTTTCATTCACATGCTTTCGACGCTTTAACTTGGTTTGTTAAAGGTGATATCGTAGAAGAAGACGTAAATGGAACAAAATACACTTACAAAAGAAGCTTGAAACCAAAAATCACACCAAAAGATAAAGTCCATAAAGTTATTGCGAACAAAGACTCTTGGTGTATTACTATTCGTGGTAAATGGGTAGAAAATTGGTTTGAGATTACAAGTGACAAGAAAAAGAAAATCACTTTTGCTCATGGTCGAAAAGTAGTAAAAGAAGAAATTTTAGATTAATGCTCAATAATAAGAAAGCCACTCAATGAGTGGCTTTTTTTATATATCATAATAATCCCATTCCTCGAAAGGGTGGTGTTTTAAGAAGTGTTTCAACGCAGCTTCCGAAGTCGCTTGCACTTCATCTTCAAAATTTCCCGAAACAGTTCCGTATTGTGGGTGAGTTGCGACAAAGTCGTTAACCCATTCATACCAATCAGAATTAACCTGACCAGTTATTATCCAACCCGAATTATTGTTGCCAATATATTTAGGAGACAATGTTCTAGCCATTGATGAAAAGTATGTATCATATTTTTGTATAAACATTAAAGACCTCTCTTGTTTTCAGTTGATCTTTAACTTCTGACAATGAGACTTAATGTTTCTTTTAATTTATCAAATAATGATTAAAAAATCAACTATTAATTAATAAAAAATCTTTATTGTTTAATGCTTTGTCCATTAATTTTTCTTGCCAAGGCTTTTCTTGAACAACAGTCGAATATATTTCTTTTAACTCTTTTTCATATTTTTTATTTGAAAGGACGCTATTAAGGTATACAGTATCAGATAAAATCTTTTGAGTTATAACGTCTTTTTCAACAACAAGTCTTTTTAAATCGGATTTAGCTTTTACATAATCATTCTTTGTCATAAAATCTCCTTCATAAGAAATAGAACCTTTAGCCAAAAAATAAATCAATGATAAGAAAATAGTTTGAAACAATGCAAAAATTGGATTTGATAAAGCTAAAAGACTAACGGCAGTAGCGAAACATTTAACAATTCTTTCTTCTTCAAATGTCCTATATTTGATAAATCTTAAAAAAAGATAAGCAAGTGGAACAAGTGCAATAAGAACGATAGAATGTTTGACAACAAACTCTCGAAAGATCATAAATGAGTCTGTAAATAAACTGAACCAAGTAAGAAATACAGCGACAAATATATATGAAACAAAAAAAGATATTAAGACAGGTTTGAATATTTTTTTATTATGCTTTCTTGTCTTTTCATGATATTCGTAAAATTCTACCTTCTTATCTCTTGCTTTTATTTCTTTATTAATCTGTTTGTATTTATCTATCATATTAAGTATTCTCCAAACAATCGATGCTTTCTTTTTTAGATAAAGTAAGTAATTGTTCTTTCCATTCTTTTTCTTTTGTGATTTCTTTGTAATTCTCTATTATTCAATGATCCAAATTTTCTTTACTATATCATTTTTTTTAAAAGAAACAAAGGAAAAAATAGAAAAAATGACAAAAACATTAAATTTATGCTTGATTTTGAATCCCGACTCTACTATAATACTTTCTATGCACTGAGCTAACGAACCTTTAACTTAAAAACTTAGAGGATTGTGTGTATGAAAAACCAAGAAATGAACGTATTTGAACTTTGTCGTCGTGATACAAAAATGTCTACGGATGAAATGTTATCATGGTTAGAAATCGATTTAGAATATGGATACGCAACTGAATTAGGTGGTCGTTACCTTCGTAGAATTGGCAACGGAAATCTAATGGAGTTTAGTTGTTTAATTCAAGATTTTGATCGTTGGGCAAACTCACGTGCAGAAGACGAAGACGGTGAACTTCAATTATTGTTTGATTTAGATCGTCGTCCTGATCGTCGAGCTTTCTTGCATTATGTAGAAAGTATTCAAGAAGAACTAATTCTTGATATTCAAGATTAAAAAAAGCACCTAATGGTGCTTTTCTTGTTTTATATCTGAAAAATTATCCTGAGAAGTTTAAATCAATTAATTCTTTAATATCTTCAAAATCATCATTTGATTTAATGATATCATAGTTTGTTTTTGCAAGCTGATGTATAACCGAAGGCTCCAAATATTCAAAATAGTTTTCAAAAAAAATTTTTTTAAAGTCTTCATTGTGGTTATTTACTTCTTGTTCGTTTTTAAGTTTAACAGGGTTGATCTTTTCTTTTGTCTTTCCACTCTTAAATTTTTCAATAGTATAAATAAATCCGTTTTCGTCGTCGGTTCTTACTGCAATAGTGTCAAAATGGAAATGAACAAAGCCATTGTCAAAATATAAAAAATGAATATCTTTATGTAGCAGTTTTCTGTATTTATCAATAACATATTCTCTACCTTTTTCATTAATAATATCTAATGGTAAAGAATCTTTTACATAAAAACCTTTTTCTTCAAAAAAAGGATCGCTGAATTGCATTAGACTATATAACAACATATTACGTGTCTCTGCTTTTAATGAATCTTCATTACTTTCATACATTGGTAAATTAATGCAAAATCTATTTAAATCCTCAAAAAAACCTGTTGTATTGTATTTGTGTATCAAATCTAAATCAAAATGATTTTCAAACTTACTAATTTCAGAATGTGGTATTTCATTGAAAAATGATTTTAATGCTTTAAATAAGATCATGTGTCTGCCAAACCATAATGTTTCTGTTTTAGAATTGTAAAGCATTGTATATAGAAATAGCTCTGCATTTGTTAATCTACGGTAGAAGTTCTTTTTCTCTTTTAAATCCATAATGTCCCTCCCTTATTTATAAATTATCATTGATATGAAAATAAACAAGAAAATGAATAGTTAAAAATAATTCTTGTTGTTCAAATGAAGTTTTGTTATAATAAGTCTGTTGAGTAAAGATGTTGTTGCAAAGGTTTCAATATCTTCAATAGGTCGATTAAACCTCCCTCTCTTGCACATTATTGAAAAATAATGGATGGTAGATTAATCAATTAAAACTAAATTATTAATAATATTAACCTTTATTAAGGAATATTGTTCTTAACGCAAGAGAAACAAGCATACATTCCTTAACAATAAAAATAAAAGGTATATATTATGAAAGACTTAGAAAGCAAAATAAAAGACTTCGAAGAAATCTTTTCAGAAGATTCAGTTAAAGAAATGAGACAAATGGTTAAATCTCGTTTGAATACAGGCATTAAAAAAAATAGCGCACTAGATTTAATTGCAGTGGCGAATGGCTTTAAAGATTACAAAACAGCAAAAGGTCTTCGAGATAAAATCTTTCAAAAAAAGCGTAGATATTGGACTAAGGTTGATGAGTATGGTGAAGATGCAGATGAAGATTTCCATCTATTCAAATCAATGAGAAAAGAAGAAAAAGAAGCTTTTTTAGAGAAACACAAAGAAGATTCGGTCTGTGAATTGGTTTATATGTATGAAAACGTTATTTTATCAGGAAGGGCTTATCTTAGTGAACATTGTTTTACAAAAGAAGACGTTCAAAAAATTATCACGGATAATGGCGGTGTGCTTTTAGCCTACGATGTAGAAGACGTTAATGGCATGCCTTATTTTACATTTATGTTGCCAAAAGAAGTAAGTGAAAAAGCCTACCTGAAGATTTGTAGAGAAGCTTATCGTTATGGAGACGAAGAACAAGACGACGATTTTGATTTTGACTACACTGTTGAAAATTATGTAAATTATTTAAAGAGAAGAAATACTTGGTAATAAGTAAGTAATCAATAAAGAAGCCCGTTATGAAAACGGGCTTTTTTTTGTTTTAAAATAATAAACAAAAGTGAATGCAAAAATATAATCCAAAAATCATTTTGACTAATGTAGAGAGAGCATTCGTTTTATAATAAATATCCATATAATTCTCCTTACTTCTACAGAGATATCAAAATATAAGATAAAATGCAGTGCTCAAGATCAAAAAAATAAAGAAAAAACAAATTGAAGTTTTAAAAACAAAGTGATATATTCGGGCGAGAAAATAAAAAAAAATATGAGGAGCTAAGATGAAAAAAGGTTTATTTGCCTTACTAGGCTTAGGTTGTATAGTAGGTGCAGCAATTGCAGTAGAAAGATATCGAAAATTAATAAAAATGATAGAGTCGGGTGAAGCAACAGTATTAGATTTAAGACAAGTTCAGGATTATGAAGCTTATCATTTAAAAAACGCTGAACATTTGAATATTAATGAAGCAGAATGGAATCTAGATAAGTTCGATAAAGATAAAGTTATAATTATTTATGGTTATTCGTTTATGAAAAATTTATCAGTGATGCAGCATTTTTATAAACAAGGGTTCTTAAAAGTTCATAATGCAGGTTCAATAGAAGAATTGTTAAAAATAAAGAAAGAAATGAAAAAATAAAAAAAGCAGCTAGTTAGCTGCTTTTTTGTTTTTGTTTTTTAGTATGATTCTTGAATTAAGTAAACTTCTACTCTTGATAGTTTTGCTTGATAAGCTCTACTATGTTCATTTTCATTTCGTTTTAGTTTAATAGGTTTTGTTCCACCCAAACCAATTGCTTTAATTCGATCTTCATCAATATTATAAGTAATTTGCAAATATCGTTTAACCCACTCAGCACGTTCTTGCGAAATACCTAATTTTTTATCTTGGTCGCCAAGTGTTCCTGTATGACCATATATCATAATACGAAAATTAGGATAGTGTTTAAGCTTTGTTGCAATATCGTCAATTGCTTCTTTACTTGATTCACGTAGCTCTGAGTTTTTAGTGAATTTAACAGGGTCATTTTTCAATTTACCAAAACTTTTAGCCATTTTCCAATCACTATCAGACCACGGACTAAAATTCTTTTCAAGAGAATCAACTAAATTTTGGTTTGGATCTTCTTCTATGATGCCATTTGTATATAAATCAGCCAAATATTCACCATTAACAATATTGTAGGCATCTTGGTTTGGTAGTGGATTTCCATTAATATCGCCAAATGAATTCCAAACTTCCAATGTCATTTTAATAGTATCAATAACTTCATGTTTAGCCGACCAATCACTTGAATCACAAGCAAACCATTTTGCACAGTTCTCAGTTAAGTTAATCCAGTGAATACCTTCAACCATTTTCTCAATGTTTGCGGTAGACATACCTTTTGTGTCCTGATCGTCTTTGATTTCCTCTATAAGTTCGCTAGGATTTTCTTTATAGTGTTTTAGAGCCTTGAAGTATGAAACTAAAACAGTTTTAACCAAATCAGGGTTGTCTTCACCAAATTCACGTTCTACTGCTAAGACATCTACAATGGTATCTTGTGCGTCTTTTGTACTGATAATTTCTACCATATTTTTATCTTGTAGTGCAATACTACGATATGGTTCCCAAATAACAGCAGCGTCCACTTCTCCTTTAAGAAGTTTTTTCATTGCATCTTTTGCGCCATCACTTTCAATCATATTATTGGAATCTTCAAATACTTTTAAATCATAGTGAGTTGAAACAATCTTACTAAACATTTCAGAAGGAGATTTCAAAGTCAGAGCAATTTTGGCATTATTAGCTTCTCTCAAAGCATCAATGTTTGGGATGCTATTCTTGTTGGCAACAACAGAATCACCTTGAAAAGATGTATCAATACCCATAATGATAGAGGCAGGGTAGTTGAAATCTGCACCTTCTATTACATAAGAACCTACTTCAAGAACTGCGAATTGGGTCTTTTGTGATTTAAGATTTTTCATACGTTCAGTGTAGTTGGCTTTATCGTCGATACATTCAAAACGAATTCGTTTTTGTCGAAGCATATTTTTCATGACATCACCACAAAGAATTTTATAGCCTTTCCAGCTATCTGTATTCACTTTAATGTGATGGTCATAACGTTCAACGTCAGAACTGTTGGTTAATAAATCATTTTTATTATTTTCTTTCATAAAATGCAATGGAATTGAAAGTAATAAACCGAAAATAACGATTCCAAGAGCGATCATTAATTTTTTCATTAATTTTCCTATATGTGTTGGTTAATTAAGTGTTCTTATTATACATAATTTTTATAAAAAATAAAAGTTTTTATACAGTAAAACCCTATTATTTTAATAGGGTTTTACTCTTTAATCTCTGTAAGAGTCTTTATGCATTAGATTAAAATCTTCTATACGTTGTTTAATCTCTGGGTCAAGACCTTCTACACGAATTTTTTCAATCATTTGACCAAATTTAGCAGATTCTTTATTGTTGTAGTCAGAAATGTCATGATCTGCAACAATAAGGGAACCAAAACCATGATCTTCTTTTTTACAAGCATTTGGGCAACTATCAGGGTGTTCATAATGTTGAGAGATAACTAAAATTCGAGTTCCCAAGAATAGTGATTCTTCTAAATCATGACTAACAAAGAAAATCGTCATATTATTTTCTTCCCAAATATCTTTTGTAAAGATCTGCAGGTCTTCACGAGTTCCAGGGTCTAAGGCTGAAAAAGGTTCGTCCATTAAAAGGATTTCTGGTTTTGCAATAAGAGATTGTGCAATAGCAGCACGTTGTCTCATGCCACCTGATAATTCCTCTGGATATTTATTCTCAGAGCCTTTAAGTTTTACTCTTTCAATGTAGTGCATAGCTTCTTCTTTTGCACGATTATATTCAGCAGGATTAGACCAACGTTTGAAAAAATTATTGTTAAATTTGTAATGAGCCATAACATTTTCAAATACAGTTTTGTGTGGAAAAAGACTGTAGTTTTGATAAACAATGCCACGACGAGAACAAGGAATACCAATTTCTTGATTATTAAGATGAACGATACCTGAATTAGCTGATTCTTGTCCTAAGATTAATCTTAATAGTGTGCTTTTACCACAACCAGAAGGACCGACTACTGTACAAAACTCACCTTTTCTTACAGACAAGTCAATATCATTAAGAACAATATTATCAGACTTAGTTTTGTTATCTGGATATACTTTACGAACATTATTTAAGTATAGGAAGTTTTTATCTTGTTTATTATTCATTTTCATTACCTTTAATTATCGAGTTTTATACCAAGGACTAACAACTTTTTGTAGCATTGCGATAGAGCGATCTAATAAGTAGCTAATAAATACAATCCACACAATATAAGGGATGATAATATCCATGTTCGCAAATCGCTTTTCAACAACAATACGATAACCTAATCCAGATTCAGTAGGTACGGTTTCAGACGTTAACAGAAGTAACCAACCAAAGAACAAAGTTAATCTCACTGTATCTAAAAAGTGTGGCAGTATTTGTGGAAACACCACTTTACGTATTGTTTGAAAATCACTTGCACCTAATGTTTTTGACTTAACAATTGTTTGAATCGGAATGTCTTTAACTTTAAGAGATAATGTTAAGAGCATTGTCGGTAAAACACCAAGGATAATGAATATAATTTTACCAAAATCCTCTACACCAAAAATAATCATAATAACAGGCATAATAGCAACAGGCTGAATTAACGAGAACATTGTTGTAAAATCTTTCAATGTGTATTCAACAAGTTTATATGTTCCCATGTAAATACCAAGAATAAGCGCAAAGCTTGAAGCAATACCCATAGAGATACCAAGTCGAGAAAGACTACTAATAGTGTCATGATAAAGCGCAGAATTAAAGAATCCAATATAGGCAGCTTCAAATTTTAAAGTGTATTTATCAATAATAAGCGTAGTTTTTTCTGAAAAGCTTGCTGTTTCAGGCAGTGCTTTAATTTTCTTATCAACTTTCTTGATTTCTTTTTTGATTTTTTTCCAGTCTTTATAAGGATTTTCTTTTGATTTTTTTAAAAGCGGAAGATAAGCTTTTGATTCATTGTTAAGCTTATTACTTTCAGCAATTAAATCATTTTGTTTTTGAATTTCTTCATTCTTTAAATCAATGTCTTTCTTATTGGCATTAATTTGATTAGAAACAATTTGTCGATTTGGTTCAAAAGTGTATTTTTGAAATTTAACAATCATTTTACTAATAGAAGGATAAACCTTTTGTTTAGGGTCAAGAGATGTTTGCTGTGCTGAAAAGACAGAGTACCCAACAATAGCTAAAATAAAAGGAAGTATTCTTAAAAAGATTTTAAAATGATTGCTTGGGGAAGCAAACATACCCCAAACGTATTTTTTAAAGAAGTTCTTTATTTGATTTGTGGAAGCATTTTGTGACATTTTGATAACCTTAGTCATTTATAAATTAAGTGCATATAGTAACATATATTATTTTGTACAACAACAAAAAAAACATATCACGTTGTTTTTTTTTTCAAAAAAAAAGTCTTCAAGAAGAAGACTTTAATTGTTTTTCAATAAAGGTATTGTTTATTTTGACAGGTCAAGAATAATATCTTTATCGTTGCCAATAACAGTGCCATTACCAATCTTAACACCAAACTCTTCTGAATCAGAATACTCGCCAAGCAAATCAACTGAATCTACGAATTCGATAACATTATTCATAATATCTTCTTGTCCTGCATCCATACGTTCTTTGTCAGAAGCTTTTGCAGTTGTGAAGAATCGAGTTGTTTTCATTTGTTGAATAAACTGTGGTTTTGTAGCACCAGAGAACTCAGCCATAAAGCCAATCATTTCGTCTTGTTTTGCACCACGAGTTGTCATAATTTTCATAGCTCGTGACCACATTTCTTGAAGAGCTGCTTTATCTTTTTCTGTTACAGTATTGTCATTTCGAACAAATAGCCAGTCTGCAATTTCACCTTTAATTTGAGAAGAATCAAACAGAACTTTTGACTTAGGATTTTGAAGAATTGTTTGTAATTCTGGATTCCAAGCAACAACTGCAATTGGTTCTTTTTTCTGGATTCGATCATTCATAAGAACAATTAAGTTAAGTGGATCTGCATTATTCTTAACTTGAACGTCCATATCTGTTAGACCACAAGTATCTAGGAATTGATTTAGAAGGAAATGAGAAACAGAACGAGTTAGAAGGTAAACTTCTTGACCTTCTAAATCACTACAACTTTCGTAACCATAAGCAACAACAGCATCATTACCATGAGAAGTATCGCCAAGGATAAGACCTTTTGAAGAAACGCTAGTAGAGAGAACTAGAGCGTCCATGTTAGTCATTGTAACACCATGAATGGCTTCACCTGCATATGCAGCAAGGGAGTTGTCATAAGTGTTATAAAATCGAATTTCGACATTGGTACCCATTTCTTGGTTTACTTGATCCATAATGCCAAAATCACGAATATAAGCATAAGGTTCCCAACCAGTATAATGAGAAAAACCAATGACGACTTTATCAGTAGGAAGGCTATTTGCGCTTGAAGTAAATGGGAGTGCGATAGCAAGAGTAGCAAGTAGTGCTGTTTTTAGTTTTTTAAACATTTTTCATATTCTCCGTTTTTTAAAGTATAGCTATGATAAATAAAAACGATTTATTTATCAAGCATTTTATATAATTATTTTGATTTTATTTTGATAAATAAAGCCCCTGCGAAGCAAGAGCTTTATTGCTATTTAAATTAAGCAAAAATTGCTGCTGCAGTTTCGCTGTAATTTTCAATAGAGTGGCGTTCTTTTGCAAGTTTTTGAGTTGTATCTTTCGCTGCTTTTGTAGAATCACTTAGTCGATTGATATTGTCACGAATCATAGGGACAGATTCTTGACGATATTTAATATCAGCGCCAATAGCGTCAACAGAACTTTGAATTGCGTTAGTTAATACATCAATATCTAGCGAAGTTTCCATAGCCATTTTACTAACGTCAAGCATAGTTGTATTAAGTTGTTGAGCGTTCCAATCAACCATATCAGTAGCAGTTGCATTTACTTCTTGAACGGCTTCAAGAAGCTTACGTTGACCAGTAAGAACTTGCTGAATGACACCTGCGATAGTTAGTGCGTTAACACTTACACGAATACAACGTTTCGCACCGTCAATAACTTCTAGACCTGTTTTAAGAAGCATTTCAATAGACATTTGACCTTGTAGGTTAACTGCTCTCATTTCTTCTAGACCTTGTGTTTGACGTAGAAGGTTGTGAAGAATTTGACCTTCAAGGAATTGTTTTTGTGCAGAGTCAGAAATTTCCATATTAATTTTTTCTTGAAGTTTAGACTCCAGAAGTTTATTAAATGCAATTGCATCACTTAGGATTTTTTCTGCTTCATAAAGTTTACTCTTGTCTTTACGAAGGATTTCAAGATCAAGCTCACGGTCTTGAATGCCTTCTTCTAATGTTTTTTTGTAACCGTCAATAACACTTTGCATTGTCTGGAATTGTGCGAAATAATTACGAACAGGAGACAAGAAAGGTAATAGTTTGTGAAACCAAGATTCTACAAGATTATGGTTTTTAGGATGAATTTCTTTGATTTTATCGTTAAGACTAATCATAGTGTCATAGACCATATCACCTTCTTCTGTTCCTTTTAGAGAACCCATGCGTTTTTCAAGTGCTTCACTTGTAAAGTTAGAAGCCTGATCCATAACTTTTTCATTAACAATTCGAAGACCTTGAACAACACCATCTTTTGTTTGAGAATCATTAAAATCAATACCCATTAGGGCGTCAACAACCTGATTGACCCTTGCCATATCTTCATCAGTTTGAGAAATAGCAGTTTCAGGAATAACAGCAGGTGCATTTGCAGTTTCTCGTAAAACATTAAGCTTCAATGTTTTGTCAATCGTTTGTGATTGAATATTTTGAAGTGCAGTTGCTACCATTTGACCTTGATTTTGGTTTGACATAATATATACCTTTTTTTGTTTAAGTTTAAATAAGTTTTAATTAATTATAAGAGCCAGCTTTTTTATTTAAGACTTCTGATAAATCTTGTAGCTCTTGCAATACATGTTTCATATTTTCAGGCTTTCTAAGCTCCGTTAGGTTTGCTAATGTAATATCCATTTTTGTTAAAGCACGTTCATTGTCAGAAAGAATTCTATTGATTTTTTCTTCATATTCAGCTCGTAAACTAATACGAGTTTCCAATGATTTGATTTCTGATTCTTCGTAATCCGTTAGGACTTCTTTTTTATTAAGTGTTTCTAATTCTTTTGTTATATAATTTAAGTCTATATTAACCATATTTGACTCATAATTCAACACTTTTTCGATATTATTTAACGCAATTAAATTTAATTGGTCAAAACCACCAATAAGCCTTTGGTAAGCAAGAGAGGTGCTGTTTAATTGATTATTAAGAACTTCTTCAAATCTATCATGTTTTTGCTCGAATAGTTCAATTTGTTTTACTGCTTTTTGATTATTTAATGTTTTTTTAATGTTTTCAATCTTTTTCTTGTTTTCGATTTGAATCTTAACATTAAAAACTTTCATAAATTCATTTTTAAAATGTTCTTGACGAAAGCTTAAATTGCCAATCATGGCAGCAATGCCAAAACCTGCAACCCCTAATGACATGTATAAAGGAGTAAACATTTCCAGAACAAAAAAGATACCAGAAACCGATAATCCACCTGCAAGTGGAATCAAACTGATATAACTTTGCAGAGCAAGTTCACGAGAGCCTTTTTTTAATTTAGTATCACTAACAATTTCATTCGTTTTCATAATTAACCTTTATTTTTTATAAAAGGGGTTAGCCAAAACCCCTTTTATTTAACATTTCATAAATTATATCACAAAGAGTCTAGTAATGAAACAAATTCTTCGTCTGAAATGTTTTCCCCTTCTGATTGAACTTCTTTTAAACCTGCAAGGATAGAAGTGTAATCACTCGCAGCATAGTAATGGACAAGTTCTTTGTTGTTTAAAGAATGTCGATCACCAATACAGAAACCAATTGTTGTAATATTTACAGGTGATTTATAACCAATCTCGTTAACGATACTTGTAGGGTCTTCTCCAGAATTAGCTTCACCGTCAGTGACAATAACAAGATTGTATTCACCATTTGAGCCTTGCATACTAGCTTGTGATTTAAGCTTATCATAAGCAATTTTAATTGAAGATTCTAATGGTGTTCCAGAACCTGCAACAATAGAGTTTACTTGGTTTCTGAATTCACTATGATTTATTTTAGATAATGAAAAACGTTCATTGATGCCATTACTATCAAAAACAACTAAGCCAATATTAGAGTCACCAAGTGTTTTAGAATAATCAACAACAGCACGTTTAGCAATATCAATTTTATTACCGTCACCTTCACAGCTTGAAGCGTCCATACTTCCTGAACCGTCAATTACAAAATAAAAGTTTTTATCTTGACGTTCTGATTCTTCAACTGTTCCTGTAACCTTAACACCAGATAGCCAATCATAGCGGAATTCTGTTTTTGTCTGTGTATTGGCGCTAGACACAGTGGCTTTCTGTGTCACAGTTGTATTAGCTTTGCTTTGATTACTGCTTTCATTACAACCAACTAAGGCAGCAAGAGAAAAAGCAATCATAGATAATTTTAGTTTTGTATGTTTCATTTTGCTATTCCTCTTTTAATTAAAAGTCAAAGTCGTCGTCTGATAGTTCTACTTCTGCTTCAATACGTGTGAAACCAATTACTGCTCGACGGTTATCAGCGTATGCTTTCTTAGCAGCTTTACCTTTTTTGTTTACTTTACAAGGCTCACCACCACAGATACCAGTTTTAGGTTTTTCAATACCGTAGCCTACTGTTTCAAATTGGCTTTCGTCAATGTCGATCTGGCGAACATTACGAGCATAATCAATGATTGCACGACGAACTTCTTTTGCACGTTCTTCACTTAGATTCCAAGCTTTTTGACGAATACGCTTCAAAGTGCTTTCTGGTGCTTTTTTCTTAAACTTGTTAATCAAGTAGTAAGAAGGATCGCTGTGTGCTTGAATAATAATTAGGGTGCTATCATAAGTTGTAGCTTCATCAATTAGTTTATCAAATACTTTACCGTGATATGCAGGGTTAAATACGAATGTTGATTTACCTGCGCTAAACTTAACTTCTTCTGACATAAATTGTTCATCGTCAAGAGTATCATTAGCTTGCATTTCAGAAACGATTTTCTTAGTAACTTCGCTATTGAATGCAGAAACTTTAACATCGTCGGCATGATCTAGACCAGTTTTAAAAGCATTCCAATCAAAAGTAGCTTTTGTTAGTGGTAAACGCTGTTTAATAAGCTTCATATCAATTAGAGCGTCATTGATTTCAGTTGTTACACGCTCAAAGTTACGACCTGCACGTTCGTCAGTAAAAAATTCTACGTTTTCTGCAAAACCTGCGTGGTTTGCGTCATACTTAAACATAGCTTTTACGTCTTCCGTAAGGTCTTCGGAACCAAGAAGCTGTGTTGCAGAAGCTTTCATCCAAGTTTTATATTCACTAGATTTAGTATTTTTAGTAACTTCATCAGCTTTTTCTTTTGCAACAAACATTGCGTGAGCTAAACGTTGGATTTCATCTTTATGAGTTTCATAGTAATCAGATCGAACAACATATACGTCAGGAATAACTTTACTTGCTTGTGCTGTGCCATAAACTACGCTTGAATTTTTACAAGCATTATCACCTTCTGTAATAGCTGAACCTTCTGGTGAAATTACGAATGTTGCATTAACGCCCATTTGAGAGTCACAAAATGCATTAGCAGGAGTTTCAGCAGAACCTAGAAGATCTTTCATCCAAACAACGTCAACGTCATTGAATGTAAGCCCACCAGACTTTAGTGCTCGCCACATAAAGAACGTGTGAGGTCCGTATGCTGTTAGAGCAATTTTCTTGCCTTTAAGATCACTAAGTTGTTTAACACTAGTATCAGCAACAAGAACGTCACCACCTTTTGACCAAGATAGTAGGTTAAATACTACTGGGCGAAGTTTTGGGTCATTATAAACAAGTTCATTAAGCTGAACAACCTGATCTAGTGTGCCACGGAAAAACGGTGTTTTACCTGAAATATAATCTTTTGCTTGATTGATTACAGAATCTTTAAGAACAAGTTTGTAATCTAGATTATATTGGTCAAAAACAGAACCATTTTTGGTTGATTGAGAGCTACCATTTGCAAGAACAGTACGAATATCTTCTGCCCAAGTGATTTGTGGAAGTTCTTTCGAAGATTGAACATTGCCTTTATATTGAGAAACACTAATATGTTCTGACAGTGGTTTCATATCTACGGTTTTGACCGTTGCGTTAGCAGATAGAGAAATCACCCCTGCTAAAATGGCTGTTGTTGCGATAAATGATTTATTCATTTTCATACCTTTTTTTGGTTTGTTGTTAAAAGTTGCACTTATTATATAAAATTACTGAATATAAATCAATGATTAAATATAAATATTTTTATAAGTTTTCTTTTTTTTTGTTTCATGGGTTAACGAAAAGAAACTATAACAAATCAAAATAAAAAAGAAAAGATTTTTTTTATGTTTTTTTTGTAATAAAAAAAGTTGCAAACTTGTTTTAAGTTGATTATAATTACAACAAATATATTCACATACATAATAGAAGGTAAAGTGATGGAAATCAAAAAGCCAGAAGTAGTTAAGAAAAAAATATCTTGGAAAGAATGGATTGTCCCTTTGTCAGAAGAAAACATGACAGTGCGGGAAGCTCTTGAGACACAAGCTCAATCAGGTGCGGCTGAACAAGTGAAAATCCCACTTATTGTAAAGTTAGTTGAAAATCCAAAATACGATATACCTTACATTACTTTATTTGATGGGGCTGTTGGATTGACGGAACATGATATTATTCATTTATTGTTAGGTCGTGGAATGCTACCAAAAGATGAAGCTTTTATTATTGGTTTTACAATGGGTTCTTCAAATTCTATGTCTACATTTCAGAAGAAAATATATGGTTTGATTTCAAAATATGCATATCCAAAATATTATAAGTTTGATGATGAAGATATTGAGGTGTTCAAAAAAGCAGCTCATTTAGGTTATGTATCAAATTGTCAACCATTAAACACAATTGATTTTGAGTCTTTAATGGATTTGTCATTGAAAGAAGCAAGAGAAAAAGTAGGTATTGAAGTTGATTTAATCAATGCTTATTATAAAGCAGAAAGACAAAAGTATCCAAATGATAATGCTTCACAAAGATCTTACCAAAAACAATTAAAAGATTTATAAAGAAAAAAATAAAAGACTTCCAGCAGGGAGTCTTTTATAATTTTAAAACAATATTATAAATATTTAGAAAATTCTAATAATAAGATTTTTCAAATAAAGTATCAAAAATAGTGCCTGATTTTTTATTAATTATATCTTCAAGTTCTTCTAATTTACCAATGGAAGCAAAGCCTTCGTTGTTTATTGAAAAATCAACAGCCGCTTTTATCTTTGGCAACATAGAACCATCGGGGTAACTGTTCTCATCAAATTCAAAAACAGGAAAATGTTTAATCATTTTTTCATCTTCTTGTTTGTAATTTTCATAAACACAAGAAACATCTGTTAAGATAACAAAAGCATCAACGCCAAGTTCTTGTGCTAAAAGAGAAGAAGTTAAATCTTTGTCAATCACCGCTTCAACACCTTTATATTTTTCATTTTCAATAATAGTTGGAACACCGCCACCACCACCACAAACAATAATATGTTTTTTCTCTAAAAGTTCTTTTATAACATTTGTTTCAATGATTTTTTTTGGTTTAGGGGAAGGAACAACACGACGATAATATTCACCATCAGCTTTTATTTCCCAACCATATTTCGATTTCATTTCTTCTGATTCTTGCTTGTTGTAAACAGGACCTATAAATTTAGTTGGGTTGTTAAAAGCAGGGTCATTTTTGTCAACTAAAGTTCTAGTAATAACATTAACAACAGATTGATCATAAATACCCAATTCATTGCTTAATTCTTGTATAAGCATATAACCAATCATGCCAGAACTTTCAGCACCTAAAACGTCTAAAGGGTAAGGCTTTGTTTCTTTGTAATTTAAATTTTGTAGAGCTAATAAACCAACCTGTGGACCGTTACCATGAGTAATAATAACGTTATGTTCTTCAGAGATTTTATTGACTACTTCTGCAACTTTTTTTATATTTATTCTTTGTGTTTCCGCTTCTAAGGGTTCACCTCTTTGAAGTAAAGCATTTCCTCCTAAAGCAATTAAAATATTCATAATTAAATCCTTAATTTTGTAGATAAGGCAAGGGAATGCCTTATCGTTATTTTATTTATTAATTTAAGCTAATGTCGCAACCATAACTGCTTTTATCGTGTGCATTCTATTTTCAGCTTCATCAAAAACAATAGAATAATTAGATTCAAATACATCTTCTGTTACTTCTAAAGCTTTTAAATTATGCTCACTTGCAACTTGCTTACCAACAACAGTATCATCATTGTGGAAGGCAGGTAGACAATGCAGGAATTTCACATGTGGGTTTCCTGTTTTTTTAATGAGTTCCATATTAACTTGATAAGGAAGCATTTTATTTATCCTTTGCGCCCAAGCTTCTTTTGGTTCGCCCATAGAAACCCAAACATCAGTATAAAGAAAATCAGCATCTTTTACTGCAAGGTCAACATCTTCGGTAATTGTTATTTTTGCACCTGTTTCCTTTGCAATTTCTTGACATTCGGCAACAAGCTTGGAATCAGGTTGATGCCCTTTTGGTGCAGCAATTCGGAAATCAACACCCATTTTGGCAGAACCTACCATAAGTGAGTTGCCCATATTGTTCGCTCCATCACCAAGATAACAAAGTTTCATTTCTGATAATTGTTTGCCACGTCCATGTTCTATCATAGTCAAGAAATCAGCAAGAATTTGTGTAGGGTGAAATTCGTCAGTAAGACCATTCCAAACAGGAACACCTGCATATTTACCTAATTCTTCAACGATTTCTTGACCGAATCCACGATACTCAATGCCATCATACATTCTACCAAGAACACGAGCCGTATCTTTCATTGTTTCTTTGTGACCAATTTGAGAACCAGAAGAACCGATATATGTTACGTTTGCGCCTTGATCATAAGCAGCAACTTCAAAAGCACATCGTGTTCTTGTAGATGTTTTTTCGAAAATAAGAGCAACATTTTTGCCTTTTAAAGCGGGTTGTTCTGTTCCTGCATATTTACTTCTTTTTAAATCTCTTGATAAGTCTAAAAGAAAACCTATTTCTTTTGGTGTAAAATCTAAAAGTTTTAGATAATTTCGGTTTTTTAAATTGTAAGCCATTTTAACTCCTTATTTAATTAACAATTTATTTAACAATTTATTTAACAAATCACAAAGCATCTCTTTGTATTGGACAACTCATACAACGAGCACCACCACGACCACGACCTAATTCGTCACCAGGTATAGTTAAAACAGTAACACCTGCTTCTTCCAATTTATTGTTGGTTAAAGTATTTTTTTCATAACCTATAACAACATTAGGAGAAATAGTAAGAACATTGTTGGCATCATTCCACTGCTCTCTTTCTCTTTGAGCATAGTTACCACCAGTAGGTATAATATTTAATTTATTAACATCTAGAGCCTCGGTTAATGCTTGAATGAAATTTTTATTTTCTCTAACCTTTAATTGACCTTGCATTGTTATAGTCCAAGAACGAACATCATCTTTGATAATTCTAGGATAAACAGTAAAAGTATCGTGATTTAACATAGTCATTACAGTATCCAAATGCATACAAGAACGATGTTTTGGAAGTTCTACCGCAATAACTTTATTCGCACTACCTTTTTCTAGTATAGCCCTTGATAAAGCTTCTACACCTTGTGGTGTTGTTCTTTCACTCATACCAATTAAAACTGCACCATTACCTATAACTAAAACGTCTCCACCTTCAATAGTCGCATTATCGTAATGGTTTTCATCAGTTCCATACCAAAAATTAAAATCATTGTTTTTAAACATGTCATGATATTTGTATATAGAAAGTAAATTAACAGTTTCTTTTTGTCTAGCAGGTTTAGCCATTGGATTTACTGATACACCATCATATACCCAACAAGAAGTGTCTCTTGTAAACAAGTGGTTTGGTTTAGGTGGAATAATAAAATCATATTTATGTAATAAAGATTCAAAGATAGAGATTTTTTCAAAATTATTATCAGCTAGGTACTCTTCATAACTTAATCCACCAATCATTATTGTGGTAAGTTTGTGTGCTGATACAGAATTTAAATAAGTCTGTATTTGTTCTTTAAAATCTCTACCAAAAAAATGATCATTTACTTGCTTGTCGATAAGCCATTTTTTAGCTTCAGGATTTTTAAGTGTTTCTTCTAATAAGTCTTGTAATAAATATACTTCGACATTATTTTTTCTTAATGTTTGTGCAAAAACGTCATGTTCTTTACCAGCTCTTTTTACATCAAGAACATCATCAAATAATAAACTTTCACAATTAGATGGTGTTAACCTTTCTATACTTAGATTTGGTTTATGTAATAAAACTTTTCTTAAAGTTCCTATTTCGGATTCTACTTTGTAAGACATAATTATGCTCCTTTGATTGATAAATTTAAATATTATAATGGTGAAATTGTTCCATTTGACATTAAGTAAAATGCAGATAAACAACATACAACTAGGAATACTGCAAAAGCGGATTCTTTACCTGTAAATATTTGTTTCTGATTTTCCTTTTTAGCCCACATAAAGAAAGGGACACCAAATGCATATAAAATAGAAACCATTAGTAAATAATCTAATCCAGCAGCATAAATTAACCAAACACCATAAAGCGCAGATAAGCCACTAATAAACATATCTTTCATTCTTTGTTTATTTTCATTCTCATAAGTTTCTTTTGTAAAAGTTAATTTCAAAAGGTAAAGAGAACTAAATAAATATGGTAATAATATTGCAGTGGTTGCAATTGAAAGTAATGTTTCATATGTGCTGCTTGAAAATAGAGTTATGATTAAAAATACTTGAATTAATCCATTAGTAATAATTAATGAATTTACAGGTGCATTTGATTTATTTTCTTTCATAAATGTTTTAGGTAAAACACCATCTTTTGCTGCGATATAAGGTATTTCTGCTGATAATAACGTCCAGCCAAGAAATGCACCTAATAAAGAAATTGCAAGTCCGATATTAATTACAATAGCTCCCCAAGAACCAACAACTGCTTCTAATACATATGCCATTGAAGGGTTTTTAAGCTCTGCTAATTCTGCTTGCGATAGAATACCAAAAGAAAAAACAGAAACAGAAACATAAATTAATAATGCACTGACTAAACCAATAATTGTTGCCTTACCTACATCTCTTTTGTTTTTTGCTCTTCCTGAAATAACAACGGCTCCTTCTACACCAATAAATACCCATAATGTAACTAGCATTGTAGATTTAACTTGTTCCATTATTCCACCAAGAGAATCATTTTGTCCACCAAAAAAGTCAAATGTAAATTTTTGATAATTAAAGGCAAATATAACCAATATTATGAAAAGAATTATTGGTATTAATTTTGAAATAGTAGTCACCACATTAACTAAGGCTGCATCTTTGACACCTTTACAAATAAGATAATTAATAATCCAAACAAAAACAGAAGCTGCTGCAATTGAGTAAATATTATTTCCGCTTTCAAAAATAGGGAAAAAGTAACTGAGCGCACCAAATAAAAGTACAGCATAGGATACATTACCGAGCCAAGCACTAATCCAGTAACCCCAAGCGGAATTAAAACCAATGAAATCACCGAAACCTTCTTTTGCATAACTATAAACACCCCCTGTTAAGTTTTCTTTCCTTATAGAGAGTTTTTGATAAACAAAAGCTAATGCCAACATCCCTATACCAGTAATTAGCCACCCAATTAATATTGCACCAACGCTAGAGTCTCTTGCCATATTTTGCGGTAACGCAAATATACCACCACCAATCATTGATCCAACGACTAGTGCGGTTAGAGAACCTAAACCTAATTTTTCTTCTTTATTCATAAAAATCCCCTTAGTATATTTTCTTGTATTTGTAACAAAAAATAAAAGATTAATACATAGAACCATTATGTTTTAAAAATATTTCAAAAAAATAAAATAAAAAATCTTTATATATTATGGCTTTATTTTATTTAAAAAAAAGGCAAAAAAAAAATATTTTCAAAATTTTTTTTTCAATAATTATATTTAATATTTAATATATGCAAGAATAATAACAATAAAAAAACATATTGAAATATGTTTTTTATTTTCAAGAAGCATTTTTGTGTATTCTAAATTTTTCAGAGATAACACAATTTTTACCATTAAGTTTGGCTTTATACATTTCTTTATCGCCTTTATCTAATAACAACTCTAAAGTATCTCCATTTTTATAAGAGGCGACACCAAAACTACAGGTTACATTCATATTGTTATCAAAATGAGTTTTTGATATATTTAATCGTAATTTTTCAGCCAAAAGGGTTGATTCTTCAATATTTTCTGGTATTAAAATACAAAACTCTTCACCACCTATTCTAGAAAAAAGTCCATATTTAGGGGAGATTTCTTTCGATATGCGAGATATTTCTTTTAATACGATATCTCCAAAATTGTGACCATAAGTATCATTGATTTTTTTAAAATTATCGATGTCGAAATAAATAATAGATAAATGTTTTACATCACTATCTATAATTTTACTTTTTATATGGAACCAACGTTTTAATGTTTTTCTATTATGTGTTTTTGTCAATTCATCTTTATAAGCTTCTATTAACATTTTAACTTGCTTTTTTGATTCATTCCTTGTTTTAATGTTTAAGTGATTCAAAAGTTTAGATTCGAAGGTTAAATAAGAAGAAAAACCTAAAAATAATAAAAAGATTATAAGGTCTTCTATGAAAAAATGTGAAGTTGTTTTCTTCATGATAAGTATAAAAAATAAATAAAAAACAAAAACAAGGAAAATAAAAGTTTTTATTTTTTTCGCACTAGGTTTTTTCGTATTCACCCTTTATCCTCCTTTTTTATTAATTTAATCTTATTCATAAAGTTTTGAGTAAAAAAATAAAAAATAAGTTTCATTTTTTTAAAGTTTTAATTTAATTTTAAGTGAAAATAAATAAAAAAGAAAAATTAAAATATCTATATTTATTAATAAAAAATATCATAAAAAAAACAGTCAGAAGACTGTTTTTTTTTATAAAAAGAAAATAAAATAATATTGTTTTTGATATTAGAGAGTTTTATGATTGAAGGAGTTTGATTTTACAACCATGCTCATGAAATTCTTTTAGTGTTTCAATGTTTATTCCAAGACCAATAAAAAAATGATCAACAGGTTTCTTCAAAAGAAATCTTGAATCGTTTTTTAATGATTCTTTTACTTTATTAAAATTATCAATATTATCACTTGAAATTTTTGAAAGTTCTTCTTGTGACAAAACGCCTTCTTCTCTTGCTTTTTTCAAAGCTTCTCGACGGTCTTGAGTTAAACGTCGAGCTTCTTTCATATATGGTTCAAAATCTAAAACTTGGCGAAATAAAGTGATTTTTCCTGTTGAATCAACTGGAAATGCTTCAAAAGTATGTGTTTTTTCATCGTGTCTTGGTTTAAGCAAAACATGAGTAAAATGACCAATGTATTCGTATTCTTCTTCATATAAAAGAAAATGTGTTTCTAACAATTTTTCTTTTAAATTTTCTGAGACTTCAATAAGGAAAGAATCATTTTCCGTTGCTTCTATTTCACCAAGAGTAATTTTCAATGGTTCGTTTTTGTGTTTTTTCTTTTCTTCGAGAGAGTATTCAGATTCAATAATTAAAGTGTCAACGTGAATAAAGTTTTTAATGAAAACATCACTTTGTTTATTTGAGTCAAGAGTTCGGGTTGAGTATTCATTTAGCTTTAAACCTTTTTCTTGATAATGCTTTAAAACTTCTTCTTCTTTTTTATTCTTCACTTCAACAAGGTAATTTTTAATTTGTTCATTAGTTGCAACTTGTTTATCTCCTGAAAAAAATTCAATATCAATAATTGTTCCAACAATATTACCAATTTTTCTTACTTTTCCAACAACTTTATCAATGTTGGCATATTTATAAAAGCCTTCTTCCAACATAATATCTAAGTTGGGAAAAGTAATAGTGTCACCTTCAAAAATAGGGTGATTGTTTTTGTCGTAAACTAATGTGCTTTTCATTTGAAATCTCTTTTATTAAGTTGAGATAATTATAACAATAAACGACTTAATAGGCAAAGAAAAATGCAATAAAAAAGTCCCAAGATGGGACTTTTTAAACGAATATACACATTAAAATCTACTATATATAATCAAACGGAGGTCTTTTTTATTATTTCATTTTTCGTCAGAACGGAATGTCATCATTAAACTCCAAAGGAATAGGTTCTTCTTGTTTAATTTCTGCATAAAGTTCTGCGTCTTCTTTTAATTCTATTTCTGAGTTTGACTCATTTACTACAACAGTTTCTTCTTTTGTTTCTTCAAGTTCTGGTGTTAAATCATTCCAGTTTTCACTTTGTGCAATGATTTTTTCTAAGTCTTCTTTTGCGTCATAGCGTAATGATTCACCATATTTTAATAAAAATCGTTCTAGGATATTTTTTGGCGTCTTTTCGTTTTCTTCTTCTGTTGAGCGTTCTTCAATAAAAGCTTCAGCGTCTGAGTAAATATCATTTCGAGATAAAAAGTTTTTTTCATTTTCTGAAACAATAATAGGTGTCACATTTCTAGAAAGACGATTTATATATTCCATTTCTTTTTGAGTAGTTACAGGAAAAGAATCTTCACCATTTTTTTCAATAAAACGTTTTTTTAACTCTTTTGATAAACCTTTACTTCTATTAAAACCAAAATTCATGGTAAGCACTTCAGAAAATTTGTTCTCAATAGCGTCAGCAATATTTTCTGCACCGCCTTTATTGGCGTATTCACATATTAGATCAGCAGTAATCCTATTGAAGTCATAACCTTTAACAGATTGACGATCACGGTCAAGCTTCATTGTTTTTGCTGTTAGATTGTAGCCATATCCAAATTTGTCACCAAGATCTTCAACAAAAAGTCCATTAATAAAAACCTTACCTTTAAGTTCTTTATCAAGAAGAATTTCGTTTCCTCTTAAAGAAGTGAATTTTTCATATTCACCTCGTAATGGCAAATATTTTTTGTTAACAATATCCCATTCTTCTTTTGTAATACCATCAATTTCAAAAGAAAGATTATTGTCTGGAACTGTTTTAATAATATATTTATGAATTTTGATTTTTAATACAGGCTTGTTATTGTATTTTTTCTCTTTATTAAAAGTCGTAGTCCAACGTTCTTTACGTGCATAATTTTTGATAACTGTTCTTTTATTTAGCTTTTCAAAAATAAGCAATGCAATCTTATAACCTTCACCATAGTTGCCTGTCATTTCGTCGTCATCATTTTTATTTGTGCCACCTAAAAGAATAGTATCACGTTCTAAAATGGATTCTTTATTAGAAATAATAAGCTTTTGTTTTTTTTCATCGTATTGAATACTCAAAACATTATCAGGATTTTTACGTGCTTGGTCAGATCCATTTTGAAGAATTTCACGAATCGCTTCCCAAATCCCCCAATGGTTACAATAATTTTTTGTTAGGTTTAAGTTGTAAGTGGTCATGAGAATGCCTTATCAATTAATTTCAATGGAGTTATTATACATAACAAGAGTTATCAAATCAATAAAAAAAGAACCATTAAAAGTTCTTTTTTTCTTTTGTTTCTAAATATTTAAGGTCTTTTCTTTTTTATTTTAATTTCTTTTTCGTTAATCGTTTCTTTTAACATTTCATTTTTGTCGTTAACAAGCTCTTTGATATTTTCGTCATACAAATCATTATAAACATTAACAGCATTATCTTTAACTTTTGGATGGCAGAAAACAATCTCTTTCATATCGTAGTACAAAGGATCGTTTCTCATTCCTAAACCAAAACAATGTTCGTCAATGTCTTGTAAAAAACCACGTATGCCTGATTCCATTTCTTCTGTTAATACAGGAATAGAATTGAGTTCAATCTCTTTTAAAGGGTATAAATTTTTAATTTTTGATTTCGTGAAATCTGCATCAAGTTTTTGGATTTCTTTTAAAAAGATTTCGTGAGCAGCATGTTTATTTAAGTTTTTGGCTTTATTGTTAGTAACAATATCAAAGTGAAAAAAGCAATTTTCCTTTATTTTAACTTGAATATTTTCAACATTTTCAAGAAGCTTTTTTGCATATTCAACTTTTTCTGTTTTATTTAAATTATCAAATTGAATTTCAATATAATTTCTGTCTTTATGGATTTCACGTTTTTCGTTCATAATAAGTTCCTTTAATCGATATAAATATTATATCATAAAGACATTTATTAACCAATTTTTAGAACAAAAAAACAACAAAAAAATAGATTTTTATTTTTCGATTTAATTAAGAAAACAACAATAGTTTTATTATTTTATTTATTGACTTATATAGTAATTTTTTATATAATAATTAGCTAAAAAAATAATAAAATCAAGAAAATTTAATGAGAAGAAAGGTATGATTTTTTATGAAAATTAAACAAGTTTTATTGGTAGCACTGACGATGTCGGTGTTGTCAGGATGTGCTTCAAATGGCGAAGATTTAAATTTTAAGGAAAAGAAATCAGTTATTGAATTAAACAATAAAGTAGTTCAAATAATTAAGCTAGAAGATAGGTTTATCAATACCTATCTGGGAAGAGAAGGTTATGACTGCTCTGATCAAGAATTGTCACCTTCTGGTAATTATAAAGCAGCTTTTGCTTTAACTAAGTATAAAAAAGGCAAATCGGTGAGTAGTTCTTTTCACTTTATAGATAAAGTGAAAGGAGAAGTCAATAAAAAATTAACAATATCGGGTTTTTATTCATTACCCTCTTCTACAAACTATTTTAACAGAATAGAAGATATTCCTCTTAAAACAGAAGGTTTGGATTCAAATATTGCTCTTTATCTTCCAATAAGTAAAGAAGTGGAGTCAGAGATTTATTTAACAGAAAAAGAAGACAAAAAAACAAAACTAAAAAAGTTTAATTACTTTATAAAATATTCAACTTCGACAGAAATAGAAAATGAAAATAAATCAATGAACTTTTATTTACAATCAAATAAAAGTTATCACAACGAAGTTTTTCCATATTCTGAAAATGAATTTCTTAGTGTTACATTTAAAGCATGTCCAATTATTTAAAAGGTATTAATTTGAAAAATTATTATACAGAACAAGAAATGTTAGACTATATGAAAAAACATTTCCCTAGAGTAAAACAAGAAATAAAGATTATAAATGGTTTTAATTGTCGTCATCATTTCTGTGAGTTAGAAAAAGGTTGGTATCCAACACATTCAGTAGTAGATGAATATGAATTATTTATGGTAATGAAATATACAGGAAGTATTCAAGATAGAAAAAAATGGAACAAATACTCTAATTCAAAACTCACGACAAATAAAAAAGAATTAGTAAAAGAAAACAAAGCAGGAAGAATCTCGAAAAGAAAACATAAAAATGCAAGAAAATCACATGAATACGATAGAAAAGGATTTGAAAATTTCATTAAATCATTGAAAAGATCAGGTGTTCCGACATTAAGAAGAACAAAAAAAGAAAGATATAAAGGTTTGTTCTATTTTCATCTTAATAAAGATAGAGAAATCCTAGATTTTATGTCTGGTGAAGAGGTAGATTCCGACCTTGGTATTCTTTATATTCCGAATGAAAAAGGTTATCCATTTATAGGAATGGATGTAATAGAAAGCTTAGAAGATTTGGTTTCATTAGTGAATGGTAAAAATGGTAAGCAAATCACTGTTGAAGATATCAAAAATAAACGCTTTAGATTTTACAACATTTAAAAAAAGACCTTCCGACTGGAAGGTCTTTTATTTTTTTTGTCTATTGTTAGTCAACTAAATTAAAACAATATTCTGTTCCACGAAATCCTTCTGCACCACATTTATCGTAATATTTAGTTAATAATTCTTTATCAAAACCTTGTTTAACAAGTTCTTCGAAAGTAGACTTAATTTCAACATTTTGAGCTACGGTATTAAACAACATTAATCCAAAATAACGAGGTTCGACATTCATGGTTTTATTAACAAAAACATTTTTAATAAAAATTTCGTTAAGGTGTTCCTTAGCTTTTTCAAAGAATAAAGTTGCCTGTTTTTCAGTTAATCCTTTAATGTTGTAAATGTTCTGCGCTTGGAAAGAACAATCAATAATATTTTCATTAACTTCTGAAACAAATCTTGATAGGTCGATGTATTCTTTAACATTTTCACTAAAATCTTTATCATTAACCCAACTGAAATGCTTTTCAACTAGAACTTGAACTTCTTTTTTACAATAAAGCTCATTGTGGTCATTTTTCATTTTTTCAAATGTTTCAATGCCATTTGTTAAATCTTTTTTAGTTAAAATTTGTGTTAAAGGATCAATGCTGCTAGACATTTCCATTTCTTCTAGCTCGTTTGAATTTAAAAAATATAAACTTCTCTTATAACTAAAAATACCAGAATCAGGAGTCATTTTATTCACAATAAGATAATGCAGTGGTTTATAAACACTAGAGTCGGAATAAAGTTCTTCTTTAATAGATTTGTTTAGTTCTTCATAAGAAACACGAACAGAACCATTTTTTACAGGAATTGTTATGAATGGCATATGTGGATTTAAGTTATTCATGGCAATAATGAATCTATAAAGTTGAACTTCATTATAATTGTTATCCTCTAAAAGAGCAGTATATCCATTAAAAGTAACAGGTTCTTCTTTGTTAAGGCTACTTAAAAAGGCAAGTTCATTTAAACATTTTTCAGGGATAGAATAATCGCAATCAACAAAAAATCGAATACGAGCCATATCTTTATATGTTTCTACAATATCAACAACTTCTTCATATTCTTCATCATTAAGTTCTTTCAAAAAAGAAATGAAGTTATTATTAGGTAATCCTCTGTCAAAAAACATTTCACGCTCTGTTTTTCCTTTCATTTTTTCTTTCAGTTCTTTTGAGTTTTTAAGCTTAATAGAAGCTAATTTAACTTCATGTTCTGTAGAATCTGGGTTGGCGATTGTGTTTTCGTATTTATCAATGTCTTTATTTAAAATTGTATTCGCATACATTTCTTTATTTAGTAAAAGCATCATAAGTATAGTTGTATCATTTTTGATAACTAGTTCGTCGATAAGTTCAATGGCTTTGTTTTTCATAATATATACTCTTAATTTCAATAGTAATATCATATAAAAAAGTGCATCAAAACACAAATAAAAAAAGAGCTTAAAGCTCTTTTTTATGAATTTATTTTTGTGTCTCTTGTGATGAAAACTTCCATATCATCTTTTGAGAAATAGCTGTATGGATTTTGATGAGGGCTAAAACCCATTTTAGCTCCTGCCTTTTGACTTTCAGAAATATGGTTTTCAAGAATACGATGAAGGTCAGAAACGTTTACTTTATACCAACCGCCACGTTCTGAAATGATCATATGACGTTTTTTTGGCTCCATATGAGTCCAAAGAGTTCCATCAGTAGCAAAGAATTTTTTATAAACTTTTGCTTTTTTTTCTACAAAACGTCCACGAGAACGACCTGGCTGTTCATCTTCTTTACCTGCTTTATTAACAGGGCTTCCTAACAAGAATAGTTCAATGTAAGGAAAGATAAAAGCATAGTATCCATAACGTTCTGGTGCTTGGTGGAATGTCATGTCATCTTCATTAGAAGAATAGTTTCCTTTTTGCTTTAGAACTTTACCAATGCCACCATATCGTGCAAGAGTCACTTTTTTTGAAGTATGATGTTTCACAGTTTACCCTTAATTTAAATATTATAGTAATTATATCAATTATATTTTTACAAAACAAGTTTTATTTTGGCGAATAGTTCAAACATATAAGGACTTAAAAAATTTAAAAGAAATAGCATTTCAAAATTATTGAGTGTTTTAATACTCAAAGATTGATTTAATCGAAGATTAACGTGTAGTGAATTACACATTGATTTGCAAAGAATGGTTTTTTTTGCTAATATTTATTGATAAAAAGAGAAGAGGAATTTATGTTTAAAAAAAATCTAGAGAAGTTAAAAAAAGGAATTGGTGAAACAATTGATAGCGGAAAGGAAGCTGTCGATTCTTCTGTAAAGAAAGTAACAGAAACAAAAAATGAAATAACAGAAGGTATTTCAAATGTTTCAAATACAGTAACAACAAAAGTGTCAAAAACAGTAGATAGTGTGACTGAAACAGTAGATTCCGTAGTTGAGACAGTTGATAATGTGGCAACAACAGCAACAGTAGTAACGAAAAAACTCTATAATGGGGTAGAGACGGTTGTGGCAACAGTAAAGATCGTGGGCGATAAATTAGTTAAAACGGTAAACTGGGTTTTAGGTTTTTCAATTTTTATTCTTGAAGCGGGTTTAACAATAGCGGCAGTAACATCTCCTGTCCCAACGCTTATTGGTATCGCAATTTTATTTATTATGGGTAAATTTATTTCTGATATAGCTGACGAAGTAGAAGATACTAAAACACAGAAGAAAACAAAAAAAGCAATTGAAACATTGAAAAAATATGGTGCTATCCCTAAGAATGCAATTGTTAAAACCGATCTGGTTGAAATGAACATCGATAGTGAAGCAGGAACAGTTTCAGGTAAAATTCTAAAAGGTGATTTTAAAAACGCAAGCCTAGAATCATTATCAATTAGCGAAATTGAAAATCTAGCTCATTACGCACCAGAAGAAAAAACAAAAGAATTATTGGAAGCTTACCTTTCATTCAGAAAGAAAAAAGAAGAAAACAATATCGAAATCGTCAATTCTTAATAAGAAAAGAAGAAACAAAAAAAGCAGCCTTCGGCTGCTTTTTTAAATCCCAATTCTTTTTATAATTCGATAAATATTTTTAGCGTCATAAACAGCTCTATGTTGAGTTCCTTTAAAGTCTGTTTTTAAATCACGCAGTGCTCGTGTAATGCTTGTAGCTCGAACACCAGTAATTTCCTTATAGTTATCTTTATAGTTAATATTTTTAGACTTCATAACATTATCAATCCCTTTAAGCGCAGTCTCACGTTTAATTTGTCGATAATCAAAGCCACCCCAAGAAACAAAAGTGTAAAAACCATTTTGTCTTGCAAAAGCTCTTAAAGAATCTAACGCTTCTTCAATGTAAGGCGCATCATCAACGTCTTTTTGTGTAATAGTCGTTAATTTTGTGCAGAAAGGGGTAAGTGTTGGGTTAATGGTAGGTTTAACGAATGTTGAGAATTCGTCTATGAGTTTGAAGTTTTCATCAACTAAGACAGCTCCAATTTCAATAATTTCCATTTTTTTGCGATCAAAGTTGTTTTTATCTTCATCACAAGTACATTCTAAGTCAATAATTAAATAATTGTTCATAAGTTATTTTTCCTTTATTATTCTTTTTAGTATTAATTTATTTGTCTTTTTATTTTCGAGCCGATTATATCAAATTAGAAATAATTTAGCAACATTTTTTTTAATAAAAATAAAAAAAGCTGCAAAAGCAGCTTTTTGTTTGAATTACAATTCATCTTGAATGATATTGTCTTGATAGTTCATTCCTTCTCTTCATCTTCATTTCGTTTCTTTTTTTGATTTCTTCTTCTTCTTTTCTTTTGATTTCTTTTGTTTCAATATTTAGTTCTTTTTCAAAGACGTCACATTGATTCTTAATTCTTGCAGCAGAATTAAGTATCACATCAATAGTGTATATTGTCCCACGACTTCCAAGACCAAGATGACTTTCTGTTTTAATTAATTCAAAATTACCGATTTTTTCAATTTCAGAAATATGTTTTTTGAAATGTAGGTCTTCATTTGCTTTATGTGGTATTTCCTGACCATAAAGAGTAATTCTGAATTTATTTTCAGACACATTCATCGTTCTGTCAAAACTAAGATCTTGCACATATCTAGCTTTATTTTTTTTATTATCACTAACAATATCACAAAATCTATCAAAAGCGTTCATTGTCGCATTTTTTTCAATATGATAAGAGCAAGTTTTGTTGTTTATTTTATTTGTTTTACGGACAACATATGTAGTGCCAGAAAACTGTGCTTTCATATATTTAAAGATATCCATATCTAATAAAAGTTCTTGTGAGAAAGCAATTAATCTTAAAGTATTACTATCAAAAAGGACAACATCTTTATAAATAAAGCCATCTTTATTTTTAATTTTATCTCTATATTGAATAGTAACGTCTGAAATAGAATTCGGTTTAAAAGTCGAACCTCTAACAGAGCTGATTCTATTTTCTAACCTTTGTTGTATATTAAATAACCATTTATTTTCATTTAGATCTTGGAACTTAACTTTTTTAGAATCATGATTGTTTTCCTTATATTTCAAATGGCTCTTGATTCGCTCTTGAATGCGTTCTTCGGGGGTAGAATCTGAAATATAATGACCATATCTCTCTTTACTTGCATATTCTCTCTTTTCAAGTGCCTTATCAATCTGTTCATCTGAGAAAAAGTTTCGCAACAAATGAAGGTAAACATAATTAGATTTACTTAAACAGTGAGTTGATTTAGAAAGCTCTTTGTATAAAACGTCATAAGTTTCTTTTGGCGCAGCTAGAGCAAGCGGAAGATATTTGTGTTTTAGATATTGATCTCTTGAAAAATAATCATCATCAATTCCAGAATTATAATTAGTCAAATTATTTACAGCTTCTGGATTTATTGCTGAATAATCATATTGAGAGGTTGAAAATGCTGTAATTATAGCAAAAATATCAATTTCATTGTAATCTAAGCCCAAGAATTTTGAAATATGAAGAATAGTGTAAGCATGATATTGATAATCAAGACTTGCAGAAGCTGCATTTTTAAATAAAAATTTCTTTTTTGTTTCTTCTTTTTTTAATGTTTTAATTTTTGCATTTTCTGAAAGCATACGCAAAACCATTTCATCTTTGGTTTCCGTAGGGTATTCATTTATAAAACTATCATTTGCATTTTTAACTTGTTTATCTCTTTTTTTTAGCGCATGAACAATGTCTGAAAATATTGTTTTTGACATTTTTAATAACCTTTTTGTGTTAAATTATTCGGTTATTATAACACAAACAGCATAGAGAACAAAGATATTTTTTTTTACTTTTTTCAACGATATTGTATAATGCAATTATAAAAAGAATAGAGGAATATATGTCAAAAGAAGAAAGATTGGTAGAAGATTGGTGTTTTGAAAAAGATTTAGAAAATGAAGGGTGGATGAATAATGGTGACAACGGAAATGCTTACGCTACCTCAGATGAGAAAGTAGTAAAAATGACCAGTGACTATAATGAATTTATGCAGACATTTGAAATACTGGATAATGATTCAGAATATTTACCAAAAGTATTTGATATGAGAGTTTTTCCTTCTGGAGAACTTGGAATAATGTTGGAGTATTTAGATACTTCTGATTCAGAGGAATTATTTAGAGAATTAGAAATGGAAGCAGGATTGCAAGAAGTCGATATTATGAATATCGATGTATCCATTGGTATGCTTTCTGACGAAGCAAGAAAATTCGGTGAGGACATTCAAAAATCAATGTATGCTTTTAAAGAAAAAGGAATCTATAATTTTGATATTCAACCTGATAATATAGGTAAAAATGAAGAAGGTAATTATGTTTTATTTGATCAAACGAATAAAGAAGCAAACGATCACGACGAAGATTTGTTTGAAGATATAAAAAACAAATTAAGAGAAAGATATGAGCTGGATGAAACCGTTTATAAGGAAGACGTAAGCTTGGAAAAACTATCAGTGGACGTAAGATCTATGAGAAAGGCACTAGAAGACGTTTCCTCTGGAAAAATAAGCAGAACAGAAGGTGCTTTAACTTGTATGTATAACGAATATGGTAGATTACAATTGGTTGATGGTTTTCATAGACTGTGTGAAAAACTATTACAAAGTGAAGAAGTTGCTGATATTGAAATAGAGCACGACGAAAGAACAGGATATTCAAGTCCAGTATATGCAATTACAGAACCAGAAAACGAATTAGAAATTGATGTTTCATTGCCATTTTGTGGATTAGAAGAGTTAGCTTGTGAAGATACGTTAAATGATTATTGTAATGAATATTTAGAATTAAAAAATAAAGAAAACAAAAATAAAACAAAATCAAGATTGTCTTTTTAAAAAAGAAAAACGCTTACAAAGCGTTTTTTTTAATCCAGTGAAATAGCCCATTGGAGTGCTGAACTGGCGTCTTCGAATGGCTCTGAAGATATCTCTTGTGTTGGCTCTATGTTTAAAATTATGCCATCTGAAAATTCAACCGAAATTATTTCGTTGTCTTTATCTGAATCTTCTTTTAAAGAAGTAACATAAAAACCTTTTTTTAATTGTATATTTTTAAAGTTTGTCCACTTAATTTCCATTTTGATTACCTTTATATAATTGTGTCGTCGTCATCGTCGTCTTCTGGCGCAGATAATACACTTTCTTGAACCACAAGTTCGTTTTCTTTTTCAATATCTTCATATTTATCTAAAAAGCTAACGTCAAGTTCAGTATTGAAAACAAATAAACACATTTTCAATGCCATGTCATTTTCAACTGTGTTATCTTCAATGGCTTGAAGAACTTCTTTGTAAACCTCTTCTAAATCAAAAGCATTATCTCCTTTGAAATAATTTTCTAATTTTAAAAATGCTTCTTGTTCATTAGTTTTCCAGTCATAATTATCTAACGATTGAACAAAAGTTTTTGTATTTTCTTTCATTTTTATTCCTTATAAAAAATCAATTTTCGGAGTATAACATAGAAATATAAATTAACAAGTTTTAAAAAGCAAAAAAGCCCCTTAAAGGGACTTTTTATTTTCTTCATATTCTTCTTTTAATGGTTTGCTATATGGCTCATATGCTTCATAGTTTAAACTAAATAATGCAGTTTCAATTTGATTCCATTCTTCAGCATTTTCAATAGGAACAATTTTATAACCATATTCACAATCCTTTGTGAATAAATTACAAGCAAATTGTGCAGTTTGTAAAAATGGAATAGTAGAATCGACAACCCATTCAGGAACAAAAAAACTAGGATCATAAATATTGAAAACACGATTGGTGAAATAATGAATCTGTTCTTCTGTCATTTCTCTAAAATCATTTGTGTCTTCAACAACACCATTAATGTCATAACAAACACCTTCAATTAAAGAAATGATATGCTGACCTTCTTTGTTAATTAAAGGTTTTGCATCTGGAAAGATTTCTTTTAATACTTCATAGAGTTTATAACAACTGCCAGAAGTGTATACGCAATCAGAACCAACAAAACTTGATTTTAAAGTTGAAATAAAAGAAACGATATTAATAGACATTGTTTTAGTTACTCCTAATTAATGAAAAAATAAATAAATAAGACCTGCTTTTTTTAGGATTTTTTGAACACCATCGTCATTGAACAACACACCTTTGTTTCTGAATCCATTTTCTAAGACTTCATTGCCCCATTTATCATAAACGACACCTTCTTGAAGTCCTTCTGGAAGAATAGGTTCTGTGATTCCACAAGCTTCTCTGACGTCTTCGACAGAAATGGTTGTTTTTTCACATTTATAATGACAATCAGAACAAACAGAAGATCCATTTGAAAGATAATAACCACCATCTTTAAATAATTTTCTGTCTAAAATGTGGTGAGCATCAACAGCAGGTTCGCCACACATGACACATTTATGGTTATCTCGTTTAAAAACTTGCTCGTTAAACTCTTCTCTTGATAATAATTTTTCTTTGCACATTATAATAATCCAAATAAAAGTTTTTCATTTTCGGAGTAAATACCATCAGGTAATGCTCCACACATTTTACCATTAGGAAGAATAAAATCGTACACATTGCCTTTATATTCAATGTATGCTTTTTTAATTAAACCTTTTTTCACACCATATCTTAAATAATGAATCATATGTTCAGTAGCAATATGAGTGACAAAAATATCTTCAATGTTAAATGCTTTTTGATCTTGTGCCTTTTCCACTAAAGACTCAAACCAAGATTGAGAATTATAATCAGAAACGGCATGTTTATCATCTTCTGAGAAAACGGCTTTTATGTAAAGACCTGATTCGACTTCTGTTAGGCTTAATGTATTTTTGATTTTTTCAAAGTCTTCGTGTTGAATAATTTTTTGATTTTCCATTATAATAACGCCATAGTAATTTTGTCAGTTTGGTTGAAGATTTCTTTTGGAAGCTGTCCCATAATCTTACCATTAGGTAAAATACAATCGTAAGTATTTTCATTAAATTTTAAGTATGCTTCTTTAATGATACCGTTTTTAACACCACTTCGAATATAAGAAAACATAAGTTCTGTTCCTGCATAAACATGATAAGCAGACTCTTTTGTAAAAGCATTGTTTGATTTTGCTTCTTTAATCACATTATCAAACCAAGATTTAGCATTTAGATCAGAAACTGAGTGTTCATTTTCAAAGGATAAATTGAGAGTAATAAAAACAGATTCATCATTTGTTGATTTTTGTGTAGATAAGCATTTGTCTTTGATTTTTTCAAAATTATCATCTTTAATCATCAATGTCACCTTTTTAAATAAAAAACAATTATAACAAAAAAAGGTGGTGCAAACCACCCTTTTTCTTTAATAACAAATAGAAACTATAAATAATTTTCTATTTCTTGACAATTTTTAATATTCTAACATTTTTTTTTCTTGAATTTGTTGATGGTGTAGTTCATGACAACGATTTTTAAGCTGTTCTTGAAGAAAATCAAATTCAAGTTGTGAATTAGAAGTAACAATATTAATACCTTCTTTTCTACATTTTTGAATATATTCCTTTCTTTTTTTGTTAGCATATCGAGTGCCAGAAACTTTTTCTTTTGGAATACAAATATCGAATCGTTGACTGTTGTTTGTATGAACAATTTCAGGAGAAGCCCAAGAGACAGAACTGATTGTTTCTTGATCGTCTTTTAAATGTAAAAAATAATCACCACGATATTCAGCGAAACCTTGGAAACCTTCATATTTTTTAACAGGTCTTGCATGCCAATCCATAATAAAAACATTTGATACAAGTCGGGTATTTAAAATTTCTTCAATAGATAATTTTTTAAATGGATGATCTGTTTCATAGGCAAATTTATTAAGAACCACACGAATGAATTTATTTTTATCACCGTTAGAATAATAAAAATGATATTGATCTTTTGTATGGATCTCTTCTTTTTCAAAATTTAAATAGAACTTACGACAAGTAAAATTATTATTAAATACTTCTTTTTCCTTTGATTTTGTCTTCTCTTTGCAAAACTCTTCAATAGTTAAAAATTCAAAACTTTCGATATAATTATCATAAAGTGAAACGTCTTCTGCAAATGTTGAAATAAGTTCATTATACGTTTCTTTTGGAACAATATCATAAAAATCTAAAAGGAATCGAAGTGCCGCAGCAAATTCACCGCCATGAGCCGTTTCATGACCTGTGCTAAAAAAACAGTCCATAAATAAGTGAGCGTATTCATGAAGTAAAGTTTCAAGATTTTTATTGTTCCAACAAATAGGATGAATATAAATAGAACCAAAATAGTAATAAGAATTTCTTTTGTTTGAAATTTCTAATTTGCCATCAAGCCCAAAATCTTCTGCGATATTGGTTGAAATAGCTTGTAGATCGGCTTCGAAAGGAAGTCCACGATATAGTTTTTCAAGATACTTTTCTGACTTAACGAGTTTGATTTCTTCTTGTAGAATATGATCAAAATCATAAAAAGCTTCTCTTTGAGAATCAATATGAATTCTTTTTTTAACTTCATTTGTGGAATAAATCATGAAAAATGCTCTCTTTGATAATATGGGATAATTATATCAAAAAGAGCATCATAAATCAAAATTAATTAACGAAAAATCAGATTCAATTCTTTATAAACTTCATTGTAAAAGTCAGTGTATTCACCGTCTTTAAAAGTATGATATTGTTTAATAAAGTCAGAAATATCACTATCAACACAATAAGTTAAAATACTTTTATCTTCTTGAATTTTGTTTTTTATAACTCGATTAATGGTGTTATAAGTTTCTGCGATATCTTTAACATAGAGATAAATACCAGCGTCAACATGAACCTGACCAAGAACTCCATTTTTAATAAGTGATTCTGCTATTTCGGCTTGCTGTTCAAAAACAGATAAAATACTAGGTTCAGGATATTTCAATGGACATTCAAAACCGTTAACTAAAATGTTTGATTTGTGGATGTAATATTGATTTTTTTCAGGATCTGGAAGTTGAAAACCAATAGGTTCTTTTCGCTTGTTTGAAATAAGTTTGTATGCTCTCATTTTTGGTTTTTCAATGTCAGTGACCGTAATGCCAAAAACAGAAAGCACGTTTTTAAAATCAAGATAAGGAATTGAAAGAAGATATTCAATTTCTTTAAGTTGTTCATGAATTGTTATGATTTCATTAGGATAAATTGTTACGCCAACTGAACTTTGCATTGTAATTACCTTTTTTAGATTACTTAATGAATATATTTTATATAAAAATAAGCATTAAATCAAGAATTCTTTTTAATATTTAAAATGTTTACATTCACCTAAAAATAAGATATAATTACCCGATTAATAGGAGATATATTTAATGTCAAAAGAAAATCAAAAGCCACTATCTACACATGAATTTGCAAAACTTTTGTTATCAAGGGAAAACAGACCATTGGTGTCAAAAGATTCATACGAATGCCAAGGTGAATACGATTATGGGTATTCGAATGTTACGGGCATTGATTTTAATTCAACTGAAAAACATGCAGTTCTTGTAGTGGATTACCTTTCTGCAGAAGTAAATGATAAGTTTATTAGAAAAGGAGATGTCTATGTTAAATTTGAAGATTCTGATGGAACTTTTCTGATTCAAAGAGAAGAAGCGATCTCTATGTCTATTGGTAAATCTACGCATTATTTTAATTATCATTTTGGTAAAATTGGTTTTAAAGATGTTGAATATGACGAAGAAATGCTAGAAATGTTAGGCGATATTGATACTTACATTGAAACAGATGTAAAAGTCGCAATGGAAGAAGGTTTTCATCCAAAACTAAAAGAAATGTCAGTTGCGGAAATGATGGATTGGTTTGAAGAAAATCTACCAGAACACGTAGCGTCTGAAAAAGAAGAAATGCGGGAGGAATAATGGAGATAATTAAAAGAGAAGCATTAGAAGAATCATATGGCGATATGTTGAAAACAGAAAGCCATCATAAACACGAAATAATTAAAGATGAACACGGAGTTGTAAAATGGAAAGAAAATCCAAAAGTTCGAGAGACAATGAAACAAGAAAATGTTGGTTTAGGCGAATTAATTAAAACACTTGATGTAATAGGTTATGACAGAAATAGCGAAGTGTTGAGAAAATTATATAGAGAAATGGGTGTATCATTGAGTTCTTATATAACTATGTTCTATGATCCTTGTAATAATGATGAAGTAGAAGATTACAAGCAACCACCAAAAGAACTTTGGGAAAAATAATAACAAAATAAAAACAAAAAAAACCGTAACAAATGTTACGGTTTTTTAATGTCTTTA
This sequence comes from Chloroflexota bacterium, assembly GCA_002722455.1. Classification (GTDB taxonomy): domain Bacteria; phylum Chloroflexota; class Dehalococcoidia; order Lucifugimonadales. The sequence continues at coordinate 75,191 of PBMB01000022.1, forward strand.
AGTTAAAGTTTTGAAATATCAATAATAGTTTTTAAACCGTCTGCTTTAATATTTGCCTCATAGATAGTATTTAAATAGTGAATATCAGCAATAAAATGAACAGGTGCGTCTTCTTTTTTCCAGTTAAGTAAGCTTATTTCAAATATTGCACCACCAAGCGGTCTGATTTCAACACCAAGTTCTTTGTTTTCGATTTCACCTAAAACCAAAGACTTTTCTTTGAAATAAAGATTTGGAATAAATGTGTATTCTCCTAAATCAAAATATTGTTTATTAAAGTTACCAAGTCCATGACGATACTTTGCATTTTTTAGTTCTATGTCATTAGAGTAAAAAACCGTCTTTTTGCTTACAATTTCATATTTACCGTTTTTATCATCTCTATCATGTTTACTTAATTCAATTTTAACTGCATTAATTTTTTTAAGTTCTAATTCTTTAAAGTGGTTGAATACAATAAAATTCCAATTTTCACCTGAGATTTGATATTTCTTAGTGTCCATTACAATACTAGAAACACTGTCTTGAATGCCAATATAATTATGTTTGTAGTCTTTTGAAACTTGAATCAATTGGGTAACTTCTGCTGTCTCAAAATCTTCTGTGTCTGTAACAGTAACGATTTTATATTGCAAATTCTGTCGTGGAGTAACAATGAGTTTATCTTCCCTTTGACCGTCAACAATGTCATAACTTCTGTTTTCTTCTAAATCGACACGAACATAACGTTCGGCATTGTTCTTATGTATCATAACAGTAGGGTCTGCTTGAATAGTAAATGAAGCAAGCATAGCGGAAAGAGCTATTAGTTTTTTCATAATAATACCTTATATCATTTTTAAAATATGGATTTATTATATCAAGATTAGAATACAATAACAACAAAAAAAGCCTCCTACATAGGAGGCTTTTGCTTAAACTATATATTATTCCTTTTTAGTTTCAGGGCTTCGAGAGAAGAATGCTTTAAGTTCTTCGTCACTCATGCCATTAAGAGTATCAAACATATCATTATCACTCTTCTTATTCGCACTACCAGAGTCTTTTTCTAGGTATCGCATAAAATCAGGCGTAATACTTAGATTCAGTGGCGATTTCTCGTCAATTGCTCGGTTGAATGTCTTGATTAATAGATAACCTTTATCAACATTACCAGAAACAATTCGATCAAGAACAACATCGTTTAGTGCTTCACGAGTTGCAACTGCCATACGTGCTGCTGCTTGGTTAGATTTAATTTGAAGCTCAGTAGTATCATTTAGCGCATTTTGGCGAAGCTCTAGCATTCTATCACGAGAAGTTTGAATAGGCTCAGGAACTACTGGTGAAGCAATACTTAGACCAATAATTTCAATGTTATGCTTATCTGCTTCTACAATTAGTTTTTCTTTAATTGAATCACGCATTTTGGTTACATTTTTCTCAATAGAATCAAAATCAGGATACAATTCTTGATTTGTATATTCTTCACGGAATACACGGTCTAATGTTTCATTCATTAAGCGACTAAAAACAGCTTGTGGTGCAATACGATAAATGTCCCCATTTTTTGTAGCATTAATCTTTTGTGTAAAGAATTGTGCATTTTCATCTTCACTAAACTGTAGACCTTTATTATCACTTTCATTTCGTTTCAAACGGAATGTAATATTTGCAGTAGAAACAACACGTGTCTTGTTCTCTTTGTCAGTCAAGGTGTAACTAATATCAAAAGGAACAACCACAGTAGCATAATCAATAATTAATAGCTGATATTTTGATTGAAAAGGCATTTTGCGCTCATAATCAGAACCTGGATTATATCGTTTCGAGTCATAGATGTCAGTTTTATAGAGATAAGCGACTTCTGTCGGAGAAACGTCAATTTCAATTTTGCTACAAGCAGATAGTGCGATTGCGGCAATGGCTACGAATGCAATTTTAGCGAGTTTGTTAAACATTTAATATGCTCCTATTAATTTATTTTTCAGTTGTTGCATTAAGTTGTAAAATCATGTTTGCAATTTTTTCATCTGACTTGTTTGGAAATAATTTCTTCATTCTGTCAAATGCTTCTTTCGCATTGTTCTTTGTCTTGCCTTGTTCGGTAATTATACCATGTTGAACACCTTTTTGGTAGTTTTTTAGCTCTTGATTATTCAAAAAAGCTTCTGCTCTATCATTAGCTGCTTTTTGAATAGAACCTTCTGGGAAAAGGATTTCTTGAGTTTTTTCTTGGCTTTGAACTAACATTTTAATGTATTGTTCAGTATAAACTTCATACGTTTTTTCAGCAGAGCTAAGAATACCTTTTACGTCTTCTTCGTGTTTACGATTAGCCGCTTCAAGTTTTGTTTCAAAAGTGTCAGATAAAACTTTCTGAATAGCACTAGCAATTTCAGTTTTAAATTCTGTATTGTATTCGCTCCCAATAGACAATTGAGATTTTAGAGCTTCATTTTTTTCTTTAATCTCGTAATTTTGAAAGATAGAAAAACCAGTAGCAATACCTAATACACACATACCAATAGTCAAATGTTTAATTTGTTTAGTAAGAGTATCGACAGTATTCACTTTGTCGTCTTTCTTATTATCTTCGTTTGTTTGATTCTTTTTGATTGAATCTATTGTCATTTTCAAATTCTCTTCGCTGTTTGAATGAAATAATTATACTAAAGAAAATATATCAAGACAAGCATTTTTTAATTTATTTAAGAACTTTTTTTAAATTCAAACAACCCTTCACTTAACAAATAATGAGCATGTTTGAGAATTTGTTCTTCAAGTTGATAAACTTTATGTCGATCTTTTGGCTCTGGATAATCAGAAGAAAAGATAACATTTCTTTCTACAAATTTACCTTCTGGGCTAATGATGGCTTCCGTTGAACAAATAGTTTTAGGAAAATTATGGCTACCTAAAACTCTCGGATCATGAAGGGTAATGGAAACTTCTCTGTTTTTAATCGTAGGTGCAGGAAAGCTTTGCCAATATTCAGGAATATCGTCAAGAAGCTCAAGAGCAAGAATACTTATGATAAGATTTTCATTTTCTGGATAAGGAAGTTCAGCCTTACAATGCTTACCCTCACAAACGTCAAAAAGTTTTTTTCCAAATTGATTAATTAATTCTTCTAATTTCATAAATTATCCGTTGTAATAAGAAAATAAATAATAAAAGTCACGAACAGCAACAATATCTTGTGGTGAATCATCTAACCAGAAAGCAACATCTGCTTCACTGATATTTAATTCATCTAATCGATCTTTCTTTTGCTTCATATCAGCAAAGAAGATATCTTCTTCATTAACCCAAAGTAACAAATCGCTATTATCTTTATCTTTATAGCGAGAAGTAAATACTTTTGGATTAAATCCATACTCTTTAAAAAGATAAAAGAATCGCTCAGTAAAGTCAGGTCGTAGGCTCATAGTATGATCCCAATCTAAAAAAACATAAGGTTTTTCAAGATTTTGTGGTTCAACTTGTTCTCCTGAACGTTGACCATTATTTAATAGAGAAGAAAGTTTGTCGAGATTTTCTTTGTCTACAACATTTCGAAAATCACTTTCAACCCAATAGGCGACTTCTTTTGACTTAATGCCGTTTTGAAATAAAACATCTCTTTTTTGATTTCCATTAGAAAACAAAACTTCTTCTTTTTTGAAATGTTCTAAAAGATCAGAATTGTCATCATTTTCATTTCTGAAAGTGAAAACTTTAGGAACAACACCAGTTTGCTTTAAAAGCATAAAAAAAGGCTTTATAAGCTTAGTGTTTCTATTTAAGACACCATCCCATTCAACTAAAACATATTTTTTAGATAGTTTAGGTTGTTTGTATAAAAAATCACCTTCCATAATAAAACCTTTATTAAATAATTTAAGATAGTTTAATTATAACAAAAAAAGCCTAAAAAGAAAACTTTTTAGGCTATATTATGGTTTTTTACTTAATTTTTTTAAAAAGAGTTTTCGGATTGATCTTCAATCCTTTTTCTTTAATGGTGTAAAGCCATTTTTTCCACAACATATTTCGCAAATGATAACTTTCTTCTTCTTTTGCTTTTTTAAGATTTTTTAAATGGTTTAAATTGTGTTTACTTTTAAGCTGTTTAACCAGATTTTTTTGTTGAGATTTTTTCTGTGCAAGTTCTCGTTCCATAGCTTCAATTTCAGAAACAAGTGTTTTTTCTTCAAACTCTTTTTCAAAAGCTTCTTTTGCTGCTTCATATTCTTTTGAATATTGGTCTCTTTCTTCTGAAACAAGCTTTAATTTATTTTCATCTTCTGAACAAATTTCAGATAGTTCTTTTTCACCTTCGTTTGAAGGTTTAATGGCAAAGAAACATTCCATAAAAATAGGTAAACTCACTGATTTATCATAACAATAATCATAATCAGAGTAATCTCGGAAAGCATTTTGAGAAACTTCACAACGAGAGTTAACAAGTAATTCTTTCGCTTCTTCAAGAAAATATTGTTTTGATTCAAAAGATTCTTCTGTTAGTAAGTTCTTGTACACAACAACCATGTATTGTTCACTAATATCTTTTAGGTTCTTGTCTTCGTCATACATATTCATAACAAAAGTAAAAACGTCTTGTTCATCTTGAATAACAATTTTGTTTTGTGGATCTTTATTGCTTGCACTAACATAACTCATTTCCATGCTACCAAAATATGTTGGTAATGATTTAAAATGATCTTTTAAACGTGCTTGAAGATTGTGCTTTTTATCTTTACTCATAAGATTTGCCCTTATGTACTATTTAGTTACGATTATTTTATCAAAAGTGTTATAACTAATCAATATATTTCTTCAAAATTCAGAAGATTCTGAGGATACGACACCATTGTTGTCATTCATAGGAAATAATGCAATCTGAGTTTCTACAACAGGGAAATCTTCATTATCATGAATAACGTATTCATAGATATAAAGTATTTCGTAATTAAGAACCTCTTCGTCTGAATCTTTAAAAACATTCAAAATAACATTAAGTTCTTCAGAAGTATCTTTATTTTCACAATTAATCCACTTCTTCTGTGGTGCGTCATCGCTTCGATTAGTAACTTCTGTAGAACAATCAGAAAAATGTATGACATTACCAAAAGAATCAACAATATCGCCTGAGAACACATAACTTTCGTCAAGTCCTGCTTGATTGTAAAGTTCGAAAAAATCATTGGTGAGGTAAACACCATTATTAAAATCAGAAGGATTTCTAAACGAACTTAAAAAATAATCATCTATATGCGAGTTTTGAAAATCAAAATTAACATATTTAATTTCAGTAACACCTTCTAAAAAAGGTTTTGGTTGTTCGAGAATTGGTGATTCGGTATCAAATTCTTCTATTGTTTCTGTAACAATAATTCCATTTTCTTCTTTTGATACGACTTGAAAGGAATTTGAATCTATATTTATGTTTTGTTCTTTAACAAAAATTTCTTCTTCAACAACAGGAGCTTGTTCTTCTCTTTTTAAGAATAAATAAACAATAAAAAAAAGAAGGATAAGAAATACAATAAAAGTAATTCTATTTTGATTTTGATATTCTTGTTCGCTCATAAAATATTCTCTTAACATTTCAAAAGATATTGTAACACGAAAGAAATAAAGAAATCAAGAAAAAGCCGCATCGTATGCGGCTATCTTTTAATCTGAGATTTTTTGGAGTGCTTCTTTTGCTTCTTGAAGCTTTGTTAAATATTCAATTTTAAAAACAACAAATGAGATTTTATTATTCTTAGCGATCTCTTTATTCAGTTCAAGGTCTTTTGTTCTTTCTTTTAATGGGTGAATGTCTAGAATTTGTTGAAAAATTTCATTTTCATTTTCTATAATCTCACGACTCTTACTATCAGAATATTCAATACCTAACGCTTCTTCCAAAACTTCTAGTTCTTTAAATAATTTATTAACACCTGCTGAAACGATATCATAAGCGTTTTCTAGTTCAGACATATTCCATTTTGAGAATTCTTGAATGTCAGTGTTTATGATTTTGTTTAACATGTTACGGATTCCTAAGTAAAATAAAGGTTATTATAATACAAAATTAATTTCATTTCAATAAAAATCAACGATACTTTTAGCGATATCCTTTAATTGAGAATATTTATTATTAAAGTATTTTTTAGAAAGAATTGTTTTATCTTCTGATAGTTCTTCTAAAGTGAATCCATGTTGATTTGTTATAATTCTTAAAGATTTATTGCTATTGAATTTCATTTCCCAAACAATTTGATGTGCTAAATATTCTCTTTCTTCAATATCAATATGAAGCTTTTTAAATGCTGGATTTTTGATTTGTGTTATTTGTTCTTTCAGAAAAGAAATATTATTTTTGTTATTATTCATTTTTTCTCCTTGATTTTTGCAAACATATTAACCTTTATAATCTTTAAATCAAGGAAAGATAAACAATATTAAGAACAATATTGTTTTAAATCAATAATATTATAATCAAAGTTTAATTTCAGAAAGAAGTTTAGCTAAGACAAAGGCGTGTCCCATTTTTCTTGATTCGTCGTGTAAAATATTATCCCAAGAATAGTTTAAGATCCTGTGGTTATATGCGTCGAAATCTTGAAGAACGAGGTCTTGATTATTTCGTAAACAATTCAGCCAAATTTCTTTTAGTTGTTTAAATGCTTCTGTTTTAACAACGGCTTCGCCATAGTATTTAACATAAAGTCGTTTTCTTGCGTCAATATAACCAAGTTTTTCTCCACAATACCAAGTATATAAAGGAATTGCACCTTTACCTGCTGGGTAACGATCAGCGAATTGTTTGTTATAGCCTTTATTTTTCCAGTTAAAATATTCTAGTTTAGGCTCTCCATTTTCATCAACTTGATGTTGATAAACTTTTGCATATTGCCAAAAATTTTCCATATTAAGAGCGATGCCATTATCAGAATAAATTTGACCAACAAGCATAGGGCTTAAACCACGACTCCAATTTTTGCTTTTTGTGGTTGTATTAATGATAACGTGACTGTTTTCTGGGAGTTTTTTATCCCAAAATGGAAGAACCCAAATTTTACTCATATTTTTCCTTTTGTTTTCTTTTAATTTTATAACAAATAGAGAAAAAATCAATAAAAAAAGCCTCAAAGAATTGAGGCTTTAATATGGAGCGACATAGGAGACTCGAACTCCTGACGTTCTGCTTGGAAGGCAGACATTCTACCAACTGAATTAATGTCGCATATTGCTAATAAGCGTTTGGGTTTACACCAAAATTTAGTGGTTTGCACTCGCTTTCTTTTGCTCTTGTTAAAACAATGCGTTCTTAAGCTACACTTATAAATTGGAGCGTGTAGCGGGAATCGAACCCGCATCTTCAGCTTGGAAGGCTGTAATAATAGCCATTATACGATACACGCAAATATGGTGGTGGAGGCTGGATTCGAACCAGCGTAGCCAGAGACGTCGGATTTACAGTCCGATGGTTTTAACCACTCACCCACTCCACCAAAATATCAGTCATGTTTTACTTTGCGCACATGACTGTTTGATTAAAAATCAAAATAAGCGCATAAATGGCTCTCCCTGCAGGACTCGAATCTGCGACACATGGATTAACAGTCCATCTTTCTACCAACTGAACTAAGGGAGAATAGGGTAGTTTTCAAGTATTGCTTCCAACTTTCGTATTTCTACCGTTACTTTAGCAGCGATTGCTTCTATAATCAAAATAAAAAAATCTATAGGGTTCATTTTAAAGTCTGTCTTATCTATATTTTACAGTAGCTGACAATTTCTACCTTCAACGCATTTTTTCATTTTAATCTGGTGCTCCCTCTCAGACTTGAACTGAGGACCTACCGATTATGAGTCGGGTGCTCTAACCAACTGAGCTAAGGGAACAAATATGGCTCCAAGGGCAGGAATCGAACCTGCGTAAACCCTAAAATACACGTTTATGTTTGGTGGGTTTGTTTTCTCCGTGTAGTCTTTGATATCAATCTATCACCTCATTACTACTCTTATACTTTCACTTTCCTTTCACCTAAGCCTGTCTCCGAAGAGACGATTACATAAACGTGTGTTACTTAAGTTTCCAGTCAGTTTCCATACAAGCCTTTCCTGAGTTCTTTAAAATCAACCTCGGACTCGATCTAAACTACCTTGAATCTAATTTTTGGTGCGGCTACCCAGACTTGAACTGGGACGCCATATAGCGAGGGATTTTAAATCCCTTGTGTCTACCGATTCCACCATAGCCGCAAAAGTGGAGCTAAACCAAACGGTGTAGTTAATTCTATCTTAAAATTAGCCCCGTAAATCTGGTGCTTCCTTCAGGACTTGAACCTGAGACCTACCGATTATGAGTCGGGTGCTCTAACCAACTGAGCTAAGGAAGCAGTTTGTTTTAGGCAGTATGCCTTGTCAACGAGAATAAGTATATGCGTTTTTAAATTTTAACGCCAGGTTTTTTTTCAAAAAAAAGTTCGTTTGGTTAAAAAACACTCAAGCTTGATTTTTTTATTTATATAATGTAAAAATAATAAGAAATAAAGGGGACTAGAATGTTAAGATTTTTTATAAGACTAGGAATAAAAGGTTATCAAAAGTTTATATCACCAAGAAAAGGGTATCGTTGTGCATACAGTGTTCTCCACGGAGGAAGTGGTTGTAGTGGAGCGGTTCTACAAATAATAGAAGAAAATAGTATTTTTACTTGGAGAAAACTAATAAAAGAAAGATTTTCCAATTGCAAAATAGCTTATGAAGAAATAAAAAAAGAAAAGAAGAAAAGAAAAAACAAGAAATGTGACTCTTGTGAACCAGACACTTGCAAAAAAGAAAGATGGAAGAAATCATGTGATTTGTCAGACACTTGTGATTGTGACGTATTTGATTGTGACGTAGGTTCATGTGATTAAAGAAAAACGGTCTACAATCGGACTGTTTTTATTAATTTTTTGTCAAGCCAACCAATTTTTTCAAGTTGTATCATTATGTCAAAAGCAAAATTCACTGATTGTTCTGATAAGTACCAAAGGTTTAAATGCATATAAGCAAAACAGAAAAAAGTAAAGAAATTACAATTGCGATCTTCGAGTTCTTTATTTACAAAATAATTCTTATTTGACGGATACTTGCCAATCCCAATATCTTTCTAATATTTTAATGTTTTGTTGAGACATGATAAACCTTAAATTAGATTGTTTATTTCTTCAATCGCATGTTCTGAAATAAACTTTTGGATTAATTCACCATTATCTTTATAAGAACAATTATTTTTTTGAGATTTATTTGCTAAAAAAACGGGACATTTTTCGGAACAAATATCAATTTTTTCACAAATTGTTTTTAAAGCACGAGATTGGTCACTTATCGATACGCTTTGAGTGATGTTAAATCGACGAAGATCTGCTTGTTCTAAACCAATTTTTTTGATTAATTCGTTTCGAATCGCTTTTGTGACAGTATATCCTTGATTTAGTTTTACCATAGGATGAGCTAAAAAATTAGACATATTTGCATACCTTTTAATACTTAATTTAGTCTATTATATCTTAAAAAATATAAATAAACAAAGATAATTTCAAAAAAAGACTGAAATTATATTTTGAAATAGTTGTTCTTTAATGTTATAAAGATAGTTAGAACTAAAGGAGTGTACTATGTCTAAAAGAAAACTGGCGGAAGCATTTAATGCCTCACAGTTGGAATTAATGAAAGCGTTAAGTGAAAACCCTGATTTTGTTGAAGTAGAATATAAAAAGGTAATTAACGGTCAAAATCCAGTAAGGATTAATTTAGAAGAAAGAATCGATGAAAAAAAACCCTCAGCTATTGTGTTAATGCGAGACTTAAAAGAAAAGGATTTAGATATATCAGAAATAGCTGATTTATTCTATAGAGCAATAGTTATTGACAACAACTTTATAAACATAAAAATGAATGATATTTTGGAAGATGTCCAGTCGGGCGTTTCCAAACCAAATGGTGCAATAATTACTTCTGTTCTGGATTATACGAAACATTTAAAAATAATGAAAAACAAGATAATTGACTCTCCTTTTATAAACCCAAAAGATTTGAAAGAAGAATTTGAAAAACTTGGTTATGACTTATCTAAATTGAATAACGATAATAATAGTGTACAAACTCTTGCAAAGTCAGCAATAATGTCAAAAACAGATGAAGACGGAAATTGTAAATTGAAAACAACAAGTGAAGTTGTTATGCATGTTTTATCTAGCGATTGTAAAATCAAATTAGAGAAAGAATCTATGCTTTTCAAATCCATGTATGAAAGTTTAGAAGAAGTTAGAATTGCAAAACGAAATAGAAAATTAAGAAATGTTTTAAAAAGATAAAAAAAAGCCAATCGGAAGATTGGCTTTTCTTTTTTAATAACTAAAATCTGTCAGTATGAGATAAAGCCTGAATTTCTTTAAAAGACTTTTATCCTTCATTTCTCCTATCTCCATTGAAATAGAATCAAAATCTTTCTTTTTAATTTCTTTAAGTAGTAAGTTTAAGCTTTTAACAGAAGATTCGGGTTTCTGTATATTTAACTTCTCAAGTTTAGAAATGAACTCTTGTTTTGTATTTTCCATGTCAGTAGTATCCTTTTTTTTTGTTCTTTTTCTATATTATATTGATAAAAATAAAAAGCAAAAATTATTTAGATACTGAAAATATAGTAATATTTTTTATATAAAAATAAAAATATAAATTTTTTTCAAAGACATATATTTAAAGAACTTCTTTTTTTAGATTTTTTTGTAATTTTTTAATATCCTTTAAAAAATAATTTTTTTAAAAGCCAAAAAGGTAAAAATCATATTTTTCTGTCTGTGCAACAATACCTGTGTTAGAATCAGGATCATAGTAACCTTTATAATAAAGGTCGTTATCTTCGTCCATAAATGAATAACTCATATTGTATTCACCTTCTTCTGAATCTTGATCTAAAAATTTGGAATCAATGTATTTCTCAATTTTAACAGTCATTCTTTCGCTGCTGTTTTCTTTTTTACAAGTTTTAGAATAAGTTTTTACTATTTTAAAGCTACCGTCACCAATTCTTGCATTAGATATAGACATTCCACTCGAATTACAATCTGTATAAACAACATTGTTTCCATAAGGATCAACAATTTCGAAATCGAAATCTTTACTTATTAAATCTTCCATATCATTTTTCATGTTTTCAAAAAGATTTTCTAAATCATGTTCAAAAGAAAATGTTCCATAAGCGATTAGTCCATTTTCATTGTTTTTAAGGTATGACTCTACCTTGTCTAATAATTCAAAATTAATTTCAGAATGGCTCATACTAATATATGAACTTTTTGTTTCTTTGATATCATTAAACGTTTCAATGTTTTCTTTTTCCTTAAAACCTAAGATTTTTTCTTCTTCTTCTTTGCCTTCAATAAACGCAATATCAGTTTGAAATTCTTTGTTTTGAAAATCTTCTTCTAAAACAAATTCTTTTTCTACGTCATGATTTTGCGGTTCTATTGCAGGGTCATTTGAAAATAAAGCAAAACCAAAAGCAAAAGAAGCAAGGCTTATTACCGTAATAGTTGTTCGTTTCATAATAAATTCTCTTTAAGTGTATTTAATTCAGTAGGGATTTCAAAATCAGATTCGATAGCGTCTAAAAGTTCTTCTTTAAAATCATAAGTTGAAATTTTATCTTCTTTTGATAAATAATAATCCATTGTTTTTTCTTCTATAATTTTTGCTTTTGTAGCGTCAAAGGCTACTTGTGATTCACCAAAGACAATGTTTTCTTCTAATACTTCATATATAACAATTTTACCACCGAAAAAAGTTCCCATAACTAAATCAGCAGGAAAGAACCAATGGTTTAATTGTTTTAAGCTTGTAAATGCAAATAAATGATTACTTGTTATAAGGTGAATATCCATAGAATCATTTTCAGGCATAGGACGGTGTTGAAAATAAAGTTCGTCAGTGCCTTTAAAGAAAAATCTTCCCATGACACCTTCTTTAGTCCAATTTTGTATATTGGTATCTAAGGATTCTTTATATCCAAAACCTTCTTTGTCTTCTATTCGATATAATCTCAAAACAACCCCTAACAATTAAAACATAATTATAACAAAAAAAATAAGTTAAACAATAAAAAAGCCACTACAAAGTGGCTTAATGATTAACCAAAAAAGTATTTTTCATTTGATTCGGGCAGACACATTTGAATAACATAAATGTTTAGATTGTCTGGGATTTCAATATTGTTAACAAAAAGCTCGATTCGTGCAATTTGAGATTCAGAAGCAATCTCATCAAATGCAAGCAAAATCTCTTTTTCGGAGTTATCTTTTGCAAATTGAATGTTTTCATCTAAAACACCACGAATATCATATTCATGAAGAGTAGAAGCTCGAATGTCTACAATGTCTGCTTTATCACGATATTTTTCTTTAAAATCATCGTGTAATTTAGTAACCATGCCTTTACCTAGTTCTGTTTTAAAGTACGTGATTTTGTCAGATTTTTCTCTTGCTACTGTTACCATAATATAGTCTCTTTCGTCTAATGTAAGTAATACTATTATATCAATATCAAAAAATATATCAACAAAGAAATATCTTTAAATATATTATTCTGGCTTCTTTTTATGGAATTTTACAAACTCACCAGTAGTAGGTGACTGAAGACCTACAACAGAAAGCTTAGGTTCACCATAATTACCTTTACTTTCAAGGTAACGAATAACAACGCTCTCTTTCTCTTCTGGAACGTGTTCAATTCGACAATAATGATATTTGCCTCTTGAAGTCATATGTTCAACATAGACACACTCACCGACTTCGGGAATACTTTCTTTAAATGCAGGGAGATTTTCGTCATAAAGTTTTTTGAAATCCTTTTGACGTTCAGCCATCCAGCCACGTTGCATAGAAACAAAAAACTGATAAAAGAATTCTGAATCTTCTTCTGTTTTGGCGAAATATTTATCACAAGGATCGTTAATATGATTTACTTCTTTGCCTTCTCGGTATAAATTTGCGCCATATTCTTCTGGGTTAACATCTTTTAGTTCACCGTTGTAATAAATTGGTTTTCTTCTCATTTGTTTGTATCCGTAGTTGTTTAATTTTGATTGATTATACCAAAAATACAATCAAAAAAAAAGCCTTAAACGAATGAGGCTTTATTAATTTTTTCTGAATTATTTTTTCTTGTGATTGTTGATTTTATCGTAAACACTATTCACAGTTTCTTCAACGGATTGCATTGCTTCTGCTATTTCGTCTTCAATTTCAATTTCGAAATTTTCTTCGATAGCCATTATGATTTCTACTGAATCTAATGAATCGGCTCCAAGATCTTCCATGATGTCATTTTCTGGTTTGATTTTTTCTTTATTTACTCCAAGATATTCCTCAAGGATACCATAAACTTCATAACGAACTTGTTCTTTTTCCATAAAATCTCCTAATATGATTAGAAATTAGTAACACTTAAAATTAATGTTATCTTAAGTCGTATAAAAGGTCAAATCAAACAAAATAAAAACAAAAAAAGACATTTAATCAACAAATGTCTTTTCAAATCTAAATAGCATAATTAAAGCCTTTTTGAAAGGCTTTTAAGGTTAAATTATCTAACGAAATTATCGGAAAGAACTTGTGTAATAAGTTCTCGACATTTGTTATGATCGTGTTGACCAAAACAGATTTCAAGATCTTCCTCTGAAACGTTTATATCCATTTTCATGCTCATCATCAAATTGATAGCATTTTCAGCTTCGGCAATTTCTTGATCAGAGAATGAACCTGCGGGGATTAAATCTTTCACACTGACACTTTGATTATTAATTTCATAATCAGTAATTTTTTTATTCGCTACGGTAGATATTTTAGTGGCAGAAGTTTTATTAGAAGCAACTTGTATATTATTTTGTTTTTCATTATTATTTTTAACTCTTTTTTTGCTTTTTATTTTATTTCTTTTTTCTTCTATTCTTGTGAATATTTGATTTCGATGATTACTAGCACTTAATTTTTTAGTTTTTATTTCTCTCTTTTTAATTTCAAGCATTTTTCTTACGTTTTTTATTTCATTTATTTCATTTATTTCATTTATTTCTATTCCAGCAACAACAGGTATAACTTTTTTTTCTTTATTTTTATGAGTATCTTGTTGTTCAACTTGAATAGGGTTAATTGGTAAATTAAATACTGTTGCAATTTTTTCATAATTAGCCATAAGTAAGGCAGAACTCATTGACATAGTTATAGTTGCAAGTAATATTTTCATTGCTGTTATAAACATGGTATTCTCCTCTGTTAATTTTTAACAAATTCCGTTTGTTTTTGTATCCTATTTATACATTAGAAAACATATCCTTAAAAATAATTGCATATTATTATACTTATTTTTAAATAAACAAAAAAAGCCCCTATGACTGGGACTTTTTAATTGTTATCTTCTTGGTATAGGCTTACCTAACCCTATCAACATATATTTTTCGTTGTAATGGAGAAAGTCAGAGAGATGTGTTAATTTTGATTTAGCATAATAAGCAAGCATTAAAGAAATAATTTTAAGTTTACTTTTTATTACACCGTCAAGATTATTATCAATTTTAATGGCTTTATAAATTTCAGCATCATACTTTTGAAAAACGCCTGAAAATTTATAATTACCTTCAATATTAGCAAAATTACTATTTTTTCCGCTTAAACCTAGAAGACGATCTTTGATTTCATATAAATGTTGTTCAAATGCATAGATTATTTCTAGGGTATCTGATTTAATTTTTGATAACGCTTTAATGTAATATTTCAACCATTCAATTTCTTTAAATGAAATTATGGTGTATTCAAAATTATCTTCTGTTTTTGAGAAATCGATGTGTGTTAATACAGCAAATAAATCACCTGAACCTATAATCTGATTGAATCCATTTCCTTTGCATAAAATGGTTCCTGTAAAGCTATTAGCTCCGTCAGATATTGTTTGAACGTTATTGTGTTTATACTTGGCAAAATCAAGTGAAACAACGATCTTATTATGAATTTCAATATTCATTTTTATAAATCATCCTATTAAATATATTTGTTATATATATATCAAAGAAAAAAAGTTTTTTCAATATGAAACAATCAGCTTTTGATATTTAATTCAATAAGTTCTTCAAGTTCTTTTGAATCCATATCTTTATATCCTTGTTTTTCATACAAAGAAAATGCCTTTTTCTCAATTTCTGGATCTCTATGGCTTAGAATGGTTAAACAATGCTCTCTATTAGAAACATAGAAATAAGGAGAAGTTTTATCTGTAAGACCAAAAAGATAAAATATCTTAAGTATTTCAATAAACTTCTTTTCTTCTTCTTTGTTTATAAAATAAAAACGTTGAAGATCAAATGAATGACGAAAATCTGTGTTTTCATAATCTAAACCAAAACGTTCAAAAAAAAGTTTTAAATTCTTTTCTTCAAAAACTCTTGAAGATGGACGAATATAATTAAGATAGATTTCTTCTTTTCCTTTGTTAATATTTGTATAACAAACCTGAATGTTTTGTAATTTAGGTTGAGGAAAAGAAAATTGAATTATATCACTATGAAAATAATGCATAGAATTATCGTTTACAAAAATGAAATATTCTTTTTGAAAAAATGAAAACAAACAAGAGTAATCTTCTTTTGAATGATTGTGTTTCGGATTTAAAATCCCTTTATCAAAATTAAAATAGAAAGGTTCTGATTTAATGTATTCTTTATTTAAAAGTTTCGACTCATTAAAATACAATTCTAATGAATAAATAGTAATGTTTTCTTGTTCAATAACGACCTCAGACGTTTTAGTAATGGGGTAGCTTAGAACATCTTTTACTTCATAATCATTTAAAAGTTTATCTAAATAATATTGCTTATGATCTTTTTCTTTTTCTAAATCACATTTTAAAAACAAAGACTCTTTTTCTTTATTAAATGTAAAAACATGTAATTGATTTAACCCATTTAAAAAAGAATCAGTCTTATATCCATCTTGATATTTGCTAAAAACAAACAGTATAGATTTACTCAATTTATGACTCCTTTTTTGGAATAGAAGTAACATTTGTTCTTTCTGATAAAGCAAAGAAAGCGTTCATATTACCAGTATTTTCTAATGCTAAAGTAAGATTATCATAAACCCTTGTGTTATAAATATCTTTATTTTTAAGAAAGACATTAACAGATTTAGTCGCTTCTTTTAATTTTGCCATATAAAAAGCTTGAATTTCTTCTCTTTTTTCTTTGGAGATATTTTTTATTTTCTTAATTGCTTTACGTTTTTCTTGGTAAATACGCTCGTCAATTTCGTCATACTCTTCAGATTTTTTTTCATATTCGTCTTGATATTCAGGTTTTACAGAATAATCACGTAAATAACAAGTTTCTTCACCTTTTTCATTTGAAAAATAATATCTAAAATAAGTATGGAATCCGTGTTGCTTAGATAATTCGAGACAAACATGAGTGTAGTCTCCTTTAACAGCTAGTTCGAACTCTTCTTTCAAAAGCTCTGCGATGGCTTCATTTTTTTCAAAAAGGATATAGTGGTCAAATGCATATTTAGTATCATTAGCTGATAAAAATAATTCTGAGTCTTTTTCAACAACAGGATTAGAACGTTCTTCTTGATTAACGTCAATAAGTTCTAATGTAGCGGCTCCAAGTAAGTATCGAGTAAATGAAGAGTCTGAATTTTTTAAGACATATATTTCTTCCAAATCAACTTCGATGTCTTTTTTACGTAAAGATTCTAAGTCTTCTGGGAAAGAATTAAAATAATCTTTTCTTTTTAGATAACTACCGTCTTCTCGTTTAAACTTTAATGTAAATACAGTTTTTACATCTGGAAATGAGTTTTGAAAATGGATTTCACCAATTAATCCATTTTCATAATGATCATTAATTAGTTTCCCAATTAATGAGGTTCTTTTTGATAATTCTTCCAAATCAAGGAAGCCAGAATCATTCTCATAAACTGGAGTTCCGTTTTTATCGTAAATTTCTAAAAATCTATTTTTCATAAAAAATCTAGCCACCTTTAAATTTAGTGACTAGATTATAACAAAATCAACAATAAATGAAAAGAATTAAATCTCTTTTAATTAATTTAAATTACTTTTGATTTCATAAAGTTGGATAGGATCATAAAGAGAGATTGAAAAAAGTCTTAATGATTCTTCTTGCATAACTTTAATGTCTTTAATAAGAGAAGATTGATCTTCTTCTGAATATTTTTTAAGAATGTCTACAACATTTTCAATTTTTAAGTTATTAAAAGGAGAATGTTCTTCTTTTTATAATTCAAATGGAAGCATTTCATTTAAATCAGCAAGGATACGATGAAATTGTTCTTCAATGATATTGTTTTCACCTTTTAAATTTTAATGTTAAGCAAAATCAGGGATTTTGCTAATGTTTTTTTCATCATACATTCTTGTGTAAGCAACAAAATCTTCATCCCCAACAATAAGTAAATTTTCTTTTATAAATGGTTTAGCAATATCATTCATAAATAAACGAATATCAGTCGCTTCTTCTCGATAAACTTCAAGCTGTTCGACAAGAGCAGAAAAAGACTTATCTAATTCATTTAAGGTATTCTCAGCATCACTGCATAAATCTTCTTCGTTACCTTGATCAAAAGCATATTCAGAATTCATTAATCTAGTATTATAAAGACTAATTGAGTGATTGAATGATTCAAAATCTCCGTTGAATTCGTCAATACGTGCTTCAAGCTTATCAAATGCAGTATTAGTATCACGATTGAAATCAAATAGTTTTTCTTTCATTGTTTCAATCATTTGTTTAATGTTATCTTTGTTCTGGCAATGCTGACTGTTTAGACAATTGTTTTCCAAGATAGAAATCCAGCCATTAACCCACAATTCCATATTTCGAACTTCTATCTCCAAATCTTCTGATTCTGTATTAACATAATCAACGCTACTTATTGTCTCAATGTATTCTTCTGATTCTTGTGCGTTTCTATCTCTAACGAGATCATTGGATTCTTTAATAATATTTTGAATGTCATTCTTCATACTGACATGTTTATCAATAATAGGGTCAATGATAGAACAAAAAGGAACTGGTTGTTTTTGAATTTGATATAATGTCTCTGTTGAAATGCTCATTTTGAATCTCTATTGAGTTAATATGAAACTATAATATACAAAAACAAGAATAAAATCAAGGTTGTTTTTTCATTTTTTTTAAGGTATAGTTGGTGTAAGTAAACGGTTTATATAAAGGTCAAAAATGAATGCTATTACAAATGAAAATTTAGAGAATAACTTCAATAAGGTAATTGAAGGTGATTATTTTATTGAAAACAAAGAAATAAGAATGATTTCAAATCTAATGAAAATGTTTTCAAACATAAAAGAACCAACAAATATTGAAAAAACAATCTTTGTTCTAAGAATGTTCTCTGAGTGTAAGAGTGTTGAGACTCTTAAAAATGTTTGCAATGTAATGATTGACTTAGGTAAATCAAAAAAGTTTTATAAAGAGAAGCATGAAGAATATAGTGAGTATTTTGATTCTTTTCTACCAAAAGTAAAAGAGGCACTAACAGAATATTCTTATTTATTTGAAGGTGAAGAACTTAAATTTATCAATAATTTTCTAGAAAAAGAGACAGAAAATTCTGAATCCCTTGCAAAAGTTCAATATGTTTTAGCAAAATATAAAGCAAAAGTACTATCACGTTCCGTTGACGGTCTTGATTATGATCTTCAAGTTAACCAACAATTAAAGGATTCTGATAAAGATGCAGAATTAATTTTTGCGGAATTAGAAGAAATTGCTCAAACAGCTTTTTTATATTTAAAACAAATAATGGAATTTAAAAATGAAAAATCAAATAAAGATGTTTTAAACCAATCAGCAATTGAAAATAAAACAACGAAAGAAACCATTCTATCATTGCAAAATGCAATTAGAGAAAAAATCAATGTAGGTCAAAAAGCAAAAAATTTTTTAGAAAAAGAAATGAAGTCAAATGTAATGAGAAATGAAAAGATTAGAAATATGTCTTTCGGTTCAAATAATGAATTAAGATTTACATTTGAAGAAGCTGTAAATTTAGTAAAAGAAGTGTTTCTTGAAAATAATAAAGGAATGTATGATTGTTTTGTAGAGCTTCTAGATTCAGGAATGGTTGATTACAAACCAAGAGAAAATAAAAGGTCTGGTGCTTTTGCAGTAAATACACGAGAACTTAACAATAAATCAATCATAATGTTAAACTTTAAAGGTGAGTTAAAAGACGTAATAACATTAGCTCATGAAGCAGGACATGCTTATCACCACAAAGTATTAAGTGAAAATTCAGTATTTTTAAATGAATACCCACTTATTTTTGCAGAAACAGCGTCAATGTATGCAGAGCAAATGGTATATAACAAATTAAAAGAAAAATATGCAAACTCTTCTGAGATTAAGGCTTTGCAGTATTCAAGAGTGATCAAGATATTTGATTTACTCTTAATGGTTCCAAGTAGATTTGATTTTGAAGAGAACTGTTATGATTTACTTAACGATAATAAACTAAGTCTAGAAAACGTTCAAGAAATGCATTTAAAAAATCAAGAAAAGTGGTATGGAAAAAGTAAAGGTAAAGAATCAAGTAACACTTGGGCTATTGTTAGACATTACTTTTTTATTGATAATAGTTTTTACAATCATCCATATTATATGGGTTTTTTAATTAATGAGTTTTTAGGTGACAATCAATCAGAAGAAAGAATGAAAAATTTCCTTTATAAAACGGGATATCAAGACGCCAATAAATGTTTCAAAGAAGCTTTTGGAAAAGATTTGGAATCAAAAGAGTTTTGGGTGTCGATAATTGAAAAAATTGAAGCAGAGCTTGATTTGATTATTAAAAACTTCTAACAAACAAATACAATAATATTGATAATAAATCATTAGCTGTTAATATGTAACAACGAACATATTAAAGGTATAAATATGAAAAAATCAATATTATTACTAACTGCATCAATATTATCCACTTCATTAAATGTGCAAGCTGAATCTTGCATATCTAATTCTTGCCAAACAAAATCTCAAAAAACGTTTCATAGAGATCTTGAAAATTTAACTAGTTTAATGACTCAAATGGAAATAAGGACATTTTTAATCAGAGGAAAAACATTAAGATTAGAGGCAACTACCGAACAATTCTTTAAAAGAGAAAATGGTTTACTATTGTTGTCAGAAGAAGGAAAAAAAAGACTAGAAGCAATAAACGCAGTCTATGGACGATTTCCGAAATCTGAAATGAAAATAGAAGTCTATACAAATAATGTAAGTGTTGGAGAATTAAATGCCAAAAGTTATACTAACCAACAAGCAAAAATGCTATCAATAGGTTTTTTTAATAATTTAAGAACAATTCCTAAATTTGCTGGTAAAGGCTTGATCGGCTTGGAACGTTGCGAAAATGGAAATGCTCATTGTAACAATAGAGTTGTATTTTTCATTGAAAATATAAAATAAAAAAAGACCTTAATGGTCTTTTTAAACTTTATATTGAAGGTCAAAACCGTCTTTAAACTCTTTAATAAATTCTAAAAAATCAGTCTTTTCATCAATTAATATATATGGTCGATAAAAATCTGCATGAAAATATAAAATATTCAAGTTTTGAATGATATCTTTAAAAGAATCTTTTATGTTGAAATCAGAAGCTCCTTCAAAAACATCGTAATTTAATTCATTTTTTAAATGTGAATTAATCAGATTAACTGAATCGTCATAAGGCTTTTTTAAAACAGTGCATAGGATTTGAGTCCCTTCGGGAAAAGTTAATGGTAAAAAATATCCATATGTTTTATTGTTTAAAAGGTTTTTGATTTCAATAAAATCAATAGAATTAAACCCTTTGTTAATTGGTAGTTCTAGTTCTAAATTGCTGGTATATATCTTTGAATAAAGAACATTGTCATTTATATCTTTTACGGAAGCTATTACTTTATGTCCATTGATAAAATTTTTATCAACTATTTCCTGAGTAAGAACGAAATCGCCTGTTTTATTGTTAATTGATAATTTACCTTTATAACTTGTTTTTTTATGGATTTTATAAACTGTTTTTCTGTCACCTTTGCTTATTGATAAATACATATTAGAGCAAGAAACTGAGTAAGGTTCTTTGTCAATTTCAATAGAATTTAGTTTGTTTTTATTTTCAATATTAAAATTTAATTTAGAGTTTGTGATAAATTCGTCTAATTCTTTTAAGTTTGAATAAACAAGAAACTCAGAGAAAATAGCTTCTGTTTTGTTGAAATAATTCATTATATTTTCAAAGTATTCCAAATCTTCAATTTTTAAATTCAAATTAAATGCTTTATCTAAAAAAGAATTAGGTAGATTGAAATTATTAATAAATTGATAACTAGAATCTAAATATTCAAACTCATCATTAATAATTTTTAAAACAGAAGGGTCAGTCAAAGCTACCCCTTTATTAAAGTTGTCTGGATTTTTTTTCTTGAACTCAAGCAATGCCTTTCTAATTTCATTTTTCATTTTAAATCCTTTTATTGATCAGAACCGTCTAAAAAATTACAATTTTTATCCATGCATTTAGCTGCTTGAATCATTGAGTATGCAAATTTATCGATAAAGATTTCTTTTAATTCTTTAAGGTCTGCTGGCACTTTAGGACTCATGATTCCGCAAGAAAGTGTCAATGCGTCTTCAAGAAAAATACTAAATAGATTTCCAGAAAGATTCATTCGTTTGAAAATACTGTCATATTCTTCTTTAACTTTTGAATCAACTCCATACTTAATCATTTGAAATTCATAGACGGTTTCAAGTTTTAAAAGGTGTGCAAATAAATCAGAATAAGCCTTTAGAAGAACAACACAATCAACTTCGTATTCTTTTATCATTGATTTAATAGAATCCAGTTTGCATTGAATGCAAAGGATTAATTGCCTCATTTGTTCTGCGTCTTTTATTTGATCAATAGATTCTACAAAATCATTGACCATATCGTCAACAACACTAAGAATAAAGACCTCTGGAACAAAATTAGGGAACTCACGAGCGAACTCATGTTTTTCCAGTAAGTTAGCCTCAATAGTTAATAGTCCACTACTATCAGCATTCTTATTTTTTTTGAGTTTTTTCTTCGTTTTTCTATGTAGAGACATAGCTTCTGTTGATAAAGTTTTTGTTTCTAAATAAGCAATGCCTTTGTTGATTTTACTACATTCATTTTTAGATAAAAGCAATACATCTTCAAGTTTGTTTTTTTGACCCAATGTATTGATTTTTTTAAGAACAATGTCAATTTCTTCCAATGAAAGTGAAACACGAGAAAGTTTATAACCACAAAGATAAGCAATTGTAGTCACAGGTAAAATTTTACCTTCATTTTTACTGTGCTTCTGAATAAGGTCTATTGCGGTTTCTTTTGTAATGTTTTTTTGGTTTAGAATAATATCAAACATAATGGTCTCACTAAAAAAAATAATGCTTATTATATCAAGAAAAAAGATTAAAGTAAATTAAGATCTTAATCTAAATTAATATCTTCAAAACCCAATGGCTGCTCTTCTTTTGTTTTAGTCGTTTCATAATGTTCTTTTTTGCAGATATCACATTGATAAACCCATAGGTAATATCTTCTATTAAAAATGTCAGTAGACGTTGACGCTCGATAAGGGGTGTATGAATGTTCGCAATTATCGACAATTTTTTTAATTTCTTTAACTTCTTTAATAGTCGATTCAATTCTTTCTTTAAATGTTTCTAATTCAAACAATGCATCTTCTTCAGTAGAAAGTCCATCTCTGACTCTTTTAATAATTGCACTAAGGTTAATATCCCTTGGAAGTCTACTTTTTTTGAATTCGATATATTTATCGGAAACTTTAATTTTATCATTTTCAATAATAAGAAAACCAGTAGATAAAGGTTCTCTTGCAAATTGTTTATAGTCTTCAAAGAAAATTTCCATTTTGTCTGCTGCTTTAACGATTTCTCTTTCTTCATTAGTAAGTTGAAACCATTCTTTTTTAATTTGCTTAATTCTGCTTGTTTTCATATGAATCTCGTTTCTTTTTTTACCTGTATTTTATCACGTTTTTTTTGATGTTTAAATAAAAAATTAAAGGCGGTAAATAAAAAGACATTTAAGTTATAATAAAGAAAATATCTTTTTATAAAATAATATTATTTTTATTTTTATGATTTTAAAATAAGTGTTATTTTATTGATATAAGGGAGATATAAAAGACAAAGGAAGTAAAATGCAATATAAAAAATCAATAATAGCATTAAGTCTTTGTTCAGCTTTTGCAGTAGCGAATACAAATACAAATTTTATGGCAATTATAGACATAGAAAATACAGTAGCTCAAAAAGCAGGGACAAAAGAAAAAAACATAACACCTTGGGTTAACGAAGGTGGTGAATATTCTTGTTCGACTTGGACACCAAATGTAAACACAATAGATTATGGTATTGTTTTTGAACAATCACAAAATTGTAACCAAAATCAAAAAAGAACAAAAGATATATATACGGTATATAATACAGGTGCAGAAGTTTATGAAAAGACAGTAACAGAATTTCAAACAATAACCACAACAAATAAACAAGATAACACAGGGACAAAAAACTTTAAAGAAAATCAAAGAGCTGATCCTTGGGGTGAGTGGATTGATGATAAGGACGGAAACTATGATTGTGAGATTTGGAACCCTGACACTTCAACAGTAAATTATGGTGAATCTTTTACACAAACAAGAGATTGTAAGTTAGATCAAGACCGTTATAGAGATGTCTATGACGTATGGGCTGATGGAACAGAAACTTATAATTCTACTGAACAAGAATCAAGAACTATATCAGACACAGAATCTCAAAGTGCAGTAGGATCTAAAAATTATATAGTAACAACAAGAAATGACTCTTGGGTAGATTGGGAAGATGTTAATGGTCATTATGCTTGTAATACTTGGAATCCAAATGTAAACACTATAGATTATGGAAAATCATTTACTCAGACAAGAGATTGTTCACAAGATCAAACTCGTTATAGAAATGTTTATGATGTATGGGCAGACGGAACTGAAACATTAAACACTGTAGATGTTGAAAATAAAACTATTACTGAAACAGAATCCCAAATAGCTGTCGGAACAAAGAATTTTAAAGAGAATGAAAGGGCAGATCCTTGGTCTAACTGGACAGACACAGGTTCTCATTATGATTGTGGAACTTGGAGTCCAGCACCAAGCACTATAAATTATGGTCAATCATTTACTCAATCTCGTAATTGTTCTCAAAATCAATCAAGAACAAGGGATGTTTATGATGTATGGGCAGACGGTTCTGAAACATTAAACAGAACAGAAAAAGATACTCAAACAATAAATGAAAATGAGTCTCGTTCTGCAACAGGTTCTAAAAACTATATAACAGGAACAAGAACAGGTAACTGGAGTGGTTGGAGTGATTCAGGTAATCAGTATAATTGTTCTAGTTGGTCTCCTTCGGCTTCAACAGTGAATTTGGGTTCTACATTTGAACAGACTCAAAGTTGTAAGCAAAATCAAACAAGAACAAGAACGGTTTATAACTTATGGGCTGACGGAACAGAAACTGTGAAGAACACTGAAACAGGCAGTCAAACAATAACTGAGACAAATAAAAGAAATGCAACAGGAACGAAAAACTATATAACAGGAACAAGTTATGGTTCTTGGTCTAGCTGGACAGATAAAAATGGTCATTACTCTTGCGGTAGCTGGTCTCCTGCGACTTCAACGATTAATTATGGTCAATCATTCACTCAAACACGTAGTTGTAAACAAGATCAGACACGTTCAAGAACAGTATATAATGATTGGGCTGATGGTTCTAAGACTGTGAAAACAACAGAAACAGATACTAAAACAATTAATGAGAATGAATCTAAATCAGCAACAGGAACGAAAAACTATGTGACCAGTACAGCTTATGGTTCTTGGAGTAGTTGGAGTGATTCAGGTGGTCAATACAGTTGTAGTTCTTGGTCTCCTTCAACAAGTACAATCGAGCAAGGTGTTAGGTTTACACAAAACCAAAGCTGTAAACAAAATCAAACACGTTCTAGAACTGTTTATAACGTATGGGCTGACGGAACACAGACTTATAAATCTACTGAAAATCAAAGTCAAACTATAAATGAAACAAATAGTAGAACAGCAACAGGAACAAAAGTTGTTTATGGAACTTGGGTTAAGACAGGAAGTAGGTCAACACCAGGCTGTTTCCAAACAGATCCAAAACCAACTTGGAGTTGTAAAATAGGAGAAAGCTATACTCAATACGAAGATGGTCGTGGTGATTATGGTGGTTGTTTAGAAACCTATTGGAGTTGTCAATAAAAAAAAGTCCTTTTGAAAAGGACTTTTTTTTAAATTTTGTAACCTACTCTAAAAAAGAAGAGTTCATAATTACCAGTAAAATGTTCAGCTAATTTATCAGGAAAGTAAGTGAAATCTAATTGTAAGTGATCTAGAAAATTTAAAGTAACCATAGGAGAGACAATTGCTTTTGTGGCTCTATATTCATCATAGCCAATAAATTCTCTGTATCCACCATAATTGTTGTAAAACATTTCTCTGTATGTTCGATTAATAATGCCAGCATTAACATTAAACTCAACACTGTCAATAATATAGTTAATAGGGATTGTATATTTATAAGCAACAGAAACTTGAAAGGAATCACCGTCAAAGCTATCTTTCATGTACCAAGTCCCTAAGCCAAGCCAATGTTTGTTATTTTTACTAATACTTTGGTAATATTCTACACCAAAACCTCTATGATTTTCATTAAGAGGAACGTCCATATAACCAAGTTTATCAGAATCATGTTTTGACCAACCACCAAATTTTAACTCAATAGAAGAATCATCTTCAAAAAAAGAGTTTTCTTTAGCAAAAACATTTGTTGATAAAACCATAGTTATAAAAAAAATAAAAAAAGCATTTTTCATTAATTTGTCCTCCATATATAAGTTAATAAAATTTGTATCGTTTAGATTGATTTTCCATTAAATAAAAATGAGTTGAAGGTTTTCCTGTTTCTTCAAAAGTCCAGTGTTTACTACGATTATTTACTTTAACAACAACGTGTTTTAGATACATATCACTATTAAATACTCTAATCATATTATAATCATTATAATAATGATCTCGCCAATCTGCTGGCATAGAATCAGTTTCATTGATTGCGATATGAAATGTTAAACCATCATTAGTGACAGAAACAAAGCTTTTTGCTTTTTGAATTGATAAATCATTCTTAAAAGGTCTTTCTTTTTTTAATGAGAAAATACTTTGTTCTCTTAGTAAGTCACGATCAAATTGATAAAACTCTTTGTCGATACTGATTTCTAATGGAATTCGAGAATCTAACATTTTAGACATAGTGTGATGTTCGATGGTATATCCTTTATCAGTAATGACACTCGCTCTATCAGCATGATAATTAACATCAATCTCTATAAAGTCAGTTTTCGTAGCTTCAATATTTTCACTATCACCAATTTTAATAGCTTGATCACCATTAATTGATTTTAAGAAGAAGTCTTGTTTAAAAGCAAGGAAATCATACCCTTGGAATCGAAAAATCATATATTCAGCCGATTTCAAATCGACAGGTGCAAAGTTACCTTTAAGGTAAAGATTAAAAGTAATATCTCTTCCAGAAGTTTTACCTTGCATTAATAATTCTGGCTGAATAGGGTTTGGAACTCTGGATTTAAAATGCGTTAAATCACCATAGTGATCTAATTTTTTTTCAACAAAATAACTTTCTTGCCTATCATAATCAAAAAGGAAATATGCCCCTTCTTGTTGCACCGCTTCAATTGAATCTACTTTTGTAGTAAACATCTCAAATAAAGATCCACTAGCAAAAGAACTTGCACTAAAAAAAACTGCAATTGCAGTTGTAAATAATTTTTTGAATATCAAATTACTCTCCTTTATTTTTCATTGATATTATAATTGATTTTTTTAAATACTTCTTCGGCTAATGCCTCATTTTTAGAAATATACTTTATTAAATCTGATTTTAATTCTTTAAGAACATTTTTATACAAAAAATAAAAGAATTTATTGTTGTTTTTTGCTAATTCTTCATTCTTTTCGATTTCTTTAAGTATCTTTTTAGATTTAATAAGCAATGTTTCATTATTTTTTTTAACACCTTTAACTTGTTCTATTAAAGACTTTTTATCGACTGCATTATTAATGATATCAAGATAACCAGTGATTTCATTAAGGTGTTCGATATTGCCCTTTAATCCTTTAATTATTTCTTTTGCAGATTTTTCAAACAAACTCAGCATTTTGTAGTATTTAAAAAAAATCATATATACTCCAAAGGCATATCTTCTAATATGCCTTTTCTTTAATTAGTTGTGTTGGTAATTACCAGTCCATTTCTGAACACTATCTGATTTAATCTTGGCTAAGAATAAGCCATTGTTAAGTTGATTAACAGCCATTTTTCTTGGAGAGTAATTATCTTTCAAACCTTCTTTGTTTAAATCATAAAATGTTTTATCTATTACTACTTCGTTAAGAATTGGACATAGATAAGGGTCAAATCCAAATGAGTCTTCTGGAGCCATAATATCACTTGCATTCTTAGCAAGAGCACATTTAATTTCGCCACGATAAATGTAAATAAAACCTTCGTCTTTTATAGCTAAAGAAGTAATCCATTTAATGTCTGGATTGTCTTGTTTTTTGAGTTCTTCAATCTTCCAACGAATATCTACGACTTCTTCGCCATTCACAACTAAAACAGTGTCTTCGACAAGAAGATTGTCACCTGCGTCTATTGCCTTATAAAGAATAACATCGTCAATAGAACTATCGACTTCTTTCAGGTCTAATCCTTCAGCGATTTCAAAAGATAAACCAAATCGTTTAAATTCTTCTATTTTATTAAGATTAGAAGTGGTTAGTTTAATAGCTTTATGTAGCATAATTTTTTCTCTCATTTCAAATAATGTGGAAATTATAATGGAAGCAAGAAAAAAAGTAAAGAAAAAGTTTTAATTTATATGGAAATATCAACACCTATTTTAACTTCTGATTGAATACTTAGACCTTGCCTTATTTCGAGTATTTGAAAATCATAAACAGAAAATTGATTAGTTTTAAGAAAAGAATCCCAAAGCGTTTTTTCTTCAATAATAAAACTGAAAAAGTCAGAAACACTTTTGAAAGTTAATGCTTGCTCACTGTTTGTGACAACAAAAGACTTAATAGCTTCATGCTCAATGTCTTCAAAGTGTCCTAATGCAAGAAACCTATTTTCTGAATTGACTTTTAACCCGACAACATAATAAGGTTCTATTTCTTTTGGCTTGTAAGCTGGAAACATATTCATGATAAACTCCTTTTGATAAGGATTCTATCACAAAGATACAATCCTTCAATGAAGAGTTGAAAAAAAGAAGCGATTTTGCTATAATAGCATTCTATATTTTGTGGAAACAAAGGCAATCAAATATAATGTTTAATTCAAGAAAAGGAAAAAATGAAAATGGTTGAAGAATGGTCTAAAATTGATAGAGTTGCTTTAAATAGAGTAGAAACAGATTGAAAAAGGACTCATTATGTTTGAAGATAAAAAATATGAATTGAATGACAAAATAGACAATATTCTTTTTAAAATACGTAGAGTAAGAGATAGAAACCCTATAAAGTCATATTTATTTATGGGATTGCTTTTCGTAATTAATATCTTTTTACTTCTCTCTAATTTTTTAGTGGGAATACTAACAAGTTTTTTGTTATTCACAATTAATTTCGCACTAAAAGGTGAAGCACCTTTTAAAGAAAACTTAGATTTTAAAGAATATTCAATAAAAAAAATGGCATATTCAAAATATAAAAATGAAAAGGCTATTTTATATCAGTTCAAAGCATTGAAAGAAGAAACTGATTTGGGTATCTTAAAAGAACATTATCGCATAGTTTCTAAAATAGTAAGTAAACATAATTCTGTGATGAATTTTATTGAAAATGATTTTTACATGACTAAAAAATATAAGAAAGGGATTCCTTCTTGTCTAACAGGCTATTATTTTTCTCTGCTACAAAACAAAAAAGAATATTATAGCAATATATCATTACTGCAAGAATTATTAATGGATTTAGAGTTAAGATTGTTAACCTTAGAAAATAAATCAAATTCTTTAAATGATAAGAAGGAAATTAAAGAGAAGTCATTAAAAATAATTGAAGAAAAAAAGAAAAGAATGTTAAAAGAAATTTCAAGTTTGGATCACCAAAAAGAAGTGATTGAAAAAGAAATCAAAGAAATAGAAATTAAACAATTTTACAAAGAAAATGATATGTTTGAAATAAACGAAGAAAGTTACACTGAGACTTTATAATCTCTTTTTAAACTTTGAAATCAAACACTTAAAGAATAAATAATATAATGCTGTTGCTTCACTAATAATTTATAGTAATATAGAAACTCCAAGGGAGAAAGAAAAATGACCATTAATCAAGATAAATTAGAAATATTAGAGAAACTACGTTCTTATCAGGAAGATGATAAACATGTTTTAGTCTATATAGTAAATGAAAAAATACAAAGAGAAGAAAATCTTAAAGATAGCTACTTTATAGGAAAAGGTGATCAATTAGTGTCATCATTAATTGACGCTAAACATTTTGATAC
This sequence comes from Chloroflexota bacterium, assembly GCA_002722455.1. Taxonomy (GTDB): domain Bacteria; phylum Chloroflexota; class Dehalococcoidia; order Lucifugimonadales. Next base: position 104,916 of record PBMB01000022.1, read on the forward strand.
AGAATGTCTTGCAAAAGAAGAGGTAAATAAGAAGAATGATGATTCTTTGATAATAGCACCTCTTTCATTATTTATAGATAATGAAATTGCAGCATTGCTTGGAGTAAAATTAATAGCTTAAAAAAATCAACCGAAAAAAAATAGAAGACACAAAAGAATCGATCTTTTGTGTTTTCTATTTTTGAAAGAAAATATTAAAAATAAACGTCTAGGGTTAAAATAAAGAGGATAAATTAATGAAAAAAGTTTTATACATACATGGAGCATTTAGTGCATTCAAACCTGACTCAGAAAAAGTAAAAGGACTATCAAAAGAATTTGAAGTTGTCGGTGTCTCTTATAGTATTGAAAAGCCATTTAATGAAAACATGAAAATCCTAGAAGATTTTTGTGTAGAAAATGAAGTTGATTTCATTGTAGGAACTTCACTGGGAGGTTTATTTGCTTCTGAATTAAGCTACCGTTTAGGTAAACATTCAATTTTAATCAATCCTTGTGTAGAACCACAAATGTCGCTATCAAAAATTATTGGTAAGCAACAAAACTTTGCAACAGGCAAAGAAGAAGAATTAACTGCAGAACTTGTAGCAACTTATCCAAACATGGCAAAGATAGAGCGTTCTTCAATGGTGTTCTTAGGAATGAAAGATGAATTAATTGACGCAAATAAAACAGAATTACTGTATAAAGATAAAACTCAAATTGTAAAAAATGAAAATGAAGATCATTATTGGGAATTTTTTGAAGAAAATAAAAAAATAACAGAATTTATTTCAAAAAGAGTAGCTTAAAAAATATAAAAAAACCGTAGAAACATCTACGGTTTTTTTTGTTTATCCTTTATATTCTTCCAACCTTTTTCTTTTCCAATGAAAATCATTGTTAGGTTTGAGAAAAGATTCATGTTTCGCTACAAAACCAATACTTCCAAAATCCTGATTTTTTATTTTTGTGATAGAGAAATTTTCTGACAATAAATCATAATCCAACAACTCTTTTACTAGTTTGTTAAATTGTTGGCTATTAAAATCATCAGTGTAATAGATAGCTTCAACCTTACGATAAAACTGCAGTGCATAATCTAAATGTGTTTTTTCAATTTCGTGAAAAACACCAATAACACCATCAGATAAACCGTTGGTTTCGTCGTAATACAGTCCATTTTGGAAAAAATAATTATCGCCTTCCTTGTTCTTAATAGTGAAAAAATCAATAGATTCTTTTGAATAACCTAATAAAGTTCCTGCTACTCGGTGAGACTCAGCATTTTCAAGAAATTGAGGAGTGGCAAGATTAAATAATTCAATATAAATTGAATCGATAGCTTCAACACTTCTGTTTTTATGATCAAACTCTTTAACTGTTCTGATTTTAGACTTTAATTTTGGGTGTCCAAAAATAACAGGTTTTCCACCTTGTTCAAAATACTCTTCTTCTTGATGATTATGTGGAGCAAATAATGTCGTATAACTTCCTGCTCCTTTAAGCCACGGACATTTTCCATTTTTATCTCGAAGAATTTTGACTTCTGGATTGTGCAGCCACCCAACATTGTTTAATAAGAAATCATAAGCTTCCGAAAGCGACATGGATTTTAAATGATTTGTTTTTTCAGTATAAAAAGGTATTGTTTTCAAAAGTTATTCCTCTTAAAATGAAAATAAATGATTGTTGTCGGTTAATTTTCGAACATAAGCAAGAGCTTCTTTCCTTGAAAAGAAAACACAACAATTCTCATCATTATAAGCGAGTTCTAATTTTTCTTCACTATGATTATAAAGCGTTGCAATTTCTTTACTATGTTCTTCACCAGAAAATTTAGCAATAACAAAATGAGTATTATCTGAATAGTTTTCAATTAAACGTTGAGAGCAATAAGTCATTTCTTCTAACTGAATAAGTTTTTTACCTTTTTTAACGTTAGCAAAAGAATTAACAAATACAGCAAAGAGTGTTTTGTCTTTAAAATTAAAATCAGTAACACTAACAGGTTTAAATGCAGTTTCCATATACTCTTTTTCATATTCATTCCATAATTTAAGAGTATTTTCAACATTACCCAATAAATCAATAATGTTTTGATATTGCTTTATCTTTTGTTTTTGTGTTTCATATTGTTTTGTTTCTATTTTGTTAGATTTTGCTTTCAACAAAAACTTTTCTACATAACAAAAAATATCATTAGCAATCTTTTCAGGAGAGCTATATTGATTAATGTTACGCATACTTACAATTCTAAATATTGGATCTGAATAATATTTGGTGGATATCGTGACAATATCATTGAAAAAATCTTGAATGCCATTTTCAATTGAAGCATTTTCAATGTTTGCTATATTGACAATATACTTCATATGAAGAAGTCCATCTTTAACCAAATCAATTCTTTTTTTCTCAATAACACCAAGTTCTTCGTTAGTCTTTAAAACACAAGGAAAAGAGTTTCTTGACTCATTTTCAAATCGAAGTTCTTCTAAAAGTTCGGCATTCATTCTCAACATTTTTTATTACCTTATAGTTAATAAATTAATTATAACATAACAAGCATAAAAAAAACCAGTGTGGAAACTGGTTTTTTTCATTAATATTATAAAATATTGTTAAAGATAAAAAAAAGCATGTCCCAAAACTGAAACACGCTTTAAGTTTTAATTAAATGTAACTAATTGTAAATCAAGAAATAAGAGTGCTAATAAATCTTGTCTTTATATCTTTAATTGCGCTCTTTGCTTCTTCCAAATTCTGATAAAACCGCAAATCAGAATATCCAGAAGAAAGTCGATATTCACCGTTATCTTTTTCTTTTTTGATAGTAAAAGAAGCAGTCGTATAAGCTCCGTCTTCTGATTCAGAATGAACTTCGAAGATTTCATAAAAATCAGTATCAGAATGAGATTGTTCTCTTAAAGATACGTGAGTAATTTTGTATTTTTTTAAAGTGATAATTGAACTTTGTGAACCATCGTCTAAATCAGAAAAACGTAGAGAACCATTTAAGCTAATTGCATAAATTTCTTTACCGATATTCAAATCGTGATCAATGACTCGAACAGTGTTGTTATCAATATCCTTTAAATGAGAGTAATTATCATCAAAATATTTTTGAAGGTCTTCTTTGTTTTCAAATGATTCGTTAATAAAATAAGCATTTTCCTTAATTAGTTTAGAAGTCTCACGATAAGATTTATCAAAAAGTTGTCTCATTTTATTTGGTTTGTAATCAATAATAGAAGATCGATTTTTCTTATGGTTTTCCTCAATCATAAAATAAAATGATTCTTCTAGGTTGCGACTTGGATCTTCTTTTGTGAAACCAACATAATTATTGAAATCAAGTAGATTTTCTTTTTCGGTAGCACGATAGTCAATAGAGACATTACAAGAAATCTTTGTGTAAAGACCAAATTGAGCTAAGTATTCACCACGACTAATTGTTTTTATCTTAAACATTCAAGTAAACCTTTATAGTTAATTAATGAATGTATTTTAACAAAAAAAACGTATATTTGTAAACAATTAAAACTCATTATTCATTCTTTTTTTTATTCCAATTTTCTATTTTACGATATATCGTAGAAGGACTTATTTCAAGATGTTTTGCAGCAAGCGGAATACTTCCATTGCAATGTTTTATAACTTTCTCCACAATTATCTTTTCATAAATCCATAACGGTTTTATTGTATAATCAATTTCGGTAGTCAAAATGTTTTCTTGTTCTGTTTTTTCTTTATGTTCTTTTTTATCTTTAATACTAAAAGGAACCATGTCAAAAGTAACTTCTTCTCCAGAATTTAAAACAACAATATTACGTATAACATTTTGCAATTCACGAACATTGCCTGGCCATGAATAAGATTGAAAAAGCTCAATGACAGAATCAGAAAAACGACTCATTTTTTTACCTTCTTCAAGAGCTGTTAATCCTAATATTGCATGGGCGATATCAATAATATCTCTTTCACGATTTCTTAATGGTGGTAAGAAAATAGGTATAACATATAATCTATAATAAAGATCTTCTCTAAATCGTCCTTTTTTAACTTCTTGTAAAGGATCGCAATTTGTAGCACAAATAAACCTGACATCAACCGAATATGTTTTAGAAGATCCAACTTTTTGATAAGTACCTGTTTGAATAAATCTTAATAGTTTACTTTGCAAATCAAGATCCATTTCACAAAGTTCATCAAGCATTAAGGTTCCTTTATCAGCCATTTCAACCGCCCCTTTTCTATCAGAGATAGCTCCTGTGAATGCTCCTTTTACATGACCAAAAAGTTCACTCTCGATTAACTCTTTTGGAATAGCAGCACAGTTTATTGCAATAAAAGGTTTATCGTTTCTATCACTTGCGGCATGAACAGCTTCTGCACAAACTTCTTTTCCTGTACCACTTTCTCCTGTAATAAATACAGTAGCTTTACTCGAAGAAGCTGCTTCTATAATACGGTAGACTTCTTGCATAGGTAAACTATTTCCTATAAAGCCTTGGTACTGTGCTCCTTCTATTTTTTTTGTTTTAATGTTGTCATTAAGTGTGCTTTTATCTTTTAATGATTTATTAACAGTAATTCTTAGTCTGTCAGCTTCACAAGGTTTAATTAAAAAGTCTTGTGCTCCAAATCGAATTGCTTCAATTGCAAGGTCCATTGTCCCATGAGCAGTCATGATAATCACAGGAATGTTAATATTTTCTTTTTTTATATATCCTAATATCTCCATTCCAGTCATGTCGGGTAGTTTTAAATCTAACAATATTAAATCAGGAGTGCAATCTTTAATAAACTTCAAAGCTTCTTTACCTGTTCCTACAATGTTTACATTAAGATCAAGTGGACTTAAATAAGATTTATATAATGCAGCAATAGAAACAGTATCTTCAACCATCAAAATTTTATTTTTTTTCATATTAAATCCTTTTTTAATAAAAAACTATTTTATGTCATATCATATCATCATTTAATCAAATGTTAATATCTTAAAATTAAAGTTTTAAATGAAAAAACAATCAAGCTTAAAGAAGACCAAGCAGCTAAAATACAAAATGCTGTAAATATTGGTTCTTTTTTGATTTTAACTTGAAAAATTTCATTGTCCCAAATAAAAATTTTAAATGTAACCAATGCTGCAGTAAATACTGAACTTGCAAAAAATGTCCATGATTCAAACCCAAGCGGAACGTGAGTATAAAAAAAACAACAAGACGTAACAAAATAAAAAGCTATTCTTTTAAGCTGTTCAGTTTGATCCTGAAATAAATTAAGAAAAGACATATTTTTAAACATAGATTCACCTTTTAGTATCGAAAAGTTAATTTTTTCTTTCCAAATTTGTAGATTGTGTCTTTTGGAACAAATTCTTTTGTTAAATTATAATAAATGCCAGTGTCATTAGCAATACTTTCGTTTAACATATAATCTAATGCTTCTTGTTCATCCTCTGAACAAAAAAGTAGTTCTTTATCAGCATAAACAGAAGTGACTTCTATTTGCTCTACTTCAATATTTTCCATATTCTCATCGTCAACAAGCTCTTTAAATAAAACATAAGTTCTTTGCATGTCGCTTTCTGAAAAATCTTTTAATATATCTTCCAGACTGGCAGTTTTTTTCTCAAAACGTTGTTTTGCAAGATCAATAACCTCGTCTGATCTATATAAGTCATTAACTTCATTTTTAATATATGAAATTGCTTCTGCTAATGATAAAAACATTATTTACCTCCTTCAATGACAACAGAGTCTTGAAGACTGTTAGCTCTGGAATCCCAAATTTCAAGTTTTGCAATCTTTTTTTTGTTTTCGAAATAGTTGTTTATATTTTCAATTCTAAAAAAATAATGGTCAACAACAATAGAAAAAGGAATACTGCCATTAAGTTCAAAATATTCACGAACAAGCTCAATAGCATTTCTTTTATTAAAGTCAGGTGTAAATAAAAACTTAAAAGTATTATCGCCAGATATTACTTTGATATAAAGTATTTTTTTATAACTATTTGGAGCAAAAGAAATCATTTTGTCTTCTAGTATGTCAATAATTTTAAAAAACTCACTAGGTTTCCCGTTCGACAAAATAGATTGAACGTTGATGTCTTTTGGGTAAGTATGATAATGATTTGCATAGTATTTAAATGCTTGTTGAATTCGACACTTTATTTCATTATCTTCATCTAGCTTTCTAGGAATATTAACAGCTAAAAGTTGTAATTCTCTAAGAAAATCTTCTGTTTTAATAAACTTCATATTGCAATCCCTTATAAAAATTCCAATGAACGAATGTCTTTGACGATTTTTTCAATATCATCATTACTAGGTCGTCTTGCAATAAAAGCAAAAGCCATATCATATGCGCCTTCTGAATTAAATATATCTGTTTTTTCAACAGATTGGATTCCAGTGGTATCCTCAATAAGCTCTAATGCTGCATCGTAATTGCCATATGCATAACCAGAATTTTCAATTTCTGCATAAATTTCAAAAACTTTAAATGCATAAGTCAAAACGTTTAATTCTGGAGTATCTAGTAATTTATAAGTTTTACTTTTAACAGAATCTTCAACGGAAATATTTTTTAAAGATTCATCTTTAAAACCATATTTTGTAAATTGATTGTCAATAGAGTGATCAATGAGTAATAATGGAGTTTCAGAAACAGGCTCAACAGAAACAAAGATAATTTCTGGATAATTTTTAGCAGCTAACATATGTTGCTCAAAATCATTAAGGATTTTTTTAATAACACCTTTTACTGTTTGAATGCCGTCTTTAATTCCAAAATCCCAAGCAAGAATAAAATTAATAAAATTATTTGTCTTCTTTTGAACATTGATATGATAAAAATGATTAAGAATAGGCTTCTTTTGTTCCACTAAGGCAAAAAGCATTTCTTTGTTATAAGGAACACCTTTGCCAAGCTCTTTCTCTAACTCAATAATAATATTATTTAAGAAATCTTCTGCTTTAAATTCGTATGCTAGTGTATCTTTATTTAGTGTTTTGATATTCATAATATATTTTACCTTTAATGTATTATGTAAGCTTACACTCTTTCCAAAACCTACATAAAATAAAAGTTAAATATTTATGCTTAAATGTCGGTTAAATAATTTCCAGCTCTTCAAAATGAAGTGAGTGTTATGCCAAGGAGAAAAACTCCCCAAATTGACTGATAAGCGATTAAACCTTAACTTCCAATTCGTTATGACACTATCATATCAAACAAAGAATAAAAAGGCAATAAAAAAAGCTTTAATTTTTCAATCAAAGCTTTTTCGTTTTTTCTTGTCTTTACTCTGTTTGTTGAGACAATGTTTTATATTCTTTCATCAAAACACGAACTTGACTTCGCTTGTTGATATATCGTGCAAATTGAGTAGGAAACATTGCGAATTGTTTCCAAAGTGGAAGTTTAGAGAATGAAGCGTCAATCTTTTTAAGTTCATTTCGACGAGATTTAAATTCTCTTTCTACCATATCAATAGTTCTTTCTGTCATGAGATTTTCCCTTTTTATTAAAATGTTCAATAATTATACTATCAATCAAATATCAAATCAAGATTTATTATTTTTTGAAATAATTAAAGCCCAAACAATAAGAACGTTCCAGCTCTTGCAATCGCAAGAAATATCGTCAAAATTAAAAATACCACCACTATAAGTAACATTATTTATGCCAAAACCTTCGTTGATATCAAGATCTTTACCTTTATCAAAAGTGATTGTTGTTTCAGGGAAACCTAAATAATCTTTAAACTTGATTGTAGAATTTTTACCATTTTCACCAATATGAACTTTATAATTATTTATTGTGAGATTTTTTTCGAAAGAATGTCGTAAAAATGAAAGAATGTCATGTTCTCCAAAATATTTAAGAACAACTTCTGGAAATTCATTATCGACATTTTCAAAAATATTGACAATCATTTTTGAAATTTCGTCAGATTCATTGACTTGAAGATGACTACTCTTAAAAATCTCGTCTTTATTTCTTACCTTAGCTATTCTTCGCATTCTGTCGTTTAGGTGTAAAGCTAGTTTTTCTTTAAAATCCATAAAATAAACCTTCTGTTTTTTTAATGATAACACAACATACAAAAAAAAGATATAAAAAAGAGCCTTGGAAAAGCTCTTTTTTAAACTTAAGTTAAATTATTAACTTCGACGAATACCTAAAAGAGCACTCATAATATTAATAATAGGAAGATATAGTAAACCAGCAGTGTCAATGGCTTTATCAACGGTTTTCTCACAACTCATTGAGTAAGACCAGTAAAAACCAATAAAGATAGACATACCAACAATAATTACATATTCATACCAAACACCAAATGTCTCACCAAAGAAAATCATAGATGCTAAGTGTGATAGAACAATTGCAAGAACTACAGTTGAAACAACACCAACCGTTTTGGCAAAGAACTTAGGAAACATAGAACCTAATGCCATCATAATACCAGTAATTAATGCAGTTTGTAAGAACACTGTTTGTAATACATTGGCGTCATAACCTTCCGTAATAGGAACAAGTAATACACCAACAGGCAATACAATCATATTGTAACCAATAAAACTAATAACTGGATTATCAGATTTTTCAAATAAAACATGTCCTGAAAAAGCAGAAACCAAGTATAGAAGACTGATCCAAACCGAGTTTTGCACAACCCACTCGAAAGATAGAGATTGAACAATAAAGTAGTTCATTAAGAATCCCCAAGTCAATGTAGCACCAACAATAAGGTTAAACATAGAATCAGTGATAGTTGAATTTTTAAAACTTGAATTCGTAGTAATCATATTTTCCTCGTTAAGTTAAATTACATTTATCTTAAACGAAACCTATGTTTTTTAGGCAAGAGACTTCGAGTAAAATTTGAAAAAAAGTATATGTTTTCAAAGTCTAAGAGCTTGCTCTATTCAAGTTGTGTAATTATTATATCGAAACCTATTCAAAAAATCAACATATTTTTTCAATTATTTTTCAATTATTTTTCAAAATAAAAAATAAAATATCCTTTAAATTATGAAAAAAAACTAATAAAAATGTGACGATATTTTTAAAATTATTAAAATAATATAAATTATAATTATGAAGTAAAAATAGATAAAAAATAAAACTTCAAAATAATAATAACAATAACAATAATAATAATAATAATAGGGATATTAGAAATGAAACAAAATAGAAAAAAAGGTTTTACTTTAATAGAATCCTTAATTGCTTTAACAATTACAGGTGGAACAGTTGGTTTGGTGATTTCAAATTCTGCGGAAGAAAATGAAAGAGAAGCAGGAATGAAATTAATTCAAGAGATGAATCAAGTAGTAAACGCTATAGATCATAGAATAGCAATAGATGGATACGAACCAGATTTATGGGGGACAGATAGAAAATGGAAAAACATAAAAGAAGTATCTGATAAATTAATAAAACAGCAATTAAACTCAAAAGAATCAAAATGTTTTGGTGGTAAATGGGAGCCTTCAATAGAAAGTGAAGAAAAGACTCAATTACTCCCTTGTGGTCTTTGGGCTGGATTAAATAAAAAAATAGGTGGTGATATTTCAGCAGAAATGAATATAGATCCTGTTGGTTTTATACAAAATTTCAATCTTTATTTTGAATTTTTAAGTGAGAAAGATTTTACAAAATACTTTCAAGGAATAAAGAAAGGAATGAAGTATTTTGAAATAAAAGATAAGCGAGAGTTGTCGGGTTCTCATTTCATTACGTTTGTAAAAAATTCAAAAAGAGACGAAGCAATATCAGCTTCAGAATGTATAAAATTAAAAGAAGAATGTGTTGTCAAAGCAACTTTTGATCGTTCTGGTGGTAATGAATATGTGAGGGTAGATGGAACAAACTCAATGATCGGTGCTCATTTGACATTTATTGAATCAAAAGGGGAAAAAACTCCTTTAAAGTGTATTCGTTGGGAAAATACTTCTACAAATTCAATAAGTGCTTGGAAATCAGAAGAAGTTGATTGTGGAATAGGTGTTTATAATAAAGATAGCTCACCAATTTTAGTAGATACAGTGACAAATACTGGAACATTCAATAATATTATTCTAGATAAAGAATGTAAAGTATTAAAATGGGACGAATCAAATAAAAAAGTTATAGATACAGGTAAAGTGTCAGCTTGTGGTATATTTAAAAACAAAGACGATTTAAAAGGCGGAACGCTTTCGGAGATGGAAATCTATCAAGTAGTGGATAATGTAATTGCAGAAAAAGGAACATTTAATATCTTAAATGTAGCAATTGGAAACATCGAATCAATAACTGCAGATACAATAAATACTTCTGTTCTTGATGTTATGAAGGAATTAAATGTAAATGGTAAATCAGAATTTCAAGATTTAGTAAATATAAATAGCGATTTGAATATTACAGGTGAAACAACAACAACAAATTTAACAGTGAAAGGAGATACTAATTTAAATAATCTAAGTGTAATAGGAAATACCAATTTAAATAATGTAACAATACATGATTTAGAAGTAACAGGAGATACTAATTTAAATACAGTTAATGTATCAGGCGATTTAGTTGTTGACGGAAGTATTAAAGGTGAGTTTGGTGATTTGGATCAAAAATTTGAAGAAATTCAAAATATAGTTGAAGATATAAACCAAAGAGTAACCAAAAATGAAACAAATATAGTAAATAATAATTCTAATATTAATAAAAACGCACATGATATTGATAATTTAGAGAAAAGAGTAAAAACAAATGAAAAAAATATAGAGATTTTATTTTCAGAAGTTAACTCAATTAAGCCGCCGCCGCAACCACCAAAAAATCTGAAGTGGAAAAGTTATTCTAGTTCTTGTGGTTCTAATAAATTTTCAGGACCTACGGTTACAGCAGGTGGCTCGTGTCCAACAGAAGGAATAACAGGATACACTTTTAAATATAAAGGCTGCGGTGGTCATAAAGATAGCGATAAAAAGACATTATATACTGGATATATATGTTCAAAATAATAAAAAAGCCTTTATGAAGGCTTTTTTCTTTTTTGTTTTTATGATTAAAAGCAAATTGCCTTACGCCACACTTCTTTCTTTAGTATTATAGTATTAATTGCTGATAAGATATCGTCCTTTTTTGACAAAATAAGATCAATGTCTTTTTCAGTTGGATTATATTTGATTGTACAATGTGGCAGTAATGCATCAAAATCGTGTTTAAAACCAAAAGATTTGAGGTATTCAAATCTTTTAACCAAACTTTCTGACTCAAAAATGATAGCAATGGCTTTATTGCTTTCACCTAATACTTGTATATCAACAGCATTAGCTTCAAATAAAATATTTCGTTCTAATTCTTCGATAGGAAGAATAGGGTTACGTTTATCAAAAAATAAAGTAAAATGATATTCACTTGAATTTAATAAATCTTTAACGCTTAATTTAGAAACAACATTATAAAGCTCTTTTCCCGATTTCTTTTCAAGATTGATAGAAACATAACCTAATCCATATTGTATAGAATCTAAAATTTTAGTTCCAGATTTTGTAATAATATCATTGTATTTGGCTATAACTTCTTGCATTGTAAGTTTAGAAACTTTATACCTACCAATCCTATCATTATTAAACGTAATAACGTATTCATGCCGACGAGCAGAAAGAGAATAATCTCCACTTTCTGTTTTGGTTTCTATAATTTTACTCATTATGCAGCCTTTTCAAAAAAACTGTCTACTTCTTGAAGAAAATCAAGAATAGGGAGAATATTTTTTGATTTTTCAGGAAAGCCTTTAATTAAAAATGCAGATAAAATCATTATTTTACATTTTGAACTTTCATGTTCTTTACGAAGTACTTCAATAGATTCTTCAATTTTCATTTTAGACATAGTGATGTTAAGAAGTCTCTCATCACCTTCTGGATATAAACTCATATCAATGGATTCATATTCCTCTTCCATTAGTTGGATTTCAGAAAGATTTTCAAGTTGATTGTCAATAATATCCATATTTTCATTAATGGATTTATTAATGCTTCGATAGTCAAAGGTTTCCCCACGAGTTAAGGAAGAAAGAGTCGCTATCATTTCATTTAATTCTGGTGTGCTATATTCATGAGAAATAATATCCTCAACAACTTTTAGCATGCCATCTTGATTTTCTGATTTTGTTTCATCTACTAATGTATTTAAATAACGCATTAATACTCTCCTAATGTAAAGTAATATTATTTTTAATTAAATAAGGCGATAATTCACTTTTCATATCAGGAAAAGAACTCAAAGCTTTTAAGATAACAGTATCAATACGATTATTGATACTATTTAATAAATGCTGTGTGGATTTTATTTCGTTATGGTATTCACTAAAAGTCTCCTGCAACAGAAGATTGTTTTTTTGTGTCCGAAACTGATCTAAAACCTCAACGACTTTATTTCTTTCAAGTGATAATATAGAAAGCTTTTGAAGTAAGATCGTCTTTTCTTCTTGAATCATAAATAAACCTCATTTTATTGTATTGTATCAAAAAAGAAACAGCAAAACAAGTATTATTATGCTTTATAGTTTAGACTCAGCATAAAATCTTCTTTTAATTGAATTTCTGTTAGTGTGCTTTTTAAATTATCAATTAAATCTTGTTTTTCGATATTTGAGATTTCATTTAAAGCATCTTTTATTTCTTTATTAATAGTTTTAATTAAATTAATACGAACAAACAATGTTCTTTTCATTTGATTTAAACTTAATTCCATAAAATTTTGATTAGATAAAGTTTGTTTGTAATATTCTTTTTGACTACTTTCATACCTATGTATAATTTCATCATATTCTTTTTCAATCTTAAAAAGTAAAGGTAAGTAAATCTCTTCGTATTTTTCTTGAAGCCCAATTCTATCAATATCTTCTTGATTGAAATTAAATTGTTCTGAAAAATTGACGCTCATAATATAACCTTTATAGTTTCTTTGAGTGGTAATAGTATTATAATGCTATAAAAACAAAACTTCAACAACTTTAATAAAAAAAATATAACAAAAAAGACATATTTAGTGTTTTATCAAAAATGAGAAAAAGAATTAAATTACAGGCAAAAAAAACGCCACTAGAAAGTGGCGGGGTTAATAGGGGTTTGCATATGAAATGCGTATTTATTATAATAAAATTTTTGTCTTTCTTATGAGACTTGATAATGACTTAGTGTGAAAGCACATTATCTATATTTTTGTGTGTAAGTTATTGTTTTTAGAAACTTTAATGTTTCCCTTAACTTGATATATATAGTATCAAACCATAGCTTTTTAGTCAAGTATTTTTTATGATTTTTCTTATAATTTTTTTATCATTTTTTTCATATTCTATCGCTAAATATTCTAAAGAAAAACTAAAGATTATAATGCTAAAGATAATCAATATATGGATAAATAATCAGTATTAATCACAAGATATAGCAAATATAACTTTACAAAAACAATTATATAAAAAAACATATAAAAATAAAAAACAAAACAATATTATAGTAATAAAAAAATCAAAAAAAAACTGCCGAAGCAGTTTTTATAATCAATATAAACTTCGCAAAGTCTCTAAATCAGAAAGAAGCTCAGAATATTTTTCATACATAAGATCATTTTTTGCAATAAGGTTATCCAATGTTTTCAGGTCTTCTTTATTTTTCGAATAAAAAGGATTTATTTTATTCAAGGATTTTTCTCGTTTAAAGATATCTTCTTTAAATTTCAAAAGTTGATTTCTTTGCTCAGAATCAGGTTCAAAATTAGAACGAATCCGTAAAAAACGTTTGATATTTAAATCAGCATGAGCGACAAAATGCGCTTCTTGATTTTTCAATGCAGTATAGAGTTCAACACAAGTTTGGTAAACACTTTCATGGTAGTTAATAAGATATCCATTTTGATTGTTATCAATAGACATTTCATTAGTGAAATCTAAGCGTTCTGTTTCCATTAAAATATTTTTAGCAATACTTTTCTGTGTTTCAATCACTTCTTTTTGTAAAAAATCAAGTTGTTCGACAGATTCTTGCAAATACTTTCTAAGGAAAGTATTAAGTTTTTCAGCATGAACGCTCATTGTAAGACCTCATTTAGATAATATGTTAAACTAGAATTTAATTTTATGGTATTTTAGATATAATTTCAAGACTTCTTCATCCTCAAGAGTATGAAGAGGAATAATGTTTTTCATTGTTTTCATATGATCTTGATAAAAAGAATCCTCCGTTCCTTTCTTTTTGGGATAGACACGAATTGTATTTTCTATTTTATCAAAATAGCCTCTTGGCTTCTCACGTTTAGCTGTTTTCAAAATAGAAGAAACAATACAGGCTTCATTAGCCCAATCTTCCAATGTAACAGAAACGTCTTGTCTTAGAATATCACAGTAATATGAAGAGAGTGTTGATAACACCTTTAAAGCATTGTCATATTCTTTTTGTTTTTTTGTGTTAACTTCAACAGAGTGACCAGCACCCATGTCGTATTCTTGATATGTGGCAATGTGTGATTTGCCGAAGTAAATGTTGCAAGTATGAAGGATCTCACCTTCATGACCTTTCTTACTTTTTAAACTTTTAATTGAAAGATCAATACTTGCTTCTTTTACCTTAAAAAACTGAATTACAGAACTCATTGTTTTTTACCTTGTGTTGTGTGTTTAAGTTAGTGTGTTTGTGTCGGATTATTATATAAAAAACTGAGAAGTAACGCAAGCTTTTTTTTTGTTTTTTTTAAATTCACCAAGCAAAAAAAACAATATTATAATACTAAAAATAATAAAAACAGCTTGATTAAAAAAGTTTTTTTTGATAAAATAAAGGTCTAAACTAATAGTATAAGGTAAAAAAAATGTCTGATGGTGAAAAGCGTTATCGTGACTCTCGACTTTATCAAAATAGTGATAAAAAACCTAAGCGAAATCAAGTAGTTTTCAACATGGGTTTTCGTTACGTGGTAAAATCAGTGAGTAAATGTGGTTACTTTTTACAAGTAAAAGGTGAATCAAATAAGTGTCTTTTAAACACAGGTTGTTCTTTTCTAGCAGAAGAACCAATAGTGAATATTGGATACACGATGCCTAACTGGTTAAAGAAACGTTTGGATTTTGAGAAAGCCCATCCAGAGTTTGTAAAATAAGGTTTAAAATGGAAAAAATCAAACAAGTTTTTTTAATTGAAGAAGCAGATTTTCTTGAAAATAAAATAGGTAATGAAAGTTATCGTATTTTAGATAAAAAAATTGTATTTCATTCAAAAGAAAAGAATTTGGAAGGTGTGTTATTAGAGAGTAAAAGCACAAAAGAAAAGAAAGTTATTTCAAATGAGCTATTATCTAATTTCTTAATGTATAAGTATTATAGATTAGATGACTATCTTGAAGACTATTCAAAATTAATGTTATTAGAAACCTTAACGACAGAACAAGAAAAAATCTCAATAGAATATTCCAATATTATATTGGATTATATTAATGTAGACGCAGGTGATAGAAAAGAAGCCAGTATAATCTTTTTTGATTTCGACTCAGAAGGAAAAGAACAACTAATTTCCAATTTAAACTTGATAACATTACATTCAAGTAAAAGATATGAAGTCTTAGATTCAGAATCACCTTTTGAATTGACATTTGACGAAGGAAAAGTCGAAATAAATCAAATATTTTTTTGGAAGAAATGAAAAATAAATAACAAAAAACCTAATAAGAAAAAGATCTTAACCAAAAAGGTCTTTTTTTGTTTAAAGAAAAATTGAATCTTATTTTTAATAATTGTAAATTGTCTATTTGATTTATAATGATAAAATAAAAAGAAATATTTAAAAAGAGGTATCAAATGGAAGGTAAAGAAAATTTCGTGTTATGGCTTTTTGCGGTTATAGGTTCGCCAATATTAGTTAATATGTTGATTGGTTTTGAAGATAGAATGGGTTACTCAACAGATATTCAAGGTTGGACTGCGGTTGCTTATGTAGGTATAATGGCAGCAGTTTTATGGAGAAACAAAAGAATTTAAGTTGAATTTTTAAAGGAAAAAGAATATAATAATTAAAAATACCAAGGAAGCAACAGCTTCCTTTTTCACTTACGAGTAAAGGCTATTTTATGAAAGATTATGAAATTTTAATTTCTGAACTTAAAGAAAATAAAGATTTAGAAGCATTTAAAAAAGACTTAAATGATAGTGATTCACATATTCATATGATTACAAGTGACATTATGGATGAAATCAAATCAAATAAAGATAAAGAATTCTTTGAAAAAGCTCTTATGATTGCTATTGAATTTGAAGATAAAAAAGAGAACAAATTCATTAAATATGTAAATAAAGCTAAAGCTGCTTCGGATATTGAATCGCAAGCCTTTGAATCGACTTTATATTTAATTGCAAATAGTGTATTCACTAATCAATACATTAGAAAATATGAATCATTTTATATTGTCAATTTGTTAAAAGAGAATCTAACAAAAGAAGCTTACGAAAAAGCAGAAGAAATTATTTTTAAAGAAAGAAATGAATTAATAACTGAAAGTTTTAAATATGAAAACCTAAAAGAATACCCGAATCCAACCTTGGCTTATAATTACCTATTAAAAGATCATTTTAATGAGCTACTAGGAACAATTTATGAAGAAAGAGCAATAAAAGAAACATTAGGTGTTCTAAAAAACCAATTGATAGGTATGAAAATCAAACATTCAGACCATTTCTTTACTGTATCTGACGTTACAGTAGAAAAATCTAAATACAAAAAAGACGAAGTTCTTTTAAAGATTCAAGTTAAGTCTAATTCTTCCGAAAGAATGATAGAAGTTGAAGTTGACGCAATCAAAGAATGGGTTTTTCATTTCTAAACAAAGAATCATAATAAAAAAGAGCACAATGTGCTCTTTTTTTAATAATTAAAATTAATCAAATGACATTTTCAACATACTCACAAATAATTTTATAATTATGTCGTGCTTTGTATCCATTTTCCATTTTTTCAAAAATACTTAACTCGGAATCATGTTCGTAATTAACTGTAGCGTCAGAATCCATATCAATCCACTTAAAATAATCAAGTTCTGAATTGTTGTGCTTGAATTTTTCTTCAAATAAACCTTTTAATTTATTTTCAGCGTCCTCAAAATTTTCGGCAACAATAAATATTTTTCTTTCTTCAAAAGGACAACAACTGTCCAAAAATTTGATAAAATAACCTTCCATAATATAACCTTTTATTGAAAATATGAAAATCGTATAATATCAAAATTTAATTAAACATGCAAGAAAAAGTATTGAAGAACAATTAAGTTACTGAAAAGTAACCATTATTTTCAAAAAGATAAAAATATCATTATCTTCTTGTTTTTTATGAAATTATTTGATAAAATAGCCAAAGATTAAATATAAGAGTGTTTTTATGAAAAATATAATGTTTTTTCACGGTGCTGCTGCTGATATAAAAAGCTTCGATGAAAAATATATCGGTCAAAATTTTGAAAAAGATGAAGAAGGTTTCTTTTTTACAACCAATACAAATTTTGAAGTAGTTAAAAAAATGAATGGAGAAGAAATTTATGAAGATATGTATAGTGCAGGTGCATATGCTATCAATGCAAGTAAAAAGACAGGTAATTCGCCAGTAGTATATCCAGTTTTTTTAGATTGTAAAAATCCATTAACTATGGAAGACATTATAGATGATTATTGCTTGAGTGAAAAAGATCCCTTCGACGGCTGCACTCAACAAGATTTTTATGACGAAAATACGGAAAATATTTTGGAATTAATGAAAAACAAGAATAAAGATTCAATCATGTTAGATTGGAACAATGAAATCTTTGCAGTCGTTTTTTCACCGAATCAAATAAGATTTGCATTATTAGAGGGTGAAAAATGAAAGTAAAAATAGAAAATGAAAATTTGTTTTTAAAAAAAGTGCCTAGAGCAATTGATATAATAGGAAAATTTCCAGAATTAAAAAAAGAAGGTGTTCTTTTAGAGAGAGTGGGGCATAATTATTTTCTTTTAAAACATGGGCAAATTTTTGATAAAAACTGTTTCTTTTCAAAGCAAGAAGTTAACGAATATTTAGAATTGGTGAGTTATTGAGGTAATACAAATGAGTTTGGTAAAAGCAAGGATTCCTGAAACAAACAAAAAAGCATTTTTAACAATAGTTTTTAATGCAGAAAGCATAGCACACTATTTCCCTGAAATATTTAGACAGGGAATTACATTGAAAGAAATGTCAGGAAAATATTACATAGTTAGAAATGAAAAAATATTAACTAAATCATTTTATTTTTCAAAAAGTGAAATGGCTTTATTTATAAAAGAGGTAGTTTAAAAGATGAAAATTGAAAAATATCAAGAACTCTATGATATGATAGATTTAAAAACTGAAGAGTTATCACCAGTAGCCGACGAAGCTTTTAGAGAAAAATTGATTCCTTGGTTGTTAAATAATTTTAGTTTCAGAACCAATGGTCATTTAAAGGGTAATTTAAAAAGTATTGATAAAAAAGAATTGGTTTCTATGGCTTCTGATATATCACTAAGTAGTCTTGGTCTATTTTCAATGTTTTTATTGATTAAGGCAAAAAAAGAATTAGATACAGGTAAGCCAGAAAAAGATATTGACGAATTTTCTTTGTTGTTCGACGAAACAAATTGTTGTGCTTGTGGTGAAAAAATACAATGGCTGGTTAACTTTGAAGATATGGTCATTAAAGTCAATAAAGAGAAATGTGTTTATAAGCCAGAATATGATAATATCAAATCAACATTTGAATCTAAATCTGGCAAAATCGTTTTTGCTAATGATTTAAGAGTATTTGTTGAATCTGAATTTGAATCAGCAATGAAAAAAGTAGTCTCTGATACAGGTGCTTCAAAATTTAGCTTAGAGTATGACTATGAAAGGCACTTACTATCAAAGTATCTTTTAGATAAAAATATCATTTTTGTGTCTGCCACTAGCAGTGATATGTGTTTGGTAGAAAAAAAGTCAATGTTTATTTCTAAGGACGAAAGTAAAAAAGGTAAAACAACTCGTATCGAAACTTCTGGTTTCTGGGGAAGAATGGCTCTTGATTATACAATTGTAGAAGATTATTTAAAAAATAATCCTACGGATAAAAAGGCAAAATCAATATTAGATAAATCATTGATCTTAGATTTAGAAAAAGGCATTCACGATATTGAACTAAATATTGTCGATATAGAAAAAAATTTCACAATAAACAAAAAGACGCTTTAAGCGTCTTTTTTGTTGAATAAAGAATGTATTTTTGATACAATATATCCATACTGACGAATAAAACATTATAATTAGAGGAAAAAAATTAATGAAATATCCAAAATTAAGAGTAATGATGGACTGGTGTTCAGATCCAATTTGGAACTTTGAGTCAGGTGGTAATTTAGAATTCGACGCTTTGGAACAGTTGAAACCTAAAACAATAAAAGCATTGGAAGACTTCCGTCAATTATGGTGTATCTACAATGAAGACGACGAAGATTTGTCTCTAAAAGAACGTCAACAAATAGACAAAATGGCATTGGACGCAGCAAAACTTGTCCAAGAAGACTATCCAGAATCAGAAGTCTATGTGTTTCTAGAGTCTAAAGACACTCATATGAAATACAACAAAGAAAAAGTAGATAAATTTGAAATGGTGAAAATCCTAATCAATCAAAATGTCGTGTCAGAAAATAAAGATGATTGGGAGTCAGTATGGGCAGCTTGTTTGTCAAAAGAAGATGAAGAGATTCTTAAAGACGAAACAAAAAAAGGTCAAACTTTCATGGCAAGAATCATGGAAATACCAGATGGGAGAGTGTCTGTCTATTACGGGGACGAAGTAGAAGTGGTAAATCAAGGTGAATCACAACCAGTAACAAAAAATGATTATGGTTGTCCAAAGTTTATGTTGAAAAACACATAAATAAATAATAATAAAAAAGAGACTACCGAGTCTCTTTTTTATTTTTTCTTACTTTTGTTTCAATTCTTGAAGTTTTTGATAAAAATATGCAGCACGTTCATATTTATATTCTAAAATATCAAGCTTATCTTTTTGGTAATTATGGTAATCACAATTTTCAAACTTTTCAGTAAAATGGTAGTGACTCATAGAGTTATCTTTGTAACTGCAGTTGTCAGGTGTTAAACCATTATAATCAAAACCCCAAAGACTAATGCCATTTCTATCAAAGCCATTATCGTCATAGCCATTTCTATCATAAGAGTTGTGTTCTTGATTTGAGTTAAAGATTTTATCTTTATACTCAGAAGTATAAATTAATTCACCAGCTCGTTTTATTTTATATTCAATATCAAAAAAACTCAATTCGTCGAAATCTAACAAACCGTCATCGCAAGATTCGTCTTTTCTTGTCTTATCATAAATGTTACAACCTTTCTCATTAAAGCCGTCTGAATCAAACCCAAAGATATTATATCCTCTTTCATTAATTCCTTGCTCGTTATAACCATATTTGTTGTAACCTTTTACATCCATAGCCTGAGATAATGGCGCACATAATAACAAAGTTAAGCATAAAATATTTTTTTTATTCATCAATTTATCCTTTGTTGTTTTTAAATGAGATTAATTATATACAAAAAAAAGAAAAAGAAAAGAAGTGAAAAATAATTTTTTTGACACAAAACAAATAACATACATAATATTATATAAAGGAGTTTTGTATGAAATTTAAAAAAAACAAGAGCGACAAGATTATTTTGTCTGGTAAGGTTTAGTAATATTATCTTCGGCAATTTATGCTGCTGTTTTTGTTATAGATAAAAAAGTGTTTTCTGATGACTGTTCTGACCTTAAGCCTGTGTCGGAATATGCTTTGGAAGAATATAATACAAGAAAAGAGAATTCGTCCTTCGAAGCAAAAATGCCAGAAGAATTACTTTGAATATGTTGAAAAAAAGGATTTGCAGAAGGAAGATATTGTTATTGGTTATGGAAACCCTGGTCATATTGGTATCATATTAGATCCAAAAACCAAAAGAAATATATCAACCCACCATAATGACGGAATTAGAATAGATGAGAATTATAATGTTTATGAAAGAGTTTTAAAAAATGAGAATGTAGAAGGTGGTTATGAATTGAAAAACCCTAGATTTCTTAGATACACAGGTTGTAAGAAAAAGTAAGACCTCTGAAGAGGTCTTGTTCTTATTTAAATCTCTTGTAATTTTTAAGAAGATTTATGAAATTTCTTAATCTATATTCATCACGAATAATTTCTTTTTTACCTTTTGCAAACTCAAGGAAAAGGTAGTAAAACTCTCTTTCAGTAATACTGATTTCGTCAATGATTAAATTTTTTATCTTTTCAAACTGTTTTTCAAAATCATTTTTATATTGATCAATAGCTTCTTGATAACCTACAACATTAGGGATTTGTCTAAACAAGACACTAATCTTATTATCTGTGAACTTATTGAAACAAATTTTATTGTAATCTTTTGTTCTTACATAAAGGTTTTTATCTTTTAACTTGTAAGCTTCATAAAAAAACTTTTCTTTTTTTCTATCTTCGAAATCACCGAAATAGTCATCATAGATTCGATCATAATCAGAATTATGAAGTCTAAATGATATTTCTGACTGGTAAGGGCTGAATGTATCAAATTCTTCATTGTCTTTCAAGATTTCTTCAAGAAAAGAAAGTAATTGAGATTGAAACTTAGAATCAAAAATCACTTGTTCAATAGGAATGATAGCAGTATTTATTACTTTTTTGTCTTTCTTTGAAAAAGCACTAACAACAAAAGAATTGTACTCTTCTTTTTTTGGTACTTTTCTTTCAAAAATAACTTCTTTTAAATTCATTTCTTTACCTTACCCAATTGCTTTTAAATATGTTTCAAATTTGTCCATTGCTTTAAATAATTTATCTGGACTTGAATTAGTATTATTGATCTTAAAATCAGTAATGAGCTTAAAAAGTTCTGGACTGGTATTGTAAAACTCATAAATCTCAGACAAAGCATTTTCAAAAGAACACTCTAATGTGACTTTATATTGTTTATAACAAGAATAATATTCTTCACTGTTAAAAAACGGTAATAGAACTAATGTTAGATTATTTTTCTTTTTATCCTGAATAACAGAACTTTCTTTTTCTTCAGTAAAATACTCACTTAGTTCCAATGTAATACCGCTTGCATCCCTTTCTTCATTAAGATAAGCAAAATTAATTTTATGATAAATAGATTCCTTATCTTTTTCATCATTACATTTTAATTTGAGAGAGTTATCTTTCATGACATTAGAAAGAGCCTCTTTTAACGGTGAAAGATTGTTTTTAAAGAATGTAACTTCTTTTAGAATGTTATTTGTCTCTAAATCAACAATAACACCATTGATAAAAACATAATCATTTCTATTAACGTCTTGAACGTCGAGATGTTCAAGCACACTCTTTTCCAATTGTTCTCTATTCATTTGAAATCTCTTTTGTTTTCTTTAAAATAATTATACATAAGAAAGCATATAAACACAATAAAAAAACCTGCACGAAGCAGGTTTTAATTAGTTATTTTTTTAAACCAAAGGTTTTCGAATAAGTGTCTCACCATAATGAGAATCAGTTTCATTACAAAATGAATGAGAGTCAACATAAAAAACAATACTGTTCTCTTTCCATTCCTCAATACAAATCGTTTCCTCATTCATATTGAAAGTATGGTGAGCATTATGTTTTGCATGTTTCTTAATTGCTTCGACAACAATACCGTGCGGATCTTCTTGTTCCAACAACCATTTCATACAAGTTGTATTTTTTTTGTTTTCACCCCAACAAGATAAATCGTCAAGATGTGGTAAATATTTATCACCTAAATCTTCAACAGCATTTGAAATACTGTAGTCAGCAAGCATATGTCGAGTGATTTCACTTTTAATTTTCAATAACTTCTCTCGACGCCATGAAAATTGATTAACTCTCTCAATATTTTCAAGAGCAAAAACCATTTCGTCATAAGTTTTTCGGGCAATATTATTAACAACCAAATGTTGAACATAAGCTAAATCAATATGATATTGTCCCTTAGCAGGAAACATTTGCATACCACGATTTTTGTAATCTTCTTCATTTCGATGATCAAATCTTTCAGCCAAATCTAACCAGTGCTTAGGAAACTGAATACAATCATTTTCAAAAGTCGGAATTTTAATATCTTGAAATGAATAACCTCTAAATTTAGAGATACGTCTAACTTTACCATTATCAAGAGTTATACGACCTTTTTGGTTTGCTTTTGATTTTAAACAGCAAGCAACCAGTGAATTTAAGTATACAGTAATGATTTGTGCAATATCAACTTTTAAGAAAAACTTTCCGTAATAATTAGATACCTCAATACGTTGGGTTTTCGTTAAAGAATCAACAATTCTACCGTGTACTTTTTTCGTATAATATTCTTCTTTATTTTTTACTTCTTCATTAATTTCAGAAATAATTTTAAGTGCTTTAATCTCGTTCATAATAATCTCCAATAATATTTAATTTGTTAAGCAATGTTAAGTAATATCGTTAATTATTATGGCGGTTTGTTTTTAAATACCTAAGTCATAGTATATTCCTCTTTTCTTAAGGTTTGATAGTATCATAGCAACTCTGCTATGCAAAATCAAGCATTAAATTAATCTTTTAATGAATTAATTAATGTTTCAAATTCTCTTTCTCTGTTTCTTTCTTCTCGAAGATATTTTTCAAGAACAATCTTTTTATCTTTTAATTCTTTAAGTTTATCTTGATTGAGATAAACAGGTTCGAATCTTTCAAGTTCTTTTTGATCTGGTAAATTACCATAGATTAAAAGTTCTTCAATTTTATCATTATTTCTATATAACTGAAGGTATTTATCAAGACCTAATGTGTTAGGATCTTGAAACTCCAACAAATCACAAGTTTCCTGATATGTTTTTAATCTTCGAGTGAAAGTGTAGTAAATGAAAACACCTTCATCTTTTGATACTGATTTAAATCGAATATTCCTAAAACTACCATCAGCTCGACGAACTAAAGACAGATCTTCAGTGTAGATAAATTGAATGTTCTTTATTTTGACTCTTTGTTTATTAGGAAGAATGATAGTACTGCGATCTCTTTTATACACTTTAATGATCGGATAAAGTGTTTTTAATGCAGTTTCTTCTTCTTTTGATAATTTTCTTGATTCCTCAATATATTCACTCATGCTGTTGTATTGAGGAGCTTTGCCAGTCTTTTCTTCAAGTTCAAGGATTTGACTGTTAAGTTTGTTAATAGCTGTTTTTAGTAGTTTAATTTTGTTCATAATAATTCTCTCTTAATTTAAAAATTTAATATTTGTTTTACACATTTGATAAATAATTAAATTGAATTATTACGGTGGTTTTTCGTTAGATACCTAAGTCATAGTATGTTCCTCTTTAAGCGTTGATATAATAATACTGAAGATAAAATGCTTTTGCAAGCATTTATTTCACTATTTCTAATATTTTTTTCGATAAGAACTTTTTCGTCAGAACAATGTTCAAATAGAGTGATAAACTCTTTTGTTGAAACATAGTTAAAAAGTTTCTCAGAAAGTGTTAAGAAATATAAACGAGAAGCATTATGTGCTTTTTCTTCGTCTTCATTAATGTAGTTTGAAATGTCTTTGACTTCGTTAGGGTCAATGTCATAAAGAAAATCGTCTAATGAATCGAGATAAGTTTTTGTAGAACAAGACGTTAAAACTTCACCGTTTTTAAGTGTGACTTTAATCTCACCAATCGCCTCTGATTGACCTTTTCGGATAAGTAACACAATATCTTTTTGATTTTTTACTCCATCTCTGAGAGAGAAATCGATGTGATATCCAGCTTGTTCGTTTTTTAATTTTTGAAAAATCATTGTTTTAACCTTTTATTTAAATTAGCAATATAATATCAAAAGACCGAAAAGAAGTAAACAAGACAATCTTTTTTAATCTAAAATATATGGTAAAATAGAAAGATAGAACAAAGGAATGGAATAATAATGAGTAAAGATTTTTCAGAAATAACAAAAAAACTTGAAAAAGAAGAATTTTCAAATTATGCAAAAAGCATAACAGACAACAAAAAACAAAGAGAGTTTATTGTTAATTGCCTTACAGAAGGTCAAGTAACAAATAAAATGATAGATGATCTATTTGAAAAAGCAAAAACATACAAGCAGTTGTTAAAAAACAATAACATATCTATTGATAATATGATTGCTGAGAGTGAAGGGAATCAGCTTTATTCAAAAACATTCGAAAACATTAATGATGAAGTTGAGAAATCTATTATATTAAATCAATCTAAAAAATTATTGAGATCTGTAACTTCAAGGAAACATGCTCACTTGATAAACAAAGAGACACAAGAAATCTTTTTCGCAATGCACCAAAATGGTGTAACAAGACAAATGTTAGAAGACGGTGTAATGAAAAAAGTTGCATTGTTTGAAGATCCACAAGAATTTAATGACGCTTTGATAAGCGGCTATTTAAACAAAATGACAAAAACAGAACTGTCTAGAAAAATAGAAAAAACGAATGGAAAAATTATTTCTGACAAAGATGGTGTTGTCTCTATAATGGTTGACGATTATGAAAGTATGGAAAAACTAGGAACAAATATGTGGTGTGTTCAAAGAAGTGATAAAACTTATGACTCTTATACAGACACAGGTTCTTATTTTGTAATTACTTATGATTTAAATAAAAAGATGTCAGATCCAAAATCATTAATTGCAACAATAGTTAAGGCAAATGGGAAAGTATCTGAACATTATGATAATAAAGACAACTTCTTTACAGACGAAGAATTATCAAACAGAATTGAAGAAAATAGTCATTCTTTTACTTATGAAGAATTTAAAGAAAGAATTAAAAATTTAACATCCCAAGGCAAAACAAAAAAACTATTGTTTGCTGCGGCAATGTCAGAAGGTTTCCTTAAAAATTATGAAAAAGAATATGCAATTGATAATCCAGAAGAACCAACAATATGGGTTGATGATTATGTTAGAGTTTATGAAGAAGCGATTCAAAGAGATATGGGGTCAAAAGATTTAAAACTTATTCACGAATTTAATGATAAAGTAAAAAAAGAAATTATTAAATCTAATTTATACGATATATCATCTTCAAATTCCAATTTTCCATTAAAAAAAACGGAGGCTTTATGTTATTTTTTGAAGGACGAAAAAATAAAGAACATTGTTCATGAAGAAATAAAGAACAATATTGAAAATGTAGATTATAGAGCAAGTAATAGTTTTACAGCATTGTATCTTATGGCAAGAAGTGGTTTTCAAAAAAATAGAGAGCATGTTAATAAGTTTACAAATGATATGGATTATAGAAATGTATTATTAGCAATGCGTCCAAACTTATCAGATTTTGATAATTCTTTAAAAGTCTTAGATGAATTAAAAACATTAATTCCAGAGAAAGCTCAAGTAGAATCAATATTAAAAAAAGAAATGAGGGCTTCAGTATCAGAAAGAATACTAAACGAACAATTATTGGAAGGGTTTTCTGATGAAGTGATTGAACACTTAAAACATGACTCTATTGACCTATCATTACTATCTTCTTTATTAATGACTTCTAAAAAGACAGTAAAATTTATTGAAAAGGTAAAATTGGAAGATAAAAAGTCAGAAAGAACGTTTAATGATTTTCTTTTTAAATCTTACAGTAATCAAACAGAAGTTAATTATTTTGGAGAAGTGGATAACGATCTTCAAGAAGCAATGTTTATTCAAATGAAAAAACAAATAAAAGATCCATTGTATTTAACTTCTGATGAATTGGAATATAAAATGCAAAATTTATTTAATAATAGATATACTGAAATGCAAAAACAGATTACACCTTTTATTGAGAAGAGTTACAGCGTTTTAAGTGAAGAAGAAAAAGAAGTTTTCAATCATAACATGACAATGAAAATAACAATGTGTGCAGAAGCGTCTACTCGTTCAATGTCAACACAAAAAGTAACTGCAGAAGCTTTGGATTCTCTTGTTAAATGTACAACACCAAAGATAATAGAGAACTTAGAATCGTTTATAGAGAAGAATAAAACAAAATCAATAATTTCTGATGATTTGGTAATTGTGAGAGAGAGTCATAAAAGTATAGATAAAGCAATAAGAACTTGGAAATTATTGTATGAGGATTTAGAAGAAAATCAAGAATTAACTTCTAAATCGAAGAAAAACAAAATATAAAATATAAAATGCAATATACTAATATTGCATTTTTTTGAAAACTTTAATTTTAATGATATAATAAATATTAAAGACGGAGAAAAAAATGAAAAACCAAAAAAATTCAGAACCTTCTTGGAAAAGAGATTTCGGAGATAAAGAAATAATTGATTTTATAGACGAAAGATTTAAAGAAGCGAAGTTGATAGATATAATCAACAAAAATTTAAGTTCGGAAGAAAAAATAACAAACATTAATCATTATGACATAGGATTTAAAAATACAAATAAAGAAAATCAATACTATATATTAAAAGAGATGAGCGAAAGGTATTATAATAAACATCCACATGATGATCACTTAGACGAACATAAAATAATTTTGCTATCTAGACATTATAAAAAGTGGTCAAGATTTAAAGAAAAAAAAGAAGTAGATTTTGATTTTAATAAGAAAAACACAATGGAAATGGAATTAGAAGCTAAAAAGATAATTGAATTAGGAATGAGTGAAAAAAATGATTTTTCGGAAAATCAGGAAAAAGAAAGAAAGAATAGATTTAAATTAAAATAAAATAAAGCCAATTTGTATTGGCTTTTTATAGTTTTAAAGAAAAATTTTATATTTATTTGAAAGTTTTATCGATTGATAATCTTTGTCAACTGCACCGACCTGAAGGAAGGTGCTTGAAACAAGAAAAATAAAAAAAATGGCAAAAGTCGTTACCATTTTTTCTTTTCACCAAATATTTCTTCCATTTCGTCACGTTCTTTTTCACGCATTTTTGCGATTTCTTCTTCGTTTTTGGTTTGACGTTTATTCTCTAGTCTATCTAATATAACTTGAAGCTTTTCACGAGCTTGTGTTGAGTAATCATCATTTTTAGTATTCAGTAAATCCATGCAGCGTTTTATTAATTGCAATGCGGTTCCGTGTTGACCACCAGCTAGTGCGTCATTAGAACGTTTGATTGCATTCTCTACATTAATTCTTAATTGAATTTGCTCCAAACGCTTATTTTCAGCAATATAGTATTGTGTTGCAAATCGACCTTTGTTATGTTCTGTTCGAATGGTATCTTTTAAACGCTTTACAATTTTAAGTAAGATAATAGCTTGTTTATCACTTTTGGGAACACTAAAACGAACATCATTTGTTTCTATTTCTTCTCTTTGTAAATGTTCAATTTGACCTTTAATACCATCAATCCTAACAGAAACTTCTTTATTTTTAGGGTCAATAGATTTAATGTTTAACAAAGAATCACGCATTCTTGTATACAA
The DNA here is from genome assembly GCA_002722455.1 of Chloroflexota bacterium. Lineage (GTDB taxonomy): Bacteria > Chloroflexota > Dehalococcoidia > Lucifugimonadales. The sequence goes on from PBMB01000022.1 coordinate 133,416, forward strand.
ACAAATATACAAATGATTACTAAAAGGTAAGTTTTGTGCAAAGCCTACCAATTCTTCAGTAGCATTAACCACAGCACTAAGGCGCATGATTTCTTGTTTTCTCTTTTGTTCTTCCTGTATTTTATATTGTATGACGACATTATACCCAAGGACAAGAACAAAGAGAACTGCAATCAAGCCTATAATTAATCCAGTACTCATAATTCTATCTTTAATTTCCAATTCATTAGAAAAGTATCATACCTTGTAATTTTTGGAAAATCAAGCTTTTTGTGGTAAGATATATAAAGAAAGTGACTAGGAACATAATAATGGATTTAGAACAAACAATAAGAGAAAAAATAGCAAAGGGTATTGCTTCAAACAAAACAGAAAAAGCCTTTATAATTAACTGTTTAGAAGCTGGAATTAATAAAAATGAATTAAAACATTTATTTTTAAATACAAAGACTTATAAAAACTTATTAAAGAGCAATGAAATATTCACAAATGAAATAATTAATAATTTCTCAGGAAGAAATTACCTTAAACATTTTGAGGATTTAAATGATAAAGTAGAGAAATTAATAATAACAAATAAAGCCAAAAAGCTTATGAATTCATTATTTTCTAAAAAGTATAAAGGGTTGATTAATAATGAAAGTGAAGACATATTTATTACATTAATTAAATCAGGAATGACTAGAAATGAACTGGAAGAAGGAACGTTTAAAAAGTTAAGTATATTTGAAAGTGCAGAACAATTAAATAATCATTTAGTCGAAAAATATTTAAATACATTTGAATATAAAGACATAGTAGAACAAATCAAAGAATCAGGTGCAGAACTATTGGAATCAGGCTCAATTGTGTCTGCTAAAATAAGTAATTATGAACAAATGGAAAAACTAGGAACGGAAATGTGGTGCGTTCAGAGAAGTGATAGAATGTATGATGAATATACAGAAGGAGCTGATTATTTTATTATTAATTTTGATTTAGCCAAGAGAAAACACGATCCAAGAGCACATACAGCAGCTATTGTAGACACAAAAGGTGAAGTTGTAGAAATTTATGATAGTAAAGACAATTTGATAGAAGATAGCAATATAAAAAATGCAATAGAGGAAAATACAGAAGTAATACCATTCGAAAATTTGTCTTGGTATGCTCTTGAAAGAAATTTAGACATAGAAAAAATTGCGATAAAGCAAAATAGAATTGAAGAATGCGAAAAACATTACGAGATAGAAATAGATAGAGATTTTATAAAAGAAGAAATAAAATCAATGATATTTAATGGAGAAGCTTCAAATAAACAAAAGCTATTAAACATTCTAACACCAAAAGAATTAGATAGAATGATATGTGAGGAAAATTCAGTATTCACTATGTATGAGTCTGATCCTGATATTTCAAAAACACTTCACCATATAATATCAAATGATGATCTGAAACCTTCTTTAATATCTTTTTTAAATAAATTAGACGAAAAAGATAGGGAGTATAGAATGGGTGAATTATTGTCTTGTGCAGTATTTGCAGAAATTAACTATGGAACAGATACAATGTCTAAAATGAATCCTATTGCGAAAAGTTATTTTGACGAGGACAAATGTGCTCAATTATTAATATCAGAATATTTTAACGCAGATTTAAACTATACTGAAGACTCTCCATTTAGAAAATACATATTAGATCATCATGGCGAGAAATTTATACCACAAGTTATAGAATTGGATACAACATTGCCACAATTCTTAATAAATGAAAAAGACGCATTGAAATACATTAAGAAGCAAGACCTTAATGAAGATGTAAAAATGGAAACAATGGAAATGGTAACATCAATGATTACAACAGACAGGTACTTAAAAGACGAAAGACTTATGAGTGAGTTTAATAAAGGATTAAAAATATTAGATCATTTTGGCGTCAAAAAAATAAAGACAAGTGGAAAAGAATATTTGATGTTTTTAACTAACGCAACATTAAACCAAAATAGCCCTTCTGTAAAAAAATACTTTGACGTCTTAGAGTCAAGTGAACATAATCTTGAAATAAATAATTGGGGTAAAATAATTTTTGATAATTCATTAAAAGAATTAAAAAATAAAAGATCTGGTTATGAAAACATTACAATTTCAGATACAAATTATTATGTAGATAAAATATTTGAGAGTGGTAATCAACCATTAATAAATTCTCTTGTAGAGTATATAAAATCTGATTATGAATATTCTAAAAACAGTCGTTTTCAAATAGAAGAAAGACATGATTTTCTCTCAAGAATGAATGAAAGGATAGATGAAAACCTTAACACTCAAAAAATAAAACAAAAAGAAACTAAAAAGAATGCTCTCTAAGCATTCTTTTTTTATATATTTTAGATATCTTTGATTAACTTTAATATATGTGGGTGACTGTTTTTAAGATATAAATCTAAGACTTCTTTTTTATATTCATCTCCCTGTTTTTTTTGGTCATAATCCTTTCCGTAGCGTTTTTTGATTTTTTCATATACTTCGTTTACATTTAAATTTGCGCCTTTAAAGTCACGATCCGTTTTTAAATATTCGATCCAACCATGTTCATTTGAAAAAATAAAAACCGTAAATAGAGCCTTTGTCGTAATATCGTAGAATTGCGAATTAACCCTAAACCTCTCACCTTCTCTTGTTTTAAAATATTGAGTTAAGCGAAAAAAATCTTCTCTAATAAACCATTCAAATTTTCGATAAGATAACTCTACCTTTTTTTCATTCATTTTTTTACACCTTGAAAAATACTAAATTTGTTTTATTGTATCAAAAAAAATCCAATAAAAAAAGAAAAAATAAAGAAACCGCCAAAAGACGGTTTCTTTTAAATACTTTGATAAACATTATTAAAATCTTCTTCATTTTGGGTGCAGGGTGTAAATCAAAAGATCAAAATTTAAATCCATCAAAGCATTTTTTGAATAATACTGCAGCGTGTGATGCTATGCGGCACAATCTATCTTTCATTTTATATTTTATGCAAAAGTGATTTGCTTTTTTAAATTGTGAAACATTGAAGTCTGGTTCAATTTTTGAAATCCATAGGCACAAGTTTTCTAAATAAATATAATTAAATTGTATATCAAACTTATTATTGTCTAATTCTACAATATTTAAGTAATAAATATCTTTAGATTGGATTCGTTAAACGAACACCTTCATATTTTATGCTGCGGCAACTGTTCTAAATTGACATGCTCTGCCATTTTCTAATATTGCTAAACTAATTTCTTATTCTACGTGCTTTACTTTTAAATATGCTATATTTTTACTAATTACTCTACTATTATTTTTACCATTTAACACGAATGGTAAGAATAAAGACTAATACGTTTTTTTAGTTTTGTAAAGAGCGTTTTTTTCTTAAAAAATAAAGAACGCAAGTATTAAAACATTGATTTAAAAAGCAAAAAAATAAAATAAAAAAAATGGTGCATTCTTGCTGAAGCACCATTTTATAAGGGGTTAGAAATTTTTACGACAAATATTTTTAACAAATAATCCGTCTAAAAAATCAAATCCTTCAACGACATTAACAGCAAATGTTTTTTTATCAATTTTAAACTTAACAAAAGAATCTTCAATACCATTTTTTTCTCTTATTTCTTTTTCTTCTTTTGATATAACTCGATCACTTTTTCGTATATTTCTGTTAAAGCCATAACGCTGCAATTGGTATCCATCAATGTAAGCATAATAAAAGTTTTCGTCTTCTGAATAATAAGCTTCTCCAAGTCTATCCACTCTCTGTGATAAAAGTGAAAGAATTGGCATACTTTTATAGTCTAAGTCTTCAACTAAAATATATTCATTATCTTTGGAATAAAGAAGAATCTCGGTAGAAAATGAAAAATCAGTATTTAATAAAAATGTATTTTCTCGACCATATTTATCAAAGTAAGCATAAATATCAAGAGTATTAAATACAGGGATTTCTTTATTTTTCGTTCCTACAATGCTTTTTTTATCGGGCGCAAGAAAATCAATATAGTTTGTACCATTTGCTTTTTCACGTTCTCGATAACTTTCAATAGAATCTTTAATTGTTTCATCTATACGCTTTACAAGCTTATGCAATTCTTCTATAACAACAGTGCTACTCGAAAAAGTTGGGATTTTATTATAAAACAAAAAAGGATCGATGTTTGGCTTTTGTACCTCTTCATTATATTTATTAAAGAACTCAACCATATCGTATTTGTCTTCAATAAGAACTTGAAATGAAGTGGAAGAATGTCCAACCTTCATGGGTAAAGAAAGTTCAAAACAAGAAACAAGATAAGGTTTTTCTTTTTCAATAATATTAATACTGTCGATCTTTTTTATTTTTCTATTATGTCTGTTTCTCATATTTTAACCTAAATTTAATTGTGTTGAGTGGATTTTAGTTTTAACTGTAATATTTCTGTTTAAATAAATATTTTCAGGAGTAATATCATGCTCTCTAAATCTACCAAATTGATTTCGACTTAAATCAACAATATAACCTTCAAAAAGAACTACATTATGATTATATTCTTGCTCTTTTCTGTAATCAATATCATTTAAACCATAGTCAGGAATAAATGATTTATCCAAAGCCTTTTCATTAATTAAAATATTTAAATGCTCAGATTCATAACCAAGATTTTTAATTTCTTTCATTACAACACAAGCAAAGTAAGAACACATTCCTGACATTTCTTTCTTCGATTCATAATTATAATCATTTTTTCTTTTAACTTCTGAGACAGCTTTATTTAAAATATCTAATGTATTCATCAACTTATCCTCTTAATCGAATTATTTTATCAAAAAACAAAGGAAAAAGCCAGCGATAACTGGCTTTTGATAAATAGACTTATTTAGAAAATTCTTCTGGTCTGTGCTGCCTTAGTGCTGCATATTCTTTTCGTGTTCTGTGAGTGAATATAAAATGACCTTTCATCTTAAATGCAAAGTGATTGGATAATAAATCCATTTTAAGTGTTTCGTCTTCCATAGCCATCATCTCAATGAGTTCCATTTTTTTATCACTGGTTAAATGTTCAATTCCTTCAAAAAACAAGACACCAAAGTTATGTTTTTCAACAGAATAAATTTCAGACGGTAATTCTTCAAATTGTTCAATTACTTTACGATATGTATTAGCTTTTTCTTCTTTAAATCGATAATAAGAATAACCTAATTTATTTAGGTTCGAATACAGTTTCTTTAAAGTGTCTAATTCAAAATCATTTTCTCGAATAGAACAAACACTGATTCTTTCATTACTGATGTGTTCAAAGTATTGTTCAACACGATGTTTTAACTCTTCATAATGAAAATAATGTTCACCAATAAAAATATTATTTTTGTTTTCAACACAATCTAATATATACAAAACATTATCATGATTGATTAAATCATAATGATTCTTTGCTTCTAGTTTGCTTAAACAATTTAATTGAATAAAGTTGTTAGCAGTGAATGTACAAGCTTCATCGATGTAAATATCTTCCAAACCTTGAGTATGTTTAACTTTGATATGTTTTCTGATTAGTTCTTCAATTGTGCTAAATGTTCTGTCTTCAATTCGATTATTACGTTTTAAAAACATAATCATTGAATGTTTCTTGCCATAATTAGATTTTCGAATATTTGGGCTGATTTGTTCGAAATCAAACAACTCTTCGGAATCAAATGAAGCAGGTTTAGCATTCACACGGTAGGAAACGAAACCATTAGAAAATAGTTTTACTTTAATATTATTAAATCTCTCAAATGAAACTTTGGTTTCGTCTATGCAAATGTAAGTGTAATTATATTCATGTTGAATCTTTCGAAGTATATTGTTTACATTTACAAAATTATGGTCAATGCCTGTAATTTGTTTTTCTTTAAGAGATTCATAGGCTTTGTGAGATAATTCAGAAAGTTGAACACTATTTTTTTTTCCAATAGTTTGCATGTTAATCACCTTTTATCCGTTAATGTTTATTTTATCTAAACATGTTAATTATAATATATGAAAAATCTAAAAACAAGCATTAAAAATGGTTTTTTTTGATTAAATAATAATAATATAACACTTGTTGCATTGTTGATTTTCAATATTATAACGCTATTATAAATAAATAGAGATATAAGAAAAAGAGAGATTATTAAAAATATAAGGTAAACAATATGGAAGGAAAAATAATTTCATATAGCGAGAAAAACAAATCTGGTTACGTTTATGGTGAGGACAAAATTAGATATAGTTTCAAGAAAGAAGATATTTACAATCTAGGTAAAAGAAAAGTAAAAATTGGAAATTTTGTATTTTTTGAAAGAAAAGTAACAGCAGTAAAAAAAGCAGCAATAAATATAAAAATGCATAAAACATTTACGGCAAGAAAGATATCAGAAAATTTTCATATGAGAAACTCACGACCAACGGGAAAAATAGAACGTTGGTTTAGAGTTAATACCGCACATTATGTTTCAAAAAAAGAAGCATTAAAAGCATTGGTTGAAATAGCAAAAGAACTAAGTTGCAATGCACTTTATGAAATGCAATTAAAAAACAAAGTAATATTGCTGAATGGAGTATATACAAAAGTGTATAAAATCTCTGCTAAAGCAGCAATAGTCACTTCAGAAAAAGCATGTTTGACAGAAAAAGAAGAATCTTATCTCGATAGCATTCTTAACAGAACAATTTCAAATGCAGAAAAAACATATGAAGTATTACAAGGCAAAGAAAAACAAAAAGACAAAAATGTCGTTGAGAAAAAAGATCATACAAGCAAGATTATTATAGGTCTAGTAAGTCTCTTGCTCATAGGTTCTGGTTTGTTAGGTTATATAGCACTTTATTAAAAAAACTTGTTTTGGTAAATGAGTTTTGCTATTATTACCTAACACACACAAATAGGTAATACACACATGACAATTTTAAATAAGCAACAAGAAAAAGAAATCATCTCTTTTCTTAAATCGAATTATACACTTCCAAAATATGGATTCGTTGCTGGTCAAGCAGTGGCCAGCCTTATCTATCGTAAATTAGGGTTAGAAATTAACTCTCCAATCAATGATATTGATGTTTTTCAAGTTAAAAGAAAAGAAAATGAAGAACATTCTTATGCAAAAATGCAAATCCACTCAAAAAATGTTACTATTCATGAGCAATATGGTAGTGCCTCAAATATGTTTTACTCTGTTGGTCGTAGATATTACCAAGTGGAAAAAAGTTATTACTTGGGTGATGATAAATTGGTTAACATTATACTGATTTCACAAAGCTCTAATCGATATATTTTGGATAAAGATATGTTGCTAGAATCTTTTGATTTTAATTGCTGTTCTGTTGGTTTCGATATTAAATCAGAAGAGTTTACAATGACTCAATCTTTCATTGATTTTATAAAAACAAAACAATTAAGAGTACAATCTGTTCATACACCTTTTCATACCGTTCTAAGACTAAATAAGAAGATTCAAGATTTAGGTGAAAATGTTTATTGTGATCTTCAATTAGAAAGAGATGTTTTATTAACTTCAAAAAGATTTTTTTCTATCCCGACGATTGTTGGGGAGCGATTTTTTAATCTGTATGAAAAATATAAAGACAGTTTTATTGAGAAATCATTCTCTTTTACAGAGAGAGAACAAAGCTATTATGAAAAAAGATATGAATCAGAAAAAGAGTATAAGAAAGTAGAGCTTTCTAATAATTATAAATCGAATACAAAATTAAAAGAATTTGCTAAAAATATGTCTTTTGATTCTGAATTGAGAAGTAATGGTTTTGATCAATTAATGATTAACTTTAAAACATATGTTCACTTGTTCCATATATTTCATAATACAGGATTATTAACAAATAAATATAGTCAATCATTTAAAAATAAAGTAAATGATGTTAGAGAAAAAGAGCTTAAAAATCCAAATTTACAAATAGAATCTTCTTTATTGCTTGCAATACTAAGTGAAAGAATAGATAAAAATGTATTAAACAAAAATTCATTATATCTAAAAGAGAAAAGAATGGGTAAGGTTTTAAAGGCTTTTTCTAATAATCCAACTTTAATGGATAGAGTGGTAAATTCATATAAACAAGAAAGAATCGAAGATTTTATTGATTCGATTTATGAAATTGAAAAGAAAGTAAAAAAAGACAAGCGTTATAAGTTGTTTTATGGATTGATTGAAACAAGAGTTTATTCACCATCAAAAATAAAAAATCTTTTAGATAAACCATTTAAAGAAATCAAATCAGAATTAATTGGTTCTTTTGAGTCAAAAAGAAAGCTTGAAAAAATAAAAGACATTAAAATTGGAGAAACGTTATCAATTAAACAATTATCAACATTCGATGATTTCTATAAAACGAGCAAAAGAATGAATAATTGTGTATTAGGTCATTATCCAAACTATATTTTAAATGAAAATAAATATTATTTATTGATCAATTATAAAGGTAATGAATCTTTGATTTACTTTAATGACAAAAATTTAAAAGAACATTATGGAAAAAATAATTCTATAGTATCCAATGAACAGTTTTGGCTAGGTGCTTTTATTGGTTATTGTTATAGTGGCTGTAAAAAACTGTCTTTCTTAGAAGAACATTCTAGTCGTTTTCCACATTTTATATCTGATATTATGATTTACGGTATTAAAAAAGGTTTCGCAAATAAGTATGAAAATTTTAAATATATCATGAACAACAAAAAAAATAATTTCTTAGTAAAAAATGGATTTAAGAAAAAGGTCTCAGAATCAATAATAGAAATAGATTTTGATGATGATATTCCGTTCTGAACTAAGACAAAAACAAAAAAAGAGCTTAAAAAAGCTCTTTTTTTTATTTAATAAAATATTATGCAGTTTCTTTGAGTTCTTCTGTAATTCGAACAAAAGATTCAACTTCTTGGATACCAATAACAACAGAAGATTCAAACATAGTTTCTTTTGAAAACAGTTGCAAAGCAAAAACTTCTTCTTCGAATGGAATAATTCGAAATACGCCTTTACCATCAACAGATTGAATGTCTTTAGTTAGATTAGAGTCTGTAATTTCAAATTCACCGTCATTCATTTTATTAACAGCTTCTTTAACTAATGGCAAAATAGAAACAAAATCTGAAATAGAAAATGTCGCATCGTTTGTGCAACCATCACCTTGTGAGATAATTTCAATTTTACCACAAGTAAATGGCATTAGTTGAATACGTGTATCGTAATTTTCTTGACAGTTATATTGCCAAATATTAATATTCTTTTTCATGTTATTCTCCGCATTAAATTATTGATATTATACGATAAAGAAGATTGTTAATCAATAAAAAATATTAAATATTATAATCATTTTGTATTTATTATTAAATATGTTATAATCTTATTTTGGACAATAAGGAGTATAATTTGAAAGAACTATTAAAAAAATTAATAACTGCGCCTGAAAACGCTAATGAATTCGATATTTTCATGACATATCAATTAGAATCAATTTCTAAATTTGATCCAAATATAGGAACATTAAAGCCAGAAGAAGTAGATCTTTATATAGATATGGATAGAAAACCTCATTTTTCTGTTTTTGAAAACGCATTTAAAGTTGAAATTAGAAAAGAATTAAAAGAATACTGGTCTCAATTTTGGTGTCCAAGCTTTACTGTTGTTAACAAAAAAGCAATAACCAAATCTCACACTGATGAAAATATATTTGTTAATTTATTAAGGTCGCCTAAGTGTCTCGAAGAGATGATTGAAGATATTGAAATGTATACAGAAGAAATGAATGAAATGGGTGTTGAAGGTCTATTCTTCCCTATAGCATTCAAAGAAGACGGTTGGAACATTCTATTCAATAACAAAGATGGAAAAGTATATATTCAAGAACACGATCCAGTTAAGTGTTCGAAAATAGCTGAGTCTATTAAAGATTTTTATAGTTAAAAAAGGAATAAAAATTAGAAGTAAAAAGAAGAGATAGTTGAGTTAATTGACTATCTCTTTTTAATTGTTAGAATTAGCGGTTACTAATTATAAAAAGGAGCAATGAATATGTCAAAACAAATTATAAATGCAACAAAAGAAAATTTTGAAACAATTCTTAATGAAACAGAAGGTCTTGTCCTTGTCGATTTTTGGGCTGAATGGTGTGGACCTTGTAAGATTATTGCACCAATCCTAGAACAAGCTGCAGAAGAAGGTAAAGTTCAGGTTGTAAAGGTGGATGTAGATACGGAGCAAGAAATAGCGGCAAAATTTGGCATTCGTGGTATTCCAACATTAATGTTGTTTAAAAAAGGCATAAAAGTAGGAACAAAGATTGGAGCGTTATCAAAATCAAACCTTGATGATTTCATTTCAGAAAATTCATAATAATTTTATATCCATTTAAAGACAAAAAAGCCGCTACCTTGCGGCTTTTTTATTTAATATTAAACGGCATGTTTATTATACCAATCTTCAAAAGGCTTAGTGCCACCCGATAAAGTTTGAAGAATTCGGTGAGTGTCAAGAAATGCTTCATTTGTATACACGACTTCTGACATTTCGTTTTCAAGAGATAGCGGTGTATATTCTTCAACGGTTTTAAAGGTATAGGTCATACAACCACCCTCAATTTCTTTTTTCAATACCTCTAAGCCCATCGTATCACATAACTTATCAGCTCGCTCTACGTCACATACAGAAGCTGACTCTGTTCTAAATGTGAATAGATTCTTATATGGAACATCAGAATATGGATTAGCTGATAAACCATAATCAATAGTATCAAGGAAATACAACAAATGACGATTTGTGATTTCATTAATAAAAACAGAACGACTCATTAAATCAATCATTCCAAAAGGTTTCATAAGACAACTATCATCTTTTGTTCCATTAAATGTAATTAATGTTTGATCGTTTTCGTCTTTATGAAGAACAATAGAAACTTCTTCTTCCATAAATAGAAGATAACTTTGAACAATCTTGATAATAGCGTCAACATTAGAAGGTTTGTCTGCGTCTTTAATGAGACCTGTAAAAAGGTTTTTTTCTGTTAGTGGAAAACCAATTTCTTTAATAATATTTAGGTTTTTAATTTTTTGCATTTCATTCACCTTTTGGAGTAATTTCGTTAAATTGTTGTTGTTCCAACTTATATCTTTTTTGTCTTAATTCTTTGATTTCCATTCTGTCTTTTTTGATTTGCTTATCAGTATAAAAACAAAACTTAGAAAGAATTGGATATACGAATTTGTTTGTAATATCAAAACCACCTGCAATATGTAGAAAAACAGAAGTAAGTGAAAAAACCATTGAAGCAATAGAAGCAACTAAAAATTTACCATAAGATTGGTCTTTTAATGTCAACATAAAAGGATTGGTTTCAATGTTTACAATTAAGACAAAGCCTAAAACACCAAGTGTTCCCAAGAATACAGTCCAAAAAAAGAAGTAATCAAAATTACTTGCTTTATATTGTGTTGTTTTCTCAACTTTTTTGTCTAATTTATCTTTTTTTAAGATAATTTCTTCATTTAGAGTATCAATTTGTTTTTTAAGTGTCATTTTAATTTATCTTCTACGTAAAAAATTTTGTGAACGACTATCTAATTTTTTGTTTCTTTTATGATTGAATCTTTCTTTTGGCTGATAAGGCTCAATGATTTCTTTATCCATTTTATTAAAACTAACTTCACCTTTTTTAAGGTGACATACTGCTTCTTGAAGTATTTGATTAGGAGAAAGTATATCTTCACGCTGAACAGCAAACATAGCGTCTTTTTCTTTTACAAACTCTACCTCATAATCTTGTTCTTCAAGTTTTTCTTTTAGTGTATCTTTTAACAGTTGTGCTATTCTTTTATCACTCTCTACAACTGCAATTCTAATTTTCTTCTCTTCCATTTTGTTTTCCTTACCAACTATGATTAATTATAACAAATAAAACATAATGTGACAAGAAAAAAGCCACAAAACATTATGGCTTTTAATAATTAAATTAGATTGTGTGTTTTTAAAATAGAGTGTTGTAATGCAGCAATCTGGGTAATATGTTTAATCTCTTTATTTTTTAGTCTTTCAAGCAATGTTGAGTAAGGAACTAAACGAGTGTAGATATATTCTTCATGGTCAGTGCCGTGAACACTTTCTTCAATTCCCGAAAGGTCACATTCACAAATAAATACAGAAATTCTCAAATCTGTAATACCACAAGAAACAAAACTTTCATTAGAAACCTGAGTGAGCATATTGTCAGTAATAGTTTGTCCAGTTTCTTCTTGAACTTCTCGTAGAATAGCTTCTCTTGCCGTTTCACCTTCATCAACCAAACCTGCTGGACATTCAAGCGATAGAGCAGAATCTTCGTCAATCATACCAATACGGAATTGTTCTACCATGAGAGTCAAATCATTCTTTGTATCATAAAGAAGAACAGAAGCAGCAGGGCGACCACGAAGAAGATATCGTTTTAATGCTTGTGAATGACCGTCTGAATAATCAACTTTTACATCAATAAGATCAAGCTTAACAAATTGGTCGTGAATTGTTTTTGTGTTTTGTTTAGTATGTTGCATTAATTTTCCTTACTCGTTTTCAATTTTAATACTGTTTCGAAACATTTCTTCTTTTCTTTTTTTTTCTTCTTTTCTTTTTTTGTAATTTTTCCATTCACGATAAATAAAACGTGCAGGTTTAATAAAAATAACAAATAGAATAATAGCAAGAACATCAGTTAAAATATCAAATAATAATTCTTTAAATGTATTGTAAGTATGCTTCTTTTTAAAAAAAGGAAGGTATAAAAAATAATACAATACTTTGTCTAACATATATTTTAACATTTAAATATCCTCGATAAACTTAAAAAAGTGTTACTTTGATTTTAAAGGTGGAAGCATTGTGCCAGAAGACTTATCTTTTTGAATTAATGGCTCTGCAGTTAAATACTTATGCGAATCACCTGTGGTATGAACATGAAAAACATTTTTCATAATTTTATTACGGAAATATTCATCAGGAGAAACAATAAAGTTATCTAAGAAGTATTCGAGTTCCATAACTGATTCACGAATATCTGAAAGTGCGTCATGAGAACATTGTTTAGGTACTCGTGCATATTCTTTACCGAAAATAATAGTAAAGAATTCTTTAAGCACTGAAACATCAAGAAGACGATAATGTAGATATTCTTTAAGTGTAGGCATTTGAGCAGAGATAAACTCCATATCTAAACGAATACTATTACCAAGCATAAGAGCAGCAGTTCCTTTTTCAATGCCATCCCTCTCAATGCCAAATTGTTCAATATGACCAATAACCAATTGTTCTGCTTCTTCTAGTGTGACTTCTGATTTAGGACATTGGATCATTAGAGTTTTTTCAAATTGTTTTTTTGACCATTTATTTGTTCGTTCTTTAAGAGTTTTTTCATCTTGATAAATAACAATATCAATAGGTTCACCAAGTTGTTCAAAATGACCGTTATAAATAATAACAGCGATTTGAAGAATAGGGTAATAACCTGCACCTGATTCGCCTTCTTTCATTCCGTCAATGTTTCGAGAATCATTCAATCCAGAAGTTTCAAGGTCACAGGCAAAAATACGTGTGTTTTTTCGAGATTGATGAAGTGCTTGCATAAAAGAATTAAAGTTTGAATTAAGTAGCATTATGTATTCCTTAGTGAGTTTTAATAGACATATACTATCAAAAATGCACTTAAAAATCAACATTTACTGTTAGATAAAAATTATTTTGAATTAATGATGACTTGGCAAGAAGTAAAAGAAAGCTACTCACCAGAAGACATCAAAGAGTTAAAAGAGATTATAAAATTGAAACATGGAAATTAAAGTAAAAAATGTTCTAATTTTATTCTAGAATCAGAATCTTCAACAGAAAAATCATCTTCTTCTGCTTTTGGAAGAGTGTATTCATCTGTTCCCATGACATATTTAAGTTGATCATTTAAGCTATCAAATATATCTGTTTTTTTATTTTCCATTATAGTCTCCCATTTCTGTTTTATGTTATGCTACTTGATTTATACAGATAAGAGAACAAAATCTTAATAACTATTTCACTTTTTTTATATTTTTTTCATTATTTGTTTTATACAAATAAAAAAATAAGACTTAAAGCTTTGTTTTTAAATTATATATTGAAATTATTTTTCTCTAAAATACCATAATGATTCAATATCATAATCTTCTTTTCCAGTCCAACATTTGGGTTGACAACGAACAGCATTCATACCATCTTCAAGTGTGTAATAAAAGATATGTCGAGAAGCCCAACCTGTTGTTAAGTTATCTTCAGGCAAACCAAAATCGTCTCCATTTTTTTTGTTCGCCAAACCTAAACTTCCAATTTTATAAAGTATTTTATTCGTTTTACCATAATCAACACCATTGATAGTTAAGTGAATCTTGTTTTCTAAAACAATATCATCTTTTGCTAAAATAATTGTTTCATATCTAACGTTACTTCCTAAGTCAAATTTTGCAAACATAGGAATCTCAATCAAATCATCAGATTGAAATGGTGGTTTCTCATTTCCAGTTAAATGGTCATAGGCTTTATTTATTTTTAAAACTTCTAAATTTTTAATATTTTTATAATAAGAATATAAATTATTATTCTTTTGAGAAGCCATATTAGAGCCATTGACTTTATTTGGTAAAGTTACTTCATTTGACTCATTTGATAGTAATTTTAGAGTGTTTATGCCATTAGCATTTGGTCCACCATAATTTTTAAAAACAAGAGTCCAACCACCACCATATTGACTCATCTCACAATAAGCGTCAAATTCTTCTCCATTTAAAGAAACTCTATAAACTCCTGTTCCAAGTAGTGGGCTGAAGTTTTTTATTTTCTTACAAGAACTTTCTAAATGAGTTCCAAAATCACTAACGGGAGCTTTTGATACACCTGCAACAGCCTTAGTTTCTTCTTCAAGAGCAACAACTTCTTTAGTTCCGTTATTGTATGTTCGGATTGTTTTTTTTGTTCTTTTTTCAACGTTATCACAAGTTTCTGTTTTTTGATATGCTACTCCATGATAAAAATCAGAAGAACTTTTATCAAAAGAGCAATTGGTTTCATGAGAAAATATCCATTCACCGTATTCGGAAGAATCAGAATAACCTCCAACACTATAATTGATATTATTGCTGTCAACAACGACAACAAAATTTTGATCAGCAACAGTAGGAATTGCAATAGCAAAACTTAGTGTTGAAATAAGATATTTTTTTCTTAACATTCTTTTTTCCTAATAATTTTATCTCTCTTAATGACAGATTAAATCATTTTTAACGAAAATCAATTATCATTAAGAATATTTAAGATATATTCAGGAAATATTTTTTCATTATATTGATTTAAAATTTTTTCTATTTTTACTCTTGTTTGAGAATCTTTTTTGAATAAAAAAGAATCTTCTTGATATGAAATAAAATTAATTTTATTTTTAAATACAGAATTTAAAGTATCTTCTATGTTTTTTTTGATTTCTTTGTTAAGAATAGGGCTAATGATATAAATATTACAATTTTCATATTCTTCGTAGCTCGATAGAAGTAATGTTTTCAATGTTGAAATAGAAACAAAAGAAGGTTGAAAAACAATTAAATTTTCGATATTTTCAAAATCGTCACTTTTGTATGTTGTCTCTGTTGTTAAAGAAATATCAAGGATTTCGTCATATGAAGTCCAAATAGAATAAAAAGAAAGTGTTTTATTGTGATAATCTTTAAAATAAGAAACAAACGGATAAACAAAATTATCAACGTAATTTGGAGTGGTTAAAATTGCGGTTTTTTTTTCAAAATCAATGATTACTCTGTCATCTATATCTTCTGCAATATTATGAGAAAGTTTTTTAATGTAATTCTGATAATCTTCTTCTGTATAAAGATCATCTTCAATTAAATTAAAAATATGGTTATCAAAATTATTCATAATCACTCCTTGATTGAGAATATAACAAAACAAAGAAATAAATGCAAGAAACAAAAAAGACCGATTTCCAATCGGTCTTTATCTTTTAAATTAAAAATTAATGTTGGTAAATATGGCGACCAGTCATTTTGGCATTAAAGAATACTTTCGGGTTACAATTGACTTTTGAACAGATAAGTTTTTTAATAGAGTCAAGCGTTTCTTCTGTTTCACCAGTAGCAACAAATTCAGTAGCGTCAGCAATATTTTTAACAACAGTAAATGTGTTATTGCGTAGAGAAACAAAACCGTTCTCTTTATCGTTATCAACACGAGCAACAACACAAATACGATTTAGTTTATCTGCGACTTTTCGTGCTTCTTTTTGTGCATAAAACACTTCTTTTAGTTCTTTATGCCATAAATTACGAATGTCATTGTATTCAATACCCATTAGAGTATTATAAATCTTACGAAGTTCTGAACGCTTTTCGACTTTGATAAGTTTAAAATCGTAAAATGAAACTTTCATAATCTTGTAAGCAATGTACATATTAATACGATCAATTGCTTGATAATGTTTAACACGCATATGGTCTTGTGCTTCTTTACATTTATCTTCACGAATTTTTTTCATGAGTTCTGGATAAAGATCATCACCAATCATGTGATGCATTTCTGTAATACGTTCTTCAATTGCATTTTTGATTTCTTTTTTAGAACATTCATTTAGATTTAAAGTTTTCATAATTAACCTTTTAACATGTCATTTCAATAAACACAATATACCAAAACAAGCATATAAAAACAAGTAAAAAAGTCGCAGAGGCGACTTTTTATTATTTATTTTTGAATATTACTGTTAAGCAGCATTCCATTTATCAAACAACTCATTAAGGTGAGTAGGAGAAATCATTTTCATATCTCGTCTGATTTTTTTATCAAGAACAGGAAGGAAAGATTTCATAACAAGCTTTTCAGCATTTGCAACTGTCATTGCGTAGTTACGACGATAACCAGACATATCGCTTGCTGTTTGGTAATTCATCATGTTCTCTTTAAGAAGTTGGTTACAAATTTTTTTCAAAACTTGAACTCTTCGAACACCAACACAGGAATCGTCTTTGTTAAATGTATCAATAAAACGATGGATATGAGAGTTTGAATGAAGGTAAATTGAAAATGCCTTAATATGACCTTTTGGATTTTTTTCTATAAAATCAAGTAGCAGAGATTCCATTTCTGCTGTAAAACCACGATCAATAGCCACAATAAGATGTTCTGTATCTAGTTTAAGGTTGTGAAGAAGTTGATTAAATTCAGCGTATTGTTCTGGCTTAAGGTCATTCATGATTGTTGTAAAATTATTTTCATAAGACAAAGGGATATAAGGTAATTCTCTGTCTTTTAGGATTTTCTGAATGACAATTTGCTGATATACATAGTCTTCTGCAAAGTGTTCACTGTTTGCAGGGTGAAAGTTTGAAATGATTGCAGCTTTATTCATTAATTTGTCCTCTATTTTTGTGATATTTTAGTATCAATTTCATTTAGATAATCAATTTTATTTTTTAAAAAATTTGTTATATGGTATTGAAGGAAAGTAGGTTCTTCAATATCAACAGGTTCTGCTTCAATGTCAATAGCGAAGATAGTTACAATTTTATCGTCATTTTTTTCAGTAGATTGAATCTCTGGTTCATAGCAAACCAAATCTTTTTGAATCTCTTGGCATTGCTCCATAAAACTACCGTGAAGTATATTTAGAATTTCATTGTTTTTAATTATTGAATCATTTTCTTCTTGATAATCAAAACAAACTTTTATTTTAAAGTACATAAATCCTCTATTCTTTAATTTCGAATGACTTGATTAATTTATTATGCTCAGTCATTTTAATGTATTTATTCATGATCTTTTCAAGATTAATATTTTTTTCAGTGATGTCAAAAAAACAATGCAATTTAAAAATCTTCTCTTTGATTTTATTGTTATTTTTATCATTATTTTCTCTTTTATAAAACCATTTTTTTTCTATTTGTTCTTCTTCAGAATGAACTAGTTTAAATTCGGTATTGTGAAAAAACCAATATAAGGGCTTGTTAAGGTTTTTATCTTCAATTGATTTTTTTTTATTTGATGTATAAAAAACAGGTTTTGGTTTTATGTAACCAATTTGATCTGAGACATAAGCCATAACGTCAAGAGCTAAAACTTGTAACTCAATAATATTTGCAAATTCATTAGTAGTAATAACAATACTTTGTTTCATTATTAATCGCCTTTTAAAAAACAAAGCTATTATATCAATATAAATATAAAAAGTAAACAAAAAAAAACCCTAACTCATAGAGAAAGGGTTAAAACAATAAATATAACTAATATATGTTAAACATATAAATAGAAATAAAATGACGTAATCATTATAACCTTGAAGTATAGATTAATCAATACTTTATACAAGTGAAAAGAAACTTTGAAATAAAATAATGTATTCGTTACGATTAAAAGTTTTTGATGTTACTTACGTAACTAAGTAACTTATAAAAATCTATCAAGTTACTTATCAAGTTACCACAAACAGAATATTATAAATGTAATATTTGTTAAAACAAAATAAAAACCAATGAATATTAAAAACAACAATAAAAAAAGTCGATTAAACAATCGACTCTTTTATAAAATACTATTTCATTTTTTTTAAGATTTTAATTATCTAAATCATAAACAAGGATGTTTTTTGATATAAAATCCATTATTTGTTCTTTTTCTTCAGGAAGGAAATCTTCAAAGAGTCCGTCTTTAATATAAGAGTGCAAAAAACAATGGGAATCTTCTACTTCGTCAACGTTTTCTTCGTTAATAAAGTATTCTTCTTTAATAATTGCTTTATTTATTACTCCACGAGCATCAATAAAATAATCATTATCAATACAGACATAAGAATGAGCTAAATGACCAGATTCATATTCTTCATTTCTTTCTTCCCATTGCCAAGCAGAAACAATTTCAGCTCGACTTCCAAATATTTCTTTTAAACATAAAGCAAATAAATGACAATATCCATAAAGATAATCGTCACAAGTTTTTATTTGTCCATTTTTTTGATAAATAATATCATAATTGTCTATAAAAATATCGTCAAGCATAAAAAACCTCTGTTCAGAGATTGATGATATCATATTTAAATTTATAAAAAAAGATTTTTAAAATAAAACTTTAGCTTTTTTTCTAATTAGGAAAGAATGATAGCCTTCCATTGGAATGCATTTTTTAACTTGTTGAACAAAATCAGAAGGGAGTTTGCTGTGAAGTGTGCCAAAAGTAAGATCTGTCATATAAGAATCCCAAAACACAGATTCAAAACATTCTTTGTTGTAAAACTTGGGGTTAAATGAGTTGTGTTTAAGAATGCTGTTAAGAACAGCGTCAGAATGATAGAATTCAAAAACGTGAAAATTATCTTCAAATAATTCAGCAGAAGATATATTATAATTTTTTATGTTACTTGGGTTTTGTTGGAAAAATAAAGTAATTTGATGAAATGCAGCAGCAAAAACAATTTTTTGTTTAGTTTCTTCATCAGGGTCAAGCTTGTAGAAACAGTAGTTAATCATTCTGAGAGAGTGATTTTTATAAGTTTGATAGTTTTTTCCTAATTCTGCCTTCCAATTATTTAAAATAATGTTAAGTAAGGGGTGGTTTCTTATGATTTTATATCTTTTGTCTTTACTACCCTCTTTAAAAATTGTGCATTCCATGATGATCTCCAAGTTACTGCTTAAATTATATACAAAACAACACAAAAGGTCAAACGACTTTCTAATTGTTCTTGTAAACAGAGAGTTTTATTAGTTTAGTTTCCTTTCATTAATTTTAAAATCAATTAATTCAAAAATAATATTATCAATATTAAATACTTCTATTAAATCGTCTTTATTTTCCATTATTAGATTTAGTTGTTTTTTGTCAATCTTGTTGATAAATCTAATAAAATCTTTATTATTCAAACTTTTAAAACCTTTGTTTTTATATTTAAAAATTAAAAAAACAGTTGCTGTCATAATCTCGAAAGACGTTTCTATGCCATTTAATTTAAAAACCTTTAAATACTCATTACAGTTATGATAACCACCTAAAAGCATTTCAACCATAAATAAATCTTTAACAAGTTCAGGGTATTCTCCATCTTCTATTTTATTGTAAAGGAATCTATACTCTTCAAGAGAGTAATAGTTTACGTGTTGGTTGAATTTTTCAACACAACAATCAAACATTGAAATCAAAACTTCGTTATTAATGTTTGTTTCAGTAATGAAATCATTAAAATGCTCTAAATCTAAAATATCTAATGTCGGTAATACTAACCATTTTTTTTGGAATTCATATCTTTTTAAAAGCATTTCAAGTTTATAACTTGGAATTTCCAAAACATTTAAGGCAAAACCTTTAACAAAAGAATGCATAAGTGGTGAAAATTCGACATTTAAATCATTAACAGCATTAAAATCACTCTTATCAATAATATTACCATAAATCATAGATTCTTGAACATAATGAGAATATGCAGTTCTAACGTGCCAAAAGATACCTAATGTTTTATTAAAGTAATAAATATCTTTGTCATAATAATCTATGGTTTTAACTTTAACCGAAAAATCATTTACTACAGCGTCAAATGGATAGCCATCAATTTCTGGATTGAAAGGACGAACTTCTGTTCCAGAAGATAATGAATCTGTGCTGTGCAAGAATTCCTCGAAGTTAAACAATGTATCTTTGTCGCTTATGAATCGTTTTTGATAAACTTTTTCAAACCCAAATGATTGAATGATTTTTTCAAGGTCAAGATATGAATTTTTTCCATAAGGGCAGACTTGTGAAAAATCATTATTGATATTTGCGATTTCACTAATGATAACAGGCAATGTTTGATTTCGAATTTTTTCTAAATCTTTATAATCAATATCATCAATATTTGCCAAATTGAAATATTCAATAAAGCTTTCAACAGGAGAATTTACGACAAATGAAATGAAGTCATTAGGAACAGAGTTATTCTCAACAGGGATAAAGCCATCTAAGATTCTTTCTCTAAACTCGTCATAAGTAAGTGTTACTGTTTCGTCTTGCATGTTTACTCCTTCCTATCCTTGGCTTCATTATAACGGAAGTGAAAAAAAAGACAACAAAAATAAAATTTTTCTTTAAAAAAAAGAGAAAAAGAGTTAAAATATATTGTCTAAAAAATAATTGAGGAATGAATATTGAACTATCACAAAAAAATAGGCAAAGAAAGTTATCTATTTGCTGAAACAAATCTGGATATAGAAACAGTAAGGCTTTATTTAGAAGATGAACAAAAACAAGATTTTTTTAAAACGGAAATATTCAAAAAACTTGAAAAAGAATCTTCACCAATAAGTGTGTTATGTGACTTATATGTAGGAGTGTCAGAAAGACAAAATGGTTTTGCAAAATCATTAATGTTTAATTATTTTAAAGATGTGAAGTCAAAATATCATCTATTGGTAACAAATAAAACGAATGATAGTAAACGCTTTCAAATAGAAGAATTTTATAAAGAATATGGATTCGAGGTTGTCCTAGAAGATAGAGAATTTTCAGTCATGTTAAAAGGATTGAAAAAAATATGATTTTTTTTATAAATAGATATTGTTTTTACGGAACAATTATTCTATAATACATTCGGATTATAAATAAACTTAAACAAAAAAAAGGCGAATAGCATGAATAAAAAATTATTGTTAACACTTTTGATATCTTCTGCACTAGTCGGTTGTGGTGGCTCTGGTGGCTCTGGTGGCTCTGGTGGTGATGGTGGCTCTGGTTCTGGTGATAGTGGTTCTAGTGGTGATGGTGCTTCAATAGGTACTTTATTTTCTGGTAAAGTTTTAGGTGAATTAGAGCCTGTAGCAACTTCTGCTGTAACTTCTGCCCGAAGTTCTAGTGATAATGCCGTTCAATCTGGTGATTATTTAGAAAATGCTCTTGTTTTTGTAGATTTAAACTATAATGGCGTTCTAGATTCAGGTGAACCTTCTGCAAGAACAGATTCAAATGGCTCTTACACAATGAAAATTGAAAATTCAAAACGAATTTGTGGATTGAATTCTCCTGTTTTAGCAGTAGTAAAAAATAGTGAATATGAATACACTATGAGTGTAACACCAAATTATTCAAGAGCAGGTGGCTATATTGATAATATGGATATCACTCCTGTTACAACAAAAGTTTGGGATTTAGCTACTTATAAACTCGATAATTCTTCTTTTTCATGTGAAGATGTTTCTGGTAGTAACTCTTCTATTTTAACAAATGCAGTTGACGCTGCCGAACTTGAAATAGCAGAAGAAATTTACCCTTCTATGTCACAAGAAGAACAAGCAAATTCAATTTTATCATTATATTCTGATTATTCTGTTGTTTCTCTTCCAGAAGTAGAAGAAAAAAGTTTAAAATATATGAAAGACGTAGCAGAAAAGGAAATTGCTAAGAATGATGTAAATACACCAGATGGAACAGTTTTTGTCTATGGTAAGGGGAAAATTTTTGAAAAATACAATTTAGATGCTTCTTTTGACGAAACGGATATGATTTTAATTGTGAGTGAGTCAAATCATACAGAAGGTCGTTCTCATAAACGATTAAATGAAGTATTACTTGAAGACGTTGGTGCATTGGGGTACAATGCAATAACTGCTAATAATGTTGAGCGTTATGTTGACATTTTAACATTAACAGCTTCATCAAACAAGTATGAAATTAAATATACAGGTGAGTTAAGAGATGCAATTGTTGCAAGGTCTGGAGTTGGGACGGGTAATAAATACGATTGTTCTGTAAAAGAAACATATCTAGGTAATGCAAATGGAGAAAATGTAGTAGCAGTAAATAAATTAGAAGTTCCACAATCCAATGCAGATAATATGGTGGTAATTTCAGAATGTCATTATACTTATATTACTGATGATCTTCTTGGTGGTGGTTTTAACTCTGTAATTTCTGTTACTAAACCAGATGTTTTAGTTGAAGAATCGATAGTGTCTCAATATAATCAAGAAGAACCTTTTTTGACTGTAAATTTGTTTAACGTGGATAGTCGTCAAATGCCAACAGACGAAGAAATTCAGACAGCAGTAATTGCATTGTCGGATGAAATTGAAGTTGATTTTACAGATCGTTTTTCAAGTTCAACAACACCTGATAGCTGGAATAAAAATCGTGTTGAATATAATATTTGTCCTGAGATTGAATTAATTCGTTATTCAGTATATGATTATGGTGGTTGGACAAAGAAAATTGTTACAACTGGTATAGAAGAATATCTATTATCTCCGCCAAATGGTACAATAATTGATGAAAGTTGGGATTGGTCAGATCCACTAAATTGGGAACATGCTTTACCAAACGCACCAACTGTTTGTGGTCACTAATAACTAAAACAAAATACTAATAGAAAACCGAAGGTTAATCCTTCGGTTTTTTTTATTTATTTTTAGATAAAAGAAGAACAATAAAACCCTTATAGTTAGGTAATTGACTCAAATTAAGAAGCAGGAAATAATTGATAATTAACAAAAAATAAAAGCTCAATTTCAAGTGGATTTTTATATATTTTATTCAATAATTTAAAACAAAAAAAAGAAAATAAATAAATTCCTTACGAGTTGTCCATTTTTCAATACATAAAAATCTTTTAATAAATAAAATTAATGTTTTTAAAGCAAAAAAAAAGATAATTAAAAAAAAACAATTTTTAATATTGATGATCAAATTGACTAAAATCTATAAAATGCTTTAATGTACAGAGTAATAAAGTTTACAAAAAAAGAAGAGAAATCAAAAAAATGAAGGGACTATTAAGAAAAGGAATTTTAATATTGGCGGCTTGTTCTGGCTTGTTAACGTCAGGTGTTGCATTTTCTGCGGAAGAAGAGGCATGTCTAGAGCCAGCAAGATTTGTAGAAAGAATCGGTGGTGGGTATGAAAAAGGAATGGAATATAAAAAATCCTGTTCTGGTTTTTTGAAAAAACACGACCCGTTGTTTATGACTGCAACACAATATTTAGTAACAAGAGAGCAATTGCTTGAAGAATCTGAATTTTTAACAAAGTTGGGGTTCGACGTTGAGTATAACGTAGATAACTATGAAGATTACTTGGAAATACCAGAAATAATGTCTAATATCAGAGATATCATTATATGGTTCTCTATATTTTTATTACCAACATTATCATTAATCGTATTAAAGCAAGAAAAAAGCAAATTATCAGTTATGGTATTAGGTTTGACAATAGGTGCAGTATTCACAGTATTGCAAGTGGCGTCAAATCCATTAAAGCCAGCCGCATACTTAGTTTCAAATTTAAACTTATATGGTTGGAATTCAAATGAAGTAGAAAGGGGTTTAGAATATTTAACAATAGGAAATGTAGACCAATTTGGTAAAGAGTTTGAAGATCAAGACGAATTGTTGTCTGAATCGGTAATGGCGAATGCAATAAATGAAAGAATTACTTCATTATCACTATTAAAGCAAGGTTATGGTTCAAATCAGTCCGTTGAAATAGATATGGGTTTGGACGAAGGAAGTCCGACAGTGGGAGAATGGTTGGAATATTTTAGACATTGTACAAAAGCAAACCATGTAGAAGTTGAATCAACAAATGAATGGAATTTCAGTCTAAGTTCAACACCAATAACATCAGCAACGATCCCTGAATCAATTAATTTCGTGAGAACAGGACAACCGAAAAAATACGATTGTGATCCTGATATCTATGGTTATGAAAAACCATTTATGACAATAAACAGTTCAATAAAAGACATTATCATAAATTTCCATCAAGGACGTTTTGAAAAAAGCATCACTTCAGAAGCTGGATTTGTGGACGATGTTACAACATTATTTTCTGAATCAGTTGGTCGTGCAAATGAGGAAATAGAAGCAGCAAATACATTAGCATTAGGACTGTCTAAGGAAATAAAAGGCGATCTGGATTTATTATATGCAGCAATAGTTGCAGCAGATAGCGCAAATCAACCAGTATCAGAAAGCTCTGGATACAATGATTTTTTAAATAGAAAGATAGAGACTTTAAAACCATTATTCCAATTTGATCAAGCAGGTGTTGATGCAATGGACGTATCTGAAAGAACACACTTGAATGCTATAAAATTAGCAGAATTAAAAAGAGGTGTTATCGCTGGATTCAGTGACGAAGATAGGGTTGTAATTTCAGAAGCAAAATATGGTTATGATTACATGAAAGAGTTCCTTGACGAAATTATTGTAAATGAATTTGATTACCTATGTGCAGTAGAGGACGGTGATAACTATGAATTTAGAGTAGAACATGCGAAAGCTTGGAATGCTATGGATAAAACAAAACTAAATAAAAATGCTTCTATAGCTGATGGAACAAAAGGTATTTCTGGTGATCACCCAATACATTGTTTCTCTGGCTACTATGAAGGGAATGGTTTAACAATACAAGCATTAGGTGATCCACAAAGAATAGACGAGATAAAAACAAAAGGTCAACAAAAATTAAGAGCATTGAAGTTGTATTTCCGTTCTTTGAGTGAAGCCGCATTTAATATAACAATGAATGACCCAAGTGCTTATGAGCAATTAAGATTAGATTACCTTAATTCATTGGATGTTGATATAAAAACTTCAATAGATAGTAGATATTCTTTCTTAGATCAAAAAGAAAAAATGAGAAATATATTTGCTTCTGTAAAAGGTGCATTTTCAGTTTCATTTGCAGAAAGTGATGAGTTAAATTATTCAGAGGCTAATAAATTCTTCTTCTATGGTCAGTTTACAAAAGAAAATGTAGATCAAGATTATAAAGATAAAGAAGATGACTCTAGGATGTTAAGGTCTTATGACTTTACACAAGTATTAAGTACTCCAAAAGGCGGCAAAAAACCAAGTGAAAGCCAAACAGTATCACCTGACGTTCTTGACGAATTAGGTTTAGATTCCAGTCTGTTATCATATAATGAAGCCTTTGTTTATGAGTGTCCTGTAATAATAGAAGGTAAATGTATGGCTTCTATTTCAGAGCTAAATCATGTTAATAGAATAGGTGTTCAAAATAATTTTATGGCATTATTTGGTGGAAAAATGTTTTTGTCAGGAATGTCAAAACTTTGTTCATTATCAGATAAAGCAATTGACGGTGCGACAAACACAGTTGGCGGTGATAGTGCAGGGAAAAGTGCTCTTAAGTTAGGAGTAAAAGGAGTGACTATAATGAAGACATTAGGTTGTGGTGCAATTAAAGTAATTGATTCCACAATCGGTTGGGCGATGTTATTCATGATGTCATTAATGGCTTTATCTTGGTTCTTTATGATGCTTATGGAATCAATGCCAATTCTAGTAATGTTGTTCTTGTATTTCCACGTATTTATAAACTTTATATTACCAGTATTATTACTTCCTATATTAATATTCTTAGATTTAGCACATGGAATGGTAAGGTATGCAATGACTGGTTTTGAAGACGAGAAAAGTATTATAGAAATGGAAAGAACATGGTCTGCATTAAAAGGGATATTCTTTAAAACAATATCATTGTTTATTACATTAACAGTTATGTTGTATCTATATACAAGTCCTTCTGTTGGCTATTTAATTGATACTTTAATGAATACATTATTTACGGGACTGTCTGCTGGTAATATAATATTCTGGCTATTCTCTGGTTTGATTAAGAATGCTGCAATTGTATTTACAGGCTTAAAAGTATATAGAGTTTGTGAAGTTGTAGAAAATCAAATAATGCAATCATTTAATGTTAAAACAGAAGGTTCTTTATTTAATGAATCAAACGCAATAATAGGAATATTGTCGGGAATGTTTACTGCAAAATTACACGGTGAGGTAAAAGGGTTTAACAAAATGGCTTATGGCGTTTCAGGAAAAGCAGGTGCTCTTGGTGCAGATGCTATAAATAAAGCGATAGACATGAGAAAAGCCAAGAAAAAAGGTTCTAACCCTGATAATGGTCAAAATGAGCCAGAATCTCAAGAATCTTCTGAAGAGAACAAAGATTCAGAAAAGGAACCAAAAGCAAAACAAAATGAAAGTCAATAAGAGTTAGGATTGAATAAAATGGAATTTAAAGGAAAAAAAATAATTTTATTAGGTTTAAGTATGTTAATGTTTTCAACATTAACATATGCAAGCTCTGGCAGTGAGGTTCATTCTGTTGATTCAGTGTCTCTTGAAGAATGTAATATAGATTTAGGAGCAAACGAAACAATTAACGATATGGTTTCTGCTGTAAGTGAATGTATTAAGCGTAAGCAAGATATATCTAAAGCAAATGAAAGTGTCGAACAATATCTGATAAAAGAAGTGTCAACAAGTTTAGTAGATGAGACATTCGAATTTCAAGATAATATGAAATATTTTCTACCATTTATACTTGCGGGTGGCATTTTACTGATAATAGCTAAATTGAAAGTAGGTATGGACGCAGGAAATAAATCAAAAGGCATGGTTAAAATGGCTTGGTTTTTAATAATATCAGGCATTATATTTAACCCAAATGCATTTAAGTTATTTACATATGAAATACTAACAAAAGTTTTTTATAATAATTTAATGATTGTTCAGCCACAGGTTTTATTAATGACTCAAACACAAATGGCAAATCAAGAAGTTGCAAAAGACAATGATAATTTTGAAGAAAAAACAAATGATATTGTGTTTGGTTTATTAAATGCAGAACTATGTGCTTTAGAGCAAGAGCAAGAAACTTTAACAAAATATAGTTTTAATGCAAATACAAATGAATTAGCTTCTAGTGATTACTTGAATTGTTTAGATACAAATAAATCCTCTTACAGAGGTTTCTTTGAAGAAGGTGGCAGAAGTGAATCAAACTTCTTAACAAAAAAATGTTCACAAGAAATAATGAAGAAACAGATAGATTGTGGAAAAGTAGCTGCGGGTTTACAAGCTCCAACAGTAAGAGAAATGATAGCAAATAAGGCAAGTGAAGCACGTTCTGTTGTTCAAGCTTATGTTTCAGGAGTATGTAATGATTCAATTAAAGCAATTGGCGAACAAAAAGCAGAAGGTTTATGTAGAAAAGTAGAAGGTGAATCATTTGTTTTAGACACAGAAACAACGTTAGAAGAAGCAAATAAACAATTATTAAATTATTTTAATTCTTTTGAAGTTGAATTTGCAAACGCATTAGGTTCTGATATATCAAGTGAAGTTACAACAAAAGATTACAATTTATTAAACCTAGTGACTTCTATATTTGATTTACTACATTCAAGCGAGTCTTTAGACTTAATTGAAGACAAACAAAATGTTATTTTAGGAAACATAGCGTTTATAAAATCACCAAATATTTCTTACACAACAGGAGAAGTTTTAGAAGATAAAGGTCAGGAGTATGCAAGAATAGAAGAAATAAATGATTTATATAGCAATGCGAGTAATCAAATAAGAAATACCAAAGAAAGCTCAGAATTCTATTCAGGAACAAAAGTGTTAGGTTTAAAATTAGATCCATTGTTATTAATAGGAAGCTTTGATAATCCAAACACAAGAGAGGGATATATGTTAGATCACTCTTTATACAATAAAACTCTTAGTTTGGGTAATTATTTAATGTTTTCAGGTGCTGTGGTTTATAGCTTTGATGTATTGTTTGGAAATAGTGATAAGAAAAATGGAAATCCTCCAGTGGCGAAAGCATTAGGTGGGTTTTTAATGTTCTTAGGTATTTTTGTTTATTGGATATTTATTATAGTAGCAATATTAATGGCAGAATTAATAATGACAATAATTATAACTATGATTATGCTAATGATTAATTTGGTGTTAATGTATATGTCAAAACAAGATCCAGAAATAATAGTAGAACATTTTATGCGTTTAATTATGGATATAAGTAAGATAGGTGGTTTAATAGCAGGTTTATTGCTTTCACAAGTAGCATTGACATTATCAATAGATTTATCATTACATTTTGAAACTGTTTTTAATGTTGAAAACACATTTGGTAGAAATGCAATAGAAGTAGTGAGAGCCATTGCCATACCGATAGCAATAATGTTATTTAATTTATTCTTAATGTATAAATTTATATCATTGGCAACTTCAAACATAGAAAAAAGAGTAAATGTGATGTCTAAACGTGAGACATTGGTAAGGTCAAAATTATCGGAAGGTAAAGTCGCTGACGCAAAAGTTGCTACTAAAAGATTTTTGAGTGTTTAAAATAAAAAATCAACTTCGGTTGATTTTTTTACAATTAAAAATAAATTTTTAAGTTGACTTTTATCATGAGAATTGATATAAAAGAAAGACGAAAAACAACAAGGTTAAAACTAATGTTAGATACCATATTATTCATAATTTCAGCTTTTCTATTGTTCCAAATGAGAAAAGAATTACTTGTATATAAGAAAGAAAAATCAAATACAGTAGAAAAAATTAACTTACCTAAAAATACAGAACGAAAAATGTTTTTATATTCTTTTATAGCTTTTATTCTGCTACCGACAATTGCTTATATGAATTAAAAAAAACAAAAAAAGAGAAGACAAGAAAACTCCCTGAATGGGAGTTTTTTTATAAAAAAAAGAAAAAAACGTGACAAACTTCAAAAAAAACCCTAAAAAACAAAAAATAAATGTTGACTTTTGCCAAAACGAATGATATAAGAGTATTATATTATTTAGCCATTTGGCATTTTTATTCTATTTTTTAGAATTATTTTATTTTTATTTATGGGTTTAAAATTATAGGGGGCATTCTTATGTTCGAATTTATCAAAGATTATCTACATTTATGTATCGTCGGCTGGCCTTTTGGTGTTGGTCATCTTATAGCAATATACTTGATTGCTCATGGTTGGGTTGCCGTTGGTGTTTTCTTTCTAATAACAATTATGGCAGTAACTGCTGAAATTATTTTGAAAGCATACCTAAGAAACGAATAACATTACTCACCCTTTGAATTGATTGTATCAAAGGGTGTGATTTAAAGCAATCATTTTTTAGCCATTTGGCATTTTATTTTATATTTTTAATTTTACGGGTTTATTTACAATTTAAGGGGTTACACATGTTCGAATTTATCAAAGACTATCTACATTTATGCATCGTTGGCTGGCCGTTTGGCGTTGGTCATCTTATAGCAATATACTTAATTGCTCATGGTTGGGTTGCCGTTGGCATTTTCTTTCTAATAACAATTATGGCAGTAACTGCTGAAATTATTTTGAAAGCATACCTAAGAAACGAATAACATTGCTCACCCTTTGATTTGATTGTATCAAAGGGTGTGATTTAAAGCAATCATTTTTTTAGCCATTTGGCATTTTTATTTATATTTTTAATTTTTTAATTTCGGGGTATACACAATGAACTTAACAACATTCAATAAAAATCTAGAAAAAGCAGAGAAAAATTTATTCAACAAAATAAAAGCATTACATTCTTCATTTGTTCAAGAGGAAGAATCTTATGTAACAGTAGAAGACGCTGGTTTATTTGAAATCGTAAATATGTTGACAGAAATAGGTTGTGTATACTCAGAAGAAGATCAAACAATAATATCTGAAGAATTTGCAATGCTAATACATGAATCATTGGAAAACAGCGATGTTTTATCTGCATACAAAAAAGAAATGAAAAATAGAAGAATATTAAGAGACAATATTATCTTTATCTCAAAAGAAACAAGAAATTTAAAACAAAAAGAACTAACAGAAGGCTTATCAGAAGATATAAAAAATCTATCTAAACTATTCAATGGAAGAACAGAAAATTATGTTTTTGTTAGTGAAACACCATTAATTGATCTAAAAATGCCATTAAATAAATCAGGTGTCACACGAATAGTAAGAAGAAAAGAAGATAATGGTGTTGCTAAAAGAGTTATTCAAAGAGAATTAGCATTGTTTCTTATTCAAGAACTAATGAAAAATGATAAAGCAGGTCAATATATTAAAAATGCAAGAAAAGCAAATACTAAAAAAGAAAACAGAGTGTCAAAATCAAAAAGACTGGAAGCAGCAGATATTATGGATTTAGAAGAAGAAGTAATTTCTGATATCAATGCGTTGTTGAAAAAAATGGATTTATCTATTTCAAAAGAAAATGATTTAGTTGATTTAAATGATTTAACAAATAAATACAAATTAAATGATTACAATCTAATTTCACAGACTGCGATGTCTAAAATGATTGATAATAAAATAATGACTTCTAAAAGAATCTTTCAGGAATCAAAATCAAGAATACAAGCCTTGATTTCTTTAAAGGTATATCAAGAGAAAAAAGAAGAATTTTTAAACAATCATTAAGATTAAAAAAATAAAAATAAAAAGATAAAGCCAATTAGCAATTGGCTTTTTTTAATAATGAAATAAATAAAATTATAACAAACTTAACTTTATTTGATTTAAAGTTGATTTGTTTTTTTTTGTTATATTGAAAAACATTATTTTAATGGTAAGATTTAATTATACGATATTTATAAATAAGAGAAAATGGAATGTTAAAAAAAATACTTTTAGTAGCGTCAGTATTTTTACTGCAGGGATGCTTACAAGAGCCTACTAATGAGGGGTGTATAAGTGATGTAGATCAATTAGAATTACAGATACAAAGTCCGTCAAAAAACACATGTTTATCACAAAATAAAATGATTCATGAATTAAATGTCATGGATTACACTTCTGATCCAACAAAAAAGGATTGGTTTACAGAGAATGAATTTATTAACGAATTAGAAGCAAAAGAAAAAAATGCAAGGCAAGAAATTCATAATGAAAATGATTTAATGATTCAAGAAGCTGTTTCTGATATTTATGAAACAATCTTAGATAGTAGAGTTCTAACAGGTGCTATAGCAGTTGTATTATTATTATTTGTATTAAAAGGATTAACAGCAAACTTTAAACAACCTTTACAAGAATTAAAAATATATTTTATACCGATGATAACAATAGCATTAGTCTTAGTGTTCTTTATTTCTGACAATCAATTACAAAAAAAGATTTCAAGAGCATTGGTGTATACTGCTGACACAGCAACTAGAGTCGTAGAAGTTGCATTGATAAAAGAAATAGATTTTAATAAAGCAGTATTATCAAGGTCTGGTGATAATGAGTCACGTGGTTTCTTGAGAAATTTATATTTAATGAATGTATGTCTAAGTAATAATCAAAAAAATGCAATTCAAGATTTAAATCTAGAAATGAATGACGAAGCATTCAACAGCCAAAAAGAAATAGCAGATTATTATTTCAAAAAAAATCAAGTTTTATCTTCTGGTCAAAGAAGCTTAAGCGGAGAATCAATCAGTGTTGACTTTTTTACAAACCAAAGTGGTATAACTTCTGTTAGACAAATTAAGTTCCAAGATTGTGGTTCAATAGTTTTTGCGAAAAAAGATTACAGTGAAGAACTATCCAATCTAATGGTTAAATATAATTTTGCAGAAAAAGTTAAGACGGCAATATCAGAAAAGTCACCAAAAGGTGGTTGGGAAAGTATAAGAGCAGCTTTTGAAGCAGAATACCCAAGTGAATCAGATAAAGATAAACTATTGCAATTGTTAGTAGCTTACTCTTATGAATATAAAAAAGGTTTATTGGTAGGAGCGTCAAGCTTATCAACAAATAAAACATTTGATGCTTCAAGCCTTTCGTCTCATTTATCTGGTGCAGACAGATTCTATAATATAGTAAATTCTTCTGTTTGTGTAGAGAATGGTTTGCTTATAGAAAAAAGCCAAGAAGATTTGAAAGAATATGAAACAACAAAAACACTAACAAATATAGAGTGTATAACACCGAACACAACAGGTTTAACAGTATCTAATTCAAATGTATATCATGAAAAAAATGAGAGAGATAAAATTAAAGATGCAATAGAAGCTAATAAATTGAGTGCGATAAGTTATTATGAAGGACAAGTTTCTTTATTGGCAGAAGATTTAAACAACCTTTCAAAATTTTTTGAAAAAGAAATAAACGATCTATATAAGCCAAACAAAAGACTTATAAAGTATATAAATGAAGGAATGATTTCATTTTCAAAATTCTTGAAAGAATTGAACACTAAAACAAATGCTTATATTCCACTATATAAAGAAATACTTAATATTGTTGAAGTTGATATAGAAGAATCATTGCAAAATAATTTTACAAATAGATCAGAAGAAGATTCTACTGCAGCTAACACTTCTTTATATACAGTTCAAAAAGTTTCTTCACATTTGCCTGAGATAAAAGAGGATTTTACTGGTTTTAAAAATAATGCAACGTCTCAAATGTTGGAAAATAAATATAACGTTGGAGACTTAGAAACAGAAGACGGTATGGATGTTATAATGAATAACTACATGTCAGGTGTTTCATATGTAGCTCAAAATGCTGAATTAATGACTTGTAATGGTAATACAAGAGAAGATTGTGAAAAAAGCTTAGTTAATTACAATGGTGTTGATATGTGGGTAAACATAATGACAGCAACAAAATTACAATCAGCTCAAATGATCTCAACTGGTTTACTTCTTAAAATACCAAGCGTTGTAATGACGAATTTAAGCGAATTACAAGAAGATAAATACAGAAAAAAAGTGAAAAGATATTATTTAGGAAAAAATGATTCTAGATATAAGAACACAATAGGTAAAGAAACTTTAAAACCGAAAAGAGCAAAATCTGCTGGTTTATTTAAAGGTTTATCATTAATAGCAGATATAATGTCTGACATTTTTATAACGACAGGTATGGCGTTATTGACAGTATCAGCATTTATGGAGTTATTGTTAGAAATACCACATTTTGTAAATGTATATACAGTAGTTATGGCTATATTCTTAGTTCAAATAATGCCATTGGTTCTTGTAGCAATGGGTATTAACTCATTCCACGGAAACTTGAACATAAAAATGCACGTAGATACAGTTGTTAAAATGTTTGGTATATTAATAACACCATTTATAACGATTATAAATAGTGTGGTTGCAGTATTTTTAGGAACATATATTTATGTTGTTTTATTAGAAATATTTCCGTTAATTTCAGATTGGATTTTGCCTAAAGAGGCGTCAGAAGGTAGCGTAAGTACAATACTAGGAACAATGTTCCCAACAATGGATAGAGTTGTTTCTTATTTTGTAGATTCAATAATGTTATTGTTTATGATAGCTATTGTGTTTTGGATTTATTTAAAAGTATTAAAAATAATGACAACAACACTTTCAAGATTGATTTCAGAATCAGGTGAAATTATATCAAAAGAAATAGAGTCATCTCAACAAGCAGTGGAACACATTAAGAATGCAACATTGTTAAAAGAAGGTTGGTCTAAGAATAGATATAGAAGAATGTTTATGAAGACATTGAAAGGGAATGACAGGTCAAGTTTATTATCTAGAATTCACAAAAAAGTAGAAGATAGAAATAGAGACGCTGAAAGACGAAACAGAAGACAACAGGAAGACAAGCAGGGTGAGTAATACTCGCCCTAAAAGGAATGAAAATGTTTAAGAAATTTAGAAAAAATAAAGAAAACACGGAAGTAAAAGAAAAAAATAAATTGAATTGGAAGCAGATTCTTCTTATAGTTTTTTCATTGTATGGTTTAACATTTAGTGTTGCAAATGGATTAATTATTGAGGGCGTCGTTTCTCTTGATAACTATAAATTGGCAACAGTTTTTTATAAATTGTTCCCTTTCGCAAATCCGACAGACCTTCCAGTTGAAAGTGTTATGAACCCAGTAACTTCAACAGCAATAGGTGTTTTAATGGTATCAATAATAAATATAATGTTACCATTAGCTGTTTTGCTTTTAAGTTATAAATTAATAGTTGTTTTAGTTTATTACACAACAGATTCAGAATCACCAGAAGCGGTTCAAAAAATAATTTCAGCTTCTGTTTTGTTAGTAGTGACTATCACTTTATCCCCTGCAGCTTTAATCGAATATGACGCAGGAGAAGATGGTAATGTAAAAATAACACCTGTTCAATATGCAATGTATTCATTTTTGGGTGAAAAGTTATTAAAATTAGAAGTAGCTTCTGAAAAAGATTTTACGGTGGCTTACATGATACCTGAAATAGAATTAGGTCATCCTTTGGCAATAAAAGATGATTTAAGAATTTTTTTAGAAGGTTATTTGTCAAATGATTTCATTGAAGAAACAAAAAATATAAATGTATTTAAGGTAGACGAATCTTATAAAGCAAGATTTGATTTGGGTAATGGTAGTTATATTTTTGAAATGCCAATAGATCAAACAAAAAATAAAAAAGCAGAAGCTTATTTTGGTGTTGATTTGGAGGCAAAAGAATTAGAAATGGCAAAAGATTATTTCCAAACTTTAATAAATACAGCAGTAATTGCAAAAAGGTTTACAGAGCAAGTTGAGATAGGAACACAAGGCGATACTATCAGCAATACAACAATAGTAGATTATTTTAACAATGAGGTGTATTATGATAAAGATTATAGAGAATATTGTTCGACAATAGAAACACCAGCAACAAACAGAATGAATATTGCAACATATAATAATTATTTAGAAATATTAACAGCTTGTAAATCGGAAGAATTTTTGACAAAACATTATAGCAATAATAAATATGATTATAAGAAAGCATATTCAGAAACAAATCCATATTTAAGAACTGGTTATGTAATGATTTTTGGTCAAAATGAAGTAATGCATAGATTAACAGCAGAAGAAATGATATCTGAAGTTAGTGCTATTTGTAAAGAAGGATTTTTTAGTTGTTCAGAAGCGGTGTCTTTTGCAATAGGTCGTTATGAAACTTCAAAGATAAAAATAGGTTTCTTAACAAGACCAGCAAGAGCATTAAATGATCTTTTTAGAAATACATTTAAAGGATACTCAATAGCAGCAATAGAAACAAGAACGTTTACAAAAGATGATATAATCAATGAAGTGTCTAATTTAGGCGAAGAAATATATGGATCAATGGGTGCAATAGACGGATTAAATGGAACATTAGCTTTTTCTGTGAATATGCCAGGGATTCCAAATAGTTACAACACTATCATTAATGAAGCAGGTTCTGGTTATTTTGACTTTGTTAATGTTATTCCAAAAGATGTAGATGAAGTTGTTAAAATGAGTACAGGAATAACAATATCTAACACTTTGCAAAGATTTAATACTTGTCTAGATAACCCAGAGGTAGTTACAGATAATTTCCGTTGTCGTTCAGCAACATTGGAATTGTTAGACATATCTAAGTCAATCTGGTCTACTGGATTAAAGATAAAAATCTACAATGCTTTATCAAGACCTTTTTCTACAAAAAGAGAAGGTGGGATAAGTCAAGAAAAAACAAAAGATCCAATCGTTGAAACAATTAAAAGTAAACTGGCAAGATATGCTTTAATAGGTGGATTGTTTTATCAATCAAGCTCTGACGCAACATTTAAAGGTAATCCATATAGTTTAGGTTACACTTCAGAAGCATTGGTTGCTACAAGCTTGATATCAAAATCATTGCAAGGTAGCTTACCAGCAATAATTGATTCAACAGCTTCAAAAATGATGTTTTTCGGTATGACTTTATTTACAGTTGTCTTTATGCCAATAATATTCTTTGTATATAGATTCTTAGAAAAATTATTTGAAATAATAATAGAGATAATAATAATGCCATTAACTTCCGTTATATATGCTTATAAACAAGGCGAAGTTGGTGTAATGAACATATTTAAAGAATTTATAGTAGATATAGGTATACTTGTAGTTTATGCAATAGTTCCTTATGTTATCTTGGCATTTTATGATATGAAAATATCGTTCTTTATAAGAGAAGTGTTGGGACAAATGGATGAAACATTCACAAGCTTCCAAAGTATAATATTAAACTCAGCATTATTATTACTTTATATATTTATCTTTGGTTGGATGTTGATTGCAAGTCATAGTAAAATGTCAGAAATGATTAAAGAAAAACTTGAAAGAGATATTAAAAATATGTAAAACAAAAACCTCACTAGACAGTGAGGTTTTATTTTTTGATTTTTTTTAAAATATGATATAATAGAATTATAGAAAAAGGAGTTTATAAATGAATAGAGAAGAGTTCAATGATTCATTGTCAAAAATGACATTAGAAGTATTTGATAGCAATCCAGAGGTAAAAGAAAATCTTACTAATGAACTAAAAAACATTGAAAATGCTAGTACACCTACAATACTAGAAGTATTTTCAAAACAAGACGGTGTTAGACCAGAAGTATTATTAGATAAAGAAAGCGATCTTCATGAAATGGTATTCAAAAGTGAAAAGCATTTTGAAAACTTTCAAAAAGGTCTTGAGAGATATCAAGACTTTGAACAAAATTATTTAAAATTTGAACTTCAAGATGTTGAGCACGAAAGAAAGTTTCAAATGAATGAAGATAATAGTGTAATGCAAATAGATCCAATAAGTTTAAGTAAAGAAAAAGGTGCAAAAGTATCTTACGGTTCTGATGTAATGCTGTTAGGTAAACCATTTGGTCCTGTTCCAGAAAATGGATATTCAGTAGATATACTTGATGTAAATAACAAAGAAGATTACAAAAAGAAACTAAATCCTGAATCACCAGAGCAAGAACTAGAAGAAGATTTAGAAAATAAAAAAGAAAGAACATATGACGATTTTCTGACAGAATTGTTAAGTAAATTAGAAAAGAAATATGTAAAAAAAGACAAAAACAAATATTTTAGAAAATATGAAGATAAAGAAGGTAATACACAATTAGCTTATGCTTTTAAAATCACAAGTGGTGAAAATATATGGAACAAAGAAGCAACAAGTGTAAGAATGAATCAAAAACCAAGTCCAGATGATATTGTTTTAGTTTTTTCAAAGTTAGATCCTAAAAACCATAATATAAGTAATTGGAATTCTGACGAAGACAACGTAAATGCTTTACAAAGGGGTCTTGAAAAAGCAGTCAGGGTGGGCGTTTTAGATTTAGATGATTTAACATATAGTAAAGATGTTCCAGAGAACATTAAAGATATGATAGACGGTTTAAAAAATAACAGAAATACAATCGGTCACGATTTAAAAGAATCCCCAGTCGAAGATCAGCCAAAATTCGATAATACTGAAAGTCAGCCAGCTTTTGAACAGCCTGATAATGAAAAAAAATCATTGAAGGAGGAACCAATTCAAGATCAAGAAGAGGCTTTAGTCGAAAGTCTTTCAAAAGAGATTGAAGATCAAAAAGAAGAAACAAAAGTTAAAAAAACTAATAAATACAAAAGATCAAATAAATAAATTTTTGAAAATAATAAAAAGGCAGCTTTGAATAGCTGTCTTTTTTATAAAAGAAATAAAAGTCATTGATTTAAATAAACCTAATATCAATGAAATAAATGAAAGATTAATTTAATTAGACTTATCCTTGTTAAATTACTTTAAAGGTTTTTTATGGTGGAATTAATTTTATTTAGTGGATATTATTTATCTCCGTTTGTAAGATTTTTTTTGATTGGGTTATTTATTTGGTTATTGTTGAGACAATTTTATAATAGGAAGCTCTATGAAGGAGGTTATATACATCCTTATTTTACGGATATATGTTTATTAGTTTCAACAATATCGCTATCTTATTTATTTATGGCTGAAGGTTTTATTAAATGAAAAGAATAATTAATGTTTTTATACTATTATTAGCTATATCTTTATCTATTTTTTCTAGTAGTTATGCTTGGCAAAGTTATATGCAGTCACCTTGGACTCGTGATGGAAAAATAAAATCAGAAATAATAAAAATATCTTCGGAAGTTTCAGGCAAGATAGTAGAAATAAGTGTAAAAGACAATCAATTTGTAAAAAAAGGTGATTTATTATTTAAAATAGATCAAAAAAATTATAAGAATGCATATGACAAAGCTTTAAATGACGTTAAAGAATCGGAGTCACAATTACTAATATCTAAAAATATATACAACAGAGATATACAACTACCAAAAGATTTAATATCAGAAGAACAAATAACAGAAAATAAGTTGAAAGTAGAAAAAGATTTATTTAAATTAAATTCAAATAAAGCAATTTTAAAAGAAGCAAAAGATAATTTATCAAGAACAAAAATATATTCACCAAAAGATGGTTATATAACAAATTTAAATCAAAGAGTAGGTAATTATATAACAGTAAATGAAAGTTTAGTGGCATTATTAGAAAAAAATTCATTTTATGTTGTCGCATATTTTGAAGAAATAAAAATGCCAAAAATAAAAATAAATAAAAAAGTTAAAATAACTCCAATTTCAGGAATAAGTCCTTTTTTTGGTGAAATAGAAAGCATAGGGAGAGCAGTTCAAGATGATAGCTCTAATAATTCAGGTCTAATTCCAAAAGTAAATCAAACAGTGCCTTGGATCAGGTTGTCACAAAGAATACCAGTAAGAATAAAAATTATTGAAATTAATAAAGACGCAATATTAATTTCAGGAACAACAGCAACAATAGAAGTTATAGATTAATGGAAAATATAAAAGATTTTGATAATTTAAAATTCTGGTTTCAGAAAGATATCGTTTATTCTGCTTTAAGAATAAGTTTATCAACTCTATTTTCAGGTATAATAGCAATGAGATTTGGTTTTAGTCCAAGTACGGCAATAATGTCAGCAACTATAATATCTCTAATGACTTCTACTGGTGATTTTATTGGTAAATTTTTATCACGTATGGTAGGAACGATTTTAGGTGGAATAATAATCATTTTTATTTCACCTTATTTTTTAAATGATGCAAATAATTTTGTAATAGTGATTGTTTTGATAGTTTCATTATCAGCATTTATGTCTAATTTACATGAAACATATCTTTCTTATATGTTTTCAACAATAGGAATCGCAGTATCAATAATAGCATACCCGACATTAAATAACTTAACAGAAATAAATTTATTTAATATGACCGAATCAAGAATGGGATCTATTTTTATATCTATTATTTGTAGCGAAATATTCAATTCCTTACTTCCCCCTCCTTCAACAAATCAAACATTTCAAAGTTTATACACTCAAAAGAAAAAAGAAATAAAAAAATTAATAATCAAAACAATCGTTTCTAATGATAGCTTAAAAACAAGTAAATTCTTGATATCTTATTCTAAATTCTTAAAAGAATATATAAATTTAAAAAAAATAATTTCACTCGATCCTTATTATAAAAACAAAATAAAAGAAAAAGAGTCTTTAAATAAATTGATTAATCTTATTTATCTAATATTAAAATTTCAAAGGTTTTGTTCTAGTAATAATATAGATAGTAATAAGTTTTATAAAGAAATAATGAAACAATTAATAAATATAGAAAAAGGAAAAATAAACACTTTATATTTTAAGGAAAAAATTAAAGGAGAAGATCTCGATTCAATATTAAATTATAAAATAATAGAAATACTAGAAGCATATAATGAAGTAAATGTTGATAATCAGAGTAAAGAAATAAAAAACAAAACAATAAAACAATTTAAACCAATATCAAAAATAAACATATTAAACTCTTCAATTATTTTTATAAGATCATTTACTTTTTTATTCATTTTAAATTTATTTATAAAAAGCACAGGGTGGGATTATGGATATACAGCATTGTTAAATGCTTCTATTATTTTTGCTATATTACCAAGTAAAGGAATTGATAAGATATCTAAATATTTAATAGTAAGTTTATTTTCTTCAATATTAATAGCTATTGTATTAGGTTTTTTTGTTCAATATTTTTTAATGCCGCAAATAGATTCACCATTAGTTTTTTTTACATTGATTTTTACTTTAATTTACATTGGTAGTTATATCTTTTTTATTGATAATAAGTATAAAATAGTTGCTATGTATTTTCTGTTTTACTGGACAAACTATATAAATGTAAATAATATAAC
The DNA here is from genome assembly GCA_002722455.1 of Chloroflexota bacterium. Lineage (GTDB taxonomy): Bacteria > Chloroflexota > Dehalococcoidia > Lucifugimonadales. Next base: position 174,295 of record PBMB01000022.1, read on the forward strand.
AAATTATGAAATATCAAGTTATATAAATTCTATAATACCTACATATTTAGGATTTTCATTCGCTTTTTTATCATTTTTTATTTTACCTTCAATGTCTAACAAATTAAAGGAAGAAATATCATTGTTCTTTTTGAAAAGAAAAATGATATATTGTTTCGAAACAAATAAAAAAATAAAAAAAGGATATTTATTAAATTATTTTATACATTTGACAGGTTTTAAAGATTCTTATGATAATTTTAAAGTAATAATATTCTTAGATTCTATTTATCATATTCTTCACGATATTGAAGATTTAGGATATAGTAAAAAAGAAATAAAATATTTAAAAAAATCTTGGATAAAAGACTTTAAAAAGAATAATAAAAAAGAATTAATAAAAAAAATAAAACAAGATGCGAATATTCAAATGAATAATATAAGAAATAAAAAAAACCTTTCGAGAGAAGAAAAAATAAAGCTTTATTCCGAATGGCTTTCAATTATATCTTGCATTGATTTATTGAATAATGAAAAATAAACCTAAAAACGCTATTTAGGTTTATTAGAAATAGTTAAAGTGTCAGTTAAATCATTATATTTTGCAATATAGATAGTCATTGGATCTCCATAATGCTCAAATGTCATTTTATGAATATAAGCTTCATCAAAAATCTTTTCACCTGTATGGTATCTTAATGTATTGCCGTCTTGTAAAAATAATTCAGTATTTTTAACTTTTTCAATAGCCTTATTGATTCGTTCTTGGTATAAATCATTCTCAGAAGGGTCAAGTTTCTGATATGCGTTAGCCGCAGAAGGGTTGTAAGGGTAACTATTACCATCAAAATTTAATAGTTGAAATTCATTGTTGCTCCAAACAATAAGATCATGATAACCATTAGTAATATTGTTTGAAACAAGTATTGGTTTATTTGTTACGCTTGTTTTAGAAATTAAAGTTCCATCTGAGTTGAATAGGTAAGTAGAGCAGCCCCCTGTGCCACAAAACCAAGAGCCTTTCATCATAACCATTAATTCTTCTCTACCATCGTCATTTAAATCAAATAAACCATATTCAAAACCACGAGTGTATTCTTTTGAACCTTTTTCCTTTGCAATAATCTGAGTATCCACAAATGAATCAACATTATCAAAAGGAGAATCATAAGGCTTAATAAAACTTGTCGTTTGACAGCCTGTAATAAAGCCAATTAAAAATAATGGTAGAAATGATTTTTTCAACAACATAAGACACCTTTAAAAAATAAAAAACTGATATTCTTCCAAAAAGAACTTTAATTCATTAATAATACTAGATTTTTAGTGCGTTGGCAAGATTATATGTCAAAACAAGATAAAAATCATAGTCTACACGATATTTAAGACAAGAAGATTTTACCATTTCAAGTAAATCAATGTTTTTATCTAGATTACCTTTATAATAAATATCGACCAATTTGTTAGAAGAATTAAATTGAGTGCTAAAAAGCTTATATTCTTCTTTCTGACGCTGAGAAGGAACAATCATTTCTAGTTCAAAATGAGTGCCTTTAAAATCAATATACAATGCGCCTTTCTTGTTGAACATTTCAACCGTTTGATTCTCATATAGCTTTTTATTAAGTGCATAGAAAGAATCTAAGACAGCGTTATAAGTAGTTTCGTCATAACGATGACTCCAAATAAGGAAATTACGGAAATTACGACTATTGAAGTCGAGGCAATTCTTTGCAGAATCATCGATCAAAGCAATAGCGTCAGTGCTTTTAACACCAGTAACAATTTGCATTTCAATATCAGAAAAATGTTCTTGCCAAAATTTCATTTTGTGAGCAGTGATTTCATCAGCTCGTGGGTGAGTAGTCATGGTCTTTGTGCAAATCTTTGGTTTAAAACCATTATCTTTTGCTTTATCAACGATAGTTCGAGCACCACCATAAGGCGCACTTGAAAAAACACTAGGATCAGAAAAGAATGCTTTACGTGCTTCATAAAAGGCAGGGCTTGCTTTATTATCTTTAATTTCGTCAAGACTAGGGACATTATCAAGACCAGCTTGTTGACAGAGTGCATAGGTAAGATAATTAAGAGTATCATCTTTATCAATTGCGATTTCATTATTAAATACTTTAAGCATTTTTCTACCTTTGATTATTTATTTAAGTTTAAGCAATTATACCAAACAACACATAAAAACACAAATAAAAAAACCTCCGTGGAAGGAGGTTTTTCATTAAAAATCAAATTTAAATAAGAGAAAGTAAAGACAAGGCTTTGCTAGAATAAAAATCAATTAAATTTTTCTGAACACAACCCTTGATTACTTCATGATCCTCTAGACTTTTATCTTTTACAGCAGATAAGACACGTTCTAGAGTTTCGTTCCCGTCTTTATCTAATGTTAAAAACATAACTCTCTTATTGTCTGATTTATAAAGAACACCAAGATCATACAACATATGCATAAACTCATCTTCTTTAATAGACAATTTAGAAAATTGTTTGTAAAGAAGGCTGTAATAAGATAGTTTGTCTTTCTGTTCTTTTGAAAACCCAGAAACAGTCTGGTTAATGTCAGAAACAATAACCTCAATTTCCTGATTAATCTTTTCTAATGATTGTTCTTTATTGCCAATCATTCGTTGTTCTTCTCGATGTTTTTCAAGGAAACATTTAGACATTTCCTCAATTTTCTTTTGTTCTTCTGGATCAGTAGTATAAGCATTTAATTCAGAAAGAATATCAGAGACGTCTCGAAAACCAATAAATACACCGTTCATCATTGTTCGAGCAACATCTTCACCTTGAAGTCGTTTCTTTTTATCTTGTAGTTTTAATAAAACGGTAGCGTCTTTTTGAATGTCTTTAATTTTTTCAGTAATCATAATTTAATATGTCCTATTTTATTTTATACAAATAATATCATAATTATTTTTTACTTTCAATGAATTTATCAAGCAATTCTTTTAAACAAACAGGTTTATAGTTAGTGGCTTCAACAGAGATGTTAATTTGATGCTCAAATTCTGGTTCATACTGATGAATGTGTCCGTGAACATTAATAAAATCAATGCCGTCAGCACAAAATGGAATATGAGAAATCACAATTTTTTGACCTTTGTAATCAAATTCTAACACAAGCAAGTTTTCGTCAAAACCAAGATTTCTAACTTTTTTCTTATCGAAATCATGATTGCCAATAACTAAAATTTTATAACCTTTCTTTAGTTTAGGTAGGATTTCTTCTCGGAACAGTGTTGTAGATTTGAAAGTTACGTCCCCTGCAAAGATACAAATATCATCTTCACCAACAATTTCATTATAGGTGTCAATAAGTTGCTGATTCATATCTTCTACGTCTTTGTAAGGTCGGTTAGAGTATTTAATTACATTCTTATGATAGAAATGATGATCACTCCATATCCAAACTTTTCTACCACTATTAATGGCTTCAAGAATATCAATAAAGGAATCATTGATTGAATTGTCTTCAATAGACTTCCAACGTTCACTACCACGAAGTCTTGGTCGAATATTTCCATCGTCATGTGGAACAGGAATAGTAAGGTAATCTAAATATTTTTGTCTCATTGTTAAAATCTCTTTTTAAATTAGAGAAATTATATCAAGAAAATAGAAAAAAGCCACTAAAAAGTGGCTTATATTGTTATTTTATTTCGTTATTGTTGAAAAAATTTGGATTATGGTAGAAGCCATTACTTTCAATTAATGCACAACTAATTTCAAAGTACCCTTTAAATGTTTTAACATAATTAAACATAGTTATCTCCTTGTTGCCATAGACAATTTAGCATACAAACCCTTGCTGTATATGCTACAAAAGGAGGTCATTGCTACCAAAATGATTAAGAGGTTTTGTATTTGCGCATTTCGACTGTGCGATAAACGTATTGCTTTTTTACGTCATTGAATGTAAATGATTTTAACAACTCTTCATTCTGAAGAATTTTTTCATTTTCTTCTTTAATCGTTTCTTTTGATTTTGCAATTTGACTCATAAGTTCTTTCTTTGAAATCAAAGTGTCTTTGTAAACAATAGAGTAATTAAAACGTTGATGCCAACCATCTTCATTCATAAAAAGAAGATTCTTGCGAAGACTATTAAGATATTCTTCCAAATTAGAAGCATTTTCTTCTTTTAAAAATCGTTCGTAATTTTTGTCTTTGTGAATAACAATAGCCATAACATAGCCAGAAGAAAGTGTATCTTTTGCATAAATAACAACTTCACCCTTTTTAAAACCATGAACATCATCGGTAAAAACTACTTCATCAAATATTTTCATAAATAAAACCTTTTAATCTTTAATAGGAATTAATTATAACATAAAAAAAGTCGCCAAGGAAGCGACTTTTTAATCATAGTTTGATAATAGGTAAACCTGAATCGTATGATAACCTATCTATCAGGTTGAAGTGTGTTAATAATTCTTCAAAAGCGTCTTTATGTTCGTCCATCCATTTAACTTTTGGAGAAACAACAAGAGTAATGTCTTTGAATATAATATCTCCAAATTCAGATTTGTCTGTAATTAAAACACCCTGTCTATTGTAATACTGTCGTGGTTTTCCTGACCTTTTATAATAAGGTGCTTTATCAGTCGCTTCTGCTGAGAGTCCAAGTTCGGGAAAGAATTTCATTATTTGCAAAAGATTCTCATTGCTAATATGTTCTGAGATGTCCTCAGTGATAATTTTTATTTCGGATTCTCGATTCTTATAACAAGGTATTTTTGCATTTAAAATCGAATTTAATCCATAGTAATTTAACAAAGAAAATCGTTCTTCTTTTGAAATAGAGTATTGTTTCAAAAGTTTTAATAAATTAGATTGTCTATCTTTAAAAATATTTGCTTGAATATCTTCTGCCTCTTCTTCTTTTGTTTCTTTCGAATCTCTTGATTGATTAAATAAAGCATAAATATCACATTCTTCTTTTGGTTTAGGATTTTTTATATTATCCAAAAATGTATAAAGATTTTTCTTTTTGTGATCTGAAAACCATTCATATTTTTTGAAATCCTCTATCCTTTTTTGATACCAAGAATATGAAGAAAGATCTTTAATATTTCTAAGTTGTTGAGCAGCGTCTTCTTCTTTTGATTTAAGTTTAAAATCAATATCATTGGCAAAAGCGGCTGGAAAATCACCTTCTATTCTTAATTTTTCAAGAATAGGCATAAAATAATCCATTAAAGAATAATTTGGATAATCAATAGCATTATATTGACAACAGACAGAATAAAGATCATCTTCTACAAATCGAGAAAAAGATTTGTGAACTTTTAAAATTTCTTCTAATTCGTCTCTATAATGTTTGTCTTCTTTAAGTGTTAATGAGTTATAAAATTCTTTGTTTTTATTGTGTTGTTCTTCTTCATATTGATAGATCTCGTCAATAAGGTGAATAAAATCTTCTTCACCATAAAAGCGGTAAAGATGGGTTAAACTTTCGGTGATAACTTCTCTGAAATCGGATAGGCTAGGAATCTCACGGATACTATTTATATCAATATTGACTAATTTTCTAGTGTAATAAACAACACTACCTAATTTATTAATTTGTTCCATAGATACTCCAAAAATGAAGATAGAATTATAATTGAAAAAAGTGGGTAAGTCAAACAAGAAAAAGCTTTTAAAAAAAATAGTTATTTGATATAATACTTGGAATACTATCAAAGAGAGAGATTATATTTTGAACTTCATGACATCTTCTATGTTAAAAAGCCAAATGCAAAAGGGATCAATCTATGAAACTGTTGAGTTTTTAACAAGTAAAGACGTAAAAACAGAGAAAAGGTTTAATGATAAGTCATTTTTGTTTTCATTTAGTTTTTTGGGTAAAAAACTATACTACAAAGCAGAGTTAATAGAATACAATGGTCGAGACGTATTAATTTACGACAGTTTTTCTTTTTATTTTTACGGTCTTGATAAAGCTCCTGTTGATTTTCATACAATCCAGAAAATGACGAATGACGATGGTAAAATTAACCAATGGTTAGAAAAACAAGAAGGTGTTTATCAACTTTGCAGCAGACTAACATTTGGAGCATTCACTCACCATTTCATTAATAAATTGTCAGAAATATTCCGAAAAGAACAATTTAAGAAAACAACAAGATCAATGTCAAAGAAGCTTTATGAAAGCCGTAAAGAACATTACTGGTCAGAAATAGGGATCGAATCCTATTTTGAATTAACAGAAGAAGGTAAATATCTCATTCCAAACAAAGAAGCATTTGAAATACTAGAATTGAACTTTAAAGATACAAGCAAAGAAAAAACATTAAAAGAAATAATGGATTCAAAGTTCTTTGTCGCCAATGATAAATATCTTCTTTACATGACACAAGATAACAAAATAAAAGATAGTTTTTTCAATCTATCTCTTTCGAATATAAGCGGAGAATATCTTGCTTCAATATGTGAAGAATATGGAGAAGAATAATGGCAGAATTGAAATTGAAAGGTGAAAAAACAATAACTTCTATATAAAGAAACTAATAGAGTTTTTTGTCGAAAAACATTTGTTTTAGTGGAACAAAATAATGAAGAGTTTAAATTTGAAATAAAATTCAAAGATAATGGTAAAAGCAGCTTCGAAGAAAGTAACGAAATAAGCTATGATTTCATAAACAGATAGGAATAAAATAGAATGAATTCTTTAAAATCAAATAAATTTACATACAAGCCTGATTTTGACGCTTCTCTTTTTGAGATGAGTTATGCAACGTCAGAAGTATTAAAAAATAAAATAACGTTTGGTAAAGAAAGAGAAATTCAAAAAGAAAAACAAACAAATAATAATACAAAAGAAAGAGATTGTTTTATAAATGGAGTTAAATTAGTTTATTCCTATAATGAAGATCATTATAAAAATAATCCATTTTTTTCTTGTAAAAAACTTGGTGGTGGTGGATTAACAAAGCTAGAAGATGAAGTATTAAAAGAGTTATTTGTTTTTATTTCAAAAGATTTTGAATACAATAATTTATTGCGAAAAAGCACTTTAGAAAAATATACATTCACAGCAAGTGATATTTTCTATGCTCTCGAAAAAAATAAAAGAGAAAAAGATTTAACAAAATATCTAAAAATAAAGTCTAAAAAATATGAAGACAATATATTATCAAGACATTTAAAAGCATTGATAAAACATAAAAAAATGAAATTCTGTAATGGTAATGAAGGAATGTTTGCTAATTTTTTACAAAGTTATGAAAAACAAGTGCCAACAAAATATTCAGATTATAGAGTTTATAAATTAGACGCAGAATGGTTAGAGCTAAAATTTACAGATATCGAGCCAAATTTTGTATTTAAAGAATCAGAAAAACCATTATTAATTAAATTTGAACTGAATTATTTTATTATCACAAATGAAAAGGTTCTTTTTCAAATTCCTTATTACAGTATGTTTTTTAAAGACCTTATCATTGACGATCTGTTGGAAAAATCGACACCAGTTGAATTACATGCTGAGAAATGATAAAATTATAGCTATTATGGAAATAGGAAACAATTATGTTTAACCCTCAAGTGGAAACAAAATATATAAATATCACATATGAAACAAAACAAAAGATAGAGTTGTTTTTACGTCAAAATATGACTTACAAACAAATTGCTTTTGAAAACTCTGCATTGTTGGCAAAGAATCCGATATCAAAGTATCAAACAGAGGCGACAAGACAAGAGTATTATGAATTGTATATAGACGATTTAGAGTTTGATCTGTCAGTTTCCAAACGTGGTGAGTTTTATACAAATGTAAAAGTGGATAGTGTATTTATAAATCAAGAATTTGATTTGGATATATTCAAAGAGATTCTTTTGAAAAATAACGTAATTCCAAAGGAAGATCCACCTAAAACAGAATCTACCAGTTATAATTGGAGAGATTTGATAGTCAATGCAACTAAAGTTTTAATGGAATTAAAAACAAAAGAGTTGGTGTTAGACAACTTAGACGCTATAACAATTCCTGAAATTAGGGGGAGGTTAGAAGTATTGGCTAAAAATAGATTATTTTTTGAAGTGACAGAGACGGGTCGAATGTTAGAAGATTTTTATTGGATAATGAAAAGATTTATTTCTCACAAAGAAAGGTGTGATAAAGCAAAACGTCATTTTTTAGAAAATAACCCAGAAGAAGTCGATAATTCTAAACTTGATTTGAAAATAAAAGAAATCGTAAGAAAAACAGAAAACGAAGAAGATTTAGGTTATCGTCTAAGTGAACTAAATGTTTCTATAATTCCAGTTGATTTATATGAACTCAATTTTAAAGATACGAAAGATGGTGTTGATTTAAAGTTTGGAAAAAATGAAACGCATTTTTATATTATCAATTTCTATTCTAAAAATTTGATAATTACAGAGAAAGAGATAAGGATAGAGGGTAATCGATTTATTAATCAAGAAGACAACTTTAAAAATATAAAAACAATTGGTAAAACAATTCAATTATAAAGAAGAGGCGAAAGCCTCTTTTTTTTGTTTTTTAAAATGTTTTTTATTATATCGTTGAAAAGCTTTTAATATTTAAATTAGGTTTATTTAAAAGGAAAAAAACAATTGTTTATTTTAGCCAAATTGACTTATTTTTCTTTTATTATTTAATATATAGGTAAATTAAATTAAAACAATTCAAGGAGACGAAATGTTTAAGAAATCAATATTATCAATCTTGATAGGATTAACTTTAGCCGCTTGTGGCGGGGTTGAAGGAGAAAACGAAAACAATGGTGGAGGAGATAATAGTGGAAACCCTGGAGGTGGTGACAATGGTGGAGACACAGACAACAAACCACCTATAGTAACACCCCCAGTTGGTTATAAAGGAAGAATATTAGGTTCTACTGATACAGAATTTGCAACAAGAGGAATAACTTCTGGAACTGACAAATATGGTTACATGTCAGGAGTAAGGGTTTGTTATGATATTAGTGGTGACGGAAAATGTGGAACATATGATGACCCAACTGATTTGGACGGTTCTGACGGTATAGATCAATTAGTAGAACCAAATGATTTAACAGATGAAAATGGTTTTTATGTTTTACCTGATTACAACAAAACAACAGTGTTTGGTCCTTCATTAGTCGCAGAAGTGCTAGAAAATGATTCAATCGTATTTACACTAATGGCTCCATTTGATTATGAATATATTTCAACATTAACAACATTGGTTGATTATGAATTAAGAATGGGTGCAAATTCAGTAGAAGAAGCAGAAAAAGCAGTTCACATATCAACAGGTATGGAGTTTGAAATAAATAAAGACTTCATTGCAGAAGATATAGATAACAAAGAAAAAGTAGTTAAGCTATCAAACACATTGATAGGAATGTTTGAGGAATTTACAACAGCAGCTTACGACAGTTCTGTTTCAATAATGGCTGCTAGGTCGTCAGCAACATATTCAGACGTTGAATATGATCCAATAGAAGTAGTTGAAGGTGTTTATGATTCTGTTCCAGCAGTATCAGATGAAATAGTTGAAAATCCAGAAGCGACATATGAAGAAATCATGGCAGAGGCTGGTGTAAACCCTGATGATAAAATGCAAGAGATAGAAGAACAAACAGGTGTTTCTCTACTTGATTCAGTTGCTATTGGTTGGGAACTTATGGATGACACTCACTATGAATTGGAAGCAAAAGTAAATGAATCATCTCAAAGTTATGAATTTATGCATTATTCATACAATATTTATCTAGAAAATGATAGTGACGGTGACGGTAAAAGTGCTCTAACTGAAAACAGAAGTGGTAAAAGATTTAGCGACAATTTAGTTTATCAAGCACCTTATGTGAATGGTGATTCAAGAACACCAGGTTGGACAAGTTCTGCAAGTCAAAATAAACCGACAAAAACAGATAAATACTTAGATTCAACAGGAAACTGGATAACTCTTCCAGACGCTTATACTTCAATTAATGTTGATGAAACAGCTCTTCATATGTATGTAAATGGAAGCCCTGATCATATCGCATTCAAAACAATCTTAGGATCTTCTTCTATTAACGGAAAAACATTTGATTCTGTATTAAATGAGAATGAACTAGCTTCTACTTGGAGTGACACTGTAAACGGAACGTTTGATTCTAGTGCAAGACTTTACAAGAAAAACAACATTGCATTTAAAGAAATGTATGAGTTAAGTGAAAATGCTAAATTTGCTGATGGCAGTGATTGGACAGATATCAATGACAATAGCGCAGAAATACCATTGTTTAAAAAATTAAAAGCAGATGGAACAGTTTCAGGTGTTTATACTGGTCAAATAAATGGCGACGAATCTCTTGACGTATATTACAACGGTAGTTTAGTAGAAGAAAATATTATAAACAGTGCGGGTAATAAGTTCCCTACGAAGACATTAGAATATGTATTCCCAATATCACTACAAAAACATTTACAAAATGATAAAGACGGTGCTGCTGGTGTTATATTCGCAACAGTTGGTGGAAATGTAGAGAAAGGTCATTTATTGGCATCTGGTGCTCTTGTTGGTGACGAAGTTTATCTATTTAACTCTTCAGCAATCATTCAATTGGAACAGAGTGTTCACAATAATTACTGTGGTAAATACTGGACAGATCAAAACGATCCAACAATCCCTTCATATTGTGAAGAGCCAGAACCAGATAATGGCGGTGGCGGTAGCAATTAAACAAAATTAAGATAGAGTTTCAAACTCTATCTTTTTTTGTTTTAAAAAGTTGACTTAATCATAAAATTATAATAAAAATAATAAATTATTTAAAAGAAATAAACAACAAAAAGAGATAGAAGTGAAAGAGATTTTAAAGAAGTTAGACAAAGAAGATTTTCTTGAAATATCAAGTAGACTAGACAATTATGTATCTTTTACAAACGACAAAAAAAGAAAAAAGCTAATTGATTCAATATCAAAAAAACCAACAGAAGAAGCAGTAAACTTAGTGGACAGCCAAATTAGATATTTTGCTTCGTCAGATATTGCAAGTGCCTGTAGAAAAGTAATAGGAAGAGAACCTTATGTATCTTCTGAAAAAATGCTTGACGATATTATTAAGAAAATGAGATTCAATGTAAATAAACATTTACCATTAGAAGATAAGTTAAAAAGAATTGTTAAAGAGATAGTAAGAAAAGAGCTGGTGGACGCAAAGCCAGAAGATCTTGAAAAGATGCTGAAAAAAACAGATATTGATTATACCGATATTGAAGAAGTTATCTATCTGATAGAGCAAGATAACGGTGATATTGTAAAAACAATGATTGAAAGCTTGGGATATAATATAGCGACGAGTTTAATATTTTCTATCATTCAAAGAACAATAATGGTTGTTGCTGGTGAAACAGCAATGAGAATATTGGCGGCTCAATTTATTAAAAGAAACCCTGGTCTCCAAATGCTAGGTCCTTTAGTCTGGACACTAACAGGAGCATGGTTAATATTCGATTTACAAAATACAGCATACAGAAAAACAATACCAATAAGCTTATATATTGGTATGAAGCTAATAGCTCAAGAAGTTGAAGAAGAAGATAGATTAAAAAGAATAGAAGACGATAAATATAACAGTCTTGAAAATGAAGTGACGAAAAAATTCATTAAAGAAAATGAAGAATTGAAGTCTAAATATAAAGAAATAAAAGAAGAAAAAGAAAGTATAGAGAAAGAATCGGAAAGAGAACTTAGAGTAAAAAGCACAAAATACGATATAGAATCAAAAAAACTATTAAAAGAAAATGAAGATTTAAGAAAAAGATACAATGACCTAGTGGTAAAAAATGGTCAAGTTAAGAAGATGGGAATAAAAAAACACGAATTTAAAGTAGGTCAGATAAGAGGTATCCGTGACGTATTTCCAAGTGCAATTGGAATAAAAGCAGATAAATTAATCATGCAAGATTCGTATATAAGAGGAAAGGAGAATGAGCTAGATAATTTATTACGTCAATTCTTAAATCTAAATATAATAAAGCCCAAAACAAACATTGTTTTTATTTCGCTGGTGAAATATGGTGAAGCTGAAAACGTTTTATTGAAAGAAATGAATCCAAAACTTAAAAAAATCTGCGAAAAGTATGATTTGGTCTTTGGAACATTAAAATTAAGAAAAAACAATGAAGTTCATAGCCGATTCTTTTTATTTGAAAATGAAGAAATGATTGTTGAAAATAGTCCTGATCATAGTTTCTATAATTTAGATAGAAATAAGTTTGCATTTAGAACATTTGAAGAAATAAAGTTTAAATAGGATTGAAAATGGATCTAAAGAGCATACAAACAGCAGATAAGAAAATTAAAGATATAGAAATAGCTTTTGAACAAAAAACCAAAGATTATAAGAACAATAAATCAATAGAAGACGAATCAACAACAGAATCAATAAAAAAATCAAGAAATATAGCGTTCAAAGAAGCATTTTTCTTTTATATTGTTTCTGCTGCTTTTTATTGGCTAAGTCCTTTTCAAGATGTCACCATGAATCAAATGTTTTCTACTTATATTCTATCTACGAGTTTAATGTTAATATTATTTGCTTTCTCTGTTGAAAGAGACTTAAAAGGGCTTTTCAGTTTAAATGAAAATAGAGAAGTTACTGATTTGATTGACGATATCTTGACGAATTTCTTTATGTCAATTTTACTTTGTTTTCCTTTGCTTATGACTGTAGCAGTTTTGTCCTCTTTATTAGAACAAAACCCTATAATTATTTCTTTTACCTTATTGTTTTTCCTTTTTCTTTTTTTTGAAAAATTAATAGATAATTCTTTAAAATCGAGATTGAAGTATATAAAAGAAAACAATGATGGCTGTGAAAAATACAAAGAAGAAGAAACAAAAAAACAAAAAGAAATAATTGCAATAGAAAAAGAAATAGTAAAAAATATAAACTCATATAATGAATTAGAGTATATGAAAATATTAAAAGAAGAAAGAGTTATAAAGTATTTGAATGTGAGTAAAATATGCGATCATAAAGCGAAGAAGGAAGGTTTCTTGGACTATAAAGAATGGAAGAAAAAAGAATTAAGGTCAGTGTTAGAAGCAGAGATACAAAATGATTAAAAGCTTCTTAAATTATATATAATAGATTTTAATGTGCATATTCGTTTAATATGGTGTTTTTTGTATATAATATGTATTTTTTCGATAAAATACACACCAAAATACAAAATTTTAAAATATTAAATTGACAGTTAAAATGTTTGTCTAAAAATATTTTACTAATAAAAAAGGCTGCTTCTGCAGCCTTTTAACATATTAAAAAAAATTAACATAATATTAAGTATAAGATTTTCTTGAATTAAAGTATTTTCATATAGTGTGACAAAATTGATTTAACACTTTTTCTTTTTTGTTATAAAATAATTTAATATTAAAATGAAAATCAATACAAGACCTGTTGTTAAAGAAAGTATATATGCCATAATAACAGGAATCTTTGTTCCCCACACCTTACAATCATACCCACAATTTACATTTAAATAAGTAAAATATATAAACAAACAAGCATCTAATAATAATAAGTAAATTAATTTTTTTTTCATATATAAATATTTCCTTAGTTTTTGTTAATAAAATGATTTGAAGGCACAGGAATGTCCCATCCAGGTAAAGGATCTTCGTGTTTAGATTTAGGTGTAGGTTTTTTGACATTAATACCTATTGACTTAAGCATTCCATTTGCATAACTGTTCGAATTATGTTCTCCAATAGACTCTGGAAATAATGTATATTCTATTAAAAAATCATTAAAAGCAAGATCTGCATTCATTAATTGTTCTATAATATAATCTTGATAATCTGTTGTTGCACACATATCTTCAAAGATAGATTCAGAATATGTATTTTCATCTAATGTTAAATCATTTTCTCTGTTCATACTTCCCTGTAAAGGACCAGCGAATACTGTCCAATGGTCAGGTCCACCTCCAAAAGTTCCATAATTTCTACCATCTTTTGTTTTATTTCTAAATTTTGGATGATTGATAAATTTAGAGTCAACATTAAGAATTGCTGTTATTTTTGCATGATGATAATCATTACGAACTTCATGTGTTTGAATTTCTATATCAAGACCGAAAGGATCAATATAATTAATAGGATTATTTAAAACATAAGAATATGTGTTAATTCCACCCTCTAAGCCAATAGGGTCACTTTGAATATATCTACCTAGTTTTGAATCATAATCTCTGAAATAATTATAGAAATATCCAGAATTTATTTCTTTATATTGACCTGCAAATCTAACAATGCTAGAGATATCAGCATATTCGTCATAAACCTCACCATATGGTTTATATTGAGCACTCCAAACAATTAATTTTTCTTCTGAACTAAATTGTCTAGGCTTACCTTGATAATCATTGTGAGCGAAGTAAATTTTAAAATCAGAACCTTCATGAATAACCATAGCAACTCTCATGCCCTCAAGATAAATATATTCAATAATTTTATCTCCATCTTCAAAATAAACTAATTGTTTATGTTCATTGAAAATGTAATGATTGTTATTAACTTTAACTCTTTGTCCAAGAGCATTGTAAATAAATGTAGTTTTGTAGTTGTCTTTTGAAACAGAAGATAGCCTGTTCATAGAATTGTAAGTTAACTCACTTTCTTTATCTTGAATGATATTCCCAAGATTGTCATAAGAAAAAACGTTATCACTAGTAGAATCTAGTCTGTTGCTATAACTATCAATGTTGAAATCAATAGAATGATTGTTTTCATTTTTTTGAGTTCTATTACCAACAGAGTCGATAGAATAAGTTATCTTACCATATTTACCATTTGCTTCAATTAATTGAGATTTATCATCATAAATAAATGATTGAGAGTTCTCAATGTTAATATTGTCGTTAATGTTTGTAATTTGATTGTTTGTTTCATAAACATAAGACTCATCAAAATATTTTTCTTCTTTTGAATATTTAACATTATCAATAGAAAAATCTTGGTTATAAGAAAACTCTGCTTTTATCTCATTACCAAACAAATATGATTCAATTGTGTTACCATAATAATATTCAACGTCTGAAACTATGTTTTTTGTAATTCCATTTTTACTAAAAGAAATCTGTTTTATTTTACCAGTGTTATCTCTAATATATTTAATAGTGGAATCATTCACAGTTTGAGTTTCTAATTTGTTTCCAAAATCGTCGTATTTATTATTCGTCGTAAATAACTCTCCTTCAATGGTTTCGTTTAATTGAGTGACGTTATTCTTTTCGTTATAATCAAAGTTAATAGAAGTCTCACCAAAGATAACTTGAGATATTCTATTTAAATCGTCATAAGAATAAGAAGAGTTAAGACTACCATTATTATCAAAACTGTTTTTAAGAGTTCCATTATTGTTAAAATCAAGATCAACATCAACTAAGTTTTCTTTTGATATACCAATGATATCACCACTATTTTCTAGCTTATAATTGGTAACTCCAGAATCAGGAGATGTTCTTTTGGTTACATGATTAAAACCATTAATATCGAATTTAGTTTCATTTCCATTTTGATCTATAACAGAAGTCAATGTTTTAAAATCAAAATGTTTATTTATTTCACCATTCAAAGGATCTATTTCTTTTACTCCAAGACCTAACGTATTTCTTTCTATTGTTGTTTTGTTTCCTAATGAATTAATAAATGAAGTCAATTCATTCATGTTGTTATAGGTCATATTAGATTTATAACCTTCACCACTAGTAAAAGAAACAATATTCCCGTTTAAGTCATATTCATAAGTGTTTTTTGATACAACAATACCTTTTGAATTTATATATTTTATTTCATCATTTTGTCCCATTTTATTTACTATAAACTCTATCCTCTCACCATTTGAATTTTCAATGCCAGTTAAATATCTTGCATCATTTCTTTCGTAAGAAATCCAGTTTCCGTCAGGATAAGTTATTTTTGTTAATTGACCTATATTATCCCAATCATAAGTAGTAACAAGTGATTTATTATCTACAATGTTAGTTTCAGTTTTGATATTGTTATTTTCATCATAAGTCAGAAATGTTTCAAATCCGTTTTTTGAAATATATTGTGGTTTCCTGAATTCATTATAATTACCATAAACAATTTTTGAACATTTAGCGTTTTCACTCATACCTTCATAATAATCTTCAATATTAGATATATCATGACAATCAGAAGATTTGATAGCAGAAATATTACCTTTGTTATCATAATCTATAAATAAAAAATCATTAATGTCTTCTCTATATCCATCAATAGCAATAGGATATGATAAAGCTTCTTTTATTATTGTTGAACTTGAAGTATCAATAACCTGACACTCAATTAATTTATTAATGACGTTTCCATTTTCATCAATTTCTTCAACAGTTTCACCCACATTACTAGGGCAATAAGTTTCAGAAGCATATGAATTACCAGTCAACGGATTAATATTAGCAACTAAATCAACACTTCCATCATCGTTAGTTTTTTCTGTAAAATGATTTAAATTACCCGTAGTAATATCAACAAAAATATCCTTATATTTTATATTTATATTCTTTTTATTATTAGTTGATAAATCTTCTTTTTCAATATTTATAACTCTATCATAATTATCATAATTATATGTAGTTAAAACTTTACCATCATTAGAAGTTTTGATTAATCTTCTTTTAGAATCATTGTCTTTTGTTTTAATATGAGTAAAATTAATTTCTTTAAGTGTGTTTCCTGAGTTTTTTTTGTAAGAACTGTAAATTGTACTCTCATCCATATTATCCATTATTCTAATTTTTTTTGTTTGATTGTTATGATTAGAATTTTGTTTTTCTATAAATAATCCATTTTTATAATATTTTGAATGGGTATAAATTCCACCATTATATTTATTGATATTTCTTTCAATTTCATTGGTATTTAGATTTTTAACATAAGAAGGAATTGTTTTATTAGGGTTATATGTATCACCTGAACCTCCTGAGTATTTTAAAGATAATCCATTGTTATAATGAACCGTGCCTTCCTTGTTTGAATATGTTATATATCCATAATCAAAATCATCTGGGTGAAAACTTTCATGAACTTTACCGTCTTTATGATAACTCCAATTTCCATATTTAATATTGTTTTTGTCTATATATCCAGTAAGTAAAGATTTATAATTCAAATCTTGATATTCATATTTTTCTACTTTAATAGAATTGTAAGAAACTTCTATCAAGTTAATATCTTCATAATAATATCTAACAATATTACCATTAAAAGAAATACTTTCGAGAAGATTATTGTCAGCATAATATTTAAAAAAAACTTCTTCACCAAAATTGTTATAAATTCGTGTTATTCGATTATTCATGTCTCTATCTATAAAAACAACATAACTTTTAAAAACAACTTTACTAAGCATTCCAGTTTCTTTGTCAAAAAAAGAAGTAGATTTATCATTTTTATAAGAATTATTTTTAATATCATAATTAGAGTTATTTGTTAACGAGTTAAGACTGATTAAATTTCCATCAACATTATGAATAAAGCCCTCTTTAATATACGAAGAATAAGAATGACTCCAACCAAAACTAAATCCATTATTTTCGTTTAAGTTTTGAGAATTATAATATCGAACAAAAGGTAGTTTTGAGTTATTTAAATCAATGAAAGATTGCTCCTTTTTTCCAGAAATAGGATTGCATGGATTTAATACAGTAGATTCTGGACAAGAAGCTTTACCTTCGTCGTATATAGAGAAAAGATTATCTTCTGTATCATAATGATAAAGAGATAAATCATTAAATCGTTTAGTATCTCGAATTTCACCGATTCGATATTTATTTTTAGAAACGTTTAGATTGCCACCTCCTGAATCATATGAAATATGAGCAATTACGTCTAACCCCCCATAATTATTTCTATTAGTGGAAAAAGAAACACCTCTTATACTAGACGCTCGATTGATAGAAGAAGCAACACTACTAGTTTTTATAGTTTGTTTTAAAACAGAAAGACAATCTTGTTCTGAATTACAGTTTTCTCTTACATGAATCCATTGTTGGGAATCAACAACTTGATATCCAGTCCTAACACTTGCTCTAAATGAATATTTATTTGCTCTAGAATCCAATATTCTTTCAAATTTAAAATCAACCCCATTTTGATCTAATCGAGATTTTAAATAATCTTTAATTTCATTTTCTGTGTACTTAGTTCTGTGTTTAATATATGTTTTATTACTATTAGGAAGATAATTATCTGCAATTACTCCTGTTGAAAATAAAGTGGTAATAAATATAGCAATATATTTTTTTTTCATGATACTCCTTAATTGTTATGAAATAAATATCTTAATATAAAAAAACATATATTAAAATATTTTAAAATCAATAAAAAAAATTTTTAACAATTATTATTGTTTTTAACTAAATAAAAAATAAAATTTAAAATTTAAAATTTAAAATAAAAAATAAAATCCCTCTTTAAATTTTTGAAATAAAAGGTAAAATAAATTATAAATATTATTTCTGAGAGTAAATATAAACACAGTAAAAGAATAAGAACAAAATGTTTTTAAAATTAAAGGAGTTTAAAAATGGAGTTTTATAAATATATACAAAATGAAAAATTATCAACAACATTAGATTGTTTAAAATTAACACTCGAAAAAGAAAACCAATCAAATGTAGACGAAATTAGTTGGTTAGATAAAGAAATTGAAGGTTAT
This sequence comes from Chloroflexota bacterium, assembly GCA_002722455.1. Taxonomy (GTDB): domain Bacteria; phylum Chloroflexota; class Dehalococcoidia; order Lucifugimonadales. Next base: position 192,999 of record PBMB01000022.1, read on the forward strand.
AAGTTAGATGATGAATATCCTGATTATAGAATTAGATAGCAAAACTTAAAATTTGATATACAAACCCAAACAAATATTCAATATGGATTGGATAGAGACTGGGAATATTTACTTAAAGATTTAAAATTAGAATTAACTGAAAGTGATTATGATAGAATACTAGAAAGGTTTAAAAATAATAAAATTGATCTTAGTATATTTGATATAGAAAATTTATTGCTAACCTATAAAGAAGGTTCTGTTTTTATATTAAATAATGACTGGTTTATGGAGCTAAACAAAATATTACAAAAAGATCATGATTTTGAAATTCAATTATTGCGAATATATACAAGCTTAAAAATATCAGATTTTAAACTTATTCATCAAAAAACAAAAAATAAAGCAATAAAAATATATAAAGAAAAAATTGAAAGCACTCATTTACAAAAATTAGCGGAGGAAATATTTATGAGTAATGAAAATAACAATCAAACAAATATTGGTTCAATAGTAAATAATGGAAGTAATTCAATAATATCAGGAAATACTGTAAATTACGCAATTAAAAATAGTAAGGAAGATGATTTTATAGAAGCATTAAAAGAGTTGATATCACAAGATAAAGAACAACCTCAAATGGTGAAAAATCTTGCAATAAATGAGTTGAATAATATAAAAGAAATCAAAAATGAAGAAGAAAGAATTAATAGATGGAGTAATTTTAGAGCAATGGTTGCAGATTGGACAACAATAATGACTCCTTTAGTTCCATTTTTATCAAGCTTAGGAATAAGCTAAAATGAATGATTTGAAAAAACATATACTAAATGAAAATTTAAAGTTATCAACAATTCTAAATATTTTAAAAAGCTGTTTTAAGAATGAAGAAAATATTAAATGGTTGAAAAATGAATTAGAAGGATATAAAGAAAGTTCGGAAGTTCCTTCTTATAGGATAATAGAAACCGAACCAATATTTGAAGTCCAAAAAGGAAATACTATACAAAAGGGCGTAAAAGATGAATGGGATAGCTTATTAGCTCCTTTTAAAGATAAAATATTTGGTGATTATGATGAAGTATTAGATGCTCAAAAAAATTATAGAATAATAAACTCAATAATAGAAATAGAACAATTTAAAGAAGAAAGTTATATTGAATTACCAATAAATATTGTAAGAGCCAAAACAACAAATATGCAAAAAGAACCAGAAGCAAATCATTATGGGAATTATTATGGAGCAATAAAAGGAAAATATTCGATAACTAAAAGCCAAGTGGATGTTGTAAAAAATGAAATTAAAAATAAAATTTTGAATTGTTTTGAAAAAGAATCAAAAGAAGTTAAAGATGAATGTATTAATTTAATAGATAGCATTTTAAACGAAGATAAAATAAAAAGACCAATAGATTCTCAAAACAATCAAAATTCAATGGTGATAAATGCCCCTTCAACTATAAAAGATAACAATATATCAATATATTCAAATGATTTAGTATTAGAAAAATTAGATGAAATATTGAAAAAAATTAATATTATAGTTAAATAAGAAATTACGCCTATAACATAGGCGTTGTTTTTTCAATTTTTTTTCATTACATATTTTTTAACAAGTAATATAATTAATAATACCTTTTTATCATTTTAAAACGTAAAATCAAATTGATAAGGACTAATATGATAAGATACCGAAAGTCCAAAACAAAATGAATTACTGGAATCAAATTTTAATTGTCCTTCTTTTAAGCTCTCAATTGCTTCTTCAAGCATTCCTTTTAAATAACCTGTATTTTCTTCTTTATGATTACCTTCAACCATTTCCACATTATTTCTTAAATCTAAAAGAAAAGATAACATCTTACCTCTAACTTCTTCAAGGTCTCCAACAATAAAGTCAGCTTTAATTAATTTATATAAATCTTCTTTAAAACCTATATGACCATGTACAAAATTACTTTGCAAAACAATTTTTGCGGTATATTTAATTTTGTTATCCATGAACTTCTCCTAATTTTAACAATATGCCAGCTCGTTGACGTTCTTCTGCAAGTTCTTTCGCTTTTTCTTCGTCCATGCTTCTCTTGTATGAATTACAAGGTTCACACATAGTCACATAATTTTTCAATGAATTAGCACCACCTTTCGAACGAGCAAGAACATGATCCTTAGTCATTAATACTTCTGTACCATCAGGATCAACGGCATATAGATTAAAATGAAAACTAGGACTTGCAGGTTCACCTTGTTTATTTAAATGAGTCTCCTTTGCAAAGTAGAGTCCAACTCGTTCACAGTGAGAACATTTTAAAGACTTTCTGAATACATAGTAACGTTGAGAACCCATCTTCATTAAATCACCATCATAATCGACTTTTACTTTTTTTAAATTAAAGTTTTTAGGGTAGTCAGCAGGATTAGGAAGATTCTTAAAAATCTCTTCTGGTTTGTAAGTTTCTTTTCTCAGGAAATTATTAGCCATTATTTGTTCTCTTTTTTTATTTTGGTAAATAAAATTTTATTTATTTTTTTGAGGAAATAAAAAGCTCCCTTTCGGAAGTATATAGTGAAAAATGTGTATATTCCAAGTGACTGAGTGAATTAAGCCCGTACCTACGGGCTTTTTTATTGATTAAAAATACATACACACTTTCGAAAATGTGTAAGGAATGTAT
>PBMB01000023.1 GCA_002722455.1 Chloroflexota bacterium
CGTAAATTTTGTGTTTTATTTATAAATTAAGTGACAAATTTCCAAATATATTTAGGAAGAATGAAGTAGAAATCAAATGGGAACTAATGAACCAGCATTATTTTTGAAGTATAGATCACTTGTTAACGATGCTTTAATGACTAAACTTATTGAAGGTGAAACAGAGTTAGATCAAGTTTTACAGTATTCGCTTGGAATTGATGCTCATGAATCTGCTGAGTATTTAATTTCTGCTCGGCCTGGTAAACGTATACGTCCAATTTTATGTATGTTTGTTTGTGAATTAATGGGTGGGAATATTAAAGATATACTTCATATATCTGTTGCTATTGAGTTAATACATCAGTTTTCATTGATCCATGATGATATTCAGGATAGAGATGTTATGAGGCATCATAAATCATCCGTTTGGGTTTTGTGTGGTGATATGAAAGCACTCTTTGCTGGTAATGCTTTACGTACTACTGCTGATATTACTGCTTGGGATTCCAATTTTTGTAATAATAATCGTCTGGATGTAGGCGACCTCTTAAATAATGCATGTTTACGCATGACAGAAGGACAATGTTTAGATTTACTATATGAAGGAGAATTGTTTACTCATATAGATCAATATATTGAAATGATAAGTTTAAAAACCGGAGCTTTAGTAAGTGCTAGTGTGGAAATTGGTGCATGTGTTTCTTTAAAAGGGTGCATGTATCGAGATGTATTTAAATCAATAGGAATGTATATGGGGATAATATTACAAATTAGAGATGACATGCTTGGTATTTGGGGTGATCCTGATAATACTGGTAAAGCTATAGGTTCAGATATTAAAAGAAAGAAAAATACTATACCCGTTGTACACACCATGGCTGTTGCAGAAAAACAAGATCGTAAAGAATTACTAAGAATATATAACAAACCAGAATTAACAAATCAGGATGTGTTGCAAGTTTTAGATATCATGGATGATTTAAAGACGTTAGAGTTTACACAAAATATATTAAAGCGATATCTTGATAAAACTGAGGGCTTAGTGAATAAAGTTTCCGATGATGTTAGTGGGATAGAAGATATTTTAGTTGTGACTGATTTCTTAATGAAGAGAGATCACTAAAATAATCCAGTTAAGTAAATATTTTAGCAAAAAACAAACAAATGCAATCTACTATAGATAAACTTAAATCCTTAGCAGAATACCCAGAATCTATAAAATTATTTGTTCAATTATTTGAAGATGTTGGAATACATGTTACTGATACAAATGAACAATTTAGTATTCACCAAAAAGCAGAAAAAATATCATTTCAAACAAAAATTAATCGTTCAAATGTAGATTATATTTTTGAAACAAATTCTGAACAGATTGATAATGTAGTTAAATTAGCATCAGTCCCCTACATAGACGAAATTAATCGCTATAAAATTCTCAACACTTTATTTTATGGAGCTCTTAAGGGTGGAGTTAATCCGTTTCATTGTCTAAAATTGGTTCCAAAGGGCAGTAGTCTTTTTAAGAATTCGATTATTAGAAAACTACTCAGACTTAAGAATTCAGTACATGTATACTTAAAAACTCCAATTAAATCTGAACCTCAAAAAATAGTAACTCTCTTATTTCTTGATGGAGAATGGGAAGTAAAACAAGGTAAAGTAGGTGTTGCTGAAATAACTTTTCAAATAACCGTTGATGATGCTCTTGAATTTCATTCTGAAGCCTTTAAAGCTATTAAATCTAATTCAACATTTCAATGGTTTAAATTTACAAGATGGTATTTAAAGTGGAGAAAAAAAGTATACTACTCAGCATCAAATCATGATGCTTAAAGATTATAAAGTATCTAAGAATTAGGAGTTATTTAGGAATTAAGGCAGAATCAACCACACAGCGCTATATATTATTGGGAGTGATATCGATAGGTACACTTATGTCTACCCTTGATAATGGGATGTTATCTCTCTCGTATCTTCCCATGGCTCGTTATTTTGATACTAATATTTCAGCAGTTTTATGGGTTTCTGTCGCTTTTTGGGTTACAGCTGTTGGGCTTATGCATACATTGGGATGGATGGGAGATGTATTTGGGAGAAAGCGGATATATATATTAGGATTATTCCTTTTTACTATTGGTATAGCTTTAGCACCATTTGCAATAAATTTGTGGTTATTAATTTGTTGTAGACTTATCCAAGCGCTTGGAGCAGCAATGATTTTAGCTACATATAATGCTTTTATTACGTCCATATTCCCAAGCACACAGCGAGGTACAGCATTGGGCTGGTCTGGTGCGATTATAGGGGTAGGACTTTCTCTAGGTCCGTTATTAGGAGGTATTCTTTTAGAAATAGCTGATTGGAAATCGTTATTTTTTTCTCGTGTTCCAATTGGTGTGTTAGGGGTTTTTTTTGCATGGTATTTTTTGCCAGATGATTCAAATAAATTCAGTAAATCATATAAATTAGACATTAAAGCAGTTATTGTAGTTTTTGTAACTTTAGGTTCAGCATTGGTATTAATAAATCAATTAGGTGAATATGGAACTTTTTCTACAATAGTAGTATTAAGTTTTTTGGCATTTTTAATATTTCTACCATTATTGGTGTGGATGGAAAAAACTTCAAGTAGACCAATTTTAAATATTTCTTTATTGAAAATCAGACAGTACAGGTTCAGTGTTCTTGCTCATATCACTCATTATTTAGCCCAAAGCAGCGCAATTTTTGCAATTCCTCTAGTGTTATTGGGTCCAATGGGATTTCCTGTCATTAAAGTTGGATTAATAACGGCATCATTGTTCGTATTTCGAATAGTAGTTGCTCCTATTGCTGGAAGATTATCTGATCAATTGGGGGTACGCTATTTTTTAATTGTAGCTAATTGTGTGTTGGCGCTAGGGCTTATTAGTTTAAGTTTTATATATGAAGGATACCCAGAATCGCTTTTATGGTATAGTGTATTACTTTGTAGCTTAGGGGCTGCATTATTTGAACCTGTTGTAACAAGTACTATTATGGGCTCTGTACCAATTGATAGACTAGGAACTGCATCTGCGTCTGTTGGTGTAGGTCGACAATTTGCATTTGCTGTAGGAACAACATTGTCAGGAGCAGTATATGCTTTTCAAAGTACCCAATATAGTAAAACAGAAATTTTATTACAAGATAGTGGTTTAGCTATTGCTGCACTTGGAGATGTTATGTTGGTTGGTGTGATTATTGCATTCATTTCAGCGATACTATCTCTTAAATTAGATAATATTTACAAGAGAAATCATTAAAACAAAAATAAAATATTTGTATGTAAGTTACATATGTGAGTATAATATTAATCAAGAAGTGAGTATAATATAAATCAAGAACTTAGTTCTTTTATATAAGTTCTGTTTTAATCGTAGTGGATTTTTGGAATATTAGCTAAAATATATGGAAGAAATAGTATTATCTAAAGATACTTCTGAAGAAGAATTATCTAGTCAGTACAAATATGGTTTTGTTACTGAAATTGATTCTGATATTGTCCCCAAAGGTTTGGATGAAGATGTTATTAGGCTAATATCTTCAAAAAAAGAAGAACCAGAATTTCTTTTAGAGTGGAGACTGAAAGCATATAGGCATTGGTTGTCCAGGAAAAAAGAAGAGCCTACATGGGCTAAAATAGAACATGAGGCCATTGATTTCCAGGATATATATTATTATGCGGCTCCATCATCATCATCATCTGTTGATCCTAATAAAACTCTTGATGATGTGGATCCGAAAATTCTAGAAACTTTCAATAAATTAGGGATTCCTATTGAAGAACAAAAGAAATTAAGTGGTGTTGCTGTGGATGCGATATTTGATAGTGTTTCAGTTGCAACCACTTATCAAAAAAAATTAGAAGATGCTGGAGTTATATTTTGTTCACTTAGTGAAGCTGCAAAAAAATATCCAGATTTAGTGAAAAAGTATATTGGTACAGTGGTTCCTTATAGTGATAATTTTTATGCAAGTTTAAACTCAGCAGTTTTTAGTGATGGGTCATTTGTTTATGTTCCTGAAGGAGTACGATGTCCGATTGAACTAATGACTTATTTTAGAATTAATGCTAACGAGACTGGTCAGTTTGAAAGAACCTTGATTATTGCTGAACGAGGAGCATATGTAAGCTACTTAGAGGGATGTACAGCTCCAATTCGTCAATCTAATCAATTACATGCAGCCGTAGTTGAATTAGTTGCACATGATGATGCTGAAATAAAGTATTCCACGATTCAAAATTGGTATCCTGGGGATAAAGATGGACGTGGAGGTGTATATAATTTTGTAACAAAAAGAGGTAAGGCCGCAGGTAAAAATTCGAAAATATCATGGACACAAGTAGAAACAGGATCATCTATTACGTGGAAATACCCTAGTGTTATTTTACAAGGTGATAATTCTGTTGGAGAGTTTTATTCCGTTGCTTTGGTTAATAATCATCAACAAGCAGATACTGGAACTAAAATGATCCATTTGGGCAAAAATACACGTAGCACAATTGTTGCAAAAGGTATTTCTGCTGGGCATGGTAACAGTACATATCGTGGATTAGTTCAAATTATGCCGGGAGCAAAAAATGCAACTAATTTTACTCAATGTGATTCATTGTTAATTGGTAATAATTGTGGTGCGCATACTGTTCCATATATAGATGTTAGAAATTCTTCTGCTAATATGGAGCATGAGGCTTCAACATCTAAAGTTAGTGACGATCAATTATTTTATTGTATGCAAAGAGGGATGTCTGATGAAGAGGCCCATTATATGATAATTAATGGTTTTTGCCGTAGTATATTTAAAGAATTACCTTTTGAATTTGCAATGGAAGCACAGCAGTTATTGAAAGTTAGTTTAGAAGGTGCAGTCGGATAATTCATGTTTTATGTGATCCGATTTAAAGATTGTTCAATAAATTATTTAAGTCTTCATCTTTTTAAGGAAAGTTTATCTAAATGCTAGAAATTAAAAATTTACATGCAAAAGTTGACGGAGAACTCGTATTAAAAGGAGTTAATTTATCAGTACTCGCAGGTGAAGTTCACGCTATTATGGGGCCCAATGGTAGTGGGAAAAGTACTTTGTCTAATGTAATTGCTGGTAAGCCTGAGTACGAGATAACTGACGGTGAAATTGTTTTCGACGGAAAAAATATTAATGATTTAGTTCCTGATGAAAGAGCAAGAATGGGTATTTTTCTTGGTTTTCAATATCCTGTGGAGTTACCAGGTGTTCGATTTCGACAATATCTTAAAACTGCTATTGATTCGATTCGTAAGTATAGAAATCTTTCTGACATGAGTCCCAGAGAATTCACTGATTTATATGACAAGAATTTAGAACTTTTGAAAATGGATAAAGACTTGGTTAAAAGATCAGTGAATGATGGTTTTTCAGGTGGGGAAAAGAAACGTAGCGAAGTCTTGCAAATGTGTATGCTTCAACCCAAATTAGCAATTTTAGATGAAACTGATTCCGGATTGGATATCGACGCATTACATCTAGTTGCTAATGCGATCAACTCTGTAAGTAAATCCGGTACTGCTACAGTTTTAGTAACCCATTACAAAAGGATATTAACATATGTAAAGCCACAATATGTACATATCCTGTACAATGGCCAAATTGTAGAATCAGGAAGTGAAAAACTCGCAGATGATTTAGAGAAAAAGGGCTATGATGCATTTGTTAAAAAGAATTAAAAAAGTTTCTATATTGTTATACCCTACCCTAGTATATTCGATTGTTTCAGTCCAAAAAAAACATTGGAATGGCTAAAATATGAGTTCTTTTGTAAATTGGATTGAAAAGTGTTTCCCTGCAGGTGATGTGCCGGGGAATTTGTCTGGCACTCTAGACAATTTTTCTGGTGAAGAGTGGAAAAATACTAACCTATCAGTGCTTTTTGAAACTAATTTTATTTTACCTGGCGCTAATTTAAAGATATCTAAGCCAGTATTGTATTTTGATGATTTTCTGAATCTAGTTTTTGTTAATGGTATATATTCTGAATCGCTTTCTAATACGATCGTTAACAAAGATGTATTGATTGGTGGTTTTTCAAAAAATAAAGATAAAGATCATAGAATAGCTTCTTATTTAGATCAAACTGATGTTACGAACGATCCTTTCAAAGAATTGAATAACGCTATTAATAAGGATATGGCGGTTATTTCATTGTCAGAAAATCAGATTATCGACAAACCTATACATATAATGTTCATTACAACTGAATTTGACCAACCAGTTATGACATGTCCGAAAATATTACTTAAGCTAGAACCTGGTAGTAGTTGTACTGTTGTTGAAAGTTATTTTGGTGAATCACAAGGGAAATATTTAACTAATTCTAGTACGACTATAGAAGTAAATGATTCAGCGAAAATAAATTATTATCGATTATTACTTCAAGGAGCTGATTCGTTTCATTTAGGTACAGTTGATGTTGATTTAAAAGCTAATGCATCCTTAGAATCTACTTTTTTTTCTAAAGGTTCTAAATTATCTAGAACAGAGTTAAATGTTTTAATGAATGGATCATATAGTGAGAGTAGTATAAATGGGCTTTATCATACGGTAGATGAACAGCACATAGATAATGTAATAAATATCGATCATCTTGTTCCAAATACTAAAAGTAATTTGATTTATAAAGGTATATTAGAAGATAATTCTAGGGCATCTTATAGTGGAAAGATTTTTGTGGCACAAGATGCTCAGAAAACATATGCTTTACAATCAGATAAGAATTTAATTCTATCTGACAAAGCAAGGGTAAATACAAAACCTATTTTGGAAATTTTTGCAGATGACGTGGAATGTTTTCATGGTGCTACTGCAGGTGCTATCGCAGAAGATGCGATTTTTTACTTAATGAGTAGAGGGATTGATAAAAAATCTGCTACTGAAATGCTAATTGAAGCTTTTGCTTCAGAAACTATTGACGGAATAAATCCTGATGCTATACGTCAATATTTATATAGTATATTATTGAATTCAAAATTTGTACTTGTATAATGTATAATTTTGTTAGGAGCTAAAATTCATGGAATCTCTTTATCAAGATTTAGTAATGGAACATAATTTACATCCTTTAAATTTTCGAAAAATGGATGATTCGTCTTCTTCTGCTGATGGGTTTAATCCATTTTGTGGAGACACAGTAAAAGTTTATTTGAAGGTAGAAGATCAAAATATCAAGGGAACTAATGAAGTTGAATCAGTTATAGTAAATGTTTCATTTGAAGGTTCTGGGTGTGCAATTTCTAAATCGTCTGCCTCAATGATGACAGAGGTGATTATGGGTAAAACTATTAAAGAGGCTCAAGATATAATAGGTCAATTTAATAAAGCAATGACCGAAAACATTGATGGTGAACCAGTTGATTTACCAGGTGATTTAGGTGCGTTGTGTGGAGTGTCTCGTTATCCTGCTCGTGTTAAATGTGCAGTGTTATCATGGCATACTTTACGTTCTGCCATCACTGGTGGAGAATCAATTACTACTGAATAATATTTATATACCATGATTAATCCAATTCTAATACGTTCAGATTTTCCTATTTTGTCTCGTACTGTCAATGGAGTTCCATTAGTATATTTTGATAATGCAGCAACTACTCAGAAGCCAACTTCAGTGATTGATGCGCTATCAAATTATTATTTAACGATTAATTCTAATGTCCATAGGGGTGTTCACCGTCTTAGTATGGAGGCTACTGAAGAATTTGAAAAAGCGAGAATAAGCGTTGCTAAATTTATTAATGCTAAGTCTTCAAGATCAATTGTGTGGACAAGAAATACTACAGAATCGATTAATCTGGTTGCTCATTCATGGGCGAAAAAGAATATTTCTAAAGGAGATAAGATTGTAGTTTCTCAGTTAGAACATCACAGTAATTTAGTGCCATGGCAGCAAATTGCTATGGAAAGAGATGCTCAATTAGTTATTATACCGATAAGTGATGAAGGAGTATTGGATTTATCAAATATTGATGTTTTATTAGATTCAAGTACAAAGTTGTTAGCTATAACTCATATTTCTAATGCCTTGGGTACTATTAATCCGGTAAAAGATTTGATTTCTCTTGCAAGGAAACATGATGCCTTTGTATTAGTTGACGGAGCTCAAAGCGCTCCGCATTTACCAATTGATGTACAAGATCTTGATTGTGATTTTTTTGTTTTTTCAGGACATAAAATGCTTGGTCCTACTGGAATAGGAGTGTTATATACAAAAGAAGAAATCTTACTTGATATGGACCCATTTTTGACAGGTGGCGAAATGGTAATGCAAGTATGGGATCAAAAAGCTTCATGGAATGATTTGCCAATGAAGTTTGAGGCTGGTACGCCGAATATTGCTGATGTGATTGCTTTTGGTAGTGCTATTAGCTATCTTGAAAATTTAGGAATGGATAATGTACGTAAACACGAGATAGATTTAACAAAATATGCTTTAGAAGCATTATCAAAGATTGATGGTCTTAATTTATTAGGACCATGTGATACGAATAATCAAGCTGGAGTTATTTCATTTGATATAAGTTCTATACATCCACATGATGTAGGAACATTTTTGGACCAGCGAGGTATAGCAATCAGGACTGGACATCATTGTTCAATGCCATTAATGCATAGACTTAATCTTCCTGCTACTGCTCGAGCTAGTTTTTATATATACAATACATTTGAAGAAGTAGATAAACTCGTTGATTCAATTGTAGGAGCAATCGAATTCTTTGGAAAATGAAAAACAGGATTTATCTTTATTATATACTCCGTTAATTTTGGAGCATAGTAAAAATCCCAGGAATAATATAGTACTGGATTCTGCAGATATATCGTGTAGTGCAGTTAATCCTTTTTGTGGGGATGAAATTAGCATTCAAATTCAGACAGAAAGAGATAAAATTTCATCAGTAGGTATAGAGTCTACGGGTTGTTTCTTGAACATAGCATCATCTTCAATTGTTTCTCAGGCAATATTAGGATTATCAGTCCCGGATATAAATGAGTTCATAAAACAGTATAGATTGATGATACAAAGACAATCTGGAAATAGTAATGACATTGTTATTTTAAAATATTTGGAAGATGACATTAAGAAATCATTAGATGAAATTAGTAAAGTTCGAGATTTTCCTATTAGGATAAAATGTACATTGTTAGTTACCATGGCACTCCAGGATATTAAGATGAATTAATGTGAAAAGGTGAAATAAATGTTAGTTGATTCCCACTGTCATTTAGATGGATTTCAGAATAATGAAATTGCTGGTATATTGGTTAGGGCAAAAGAAGTTAATGTTGATTTAGTAGTTACTGTCGGTACCACATTACAGAATTCATTTCGTGCAGTAGAATTATCTACCATTTTTCCAAATATTTGGGCTGGAATTGGCATACATCCTATGGAAGTTGATAAAGAGTTCGATCAAGAGGCGTATAAAACATTTTCTGATTTAATTGATAGTACAGATAGAGTTATTGCTATAAGTGAAATCGGATTAGATTTTCTGGATACATCTCCAGACCGATTTTTACAGTATCAGGTTTTTAGGGAACAAATTCGGTTTGCAAGAGAGCGTATGTTACCCATTATTTTTCATAGTAGAGAAAGTTATTCAGAGACTCTAAAAGTTTTACGAGAGGAACATGCATATGATGTTGGTGGTATTATGCATTATTTTCAAGGTAGCGAAGCAATTGCATGGGAAGCTATAGATTTGGGTTTCTATATATCTTTGGCTAAGCCATTCTTACGTTCTGAAGATCTCCAGTCTGTTGTTAAGTCTATTCCTTTGGAAAATATTGTATTAGAAACTGATGCAGCACCTCAACCGTTTAAAGATAATCGTCAAAAGTGGACTGAACCCAGGCATGTATATGATATTGCTAGCAAATTATCAGAAATAAAAAATATTTCATTTGCACAGGTTGAAGAAGTGACAACAAAAAATTTCTTTAACATAATGCACAAGTCATTCTAGTTTTAGTTAGGATCTTTTGAAGACTCTAAACAGCCTAAAATGGGTTATTTTGAAATTATTAACTAAGACATAATTTGTCTTTTTGGATAAAGGATTTGGTGTCTATAAGAAATACATAAGTAGGGTTGGAAGAAAATAAAAACATAAAACCCAACCAGAAATTACTGACAAAATAGTTCCAAGCCAATCTATTTTTTGAATTGTATGTACGGCAAATACAGCAGCTAATAGTATCCATATAGCTCCTAATATTGGAAAAATTCTAAAACCAAATATTTGAATGTGTGTGAAAAGAAATAATATTCCTGGGCCATAAGATATTCCAATAGCTCTTAGTGTTTGTCTGTACTTAGCAGTTCCTCTTAAGAGTTTTGATGTTGATATATATATTAATCCTGACCAAATAATCCACCCAGCTAAGACAGCACTTGTAGCTATAGATATGCCAATAATTAAGTTAATGGTTTGTTGTAGAAAACTCGAGTCGTTCGGATTAGATATAAAAGAGGAGCTCATTACTCCGAATCCCAGACATATACCGCTAAAGATAACTAGATATGTTATTCCAAATATTGATGAAGAGTTATTACTAATTTCTTCGTATATATATGTATTTAAGACTGAAGCCTGGATTATTTTCTGTATCATTAGTGCATACTGATTGTATTTAGCTAAATTTAGTCATCTATGGTATTAGAATTACTTTTCCTGTGGTTTTTCGAGATCCTAGTGCATCCTGTGCTTGTGCAGCTTGTTGAAGTGGTAATGATAATCCAATTCTAATATTAAGCTTACCTTCACTCATCCATTGAAAAATATCGTTAGATCTCCATTTTAATTCATCATTATTTAGTATGTAGTTAGTCATAGTAGGTCTTGTTAGAAACAGTGATCCTTTACGATTTAAAATCTGAGGGTCTACAGGAGGTACAGCACCACTAGATTGACCGTATAGGACCATATATCCTCTTGGCTTTAAACAGTCTAGACTATCTTCAAAAGTTGTCTTGCCAACAGAATCATAAACTACAGAGACTCCTTTATTGCTGGTTATTTTTTTTACTTCTTCAGTAAAGTTTTGTTTAGTGTAGATAATAACCTCGTCGGCACCAGCATTTATTGCTAATTGTTTTTTTTCTTCATTTGAAACAGTAGCGATAATTCTTGCGCCTATATTCTTTGCCATTTGTATAAGAAGCAACCCTACCCCACCAGCACCAGCATGTATTAAACATGAATCTTCAGGTTTTAATTTGAAAGTAGAATATACAAGATAATGTGCAGTCATACCTTGTAAAAGAACTGATGCTGCTATAGGAAAATCTATTTTATCTGGAATAGAAACTGCGATTTCTTCAGAAACGACAGCATATTCAGCATATGAACCTGAATTCATAGAATAAGCTACTTTATCTCCTACCTTAAACCGAGACACATTTTTGCCTATTTGAGTTACTATACCAGCACCTTCTTCACCTGGAATGAATGGTAAATCAACTTGATATACGCCAGATCTTTGATATATATCGATAAAATTAACTCCAATAGCTTCTTGTTTGATAATAATTTCATTGTTTGAAGGTTTTGGAGTATCGACATCAGTGTATTTCAATACACTGCTATCACCAAAATTTGTAATTTTAATTGCTTTCATAAAATTCCTCCAAAGCTTTATAAGGTGCCTAAAGTATATGTATGAATATAACACATACACTATTATTTTTTGAACAATAATTGAAACCTGAATATAAAATAGAACACATGTTCTAATAATGTGGGGGGGATAATTAAAGTTCAGGCATATAAAACAGAACATATGTTCTGTTCAGTGTAAATGTCAAATCTAAGGCGTTATAAATGATAGGGTGAGGATTATTATTTATTAATAATCCGTTCCATTTCTCCTTCAATAACTTTGAAATCTTGGCGTGGTAATAAATAAAGAGGGTCAGTAAAAGCCAGATCCCATTTTTCTGGACTCCAATTTCGTAAAAAATATAAGGTTGGTCCTAATATTACTCCCTTTATATAATCATCTTCATTTAGGAGGCAATTTATAGAAATACTGGCTTTATAGACCAAGTCTTCTTGTGGATTTTCTTCTTTTGAAAAATTGTGTGAGTCAATAGTTGCTGATGCTGCCCATTTTTTTAATTCAGTAATATAAAAAATTAATCGGTCATTTGTTTCCATCCGATTTGCCTTTTTATGTGAATTTTTTGGTATTATAATTTCTTTAAAATCTTCTTTTTTGAGATTTTCAAAATCATCTAATTTTTGAACTGACATCCAGAAATTTTTTGACATATGTGACCTGTAATTGGTTTAATATATTTTTTAATTCTATACTTGAGTTATATTTGTGCTTATAATGTTTTGTTGTATGAGTATATCATGCAGATGATTTGTTTGATGTAATATTTGCTAAGTAAGGATAATACTTTTTGTTAAATAATAAACATGTGAATAATAAAGATCATAATGTAGCTATTGTTTTGGCAGCAGGTAATAGTAGTCGTATGCTTGACCAAGATAAGATTTTTATATCGATTTTGGGGAAGCCTTTGTTGTATTACAGCCTTAAGGTTTTTGAGGAATCACCTATAATTGATAGCATCGTTTTAGTTATGTCTCAAAAAAACATTCATTTGACGAAAGCATTTGTTAAAGAGTACCAGTTTAAAAAAATTCAAGTTATTTGTCTTGGTGGAGATTCAAGGTTTCAATCTGTTAAGAATGGTTTAAATTATATAGATGAAGCTCAATGGGTTTTTGTGCATGATGCAGCTCGCCCGTATATTTCTCAAGAGCTATTAGATAAATTAATGAATAAGGCTCAAAAATTTGGTAGTGCGATTCCAGGTAGGCCTGTTTTTGATACTCTTAAATCAGTTAATAATTTATTTGAAATTACATCTACAGTAGATCGAAATTTACTTTGGGCTGCACAGACACCCCAAGTTTTTAGATTCAACGTTATATCAGATGCTTATAGAAAAGCTGAAATTGAAGGAACAGATGATTCTGCTATTGTTGAACAATTTTATCCTGTTAATATTGTGTTTGGCTCTCCACTGAATTTAAAAGTTACCGTTGCAGAAGATATACCAATAATGGAATCTGTATTAAAATCTGTGGTAGAAGTAGATAAAGAAATGGACATAAATTAATGCAAACTGGAATTGGTTTCGACGCACATAAATTAGTACCTGGAATTGACTTAATGTTGGGTGGTGTTTTAATTGACCACCCGTTTGGTTTAGAAGGACATAGCGACGGAGATGTTTTATTACATGCAATTTCTGATGCATTACTTGGGGCTGCCTCCATGGGAGATATAGGTAGATATTTTCCATCAACTTCTTCAAGGTTAAAATCTATTCCTAGTTCTGATATATTAATCCAGACAGTTAATATGATTAAAGATAGTAACTATGATCCCTGTTTTATAGATTCCACAATAATTGCTCAATCTCCGATATTAAAAGATTATATACCTAAGATGGAAAAGATAATTTCATCATTAACATATATTTCAGTAGGAAAGATAAATATTAAAGCTACAACCACGGATTATTTAGGATACATTGGAAAAGAAGAAGGAATTGCCGCAATGGCAATTGCAACAATAAAGAAGTCAAATTGATGAAATTATACGATACTTTATCAAGAGAGTTAAAAGAAGTCAGAATAAATGATCGATCCCTAACAATGTATGTCTGTGGTCTTACTCCTTATTCAGAACCTCATCTTGGTCATGCTATGAAGGCTATAGTTTTTGATGTATTACGGAGGTATTTGGAATATTCTGGTTTCGAAGTAATTCATGTAGAAAACATTACAGATATAGATGATAAGATGATCAATGCAGCTGATCAGAACAATACAACTGTGACAGAAATTGCAAAAGAAAATACTAAAATATATTTTGATCAGATGTACGCATTAAACGTTTTAAAACCACATATAATTCCTAAAGCTACAGAAGAAATAGAAACGATAATTAATATCATCAAGACGCTTCAAGAGAAAGATTATGCCTATGCAGCAGAAGGAGATGTTTATTTTAGAGTTCGAAAAAGTGATCAGTATGGAGAACTTAGTGGACGTTCTTTAGATGGGCTAAAATCAGGAGCTCGTGTTGACCTTAATCCATTAAAAGAAGATCCATTAGATTTTGTTTTATGGAAATCAAAAAAGCAGGAAGAACCTTCTTGGCAAAGTCCATGGGGTGAAGGAAGACCTGGCTGGCATATAGAGTGTACTGCCATGGTTAATCGATACTTAGGTTCTCAGATAGACATCCACGGTGGAGGACAAGATTTAATATTTCCACACCATGAGAATGAAAATGTTCAGAGTGAAGCATTCTCTTCATCTAGACCGATGTCTAATCATTGGGTACATAATGGTCTTTTACGCTTTGGAGACGATAAGATGAGTAAATCTATAGGGAACTTAGTATCTGTATCTGATGTACTTTCCCAGTTTTCTGCTGATGCTGTTCGTCTGTTTTTCCTAACATCGCATTATCGAAGTCCTTTAACTTTTACTGAGGAAGCGATTGCATCGCAAGAAGCAGCAATTTCCCGTTTAAAAAATGCATTAACTCCATCCAATAAAACCTCTTCTAATAAAGTGTTGGAGATAAATCAAGATGTAGATCTTTTTGAATCCGCAATGAATAATGATCTTAATACACCTCAAGCTTTAGCAATTTTATTTGGTATTGTAACTAAAATTAATCAGGCTAAGTCTTTTGGTGAAGATATTGTACCAGCACAAGAGGTTTTACGGAAACTATCTAAAGTTTTGGGATTTACACTACAAAATGATAAAGTGCTGCCAGATAATTTATTGAGTGAGGTGTTAGATTTTACAAATCAAATAAAAGCAAAGATACTTGATTCTGGAAATACTGATATCTTGCATAAATTATCTGATGTTGTATTGGATGATATTAATGTAGGAAAATTGGATAATAATAAACGTAATGCGTACCTTGTTAATCTTTTAGATGCAATAACTGAAATACGTAATTATTTACGTACCAATAAGCTCTATGAATTGTCAGATTTTGTTCGTGATGGCTTAGCAGAAATGGATGTGGTATTAGAAGATAGTAAGGATAAAAGCTTTTGGAAGTATAGCGGATAGCTTTATCTTTTTTTCATAAGGACTTAGCTATTGAAGATATTAGCAGGGAAATAGTCCTGAGACACATCTAACGCTTAGTATTGAAGTTATTAGGAATAAAACCACTAAAACTATTGTAGCTTGGAAAAGAACTTTTTCTATCCCTCTACGAGTGTGGTAAGAACTTTCTCCGCCTCCAAACAAGCCTCCGCCCTGCCCTCGTACTTGAAGTAAAACAACAATAACCAAAGTTACGGATAAAATTATTTGGATTGAATTAAGTAAAGTCATAATATATAAAAATTTCCATTAAAGTTAAGTAGTATTACTATAATACAAATCAATTATCGCTTTTGCCAGTTTTTTTGGATCATGAATTAATATATTTTCATTATCAACAACATCTTCAAATATGATTTTAGCATCATATGCCTCTGCCAGGCTAGCTGGCAATGATTTTTTTTGAGATTGAATATCATTATTATGTACAAGAATGTAATCGATGATATTTTGTTCAGTATGTTTTTCTAATGTTTCTATGTAATCAGCTAAATTAAAATTAGTCGTCTCTCCAGGTTCGTTTGCTACATTAGAAACGTACAGAGATGTTGCTTTAGTTTTATGAATAGCTTCCCTGATATCTGGTACAAGAAGGTTGGGAAGTATACTCGTAAATAAGCTTCCTGGACCAACAATGACCAGATCAGCTTGATTAATAGCTTCAATTGCAGGAATGTATCCGTGTGGGTTTTCAGGGGTTACAGAAACGTGCTTGATTTCATTAGCATTGTTTGCAATTTTAGTTTCTCCTATAATTTGGGAGCCATCACTCATAGTAGCAGATAACTGTAGGGGGATTGGGGTTGAGGGAAGAATTTTTCCATGTATTCCTAAAACTTGTAATGACTGACCAAGGGCTTCTTCAAAATTGCCTGTTATTTCTGTTAAAGCTGTAAGGAATAGATTACCTAAGCTATGTCCTTCAATGCCTTTTCCTTTGGTGAATCTGTGTTCAAATACATCCCCAAGTAATTTATCACTGGATAATGCAACAAGACATTTTCTAAAGTCACCTGGAGGAATTATACTAAAATCTCTACGTAATCTTCCTGAACTTCCTCCCTCATCTGTTACTGTAACAATCGCAGAGATATTATCTGAATATTCTTTAATACCTTTTAATAGTGTTGATAGTCCTGTTCCTCCACCAATAACGACGATTCGAGGTCCTTTTTCACGTGATCTTCTATCATATATAGCAGTAGTTATTTCCTGAACTCCTCGAATACGGAATAATATTGGGGCTATTGATTGTAGTAGGCCCCATGCTGCAAATAATAAAATTATAATTCCAAATATGCCAACAATAATGCCTTCCCATATTCCAGGAAGTATATCAGGAATCCATAAATTGAATACATTTTTGACTGTATATGATATTCCAGTTGATACAATCAATACGCCTATAGCACCAAGTAGGATCCATCGTTTGATGCCTAACCCCCAGTATAGAATTTTTTTTAATAAAATTCTGTTTTTTTGATCAAAAATGTTTTTAAACAATGACAATCGTTCCTCTAAATTTTTCTATTAACTTTTTAATTTCTTTTGCAACAATTCTGAAACAATTTGGGTACTTGCACTACCTTTAGTAATTTTCATTACTTGACCAAAAAGAAATTGAAGTGCTGCTTCTTTTCCATTGAGGTAATCAGTTACAGCTTGTTGATTAGATTCAATTGCTTGATCAATTGCAGATTCAATTATATTACTATCACTTACTTGTGACATATTTGCTGATTTGATAATAGAATTAGGGGAATTTCCAGTTAAAAACATTTTTTCAAATACTATTTTCCCTTGGTTATTATTGATTTCTTTAGAGTCAATAATATCGAACAGTTTTGAGGCATCACTAGGTTTAAATTTTAAATCTTGGATTTTGGTGTTATGAGTATTTAATAGTCTTTTTAGTTCTACAAGAATGTAATTACTAATCATTTTTGCACGAGCTTTTGGTGTTGGTGTTGGTTTACATAGTAGTGTGTTTTCAAAGAAGTCAGCAACAGACTTAGATACTGTAAGAGAGATAGCATCCTGTTTACTAAGTTCGTATTCTTGTATAAATCGGTCTATTTTTTTATCCGGAAGTTCAGGTAATGTCGATCCAATTTGATCAATAAATGAATTTGTTAATTCAAGAGGTGGTATATCAGGTTCGGGAAAGTATCTGTAATCATCTGAATCTTCTTTTATTCTTTGTGAGACAGTGATATTTTTTTGTTCTGACCATCCTCGAGTTTCTTGTATAATTGATTTACCTGATAAGAGGAGTTTTGTTTGTCTTTTAACTTCATAGTTAAGAGCCTGAAAAATAGATTTAAAACTGTTCATATTTTTTAATTCAACTTTGGTTCCAAGTTTTTCAGTGCCTTCTGGCCGAATACTAATATTTGCATCACAGCGGAAACTACCTTCTTCCATATTTGCAGTACTAATATCAAGATATCGTAGTATTGTTCGTAGTGTAGTCAGGTATGTACGAGCTTCTTCAGGAGAACGCATATCTGGTTCACTGACGATTTCAATTAAAGGTGTTCCAGATCTGTTAATGTCAAGTAAGCTAAATTGTTCGCCAGATGGTGAAGAAGAGTGAACGAGTTTTGCTACATCTTCCTCCACATGTATACGGGTTATACCGATTTGCTTTATTTTTTCATTTATCTTTATTGAAAGATTTCCAGATTCAGCAACAGGATGCAAGAATTGTGAGATTTGATAACCTTTCATTAAGTCAGGGTATGAGTAATTTTTTCTATCAAACCTAGTATAGTTTGAAATTTTGCAATTGAGGGCTAACCCTGCGATTATTGCGTATTCTATAGCTTTTTCATTTATCACTGGTAAGCTTCCAGGAAATCCTACACAGACCTCACATATCAAACTATTAGGTTCTGATAATTGGTATTTTGAGGGACAAGAACAGAATAATTTACTTTCGGTTGCTAGCTGACAATGTACTTCTAAACCTATAACTGTTTCAAAATTCATTGATTTTACCTAAGTATAAATATCAAAATATGTTAATACCTATGTATAGTATATAGCTAAGTATAATATACATGAAAGCAGTATTTAATAATAACTTCTTTCAATTTAGATATATAATGTATAACAATGATATATTCTATAGTAATAGTTGCTTTTGAAGTTGTAGTGGGAATTCTAATACTGGGGAGTTCAAGTGATTCTTTTAATTGATAATTATGACAGTTTTACATATAACCTTTTTCAGTATATTTCTGAATTGGGAGAAACTGTTGAGGTTGTTCGTAATGATAAGATTACACTGGATCAGATTACAAAAATGAATCCAGCAAAGATTGTAGTTTCTCCTGGGCCAAGTATACCTAATAATGCGGGTTTATCTATAGAAATTGTTCGTGAATATGGAACCAAATTGCCAATATTAGGGGTTTGTTTAGGGCATCAGTGTATTGGACAAGCATATGGAGGAGTGGTTACTACAGCAAATGAAATTTTCCATGGTAAAATATCTAAGATTTTCCATGATGGGACAGGTTTATTTACAAATATTCCTAATCCATTTAATGCTGTCAGGTATCACTCTTTAGCCATTAATCCTGATACACTTCCAGATACATTTATTGCTAATGCATGGACAGAGAACAAAATTATTATGGGAATAAAACATAAGGATTTAGATATTCATGGCATACAGTTTCATCCAGAATCAGTTGTTACAGAACATGGTAAACAGATATTAGCTAATTTTTTAAAAATATAGAAATAGATATATTGTAAGAGGATTTTATGTTCAAAGAGACTATCCAATCGATACTTGATGGTAATTCTTTATCAGAGAAAGTTGCTAAAGAGGTTATGGATCAGATAATGGAAGGTAATGCTACTGATTCGCAAATAGCAGGATATCTTATAGCTCTTAGAATGAAGGGTGAAGTGGTTGATGAGATTGTTGGAATGGTGAGATCTATGAGAGAAAAGTCAACAAAAGTTAACATTGAAAATGATGTTTTTGACACTTGTGGAACAGGAGGTGATGCTCTAAGTACATTCAATATTTCTACTTTAGTGTCATTGGTATTGGCATCATGTGGAGTCAAAGTTGCAAAACATGGAAATCGTGCTGTTTCAGGCTTGTGTGGAAGTGCTGATATATTAGAGCAAGCAGGAGTCAAAATTGATTTAGATCCGACTCAAGTTACAGAGTGTATAAACAGGGTGGGCATTGGTTTTATATTTGCTCAACGATATCATTCAGCAATGAGATTTGTAATTGGCCCAAGAAAGGAACTAGGAGTTCGTACAGTTTTTAATATTCTCGGTCCTTTAACTAATCCGGCTGGAGCAAAGAATCAAATGTTAGGGGTTTCAGATAAAAAATTAGGTGAAATACTCATAGAAGTTTTGAGACGTTTAGGTAGTAATCATGTAATAATCGTACATGGTATGGATGGGTTGGATGAAGTGAGTATTAGTACGGATACATGGATGTGGGAATTAAAGGATGGGACAATTAGTAATTCAGTAATTAGTCCTTCTGAATTAGGAATACAACTTAGTTCATTGGATAAAATCCAAGTTAAAAATTCAGAAGAAAGTTATAAGATTTTTCTTGATGTTTTAAATGGAATAAAAGGATCTCCTCAGGATGCAGTTGTTTTAAATTCTGCAGTTGCTTTGTATGCAGCAAATATTACAGAATCTATTGAAGGTGGCCTTTCGTTAGCGCGTACATCAATAGAAGATGGTAAAGTGTTGCAAGTACTTGAATCTTTGATAGATGTATCTAATTCAGTTTAATATTTTTTGTTTTGAGGTTTAGTTGTGGCTAATATATTAGATAAAATTCTTGATACAAAAAAACAGGAAGTTTTACTAATTAAAGATAATGAGCCCATGGATGTTCTACAAGAAAAAATTTCTAAACAAGATCGTGCCCAGAACTTTGTTGGAGCCCTCTTAGGTGATGATGTTAGGTTAATTGCAGAAATAAAACCAGCATCTCCGGTAAAAGGAGAATTTATTGCGGGGAGATTTAACATTAATCAACTTGCTGATATATATGCTTCTAATGGTGCTGCAGCAATATCTGTCTTGACTGATAAAAAATATTTTCAAGGAGACATTGAATATTTGATGAAAGTTAAGGGAATAGTTGGAGCAAGAAGTATACCTGTTCTTCGTAAAGATTTCATTATAGATTTACACCAAATTTATCAATCCAGGGCATATGGTGCAGATGCTATATTGCTTATCGTAGCTGCTAATGATAAAACAAAATTAACTGAGATGATTCATCTTTGTTCAGAACTTTGGATGCAGGCAGTTGTAGAGGTACACAGTGAAGATGAATTAGAAATTGCATTAGAAGCAGGAGCTGAAATAATAGGTATAAATAATCGTAATCTTGAAACATTTATTGTTGATTTACAAGTAACTGAAAAATTAGCCAGTTTAATTCCTGAAAACAAAGTAATAGTTAGTGAGAGTGGAATTAGAACGCGTGCAGACATTGATTACCTTGCAAAACATAGAGTACATGCAGTTCTTGTTGGAGAAGCACTGGTATCTTCTGAAGATCCAGCTATGGTTTTACGGAGTTTATTGTGACAAAAATAAAAATATGTGGCATTAAAAGAAGTGAAGATGCAGTTTTTTCTGCTTCTTTAGGTGTTGATTTTTTTGGTTTGATATTTGTACGTGGTTCTCATAGATATTTAAGTGTTTCAGTTGCAAAAAATTTAGTTAGTAGCTTCCATAATAATACTTCAAATCATGATGTAAAAATTGTTGGTGTGTTTGCTAATGAAAAACTCGATAAAATAACAAATTTAATAGATGAATGTTCTCTAGATGTGGTGCAGCTATGTAGTGAAGAACCTATTGATTATGTTAAAAATATCCAATGTCCTGTAATTAAACAAATTAGAATACCTTCAACTGGTATTAATAATAAAGTGTTATTACGGATTATGGATAAAATAAAAAGTTATAAGGATGTTGGGTGCGATATTTTGCTAGATACACTTGATGTTGGAAGTTTAGGTGGTACTGGTAGAAAGTTTGACTGGAGTGTTGCAGAAGAAATCTCATCACACTATCCTGTTTGGTTAGCAGGTGGTCTCGATAGTAGTAATGTTGTTTCTGCTATCGAAAGCGTTAAACCATATGCTGTTGATGTATCAAGTGGAGTTGAAACAAAAAAAAATAAGGATTTAAATAAGATAAAGGATTTTGTGGATGCTGTTAGAAATAGTGTTCCAATGTAATCTGTTAAAATGGAATATGTTTATGTTTTTAAAAATTTAAGATTTTAATTAAGGTGATATAAAATGGGTGTTACGTTTGATCATGTTCATATTAAATCTGCAAAACCGAAAGTAACAGCAGATTGGTATGTAAAACATTTAGGATTTACAATAGTTAATGATTTTGTCCGAGTTTGGGGAGATCGTTTTATAGCCTGTACTACTTCTGATGGAACTAAGGTAAATATATCTGCTGATCGTAATCATGAGAAGATGGGAGATGGAGATGTTAGTGCACATTGGGGGATAGAACATATTGGTTTTACTGTTGATGATATAGAGTCAGAAATCACCAGGTTGACTAAAGCTGGGGCTAAATTAATGGAAGGTCCCATTGATGTTCCTAACGGTTCAATGAGAATTTGTTTTTTGGCAACTCCAGGGGATGTTCGAATTGAACTTTTGGAAATGCTTAGCTAATTACATTCCTCAATAATTAAATAAGAAGGACGTATGGCTGTTAGTAAAACTTGTACTAAGTGTGGTAAGGATACTACAGAAAATTTTGAATATTGTGGGTTTTGTGGTGCTCCACTGGAATATATTGACCCACAACAGAGAGAGCCTTTTGCTGGGTTTAAGCTTTTATCAAATATGACTGGCATAGTTCGACTGAGTCAAAAAACATACAGAAATATTGCTAATGATAGTAGTTTACTAATCCAAAGTTTTTTTGTAGTAGCATTTGCTGCTGTTGCTCAGGGTTTTTCCTCTCACGCTAAATTAACGCATTTACCGTTGGTTATTGCTGAATTTGTTATGTTGTGGTTATCCTGGCTTTTATTGATATATGTTTTTTCCATTCTATTTTATCCGAGATCTACTGTTCCAAAACAGGCATGGATGTCATTTTTATGTGTAGGAGGATTTGCGCAGTCTCCGGCTATTTTTTATATTTTGTTTGTTCCTCTGTACTGGTTTGGGTTTAGTGGGCAAACTTTTTTGTATGCTATTTCAATTGTTATTATGTTATTACAATTTGCAGCTATGATATTAGCAACGAGAAGTGTTTTTGTTTTGCAGGCATTATGGAAGACAATAATAATTGTAGCAGTATCATATATTCCGTTTATTGCTGGTCAATGGATCATCTCAAGGGTAGAAATTGGATAGTCAGTTAGACATATCTTTAATACTCAAAAAGATTGAAGGGTTACCAAAAGGATTACAGAATCATATTCACAGAACGCGCAAGATTGCCAAATCTCTTGCTGAAAGATATCAGGTAGATCTTACTCAGGTTGATTATGCTATGGCTTCTCATGATCTTGCTCGTAATTTAAGTGATAATGAATTACTTAAATTAGCTGATGATTTGAAAATACCTGTCAGTTCTATTGAAGTTCAGTCTCCGGTATTACTTCATGGTCCTGTTGCAGCAAAGTGGTTAGAGCATGAATTTAATATCTTAAATCCTGATGTTTTACAAGCTGTCTGGTTTCATACTACTGGAACTTCAGATTTCCATATTATTGGTAAGATAGTTTTCATATCAGATAAATTAGATCCTGCTAAAAAATTACGATTCCCACATTTTGACGTAATAGAGCAAGCTGTGTTTGAAGATTTAAATTATGCAATACTAAATTACTTAATTGATTTAATATCTATACAAGAAGGAAGACAAAAAACTGCACATCCATTAACATATGCTTTTAAAAAGCTTCTTGAGAAACAATATCAAATTTAAAGATCTGTCATGATAAATTCTCTTTATGTAGTTACAACACCTATAGGCAATCTTGAAGATATTACATTTAGGGCTATTAGAATTCTTAAGGACGTATCTTTAATTGCGGCAGAGGATACCAGAGTAACTCGTAAATTGCTAACGAAATACAGTATTAATACTAAACTGATTTCATTTAATGAACATAACAAACATATTCGAATTCCAAAGTTATTAAAGGAAATAAAGTTAGGAGACATTGCAATTGTGTCAGATGCAGGTACACCTGGGATAAATGATCCTGCGGCTGAATTAGTTATGGAGTTTAGAAAATCAGGAATCGGGGTATTTACTATTCCAGGTCCAAGTGCTGTAACTGCAGCACTTTCAATATCGGGGATAGTTGCTGATGCATTCATTCATCTTGGATTTTTACCGCGAAAAAAAAGTGTTAGGCAAAAGGTATTAAAGGAATTTAGTCATTCAAAATATCCTGTGGTGATATTTGAATCTCCTCATAGGATTTTAGGTTTACTGGAAGACATTAATGTGATTTTAGGGGATAGAAAAATTATAATTTGTAGAGAATTAACAAAAAAATTTGAAGAAACTTTATTTTTAAATGCAGGAGAAGCTTTATCTTTAATAACCAAGCCTAAAGGGGAATATACATTGGTAGTAGATGCTAGCAAGGATGAAAATAAAGGTTTAGAAAACAATACTTCTCAAAATCTTGAACAGGTTTTTAATCAATTAAATGAATACGCAGATAAAGGTGCCAAAATCAAAGATTTTGTAAATGAAATTGCTGAAACTACTGGTGTTTCTAAAAATCAGATCTATAGTTTGTGGCTAGAGGTATTAAAGTCTAGATAATGTATTTTTAGGATACAAGATATATATTATTTGGGAAAATTTATTGTATTAACGGATTTTGTTATAAACTTTAGTAGTTATATTAATTTGAGGTCGTTGTGGTAGATCAAGAAAAAATACTTGTTAGTGTTGCATGGCCATATGCAAATGGTTCCATTCACTTAGGACAGGCTATCGGTGCATATCTACCTGCTGATATATTTGCCAGATTTCACAGGATGAAAGGCAATGCAGTCCTTATGGTATCAGGGAGTGATGCTCATGGTACACCTGTGGTTTTAGAAGCAGAGAAGCAAAAGACTACGCCTGAAAAAATATTTCAGTTATATCACAATGAGTTTTTGGAAAACTGGAAGCAATTAGGAATCAGTTGGGATTTATTCACTTCTACTCATACAAAAATCCATGAAGAGGTGGTTCAGGATATATTTCTTAAACTTTTGGAGAATGGGTTTATTTACAAAGATGTAATGACTTTACCCTATTCCGAAAAAGATAAAAGATTTCTTGCTGATCGTTATGTTGAAGGTACTTGCCCGCACTGTAATTTTGAAAGTGCCAGAGGAGATCAATGTGATAATTGTGGCAGCACATTAGATCCAATTGAATTAATTAATATAAAGAGTCGTATAAGTGGAGACGCTCCTGTTTTCAAGGAAACAGAGCATTTTTTTCTTGCGTTAACAAAATTTGAAAAACAGCTTTATTCGTGGATAGAGAAAAATAAATACTGGAAACCTAATGTACGCAATTTCTCATTGAAATTTTTAGAAGGAGGACTTAAAGACAGAGCAATAACGAGAGATATTGAATGGGGAGTTCCTGTTCCGTTGGATGGGTACGAAGATAAACGAATATACGTGTGGTTTGATGCTGTAATTGGATATCTGTCTGCTTCAATTGAATGGAGTTCTCAAATCGGAGATAAATCAAAATGGGAAGATTTTTGGAAAGGTGATGGAAAATCATATTATTTTATGGGGAAAGATAATATTCCTTTTCACACGATTATCTGGCCATCTATGTTAATTGGATATGGAGATATGAATTTACCTTATGATGTTCCGGCAAATGAATATCTGAATTTAGAGGGGCTGAAATTTTCTACGAGTAGAGGGTGGGCAATCTGGTTAGGTGAATATTTATCAAAATTTGAACCTGATCCGTTAAGATATGTATTATCTGCTAATATGCCTGAAATACGTGACACAGATTTTTCATGGGATGAGTATATACGTCGCAATAATGATGAACTAGTAGCGACATACGGTAATTTAGTACATAGAGTTTTATCGCTTTCATATCGTTCGTTTGACAAAAAAATCCCTGAGTGTGGTGAACTTAGTGAAAGTGGTGAAAATTTATTAAAACTTGCAACAAACAGTATGGAGAAAGTATCTGAGGAACTTACAAATTGCCGTTTTAAATCCGCATTAACTGTAGCGATGGGATTAGCACAGGCAGCAAATAAATTTTTAAATGATGAAGAACCATGGCATAAGTTGAAAAGTACTGATGTTGAAGATCAACGAGATGCTGCTACCACACTTTGGGTAGTTTTATCGGTGGTTAACTGTTTAAAAATTCTATTATATCCGTTCCTTCCGTTTTCTTCTGAAAAATTACATAAATTGCTGGGATTTGAAGATTCAGTTACTGATGTTGGTTGGAATTGGTCAGCTAATCAAATTACTAGTGGTACTTCCCTACCCAAACCAAAAGTATTATTTGTCAAAATCGAAAGAGAAGATCTAGATACTTAAAACTCTGATTTGCTATATTAATAAAGTATGAATCAACTGAACGACATATATAAACCTATAAGTGGGGATATGGAAGATGTTTCCAGATGTTTGGAAGATATAGAGTCAGACAATAATCCCTTATTATCTGCTTTATTAAATCAGGTTCTTGCAAATCCTGGAAAAAGAATTCGTTCAACTATTGTTATTTTATCTTCTAAATTCTATCCTGCTGATATTGACAGGGTTATAAAATCTGCAGCTGCAATTGAATTACTCCATATGGCATCTATGGTACATGATGATGTTGTTGACGAGTCAAATTTAAGAAGGGGGCTTCCGACAATTAATGCCGAATGGGGATCACGTGAGGCAGTATTGCTTGGTGATCATCTTTTGTCTAAAGCAATTAAATTAGTTTGTACGACAGAAAATCTAGAAATGATAGATCGGTTTGCAAATTTATCACTTGATCTTACGATTGGTGAATTTGATGAAATGAATCATACATTTAATCTTAATCAAAATAGAGACCAGTATTTAAACAGGTTACGTCGTAAAACAGCATCAATGTTTATTGTTGCAGCATCAGCAGGGCCTCTACTAGGCAATGCTCCTGAAGAGATTATCGAACAGCTTGGTGATTATGGATACAATTTGGGAATGGCGTTTCAAATAATTGATGACATCCTGGATTTTGTTGGTACCTCAAATCGTTTAGGGAAACCGGTAGGCAGTGATTTAAAGAATGGGATTATTACATTGCCTGTGATTGTATTGATGGAACAATATCCAGAGTTTAAGCCAGTTCAAGATATGTATGTAAAAACTCAAAGTTCAAATCATGCATTTAATAATCATGTTCTTACGCCAGAAGGATATGCTGATTTTCCTAAGGTCAATCAGGATGCTTTGGAAGAGACAATATCATTTATTTTAGAGAAAGGCATAATTGATCAGTGTTATTCTATAGCAAAGGATTATTCTGCCAATGCAACCAGTAGTTTAAAGAATTTAGAACCAAATAAATATAAAGATTTACTAGAACTCACTGTTAATACAATGATAAATCGTGATGTGTAGGGAGTATAGAAAATGACTGCATTTTTACCTTGGCTACAATTAATTGGTGCAGCAGCTGCAATCCTTTATGCCTCTACATATTTGGTAAAATCAGCAGATAGCATATCTTTAAAAACGGGACTTGACCGTTCATTTGTAGGGGTGCTTTTATTAGCTACTGCAACTTCATTGCCAGAATTAGGTACCGGAATAAATGCTGTAGCAAGTTTGGGTGCTGTAGACCTTGCTGTAGGAGATGTTTTTGGCAGTAATATTTTTAATTTATTGATAATTACTGTTCTAGATGTTTATTGGCGTGGGCAGTCTTTTCTAGGAATTATTCCTAAGTCAGTCTGGTTTATTGCTGTATTAAGCATTTTGTTAATTTTTGTTGCTGCAATTGGACTTTTAAAAATTTCGTTCTTAGATATTAGTATTGGGCATATTGGACTATTATCATATCTAATATTTGCTCTGTTTCTTGTTGTAATGTTTATGATTTTTAGACAAAGTAAGACTAATAATAACGATACCTCAGATGTCACAATTTCAGAAACAGAAAACCCGCTAATCAAACAATCTTTAAGAAGGAATTTTTTAATTTATGGTTTAAGCGCAGTTGTAGTAATTATCAGTGGTGTATTTCTTTCTATAGCAGGAAAAGAAATAGCTGAGTTAATGAAATGGGGAGAAAGTTTTGTAGGGACACAGCTTCTTGCATTAAGTACCTCTTTACCTGAACTTGCAACGTCTATAGCAGCTGTACGAATGAGAACTCCTGATTTAGCTATTTCAAACTTACTTGGAAGCAATCTATTCAATACCGGATTTGTATTATTCATTGATGATGGGGTTTATTTTAACGGATCTATCTGGAATGATATTTCAAATGCACATTTTGTAAGTGCAATGGTAGCTATTTTTATGACATTAATTGTTTTAGTAACGGTTTTCATGAGGCCAAAACGTAAAATGTTAAAAGTTGTTGGCATTGAATCAGTACTACTGGTTATCTGCTATATATTCGTTAGTATATATATATTCCAAAACCCACATTGAGTGGAAACAGTCAGAGGCTAATTACTCTTAATAGATTAGTACTTCCTTTTACACCGATAGGTAACCCTGCA
>PBMB01000024.1 GCA_002722455.1 Chloroflexota bacterium
CACACACGTAAACAATACCAAAGAAGTAGGAGAAATTAAGGTGATTGGACATGAAAGTAAGGGTAAAATTAATAAAAGGCTACGAATAAGAGTTCAATAATGGATACCATTAATTACCAAGATTTTTGGGCAAAAAATATTGCAGATATTGAAAATAGCCGAGGTATTAAAGCACCTTCAAGAGCGAAATACGATTTTGCTATTGCCTATCCAGACCCAGATACTCTGCCGCTAGAAGAACTCTCCGAATCAATTAGATCATCACTACTTGAACAAGGGAGAAATCTTGCAATTTACCCTGACCCTTTAGGGTATGAACCTCTACGTCAATTTATTAGTACAAAAATTAAAAAAACACGTAATATTGATGTAGATCCTAATCAAATACTACTTACAAATGGTTCTTTAGAAGCTTTACGCATTGTAGCTAATCTAGTAATTGATCCCGGAGATATCATACTTACTGAAGATTATACATATCGGGGGGCACTTGATATATTCAGGCAAAGCCAAGCTCTAACAATTGGAATTGAGTGTGATTCAGAAGGTATGATCCCTGAAAATTTAGATAAAAAAATACAATTAAGTAAAAAAGAAAAGAAAAGAATCAAGTTAGTGTATACAATACCAACTTTCCAAAATCCACAGGGACAATTAATGGGTAAAGAAAGACGCCTCGCTATACTAGATATAACAAAAAAACATGGAATCCCTATCTTAGAAGATGATTGTTACGCTGATCTAGCTTTTGGCCAAACACCTGATAACGCTATCTTTTCGCTAGACACCCATAATTCAACTCTATATTTAGGTTCTTATTCAAAAATTATAGCTCCTGGTATCAGACTTGGATTTCTTGTAGCAGACCATGATGTTATTAAGAAATCTATGGTAGTAAAAAGTGGAGGCGGATACAATGAATTAATCGCCTCAGCAGTCAATTCTTTTTCTCATTCTTATCTCGAAAAACATATAAATAAAATTAACAAAAAATTGAAAACAAAACGAGATGCTATGTTAGCATCATTATCTGAAAATCTATCGGGTATTGGAAATTGGAATCAGCCCAAAGGAGGATTATATCTTTGGCTTAAAATGCCTCCGTCTATTAATTTATCACAAATGCAACAGCTAGCTTTTAACTCCAATATAGGATACCTTTCAGGAAATGTTTGGGCTGCTGATCAAACGAGCGGACAAAATCTAGCAAGGCTTTGCTTTGGATATAACACACCCGAGGAAATCGATTCTGGGATATCACAACTAACAAAAATATTAGAAAATGAAGGTCATATATCATAACGATAATGATACTGTAGAATTTAGTTTTTTTTAAACCATCCTAATTGTTATATTCAATTAATAAGATTTTCAAGCTATAATAGATATAAGAAAATTATTTAATTTGGAGTAATCATGAAATACGTACAGAATATGGTCTGTCTGGGATGTGGTGAACAATACCCTGTCGAACCTATCAATGTATGTGAAATGTGCTTTGGCCCATTAGAAATATCATACGACTACATGTCTATGAAAAATAAAGTTACTCGTGAATCAATACAAAATGGTCCACCTACAATATGGCGTTATATTGATTTTCTACCAGTTAACCCAGATTTTATTGTCGATATAGGTACTGGTATGACTCCATTAATTAAAGCTAAAAACCTTGGAAAAGAATTAGGACTAACAAACCTATACATCAAAAATGATGGAGTTAACCCAACATTCTCATTTAAAGATAGACCAGTATCAATTACTACATCAAAAGCAAAAGAATTCGGATTTGAAGTTTTAGCATGTGTTTCAACAGGAAATCTTATGGGATCAGTTGCAGCACATGGTGCCCGAGCAAATATGGAAACATATGTTTTTTATCCCAACACTCTAGAAAAAGCAAAAATTCTTCAAACCTCATCATATGCTCCGACATTAATCGCTTTAGAAGGGACTTATGATGATGCAAATCGATTCTGTACTGAATTATCTGATAATAATAACTGGGCATTTGTTAATATTAATATGCGTGCATTCTATGCTGAAGGTAGTAAAACCCTGGGATATGAAATTGCTGAACAACTAGACTGGCAAGCTCCCGACCATTGCATTATTCCAGCTGCTTCAGGAGAACTGGTTACAAAAATATGGAAAGGGCTACAAGAATTTTCAGAAATTGGAATCATTTCACCACCAGAGAACACACAGTTACATCTAGCACAGGCTGAAGGTTGCTCTCCCATAGTTCAAGCTTTTAACAATGGTACTTCAGAAGTGAAACCTGTGAAACCAAATACAATAGCAAAATCCCTTGCAATTGGAACTCCTGCTTCAGGTTCATTTGCAATTGAATCATTAAATCAATCTCATGGAACTGCAACAGCCGCAAGTGAAGCGTCTATCATAGAAAATATTAAATTACTAGCTAGAACTGAAGGTATCTATACTGAAACAGCAGGAGGTGTTGTAATTTCTGTACTACAAGAACTAGTAAAACAAAATAAAATACAAAAAGATGATTTAACAGTAGCATTTATGACTGGTAATGGTTTGAAAACCCAAGAGATTTTCACAGATACAATTGCTGAGATTAAAACTTCTCCTAAATTAAAAGATTTTGAAAAATCTTTATTAGAACATAAAAATAAAACTTTAGTTTCAACATAAACTATACAAATTAGCTAGAGGTAAATATGAGTTCACAAGTACGAATACCAGCTCCCCTAAGACGTTTAACAAACGGACAAGATAAAATCACTGCAGAAGGAAAAACCCTTCAAGAAATCATTGACTTTCTTGAACAAAATTTTCCTACTATCAAAAGTAGAATCTGTAATGAAGATGGCGAAATCAGAAATTTTGTAAATATATATGTTAATGACGAAGATGTCCGATTCTTAAATGGAATATCATCTGAAATAAAGGATGGAGATGAAATTAGTATAGTCCCTGCTGTAGCTGGTGGCTCTATCAAATAATTAGACAGTTGCAAAACCAACTATATTTGTAATAGAAAGCCAGGGAAACCATAATTGTAAATCTTTGATTTCTACTTTTGATTCGCTAAATTTATGATTCATAATCAATTCATTAGTATTTCGATTCAAATTACAGCCTGTAGATAAAATCCTCCAAATCGGGTTGATATAATTTTCTACCCTGCTTCTTCTCTGGTTGGAAGAATGGATATGTTCATAAAAATAAAATTTACCCCCTGGCTTTAGTACTCTATATATTTCATCCAAAACAGAATTCACATTATCTACCATACATAAAACTAATGTAACAACCACTGAATCAAAACTGTTATCAGGAAACGGCAAAATTTCTGCACTATCTAAAATAACTTCTGCATCTACATCAAGTAACTTTGTTTTTTTAAGTAACTTTTTGACCATATAAGGATTTTTATCAAGTAATGTTAAAGAAATATTCCCTGGATAAAATGATAAATTTGCTCCAGCACCAGCTCCTATTTCAAGAACACTTCCTGATACCATTCCAGCAGTTAATACTCTATATTCTTTTACAAAGTCTGCTACAATCATATCTAGATAATCATAAGCAAATGCAAAAACTAATTCATGTATATTTTTACTCATCACTGCATAATTTTAAAATAGAAATCCCTTTAATACAAAAACTAATTCAACCGAAACAATGTCTATAAAACAATTATCAGAAAATTTAGATCTATCTCCAGAAACTATTGTAGAATCTATAGTTTTTAAAAAGTCTTCCCTAGGAAACCCAACCCATACATTAATTCTTACAGAAAAAAGAATTATTTTACAGAATAAACGATGGTTCAAACATACTCAAAAATCTCTTCCATTAACGTCTATTACTGAAGTACAAATATCTCAGAACCCTGGACGCATCAAAGGCTTAATATGGTTATTATTATCAATATTTACTTCACTTAATATATTTTTCCTTTGGGGAGAAAATATGTTCGGATTAATGTTTTGTGCCCTATTACTATTTTCTGGGTTAATTCTGATTTTGGACCGTATCATCCCAGGGATACGTTCTGAAATTACTTTGAAAAATCATGAGTCGAAAATTAAGTTCGAGTTAATTGGCAAATCAAGCTTAGATGCCCTAAAAAACTTTATGCAAAAAATATCGGATTATAAGAATTTTAAATAAATAGTATTTTCTCTTACTCTATTATTTGTATTTTATGTGAAGCTCAACTTTTTCTATCGTCAATTTACTTTGGTGATTACTATTAACTAAGCAGATTCCTATTAAGTTTAACCCTACAGCAAACTGATTCGGGTTAGGTGTAAAAAGAAGCCATCCATTTTCAACATTTGACTGTGGTAGTAGCGAGTTGTTTATTCGAACCTGAGTAATTTCTTCTATACCTTTTCTAGGAGGTGAATTAAACAGCTTAGGTACTCCCCAGAAATCTGTAACCATTGCTTTCTCAATGGTTTGATTTTGATCTAACTTTAATGTACTAGAATCAGATAGTAACACCTTTAGTGTTATAGACCGTAAAAACTCTGAATGTTCTATTAAATCATCTCCAACTCTTAATTTTAGAAGCGTATCTGTTTTACCACTATTATCTAATGGCGCAGGTAATTCTCCTAACATATTGGTATTTTGATAGGTATACCTAGGGGTAGTCCAATTTTCCACCGGAGCACCACCTGATCCACCAGAACCTCTTCTTTGAACAACAAAGGTCTTATCCTTGAGGTGCAGAGTGTCAGGGCTTCCTAGTTCCTTGTAGGCTTGTTGATAAACGGGTATTGTAGGTGATCCATCTATATAGGCTTGTGCGACCCAAAAATCTAACCGTTTAGCTAACTCTGGGGAAGCTACACCCCAGTTGAATGTTTGTATGCCATCTATTCCCTGTTGCCACCAATTAGCTGCCAATCCGCGCATCACTTCTATACCAGGCCATGAATACCCATCCGACGTATGATGATCATCAAGGGTTGCTAGGATTTTGATATTTCTGCTGCCAACTATATGTCGGAAATGTTCTATATCTAGATCAAGAGACCTAACACCTAGAACTAAAATATCTATTAAGTTATCTGACACCCATGATTCAATATCTAGGCCATCAAATCGACACCCTAGAATATTATCAGGTATTCTTGCTGCCAATAACGTAGGACTCCCATGCACTTTTTCACTTGACAGCGTAACTGATCTTATTTCCTCCATAAACTCAGTAATAATTGCCCTGTTTTCCCATTGGTTCCCCGCAGGGGTTAGTTGTGAGTTCCTCGAAAAATCAATCTCGATGCCATCAAAATTATATTCATGTGCTAATTCACTAATGATAGATAATTTATGTTTTCTAACTTCGGGATTTGAGAAATCCAATACTTTGTTACCGAATTCATTAACCATCATAAAATCACGATCAGGATGAGTTTCGGCAAATTGTTTGTCCTCTCCCCATGGAGTATATGCCATGCGATATGAGAAGAAACACTCTAGTCCTCTTTTATGAGTTTCATCCACATATATTTTTGCAAGATTAATCCCATCTTCAGCCCACTGTTTTATTATAGGAGCACCGTCATCAACTTGATTTTTTGGCTCTGGTGCAGATACGTACATAGACTGAATTCTTGATGCTGGTCGCAAAGGATAAGTTAGTTCTTCAACCAACGGACGTGATTTCATGGGAAAAATATTGTTTAGACTCCACCATTGACCATCAATTTGACTTCCATTTTCATCTGCAAAACCAAATTCATATTCCATTAAATCAGTTATAGGTATTCCTGCCATTATTGCGTAATCAGCACCATCCTCTGGGTGGTTTGCCACAATTCTTCTGGGACGATTCACTGCGTTAATATGTTCACTCGATAATTCAATATCATTATTGCCTTTAAGTCGTTTATTAGTCACTTTCTGGGAATCTTTTAATTTCTTGTCCATATATGTCCTTACCCTATCTTCATTCCTGGAATCACATCGAGATCCCATTGTGGAGAAGGCTTTTCTTTGAATTTTATCCATCCAGTCATAGCAATCATTGCTCCATTATCTGTGCATAAATTAGGCCTAGGAATAAAAACTGGAACGGGAGATTTATCAGCAATTTCTTCTCGCAACAATTGATTAGAAGCAACTCCTCCTCCAATTATAATTCCATTAGCATAGTGTTCCTTTACAGCTTCAACTGTCTTACTAACTAAGGAATCTACTATCCCTTCTTGATATCCAGCTGCAAAATCAGAAATTTTTTGTGAACTAATTTTTCCTTTAGATGATTCAATTTCTATTTCTCTACGTAAAGCAGACTTAATTCCACTAAAACTAAAGTCAAATGTTCCTGGCATCTTTGATTTAGTAAATTTTCGTTTTTTTGCATCCCCATTAATCGCTGCCTTTTGTATTTCAGGACCACCAGGAAATCCTAGCCCTAACATACGCGCTCCTTTATCAAAAGCTTCTCCTGATGCATCATCTCTCGTACGCCCAATTAGCGAAAATGAACCAAAATCTTTCATAAGAACTAAGTCTGTATGCGCTCCTGACGCAATTAGACACAATAATGGGAATCCAGGATTTTTATCAATCTCATTATGTTCAATCCAAGTTGAATAAACATGTCCCTCAAGATGATTAACTCCTATAACAGGGACACCTATTGATAAAGCAAGACCTTTAGCCACGTTAACTCCTACTAATAAAGATCCTGCTAGCCCAGGACCATTAGTTACAGCAATGGCATCTACATCACGAAACTTATTTTCTAAAGGCTCAACAGCTTTCTTTAAAACAGAATTAATAGCTTTAAAATGCTGTCTGGCAGCAACTTCTGGAATTATACCTCCATATTGTGAATGAATATTATGTTGACTTGAAACCACATTAGACACTAACTCACTACCATCACATAAAACAGCTGCAGCCGTGTCATCACAAGAAGTTTCTATACCTAAAATAATCATAATATCTAAATCCTCAATTAATCCAATCGGATTTTTTTTAATCTATTAACATTTTCTTCATCAGGACCACGAACTTTCCCAAAACCAGGAACTTCTAATATAAAAGGGACCTCTGATAATTCTTCAACAGCCATGATCTTTTCAAATCCCTTGATCCCAATAAAACCCTCTCCTATATTTTCATGCCGGTCTACACCTGCATCAAATGGTACTTTAGAATCATTAGCATGTACTGCCAAAATTTTTTCAATACCTATAGGTTTGATTTGACTGATCAATAAATCGACTCCTTCATCCTTAGTAAGATCATACCCTGAAGCATAGCAATGCTGAGTATCTAAACAAAGACCTAACCTATTATTATTTACATTAGAAAAAATTGCTTCAATTTCTTCGAAATTCGAACCTATGGAAGACCCCATACCGGCACTATTTTCAAAAATCAAACTAACATCATCAGGAGTAGACCTAAGGACTTCTTTTATAGCATCTGCAATTTGTGGTAAAACTTCTTCAAATTCAAATCCCTTACGGCTACCACAATGAAATATCACACCTTTAGCATGTATAGATGATGCTACCAGCATATGCTGAGTTAGAGAATTAATAGATTTTTCAAGTAACACTGCATTACCCAAATTAACAAGATAAACTCCATGTAAGAAAACAGGGCTAATGGCAAATTTATTAGCTTTTTCTAAAAACAAAGAAACATCTTCCTCTTTAGGTTCACTAAAATTCCAACTACGTGGCGAAGATGCAAAAATTTGTATTGCTTCAGCACCAATTTTAACTGCATTATCAATAGCCACATTTAATCCTCCTGCAGTTGAAACATGTCCCCCAATTTTCATTTTACCTCCTGAAAACTATTAAACCTCAATTTGATACATTAAAAAGGGTACTATAAAATTAAATTCAGACTTAATTTCTTAATATATAAAATATCATAATTAATGATCAAGGAACCGTAATGAATTTACAAAACCAAAAAAATCCATTAAAAATTGGATTCATCGGTGCTGGCGCTAATACAAAACTATCGCATATTCCAGGATTTCAAAAACAAAAAAATGTAGAGACTATAGGAGTTGTGAATCGTACAAAAGAATCTTCACAGGCAGTAGCAACTGAATTTAATATTCCCAAAACTTATAATAACTGGCAGGAACTAATCGATGACACTGAAATTGATGCAGTATGTATTGGAACATGGCCAGATACGCATCAACTTTTAGTAGAAAAATCTTTGAAAGCAGGGAAACATGTGCTAACTGAATCAAGGATGGCCATGAATGCTGCTCAGGCATATTCCATGCTACAAACATCACAACGTTACCCACACTTAATTTCACAAATTGTTCCGGCAAGTCCAACTTTATACGGTGATATTTTTCTAAAAAAATTATTATCTGAAAATTATATAGGAGATGTTTTATCAGTTGATGTTAATGTATACAAAGGGCTGTTAGATAGTTCAGGACCATTTATGTGGCGTCACAACCAAGAATTTAGTGGATATAATATTATGCTTATGGGGGCATGGTATGAATGTTTATTAAGATGGTTACCTCCAGCAAAAAGTGTCTACTCAATCACACGTATAGTTAATCCAGTTCGTCAAGATAAAAATAATGAAACACAAGTCTGTAAAATACCTGATCACTTAGAAATATTATGTGAACTCGGTGAATCGATTATCTGTCATTTAGCATTTAGCGAATCAACTGTATTTGCTCCCCTAAACCAGATTTGGTTATATGGAACCGAAGGAACATTACATATTACTATTGATATCAAAAACGACACAATGGTTTTAAAAGGAGCTAAAAAAGGAGATTCCGAACTTAAAATTATTGAGATCCCTAAATCATTCCAATACTGTTGGCGGCCTGAAGAAGAGTTTATTGGAGCGATTAGAGGTACAGAAAACGTCAAATATACAACTTTTGAGGATGGTGTAAAATATATGGAATTTACTGAAGCAGTACACCTCAGTTCTTCTAAGAGAAAACCTATCTCACTTCCATTTAAGTAATACACACTTATTTCTTTACAATATTTATTGACGATGAATTTCTACAAAGATATAATTCGCAGACACATTTAGAATCTTATCTAACTTAAAATTCAATTAGAGATTAATATAATAAATATTGAAGAAATTAAAAGTTTAATTGTTGGTCCATTTGCGACTGTACCAACTCCATTCACTTTTAATACGAATAGGTTTTTAGTTTGCAAAGGAGTTCAATTTATTTATGACCTATAGACTGGGTGTTGATGTAGGTGGTACTTTTACAGACTTAGCTTTACATAATACAGAAAATGATTCATTGGAATTCGCAAAGATTCCTTCAACTCCTTCAAATCAGGCAATTGGAGTATTCAATGGTATTAGCCAACTGATAGAAAGGTTTGCTATCGATCCGGAACAAATAAGATTTTTTAGTCACGGTACAACTGTTGCCACAAATACGTTAATTGAGCGTAAAGGTGTCAAATCTGCGTTAGTTGTAACACAAGGGTTTAAGGATGTTCTACAGATAGGCAGACAAGATCGTCCACATCTTTACGACTGGCGTATACAGAAGACTGTTCCTTTGGTACCTAGAAATTTAAGATTTGAGATATCAGAACGTGTTTTATATACAGGTGAAGTCAAAAAAACTCTGGATGAAAAAGAATTAGATTCATTGATTGCTGATTTAAGAAATGCAGAAGTCGAGGCAGTATCGGTGTGTTTGTTACATTCATATGCGAATCCTGTTCATGAACGGATGATAGGAAAGAAGCTCAAGAAAGCTTTACCTGAGTTGGTAGTATCTCTATCTTGTGATGTTGTTTCTGAATTCAAGGAATACGAAAGAATGAGTACTACAACTATAAACAGTTACGTTGCGCCTATTATGGGACGTTATATTAGACGGTTGCAGGAAAGTATAAGTAGTTTAAAGATTGATTCTGAAGTTCATATTATGCAATCGAACGGCGGCACTATGGGAGCAGATTTAGCTGTTGAAAAACCAGTACACACAATTTTATCTGGACCTGCAGCAGGTGTAATCGGAAGCGTGGCTATTGCAAATCAAGCCCAAGAACTGAATTCGATTTCAGTGGATATGGGCGGAACAAGCTTTGATATCAGTCTTTGTTATCGTGGTGAAGTAAGGCGTACCCAGGATAGTGAGATAGAGAACCTTCCTGTCAAAGTTCCAATGGTAGATATTCATACTCTTGGAGCAGGGGGAGGCAGCATAGCATGGATTGACCAAGGTGGAGCTTTAAGGGTTGGCCCCGAAAGTGCTGGATCGGAGCCTGGGCCTGCTTGTTACAATAGAGGTGGTACTCAGGCTACAGTTACAGATGCTAATCTCGCTCTTGGTCGACTAAACCCTGTAAGCTTGCTTGGAGGTGGTCTCGGCTTAGATTTAAAAAAAGCCGAAAATGCTATAAATACCAACATCGCTCAGCCACTCGGGATCAGTATTCTAGAAGCTGCTGAAGGCATTATAAGAGTAGTGAACGCAGGGATGATTAAAGGTATAAGGATAGTTTCTGTATCAAAGGGATATGATCCACGTGAATTTTGTTTGGTGACTTTTGGTGGTGCTGGTCCAGTACATGCTTCTGAATTGGCAGCAGAACTAGAGATTCCCAGGGTACTTGTACCAATAGCTCCTGGTGTAACTTCAGCGTTAGGCCTTCTTATGGCAGACTTGAGAGAAGATCTTGTACGGACAATCCTACGCCCATCTGATTCAGTTGAGCCACATGAATTAAATCAACGATTTGGTGAAATGGAATCCGAAGCAGTAGAGACAATGAATCGAGAAGGAGTGGCATCTGAGGAAGTAATTTATGTGCGAGTAGCAGATATACGTTACATGGGACAGGGATTCGAGTTGGAAGTGCCGGTTGCCTCAGGTACTTTAAACGACAATTCTCTAAATAAAATATATGAAGAATTTCATAAGATACATACACAAATATATGGATATTCCCAACCGGAATCGGAAATGGAAATTGTTAACTTACGCCTAACGGCACTTGCTAGAATGCCGAGGCCTGATTTGGATAAGGGAGAAACTGACCTGAATGTTTCATCCGATGTGGCTAAAGTTGGTATTCGGAAAGTGTTTTTTAGTAATCAAGCTATTAAGACCAATGTTTATGACAGAAGCAAGTTAGTTCCTGGCAATATGATAAAAGGACCGGCAATTATTGAACAACTTGATTCAACAACTGTGCTTTGGCCAGATCAGACAGCTTCCGTAGATAGATATTTGAACCTTTTACTGGAGCGTATTAAATGAATAAGCAAGCGATAGATCCAATTACCCTAGAAGTCATGCGTAATGCATTTTATTCTATTGCAGATGAAATGATTGTAGCATTGATAAGGGCAAGTTACTCTACAAACATCAAGGATCGGAGGGATGCCTCGTGCGCAATATATACTTCTACCGGAGATGTAGTAGTTGTAGCGCAGAGTGAAATAGGTACCCCTTTACATCTGGGTACTATGCAGTCAGCTGTCCGGTCAGCTATGGAAGCATATCCTTTCGACGGACTTAAACCAGGCGATGCAATAGCTATGAATATGCCCTATCCTGCAGGCCCGGGTCATTTAAATGATCTCTGCTTGATTTCCCCTGTTTTCTACAAAGGTGAAATGATCGCGATTACAGCAAATCAGGCTCATCATGTTGATATGGGCGGATTTGCACCAGGCTCCATGCCGTTTGGAGTACGTGAAATATTTCAAGAAGGTTTACAGATACCTCCGATAAAACTTTTTAGAAGTGGTGAACTTGAGCCTGAGCTTTGGTCTTTGATATCTCAAAATGTTCGTCCTCAAGTAGAAGTAAAAGGAGATCTTTTAGCGCAATATGCGTGTAATGTCACTGGATCTAGGCGCTTGTCTGAATTAATGGATCGATTTGGTACTACCACTGTTTCGACTTATCTTAAGGAAATGATTTCTTACTCAGAGAGAAGAATGCGAGCAGCTCTAAAAAAGGTGCCAAAAGGTAAATATAAGTATGAAGATGTGATCGAGGGAGACGGAATTACTGATAATCCTTACATGATAAGAGTAGAAATAGAGTCTAGAGGAGATTCTATAAAAGTTGATTTTTCAAAATCAGATGACGCTGCTTTAGGCCCAATTAATTGTAGATGGCCGTCAGTAGCTGCATGTGTTTATTATGTATTTAAAGCGATACTTGACCCAGAATTACCTCCAAATGCAGGTGCCTATAGGCCTTTTGAAATCATTGTTAGAGATGGTAGTGTCTTATCTGCTATTTATCCGATGTCTGTGTGCAATGCAAATATCATTACTACACAAAGAATTACCGACGTATTGTTAGGTGCTTTAGCAGAAGCTATACCTGAAAAAATACAGGCTGCATGTTCTGGAACCATGAATCTCCTTAATATTGGTGGAACGAATCCAAGGAATGGTGTTCTCTATAATTATATTGAAACATATGCCGGAGGTCAGGGTGCCATGCATGATCTTGATGGTATGCATGCAATTCAGAGTCATATGACCAATACTCGTAATGCTCCTGTAGAAGC
The DNA here is from genome assembly GCA_002722455.1 of Chloroflexota bacterium. GTDB lineage: Bacteria > Chloroflexota > Dehalococcoidia > Lucifugimonadales. Next base: position 12,528 of record PBMB01000024.1, read on the forward strand.
TATAGAGGCAGCATATCCTCTTATCGTAGAAAAGTATGCTCTTATACCTGACAGTGAGGGTGCAGGTGAATATCGTGGTGGTGTAGGTTTGACCCGTATACTTAGGACTCTGGGTGATGTCCAGTTAACGCTTAGCTCTGATCGAGCATCAGTCCCTCCTTGGGGATTATTTGGAGGAGAACCGGCTAAACCTTCTAAATGTGAAGTGATTGATAGTAAGGGAAATAAGATGGGACTTCCTTCAAAAGTTACAACTTCGATACCAAATGATCGAGTTATAGTTACAGAGACTCCAGGGGGAGGTGGATGGGGAATTCCATCTATGCGTGACCCACAAGATGTTAGATTGGATGTTTTAGATGGTTTGGTCTCAATTGAACGGGCACGTGATGTTTATAAAGTACAAATAATTCCTGAAACTCTGGAAATTGATGAAGATACTACTTTAAAGCTCAGAGACAATTGTAATAGATTTTGATTAGGTGTTTATATGGATATAACTTCTACAAAAATTGGATTTATGCTCCCTTCTTCTTGTCTGGCTTTTGAACAGGAATTCCTGCAACTCACTAAGGAAATCGATGGAGTTATCGGAATACCAGCCAGAATGTTGATCAATGGTACTGATACCAATGGATTGATTGATATGAATCAATGGATTGAACTAGCTGCAAAACAACTTGCTTCTACTGAACCTGATGTACTCATATACATGTGCACATCAGGTAGCTTTAAAGATGGTGAAGATGGTAACCAGTTGATTAAAACGGAATTAGCAAGACTTGTGCCGAATTCAAAAATAATGACCACTAGTGAAGCTATTGTCAAAGGGATTCATGCTCTTGGTATGCAAGAAATTGTAATGACTACACCCTATAACGAAGATTTGACTATGCGCGAGATTAACTTTTTATCGCAGCACAATATTAAAGTGAAAAGTAATTATTTTGCTAATATAGAGGACAATTTAGATAGAGGTAATACACCGCCGGAAAATTGGTTGAATTATGCCAAACAGCTTGATTATTCTGTTACCGATGGGTTTTTCCTAAGTTGCGGGAATATTCAGACGTTAAAGATAATTGATGAATTGGAAAACTATAGCGGCCTGCCAGTAGTTAGCAGTACACAGGCAACAATATGGATGGCGCTACGACTCGCTGGTATAGACCATCAGATAGATGGTTTTGGGAGGTTGTTGAGAGAATGTTGATTTTATATTTAGTTAGTAACCAAAAATTTGTATTATCAGATAGTCTGGTCAATAAGGTATTAATTGGGGGCAAGTTTATTCATTATGAGAAATAAAACAGACGCTGTAGTTATCGGAGGAGGTGCTCTGGGTGCAAGCATTTTCTACTATCTAACAAAATTAGGTATGAAAGACGTAGTACTCATTGAGAAAGGCGAACTTGCATCGGGTTCTACAGGTGATTCTGCCGCTTTCATACGACAGCATTATTCCAATGATGTATCTATACAGCTGGTTAAAAAAAGCCTTGAATTTTTTCAGGGATTCAACAATGAATTTTCCTGCAATAATGTATTTGTTAATACTGGATGGTTTTTTTTGGTTCCTCATCATGCAGCAGATGTTTTTGATTCCAACATGATAAGGCTTAAGAATGAAGGTATAAAAACATGGAGTGTTTCAGTATCTGATCTACTTGATGAGTTACCAGGTATAAATACTGATGGGATTGGCAGAGTTGCTTTTGAACCTGAATCTGGATACGTTGACCCACATGCTATGGTCGAAGCTGTAGTAAATCAAGGCGTGAAAAATGGCGGAGAATTTACAATCAATAATCCTGTTATTGGAATAGATACTAGTGGAAACACCAGTATTGTAAAAACATCTGCAGGTGATATTGACACTAAGATAGTAATCAATGCAGCTGGTCCATGGGCTCATCAAATTGGATTGTGGATGGATATTGATTTGCCATTGGAAATATCTCGAGAACAGGATATTATGGTTCGGCCTAATAATGATGCCTCTACTATAACTAGATGTGTGTCTAATATGGTTGACAGAACCTATATTCGAGCTGAGCCTGACGGGCTAGTACTGGTTGGAACTGGTCATCCAAAAGAAAATGAGCCAGCTAATCCAGATTTATATAAGAAAGAAGCAGACCAAGAATTCGTGGCGGAAACAAGTCGTTTACTTGGCCACCGTTTCCCATCTCTTTCTGGGTCGGAAGTAGTAAAAAGCTGGGCTGGACTTTACACGATTACACCAGACTGGAACATGATTTTAGACCGTTCTCCAGTACACGAAAACCACTACCTTGCAGTAGGTGGCAGCGGTCATTCTTTGAAGATTTCACCTGCTATGGGTCAATGTTTAGCAGAGATGATAGTTTTTGGTGAAGCTAAGACAGTCGATATATCTGATTTAAATGCCAGACGTTTTGATACAGGACAGATAGTTCAATCAACTTATGGAGGGAATAGGAACTAATTGTGACAAAGAATATTAAATATTTGGTTATGGATGGGGATATTGTGCAGTATGATCAGGCTAAAATTCATATTGAAACACCCTCTGTAAGATATGGTGCAACAGTTTTTGAGGGTATAAGAGCGTACTGGGACAATGATGTCAAAGAACTTTATTTATTCAGAGCAAGGGAACACATTGATCGCCTGTTTCAATCAGCCAAATTAATGGGTATGGAAACCTCACAGTATACCGTAGACCGCACACTCGATTTGATTATGGAATTACTTATAGCCAATCAAATAGATTATGCAGCTTATCTTAGACCTAGTCTTTTCGTTAGTGGTACAGGATCAATACAGGCCAGTAGTCCCGTGTCACTGGGAATAGTTGTCGGCCCGGCTGGAGGTGTAATTGATAAAGGAAGCTGGGATAGCAGGCCTTTCAGATTGGGAATTAGTTCTTGGAAGCGAATAGATGATAATAGCATGCCTCCTAGGATTAAATGTGCAGCTAATTATCAGAATGCACGGATGGCTTTAATACAGGCAGAAACTGATGGTTATGACGGGGCTTTAATGTTGGATACCAGAGGCCATGTGGCTGAGGAGGCGAGGGCTTGTATTTTTCTAGTCAGACAAGGTGTAATTATTACACCTATGGTCACAAATTCTATATTAGAAAGTATAACGAGAGATACTGTAATTCAGCTACTCAATGATATCCATGACAGACCTGTTGTTGAACGTGAAATTGATCGTACAGAATTATATTTATCTGATGAGATATTTTTGACAGGTACATCACTTGGTATTACGCCAGTAGGACAAATAGACCGTTTTGAAATTGGAGATGGAACACCTGGGAATATCACTACTACTATCAATAATATGTACGTGAATGCAGCCTTGGGCAAAACAAAACAATATCTTGACTGGATTACCCCTGTATACAGAAATTAAAATGAACTCCTATTCAATTTGTGTATCAACCAGATTGTTAATAAATTACCAAACTCACTTCCATTTAGCTAATACACCCTTATTTCTTTACAATATTTGTTGACGATCAATTTCTACAAAGATATAATTTTTGCAGACACATTTAGAATCTTGCCTAATTTAAAATTTAATTAGAGGTTAATATAATGAATATTGAAGAAATTAAAAGTTTAATTGTTGGTCCAATTGCTACTGTACCAACTCCATTCGATGACGAATTCGAAGTTGACTATGGAAAAATGCATGAACTTACTCAAATGTGGGTAGATGAAGGATTAGTAAAAGGACGTGCAGTTCTTAAAGTTGCTGCTGCTATGGGAGAAGGTCCAATGTTACGCGATGATGAATGGCCTTATCTATTACGTACAGTTGTCCAAGCAGCAAATGATAAAGCAGCAATAGTTTGCGGATTACATTATAAAGATACAAAACGAACAATTGAAGATGCTAAAAGAGCTCAAGATATGGGTGCACATGCTCTTCAAGTATGCCCTCCAGTTTTCAACATGCCTAGTCAAGATGATATATTTGACTATTTTGCTGAATTATCTGAAGCAATCGACATCGGAATAATGGTTTATCATACTCACTGGTTATCTGGTGGACGTATTGAAGTTGATACTATTTTACGAATGAAAGAACTAAAACAAATCGCTTCCATAAAATGGAGTGCCCCTGAAGATGTAGAACATAGTGAAATGTCAAAATTTGCTGATGCCTTTAGTGTAATTGCTAATGGATATGCAATTGAAGCTCATAAACTTGGCGGAAGAGGCTATATTAATGTTACTGCTTCAGCATATCCAGCTCATGATTTAAAAGTTTGGGATTTACTCGAAAGCGGAAACTATGAGGAAGCAGATAAATTATTTACATCTACCGATGATGCACTTCGTGATTTTGGAGCTAAAATGGATGCTCGATCAGGAGGACAAGCTCGCTTACCCAAAGCATTAATGGATGTAATGGGATTTAATGTTGGTCCTTCTCGACCTCCAAGTAAACCTATAAATGCGAATGAACTTGCAGAATTAAAAGACATCGTTAAAAACCAACTTGGTTGGCCAGTACCTAATTAAAATATTTAACCTATGTAGGAGTCTGATTGAATGATAACAATTGAAGAAGCAAAGAAAAAAATGGATGGCGTTGTCATCCCCCTAGCAACAATATTTAAAGATGACTTGTCTCTTGATGTTGACGCAACACAGGCAAATGTTCAGTGGATTGTTGATCAAGGAGCTAAACCTGGAAACACTGTATTTATCGCTGTTGGGTCTGGTGGAGATTTCACAGTTTTAACTACTGAAGAACGAAAAGCAGCAATTAAAGCAATTGCTGAAGTTGCAGTTCCTAATAATATACCTACTTTTGCTAGTGTCCAAAGTACCGACATACGAACAACCATTGAATTATGTCAGTGGTGTGAAGAAGTAGGAATTGATATTGTTCAAATGAGTAGTGCCTATTACTATGATGTTAAAAAAGGCGATATCATTGCTTGGGTTAAAGAAGTTGCAAAGCATACTGATGTTGGTTTTGCTGCTTATAGTCATTGGTACAGTGGATCAAAATACGATATGACTATGGATGTAGCAGAAGAAATACTAAAAGTACGTAATACTGTAGCTGTAAAATGGGCTTCTCCTAACGTTGCTAATTACCTAGCAGGACTCAAATATTTTGCACCAAAAGCAGCTGTTGCTAATAACGGACCATTAACGGTTCATGGTCATCAGTTAGGAGCAAAGGCATGGATTAGTCACGTACCTAATTTCTTCCCTCAGCATTCCTGGAAGGTACATGAATTAATGACTGCTGGGAACTATGATGAGGCAAATAAAGTCCTTGATGATTTCGATAATGATTACTCCCAAATACTTGACGATATTGGGGCACAAACTGCGGGAGAAGGTATTTTCGTAAAACCTTTCATGAAATATATGGGACGTCCATCGGGTCCTTCGAGATTACCATCTGTACAAAGTGCAGTTACAGATGATATTACGCAAAGAATTAAAAAACTCATGGACAGGGCACCTTCTATCATTCAATAGGTTCCGTATGAAAGTTGAATATCATAACTCAGATTCTGTTCATCCTCCTGCAGGTATGTATTCTCATATTGCTATGCCTAATAGTAATAATCTGGTATTTCTTGCAGGACAAGTTTCACTTGATAAAAAAGGTTCTTTAGTTGGACCAAATGACGTAGGTTTACAAACAAATCAAATTTACGAAAATATAGGTAATCTACTTACTGAAGCTGGTTCAAACTATCACAACATTGTACAACTAACAACATACCTAGTAGGCAGAAATTCTGTGAAACCTTATCTGGAATCACGTGCTGTAATATTTGATAAAATTTTCAAACCAAAACAACAGCCACCAAATACTCTGTTAATAATTGACGGACTTTTAGAAGAAGATATGTTAGTAGAGATAACTACTGTAGCAGTTGTCTAATCTAATACAGTTCAAATATCGGTCGATTACCATCCAACCTTAACTTTAGGCATACGATTTCTCTCTTTACCATCAGACCAATAAGGATATCCATTACTGGAATTACTTCCTGCTGTAACATTTACTACGCCTTCAACTTTAGATGTAAAACCACCTTCTTGAAATTCTTGTATAGCAGATATTGGCATTACAAAAACATCATTAAATCCACTGCGATCTGAAACAAATGCTAAATGAGTTCCATCTGGAGAAATAGAAATGTGTCCATCTGAAGCATCAAGATGTAAGTCTATTGGTGTTTTAACTCCACTTGCAAGGCATCCTCTCTGAATAGTGTTATCCATATTTGATTCACAATCATATGTTGTAGCATTAATAGCATCCATAATATAAATTTCAGGTGCGTGGCCATGCCTTTGAGTAACAAATAAAATTCTTTTACCATCTTTAGTCCAGATAGGCTGCCAATCATCATTTGGATTGATAGTCATTAATATTTCATCAGACACTCTACCAGAAAATTTAGCACCCACGTTACCAGTAGAAACTATTGGTTTAATAAGTACATCATCTCCTCCCCACCGACGAGAGATAAAGACCATTTGGCTATCATCTGGAGACCATGTTGGATAATAATCTTGTGCATCTTGCGTAGTAAATCTACGCAGTCCTGTCCCATCTTTATTAATGATATAAATATCTAAATTTCGACTTACATCAGTATCTTTATCAGATGTGAAAGCAATTCGGGTGCCATCATGAGACCATTCTGGTGCAATATCTAAATCAGTCCCCATAGCAGCAATAAGCTCAACATTATTCGAACCATCTACACCTATAGTCATTAATTTCTCATCACCGATTGTATATGGATTTGGTGTGCTCTTCACGGACCAAGAAATATATGCCAAAGTTGTACCGTCAGGAGACCATGAGACAGCTGATTCATTATGTCCAGGAGTATTAGTTAAATTTAATGTATTCGAACCATCACTATTAGCAACATAAACATCTGTCTTACCATCTCGAGTAGAAAGAAAAGCAATTTTATCACTTGCAGGAGACCAGACAGCCCAACCATCATCTGCAGGATTATTTGATATATTAACAGGGTTACTTCCATCTATATTGGAAACATAAATTTCAAGATTACCATCTCGATCTGACACATATGTAACACGATTACTGTCAGGAGACCATGAAGGACAACACGAAGCTGGAATCGCAAAAGTATCTGACTCTGCAGTAGCCTCATCTGCATCACTGGAACATCCAAGTAAAGTCAAACAAAAGACCATAGTAAAAAATAAAATAGATTTTATTAACAAATCATTAGTTAATAATTTTGTATGAAACATCATTATATATCCCTCAAAATTTTTGGAAATTCAAATTACATTATACATCTAAATAAGAAAATATAATAGAAGTCCATACAAAGATTCTACTAATATTTATAGCAGAATCACTCAATTATTATTCCTTATTTTTAAACGAGACTTATACAAAAACACAAAAATTATAGTTAATAGTACAGCCATCACTGTAAGTATCAGGTCATCAAAATATGCAGTCCTAATCTCTGTATAAAATCTGTTGAAGAAATTGAGTACTGGTAATTGAGATATTTCGAAGGTAACTTTGTCACCTTTTTTTAAATCTATTGATATAAATTCTGTATACTTCCTATCTTCTATTTCTTCCATATTTTGAGAAAAAATATCAAGATCAGCTATAAAAGTAATACCTTCAGGAATTAAGACACGAAGTTTTTTCACACCATAAAGAAAAGATCTCTGAAAATTTAGATCTCCTTTAGAATATGACAGACTATATTGATACATTATTTTATGAGAACCTGGAGGAATATTACCTGATAGAGCAAAACCTTTATCAACAGACAAAATTTCTACATTACTTAAATCTGTATCAACAGACAATTCAAAATAACCTTCAGGTAAACCAAACCTAACTAAGCTCATTGGTCCTGTACCTGGGACATATGTCTTATCTCCAGTATTATTAAGATCGGCCATCTCAAGTATCCATACTTTTCCTTCCATTGGATCTACTGATGCCAATACAATAGACATATCATCAACAACTAAAAATGTATTATCGGTTGTTGGTTCATACACAATTACATCAAACTGCACTGGATCTTCAGTGCAGCTAACAAAATTAGTAGAATAGGCTATTTCTTGATATAAAACAGATACTGAACATAAAGCATTATTCTCTATACTGATTTGGCTAAATTTATACTTACCAAAAGAATCAGTAGATGTAGAAATTGTTGTAAATGTATCTCCAATAAGCTGATGGAGATTTACGTTAATATCTGCTACGGGCTCTCTACCTGACTTAATATCAACTAAAACATTTCCATTAATATCAGCTTCCATTAATGGCGATTCAGCATAAACTACTAATAGAGAATAGCCAAGTAATAAAATACTTAGAAAAGAGATAATCTTAAAAGATAATTTTAATGATACTTTCATTACATTTTTTCTTTTTCATCAGTTACGGCGTCTTCTTGAACAGAATAATCAGTTCTTTGCTTATCATAATCGTTTGATTCTACAGATCCGATAGTTTGATCGAAATCTAAATCTTCAATCTGTGCATCTATAACTTCTTTTGAATAATCAGCTGTAACCATATTCGTCTTTAAACCTAAAATATCTGATTCATTGTCAAGGAAAAAAGGTAGGCATACTACTATAACAACAAAAATACATAATAATATTGCAAGAGTTACAAACATACTACTTCACCTCTTTGTTATTAAAACAAATCACGTTCATATATTTTTTCTCCTAACTTGAAAAAAGGCTCCCAGAATAGCAACTATAGTACCTAATAAAATAATGGGACCTGATAGCCACATCCACTTAACTAACGGATTAATATAGACTCTAAAGACTGCTTCGTCATCATTGTTGAGACCAGAAGAAACAATATAAAAATCTTCTGCAAGAGTACTTACAATACCTGCTTTACTTGAAGTTAAATCAAATTGCGGATAAAAAGCTCTAGTCGTATTAATATTAGCTATAAACTTATCTTTTAGATATACAGAAAATTCCGATGTAATTTCTTGTCTATCTAAGAATGCTTTCCTTTCAAGATTATCGTAAGTGAATGAATATCTTCCTAAATTCTTTGTTTCACCTACTTCAAAAACAAAATCCTTTTGAACAGAATAAAATGAAGAACCAGTTGCCCCAACAGCCAAAATCACTATGCCCATATGTACAATAAACCCACCATATCTTGTACGATTACTATTAATCAAATTCCAAAACGATGCAATATAATTTTCTCCTCGCTTTATACGAGATATAGTCCCTCTAACCAATTCATCTAAAATAGTACCTACAATAAAAGTAAGTACTGCAAATGCAATAATTGGAACAACCTGTGTTAAGCCTAATATCAATAGTAATATCACCATTCCTAATGAACTTAAGGCAGGTATCAATAATCTCTTCTTTAATATAGCTAATCTTGCCTGCCCCCAAGGTAATACAGGAGCAATTCCCATTAGAGCAACTATGATTAATAATACTGGGCCATTTACTCGATTATAATAAGGTTCTCCTACTGAAACTATTTCACCAAAAAACACATCAGATATTACTGGATAAATTGTTCCCCATAACGTTATAAATGTTACGACAAGAAATAGTATGTTTTGCAACAAAAAAGCAGCTTCTCTTGAAAAATATGACCCCATACGATGATGACTTCTTAATACATCTTCTCTCCAGATGATAATCATAGATGAAATAAGAACAACACAACCCAAAAAAATTAGAAATACCCAACCTAAAGACGATTCTGCAAAAGAATGTACAGAAGGCACCGGTCCTCCACGATTAATAAACATCCCTACCGAAGCGAGAGAAAATGCAATAGTAGCTAATATAACATTCCACAATCTAAAAATCCCTCGTCGCATTTCAACAACCAGAGAATGTACTAAAGCTGTCATTCCAAACCATGGCATAAGTGCAGAATTTTCTACTGGATCCCATGCCCAATAACCACCCCATCCTAAAATCGTATAAGCCCACCAGCTACCAAGCATAAGCCCCAATGTAAGAATCACCCAAGAAATTAATGCCCATATTCTTACCAAAGATAACCACTTAAATGGGTATGGTTTCCCAACCAAAGCACTAGCCAAAATTAAGCTAAAAGGAATTACTACAGAAATAAGTCCCGTCATTTGCATTGGTGGATGAATGAACATACCAAAATGAATCAACAAAGGATTAATCCCGAGACCATCTGGAGGAATATAATCCAATTTTTCTAATGGATTAGCTAGAAATACTATCACCCCTAGAAAAAAAACTAAGACCACACCCAAAATACCAGCAACAGAGGCAGCAAGATTTCTGTAAGCCCTAACAACAGTTATTAATGTCACTGCAATCAATATGGAGTAAACCATAGCAATAAACAAAAGTGAACCTGCGTTTCCAGCATAAAAAGCAACCCATGTATATTCGACAGGCATTGAAAGATTACTGTTTTCATACACATATCGGAGAGAAAAATCCTGACTAACAAACCCTACAACTAATGAAATAGTAGATATTGTTAATAGAAAAACTACACTAAACAGTGCATATCTTGCACTTAATACCAATTGAGGATTTTTTTTGAAATGACCTACAAATGATCCTATAGCCCCATAAATTGCCAGTATCAAAGATAGTTTTAATGCAAATAGCCCGATTTCACTATACAAAATACAAACACCTTACTATTTCAAAAATAAAAAATTGTCTAATTTCATTCATAGATCTGTCATTCAATACTTGAATCATCAATTTCAATATTATCAGATATTCTCCGTTTCATTTTCATAATCGATATGAGAACAATAGCTAAAATACTAATGCCTATAGGAGGAACTATCCAAAGTACTAGCGTGTTACTTCTAACAGGTGGTTCTAATAAAACCCTTACTCCATAACGATCAACAAAATATTGTTTAATTTCATCATCAGTTAAACCTTCTCGTACCTTTTGCTTTACAATTTCTCTCATATTATCAGCTAATGGATTTTGAGATTGATCAATCGACTCTCCAGGACAAGCTGGACACATTAATATTTTATTTAGATTTTGTTCTCTTTCGTAATCATCCTTAGTAACATCTTCTTCTAGACATGCCAACATACTCAGCGAACAAAAAAACATTAATACTAATAAATATTTCCTCAACATACACTAACCGTATAAAATAAAAACCTAAGATTAAGTTTAACAAGATTTATAAAATTACAATACTAATGAATTTATAAAATTGACTTTCAAATTTCATACTCAAGTCTGTTATAATCCTATTAACACCAAATTTTAATACCAATATATATTTATGACTTCTATTTTAATAACAGCACCTACTGCTCAATCTGGAAAAACTACTTTAGCTCTATCTCTTGCCCACAATATAGCAAACAATTCCAACAAAAACGTTGAAGTCTTTATACCATCATCTGAATCTCATACTGATATCACATCAAGTTTAGAAACAACATTTCAAAATATAAATGTTCACATCTCAATTTACCCTATCGAAAATAATATTACTGACACTATCCCCCAAATGATAAAAAATTTGGAAACAAAACCCGATATAAATATCATAGAATCTGGTGAGGAACTTTCTTCTGACTCAATATCGAAACTAAATTCTGCATTAAACACACAAGTACTTGCTATTACAGATTATCCTCAAGCAACTGATACAGAAAAAATAAAAGAATGGATTGATACACTTGAATCTAACTTTAGTGGCCTGATAATTAACAAATTACCACAATACAGAAAAACCACATTAAATAACGATATTTTACCTTCTCTAGAGTCAAGTAAAATATCAGTACTCGGAACTATCCCCGAAAATAGAAACCTAATTAGTGCATCTATAGATGATATTTCACAATTATTAGGTGGAGAATTAATTGATAATGGAGCACCCACAAATTCATTGATTGAATATTTCCTTGTTGGTACATTCGGTATGGATAATGGAGTAGAATATTTTAAAACCAGAAATAAAGCTGCAGCAATTATTCGTGCAGATCGACCAGATGTTCAAATGGCAGCACTTCACTCAGGAGCATCATGTCTGATACTTACAAATGATATTAACCCCATTGAATATGTATTAAATGAAGCACAAGAATTAGAAACACCAATAATTCTGGCTAAACTAAGTACTGAAGAAACAATGGAAAAATTAGAGGCAATATCTAAATATTCATCACTTAATCACAAAGAAAAATTAATGACTTTCTCGAGCATGATGGAATCTTCAGTAGATTTAAGCAACATCGTTGACTTGAATAATTAGTTATTGATCTATCCGAACTATATTTAATGCTCTTTATCATATACAAAACATCTTGTAAAAACAGTTATTTCCTGAAAAGTTTATATTGAAATACATGTTTGATTCAAAATATTCATTTAGGAGAATACACTGAAATTCGAAGATATGGGTTTAAATCAACGCATCTTAGACGCAATAAGAGATGCTGAATATACTGAACCAACGCCTATACAAGTTCAAGCAATTCCCATTTCAATGAATGGAAATGATGTCTTAGGTTTAGCTCAAACTGGCACGGGTAAAACAGCGGCATTTATGTTACCTATACTCGAAAAAATTCACAATAATGAAAATAATAAAATTAGTACTTTGATACTAGCTCCTACTCGTGAGTTAGTAGATCAAATTAATAAAACAGCTATCGATTTAGGGAAATATACTAAGTCGAGCAGTGTACCTGTCTACGGTGGTGTAAATAAACGCCCTCAGAACTCTAAGCTATCACGACATCCAAGTATAGTTGTTGCTTGTCCTGGACGTTTATTGGACCATTTGAACGAAAAAACTATTGATTTGTCTGCAGTAGAAACATTGGTTTTAGATGAGGCAGATACGATGTGTGATATGGGATTCTTGCCAGATATTCGAAAAATACTTGGTTATTTACCTATTGAGAAACAAACCTTGTTTTTTGCAGCCACAATGCCAAAAGACATTCGAGTTTTGGCACAAAATATTCTCAAATCTCCAAAAACAGTTCAAATAGGGATTATTGCACCAGCAGAAACAGTATCACAAGCCTTATACCCAATGAACGAAAAAATTAAAACTAAATGCTTATTTAAAGTTTTGGAAACAACTGCCACTGGTCGTGTAATTGTTTTTACCCGTACCAAACATCGAGCAAAAAGAATAGCTGCTGACCTCGATAAGAAAAAGTATAGAGTCACTCTTTTACAAGGTAATTTATCGCAGAATAAAAGAAATAGGGCAATCAATGGATTTAAAGACGGTAAGTACGATATTTTGGTGGCTACTGACATAGCATCAAGAGGAATTGACGTGTCTGAAGTTTCGCATGTGATAAATTTTGATATGCCAAATACTGTAGACGACTATATTAATCGGATTGGTCGTACAGGCAGAGCTAAAAACAAAGGAGAGGCTTTAACCTTTGTTGTCTCTGGTGATGAATATCTGGTTCGCCGTATAGAATCTATTTTAAAGGCTAAAATCGATAGACGGACTATCGAAGATATCGATTATGGTAAAACAGCAGTGAGAAACCCGAACACCAGAGAAAATTCAAAGCGTAATGAGAATTCAGGATTCAAAGGATATAGAAAAGGAAGATCTACCGGTGCTTCCAAGACTAGAAGAGGCGGAGCAAAAAGTAAAACCAGGGCAAATAATCACCGTTTCAACAAGAATTCAAATAGTGCTAACCAGACAACAAAGAAAGACAACAGACCAAGAAGTAAGTACTGATCTTTTTTATTACAGAATGTAACTAGTTAATTACATTGTAACTCTATTTTCTCTATTCCTAAGTTGTTGAGTAGTATATCCATAGTCAAATATACTGTAATTATGTTAAATGCAAATAATCTAAGTAAAGGGTATGGAAATGAAATTTTATTTTCCAACCTATCACTAAATGCTACTCATGGAGATCGCATTGCCTTGATAGGAGCAAATGGCTCAGGTAAATCAACTCTTTTGGATATATTGTCCGGTGAAAATACTGCGGATAGTGGACAAGTCATACTAAAAAGAAATTGTAGAATTGCATATCTGAAACAAGAAAACTTTCAGTTTGTTAGCAAACAATTACTTCAGGTGGTTATTGAAGAACCCGATGAAATCAAAAAACTAGAACAAGAGTTAGCTGATATTCACAACTCATTATCTAATGAAACCAATGATCAGAAACAGTCCATACTATTAGATCGTATGGAAAAAATTGATGCACATCTGGAAACTTACAGACAAAATAATACCGAGCATGAAGCAAAGGCAATTTTATCAGGACTAGGGTTTAAAGAAGATGATTTTAGCAAGCTTATAAATGAATTCAGCGGTGGCTGGATTATGAGAGCCTATCTTAGTAAGATTCTTTTTTCCAAACCTGATGTTTTGCTCTTGGATGAGCCTACAAATCATCTAGATTTGGAAGCAAATTTATGGTTTGAAGAATATTTAATGAATTTCAAAGGAGCAGTTCTTGTAACTTCTCATGACAGAGCATTTTTGAATTCTGTGGCAACAATGGTATTAGCAATTGAAGAAGAACAGGTGATCCTACAAAAGGGTAATTATGATGAATATCTAATTTCGAAGGAACAATCGCTTAAAACTAAACAAGCTACGGCCAAAAGAATGGAAAAACAAATCAAGAAACAGATGAAATTTGTGGAACGTTTTAGATCTAAAGCAACTAAGGCGAGACAAGTTCAAAGTAGATTAAAGTCACTTGAGAAAATGGAGAAAATAGATTTACCAAGAACCACTAAGAGAGTCAAATATTCTTTCCCAGAACCACCTCGCAGTGGACAAGAAGTAATAAAGTTAGAAAATATCAATAAATCATATGGAGAAAATGTTGTTTATCAAGAAGTTGATTTAGTTTTAAACAGAGGAGATAAAGTTGCTTTAGTAGGTGTTAATGGAGCCGGTAAATCTACAATCTTGAAAATACTGGCAGGTGCTTTAGATTTCGACAGTGGAAATCGGCAGTTAGGACATAACGTCACAACAGGGTATTACGCTCAACACTTACTTGAACTTTTAAATCCTAAAAACAAAATAATTCAAGAATTAGAGGAAGTTTCTGGAACAACTTCAGAAGGTATCTTGAGAAATATTCTTGGAGGATTTTTGTTCACTGGAGATGACATCTATAAAACTATATCTGTTTTATCTGGTGGAGAAAAAGCTAGAGTCGCACTAGCTAAGTTGATGATTCAATCCAACAACTTACTTTTCATGGATGAACCTACAAATCACCTCGATATTGCATCAAGAGAAGTCTTAACTGACGCATTAACTGATTACAATGGGACTTTGTGTTTCATTACTCACGACCGCACGCTAATACACCAAATAGCTAACAAGATTATAAAAGTAGAAAATGGAGAACCTGTTGTATATCCAGGAGATTATTCCAGTTATTTATCTATTACAAATAATAAGGTAATTGAACAGAAGTCCGTTCACATTTCTGAGGAAGTAGATAAATCATCTAAGGAAAAACGTATACAAGAAAGACAAGAACGCAAAAACTCTGAAAATAAATTACGTAAATTAAATAAAAGAATTAGAACAATTGAATCAGAACTAGCAAATATTAATTCAGAGATAAATAAAATAGAGAGCTTTTTTATTAACCCCAAAAAGTTTGAAGACCCAGATCAAATGGCCGACTTTGGTATAAAATTTAAATCTTTGCAAAACCAATCCAAAGAATTAGAGCAAGAGTGGGAACAATTATCCAGTCTAGTTGAAGAAAACACCTCCGAAAATCACTGATGTAAATATAAAAGTTACCGTTGGCTACTAACTACACTTATGCGTAATAGTAAACATATTTTCCCTAAAACAAGACTTAACATTATTCATTATCATCAGTAATCTGGGAAGTTAATTAGAGGATCACTCAATAACAATCTTCTTCTAATCGTTTTTTTTCTAATTGTTTTATTCTATTTTTAAGAGCCTTTAAAGCGTCTGGTTGTTCAAGTGAAGGTATCAAAAATTTCATTTTAG
>PBMB01000025.1 GCA_002722455.1 Chloroflexota bacterium
ATACGGACGGAGATGGTCTAACAGACGGAGAAGAAAATAACAATCATGGAACAGATCCAAATAATCCAGATACAGACGGTGACGGGATTAATGACGGTGAAGAAGTTGCTAATGGCACAGATCCAAATGACGAAAGTGATCCAAATGACGGAACAACACCTCCAGAAACAGAAGGTGAATGGTTGAGATTTTTGCAAGCAAATAATAATTTAGAAGGCTATTTGTCTATGGACGAAGTGAACGCTAGTGATGATATTATAGAAATAACATTGTCAGGTCGTAATTACAGTAATTCAGATTTACCAGAAGGTGAAATAGGAATTGATAAGATAAATAGAGCACAATTAAACTTTAACAATTTAACGAACGTAAATTTTTTATCTTCAACAGATATTACAAATATATCTTTAAGAGAAAATCAAATAAATGATTTGTCTGGACTTAAGAGTGATTATTTTAGTAGTTTAAACTTGGAAAAGAATAACATCACTGATTTAAACATTCTGCCTGATATAAGAGAAGTTTACAGATTATATTTAAAAGACAATAATTTTAATTCATTAGGTAAATTAATAAATTTAGAAAAAGGGACAAGGGTTGATATTGGTATGAATATAGAAGATTTATACGAATATAACAATAAATTGGACTTAAGCACAAATTTCTGTAAAGGTGTTTCAAATAGAGATATAAATATCTATAATAATTATGTAAAACAATCAGCGATATTTCTTTGTGATATAAACGATGACTGGATAATATTTTTAAATGGTTACAATGCTAATCCTCAAGGCTATTTGGAAGTGTCGGAGATGAATCCTTCTACAACTATCAATTTAAACAATAAAAATCTTAATGATTTAGATATGCCAAAAATACCACTTAAAGTAAAAGAGTTACAAAGTATTAATTTAGAAAACAATAATTTAACACATTTAGATTTTATGACAGAAGTAGAAAAATTTAGATCTTCAAGCACTTTATATGGATTATCAACATTAGGTAATCCAATAGCTGATATTTCAGGTTTGAGTAATATAAGAGAGGCTGGTTCTCTTAAATTTGATGAAGACGCTACATTTACTGATTTAACAAGTTTATATAATTTTGAAAAAGGAAATATTTATTTAAATAGAGATTTGTCAGTATTTGAAGAAGCAATAAACAGATTGGATTTTAGCACACCAATATGTCAAGGAATGTCTAATTCTGAAGTAAGGATTGTACATAAAGGAACAAAATCAGATTTAAGTATTTGCACAACAGGTGACGAATGGATGGACTTTTTCCACGATTTGGATTTATTAGCAAATAAAGAAATAAGAGAAGAAGTAACGGAAAGTGATAGAATCAATTTATCAAATAAAAACTTAACAAATGATATATTACCTAATTCTTCTATGAATATAGAAAAATTAGAAGACATTAACTTATCTAAAAATAATTTAACAAATGTCGATTTCTTATCTGGATTAAAAGAGATTAGAGATACAAGCACTTCTTATAAATTAAATTTAGAAAACAACAATTTAACAAATATAAATGGTTTATCTAGTTTAGAGAGGGCGGGTGGATTAAGTCTAAGAGGTTCTAATAATACTTTTAACGATCTGTTACCACTAAAGAATTTCCAAAAAGGTTATATCTTTTTAAATGGAAAAGTGGAAGATTATATTCAATTTACAACAAAATTCAATATTGATAATTCCCCAATTTGTGAAGGTATAATAAGTGGAAACGTAAATGTTTCGTTTCCTTCTGGTTCAAATTATGATAAATATTCTTTGTGTGAAACTAATGACAAAGTTATAGATTTCTTATTGGTAAACAGTAAAACAGTACTAAGAGTGTCAAAACAGGAAGATATACCAACGAATTACACATTAAAGCTAGATAATAAAGGTTTGACTGATTCTGATATTCCAGAAGCGTCTGCTTGGAAATTAAATAACATTAGTGGAATTGATCTTAATAAAAATGATCTAACAAATGTTGATTTCTTGCATTCAATGAAAAGAACAAGCGGAACTTCATATTCAAATGAAATAGACTTGACTGAAAACAATAACTTAACAGACATTTCAGGTTTATCAAATCTAAAAACTGTAGGTAAAATAGATTTGAATGAAACAGGAGTAACAGATTTATCAAGCTTGGTTAATCTAGAAAAAGGTCTGATCAGTATTAATAAATCAAATAGTAATAAATTTGTTCAATATACAAATAAATGGGATTATTCAAAATCTATTTGTCAAGGTTTGTTAAGTTCGCCAGTTAAAATTCAAATTATAACAAAAGACAAAAACTCTAATGGTGGTTTTGAATTTTGCACTACTGGTGATAAATGGTTAGATCTATTTCATAAAAATGGTAGGCTAAGAAGTTATTCAACAAGTGTTGACGACATTCCTGTTAATGTTCAAAATAATCTATCAATAAACATACAATCAAAAGGTTATACGAATGATTATTTTCCAAGTTATGGTTTTCCATTTAAAAAAGTTTCTAGTATTTATTTGAAAAATAATGCTTTAACAAACGTAGATTTCTTAAATGGATTAGAAAGCATAAATACAGGAACTAATAATTCATACAAACTTGATTTAACATTTAATCAGATAACAGATATAACAGGTTTATCAACATTAAAACATGCAGTAATAGATTTACGTAATAATGCAGATTTAAATGATTTATCAGGTTTAGAAAACTTAGAAAAAGGGACGATATATTTTACACAAAATTCAGTATCAGACTTAGTTCAGTCAGTAAATAAATTTGATATAAATACACCATTTTGTCAAAATATGTCCGAAAAAACAGGGTCAGTAAAAATAATTTTATCAGGTAATTATTACCCAAAAACAGAAGAATTATGTGAATAAAATAAAAAATAAAAAGACCTAATCTGGTCTTTTTTATTTTTTTTTGCTATAATTGTACTTTCATACAAAATGTAATCAAGGTATTAAAAATGGGTAAATTAAAGTTTGATTTAAATGCAGCACTTAATGGTGCAGAAGTAAGAACAAGAGATGGTCGAAAAGTGACTGAGATTAGGGTCGTTGACGTGACCGCACCTTATTCAGCGTCAAATGTTGATGAATACGCAGGGGAAGAATATAAACAAGGTCTTCTGGCAGATATTGAAAACAAAAATGGAAAAAGCACATATCCGTTCTATCATTCTGGAGAGTCTCATAAATATGGTTTAGAGACGGACGCAGACTTAACAACTGAATTTTAAAAACAAAGCAAAAAAAAGACCAGTCGTTGACTGGTCTTTTTCTTGTTGTTTGATTAAGAAATTTCTTTTCTCTTTTCTTGAATATTTTCCCATTCTTTCTCAAAGCTTTTCAAGAAAGCATTGATCGTATCAAGATTCTTTTTACTGAATATATTGGCTTCGTTTAGGCTAAGAGAAGGTTTGTAAGAAATAAGTGCTACCTCTGTAGAACGAATAATAGCGTTTAAATGCTCTTTGCTTGTTCGGCAATTTGTCATGCTGTTACGTAGAGCGTCAGTGATATCCCAACGAATTTGAAATTTGTCTTCTTCACTATAAACGTCAGGAAGCTCTAGATCGAGAGGTTCTTGCGTCATAAAGGTTGCAGAATAAGCAATGGAAGCAGAAACATTTAAGATTGTATGCATTTAATATCCTCTTTTTTAATATTAATTTGAGCGTCAACTACAGATTTACGATATTCGTTGTCAGTATCTCGACAACCGTGTTCTACAAAACGAATACGTTCTAGTAAGGTTTCAACACTGTAGCCTTGTTTGTAAAGGTAATAACCAACAATCCAAATGCCTTGTGTAGAGATACCTGATTGCGTATTAGAAAGATCTATGATAAAAGGTTCGTCATTCTTTTCCAATTCTGGAATAATGACATCATCACAAAATTGTTCTGCTGAATTAACACCTTCATGTTTATAATACCAAAAGACTTCGTGTTCCCATGCTTTGCTAACATCAATAGTTTTTATAATTGCCATAGTTTTTAATCACTTTGTAATAGAATGAATAAATTATACTAAGTAAAGATTCTTAAATCAATGTTTTTTTTGTATGTGTGTTGAATGATAAACAAAGAGAAGCCCAACACAACTAAGCCATATAAGTGAAAGTGTAGAGAAAAAACATAAATTCATTATTGCCAAAAAAGTTTGATTTTGATATAATTTAAGGAATTAAAAAATATTAAGAGAGTGCTTATGTCTACTGAAATATGTAATGCTGAAATTAAGATTGCTTTGCTAGAAGCAAGTGCAAACCTAGATACAAGTTATGATTACAGTCATGTAATTATATATTCAAAAGAAGATTCGGAAGACTCAATAGCATTTGAAAGAACTAAAATCTATGCACCGTATCACCCTTATGGTTATGTAGAGGACGAAGAAGAAATCGAAGAAAGACAAGAGAACGAAAAGAAACTTGATATCGCAATTGAAAAGATTAAGTCGTCTTTATCAAAAAACAATTGTGCTCTTATGTCGAGTTATGACTATAGTCATGTAATAATTTTTGATTCATTTGGTAATTCAAAACCATTAAACTAAAAGGTTAAAAAAATGGCACTAAAATCATTAGATAAAATGACAGATTTTGAAAAAAATAAAGAGTTAATGATTCTTGACGGGTATGAAGAAAGATACTTGGAAAAAAACCCTCAAAACGTAGAAGATTATTTTTCCGATTACAATTTAATGATGCCATTATCAGGAAAAGAAAATATTAACTTGAATGTTCTGGAAGATGAAAAAGGTAAATACTTCAGTGCAACAGTATCAACGATGCAAGACGCAGAGTATTCAAATATCTGTATTACAGATTCAGAAGATATGCTAAGAGCGATTGGTAATTGTATTTTAAAAAAACAACGTATTTAAATGTTGAAAAATTAGCCGACTTCATTGTTGGCTTTTTTTTGCTTTTCTTTTTGGTCAAGTGAGTATAAAACAAAACTAGACGTTAAAAGCATAGACAAGCAAAATGAAAAAAGCTTAAAGTCTAAATTCGCCAGTCCTATAACTGAACCAAAAAAACCAATTATAATCAACTGAAGTAGCATAACTATCATAACAACCCCTTAACATTATACATACAATTATATCAAAAATAACAAACGTGGTCAATACAGCAATACATTGTTGTTTTTGAAGTGTGATTTTGCTATAATTAGTCAAACCCTAAAGAAAGGTATAAAATGTTTGATATTAAAAAAGAATCTGAAAAAACTCAATTCAAAATTGATCTTTTAAAAGAACTGAAAGAAGATCCAATGTTTCGTAAAATGTTAGTTAATACGTTACTATGTGAGTTAGAAGATTCACTGAAAGTAACAGATGTTAAAGAACGTGAATATTGGGTTAATTTCAAAAGTGTTGAAGGGTTGAAAGAAAGTTATGAACAGGCTTTAAATGATTCTATTGAAAGAGAAGTAGAAAAAATCAAAAACACCACAACGCTTAATCCATTGACTGATTTAGAAGAAGAAATCATTAGAAATGGAATGAGAAAACTGGTAAAAGAAATAACTAATTGGATCAGTAGAAAAGAAAAAGTTGATTTAAATCTAAATTTAATTGAAAAACTTCAACTGATTCAAGGGCAGTTGGAAAGAATGTCAGGTAATATTTCTTCAAACAGAATGTTTAATGAAGTGGGTTACTCCATTGAAGACGATTTTGATAAGGCAATAAGTAAAATTAAAAATGATTAAAAGTATTAAATTTAAAAAAATGAGAGGTCACGACCTCTCATACATTTCGGAACTTCCTGCGTTAGAAGAACTTGGCGAGATTGAATTTAAGCCAGGGATCAATATTATCATAGGTCCTAACGGTTCAGGTAAAACAGCAATTTTAAAAGCATTAGGGACAATGTTCGCAGCGAAACAATACGGTGAAAGTTGTCTGTCTATGGATTATTTAATGGATTTTGTACATAGAAAAGAAGAAGGACGATTTGATTTTCCTTTTGAAGTGCTTCATGACGGTCAAGCCGTTCTTTATGCAGATCCAGATAGACAACTTGGTTTCTCTCACGGAGAAGTTGATAGAGAATGTGAAATTGGTGGCTTGCAAGAATTACTTAGTATGAATAAAGAGTCGTCGGGTCAACGATCTAGTCGTCGTGTTAATCCGTTCTTTAATATTTTACTTGGTAAAGCAGAAAAGCCACAAGGTTTAGGTGCAGTATTTAAACCAGAAGAAATAAACGAAACTTACAGAAAAGCCATTGGCGGTTATGTAGAGAATGTATTCACAGGTAAATTACCTAAAACCCAAATGACTGTTTTAATGGATGAAGTAGAAAAATCACTTTCATTAATGAATCAAGTAATACTTTGGCAAAAAATAATGAAAGATGAAAACGTTCGTAAGAACTTTCAAATTATTATGGTTTCTCATAGTAGTGAAGCTATCGACATTGAGGGTGCAAACTATATAGAGCTAAAAAAAGGCTACTTAGAAGGTTCTAGAAAAGTAAAAGCAGGGGAATTGTCAATTGAAGAAGCGATTGAATTAGAAAGAAACATAAAGAAAAAATTAACCAAAGAAGAAGACGAACTTTTAATTAAGCTTGAAAGTGAATCCAGTTTAGACGGTAATGAAGAAATAGATAATTCTAAAGAAATTCAACATTTGATTGATATTGGCTATATCGATGTATGGACAAAAGAATCGGAAGACAAAACAATGAATCTTTTGGATGCAATGGATACAAACATTTTAAATGTTTACACATTATCGGAAAAAGGCTCTCAATACTTAAATATGTATAAAGATTAATTCTTATATTAAAAAAACAAAAACCATAGTCTACGCTATGGTTTTTTTTGTGTTAATTAAATAAATATGTGTATTCGCTGTATCCTTCTTTTTCCAAGTTTTCTTTTGGAATAAATCTCATTGACGCAGAGTTCATGCAGTATCTTAGACCAGTAGGGGCAGGACCGTCTTTAAAAACGTGACCCAAATGACTATCAGCAAACTTACTTCTAACCTCAGTTCTTGTATGGAAAAGGGTGTTGTCTTCGTGTAGAGTTATGTATCCTTTGTTGATTGGTTTAGTAAAAGAAGGCCATCCCGTTCCTGATTTATATTTATCAGTGGAGGAAAACAAAGGTTCACCAGAAACAATATCAACATAAATCCCTTCTTTTTTGTTATCCCAATATTTATTATCAAATGGTTTTTCTGTTCCATCTTTCTGGGTTACATAATATTGAACCTTACTCAACTTGTTTTTTATTTCATCGTCAGAGGGTCTTGCATAAGATTTTACATTTTTAGATTTAATTAAATCTTTAAGGGTAAGTAAATTATCTCCTAATACCTCTTCAATATATTGATCACGCCCAGAACGGTAACGATAATAAGAATATTTTATTTTACTTTTTTTATAATAATCTTGATGATATTCTTCTGCAGGATAAAACTTTTTATAGGGAATTAGTTCAATAGCTATTGGTTTTGGATATATTCTTGCATCATCAATTTCTTTTAAAAATAACTCTGCTTGTTCTTTTTGTGTTTGGTTATGGTAGAAAATTGCAGGACGATAATGTTTACCTCTATCAACAAAAGAACCGTTAGGATCAGTCGGGTCAATATGTCTAATAAAATAATCTAAAATATCTGTGTATGAATGAACACTGTTGTCAAAGTTAAATTGAATAGATTCGATATGCCCAGTTGTTCCAGAAGAAACTTGTTCATAAGTGGGGTTAGGAACATTGCCACCAGAATAACCAGAAATAACATCACCAACACTGTTTAATTTTTCCATGTCAGACTCAGTACACCAAAAACAACCTCCTGCTAGTGTGGCAATTTCTTGTGCGCCAAAAACATTAAACGAGGCAATTGTTGATAATAATAATAGGGGTGTATTTTTTTTCATTTATAATTCTCCTTATAGTTTGTTAAAATAATTGACCAGTAAACAAATTAAAAAATTACAAAGAAAATATTTTTTTTTCATTCTTGTTAATAATTTTATTTATTGTATAATGATATATATATAAAATACAATGCGATATGTATTTTACATATAAAGGACTGTTAAGGATAAAGGATAAAAAATGTCATTTGAAGAGTTGAGAAAAAAAATTGACGAGATTATAATTCATATTAGGGGGGAACCAGAAGAGAATTTACCTTTTAATAAAATTACAGTATCTAAAAATTTAATTAAATTTATTGTATCTATAGAGGAATATGAGAAAAATTTGAATATAAATTTAAAATTACCTGAATCAATTAAAAATGATTGTTTAGTTATTAATGAATATTTAGATTCTTTAAGGAATGTGTTAAAAAAATAGACTACCGATGTAGTCTATTTTTTAAATGTTATATTTGATTAACTATTTTTCTAGCTTTTTTTTGCATTAATGCGTCTTCTCTCATGTCTTCAATAGTGTCTGTTTCGTCAACAATTTCACCAACCAAGACTTCAAGTGTGTCTTCAAGTGTAACTAGACCAAATAATCCACCATGTTCATCACGAATAATAGAAAGATGTTTCTTTTCTTTTTTAAAGAATCGCATTAGAGTAGAACAAGTTATGTCTTGACCAAACTCACGAATCTTATGCAATTCAATATCTTTAACAAGAATATCGCCTTTACCACGATAAAGCATAGCAAGTAGATCATTTTGAAGTGCAAAACCAAGAACATCGTCAATCGTTTCACCAATAACCAACAATCGAGAGTGTTGACACTCAATAATGTAATCAGCTTGTTCCGTCAATGTCTTGTTGGCATCAAGATAGCTCATAGATACTCGTGGAGTCATGACTTCGGACGCTTTCATATCATGCAGTTTAAATGAGTTTTCAATAAGTTCTTTTTCACTTTCTCGAATATCACTAAGATTAGATTTAGCACCTTCGTTTGCAAGGAATCGAATTTCATTTTCCGAAACGACTTCTTCTTCAATCTTACCAAAGAATAAGTAAACTAATCCGTTTGTAATTTTAGTCATTATGAAGATAACAGGCGCAAGAACATAACGTAAAAACTTCAAAGGTTTAGCCATTACAGCAAGAACTGCCTTTGGTTTTTTATTACCAACAGCTTTTGGAAATAATTCTGAAAGCATAATGATACATACTGTTAAACTGGTTGAGAATATGAAATTCAACATACCTTCACCTAATAAAGTATAGGCAAGATTACCAACATACATAGAACCAGAGATATTCACGATATTGTTCATAGTTACAAGTGTAGAAACATAACTATCAGCTTCACGAATTAGATTAATGAAGTTTTCGGAGCAGTCACCTTCTTTATACATTTGTTCTGCCTTAGAAACAGGGAGTGTGAATAAGGCTGTTTCAGTCCCCGAAAAGATACCTGAAAACAAGATTACGGCTATTGTTGAAAACAATAATTCTAACATTGTGTTTATTTTCCTCTTTTGTTTAGAATGGAAGCAATTATATTAAAATTGTAAAAAAATAGTAAAGATTAAAATAATTGAAAACTGAACGACTAGAAAAATAAGCTTCAATAAGAGAATTAATTTCTCTTGCCGTCCAGTAGACTGTGATTATTTTATGAGTATTTTTGATAGTTTTCGTATGCTTCGATAAAACGGTCAATGCGTGGAATCATATTTTTATGAAACGCTTCATATTTTTCGTCTAAATCCTTGTGAGAAAATGTAAAAGCCATTTTAGAATCGAAATCTTTACGCTTAGAAAGGTACTGTTCTTTCTCACCGTCATACAGACGTTCATTAGAGCCAATAACCATTTGTGTAGTCACTCTTTTGTAAAGAGTGTTAAGTAGTTTATCCCAAAGGTCAGGATTACATTCACTCCACATTTTTAAATGAGAAAGAGAAAACTTACCACCTTGTTTTTTGCTGAATGCTAAGATTTGTCGAATATAAGGAAATTTAATTTTTTCCAACATATCTGCCATTGAGTATGCAGCGTCACCAACAGCATCAAGCTTACCTTCATGATAATCAAGATAACTGATTTTAAATGGTGTGATAAGTTCATGAATCATTCTTGGCATAATCTGGGTAGCCTGAGTTGCTTTTAAAGCCATTTCAGAGCGATGAACTGCATTTTGCTCAAGCATGGACTTACCGATTTGAGAATATTGTGGGAAATCTTCCAACATTTGGCGAACCATTTTTTTGTATTCTTTTTCTTTCCGAATCTTGTATTCAAGAATTGATTCACCTTTCTTTTCAATACCGACACGAATCTTCAAAAGTTGACGATTGATACTTTCATGGTCTTCTTTTGTAGCTTTTCGAGTTTTAGGGTATAAAAGACCAACTTGGTGCTTTAAAAGCTTACGAGCTTGTTGTTTTTCTTTTTGCGCAGAAAGGCAAGAGCCTACACGAAGGTAAAAGCTTTTGAGTTCTTGTGCTTTCTTGAAGTGTTCTTGATTAACTTTGTGTTTTGACATTTTAATTCCCGATAAAGGTTCTAATAATGCTGATATTATAGCAAATCTTTTGAGTAAAAACAGTTTTTT
Organism: Chloroflexota bacterium; assembly: GCA_002722455.1. Taxonomy (GTDB): domain Bacteria; phylum Chloroflexota; class Dehalococcoidia; order Lucifugimonadales. The sequence continues at coordinate 10,523 of PBMB01000025.1, forward strand.
TTTGAAGAATGTTAAAATAATGATTTAATGATAAAAGATAAGAAAAAGGATTTTCAATGAAAAAACATTTATTAATAACGGCTATGCTAATTACAGACATAAGTTTCGCTAGTCAATTTGTAGCAAACATACCAAAATCAGATAGGTATATATCAGGCACACCAGAGTTTGTAGAGCCAGATTTTCAAAACCCAACGTTTAAATTTGTAGACGGTTCTAATGCTTCATTTTATGGAATAGATAACTCAGGTAATTTATGGGTAATAGGAAGAAATAGTGAAGGCCAATTAGGGTTAGGTCATAATAATAAAGTAACAGTTTGGACAAAAACAAGTTTTACTGACGTAATTGACGTTTCTGGTGGTGGTTTATTTGCAATATTACTAGATTCTTCGGGTAATGTATGGTCAACAGGTGAAAATACGGAAGGACAATTGGCACTAGGAAATAAAGAAAATACAAATATATGGACCAAAACTTCATTGTCAAATATTAGAGACATAGAGGCAGGTTATTATTCAAGTTATGCAATAGATAACACAAACAAAGTTTGGTCTGTTGGGGTTTCGAGTTCATTAGGTAATGGGATAGTTGGGGATAGAACGACTTGGCAAAATAGTGGATTAGGAAATGTAGATTCAATGTCTGCTGGTGCTTACTCTGCAGTAGCAATTAAAAAGAATGCTGAAATATATGTGACAGGTAAAAATACAAAAGGTTCTTTGGGGATAGGAACAAATGTAGATCAATTTGATTGGGTTAAATCACCATTAGAAGAAGTGAAAAGATTGTCAATAGGTAGTCATTGGAATAATATTGTTTTAACAAAAGACAGAAAAATCTGGGTAACAGGTAATAACGATAAAGGTCAATTAGGTGTTGGAAATACAGTAGATAGAAATACATGGACGGAAATAGCATTTCCAAATCCTTATAAGCTTGTGGGTGGTTACAGATTTAACTATATTCTAGACACAGAAGGAAATGTATGGACAACAGGCGAAAATTCGTCAGGCCAATTAGGTTTAGGTGATAATATAAATAGAAGTAGTTGGGTAAAAACAAATATTAAAGATATAAGGTTAATTTCAGCAAGTTCTCACGCAGGTTTGGCAATAGATAAAAATGGGAAGATATTTGTAACGGGTGCAAATTCAGGTGGTGTCTTAGGAGTAGGCAATATAGGTAGTGTTAATACTTGGACCGAGCAAATAACAAAACCATAATAAATAAAGCAATCCGAGGATTGCTTTATTTGTAATATTGATTTTTACGTTTTGTAGAATCTTTCCAACATTTCTCTTTTTCCATAGTGCAACGATTTCTCGTCTCCCATTTTGGTGAAAGATATTTAGCAGAGCGTTTGCCACGAACTTTAAAGTTGTATTCTTCGCCATACTCAATAATATGCATGTTGTTTAAAGAAGATTCTGCTTTGTTGCTGTAAACTTTTGAGTATAAACCTTGTCCAGCAAATCCTTGTTTGGAAATGTTAGGATAAAATTCAGAAGTTGCAGTCTCAACAAAATTACCATATCTGTCATAGCAATCATAATGTTCTGTGGTTTTGTCACGGAATATTTCTTTGATTTTTTTGTCAGAGCGTTTGGCTTCTTTTGTTTCAAAACGGTATAAAATTGGCATGATTAAGTTCTCCTGTTAAGTTACCTTAATCGCCATCTAGAGTGTAGTAAAACATGTCTTCCTCTTAGTTTTGTTACTCAATAAGAATATAATATCAAAAAGATAAGATATTAGCAATAATGAAAACAAAAAAAACACGCAGAAGCGTGTTTTTTAATTTATTTAACCCATACAGATTCAGTCCAAAAAATACCGTTTTCTTGCATTAGTAATACTTTACCACCAGTGTCATTGAATATATGGTGTTGAGTTGTTTGGTATCCAGAAACGTTACGACTATCAGAACCATAAGAAATAACTTGTGATCCGCCATACCATTCATTTGTTGAAATAACCTTAACACCTTCTATCCAACTTGGCATCGTTTTTTGAAAATAGCCTTTTGGTTCGCCTCCATAGAACCATTGCAGATGATAAGCGTCAACCTGATAACCATAATAAGTATCATTGAAGAAATTGGAATAGACTGTGTATCCTGCGGAAGATAGTGTTGCTGAAGAATTAATGTTATTTCCATTATACGCATTAGGGTTATTTTGACCAGTCATAAGTAATTTCGTACCAAAAGAGTCGTAAAGTGTCCAACCACCATTATCCATATCACAATAAGCAGGAACAGGTGAATAAGTAGTGCCGTCACCGTCAGGGTCAACATTATAAACACCATTGCCAGTAGATAAACCACGATTTAATATGTTTACACACATTTGTCTAAAATTATAAGTTCCTGTTGAATTTTGTTCATTTTGGACGTCAACTGTTTGGGATTCAGTTTCTGTTCTATTGAAAGTTTCAGTGCCACTATACCATATATCATAAACGTTACGAGTTCTTTTTTGATCTTGTTTACAATCTTGTGTTTGTGTGAAATCAACTCCGTAATTAACACTAGACGCTAAAGGAGTCCAAGAATTGCAATTATATTCATTAACAACAGACCATTCACTCCAATCGTCTGCACGTTCTCCAATAATTGTAGCTCCGACCTCAATATCATCAGAATCAACAACAACAACAAAATTATTTGAATAGGCAAAAATACCTGAAAATGCAATGGCACTAATCATTAAATTCTTTTTCATTTTAAATCCTTTTATATTTAATTTCATTAAACCACTTATTTTAAATTAGAAAAGAATTGGATTGAATTAAATTTGTTTAAATGTCTTTTTTTGCTATAATTAAGCAAGTATTTTAATATTAAAGGTATTTATAATGTTAGAAATTAAAGAAGTAGATCTAGATCGTTGGTCTTTTGACGATTCAACATTAATATCGAAAAATCATGATTTATATTTATTCAATTACCTTCATGGTCGCTGTCATATCTTTGCTATTGCTTTAAAAAGGGTATTCAAAGAACGAGTAAAAATAATGTGTATAATTGACTTGAAAGAAGAGAAAATGCACGTTGACGATTTGTATTTATCTCACGCTTATGTAGAAATGGATAACAATACAATGCTAGATGGCAGAGGTTTAATCGAATTAGAAGATATAGAAGAATACACAGAAGAATGTGTAGAATCATATTATTTGGAATCGTCAGAAGAATTTGTTTTATCTAAATGTAGCCAAGAAGAATGGGGATCTGAATTAGAGGACGAGATTTCTGACTTAGAAATCTTTATTCAAAACAATATTGAAATGTATGAACAAAAGTTGCATAAAGAAGAAGAATTAAAGAAAAAATATAGTGTAATTTAAAATACATTAAAATACATTAAGCCACCAATAAGGTGTTTTTTTGTTTTAAAAAAATGGAATAGCAAAAGTTAAGAATGAAAGTGTAGCTTTAATAGAAGCAGAAAAAAAAGAGATTTTAACAAGGAATGCTTTGCTGAATGCATAAGCTATATTGGTAATGAGAATTGTTAACGATAATTTTGGAAAAATGCCAAAAGCCACTTTTGTTAAGTGATTTTTTTGCTTTCTTCTTTTGAAAGCTCTTAATAGTGCAAATATTTTTTTCAAGATAAAATAACTATATCAGAAATGATTATAGTCCTTCTTTTATTCTGTTTCTATTTTCTTGATTTAATGTTTTAATATTATTTTTAATATCAGCTTCAATACTTTTCATAATATTATCAATATCAGTATTAATATCATTTTTTAATTTTTGTCTCATTTCAGCTTCCATTTCTAAAAGAAAAACGTCGTTGTCGAAATTAGACGAAAATTCAAATGAATTGTGTTTTTCTTGAAAGTTGGAAGCAAAGCTCCCAACTGAAAAAATAGAAGATAAAATAAGCAGAAATAATTTATTTTTCATTTTGTTTTACCTTTTGTCATGGAATGTAACCATTTTTAATATCCTCTTCATTTTCAAAAATATTATAATCTGAAAGATTTCCAATGCTTAACCATACTTTTTTAACTTTAAACTCATACCCCATATACTGAGATTTATCTGTATCCATATAATCTCTACTGTTATCGATGGATTCTTTTAATATTATCTTAATTAAATGCGTATTGTCAAGTGAAACATAACCAATGAGATCACCGTCAAAACCACAAAGCTCAAAAAATTCCAATTTGCCCTCGGATTTTTTATCACTAATAGTGTTTTCAATATCAGTTTTAAACTGAATAAGTTCTTCTTTTGTTACTTTTGGGTCAAAATAACTTTCTGAATAAGAATCTTTTTCAATTGCCTCAATAAAATCACGTTTGATAAATTCTTCGATATTTGGTAATGCGTCAGCAAGTTCTCTTGCTGCTTGTAAAAAATCTTTTTTATCAACAACTCTCATTATTTAAAATCCTCAAAGTATTCTTCTTTTAAAGGTGGTTTTTCCATAAATTTGACATTTACTTCAAACTTTACATCCAATATTTCGAGTGGACTTAATTTATCAACAAGATAATCAAGGGCTTTTGAAGTATTTTTTTGTTCTTCAATTAGGTAAATATCGATAATTTCACCATTATTGGTTCGAACAATTTGTATGACAGAAAATTTTTCTTCGTTTTCCCGTTCTTTTATTTCTTTTTCGACTTTTAGTTTTAAATCTCTGAGGTCGAAGGTCGATTTTTCTTTAAGAATTGTTTTATTTCCAACTTCGGGAAAATCTTCAGAAGTTTTATTAACAGCTTCAACAAAAGCCTCACATTGCTTTCGATATTGGTTATCAAGAGGGACTTCTTTAAGTAATTTTTCAAGACTTCTTTCAATGCTAATTTTTGAAATCATATAATTATTCACTTTTTAAATTAAAATGAGATTGTAACAAAAAAACTTGCTTAAAGCAAGTTTTCTAGTCTTTCAAATCTTTCTTTGTTTTGGTAATATTGACCATTCTTTTTACCAATATTAATTTTTCTTTTTATTGAAAACACTTGTTGAAAATCATCAATATTTAATTCCCGTTTTGCAATTTTTTTAACAATAGAATTAGGGATTGAATCATAAATCTTCATAGAATGAAATTTGAAGACTTTTGGTTCATCGCTTCCAAAAACTTTAATTTGAAAACCTGAATTATCTTCAAGCATTTTGAGTTTTTTGCCGTGTTCAAACATTTTTAGTTCAGTATCATCAAAAATAGTTTCAACAAGAGCATAGTTTAAATCTGAATCATTGTGAATAGCTACATTAACAAAGCCTCGTTCATCGGCAAATAAAGGAAAGATAACTTCTTTGACAGAAAAAACATCTTTGAATTGATTTAGTCTACGTGCAATGCTATTAAGTTGTTTTTCATTGGTAGAAACAGCAAGCACTTCAAGTATATCATGAGAGTATGCTTCAACGTCACGTAGAGTAAGAACAAAAATCATTACATTTACCTTTTTTGAATTAATGAATGTTTTTCAAAATATAACTTATCATACCCAAAACACTTAAAAATATCAAGAATTAATGGTTTATAATTTTTTCAAACTCTTCTTCTGAAAGCATTTCCATTTTAAAACCTTCAAAATCACAGGATAGAGTTTCATTCATGGTAGTTAAAACGTCTTGAACAGCAAGATTAAATTGTCTTGCAAGCTCTAAATCTTCTGTTCTTAGCAACATATTATTATAAGAACTTTCACTTAGAACACATTTACCAGAATCTTTTTCAAAACGCTTTTCAATATAAGCAACCTGATAAACTTTTTTTGTTTCTTTATCACGAACGTCATAGATCATCATATAACTATCGTGATTCTCTTTTTCAAAAGAATCGGTATTGTGTAATGAAAAAACAGCTTCAAATTTTTCATTAATGTCATAAACATCATAATGTTTAATTGTTGTCGTCATTTTATAGTTCTCCTTCCAAACTACGGAATAGTTTACGTAGGTTAGGGTGTAAAATTTTATGTTTAAGAATTGCTTTTTTTAGCCATTCTTCTTTTTTAATATCAATAAGATATGTAAAATAATCTTCAACTGTTTCGTAGCCTTGGTCTTTTGCTAATTCTACACATTCAATGTAGTCATATGGAAATTTAATAACTTCTTTTGTTAAAGATAAAATCCCAAAAGCTTCTGGTGAATTAACAACGGCTAACGAAGTAATATAGGATCGGTCTTCAAAGCTAACAACTATATAATTACCATCAATTGTATTGTATGTCATTTTATCTGGGCGAATATTTGTTAATGCATACTCATTAAGTTTAGAAAGTAAGTATGTAATAATATCACTAGCAGCTTGTTTTTCATGTTCTGGCACAGAATCATCAGCAACTTGTTCATCAAGTGCTTCACGCAAGTCTGAAATAAGGAATCGGTAGGGGTCAATTCGAGAAAACTCAACACGTTCCAGTGCTTTAAATGCTTTTCCACGAACTTCACTACTAAAATTAGAATCGAGATAAATGAAATTTAGTGTAGATTGAGCATGCTCAAGAGTTTCTGAGCTTGCTCGATTGTTGTATCCAAGATCACCAATTGTTTCAACAATTTGATTGATTTCATTTTTAGCGTCTTCGTTTGTCCAACCTGAACCTGTTAAGCTACCCATATTTATGTCTCTCTTTAATTTTCAATAGAATAATTATACACGAAACAAAACAACAAATAAAGAAAAAACCTTCTTGATGAAGGCTTTTTTTTGTTTTAATTATGAGTTTGCTTTGACTGTTTCTGAAAACCGTTTGACAACTTCAATGATTTCAGAGATTTCAATTTCAGACAAAGGTTCTTTACTTTCAAAATAATCACGATTAACAATAAACTGAACTTGTTGAAGTGGGAGATCATACTCTTTTTCTAAATCAGCGAATAATTCTTCTTTTTGAAGTTGAAGAGCAAGTTTGAAATTTTTTTCGTTTTCTCGGTATTCATTTTCAGCTTTTTCATATTGAACAAAAAGAAAAACAAAATCTTCAATATCATTGTTTCCTTTATTGGTAATTTGTTCAATATGATTGGTAGAAATTGTTTCGTGTTCATAAGGAAGTCGGTTTTCCATACATTCTAATATTTTATAATGTACCTGTAATGTGCCAATGTTCGATTCAGGATATTTTTCATAAAAAACTTGTGTAACTTCTGAAAAAAGTTTTTCAAGGTAGTTCATTTCACCTTTGACAAGTTTTGTAAAAACGACTTCTTCTGTTTTTTGATTTACGACTGAAAATAGAAACTTATGATAATCAGCGTAAACAGGTTTTTTTTCTTTGATTAAGTATTTATTGATTTTCATAATATTTTAAACCTTGTTAATTTTAGAATATTCTAATGCAGCAGATTGTAGTTCATTCATTTTCACTTCAAGAATAGGGTTTTTACACTTTTCTTTTTCAATAAACTCTATAATAGGTAAAGGAATTTTATAAACTTCTGAGACTTTTTTGATAAAGTCTTTATAAAATAAATCGATTGTTTTTGCGTAATTTTCAATATCACGAAATAAAACATGTTCTCCGTCAATAAGGGCAATTACAATGGTAAGTTCATCTTTAAAAAGTTTACGCCAAACATTGCTGTCTTTTGTTTTTGAACGAAGATCTTCTGGCTTGAGAATTAGACGTTTTTTAAAGGAATGTTGTTGAGCTTCATCAAATGAATATGTAACTAACTCACTTGTTAAACAGGAAGTTGTTTTTTCAACATAACAAGGTTTATTTTTTTCATCAATTAAAATAGGATGTTTTTCAGATAACTCAACTAATACCTTGAGTGCTTCATCGAGAGTATAGTCAAATTTAAATACTTTCGAACAAAGAACCTTATTATCAAAGATAAATGTTACTTGATATTTTTGATAAAGTTCCAAATCGTTTTCGGTTGGCTCTTTCGGAATAGGAAATTCTTCTTTTGTGTCAATTTTAAATTCTTCTTTCATTTGTTAAAGCCTTTGCGTTTTAAGTTGCGTATATTATAACTGAAAAACAACGGAGAATCAACAATAAAAAGCAATGATAAAAAGTTAAATAAATGTATAAAAAGATTGATTAAAAAATTAATGTATAGTAAAATGTGACACAGGTATAAATTTTCGTATAACAATGTTATAAATTTAGAGGACAAATTGATGACAAAATTAAAATTAGTATCTACTGGAGACATAGTTAACTATGAAGAAAAATTAGGTGTCGTTGTGTCTAATGGTCTACAAGGTAGAGTGGTTTGTTATTGTCCTCAAAAAGATAAATTAGAAAGTAATATAATTGATTTAACATCTCAAAAGCTTTATGTTAATTTTGATATTGATTATTCTTTTCTTCACGAAAAACTACAAAATTACATAAGAAAAACATTTACAAAATTACAAAAATTCCAATATGTATCTTTTGAAAATAAAAAAACAGGTAAAAGATTTTATGGAACAGTGATGCAAGAAGGTTCTATTGTTGAGGTTATTCTTGAAAATGGAATAAATAAAATAAAAGGTCCTGCATACATGTTTCAAAAAGAAGAAACGCCAATAATTGAAATTCCACCAAACTTAAGACACTGGGCTTTCTCTGACTACTATTATAACGAAGAAAGAGAAATGTTAGCAGTGACACTTAAAAAAGGTCGAAGTAAACAATTAATGCTAAGAATGAAACGAAACGATTGCTCTGTTTCTAGTATTAAGTGTCAATTGGAGGCAGATATGTTAATGGAAGAAGACGATTTTAAATTAGATATTTTGGAATCAACATTTAATACATACAAAAAAGAAGATTTATATAAAATACCCTGTATAGAGGCAGAATATATTTTATGGTATCATAACGAAAGACATTTTAATATTAGTTGGTCACAATATGTCTATAATGTGATTCAAAAAAATAAAGAAGAAAATAATGGCTAATTTTACAGAAATGAATATAGAACAAAAAAGAGAATATGCAAAAAGTGTTCTTCATTTTTTAAACGAACTTGAAGCAAATGCGAAGATAGCGCAAGGTCTATTTACTGTATCAGGAAAGAATATTGATAAATTATTTTATAATTTTTTTAAAGATTTAAAATTAAGAAGTAATTTCTTTAATTGGGTAATGCCACAAAAATATAGTGAAGAAGAAATCTTCGAGTTTATTGAGGTTTTTGATAAATATAAAGAAGATATAAGAAATGCTTATAATGGAAGAGTTAGAATGGCAAAACCTGCGGATGAAGTTGACCATGCACAGCATTTATTTGTTGCATTCAATCAAACATTTAAGCGATAATAACGTTATAAAACAATAAAGGGCTAACTTTTGTTAGTTCTTTCTTAATTAAATAAGGTATAACAATGTTCTGTTACATGTCAGGTTTTATTTCAAAAATATCAATTTTTCACTTAAAAGAAATCAAAAGATTTGTGGAAGAATTCGCTACTGACAAAAATGAAGACAATATTTAAAATATAATTTGTTATAAGAAAAAGGAGTCTGTATGCAAAGAGAAGATGACTGGCTAATATAACAAAAAAAACCGTAAAGACGTTCTTTGCGGTTTTTTCTTTTTTAATTCTAAATTAAATTATCGTCGTCATCGTCGAGAAGATTAAATATATCTAGCATATCGTCTTCTTCATCTTCTTCCTCTTTTTTCTCTGGCTCTGGAATATCGAATAGCTTATCGTTTATTGCAGATTCAGTAAGAATAAATGAAGTGATAGGCAATACAGGAAAATCATTTTTTTCTTCTTGTGTTTCTTCGGATTCTTCGATAATTTCAGGCTCAGGCTCAGGCTCAGGCTCAGGCTCAGGCTCAGGCTCAGGCTCAGGCTCAGGCTCAATAATTTGCTCTATTACTTCCTCTTGCTCTACTGGCTCTTGTAAAGCTTTTGCTTCTCGTCTACGTTCTAAAACACCATTAATTTTAGAAACACCTAAATAAATTAAGTAAATAGATAACGGAATGCCAATAATGATTGCGAAAGGAATAATAATAAACATAGGTTCTATATCAGAAAAACTAAAAGAACTTTCAGGAATATCTATTTTAGGTAAATTAACTTCTGGTATTTCAAATAGTGGTTCTTTTGGCAAACTAAAATTAATGGAATCATTTGTAAAGAAGCCATATATCCAAGATCCACCAATAATAAAAGAAGCAAATGAATAAGAGAAGCTACGAAAAATAAAACTTAACAAAATAGTTGTTCCACAAATAATAAGAGCAGCATTGTTATTAAATTCATTATTAAAAACAATACTATTTAATGAAAATGTAATGGAGACAACATAAGCAGAAAGTAATAAATTTAAGTTTTGAATAATTGGGGTATTTTTATCTTTGCTTAAATACATCATAAAAGAACAAAGAATAAAAAATACACAAAGACCACCATTAAAAAATAAAAGGTCTGCAATAGGTATTTGTGTTTGTGAATCTAACATATAATAGTTAAATCCAAAAATTAAGAAAAATAAAAATTGTTGTAGATGTGAAGATCCATTGACCGTTATTAATCTTACAAAACTAAAAATAATAAAAAATAAATTAACTTCTGATACATATTTAAATTCTTCATTTCCACCATTAGTAAATAAAAAATAACTCATGTAATACAAGTGGGCAATAACAATCCAATCAAGAATTGAGGCAATAAAGTGGTCGTTATTTTTATCAAAATAAACGCTGATATAATAAATACTTGTTAAAAATACAGATGAACTACCTAAAATCAAATAGGGATCATTTGTTTTAAAAATAAAAAAAGAAACTAAAAGATAAAATATAGTGAAAATTTCTGTTGCAACAATTTTCAATTGTCTTTTTTTTGTTTTTTTTTGTTCTACTTCTTCCGTCATAAATAATTAAAATTCCATAAAGTTAAAGCTCTACAAAGTAGAGCTTTAATTTCGATGTAAATAAAAATATATAAAGTCTACCTGACTTTATATTAATACTATTTATTCTTTTTGTCCATAAGAACATTCATGAATTGCCCATTCAAAAATAGGGATTAAGGCAACTTCAATATTCGTTGAATCATAATCTTGATTAGTTACAACAGTTGAAAAGTAATGATCTCCTTCATGCCAATATAATTGTGCATGTGTACATGAAGGTGGATGATAAACTAAGTGGGCATTTTGACCATAACAATCAGGATCTTCGTCATAACCTGAGTTATCAAAAAATTCTTTAATATATTCGTTTTCTTTATCTATTTCACCTTCTTCATTAAGGAATTTGACAAAAACAATTTCAGACAAGAACTGCTCCCAAAGTTTACCACGAGGAATCACGGTATAATCTTCTAAGCTTACAATCTTATAACCTGAATCTGAATCTTCTTCTGCGATTGCAACGTGAGCCATAGGAGGATAAGTTTTATTCGTATTATCATTTTTCAAATGATAAACGTCACCGTCTTTGTTGTCATTCGGGACAATATAAAGTTCGGTATAGTCAAAAACTGAGAATGTTTTATCTTTATTTAAAATAGGACGGATTTTTGAGTCAACTTCAAAAGCATTGCCTTCTTTATCATAAACATAACCACGCATAAGTGGAGTATGAACTAATTTTGCGAGTGTGATTTTATCTTCTCTCTTTAAATCTTTTTGAAAGTCTGAGATTTTAAACATAATTATGCCTTTAAATGTGTGTGAGTTGACTTATTTTAGCATATTAAAAGCTAAAAGTTAACTCTAAGTGTTTCCTGATCATAAAGAAATCACTTAAAGTGTACGTTCTGTAATTTTATATTTGAAATCGGTGTATTCAACAAACTTTGATTCACAAATCTCTTTAATGGAATAATTCTCATTAAGTTTGTTATAAATATCTTCACGACTATATTCGTTGATAACTTTTTCAATTTCTGAAACTGAATCAAATTCTTTTGCCAGTTTACCAAGAAAAATTTTTTCAAATTTTTCGTTTTCAATTTCAAAAAGCATTTCTGACAAGTGGTATTCTAGATATTGAGACTCATAGACAGATCTCGAAACAATTTCTTTCAAGATATCGTCACGTTCTTTTGTTCCGACAGCAGTTTTAGCTTCGAATTCGTCAGAGCAATCACCATGTCGATTCATTTGTGAGTGTGTAATAGCAAAAGTAAAAATCTTCATTTTTTTAATCCAATAAAATTAAACTAGTTAAATTATACAAGAAAAATCATTGAACAACAAGCTTTTTTCAACATTGAACAAAATTTTAAATTGTAGTAAAATAGATAAATGAAAGAAAATAAATATAGAGTATTAGACAAGACAGAAATATCATTGTCACTATTAAAAACATTGTTTGAAAAAGTGGGAGAATCTTATCCTGACTTTGACTATTGGCTTGAACAAAAAGTATTATCCGATTTAAAATTAGGAAATAGAGACTTGATTATATCTTCAATAAAAGGAGAAATAGCAGGTTTTGTATTAACAAAAGATTCTGAAAAGAAAGTATGCACAATCTTTGTAAAGCCAGAATACAGAAACAAAGGAATTGCTGATAAATTATTGAGAATATCGAAAGAAAAACTAGGGACTAATTATCCAAAACTAACAGTAGGAAAGAAAAACTACCCTATGTTCAAAAAGTTATTTGATAAGCATAATTTCAAAATAACGAAAGAGATAAAAGGATATTATAAGCCAGAAGAAACAGAAATATTTTTTAATTAAAAAAGCCTTCCGACTGGAAGGCTTTCTTTTTTCCTTTATAGATAAATCTCTTTAAATTCCACTTCAACCTTTGTCATGTTATCACTTAAAGTTGAAATCAAATCAACCAAAAAGGTAGGGTCAATATTTTCAGTCATCCATTCAACAATTTTATCGAAATCAAAAGATTCAAAGTAATCGTCTTCAAGAGACTGTTCATTCATTGCGTCTGACATAACCTCAGATTCAAGTAAAAAATCTCTATGAGTAGTCTCAGAACAAGCATTAGCACAAAACAAATCAAGAACATATTTATTGTATTCTTTCTCGTCAACAGTGTTGAATACGTCAACATTGTCAATCTCATAGCTAGAACCGTCAAAGCTTTCGTCTTTATTGATAGTGATAACAGTGTGTAAAGTAAGAGTTTTGTTTTCTTCTTTTACTACTGGGACTTCTTTGATTTTTTCTTCTCTCGTCGTTAGCTCATAATGACCTTTAATTTCAAACAAACCATGAATGTAGTTAAAAATGATTTCTCGCAATTCATATTTTTCATTACAAGACATTTCTAAAAATTCTGCGAATTCTTCTTCGTCGATATCTTCGAGTTTTTCAAAATTAGAATGTTTGAAATATTCAATATTGTCTTTATCAAAGCCACTTTCTTTAAGGGTTTCAAAGAAATTGCCATAATGAATAGAAGTATTGACTTTATGTGCTAAATCTGAATTAATTGTGCTGAAGAAATCTGAGTAAACTTCTTCTTCTGAGTTTCCTGTGTATTCAATGAATTGAACGTCATCATCTTCGTGATGAATGTTTTCATTGATAACATAAATAGTTTGAGTTTTTGAGTCTTCTTTCCAGAATTGCTCTAAGTTGTGTTCATTTTGACCTGCAGCATTGCCACCGTGTAGAAGCTGAACCATTGCTTTTTTGACAACTTTGTTAGCATTTTTATTTAATGGAGAACCATTAGAAGTCTCAATAACATTTTGGATACGGTTTTCAAATTCTGATTTTGTTACGTTAAGTACTAGTTGTGAAGTCATAATATTTTCCTCAATTTACGACTAGATTTACTTATTTAGTGTTTATCTCGTTCCACAATCAATCTAGTCATATTTAAGTTAAATATTAAGTTTAAGATTGTTTGTTTTTGTTGCTTCGATTTCGCCATTACTTAAAAGTATGAGATAGGACAAGGCTCTTTAAACCTTGGCTTCCAAGCAATCAATGTCTAGCACTGTCACCCAAAAGTTAAAATGATTATATCAAGGTTTAGATTTTTTTGCAACAAAAAAGGCTTTATTTTTCAATAAAGCCTTAAGTTATTGATTTTGTGTTTTTTTTTAATTAAGCTGAAACGCTAGGAACAATATGACCTTTCTCAAGTTCAATAATATTGTCTGACATAACAGGATTATCTTTAATTTGGTTATATTCGTCCATTAAATTGTATTTTGTTTTATGTTCAAGACAAGTTCGGATTTTACGAGCAAAAGAATAAATAGTGCGTCCATCGACAAGTTCTCCTTTATAGCCATATCCATCTTTTCCAAGAAAGTAAAATTCATTTTTATGAACAAAAAAAGAAAGTTTTTCAGCATGTAATAAATGTTTAGGTTTTTCACGAAGTCTAATCATAATGAGTTCTCTTTGTTATGTGTGCAAATTATATCAATAACAACAATGAAAAGCAAAGTTTTTTTAATTTATGATGTAAATCAAAATCTAGGGATCTTGTATATTTAATAAAAGAAGACAAAAAAAGAAAAGCACATAAAAAGAAAGCAAAAGATATTTTATCGTTTTTTGATATAAAAGAATATTTGGAAAAGAGAAATAAAGAAAGTCCAGTCTGTTTAATACCAGAAAGTGAAATAATCAAGATTAAAGGGTTAGAACAAGAGATTATTGAGTATTATGACTTAAATTATGGAAGATAACAAAAAGCCCACAAGAAAGTGGGCTTTTTTAATCATCTTTAATGTAAGGTACAATGAATGGTGGTTTTTCACCTTTATTAATTAAATCAAAGTAAATACTACGTCTTTCTAATAAATACGTTAATTCTTTTAAATTTAAAGGGTTGATTACTGATTTGTATCTACGTCCTTCTGTTAGTTTAATTTTGAAAACTCTTTCTATAACTTCAATGATGTCTAAGTTGATTTTGACGTCATTAATGCAAAAATCACGTATAATAATATTTTCAATAACAATATAAATATCTTGATATGAATTTTTAAAGTGAAATAAAATATTATTATCATGAAGGTATTTAAAGATAGCCTCTTTATTCCTTCCAAGCAATTCAATTCTGATTTGATTGTTGTAAAATGTAGAATTAGTTTTGATTTCTGGCAGTAATTCGTAAACGGCTCTTTCAAATTCAAGTCTACTTACTTTTTGTATTTTTTGTATGTCTTTTATTTTTTTGTCAATTATTTTAATTTTATTTTCAACATCTTGACTTTCTTTCAATAAAAGCTTTTCAAAATGCTCAGTTTCTTCTTCAATCTCTGAAAGTAACCCTTGTTCTTTGAATTGGCTAATTGCTTCAAGAAGATTTTTATGACTTAAACAAACAGTATCTTCAAACAGAGAGTCACTAAAATCAATGTCAGCCTCTGTCATTAATTTATTTCTTTGTGCATACAGTTCAGATATTTTTTCTTGATATTCTTGAAGTTCTTTTTCGGCTTCAAAAAGATATAATGGAATCATAAAAAACCTTTTAATTTAAGATTTATCCATTATATCATTTTGATTGTTTAAAAACAACAATTATGCTGCTGTTCTTGAAACTTCATGAGGATAAACACGCATTCCATTTCTAGTGTTTTCGTATACAGATTCTTCACGAATATAAGACCAATCATGAAAGTTAGTTTGCGTCTGAAGCGATAGACGGCTAATAACGTCATCAACTCTACGGTTTGCATAATCTTTCTCAGAAACGAAAATTTCTTTCACAATATTTAATAGTTTCATTTTAATCTCTCCAAATAATTTCATTTTGTAGTTTTATTACAAACATAATACTTTAAAAGTGCAATACATGTCAATACCATCTTTAACATTGTAAGTAAATTACAATAAAATTTTAGATAAAAACATAAACACAAAAAAACCTCTGAAATTCAGAGGCTTTTTAGAATATATAACTTTTTTAGTGTTTATTGCCGCAATTGGTGCATTTTTTTGAATCTCTTACATACCATTGTTTTTGAATCCAACAATCATCTTTTTCTGAGATTGTCATGTAATGTTCTGGCTTTCTTTTAATGTCTTTAACCAGAGTAGAATTAATAGATTTTGTTGTTTCAGCAATTTCTTGCCAAACGGCAAGAGCAGCAGATTTTTTTTCCTCAATAAGAGTGGTTAATATTTCATAATCAGCGTCTAAACCAAGTTCTCTTAGTTGATCTCTTTTTTCTGAGAATATTTTGTATAGTTTTTGAATATTTTCTTGTGACATAATCTTTTTCCTCTAAATCGTTATTATATTAGACAATAGAAAAAAAATAAAGTTCAAAAAAAAAGTTCCTTTCGGAACTTTTCTATTTTGATTGAAGTTTATTTTTCATTTTTGCTATAAAATTCTGCAATAAGTAGAGTAATAGTAGAAGCACCTAAGTAGTAAATAAAGCTTGCTTTTGAATCAAATTGGTTAGCAAAACTAGAACCTAATGCCATAATAGCAAGAGCTACCATGCCAGTAGCAATAGAAGCCTTGATCCAAGTTAAATCATTCTTCATAAAGAACTCAGCATTAAAAATACTAAATACAACAAAAAGAACAGATAAGAATTCTAAAATACCAATTATAGCCCATCCAACTCCAGTTAAGCTTGCGAATGGTGAAGATTCAAGCATCCCTGTTAACCATTCTGGTGTCCCTTGAAACTTCTCAAAGAAAGTCCAAAAAAGTGCAATTTGAGCAATGTATAGTGAAACAACTACAGCTACATTTTTTAGTGTGTTTATTATATTCTTAGTATCCATGATATCTCCATTATTTTTATTTAATTATTATATAAAACATTTTTTATATACAAATTGACATAATTCAATTGCATTACAATTTATCATCTCATTTAATAAAATCAATAAAATTAGAATAAAAAAAAGAGGCTACCTTGAGCCTCTTAAAAAACAATAAAATTTAAAACTATAATAAATCAAGAGCTTCGTTATAAATTTCTTGATAACGTTCTTTTGTTACAAAACCAGAATTAAACATAAATTGAGGTTCGATTTCTTTAATTCCAAAAAAACGAGAAATCTTAATCATTTTGTAAACAACAGGTTGTAATCCCACATCATTTTTTCCCCATTCTTGTTGAAGTCGCTCACCATCTTCTTTAACTAAGTTTAAAATAAAAGTTAAATCACCATTGCTTTCTTTTAAAACTTGGATTTCTTGTTTCATGTTTTTCATTTAGATTTGCCTGTATTGTTTAAGTTAGGGTAATTATATCAAAACAAGGCTTAAATGCCAAGTTGATAAACCAATTTTAACTGTTCTTTTTTTAGATTTTCATAATTGCATTTGCGATCAAGGTTATCAAGAGAAAAAGGAATTTTTTCGATAAATTTTTCTTTTCCAGATAAATAAATCATTTGACTGTCAGAGATTTTGACATGTTTTTGATCAATTTCATACTTAGAAATTTGAAAACCTAGTTTATCAAAGAGTCCAATGGATTCAACGGTGTCAAACCAACGATAAAGCTGATGTAGGTTCTTAAAAGCAAACTTATAATCAGTATTTGGTTTTTCACCCATTAAAGGGAAATCTTCCCAAAAATCAATATCAGGAGGAGTATGATGCCAACAATTAGAGCAAAGTTTCGCAGCTAAGATACCAATACTTAGATCTAAGCCGTCAACATTCTTTGAACGATATATTCCATTTCCACTTTTATCTTCAATTCTGTAAAAAAACATAGGCTAATTAACTCTCAAAAAACGAGAATCAATAATACCAAACAAAATATAGAAAATCAAGCAATTAGATTTAATTGATTTGTATGAAATTTTTCAAACATGCCACTTGTTGATATTAAAAAATCTGTGATGTGGTTATGGCTCATGTGTTCTTCCCAAGACTCAATATTAATCCAAGTTTCAATGATTTTAAAATGTGAAGGGTTATCAGAATTTTGATACAGCTCGTATCTTTTACAACCTTCGTCAAACTGAGAAGGCTCAACTAATTTAGTAAGCTCTCTTTTCATTTCTTCAATATAAGAATCCTTGGCTGTAATATTTGAAACAATAGTTATATGGTTCATATATTTTCCTCCTAAATAAAAAGTGCAACATTTAAATAAGATCAAAACAATAGAATAAAAATCTCATAAATATGAATAAAATAAATTAAATAAAATATAGAAATAAAAAATAAAGTATCAATAATTGCTTAATTTTAATAACATTATTCTTAAAAACAAAAAAAACTGAAAACCTCAATTAAAATAAATAATTATTCATTTTTGATTGAGGTTTTTAGAAATAAAAAAAGCCGTCTATTTAGACGGCTTGAACGTTTTAAAAAAGAATTAACTATATTCTTTGACTCCAAGAATTTTATTTAGAATATGGTTAAATCGATCATTGGGCATACGAAGTGTTTGATTGATAACTCGTGCTTTACTTGAAATTTTAGAAATTAATATATCTTTCATATTTTGAGTATCAGTAAGATTCTTCTTTCTTTCATCTAAACGAAGTTCTTTTGATTTACGTCCTCGTGCAAGAGCGTGTTTGTTTTCTGCTTCACGAAGGCGGCTTTGAGCTTCACGAACAGCTTCACGAGCTTTTTCAACTTCATCGTATTCTGTACAGGTTCGAGAAAATGTATATAATTTTGTTTCGGCTTCTTGAATTTCAAGAGTCAGTTTCTTTTCTTCTTGTCGAGAAATTTCAAGGTTTGAAAATTCAAGTTCACAAGATTCTTCAACTTGTGAAGTTAAATCGAATGTTGCTTCATTAATCGCAGTTTCAAGTGAAAGTTTCTCCATAAGAATAGAAACAATAGCTTCTGAACGTTCAAATCGTTCTTGTAATTCGACATTGGCAATTTCTTTGTTAATTTCAGAAAGCGTAACTCTAAATTCTTCAACTGTGTATTTCAAGGAATACAGTTCTTCATCTTCGGTCAATAGACTAAATTCAATGGACTGTTCTTCTTTCGGAATAACACGATTATTTTCATCATAGAAATAAAAGTGAATACCAAACGATTTATTTTTATGAAATCGGAACAAACGAAGGACATCAGTGTGAATCTCTTTTTTCACTTCACCAAAGTAACTAGATTTAGTATTGGTTCGTTTTCCTAGCTCTTTTTGATCAGAAACGTCTTTCACCAAATCTGAAAAATTGTTTAGTAGGTTTCTTAGGCGTTTAAGTGGTGTAATATTCTTTACTTGATTCATTTTTGTTAATCTCTCTTGATTAAGAATAGGTCTATTTTAGCAAAAACAGACCTACAAAACAAGTTTATTTGAATAAATCAAATGAAAAACCATTCGATTCAATGTCAAAAGTCACAAACTTTTTTTCTTTTTTTATAGTAAGAGGCTCAACCGTTACAGCACAATTGACTTTATTAAAAATAGGTAAATGATTAATGGAAAGTGTTGTGGCAAATACAAACACAGTGTTTTTATTGTCATTAATGATTTTATCAACTTCTTGCATAGCATGTTTATCAAAGTCGTCTAGATCGGATAAAATGACATAATCAAAAGAACCAAAATTAGTGTAGAAAAGGTCATAGGGCTTAATGCAGTTTTTAACAACATGGTTAAAACTATTATGAGAAATAACAGCAGTTTTCTTTTTGTAATAAAATTGTTTTAATATGGCTAATTCATTTTTGTAAAAATTACTAATTTGAATAATGGGTTTTTCATTGAATAAAACAATATCACGCTTGTCTGTTTTGATTTTGGCAAAAGAACCAAGACGTTTTTTATCTATCTCAAGAAGTTTTTCCCAAGAAGGAAAGGTGGTTTTATCTCTAACAACTTGGTTAAGAGCTTGTTGTCGAGTTAAATCAGATTGCTTCTTGAGTTTTTGTGCGCTTTTTTTGATTTGCTCAAAAGAAATGCCATTAGGTGTGTATTGTTTCATTTTCAATCTCCAAAGATTGGATAATATCAGCCTGAAAATATTAACCTTGAAGGTTAAAAATTAAAATAATAAAATAAAAAAACAATATCTATCCTCAAACGGAATTCGCCTATTAAATAGTCAGGCTGACAGGTTTGATACTATAACCATGAAGATTATAGTATCAAAAAAAAGATTGAAAATCAACAATTATCGATGTTTAGTTTTTTCTTTTCGGAAAGAAGATTTTAGGTCAAATCCATGAGAAACAATTTTTGTTTTGTCGCTAAACTCTTCACGGCTATCAACAGTAACTAGATTGTTACCAAGATACATTTCAAGCTCTTGAACACAGGTATAATTGTCCATAACTTTTGAAAATGTATAATCACCTAATCGTCCATTCAATGATACAGAAGATTTTTTGTGTTCAATCGTTGTGTCGTCATTGGAGTCATGATACTTTGGATTGTAAATGATGACAGGTTTTTTATCCACAAGATGCAATGCGTGGCAATCAATGTTTGATAAATCTTGTTCTAGAAACATTTCAATCTTGCCTAGTAAAGACAGATTTCGGAATGAGTTTCGTGAACGGTCAACGCTAGGAATTCCATAATATCGACTTTTAATGTTTAAATCTTCAAGCGCATCTTTTTTCTCAAAAGCACGTTTTAAAGAATCATAAGAATAAAAGGTATCTTTATTCTTTTCTAATGAATCGGTGATTTGTGCGTAAGGATAGATTTTACCACAAAAGAAAATGTATCCCATAGAGACTTGAATGTGAGACTTGTTATAAGGAGTTCTAAAACAAGCTTCTGTGAAATATTCACTAGAAACAAGTGTTTTGCTATAAGCAGGAAGTAGTTTTTTCAAAAGTGGTTTAAACACTAAGACAAAGGCTTCTTCTTTACCTTCATGTGTTTTGTTTAGATAAAAAACATTTTTAAATTCACGATGCCAATGCAACTGCTCTGTTGAAGTGTCATAACTCGCTGCTGCGTCATAGAAGTCACGTTCTTTTCCTGAAATTCTCATTTTTTACCTCAATTTTTAATGTATGAGAATTATAGCAAAATCAAAATAATAATCAAGAAAAAAAGAGCTTATCAAAGCTCTTTTTCTTTCTGCCATTCAATCGTTTTTTGTCTAATTTCTTCAATGTAGTCTAGTTGCCATTGATGTTTGTCCTTCATAATGACTTTTGCATTTGCTAGATTTCCGTCTTTTGGCGTATAGTAGTAATAATGCGCTAATGGTAAATCTTTTGTCTTAACCAACATGGCTAAAATATTCTTATGTTCAAGCATTTTTTGACGAATACCAAGTTTAAAATCTTTTCTAAACTCTTCACTTTCAATGATTTTTTCGTAATCTTCGGGTAGATTTTTTTGACCGAATTTTTTGGCTTCAAAACCATTCATATCTTTGATTTCGTGATTTTCTTTACCAATAACAAGCCAATACCAAAGAGCTTCAAGACAGGCAAAAAATCCATATTTAGGGTGATTTATTGGAGTGTTGGCAAGGTTAGACAACAAACGACCTAATTCAGTGTTTGATTTTGTATAAACATTAATATGGTCAATACCTTCTTTATCTGGTGTAAACATATTTGCCCCTCTCAATAATAGATTATGTGCATACTATACTAAACTATTTTGATTTAAACAATAAAAAAGGCTGCAGAATACAGCCTTAGTCATAGTTTAAACAGATAGTTACGCTATTATTGAGATATAAATCAGAGTTATGTATTAACAGCAACAACCATATTTTGGCATTTCACATTCATAATCATAAATACGAACACCATTGCTTACAAGCTTGCGCATAAATACGTCTACTTTTGGGATTGTGAACTTCCAGTTATCAACAGGATGACCACTATTTTCAAAGAAAACAGGAACGCCTAGCTCTTTATAGTAATCAAGCGAACGATAATTTTCTTCCATATGTTCTTTAAGTAAAGATTCTGTTTTTTCAACATCATCTACTGCAACAAAGAAAGTGCCTTTGTCATACATACAATCGGGAAACGCATTCATGATTTCTTCTTTAATACGAGCAAGAGTGTTCTCATTATAAAGAAAATCCAATAACATTTGTCGTTCTGTTCTCATTTCATGTCTTTCTTTTTTCATTTTAAATCTCGCTTTTTTTTAAACTGTAATGCCAGTTTTTTCTTGATATGAAGTTAGTATGTGTTGAAGAACACCACTTTCGTCTAAATCGTCTTTATAAAGAGATTTACACCATTCCGCCATTTCTTTTGTAACAATGAGAGAGAATTGAATTTCTTCTTCTTTCTCTTTTACTTCTTCTGCGCTTTTAAAGAAAATTTCAGTTTCAGGAGTTCGCTTGCTATATTGATTTAAAATAGCGTCAGCGTCATTTTTATCAATAGTAACGTAGATATTAGCAATAGTCATAAACTTCCTTTATTCGTTGTTGTTTAATGAGTGCAATTATAACAATCGTAAGAAAAACAATCAAGCATTTAAGAAAGAAAATTATAGAAAATTAAACATTATTTTTCTTGATTTAGAACAAGTTTATTGGTAGAATATAAAAAAGTAAAAGAGGAGCGACAAATTATGTCGAATAAGAAAAGAAAAGAACACGAAAGAGCAAATGAGTTAGTTATTGCTTTTACTGTCGGTTCTATTATTGATACAAAGAAGGCGGAAGAAGTCTTTAAAGAAAAAGGCACAAAAGCCTATCATGAGATTTTAGAAAAACATAGAGAAAAGAACTCTATCTTTAAACCTGGTCCTGCTCTTGGGACGATGATGGGTCTAAGACGATTAAATGACGCTATTCCTGACGATGTTTTGAAGATTCGTTTTGTATTGGTATCAAAAATTGATCCAAACCCACATATTCACGCTGTATTAATGGATTCAATGCGTCATTATTTTGAAGAAAACAAAGTTGAAATGAATTATAACTATGGTTTCGATATGATTTCATTAACAGGTGGTGAAGACGTAACACCATTTTTGAAAGCAGTTGATACAGACCTAGTATTTACAACTTCACAAGATTCAGCAAAAGAACTGTTTGTAGCAGGAATGAATTCAGTTTGTGTAGAAAACGTAGATTCAAAAACAAATGCTGAACTTTATGAAAAGCGAAACGGTGATATTGTTCTATTTAGCGATTTTGACGGTGTAATGGGGGACGCTGACTCTGAGAAAGTGTTTCAAAAGGCAATTATTGAAAAAGTTGAACCAATTGGCGCATTTTTAGATCATGAGTCGTCATTGAAAGATATCCCAATGGAATTAGGTCCTTTAGGTCGAACAATTCAAAAACTAAGTCGTGCAGTTAAATATCAAAAACAGATTCAAATGAAGTCTGGTCAAAAACAAGATATTGAAGTAAAAATTGTTGTTGTTACGGCTCGTAGTGGTCAAGCAATGGATCGTTTTTTCAATACATTGAGTTACCATAATATTGAAATCTCACAAGCTCATATGCTGCAAGGAACAAACAAAAATAATATTTTGTCTATCCTTGGTAAAATGAATCACGGTAAAACATTGTTGTTCTTTGATGATTCAAAAACACACTACACAAGAAGTTTACAATTAAAAGATATTGTATCTGTTTGGGTTCCAAATGACGAAAATACACCATTGGAAGAGGACGAAGAAGATAATGTTGAATCGGTAGGAAAAGCCTCAAACGAATAAGAAGTACAATATAAAAAAATCGTTGTAGAGAGTTAACAGTTCAAAAACTAAAAGAGGTTATTTAAAATGAAAATTGAGATTCAAAAATTTGATGAAAGCAGTGTTACAAGAAGTAAATTTAAAGTTGATGTTGAATTTTATTTTGGTGGTAGTGAATATCATACAGAAGAAGTTTATTTTAATAATGAAAATGAAGTCATTGATTTTTATAAAGCATTAAAAGAAGAATGTGCTCATTGGACTGATCATAATTCTATCAAAAATCAAGATTTAAAAGAAACTCTTGAATACATTATTGATGAAATGGGATTAACTGATGAAATTCGATTTGATGATGGTCTTGCTTCGTTTTCCATCTCATGGTTTGATGAGCATGGTCGAGAACATAAAGCAAAACTTATTAAATAAAGATTAAAAAAAAGGTATTAATCATGACAAAGCATTTTTATGTCGTGTCATAAAACAGATTAAAAACGTTTAAAATTTATTGGTTTACAATAAAAAAGGTTAGACAAGCGAAGGTCTAGCCTTTTTTATAAGTTCTTGATTTAGTTTATTTGGGTCTGACTTTTTTATTTTAAAATAAAATAAAAAATATTTATTAATTCAAAGAATCTGTTTCAAATATTTCAAAATGTTGAAACTTTGCTTTTTCATTGAAGCTAAGGTTTTTCAAAGAATAAACTTGTAATTTATCACCAATAGAAGATTTCATTGCAGTGCCTTGTAGTTCTAGAAATTTATCAGCAAGATAGCTATATTTACCTGCTGAAGAATACGTTTTTTCTTTTACTTCGGCTTCAAGTTCGGGATCGTTTATAAGCAAGTCAGTAATAGAAGGATATCCTTTTTTCCAAGCTAAAAGCATGCATTGCACAGATTGGTGATAACCACTAGGCACATAAAAGATGCCCCATTCTCTATCGTAAACAAACGGCTTAGATAAATCGGCTTCATCTAGTGGAACGGGATCACTAACATAACAGTCAACCATAGCCCAATTCATTTCATCTGTAATCTTTTTCATATTTTATTCTCGATTTTTATTTTAGATAATTAATTGTATAATATTTTTATTATATTTTCAATATTTTGTTTAATTAAAAGCGAAAACGACAATTGTTGTTTTTAAAGTTTTAATAATTTTAAAGCCTCAAATAAAGTCAAAAAATAAAAACAATGCTTGTCTGGGATTTGGGATTTTTCAAGTTTTAAAAATTATTTTTTCTGATAAAATTCCATTCTTTTTTCAATGTTAACAAAATAATCATTAAACAATTCAATACCAAGCCAAAAGCGATTTAAAATTGCTGCGGCTTCAAGTGTGGAACCAATACCAGAACAAGGATCAAAAATTAATTCACCTTCTTTTGTATGATTTTCAATGATTTTTTTAAGTAATACTAATGGCTTTTCAGTAGGGTGAATTTTACTTCTACCACTGGGTGTTTCCCAAACAACATTTTTTAAAGATTCTTTTAATTCTCCTTTACTGGCAACAACACAACACTCTAAGCCAGATAACCAAATGTATTGACCATTAACAGGACTAGGGTTTGTTTTACGCCAAATAGCTAAAGTACTTTCGAAACCGTTTTTATTAAGTAGATTTGAAAGATCGGAAACTTGTTCACTAGCACAAAATATCATAACACTGTCTTTTGCAACTTTGGTGCAGCCCTCAATGAATTTATCCAAATCAAATTTTAATCCATCAGCTTCTTCTTTATCAAACTTTCTAATTCCATTGCTTTTACGAGAAACTACGTCATAAGGGATATCGGTAATAACGTGGTCAACTGAATTACTATCCATGTTCTCCATAAATTTTATACAGTCATCATTTATTATTTTATTTTTCATATGTTGATACTTCCCTTTTTAATTCTGTTGCTAATTTTAAAATATCTTTATCGTCTGAAACAATTCTTTCTAATTCATTGGAACTGGTGTTAATAATATGTTTTAAAAAATCTGATTTAGAATCATATTCATAAAATGTGTTTTTACAATGCTCATTAAAAGTTCCTTTTTTGCCTTTTTTCTTGCCATAAATATAAAAAGAATTTTCACCATTTATTTTAGCAACAAATAAACGAGTAGTATAATCATCATTAACCATGTCAGCTCTGGTTTCACTCAATGTTTCGATAGAAACTTTAACATATAAAGTTCCTAAATTAAGTTTTTTAATATTCTCGTTGGTTTCTCTGTATTCAGAGTATTCTGTGTCTTCTAAGATCATTAAATCTATTCTTTGTTCCATTAGTTTTCCTTGTTATTGTGCGTTTTTAATTGCTAAATAATGTTTTTAATATTATAAAATCAAAAGCTAAAAATATCATTAAATAAAAAAAAAGTCAAAATAGAAAACAAGAAGAAAATCCTAAAACAAAGGTCTTGTATAACAACAATAAAAATAAGGTTTTAATATACATATTTTGTTACATTTATATTAAAAATAAATGAAAAGTTTTTTATTCTTGAGTTTCTGATAATAATCTAAAACAATAACTTTGAGGGGAAATTTTGTGGATAAATTAAGAGAGTTATCAATAAAGAAATTAATGTCATTGGCTTTTATCATAACAAGCCTTTCTTTTTTCATTATCTGTGCATCAGTTTTTAAATCTAATTCAGAAATAAAAAATAATACAAAATGGGTTAACCATACTTATGACGTAATGCTTTTAGTTGAGAAAGCGACACAAGAATTGGTAAACATAGAAACAGGTTATCGTGGTTATATGGTAACAGGTAATCAAGATTTCTTAGAACCTTATTATTCAGGAAAAATAGATATAGATAAATATTTAAATAAATTATTGTCTTTGACAAGTGATAATAAATCACAAACAATAACATTTACAGAAATAAAAGATAAAGTGTCCTCTTGGAATGAAAATATTTTAAATAAAGGTCAGTTAATTAGAAAAACAAGATCAGATTCAGAAGTAAAAGATTTCGTATCAGCCAAAACAGGTAAAGCATATGTAGATGGTATTAGAGAATTATTAAAAGTAGCTTATGATAGAGAAGCAGTTTTAATAGATATGAGAATAAAAGAGAAGCAAGATTCATTAAGCCAATTAAAAAATATGAGCATTATTTTTTTATTGATAGGTATTTCATTATCAGGTCTTATTTTATATTTTGTAAATAGGGCAATTAATAAAAATATAAATGAAGTTTCAAATGCTATTAATTTATTATCGACAGGTGAATTAAAAGAAATAGATATAAAATCAAAAAATAATGAATTTTACAAAATGAAGAAGGAGTATAATTTAAGTGTGATTAAGATATCAAAAATAGTTTCAGATATAGACCATAAAGCAGATAAAGTAGATAGAGCTTCGGGAGAATTATCAAAAGTAACAGAGTCAACAGTGGCAAATAGTCAAGAAGAATTAACTCAAATGAACGAAATATCAACGGCAATAAGTGAATTATCGAGCACTTCAAAAGAAGTATCATTAAATGCTGAGAATGCAGAAGAGCAAACACGGTTAGCTATTGAGTATGTAGGTAAAGGTAGTTCAGATTTAGAAGCGTCAATAGGTCTTACAGACTCAATAAATAATTCTGTTCATGAAACTGCGAAAATGGTTGAAGAATTAAAGAACAGCGCATTAAACATCAGTGAAGTGACAAATGTAATTAATGATATTTCAGATCAAACAAACTTATTAGCTCTTAATGCAGCAATAGAAGCAGCAAGAGCAGGAGAAGCGGGAAGGGGGTTCGCAGTAGTAGCAGATGAAGTTCGTGGCTTGGCAGGAAAAACACAAAAAGCAACGCAAAGTATTCAAGAAATAGTAGAAAAACTTCAATCTCAAACGGAAACAGTGAATATTAATATGGCTAATAATGTGTCTGCGATTAGAGAATCTGCTGAATTAACAAACAATGTTAAAACTTCATTTAATGATATTGTGGATTCAGTTCAATCTATATCGGATATCAATACATTGGTGGCAACAGCTTCGGCACAGCAACATGCAGTAACAGAAGATATAGCAAAAAATACGATAAAAACATTTGATCTAGTAAATGAAAATGTAAGAATGCTGTCTGAAAATCAAAATTCAGTATTGTCTCTGAAAAACTTGGCAGAAGGTCAGAAAGAAGAAATATCTTTCTTTAAAAAATAACAAAATAAAGAGACAGCATCATACTGTCTCATTTTCCATTAATTTAATTTCAATTTTATGAGTCCGAAAATCACCATTGCCACTTGCATGAACTTCATAAAGACGATCATCAATTTTCAATTCTACATAAGTGCCGTCTTCAAGAATGATATCTTCTTATGGAATATCAAACAATTCTAAGAACTCATTCATAGTCTCAGTATTGTCGGCTACCTCATGTTCGGTGTCAAACAAAACAAGAACTTCTGCATAATGTGTCAGTGTAACTTTAATACTTTCAAAATCTGGGAAATTCATGTAAGGACCTTTTATTTGCTTTAAATCATAGGATTAATGATATCAAAAACTTCGAAACAACACAACAAAAATAATTAAATATTTGATATAAAAATAAAAAAATGGTAGTATAATAACATTAGGATAAAATAATATATTAAAAGGTTTAGGGATGAACAAAAAAAATGCGTTTAAGAACGGGATACTTGCAGTATTAATATCGGGAAATGTTAATGCAGAAAGCTTTGTATCAATCGTTTATAAAGAAAGATATTTAGTCGAAAAACTACCTTGGAGTATTTGGCAAAATCAAGGTGGTTTATACGATTGTACAGATTGGTTGCCAATGCCATCAACTGTTGATTTAGGGAAATCTTATAATCAAACGAAAACGTGTAAACAAAATCAATTTAGAACAAGAGCAGAAGAAATAGAGACAAGGATTGAGTTAGAAAAAACGTCAAGGTCTGCTGTTGGAACAAAGAATTTTATAACAGGAACAAGAAAAACTAAGTGGTCTTCTTGGAGTGACACAGGTGTTTATTTTGATTGTGCTGTATGGTCGCCTAATGTTACAGAGAAAGATTATGGAGAATCTTTTACACAAACAAGAAACTGTTCTCAAAACCAAGAAAAAACAAGAGAGTTATACAATGTCTGGGCTGATGGTTCAGAGACTTTAAAAGAAGTAGAAAAAGAAACTCAGACAATATCAGAGCAAGACTCTCAACAAGCAGTAGGTTCAAACAACATCATTGTTTCAACAAGAAATGGTGATTGGAGTAATTGGAGCGATTCTGGTTCTCATTTTAATTGCCTTGGATGGAGTCCTGACGTTTCAAATAAACCTTATGGTGAAATATTTACACAAACTCGTGATTGTTCTCAGAATCAAACAAGAAATAGAAATATATTTAACGTATGGGCTGACGGTTCAGAAACCCTTAACACAACAGAGACAGGCTCTCAAACAATTACAATTGAAGATACTCAACAAGCAACAGGCACAGATAACTTTATAGCTTCAATTAGAACAGAAGAATGGAGTTTTTGGTTTAATAATGGTTCAGTGCATACTTGTGATACTTGGAGTCCTGACGTTTCAACTAAACCTTATGGTGAAATATTTACACAAACTCGTGATTGCTTACAGGATCAAACAAGAACTAGAACAACTTTTAATGTTTGGGCTGATGGAACAGAAACAGAATTGTCTACGGAAACAAGTTCTCAAACAATATCAGTAGAAGATACACAACAAGCAACAGGAACAGTTAATTTCATTGCTTCTGAAAGAGAAGCCGATTGGTCTTTATGGAGAAATATAGGTTCAGCTTATGACTGTACAGATTGGAGTCCAAATATAGATAGTATTCCAACAGGTCAAGAAGTAGTTCAGACAAGAGATTGTTCTCAAAATCAAGAAAAAGAAAGAATCGTTTATAATGTCTGGGCTGATACAACTGAGACTGTAAATAGAGTTGAACAAGAAAAGAAAACAGTTTCAGTGACAGAAAATAAAAAGATAAATGGTTCTCAACCACAAATATCAATAGCAAATAAAACAATTGAAGAAAAAGATAATGATTTTACAACAAATATTTCAATAACATTAGATAAAGCTTCTTCTTTACCAGTAACAATAAATTACACAACAGAAGATATAAGTGCTATTGCTGGTTCTGATTATGTTGCTAAGAGTGGAACTTTGACATTTGACCCAGGTCAAACGAGCAAAAACATAACTCTAACTGTTTTAGGTGATTACAACTTTGAATTAAGTGAATCATTAAAAGTTAAATTATCAAATGCAACAAACGCTGAGTTTACAAATACAGAATCTATTGTGAATATCACGAATAATGACGTTATTTATAAATTTAATGTATTACCACTTTACGGTATCGTTGAATATAATGACGGTAGCGGTTGGGAACAAGTTTTAGAAAATACAGAATATTCAAAACAATTTGATTTTAGATATAACCCAACTGCAGAAGATGTTTTAGCAGTATCAAGAGACATTAAGGTTGGTTCATTTGATACAGATCCTTCAACGCCTTATTATGCAGATGGTAATCACTCAATAACGGATTGGGGAACAGTATCAGGTGACACAGCAGTATTTGTAGAGAATGGTGTAACAGTGACAACAAGAGTAACACAAGGTAACTTAGCATTTGCTAATAGACCTGGCACTGCGACTGGTGTTGGTTTAGGTTCTTCTCTTGTAATTTCTCACGAAATAAGAGCAGGAATAGACTTAGAAATAACATTGGCAGGTGATTTCTTGAATGATGTAGAAATTGTTGCTGACGGTTTAGGTGGTTGTTATGATATAGGAACAACTTGTGAGACGAAAGTAGAAATAGATGCTTATGATTTCAGTGGTAACTTCTTGGGTTCACAAGGTGGCTATCGTCAAGCAACAAGTAATGAGCATGGTGAAGCATTTATTGATAGCTATTACTTTACAGGTGATACAGCAATTCAAAAATTCGTTATTAAAAATATAGCAACAAATATTGGCGGTGCAAACCCTGATCTAAAATCTGGTGCAAACCCGTTTTTGAATATGACAATATCCAGATCGGCATTTGAAGTTATGGATTATAAGATAATAAACAAGAATGGTAGCGAAGAAACAGCAACTTTACGATTAAACATCAATGAAGGAACTGCAAATGTTAATGTCGATATGAATGATATATTAAAAAAATAAATAAAAAGGAAGAGAAATCAAAATTTTACATAAAAGGTTAAACAAAATTTGTTTGACCTTTTTTATTGCTTATGTTTCTTTGTAATGATATAATTACCACAATATTTCAGAACAAATAAACAAGGTATTGAAAAAATGAAACTCAATGATTTTGAAAAAGAATATCTTATTAACTCGATTTTTAAAGAGTTGATTAGTCGCTATCAAAATATTTCAATAAGCAAAAAAAATGGTGTTTTGGGAGCAATGCAATACGACAACTTGATTGATGAATTTGGTCTTCAAGACTTAACTTCGGAATCAAAAATGCCATCTGCCAATGCTTTTGACGGTTTTGAAAGATTGCGTGATTACAATCATCTTTTTTCTAATTATGTAAGTCTTTTAATCGAAAAAGGCAATCAAACAATTTACCCGTCAAAAGAAAGCTTTCTCAAAAATCTTTTTATTAAAGGTAAATATACGTTATTAAATTTTTCATATGCTTCTGAAATTATGGAAGTGACGTTTGAAGACGGTGAAAAAGGAGATATCGCAATTATTGGTGAACAAAGAGATAAAAATGTTCATACAAGAATCAGAAAAGGTTTGACTGTAAGAGTGTTTGATTTTTATATTGATTCACATGAAGCATTCTTCTCAGGTAAACACCTTTACACAATGAGCTTAGAAAATGTATCCGATCAAGATTTCGAAAAACTGTTTAAAGCTTCACGATTTGAATATTCAAATGAAGATTATAACAGATATTATGAAGGTGATTTGAATAGATTTATCAGAACAATGATTGAAAAAGGATCGAAGTATGATTCAGAGCACAGTGAAGAAATTACAGGTGTAGTGCCTTCGGTATTGTCTTCCAATAAAAGAAATGGTTTTTACTTTAAGGATATAGAATCAAACCAAATGACTTTTAAAGATGAGTCTGATACTGATTTTATTCCTGAAAACGGTCTTTATGTTGGCGATTATATTATATTGAGAAATACAAAAATTGAAATTGTAGATATTATTATCAACTCTTATAGAGAACAACTTATTTGTTATAAAAAGGTTCAAAACAATGATTGATTTAAATTACGTTAAAAACAAAATGCTTCGAGAATTAAAAATCGAACTGAAAAATGAAGAGTTAAACAAGTATCCTCTAAATTTACTAGGTTTGGATTCAGACTTTGTTAATGCGGATTCTTACCTAAAAAATCTGTACCATTCCGTTTGGCGTATTTCAAAAGAGCAAAATAAGCCAATTTACAAATCAAGACAGGTTTTTCTTGAGTCATTGGCTTTTGATGAAGAACAAAATGCTTTTCATTTCGTCAATAAATATGAACATAGTAGTACTTTAATGGGTGGGCATTCTGAAACAGACGAATATTATGATCCAAACTGGAAAATGATGAATTATTCTATCAATGGTAAAACTTACAGTTATATCGTAAAAGACCTTAAAGCTCGTGTCTTTAAAGGTATATTGTGTGATTGGTCTAACTTTCACAATTATGAAGATTACTTGTTTAGTGTCTCTTTGGAAAATATTAGCATTGAAGATTTTAATAAATTATTTACTCCTAAAGAAAATGCAGATTTTGAAAATTCAATCAAATCAAAACAAGTAATGGAAGATATTTCAAAACTGATTAAATCTTCTATATATATTGAAAACAAAGAAGCATTTAAAGAATATGAAAAACGTTTAGAGAATAAATACTCAATTGAAGAACTGCCTTATCGATATAAGGTTAATGTTCATTGTGATAAGCAATTTATTGACTCTAAAAATGAAAGTATAAAAAAATATTCATTGGGTAGTTTTAATATTCTTCCTATCCAAAAAGGTTATGGCGTTCAAATGAGTGATCTAACATTTTCGGAAGTGAAAAGTATCTCTTTGCAAAAAGGTAATTCTTATTCGGAAAGCAAAGGGCATCACTACAATATTATTATTTAAATAGAGTTATTTAATAAGAAGGTTAAGCGATTAGCTTAATCTTTTTTTTGGTCTTTAGATTAGGAGAAAAAAAAGCCACTGAGAAGTGGCTTAATATTAATTATTTTCTAATTTGATATAAACTAATCGCTTTATTGATACAGGCTTTGCATGTAACGTATTTTGCGTTTGGGTGTGTATGATTTTGAGCATCTAATTGTGAAGAACACAATGAATGATTCTGTTTAAATTTATCAGTGCTCTCATTTAGCCAAATAAGGTGTTCTTTATTAGAATAACAATGTGAAAGCCCTAAATCAATAGATAACTCTCTTACATTCTCAATAATAGCATTTTGAATTTTAGGTTTTAATTCACCAAGTTTCTTTCTTTTTCCAAATCCAATATCTTTATCTTCCGTTGTTTTTGCATTGCCAATATTCTTTTCATTATTAGCAATTTCAGAATCAATATTTTTAATTGTTGTTTTAATATCTGATTTTTTAGAGAAATCACCATTAACAATTCGTTGTTGCTCATTTAATATTTCTGAAAGTTCAGAATCTACTTTATTTGCAATTTTATTGTTGTATTTTGAAGTAATGATAGCAAAGTCAAAAAAAGCTTCACACATAGAGAGAAAGAGTTCTTCTTTTGGATGATTATTGAATACATTTAATATGACCTCAGAATAAGCTTGTTTATCTTCTGAGTATGTTTCTGATTCTTCAAATAAGTGTTTAAAGAGACTGCAAGCAGAGTGGTGATTGAATCGTTGTAAAATTTCCCAATTATCATTAATAAAATTGGAAAAGTTATTCATAGGTGTATCTTTATGAATATATGGATCAAGAATAGGATATAAATCATCTTTATTCATTGTTTTTTCCTTATGAGAAAATGTGAAGGTATTGACCATGCGCAGGAATCAATAATGAAGCAATAAAGTAAACGGCTGATTCTGCGCTAATGATAAGTAAAATGTTTCGCATGGTTAGGTATCGATAAGAAAGCTTTGTTAGAAGTACCAGTTTTGGAAATGAAAGATAGTAAATCAATCCAAATAAAGCGAGACAAAGTGCTGGTGCAATAGAAGCATTAAAGCTAATTCCAATCCAGTTTTCCCAAACATAAGCAATAAGTGGAACAAGAAGATAAGTTAGAAAGCCAACTGATATGGCTCCCATAACAAGAATGTTACTTAACACTTCTGTTGTGGATTCTGGTCTTTTGTTTAACATAAATTATATTCTCTTTGTTTAATATTTGATATCCATATAATATCAAAAAAACACATGTTAAACAACAAAAAAAGCCCCACTAAATAGTGAAGCTTTCTTTTGAATTAATTATGCGTATAATTCGACTTCTCGATGTTCTCGTCCTCTCTGTGGCTTGCTTTTTTTGTTTTTAGTTTTAAGCTCGTCGCCTTCATGAAGTCGAAAACGTTTGATACCTTTGCCAGAATTCATTTTTTCAACTTTACCACCCATAATATATACCTCTTTTGTGTTCTAGGATCGTTTAACTTGTCTTTATATTATCAATAGATTTTTCAATTTGCAAGAACTTTTTATCCAAAAATAAGCATTTTTATCCGTTCGTTGTTTTTTTAATCAATAAGAGAATGATAAGCTATTGAAGATTAAAACAATAGGTTAAAAAACATACAAAACACTATTCTTTAAAACATTTCAATATTTATTTTATTAGATAAGTGTGGTATAATAAGTGCATATTAAAAGATAATTGTAAGGTTAAATAATGATCGTTTTATTTGAAGAAGTTCCAAAAGAAGAATCTTTTCTTTTTAATGAAAATGTATGGATAAAGCTTAATGACAGAGAAGGAACAAAAGAAGGTTCTTTTTGTTCGGTTTGTTCATTTGGTGAAGATATTGAATCATTGTTTGTGAAAATTGGAAAAGTTGAAGAAGATAAAATAGATAAAAAAATAATATCTATGCAAAAGTTATTATCAATACTTTCTTCTGAAGGTTTGATATTTGATATTATAGACGAAGACACAGACGATTTTGCAGAAGTTTTATATAAATGCAATGTAAAAAGATTAAACGAAAAAATGCCTTATCTTTCAAAACTTGAAGAAAAAATAAAAGAAGAATTTTTATCGGAAATAAAAACAGTAGAGACTGATAGTGTAGATATATTCTTTGATTTTACACGACACGTTGCTTTAACTTTAGCAAAAAAATATTACAAGCAAATGAAAGAGGTCTGTTAGACCTCTCTCAAATCTCTTATTTTTCTTTTGAATCATAACCACTCTTGATAAGTTCTGTTTCAACACGTTTTAAATGGAATAATCTATTGGAACGTTTTGAATGATAACCACGCTTGATAAGTTCTGCCTCAACACGTTTTACTAGGTCATTCCAGTTAGACAATTCAAGCTTCAAAACACTAAGAGAACGAAGTATGCCGCAAAGTGGAACAATGTTTAACTTTTCAACACAAAGATTTTGTATATCATAATCAAGCTGTTCAATTTCACCATTGTATATAAGGCACATTAATTCTTGAAAAGAAGGAAGAAGCATCGTTGACGTTAATTCCTCGTTAATTTGTAAAAGTTCAACTTCATAAACCCAATTTGAAACAAGCATATATTTTCCTCTATAAAAATGGAAATGATTAAAAAAAATAAAAAGCAACTATTTAAAAATAATGACTTTATTAAGTCAATGATTATTTAAAGTTCAGATTTTTTGATTTTTACACCTTTGAATCATGCACATAATAAAATAATTCATTCAAAAGTAAATAAAAAAACGTTTTTTTCTTATGTTTTATATTTCAACAATTCTTCTCTGTCAAATAATTCTGACTTAATGATTTCTCGAAAAGTAGATATTAATAAGTAAGAATTTTTGGGATATGTTCTTCAATGAAGTCTGGAAGTTCAGATTCTTCAACAATATGTTGAGTCCAATCTTTTAATTTGTGGTCAAAAATAGAACCTGCAGGAGCTTGGTATTTCAATACACAAATCTCTTGTGGATTGTGCCATACGCCATCATAATCTGAATATTTTTCTGAAACATACAGAGAAAATAGTGCTCGAAAAGGGTTAACTTCGTCAACTCGAATAGGCTGCATTAGCTTATGTAGCTTATTAGTTGGAATCAATACGTCAACATTTTCAATATCAGCGTCTTCATCAAAGTTATCAAAAGCATCACTCATGCTTTCAAAGTATTCAATGATTTCTTCTTCAATTTCATCGTCATAATAACGAACAGCAGCTTTCTGCTTTTTCATTACAAGACCTTTATCCAAAGCATATTCAGATAAAGTGTTAATAAGTTCTTTGCTCTTGTTATATAGTGCAAAACGTGCATTGGGATTAAACAGAGAATTAAATTCACCTGCAATCTGTCCTTTGCCTATTCTAATCCACTCTCTTGGATTAGTTGAAATGCTTAATCCTTTTGCTTGCTCAATGTTAAAAGAGCTACGCAATTTTGGATTCATAGTTCCAACATGGAATACTTTTTTGATTGATAATGTTTTAAATAACATATAATACCTTTTTATTCTTTTTAGTTTGTTTTTTTCTTTTATCTATTTATCGATTGGCTTAATTATAAAATAAAAAACATAAAAAAGCAATAAAAAAAAGAGACTTTTTAGTCTCTTTTTTAAATAAGTTATTTTACATTAAAATACATTATTGACGTAACACATACTCTTCTTTTTCATTGTCCCAAGTGGCTTCTGGGTGAACTGCGAACCATTCACCGTCAAAACAATCAACTTTCCATAATTGATTTTCGCCTTCGATTTTGATTAAACCGAAAGCTTGAAGATAATCAGTATTTTCAGCAAGGAACTTATTTTCAGAAGAGAAAAATGATTCACGAGTTTCATTTTCAAAGCCGTCTAGTTCAGCTTCGATAGCGTCAGAAAGTTCAGTGTAGTATCCGTCTTCAACTTTTACAGATTCTTCAAGAATGTGATTATTAAGAAAATATAGTTTATATTTACTGGCGATATGAGAAAGATTATGAACACCCAAAGTACTGTTGCCGATTGGAAGTAAAATTTGCATGTTGTTTTCCTGTTATTGATTGAGTTGGTATTATAGTAACAACATAACATTTTAAAATCAAGAAAAAAATCGTTTTTTTAATGAGAAAAAAACAAGTAATTGCTTTATTTGGTAAAAGCTTTTTGCTATAATAATAAAAGTTAAATAATGAATAGAGTGATAAACCAATGCATATCGTAGAACAAAAATTTAAAGAATTTGTAGAGAGTGAATCAATCAAGTCTCTTGATCATTTCTTCATTGCTTATAGTGGTGGTGTAGATAGTCAAGTGCTCTTAAACCTTGCTGCAAAATATTTAAGTGGGAAAGTGACAGCATTACACGTTAATCACGGTATTTCTTCTAATGCAAAGACTTGGGAAAACTTTTGTAAAGAAACGGCTGAATCTCTTGGTGTTGCATTTAAATCAGCGCATTTTGAATTAGCGAATGAAAAATCAAATCTTGAAGAAGTAGCTCGTATTTGTCGCTATGGTTTCTTTGAAGAAAATGTAAAGGAAAATACAGCATTGATTACAGGACACCATTTAGACGATCAAGCAGAAACGTTTATGCTTCGTTTAATGCGTGGTTCTGGTGTTGACGGGTTGGCTTCTATGCCACAATCCCGACCATTTAAAGACGGTTCTTTGGTTAGACCTTTACTTGAAGTGTCAAAAGAAGAAATTATTGAATTTGCAATTCAAAAAAAATTAAAATGGGTTGAAGATGAATCAAACAAATCTTCTGATTATGATAGAAACTTCATCCGTAATGAAGTTATGCCATTACTAAAAACTCGTTGGGCGCAAGCAAATAAATCAATTGCTCGTTCTGCAAAGCATTGTGAAGTGGCTAAAACAGAGATGAAGCAAGAAGATAGTAAAGATTTTGAAGCAGTATCAGTAGTTGAAAATAAAGAAACAAAGTTATCGGTAGAAAAACTGATTAAACTTTCAAAAGAAAAACAAAAGCGTGTGATTCGATTTTGGTTAAATGAATTCGGTGTTTTAATGCCAACAAGCAAAAACCTAGAAGTAATCATTAATGAGCTAGTAATGTCGAAACCTGACAGTCAATCTTGCTTTGAAACAAGTGATTATGAACTAAGAAAAGCTTTTGGTGAGATCTTCTTTATCAATAAATCTTCACCGTTTGTATTAACTTATGAAACGCCAGTAGAAGAACCAACAAAGGATATGAGAATGTCTTACAAAGGAACAAACAGAAGTTTTAAATATGTAATGAAAGCAGAGAAAGTACCTTATTGGCGCAGAGAAGAATATAAGGCTGTTGTTGAGAATGGTAAAGTAATTGCTTTTGGAGATATTACAGCAAATTAATTTTTAATGGATAAAGAAAAGGTCAAGCGTAATACTTGACCTTTTTTTATTGTAAAAAAACAAAAAGTATTTTTTAAGAAATATTTTTAATAATCTGTTTTGCAAGAATTAATGCTTGTTGAATATCTTTTTCTAAAGGTGGGCTATCCATATATTGAATTAAATCTTTTTCATTAAGTCCAGTAATAACTTTATCACCAAAACTTTTAAGCTCAGTTGAATCAGAATACAAGCCCATAACATCCAAAAAAAACCCGTCTTCTCTTATTACCCAAGCATGACCAATGAATAATTTGTTTTCTTCTACGACCAAGGTGGTTTGTATTTCAAAACCATAGATTCTATTAAATGCGATAGCGAGATCCATACAATGACCATAAGTGTATCTCTCTTGTATTGTGTCAAGTGCGCTTATGTTATTGTTGGAGTAGGCTTCTTTTAATAATTTTTGAAAAGGCTCGTTGTTTTGTTTTTGCATAAACATGATAAAATAATGGAGAGCTATACAAATGGGATATTGATATAGCTCTTAAAAACAGTTTGATTAGTCAGTTGTAACTTTAAAGTGATCACTTGGGATACTGTATTTATGAACATGATAACCATTAATGTTTATATGATAAAAGCCTTCTTTTGCAAAGATTTCAATCTTGTTAATGCCTTTAAAGTTTTTTGCATACAATCCAGTAAGAATTCGATTGTCGTCAAAGATAGAGAATACTTTATCGTCTTTGATTTCTAAACCTGTAACATTACCCTCATAAAGTTCCATATCCATGACTTGAATGCCAGAAATATTCACTTCAAAATGAATGTCTTCATTTTTTTTCTCGTATTGAATATCAAAAGATAAAGGACAAGGAGAACGAATCCAGA
The DNA here is from genome assembly GCA_002722455.1 of Chloroflexota bacterium. Lineage (GTDB taxonomy): Bacteria > Chloroflexota > Dehalococcoidia > Lucifugimonadales. The sequence continues at coordinate 49,327 of PBMB01000025.1, forward strand.
ATTCAAAAGAATTATTTAAGCGATCATATTCTAATCCACTTAATTGAAGCCATCCTAGTTTATCAAATACGTCTCTTCGATAATTAAGACCTTCTTGCAAGATAAAGCTTTTCTCTTGAACAGGAGCTTCTGAGACACGTTTATCAATGTCTTCGATAAAATCGTTGTATTCTTTTGGAAAAATCATAAATAAACCTTATTTAAGTAAATGAATAGTTTGAATATCAAAAGTGTTATAACCAAGATTTTTATGTTGCCATTGTAACGATCCTCTTTAACATGAAACAATAATAACAAGAATAAAAACAAAAAGCAATACAAAAAAACTAAAATCAAAGTTATTCTTTTTCGTAATGCCTAAATGATTCAGTTAGTCGATTCGTGATAACCTGAATAATATCTTTACCGTTATTTACTTCAAGCAGAAACTCATTGAACTTTTTATTTTGACCTTCAGTAAATGGTAAAACAGCGTGAATACCAATAGAAGTATTAAGCCAATTGTTTAATTCAATATCAATGTCATTTTTTAAGAAAGCATAGAAGTTTTTCGATTTCTTGTTTGGGATATCAAGCTCTTTAAACATTTTCTTTTTCAGTTGATATGCTTTTTTAAATTCGATTAAGTTTTTAGACGGTTCTGATAAAATTAAACCATGCTCTTTTTCTAAGTATTCAAAAACCTTATGATTTTCAATAGTAAAGCCTAATAACTTGGCGGCTTTAGATTTTTGGCGATAATCAAGTAACTTTCCATTGAAATTAGACAGTGTGGATGCTTGTTTTGAAATAAGGAACCCTGCACCAAACATAGCAGCGTTATAGTAGTTTCGAGAGGTAGCACCATACAATCCAAAAGTTTTAATAAATGACCAGAATTTTTTATCTTCTAGTAATTTATCAATATTCGCAACAAAGAATTCTTGAAGTTCTCTTTTTAATCCGTCTTTGTATCGTGCAGAATAGATACCTGCATAGAAATTGATAAGTGTTAGCTTATTCATTTTGGCAATCATTTTACAATGATCGTAAACTTCTTCTTCTGTGCCAATAATGGAAGTGATAGGGTTTAAGTGTGTCAGACTTTTTTCAATTCCGACATAGCCTTGACCATATTCGATCTCGTCAACGACAATGTAAGATTTAATTGCTTTTGGTGAAATATCGAAAATACCGTCTTTACCGACAATTTTTTGATTAAATTTTTCAATTAAACTTAAATCATAGAAACAATCTCTACTTTCTCTGTGAAAGTTGACTAAATCCATATCAAGAACATTGTCAAAAACTTTATCAAAGATAGAAAAGAACTCATATTTACCAGTAAATTTAAGATCTTCTTTTGTAAAGTGTGGAATATTACCATGTGCCAACTCGGAAACAACAGGCATTAAAGATTTTTCTTCTACTTTTTCTTCCGAAATAAAAGCAATCGCTTTATTTTCATTTTGAATGACATTTTCTTGTAAATCCTTTGAAACAAGGGAAACAAAGAACTTAATGACAAGTTGATTGATAATATTTAACTTCGCAAAATCGCTATCATTGCTTTGATCAAATAAAGTAATGCTGTGAGACTCAACAGAATTAGATTTAATTTCAACAGAATGCTCTTTATTTACGATGTTTTCAAGGGTGTATGAATTGCCTTGCAACCCAAAAACACCAAGAACTTTATTATTGAAGTTAAAAACGGTAATGCCATCAGACTGATTGGAAACTAAGATAAAACCGTCTCTGCTTTTAGTCGCACCGATTACTTTTTGATAAGGAACACGGCAAATATAAAAACCAAAAGGTTTGTTATTAAGTAATGGAAGTAGAGATGCTTCATTTTGTAGTGAATGAAATTCATTAAAAAATGTCATGGTAGAAAATGGAGCTTGATTTTCAATTTTTCTAGGGATAAAACGTTTTTTCGTAAACGAATGTTCAATTAAAGACTCTGAGATGACATAAGAAAAGATTTCTTCTCTATTTTTAATGAAATTTACTTTTGTAGATTCAATTAAAGATTCAGCAATAGCATCAATTTGTGGCTTGTATTTTCTTTTAAAGTCAATTTGAAATTGTGGATAATGAGAGATGGTTTCAACAAAGTAATCAATGTCGATATAATCTTCAATAGGAAGAGATTCTTTTTTAAGGTTGCTATAAAACATATTAACGACAAGATTTTCTGGGAAATCATTACCAGTAAAGTTTTCGAGTGTTTTTCCAATGCGGTCATATTTAGAGCTAAATGTTTCTCTTGAATAAGAGTGTTTGCTTAGTTCTCGGTCTGCAAGAAATCGAATTGTCTTTTTGATAGCGTCTAATTTCATTTTGAATTGCCTTTAATTTTAAACTATGCAAAGTATAACATAACAAAGAAATTAAAGAAATGTTTTTAAGAAAAAAAACGCTATATTTTAATATTTTTTGATAATGATTTTAATTAAAGAACTGTTGTTGAAATCCTCAAAAGTATCAAGACAGTGAAGGTAAAATACCTAATATTAGTTCAGAAATAATATCCATAATGTTACCTTATTAGTTAAGCGTTGACGTTGTTAGTAAAAATATTAAGGTTATCTTTTGATTTATACATTTTATATAGAACAATAGCTGCTGCAATTATGACACTATAATTAGCGAATCCTGCAACTTGAAAATGAGTAACAAGGTCAATTAAGCTATAATTTTCAGGAAGAAATTCAGCTTTTCGATATAAATATCCACAAAGATCAGCAAAAGCTAAGACTGATATGAAGAAATAGAATCTAATAAAATCTAATGTCTTTTTAGCTTGGTCTTGCTCTTTAATCATCCAATTGAAAACAAAACAACAACCTAAAACAGCCGTCCATAATAAAGAGATTTCGAACAATGTATAACTTTGAGTGTAAATGCTAAAAAAATTCGCAATTAAAAGAATGGAAAAAGCGATTTTCTTATGTTGATTAAGTGCAAAATAATTCACAATCAATCCAAATAAAACGCAAAAAGAAATTTGTAAAATGAAGTCCATAGATTTGCCTTTTTTGTATGAATAAGTTGAAGTTATTATATACATTTGAGGAATATAAATCAATAAAAAAGCCACTTGAAAGTGGCTTTTTTTGTCTTTAATAATTATTTATAAACAACTTGTTTTTCAACTTGTTCTTGAAGAATTCGAATAATATTATCATAAACTTCTTCAATAGTTTGGTGAGCGTCAACTGTTACGATATTATCGTGTTTCGCTGCTTCTTCTTGATAAACTTCACGAGCTTTATGGAAGTAAGAGATATCTTTTTTCTCAATACGGTCTAATTCACCACGACCACGAGCACGTTCTAGACCAACAACAGGATCAATATCCATATAGATAATTAGGTCTGGTTTAATAGCTAGATCTTCTGTTAGGCTAGTAACAAGATTACGTTGTTCATGTTGATAAGCAATACTTGAAAGGTAACAACGATCTGAAAGAACAAGATTACCTTTTTCTGCATAAGGAATAACTACGTTTGCAAGTAGTTGTTCACGAGCTAAAAAGAATGCAAGAGTTTCTGAGTAAGCAGTTACAACTTCGCCTTCGTGTTCTTCTTTTACAAGTTTACGAACTTTTTCTGCAAGGGGAGTGCCGCCAGGTTCTCGAACAGAAGTGATTTCACGGTCAGCAAAAAAATCTTTAATTGCTTTTAGTGCTGTTGATTTACCTGCGCCTTCTAGACCTTCGATTGCAATATATTTCATTTTGATTCCTTAATTATTCTCTCTTGATTTGATAGTGTAATTATAACACAAAGAACAACAATTACAAAGAAAAAAAGCCTTTTCATAAGGCTTTTTGTATATTATTTTCGATATATTTATAAATCAAGTTCTTCATATGCCTTTTCAACGAATGAACTTAACCAGTTTGGATTATTGATATTTTTGATAGGCAGATCAGAAATAAGGAACAAATCAGAGATCATAGAGTCTTTAGTTTCAGAAATACAATAATCAAAAAACCAAGTATATTTTCCCCAAACATAACTATTGCCAGTAAATTTAGGATCTTTCATTGCCATAAGTATAATTTTAGGAACAGAATACACTTTATCTTTATACTCAACTTCAACAAAACCACCTTTAAGCAGCGCACTGACTTGTCTTTCATTTTGCAGAATTGTGTTGTATTCTTTTGCTGCTTCTCTTTCTTTCATTAAATCCCATCTTGTCTTATTCCTATTTTGTTGAGCAACTTGATTTTCAATAAGCAAACTAGAAGCTTTTTGATAATTTAAAGGTTCATTTGCATAGAATTCAGAATTAGGATCTGAAGTTTTCTTTTCATAAATAGAATGAAAACGGTTGTCTGTAACCAATAATGGCAATAATTCATTTGCAGTATAATAATCACACATAGCTTGTTGATATTGTTTAGGGATATTTTTCAAGTCTCTCATTGAAACAGTATCTTCATAAACTTTAAACAAAAGACAGTAGTGACCGTTTAAACTAAAGACTTTATACTGATGGTATGTCATAGGAAAATAAATAGAAAGCTGATGCTGAGTTTTTTCTAGTATTTCAGCCAAGCTTGGTTCAATAGAGATCGCATTGTCACCGAATTTGTAAAAATATTCAGTTAAACTGTTGTCGCTACAAACAGAATCAGCACGAATTTCTAATAAATTATCATAAAAAAAATAAGAAACCAATTGAAATAATTGTCCATGATAATTTAAAAGTCCAAGTGGGTTATTTGGGTTTGGTTTGATTGCTTCCATAATAATACCTTATGCTGCGATATAGTTGTTAAAGTTTTCAAGAAGACTGTTAATATCTTCGTGAATAACAGAAACTTCTGATACAAGCATTTTTTTATTACGATTTAGGAAATAAATACCAGTATCATGAACAAGCATAAATTCAGCAAGAGTAGCAATTTTAAATTGGTTTAAAACTTTATTTTGTGTTGATACAATTCGATTTTTTGAATCTTTAAGTAATTGAAGTGGTTTATTGTTTTCAGCCGCAGAATAATGGTCAACAATAAAATCTACTTTACTATCTAAACATAAAAGCCCAAGATTTTCATCTCGATAAAGGTTACGATAATCCGCAAGAACAGAATTGATATCTTCAAGATATTCTTCGCCTACTTCAATATCTTTATCAAAAGTAACATCGCTTTCTTCTACTGACGCACCAATTTCACCTTTTAGATAAGAAAGGATAGTTTCATCGGAAACATCATTTTCATCAAAAGATTCACGAAGAAGTAAAAAACCTTCATTGAATTGCTCTGAAGAAAATAGGTATTTTGCTTGTTTAAGAACGCTTTCTGCTGTGCAAGTGAAATGTGACATTTGTTAAACCTTTCTCTGTTTAGATAATGATTAAATTATACAAGAAACATAACAATAAAGCAATAAAAAAGTCCCAATTATTGGGACTTTAAATTATGATATTGTTCGATGAAATCTTTCAACTCAGCTTCTGCTTCTTTTTTCTCAAACAACAAAACATCAAATTCAAATTGTCTAGTTAATCGGTCTTGGTTAATTTCTTTGTTAAGAAGGAAATAACGAGAACCAATAGTAATCTTGTGTTGCTCAATAGGAATATTTTCTTCAGCACCAGAAAGGTAACAGCCCAAATGTAAGCCACTGTAGATATCAGCAACTTGAGCGTTATCAAAATGTGATAATGCAAGAGCGTCTTCTAGCAATCCATTTTTAATACAATACAAATGCAATAAAGATTCTCTTAAAGAAACGTGAGCACCCATAATATTAGAGAAAACAAGATTAAGTTGATTATCAATCAGCCAATTACCAAGATTCGATCTAAGGTCTTCTGTTGTTGTTTCGTCAAAGCAGTAGACTTGCGCTTTTAAACCGATTTCACCATTATATTTGTTTTGCTCGCTATCATTAACAATATCAAAAATCTGAGAATGAATAGTATCAACTTCTTTTTTTAAATAATCAATAAGGTTTCCATAATCTATGTAATTATAGATTCGATCCCAAAGAAGCTCTAAATTAACGTGTGTTTTCATTTTATTTCTCTGTTTGTTTAATATGATATAATCTTATCAAAAAAAGACTGAAAAAACAACAATTAAATTCTAATTGCATCACCAAAAGAGTGACTGAAGTATCTAGGTCTAATTGAGATAAAATGCTTTGTTTTTTTAAGTTTAGGTTTTAATTTTTCGATCTCATTGCTTAAATCTTCAAGATTGTCTAAATAAATGGTTTCAAAATAAAAATCTTTACCATCTTCAAGTGTAAATCCTCTTGATAAATGATAATTTGCGATAACATTAGAATTACAAGCAATCTTGTATAGAGCATTAGCCATATCAGAAATACGTTGACCTTTTTCGCTAAATGTCCAGTCACTCCAAGAAGAACGTTCTGCTTCTGGGACGATATATAGTTCCGTTTCATTTCGAATTTTTTTCCAATGGTTATAACGATCACAAATAATTTTTTGAAAAAGATTGTTTTGTGGGATTTTTTTCAACAGTTCTTTCATAGCAAATTCTCTTTTATTGAATTACAATAACAATACTTTAAACTGAATAAAAAAGCAACAAAAAAACAGACTAGAAAGCCTGTTTTTCTTTGGTTATACATTGATTAAAAAGGGAGGTCGTCTTCTTTTTTGCCTGATTTATAAAGTTTATATTTTTCAACAATTTCTTTGTCTTTAACGACAGGGTTATATTCAAAGCCTTCGAATAGAACAATTTTTGAATTGTCTAAAATCAAGAAAGGCATTCCAAACACAACGTCCATTGAATAAGTTCCAGAAGTTGTAAATTTGGCATTAAAGCGAGAACTTCCTTTTTTGCCACCGTGACCAAAAGCACCAGGGCTGAAACAACCAGTAGTAGCTTCTCCAACGGAATCTAATGGAGTATCAGGGCTTGCATTTTTAACGGCTTCATAACACCAACGAACATAATCTGATTTTTTATAATCATTGTATCGGCTAGAAGAAAATTGAATGATTTCATTTAAGTTCTTTTTAGTCAGCTTGATAGTAATAATAGAATCTTCTTTTGTTCTTTCAAGAAGATTGAAAAGGTAATCCATTTGTTGATAAGCAATTGCAGTAGCTTGATTTTCTTTAAGCCAATTTTTCCATTCTGCTTCAAATTTTTCTCCATGCGCTTTTTTTTCTGCTTCTTTTTTATTGAAAGCATCAAGTTCTTCTTGTGTAAAAAGTGTTGATAGTAAATTGTGCATAGGATTTTCCCCTTTTCAAAAGATAGAAATATTATAACATAAAGATCGAAAAAAGCCACAGCGAAGTGGCTTTTTTTAATAAAAAAATAAGATTAATTATTTAATGTTTGTCCATTTTTTAATATCTTTTCTGTCAGAGAGATCAGTAAATTCAATTTCAGCAATCTCTCGAAAAAGCATACCCTTTGTCATTGCTTTATTAATGAAAGGTTTTTTGATTTTTGTGACTTCTTCTAAGAATGCAAGTGCTAATTCTGCAGTTTCAAAGCCGAAGCGTTTATCCAAGTATTCATTTTTGTAATTGCTCATTTTGTTTACATTAACAAAACTATAGCTATTGTCTGAGTCTTTATCTTTTTCGATATAAAGTGAATTGTGAGCATTATGGATAGAAACATGCCAAAAGCCAGTAACGTTTTTTTCAATAACCGCTTTACCAATTTCAGTAACCATTTCATAGCGAGTAGCAAAATCTTGTAATTTCATAAAAAACCCTGTCTGTTAGAATAGAATTATTATACAAAAACTAACTTAGATAATCAACAAAAATTTATCGGTTTATTATGCAATTACAATGTGCTATAATATAAGAAATAAATATTGAGTTCTAGATGAGGCAGTTTAATGGCTTTTATAAGAAAAACCAAAGGAACGGAAAAGAAACCCACACCGATAGGTATTGAAACAGAAGCAGTCACGCTGATTGCTTCTGCGGATATGTCATATTCTCAACTAATCAACTATCTTACAGCACAAGACGCTTATTTGGCGTTGGAGGAACTTGAAAGAAATTCTATAAAAGATTTGTCTAACTCTAATTCGATATCTGTATTAAGATCAGTTTATGTTGAAGAAAAAGAACGTGGTAAAGGTTTAGCAAAAGAAGTTATCACTGAGTATTTGAATTCAGCAAAAAATGATTACTATTTTCTAATGGTAGACATTGAGGAATCTCCGACACTCATTGAATTTTATAAGAAATTTGGTTTTTCGGTATTATCAAAAGATGAATATCCGATAATGTTCAAAAATACAGCATTCGAATGAAAATAAACGATTTTTTTTAATTTTGGTATTGACTTAGTGCAGCGTAACACATTAAGATCACCTCACTTTAAAAAAACACACAATCTTAGGAAATAATAATTATGAAAATGAATAAAATTCTAAAATCAACTCTTGTCGCAATGTCAATGACAGCTCTACTGTCAGGTTGTCAGACAACACAAAGAACGAATGCAATGACAGGTGAGCAAGAGACAAATTCTACAACAAAAGGTATCTTTGCAGGTTGTGTAGGCGGTGCGGTGATTGGCGCAATTGCCAATGACGGAAAGGGTGCAGCAATTGGTTGTGCAGCAGGTGGGGCTGCAGGTGGAGTAATTGGTTATCAGATGGATCAACAAGAAGAAGCACTTCGTCAAGAACTAGTAGGAACAGGTGTTCAGATTAAGCGTGTAGGTGAAGATAAAATTGAATTAATTCTTGCAGGTGATATTTCATTTTCAACAGGCAGTACAAGACTAGCAGAAGGTATTAAACCTGCGCTACGTAGTGTAGTAAAAGTAATGAATGAGTTTGAAGATACCGATCTTATAGTTTCAGGGCATACAGATTCAGTGGGTTCAGAATCTTCTAATCAGCAACTTTCAAAAACTCGTGCAATGGCAGTTCAAAACTATCTATCTGAAAATGGTCTAGCTTATGGGCGAACCCACGCCCAAGGATTCGGTGAGCTAATGCCTAAATGTTCTAATGACACAGTGCAAGGTAAAGCCTGTAATCGTCGAGTGGAACTGACGATTGTTCCTGCAAAATAAAAATTAAATAGTTGAAAAAAACCGTAGTTGATACTACGGTTTTTTTTAATTTAAAATTACAAAATGATATCAAGTCTTCTTTTGATAACTTCTAATACTGCAATCTGATCTTCTCTGACTATTTCAAGCATCGTTTTGAGAAATAAAATAAAGATGGCTTTTTGTTCTTTTGTGCCTTTTTTGAAGGATTTTTGTATATTTAAATTATCTTGAACATCAAAACTAATAGAAACATGTGCATATCTGGAATCCTTTTCAATATCGACAAAAATAAAATCCATTCGATTCCCACGAATAAACTTTTTCAAAATAAAATGTTTTGTCTTTATCTTTTTATCTTCTATTGATTTCAATTCTTTATTCAATAAAAGCTGAATTCCTTTTTTCATTATAAAACCTTAGTTATCAAATACTAAGAAACACAATATAAACAAAAGCTTGCAGAAATATTTTATTGTTGATTAAAAAATATCTAATAACAAATATATTTATTTTTATTTATCATTATCTCTCCTGATAATGATTTTTTGGTATCCTAGTAATATTAATTTTAAGCATATCTTTTAACAAAATAATTATTTTTTTCAATAAAGCAAATTTTATTTTTTTAAATGTATAATTGAGTTGGATTAAAAGCAATAAAAGGTAGGAAATAAAAAAAATACTCCCAAATTAAACAAAATATGGGAGCAATATAATTATTTGTATTTCAATTATTTATAATTCAAAAACATAAGTTTGCATAAAAAACTTGACTTGTTTCTCAAAATAAAAAATTTTATATTATTTTTTCATTATTTCATAATATTTTTTCACAACATTGTGAAATAAAGTTGAATTATTGAAATAAGTTTGAACAGCCATATCAAAAGATCCAGAAAAAGAGTTATCTGTTTGTCTTAATGATTTTGAAAATCGTTCACAATTATCTTGAAATGGTGTTTTTGTGTCAAGAAGGACTTGAAAAAGTAGATCTTCAATTCGGTCATAATCAGAAGGGGTAGTTAAATAAGCTCGAAGCATACTTACACCAACTCGATCTAGTAAATGAGATTCTTCAACAATTTGAGATTCTAAGTCTTCTACTAACTCTTCAAGGGTTGTAGCAGCCTTTTGAATATTACTTACATTATAATCTTCAAAATGACCATTAGAGATATTGTAAATAAATCGACCAACAGAAAAAACTTCTGAACGACTTTTTTCTTCAAATAAATCTTTCATTGGATCAAGCTTAAAAAGATCAACAAAGATGTTTTCAAATGCTTTGTCAGTTTCAGCAGAATATCTCAATTCAGAAGGCAATTTAAAGATACGGTGTGCAACTTCTTCACCTGTATCGTAACGATACTCAATCGTGTTCGTTAATGCCTCCGAGAGATAAGCAATAATATGAATGGTAGCAGAATCCATATAATGAATTCCACGAAAACAATTATGAAATTCAAGAACATTGTCCATAAAAACAATGTCTTCTTTTGAGTTTGTTACTTTTCGAACTTTTTCTTTCAAGTAATCAGAAACCATTTTGTATACCTTATTATTTTTTGAATAGACAAATCATATCAAATAGTGGATAAAAAATAAAGAAAATACTTTAAATCAATTGATAAAAAGAACCTTTGTGACGTTTTTCAGTGACATCCATGCAAACAGCAAAATTATTAATAATTTGTTTTTTGTCAGATTGAAATAAACTTGTTAACTCCAAGATTATTGCATAACTATACGTGCTCATAGAAACAGTAACGCCACTGACGTTATCTGGTGCGATAAATCCAAAGTTAGGGAGCATTTTATTATAAAAACTCTGAATGCTATCTTCTTTTAGTTCTGAGTGCTTATCTTCAAATTTAATATCTTTTTTTACTTTCTTTGAAAATGCTTCTTTTTTCTGTGGAAAATATCTGTAGTGATGAGAATACGCCTTTAAAGCTTTGCTTAATTCAATGAGAGCTTGTGTATAGGGCATAATAGCCTTGGAATACTGGTCATTGTATTGAACTTTACTTTCAGTAATAGCAATGCATGTTCTGGCAAGATTCAAAGTGGTTGTTTCAATTTGAAAAAAGCCGTGAAATGCTTCAATTGGAATATTGATTGTAGGTTCTGTCATAGTCTGCTCAAATTGATTATAATTGCTTTATTATATCAAGATAAATAAAGTTAATCAAGTTAAAAAAAACATTTGCATTTCAAAGACCGAAAGCCTATAATTTAACCATACCAATCGGGAACACTTCCCTTATCTTAAAACCTAAAAAGGTGATTTCAAAATGTTTAATACAAGAGAAAAATTACACACAAAAACGGATTCAAATGGTCTAGAATACACAACGGAACATGGTTTTTCGGATTTTTGTTATGAATATATCAAAACTGTTGGTGCTGCTACAACTTCTGATATTCTTCAACACGTAAGAGATAATTTTGAGTTTTTAGAAGGAGACGAAGTTAAGACTTCTGAAAATCGTTCTGCACCACGTTATCGTCAAATGGTAGATAATCTACTAAAATCACATGGAACAATTTTAACACTTTATCCTGATCTTCGTGATTTTATGGGCGGTATTGCTCTTGAAAACGTTGAAATTAGTGAAGAGTTAATGACACGAGCAAAAAATGAAATGTCTAAGGCTTCTTTCTTACGAGAGCAAAGACGACTAGAAGAACAAGAACGCTTGCGTAAACAGCAGAAAGAAATCAATGAACGAGCTGATAAACTGCGACTAGCCAAAGCAAATGCTTCAAATTGGCGTTTAGATATCGTAAAAAGTGCAATGGAAGCTGGTATCGAACGAGAAGAAATCAATGAAGATTTTGAAGAAGTAATAGAAGATATCGTTTATCGTCATCCAGAAGCAATTGAAAATAAATCAAAAATGATTGAAGCATTTATTGCAGAATTTTAAAATACAAAGATTGAAAAAAGGAGTTAATCTCCTTTTTTTTGATTCTATTTTTGTTATAATAAGTGTATATCGAACGAAAACAAAAGGGTTTTGAAATGAAAACTAAGTTGTTATTAGGGTTAATGGTTACAGTTGGTTTAGTAGGCTGTGGTGGTGATCTAGCAGATGTAAAGTGTCATTACAAAACAACCGTAATAGAGGTAGGTGAATGTGACGGTGGTGAAGGTTTTTTTGATGGAAATAGAGAGTGTCCTATTTCTTATAAACAAGAAAACTCATCAGCAAAACGATTTGGTAAAGTTTATAACGGTGCAATGAGTGGTCAACCTCTTTATCGTCATTGTTGGAAAGAAGATAATGGAAGCTTATCGTGCTTTGCAACACAGGAAACAAAATTAAGAGATTCTTACTCAGATTCTTGTTTGGATATTTAAGGAAAAAGAATGAAATATTTCAATCCATTAAAAGGTTTTGAACGTCTGAAAGATAGAGTAATTAAAAGTGAAGAGTTCGATCCACAAGAAATTGTAAAAGTAGTGTCAGGTCATGATAATTTTGAAACACTCGAAGAAGTAAAACGCTTGGTGTTAAGTAGAAGTTCTAATTCAGTTTCTTTATTGCTTATGATTAATTATCTAATAAGCTGGACGTTAGATGAATTTGCAGAAGATTTCTCTGGAACAAGCGATTTGGAAAATCTAGAAAAGAAACTATTCCATTTACAAAACGAAATATTAAAAGAACCAGAAAAACATCTCAAATAAAGCTCCTTTCGGGAGCTTTATTTTTTTCTTGATTTATTTTTTTTTAAAAGCTATATTAAAAAAAATTTAAATGGAAAAAAACAATGAGAGACGCCAAGAGACTAATAATTTATGCGCTGCTATTTATTTTTAATATTGCTTTATTGGTAAGTGCAGAATATTTAGAAAAGAAAGAGTCTGAAAATATGGAATTGAGAAGTACAAATACTTTTGAGGAGACTTTTAAAGACCAATTAGAATATTTTGGAGTTAAAACTGAAGTAGATAAAGAAAAAGGAATGATTAAAATTGTTGATAAAGAAACGATTGCAAATCTAAAAGAAAAAAGTAGTCATGGAGAGATAGAATCCAGATTCTATCAAAATCAAGAATATGCTGGATATTACTATCAAATGATGAAAGAGGGAACTAGTGACGTTTTATTGATAACATTATTAGAAGAAAATTCTGAATATGCGATAGATAAAGTATCAATAATGTATGAAAAGGATTTAAGTGAATATCCAGAAGGAACATATAAGGATAATTTAGAAAAATTTCAAAATGTAATAAGTCCTGAAATGCTCAGTGTTTATAAATATAATTTTGATAAAATAATAAACACTTATTACCTAGAAAACAATGAAGGACTAGTAACAACAGGTGCATATTATAAATCAGAGGAAAAGGACTCAATAAAAACATATAACAGTTATGATTCTGCTGCTATTAAAAATAAGGGTGAATTAGATCATAAAGAAGTAGAAATGACTGAATGGAGAGATGTTGTTTTTCTAACTATGTTAATAGAAGCAGGTCTTTTACTAGGAATTTCATTAATAACCGCCTTAATATCAATTACAGGAAGAGAAATGAAAAATGACGTAATTATTAAAGGGAAAATTGAAAAAGCATTAAAAAGTAAGAAAAATATAAGAGTAAAAAATAGAAAGATAATAAAATCAAGAAAAGAAAAAGAATTAGTGAAAGAAAATAAAACAGAAATAGAAAATGTTTAAAAAAAGCCTTAGAGGGATCTAAGGCTTTTCTTTTTCTAATATAGAATTAATATCTTTAATATCCAAATCATCAAGATCAAGATTTTTCAAAATTTCGCTTTTTGAATATTTGATTTCATTACTTAACACCATATTTAAAGCAATTTCTTGAAGATATTCAGGATCGAATTTTGATATATTTATTTTTTCAAGCTCTTTGTGGATTTTTTGTAATTCGTCTTGAAGCTCATCTTCTTTTTTAAAATAACGTTTAATCTCAATATTGTTTCTTAATTCAGAACGTTTGTATTTCTTGTTTTTTTTCATTTTTTTGATTTTTAAAGATTGTTTAAATTTAACAAAAAAGTTATTTCTAGATAAAGCGTCTTCAAACATAAAGCCAACAAACCTAAAAAAGAAAATAAAGATCGTTATAACAAAGATATCAAAAACATATACAGTAAATGGAGAAAGCTTTACATAATAAAAAAGAATATCAGGTCTGAAAAATAGTGAAAATATTAAATGTGATCCATAAACAAAAAAAAGAAAGTAGTATTTAAAATAATTAATACGATTATCAGTAGTGTTATTCTCAAACCTTTTTTTTGCTTTCAATAACTTATCTCTAATCTCAAATTGCTTTTCAAATAATGTTAAATATCGTTCTTCTTCACTCATATATCATTCCTATTTTTTTTAAATATAAAAAAAAACGAAAAAAGAATCAAGTAAAACTTGAGTTAAAAAAATAAATTGTTTATATTCGAAAAAAAACAAATGGAATTTACAAAAATGAAAGCAAAATATTTACCAATTTTATTGTTGTCTTGCACGTTAGGTTTAAGTGGCATAGCTTCAATAGTTTCAGATAACAAACCTGAACAGAGAGGATTTGAGAATACAGAATTGTTAAGTGAAAACTTCGATTATATATTTAATGAGTTTGGTATAGAGTATAGCCGCACTCCTGAAAGTTCGTTTAAAAATGGAGTAGTATTAAACCTATCTGAAATTGAATTAGAAAAATTGGAAGAAACTGGTTTACATAATGTTTATAACGGAGATATATCAAAAATATATAAGTATAACATAAAAAAAGAAGGTTTTGGTGATTTATCAATTGCATTGTTTAATGACGAGAATAGAGAAAGATATTACATTGATAGAGTTTCATTTAGTTATAATACTTCGAATAAAAATTTAAATCTTGAAAAATTCAAAATAGATTCTTCAGAAAAAACCATAAAGAAAACAAAAGAAGGTTATCTAAGGGAAAGTCAACATTATGTTTCCAGCAAAAATGCTGACGAGGAAATAGAAAAGACGTTAACTTATGATAATAATGGAATATATATCCAAGAGTTAGAGACAATAAAAGCAGAAGAAATCAAGAAAAGGAATGATCTTTTGTTTGATGTTCTTTTTTTATTCCCTTTTATAACGATTTTGATAATTAAATTACCAAACCGAAGATTGTTAAGAGATCTAAATAAAGACGATTATTCTATAAAAGAATCATATCAATGCTTATTATTAAAAACCAAAATAAAAAATATTATCTATAATTTAAAAACAAGAAATCAAAAAAGAAAAAATACAGAAACACTAAAAGAAATAATAAGCCAAGAAAAAATAAAAACAAAAGAGCAAAAAGAAGAGAAAATTGTAAAAATTGAAAATGAATAAAAGCCCTAGCTGGGCTTTTATTTTTGACTAAATATATTCTTTTAATACATATTGGTCTTCTTTTTTTAATTTTAAATTATTATAAAAATATTTTTTAGAATATGTAAGCTCTTTATTTACAATTTTACGAATAATTGTTTTTTGTAAATATTCTTGATTTATTCCTTTTTTTTCAATTAATGAAATCTCTTCTTCAATAAGTTTGTAATTCTTTTTGTTTTTAATTAATTCATTTGTGGTTCTTTTTAATAAAATATTTTTCTTTAATTCAATTTTTTTATATGTAGAATTACGCCTCATAAAAAAAATCCTACACTTCTGAGTTATTTTTTGGATTTTCTTGTGATTGATAATAAATAATAGAAATGTTTTAATTCCAGCTAGAAAAAAAGCTAATACTAAGACAATGAATGAAATAAAGAACAAGCTTGAATATTGATTTTCGTTTAGTGTTCCTGATGATAAATCATTAAAGAAAAAAGAATAAGAAAAAAATGCGAATAATGCAAAAGTAATTAAATAAGGAATAGTTTTTGGTTCAATGTTTTTTCTTTCAAATTCTTTAAAGATCTCGTCTTGTTCTTGTTTCTTTTTTTGAAGTTCTTCTATTAATTCAATATATCTTTCTTCTCGTGTCATTCTTTTGTCCTTAATAATAAGAATCCCGAATATAACTCAAGTTTTTTTAATAAACAAGAAAAAAGACTTCCATGCGGAAGTCTTATTTTGGACAAAGTGTTCTGAAATCACTTAATTGTTTGTTATGAATAGGTTTATATTTTTTATGAATATAGTCCCAGAAAGCAATAGGGGTATCAAAATCATTGTATTTGGAATAATCTAACACAATTTCATTATACAACTCATTAACGCTCTTAAAATCGGTTACAAAGCCATTTGTGGCAACTTGCGCACCAAAGTTTGCAATTCTAATAGAGTGCCATAATGATTTCATAGAAACATTTAAGTCTAAATCATTTTCGACAATGATTTTCTTTTTAGCTTTAACATAACTATTACTACAAATACCAGAAATAGAAGAACGTAAATTTAACAATATCAAAGAGTGTTGATTAAATATATCTAAAAGCTCATCTTTATAATCAAAAATAACCTGATCAGTGTTATGTTTTAACAACGAATAAATTTCCCAGAAACAGATATCTTCTTTTTCTATCATTTTAGAAAAAGTTTCAATGTCATAAAAAGAAAATTGATATTCTTTATCTTCAACAACAACACTTTTCTGACCGTTATGATTTTGAGTAATAACAATCAAGTCATAATCTTCTGGTGTTTTATTTTTATATACGAAAGAACCATATGAAAAATAACCAAAAACAGAATCTGAAATATACTGTTCTAAATCTTCAATACTAATTCTGTTTAAAGTTCTGACTTCAAACATAGTGACCTCTTTAATTGTTTTTAATTATCAAAAATTATTTGGACGCATAAACAGTATCATCGGACATATGAGAGTAATCAACCTCTACTTTATTACCTGTAAGACAAGTAAGTTCGCCACGATGAAACGCTTCGATCATTGCTTCCAATCGTTTTATTGCTTTTTGTTCTTATGCTTGATTTAGTGTCATCGTTATTTCTCCTTTTAAGATATACAATATTATTGTACAAAAAAGAGATATAGAAAACAATAAAAAAAGAGGCTAACTGCCTCTTTTTTTCTTTGAAATATTTTCAGCAATAGAAATGCCAAAAATTAGTAAAATCCAAGCCCCAAATGTAGCTAATGCAAAGGGAATGCCGATAGCCATAATTAAAACGACAACTGTTATTCCAACAATAGGATTTTTAATTGCATTAGAAAACAACTGATTTAACAATTTCATTATTTAACAAAACTCCGTTGTGAATACTTATTTTATTTTAAAGTAAAAACAATTTTAAATCAAGTTATTTAATCTACAAAACAAGCGTTGGCACTAAGTTTAATGAATCCAGAATCCATAATAATGTCATGTGCTTTTTTCATTTTTTGAAGTTCTTTTTCTCTACTGTCGATATTAAAATCTTCAATTAATCTAATTGCTTTTCTCAGTGGTGCAGCATAAATATCATTGTTCTTTTTAATGTCTTTTCTGATAAGATTCATTTGCGTATCAACAACAGACTCACCAAACAAAGCAACAGATTGGTCAAACTCTTTGGACAAACCCTTAAAGTCAAGCAATAGTGTCAAAAAGTTTTTAGCAGAGTCAATGCGTGACTCTTTAAGTAATCGACCTTTTTTGGAAACTACCGAAAGAGATTTGGTTAATGAATCAATTAAAATAGAATATTCTTTAAGCATCCAAATTTTAGCATCACCGTCTCGAAGTTGTGAAGCAAATAATCGATGGAGATTATTTTTAAGATAAATCTTATTAAGAACAGAAAGGGTTTTACAAGCAGAATTTGCAATTGCGTCATTCGAGCCTTGCTCCAAAGCTTCGGTATTCTTTTTCGCTAGTTCTAAAAGTTGATTTCTTTGTTGAATCATGTTGTTTGCATTAGAAAGCATTAATGCACCATCCATTGGATGAAAATCTAATGAAGAAAAAACAAAGCCATTGGTGTCTTTACGTTCGTTCAATTTATCAACAACACGATGAATGGCTTCGTTAGATTGACCTTTGATTTTTCTTTTTGCTTTTCTGCCGTTTGTCTTGATTTTTTTTCTTTCACGTAGTTCAAGTGGAGAAAGTTTTGAAGTTTCTTGCAGGTTATGACTTTCACGAATCATTTGACGTTTAAATGAATTAGACATAAAAGAAGACATAGGGTTTAACAGGTCAATGATAGTAATAATGAAATTACGAGTTTTACCATTTCTTTGAGTGCGCTGCTCGACAATAAGATACATACCTGCTTTTGTTTTAAAAAACTTGATATTGTCTTTTTTTGATTTTTTAATAGTCTTATATGCTTTAGTGTTTTTCAGATCATAGATCTCTTCACTAGAACAATTTGTTACCGTTTCAAAGTCTTTTACGAGATTAACTCGTGGAAAAAATTCAGATTTACGCTCTTTTGCATGGTTGGTCATTACATAAGGTTTAATCATTTTTTTGTTCTCGAATTAGTTAATTTGATAGAATAATTATAGCCTATAAGAATAGCTTATTCAACACTTTTAACTTCCATTTTAAAAAGAAAAAGTGCCTGTAAAGGCACTTTAAATCAATATATTAAAAGTTACAAATCAACTTCGTTAATTTCCTTATGCTTTTCATTTTCAAGCCAACCTAAGACACATGTAACAGTAGCAGATAAGAAAACTAAAGGAATCCAAACTTTTACAAAAAGAGATTTCATTGCAAGACTTTCAAGTTCTGAAAGATAGACAGAACCAAAGAACATAATTGCAATACCAACAAATGTAGAAAAACTGACACCAAATTTCAGGTCTTCAAGTTCTAATTTAAGTAACAGTTTATTTTTCATAACAAGCCTTTAGCAGTTAAAGTGAGAATGAGTGTTATATGGATAATACAAACTTTTGATTGCATTGTCTACAGCGTCTTCAAATTCTTGTGAACCAACATATTCAATAAAATTGTCATAGTGTTTGGTCGCTTTATCGTTTGGTTCTGTCACAACAATTCTTGGGTTTTGTGGAACATTTTTTTCCACTTCTGGTGCATGTTCATAAGTTCGCTTTTCAACTTCAAATTGAATATCCATTGTCGCTTCTGTCCATTTTCCACGTTTTGTGTTTTTAAAAACAAAAGACATGGAATCTCCGTTTAAAAGTCCGTCACAAATAAAGCCTTTCTTTGCAAGCTCAGATTCTAAATAATTAACAGCAATGATTTGACCTGCTTTATTGCCTTCTTCAATGGCAACACTTAAAAAATCTTTTGGGTGGCTAAGTAATGCTTTTGTAACATCAATGTTTTCATTAACAATTCGTTCGTTGTTAAATGGATAGTTAAGTTCATTAATCCAAGATTTAAAGAAACCGTTGTTGTATAAAGTTTCAAGTTCTGTCCAGAAATCATTTACATAAGTCGGTAAGCGAGAACCAAAATGAGTTCTTAAAGAATCATTTGAATCAACAAAGAACCAACGAGAATATTCTTCACGAGAAATATGAGTATGTTCTGCTTTTAGCCAGATATAAGTATCAACATATTCCCAAGAATTTTCTTTTTTGTTAAATAGTCTGAATGTAATAGATTTCGAATCAACTCTAACCTCAAAGTTAAAACCTTTCTTTGATAAAAGTGATTGAAGTTGTGCAATCAAAGCTTGCATTTTCGCATTTCGAACAGAATAAAAAACATAGCCGTTTGCTTTGCCTTCTGGAATATTTTTTTCAAAACCTTCGTATCTAAATCGCATTTAACATCTCCTAACGTGTGGGGTAATTATAGCAAAAAAAGCCTTTTAAAACAAGAACACTTGAAATTAATTTAAAATAATGTAGAATACATTAAGTAAAAAAATGAGGTAAAAATGTTTATAAATGTAGGGAAAGAATACGGTGAAAATTTATGTACAATGGAGAAGGGTAGGGAGCTGTATGAAGTCTTAAAATCGTGTTTCGAAAAAGAAGATCAAATTACATTAGATTTCAGTGATACAAAGTTAATTACAAGTCATTTTTTCAATGCAAGTATTTCATGTCTAATTAAAGATTATGATATCAAGACAATTCAAAAAAAATTGGACGTAATGAACATACCTGACTATGCGAAACAACTTTTAAATATTTCTATTGGAAACGCAATTGAATTTTACAAAAAAAACAAAAATTAAAACAAAAAAAAGCGGATTTCAATCCGCTTTTTTATTTTGTTATTTTATTGGTTTGTTAGGATAGAATTTATCACCAGAACCATTATCATGAATGTTACCTAGCTCTGAATAATCCCAGACTCCGTCCATGACATATTTGCTCTTATCTAAACATTCAACTTCTAATGTTTTAAAATCGCTTGTCCATTTAATAAGTCGTGCTCGACCTGCAACAAAAGCATCATAATCATGAGCATAATACTCACCTTGCACCCAACGAGTATTTGGTTTTGTTAAAATTGTAAATTCAATAATTTTGGCACGAGGGCGTTCTCGAACTAAATGTTTTTGGATATCTTCAAGTGTTAATTCTGATTGAAGTCTTTTTATTTCTTTAACTTTATCAATTTTACCACCAGTAACATTGAAGTAAGTGTTTAGAATTTTAGTTTTTTCATCAACACCATCGTCAAGGAGTTTAGGTTCAGTGAATTTTGCTAAGATAAAAAATTTCATTGTGTGTGCCTCTTTTGTGTGTGTGGTGTAATTATATATAAAATAGAGACTAAAAGCAATTATTTTTTAAAATTCTTTGCTTTTTCAAGTTCTTCTTCAAGAAACAGTATGTATTCACACATAACTTCTGCAGTTTTTGACGAACGCCAAGATTCAGATTCTCGATTATCTCGATATGCGTTAAGAACAGGCATCAATGGAAGATTGCCTTCTTCCATTGATTTGCGCCATTTTTTTCTTTCTTCGACCAACATAATTTAATTATTTTTCATCATGTAGTATTCACCAGTAGCAAGAGAATCAAGCATTTGTTTTCGTGATACAATATTTTCTTTGCCATTTTTAACAAAGATATAGTGTTTAACTTCATTTTTAACCAGTTTAATACTAACGTCGATAACCTCTTCGTGATCGGGAGTGTATTTCAATGGAATAACAGTAGAGTTGGCTGTTAAGCTATTGACTAGTTTTTTAGCAAGAGAGTAGTTGATAGAAACATGATGTCTAATAACTCTCCTAACCTCTTTTGGTAAATGTGTTGTAATCATAATAGAATCTCCAAGAATAATTTATTTGTCAGATAATAATTGGTTAATGATGTGACAATAACGATAAGGAATACGTTCTTCTTTTAAGATCGCTTCTGCTTCATCAGGGGCTTCTTTTTTTGTCGTAATCCAATCTGTTTCTTCGTTTTCTTGTTTTTGAATAAGATTTTCCAAATCATATTCTGCTTCTTTGTCTTTACGCAGTTGTTCTAAATTTTCTTTTGCTTTTGCCAATTCTTTTTCAAGTCGGTCTACTTCTTCACGTTCAGTGGATTTCTTAACTTCACGATTGATTTTTGTTCGAGTAGTTTTAACCTTATTTTTAGCAGCGATAAAAGATTTTTTTTGTTTCTGAATATTAGTGCTTAGATTAGTTAACAATTCTTCTGCACGTTTTTCAATAATAGTTTCATTTTTCGGATCAAGAGAAAAGAAAATAAAGTCAAATACAACAGAAATTTCTTTAATGTTAAGTTTTCGACCAACCTTTTCTTTCTTCTCTCGCAGGTGAAGTTTTAATTCACGAAATTTCGATTTCGCTTCTTCCAATTTAAATGGAGGAGAATAAATAAGTTGTTTATTTTTTTTCTCGATATTTAGGCAATAAGTGAATTGAATTGTTTGTTCTTCAATAGGGAGTTTAACCTGTTTTTCATAGCCAACAGATTCATCAATAAAATTAAAACTTAATCCGATAGTCGATTTAATACGACCAGAAGAGATCTGATAGAGATATACAGCAGAAGCTTGAATGGCTTTGTTTTCTACATGATAGTGATGACCAATGTAGTATTCACTCCAATTTCTACGAGAAAAGTTAACTCGCTTGCCTAATTCAAGAATATCTTCTAGTTGGTTAATATGTTCTTTTAATCGTTCTGTGATAAGTGATTGTTTTTGCATATATCTATTCTCTAAATGAGTTCTAATTAATAGAGATATTTTATCAAGAATTGATTCTAGAGTAAAGAAAAAAAAGAAGACTACCTTACGAAAAAGTAGTCTCTTCAAACGAAATGTTAAAAGTAATAAGTTTATTACGGTAACAATTACAAATTAACATTAAAATATTTTTAATCAAATTATTTTTAACTAAAAAACAAATAAAAAGTTAAAAATATGTTATTGCATTAATGGCAATTTGAAAAAATCTGTAAACGCTTTTCGTGCGGTTAAAACATTTTGTTCTAAAACATATAAATATGCAACCTCTCTCATGTCTCCTTCGTCCATTTCTGCCTTGAAACTTTTATGCATTTCTTCTGCAATCTTGATATTTTCCTTTAAATTGGATTCCATGTTATGAAGTTCGTCTTGGAACGTTTTGTAAGTAATTGCTCCATTGGTTCGTTCTAACATTGTAAAGTCCTCTATAAAAATGAATAACCAAATTATAAAACTAAAAATATAAAAAAGCAATAAAAAATTTATCTATATTTTTTTTATTATTAATTGAAAAAAATCGAAAAAAAAGATATAATTATTCAAACCAAACTAATAGAGAGAAAGAAATGTTGGAAAAAAAAGACGAAATAGGTAAAGAAATTGCTTTCAATGCAAAGATTGAAGATTATTTAACCGAACGTTCTCATATTTTCGCCTTAGCAATGAAAAGGTATTTTGGCAGTAAAGCAGAAATAGTAGCTTTTGAATATGATTACATGACAGAATCTTCTAGAACTTTTTTAAAACATTGTTTTGTTGAAATGAATGGAAAAAGGGTTGACGCATTAGGTCTTTTGTCAAATGAAAGACTTCAAGAATATTGTAAAGAAGAAGGTTACTATTTTGAAAATAGAATGACAGAATCCGAATTGTTAAAAAGAATCCAGTCAGATATTTTATGGAGCGAACCAAGAAAATTAGAAGTTTATCTTTTAATTGAACATATAAGAAAACATATTGATAATTACAAAAATTAAAAGAAAAGGTCTCGGACAAGACCTTTTTTTTATAAAAAATTAATTTTTAATTTAGATCAGGAGTCGTCATTGAATATATTTTATTAGATCTTTTGTATTTTGAGTAGTATCAAGTTTTTTAATATAATCAATTTTATGTTTACTTACAGAATGGAGTAAATCTAATTTCATTTTTTTAGAGACGTTATTACTTTCAAGAATTTGAATTATACTATCAGGGGAAATAATTTGGTAAGCCAAATTCATATTATCAGTGATTTTTTGAAAAAAAGGAAAGGAACTAATTCCAACACCAAAAGTAAAGATAACAAAGAATGCTGAAAATGTTCTGTCATATTTTTCAGAAAAGATATCAATATTTAAGATAAAAATATTAAACATAATAATGCCACCAAATAATAACATCGCTTTTTTTACATTTTTGTCATAATTTTCAAAAAAGAACAAAATGTCTTCTTTACTAAACTTAGATTGTTTTTCTATAACTAAATCGTCAAACATATTAAACCTCTTTATCTAACCTTTAAATGATAAGAACCATAAATCCTTAATTTCAATTCTTTTATTTGGGTTGAATAGTTCTATTAACTTTTTACTTTCCTTATGGTTTTCACAAAATAAAGTTTTAATGTTTTTACCAGAATGCAAAATAAAAATAGTTTTGAATTCTCCATTGTCATAAGCAAGTATATTAGACATGTTTTCAATATGAGAAACAAATCTTTTTAAAATAAATCTAACATCAATATCTTCTAAATTATAAACGGAACGAGCTATAATACTGTTATGTTGAACAGGAAGACCATAACCACTATCTTCATGTAAAAAAACATCTAAGATTTTATTTTCGGTAACATCGGCAGAAAGATAAATACCTTGATTATGTAGTTTAACTTTTATTTTGTTCATTGTTTAATTTTTAATTACTCTGTTTCTATTTTGTTCTTTAATAGTATCAAAAAACCAAAAGAAGTGCAAAAAAGAATCATAAAAAGATTGTTGTAAAAAAATGTTGTATATTACGGTTTTATTCTGTATAATGCAGGTTTTTTACACAAGGAGAAAATAATGACTAAAGCACAACAATTTCCTGAATTTGCTATGCAGCCACAAGACGTTGTTCCAAAAATCAAACATTTCATTGAAGCCTCACTAGCAGCTCACGAAGAATTAAAAAAAGTCGAAACTCCAACCTTTAAATCACTAGATATTGTAGAAGAAGTCGAATTTCACTTCGGTCTGTTTATGAATGAACTAAGCCATATTCTAGGTGTATGTGATGTAGATAATGCATTTATGGAAGAATATGAGAAAATGATTCCAGAATTCAGTATCTATGGTGCGAAAATTGGTCAAGATAAAGATTTGTATGCAGTATACAAAAAGATCTCAGAAACAGACCTGACAGAAGTAGAGCGTCGAGTGATTGATCGTGAAATGCTTGCATTTAAAAATTCAGGTATTGATTTAGCGGAAGATAAGCAAGCACGTTTGCTTGAAGTAAATACTCGTCTAAGTGAACTATCTTCCAAGTTTGGTAATAATGCAAAAAATGATTCAAATGAATTGAATGTTGATTTAGTTGACGATTCTCGTTTGGTAGGTCTTACAGAAGTCGATAAATCACGTTTTGCTCGACAGGCAGAAGAAGTAGAAGGTGTTGCTTACCGAATCAAAACAAATTTCCCTGATCGTATTGCAGTTCTTGAATATGCTGAAGATAAAGAGCTTCGTAAAGAAGTATTCATGAACTCTCAAACAATTGCAACTCCACGAAACGGTGTTGAAAATGAATATGACAACACTGAAATTGTAAAAGAAATTATTACATTACGCCAAGAAAAAGCAGAGTTGCTTGGTTATGCAAACTATGCAGAACTATCTCTAAGTAAGAAAATGGCTGAAACGCCAACGCAAGTTGTAGACTTCTTAGAAGATTTAACAGAAAAAGCAACAACTCAATATCATGTAGAGCGTAAAGAAATCAAAGATTTCGCTGTTGCTAATGGTTTTATTAAAGAAGAAGAAAAACTAGAACCTTGGGATAGCGGTATCGTTCTTCGTTTAATGACAAAAGAGCGATTTAATATTGACGAAGAAAAGGTTAAGGAATATTTCCCTATTTCGAAGGTGCTAAACGGTCTATTCTGGACAATTAAAGAGCTGTTCGGCTACGATGTAAAACAAGTTGATTTCGAATATAAGAAATATGTCGATGAACTACAACTATTCGAGATCAAGAAAGACGGTGAATTAGTAGCATATATTTACGGTGATTTCTTTGCACGAACTGGCAAACGTAGTGGTGCTTGGATGGCTGATTATACGGAAAGAACAGAAGATACTGTTCCAGTAGCTTTTGTTACATGTAATTATCCAATGCCAGAAAAAGGCAAAGAATCACTATTGTCATTTGATGAAGTAGTGACAACATTCCACGAGTTCGGTCACGCATTACACCACACTCTAACGAAGATTGATACAAAGGGTGCGGCAGGTATTGCGGGTGTGCCTTGGGACGCAGTTGAGCTACCAAGTACATTTATGGAATTCTTCTGTTCTAAACCACAAGTATTGGCTAAGATTAGTTCTCACGTTGAAACAGGTGAAACACTTCCTCAAGAAATGGTAGACTCTCTAATCGAAGCAGAGCATTTCTGTGCAGCAATTGGTCTAATGCGTCAAATGGAGTTTAGTTTGGCAGATATGATCGCTCATAAAGAAGGTCGAACAGATATTCAAAAAGTAGCAGATGAATTCCGTGAGAAAGTAGGTATGCCACTTTCACATCGTGAAACTTCATTTTTTAATAACTTCGGACATATTTTCGCAGGTGGTTATGCTGCTGGTTATTACAGCTATAAATGGGCAGATATTTTGGCTTCTGATATCTTCGAGACGTTTGAAGAAAACGGTGTGATTTGTCGAGAAACAGGTGAGCGTTATTTAAATTTAATTCTAAGTCAAGGTAGCTCTCGTGAGATTATGGATATGTTCCGTGATTTTAAAGGTTCAGAGCCACGTACAGAACCATTCTTGAAATATTCAGGCATTAAAGCTGCTTAATTAATTTTAAAATAACAAAGGTGAACTTGGTTGTTCACCTTTTTTTGGAGATTTAAAATGAAAAAAGATTCAATCAACCCTCATTCACTAAGAACATTATTAGAAGAAATACTTATTTATTTTAGAAGAAAAGAAGTAGGTAAGGTGTTTCCAACGAGAGCCTTTAGAGATTTAAATTCAGAATGTGCTCATGAAGAACTTTTAAATAAATTATTTGAATATGCAAATTATTTGAAGTTGCCAATTAAAAATACAGAAGTTTCAAAGTTTAGTATTGAAAATTTGTTTGCATTTGCTTCGTATTTAAATGAAAATTTGGATTCTGGCTTAAATGTAAGTGAAATGTTAAAATATATTAGCGATGGTGTGCTGTTAAATTTTGATGATGAAAATTGGGTAAGTTATCAAAATATTGAAAAATTAGATTTAGATTTAGAAAATGATTTGTTAAAATTAATGTTGAATTCAAAAAGTTAAATTTTTTTTATTAGAAAAATAAAAAAGCCACTAGGGATAGTGGCTTTTTTTGTTGTAATATTACAATATTTATTATTTTAGTGGAAAAATTGAAGAAGGGTATTCAAAACCTTTCGCACCGTGGAAAGAAGTGATATTTTGCATAGACTCTACTGGCTTTTCTTTGTTTTGAGTAGTGTATAGAGAACTACCAGAGTTTTTACGAGCTTTGTGTGCAATTTTAGAAAATACTTTTTTCATTAATTAGATACCTTTTTATGTGATTGTTGTCTTGTTTATGGGTGATATTATATGTTGATAATGAGATTAAGGCAATACTTTTTTGTAGTTTTTTTTCAAAAAAGAATAAAAAAACAACACTAATATAAAAATCAGTGTTATCAACTATAGTTTGATTAAAATCATATAATTAATAATATAGCCAAAAAAAACTCTCTTCAGGAGAAGAGAGCTTTTGTTCCGATTTCTTTTAGGTTTGAGTTGAAATTTTCAATCCCACTATTTACAATTTTATCAAAATCTTCTTGAGAAATATTTCCTTTTTCAATTTCTTTTGATAAATCTTCAACTCGCTGTTGATATTCTTCTGTATATTCTTTGAAGTGAAATTCATATTCAGATTCAAAAAACATTTGCTCTAGCTGAATAAGGTATCGACGTTTTAAAGGTTTCCATTCTTCTGAATTATGATCTCGAATTAAAATACCTTTATCATCAAACTCTGCTTTGTAGGGAATGCCATTGTGAATCTGACATTTCTCAGGGTCTAATGATTCGTCAATGATTTTTTGAACTTCTTCTGGAAACTGAATAAGTAGAACACTTGAATACAAAGAACTAAATCCTTCCAAAAGAATTAGATTCATTGCTTCTTTTGAAGACATTTCTTCAAAATTAAAAAAAACCATTTCTTCTGGATTGAATGATAGTAAGTGTGATTGTATTGTTCGAAAATGAGTGGTATTGATTACTTGCAAAGATAGTCGGCAGAAATCAATTTTTTTAGGAAATGGGGTTTCGATATAGTGTAAAAATAAAGAACTCATAGTGTTACCTTTCACTGTTTAATTATGCCTATAATAACATAAAGAAAAACACGAAACAATCTTTTAATATGGTTGTTTTTTTGATATAATACTATGAAGGAAAATTAAAAGAAAAAAACAAATGAAAGATGATAGACTATTGAGAATGCAACAAATGAGAAGAAGATTTTTTGATCATTATCAACCATTGCCTTATAGAGAACAAAATAAGGTGGTGAGAGAATATACCGAAAATTTCGAAGATACGGTAGGAAATCAAGCTATTATTCGCTATTGTGATTACATTAATGCGAAGGGTTCTTTGACAGAAAAATATGCTCTCAATGTAAAATGGGTTGGGCATAAAGATATTCTTAGGGGTAAAGAAAAGAAAACCTTTTTAAAAGGTTATTATAACTATACAGAGGATTTTGTTGTAGATTGGTATGACGGACCTTTATCTTATTTCTTCTACATAGAAGGAGAAATTTATTTTGCTCGTTGTTGGGATTTCGAACAAGGAGAATATGAATCATTTATAGTAACAAAAATAAAAAAAGGCGCAGAAAGATATGTAGAACATCTTGTTGAAGAATCTAAATCTTTTGAAGAAAGAGAAATGGCTTTGATTCAAGAAGGACTAATGTTGGACATGTATGCAGTAAAAGATTATTTTAAAGGAAGAAAAGATACCGAAGTATTGCGTGGTGAAAAAGCCATAAAAGAATACAATAAATTAATTAAAAAATATTGCAATTATGAATATTCTTTATGATAAAGAAAAAGCACAAAAATGTTGTGCTTTTTTAATGTTCAAAATGGAATCTCGGATTCTTTCTGGACATAGAAGGTGACTTTAATTCCTTTATCTATCAATTCTTCAATAATGATGCCTTGTATTTTTTCCCAATCACCATTAGCCCAACCTGCAGCAATTTTAGGCATTCCAATGTGTTTGTCGGGATACTCAATAGCAAGTTTTTGCATAACAGATCTGATTGCGTCATAATTAGCTAAAACATAACCTCTACCGTTTTTAACTTTTGGTTCATTATTTTTTCTTCTTATATAATGATATTGGGTATAGGCATTGACAACGACAGCTCCATTATCAATTTCAACAAAACTGTATGTTCCTAGTTTAGACTTGTCAGCCGCTTTTGTTAATTTATCGGCTTTATAATAAGCGTCAGGAATCCTTTCAAGAACTTCCTCCGCTAAACCTCTTCCAAACCCACAAAAACAATTGCAACCTTGAACAAAAACATCAATATCTTTATTCAAAGTTGCAGTTACAATATTTGCTATTTTATAAGTTAAAAGATGCCCGTTTCTTTTAATCGTTTTTTCATTTTTCATTATTAATCTCTCTTTGTAAGAGATTAACTATCGTTAATCTCTTTTACTTCAATTTTTTTGTCATAATAAGAACATTCAGAACCTTTGTTAACCGAGTATGCGTCACTCAAAGAACAAGCTTTATTGCTAAACTCATGGTCAAATGCCTTACAGTAGTATTTACATTGGCTATCACATTTTTTCATCAATTTGTCCTTATCGGATTTCTGAGTTGATATTCATTTCTTTTAAAACGGAATTTAATTCAACAAGTGTAGATAAAGAAAGAATAACATCTTT
This sequence comes from Chloroflexota bacterium, assembly GCA_002722455.1. Lineage (GTDB taxonomy): Bacteria > Chloroflexota > Dehalococcoidia > Lucifugimonadales. The sequence continues at coordinate 78,644 of PBMB01000025.1, forward strand.
TTCACCCGTTTCTTGCAAACGAATTTTATAGTGTTCGTTGTCTACTGTTTTTCCGTCTTTAAGGTATTCTGCTGAACCAGAACCCCAAGAGTAGAAAACACCTTTGTCTTCTTCCGAAGCGTTGTATTGCATATCCAAGAAAGCATCCAACATTTCATTAGTTTCTTGGACACTCAGAGCAATGTGGTTAAAAATAATAGCTTCTTGAACAAATGCTTCGCCATCATTAAAATGAGTAGCAATAGATAATTTAAGATCAATTTCTGTTCTTTTAAGGATAGTTAGTGTAGTTTCAGAATACTCTTTCATTTTTTTAGCCTTACGTGTTTTTTCAATAAGTTAATAATACAATAATCGAAGAGATAAAACAAGAAAAAAGCCTTCGAGAAGAAGACTTTTTTAAAATTAAGCAACTTGTTCTTCAAATGAGACTTGCTTAGGACTTTTATAGAAAGCGTGGGTATCATCATCTGTGCTATCGAAAGTTGCAGTGAAGGTTACTTTATCGCCTTCTTTGACTTCTTTAATACGAGCAGGACGAATGCCAAAAACAGTAGATTTATTTTCAAGTTCTACAAGCATTTTGGTTTTCAGATTACCAAAACTGTCAAAGACATTTTTAAGGCTAATAACAGTGCCAGAAACGGTATCTACACCAACAGGTGCTTTACCTTTTTTTGCTAAACGTTCTAACCTGAGACGTTCTTGCTCAAGACGTTCTTGTTCTTTAATGATTTGACGATATGATTGAAAATTATCTGCAAATTCATAATGAACTGTTTTCCAGAAAGAACGAATAGTAACATATGAATATTTTACATTTCGGAAATTCCAAGATCGACTAAATGAAATGCTGAATGGTTTATCTTCACAGTTAATTGATTCTAGAACTTCAATTTCTTTTTCACTAACTTGAATACGAAACTCAAAAGAGTAATGTTTTGTTCTATCACCAAGCATAGTGAAGTAATCGTAATCATCACTCATTGGGTATGGAATAAACTCACCTTTTGAAAATAAAGCATTTTTATAATTGTCTTCAAACCCTTTTGCGTCTTCAAGGAATTTAGAAAATTGTGGAACAGTATATCCATTGCAAGGAGCGTGAAGACGACCGATCTTGTCAATATTAGGGATTAGACCGTTGTTTGCTTCTGAATAGGCTTCTTTTACACGTTCAAGACGTTTTTCATACAATGATTTATTTTTTTCTTCAATTGCTGTTACATTTTCAAGAATATTAGCAATCATTTGAGTAAAAGCATTAGACATTGTAGTCTCCAAAAAATATGAACATATGAATTTCGTTTCGTTGAGATAATAATACTAAAACAAAAAGGAAAAAGCAACAAAAACTAGTCATTTTTTAATGTTGATTTTTACCTTGCATTTGTGATAAGATAAAGAAAAATATCGGAGTTGTTTATGTTTAACAAAATACTTTCAAAAATAAAAGACTCTTTGAAAAGTGACGAGAGTATAACAATAGAACAATATCTTAAAGAAGCAGAATGTAGGAATTCTTTGCGTAGTTTAAAAAAACCTAACAATGTTGACGCTGAAAGATATCCAAAAAATCTTAATGGATATATGTTTAAAGAACAAAAGTCAATTCATTCTTCTTCAAGTGATAACTTTTATATTTCTGATTTTGATAATGTTTTCGTAGATGAATTGGTTAAGAATGCGATGGCAGTAGAAGAAGAAAAAAGAAATTTACAAAGTGAATTAAAAAATATAAACAAGTCAAAAAAAGAAAAAGCGTTATCCAAAGATATAGAGATATTCTTGGAATGTATGGAAGTGTTGAGAGAGTCTGACGAAAAACTGGCAGAATCATTAAAAGAGCCAGAATTAAAAGTAGAAACATTTTCAAATATGAATTTTGAAGAATTACTTAATCAAGATTATCCATTGGAATATGTAGATCGTTCAAATGTTCAGTTCTTGCTTAAAAATATGAATAATTATATAAAAGAAAAAGAACGCCAAGAATCATTTAGTAAAAAACAGAAACAATCATTTGTTTTAATTTGTAAGGTATATAAATTAGATAATGGCTCTCTTAAAAAGGGTGTGAAAGTTGATTTTTAAGACGATTATTTTGCATTAATTATACTGTCATGAACCCAAGCTCCACCAAAATCTTTACTGCAATAATAGTTTTCACCTTCATAAACAAAAAGATCATTATTGTAGTAGATTTTACCTTCATTGTTGTAACAAAAAGAGTCCTTTTTAACGACTTCTAAATCTGTCAATTCCGCCTTCATTTTAAAATTAATTTCATTAAGGTAAGAAGTGCCTTCAACTATTTTTTGATCATGGTTGCTATTGATTTGTGCTGCACAACCTGCTAATGCAATAGCTGCAGTTATGAGTATTGTTTTATTCATGATATTTCCTTTTCGCTTTATTTATTATATATATTAGATGTATCACTAACAAAATAATTAGTCAAAAAAAGCCACTTTTCAAAGTGGCTTTATTGGTTTGATAAAAGTTTTTATTTAAAAAAAGTGATTATAAGTTACTTCATCGACAAACTCTTTTTGAGAATATTTCTTTCTGTTATTATTTTCGTCAGTAATGAAAAACAGTAATAGGTCTTCATTTTTTTCAATAGAAAGTTCATGTTTATTTTCTGAAACTACACCATCTTTATAAGATAAAGTTTTGCTAGAAAAAGAAGTTTTAGCGTCTTTATCTTTTTCAGATAATAAGTTTTCTTTAATTGTTGTAAGGGAAATTTTATCACGGTTCCAACAAGAATATTGAATTAGTTTGTGATCTTCAATATACTTTTGAATTGCGTCTCTTTTATTTCTTTCGTAATGAACAGAATCATATTTTACTTGAATGATAGAATCTAAAACAGACTCTATTTTTATTTTATTTTCATTGTAGAGTTTTTGAATGCAAAGACCAAATTCTTTAATGTCAGTTAATAATTTTATAGCATCGTCATAGTGTTCTGATTTTACAGAATCTATTGAAAATGAGTAATCTGTTTTGATATTTTTTGGTCGAACTTTAAAAGAGATGTCGCCATTTTTGATATATCGAATAGAAATATAGAAAAGCAGAGAATTATCAATTGTTCTTTCATTTAAGTTTTTGTTCTTTTTTGTTTTTTCTGGCAAGATCTGTTCACGATAATTCTTTTCAACAACAAAGACATAAGAAATCTCGTCAGTGTAACAGTTTTTTTCTTTTTGTCTTAAAAGAAGGTTGTCTACTTCTTGAATATCAAAATCTTGTGTTTTGTTTAACAAAACGTCAATTATTGTTTTTGCAATATTTTTCATAAAAAAGCCTTAATTTAGAGATAAGCAATTTTAACACTTTTGAATTTAAAAATCAAAAAAAAAGAGTCTTAAAAAGACTCTTTATAAAAATATAATTTCAGATTATTTAATCATATCTCGAAACTTTTGTTGACCTTCTGGTGTACTTAGAAGTTCTGCTAGTTCTTTTCGTGTATCTTCTGATAATGAATTGACAAAATCTTGTGTTTTTTGATCGATATTTTGTTCCATAGTGGATTCCTCTTTTGTTTAACTAAAGTTTAGCAAACTACTTTGGGTATAGCCAGGTCATTTTTTTCGATTTTTTAAAAGAAGTCGAATTTTCCAATTTTGCAAAAACACAAAGAATTTATAAACATTAGAGTGAATATTTTAAATTTTGTTATTTTTTTTTCTTCATTTAAAAAATGATTTCAAAAAAATATGATAAATAAAGCAATATCTTAAAGAAAAAAAATAATCGTGATTTTTTTAAACATCTTATTTGATTGAAAAAAATCAAAAATATGAGATATATAGAAATATGTAACAAGCAGGAGTTTTTTATGAAAAGAAATGGATTTTCGTTAATGGAATCTTTGGTCGTTATGACAATAGGTGGAGCATTAACAGCAGGAACAATTTCTATGGTTTCAGAAAATGCGAACGAAAAAGCAGGGATACAATTTGTAAAAGAAGCGATTGAAGTTGTAAATGCAGTGAATAAAAGAATTGCAATAGACGGATATAGTCTTTCAACTTGGGATTCTACGAGTTGGAATAATGAAACAGAAATAGTCAATAATTTAATAAAAAAAGAATTAACCTCAGAAGAGTTAGATTCATGTTCTGGTGGAACATGGAAACCTGTTGATACCTCAAAAGAAAAAGATTCTATTATAAGTTGTAATCTTTGGGAAAAGAGAAAGGATAACGGAATTGAAATGTCAGCAGAGTTGGGTAGAGATTCAGTAGGATTGATTAAGGATTTCAATTTATTGTTATCATTTTCAGACGAAGATTCTTTTTCTGAAAACTTTAAACATATGAAGCGTGGCTTAATAGAAGCAAAATCTAAAAGAAATAAAGAAGAAAAAGGTGTTAATAATATTGAAATTGTCTCTCTTTCAACTGGTAAAGAAATAACAACAAGGGACTGTATTAATTCACCGACTGATTGTGCATTTAGGTTATCCTTCAATAGAATAGGTGGTAATGAATATCTAAAAGCAGACGGTTCTAATTCAATATTGGGTGAACATTTAACATTTATGGAGGCAGACGGAAGCGCACCATTAAAATGTGTTAAGTGGAAAGCAGAAGAAGGAAAAAACCCTACTGAATGGGGTAATCCTACTTTAGAAGAAGATTGTGGTATAGGTATTTACTTAGGTGAAGATAATGGTGTTGATCCTATTCCAGTAATGGTTGATGTGGTTGCAGATTCAGGAACATTTAAAAATTTAACATTAAATAGAAATTGCACATTATATAATTGGAATGAAACGAATAAAAAAGCGGTTGATTCTGGTAAAACAACACCTTGTGGAATGATAAACAATGGTACAGAGGTTATTCAGATTGTTGATAATACAATTGCAAATATTGGTTATATATTAGAACTTCAAGCAGAAACAGCAGTTATAAATACAGCAAATATTAATACTACAATTGCAAATAAAGTAAAAGTAACTGAATTAACAACAAAAACTTTAAACACTGAGACTTTAGAAGTTTTAAATTTAATAGTTAATGGGAATTCAACTTTTGAAGGAAAAGTAACATTCAATGAAAAAGTAACATTTAATGAAGATATAACAGCAAAACAAAATGTGAATGTGAAAGGTAATTTAATTGTTGACGGTGATGTGAATATAACGGGTCAAATAGATTTTAAAGACACAACAATTGACGGAACATTAACCGTAATTGGCGACTCAACATTAAAGGGAAATGCGACTTCGAAAGGTGCTTCAAAAGTTAATGGTGATCTAACAACGACAACATTAACAACAGACGCTCTTACGGCAAATGGTGACGTTGTGGCAGGTTCTTCAATGTCAGCTCCTGACGGTCAATTTGATAATATTAATGCTGAAATAGCGTCGATAAACACTGAGATAGCAAATCTTTGTTCAAAACCTACAGTAAAATGTGATACTTCTGTTGAAACTAAATAAAATAAAAAAATGTAATAAATAAAATGATATGAGAACGATGTTCTCATATCTCCAAAAAAAACAAAAAAAACAAAAAAAATAAGCAAAAAACGGAGATATTCGTGAAGAAAGATAAAGGTTTTACTCTTGTGGAATCAATACTGGCTTTGTCAGTAGTGGGTGTTGTTTCTGCAGGAGTGATTTCAACAACTGCAAAAAAAGAACAAGAAACACATTTAAATACTTTTTTAAATGAAGCAGCAAGTATCATATTTGCAGTTGATCATAGATTATCAATAGATGGATACACCTCAGAAAACTGGAAACAATTTGAATGGAAAAACAAAGACGAAGTTTATAATAAATTAATAAAAGAAGAATTAGTTTGTGACTGCTCCCCGCCTTCTCACTTCGTTTCAGGCGAGGCTTCAGTCCTGAATGAGAAGTTTGGGATTCTTGTTTCTCTGGCGGCTACTCGACTGTCGTCAAGTTTTACGCTGCCTCAACAAGCAGTGACGACTTGACCAGCCGCCAT
>PBMB01000026.1 GCA_002722455.1 Chloroflexota bacterium
GATTGGTGCTGTTAGCTGCAGATGTATTACGAGCTATACTCTTTGCATCTTTACAACCACGCTCTTTTGCTGCTGCATATTCAGCTTCTGTAAATGCCCATCTCATAGACACATATTCTGCACTAGTAAAACCTGAGCCATATATAGTAATTGTTCCACCAGTAGTACCAGATCCACCTGTGATAGCAGCTGTATTCTCAAATGGAATTTCAGCTACTGGAGCATTCGCAGCAATTGTAACTGGAACGGATGCCAAACTACCATCATCTCCTCTTGCAAGAAGAGTTTGTGCTGCAGTTGAAACACTGAGTCCTGATACTGCTCCTAAATTAGCAACAGTAATAGTCCAAGCTCCACCAGCATCAGCTGTTGTCTTTCCAAGTTCAGGTTTTGAACTACCAAGATCAATATTTGCAGTTATTGGTTCATATTTACCAAAACCAGATCCATGAATAGTAGCAGAACTATCAAGGTATAACTGGCCACTAACTGTAACCGCTGCACCTGGTGATATAACGTCACCTGCAGGTCCTGTTGGACCTGGGTTCCCTGGGTTTCCTGGTGCTCCTGGCTTACCTGGTGCTCCTGGATTTCCTGGGTTTCCTGATAATCCTGGTAATCCAGGATCTCCTTTTGGACCTTGTGGCCCAGCTGGTCCAGGATTTCCTGGTGCTCCTGGGTTTCCTGGCTCTCCAGGCAATCCTGGAGCTCCTGGGGCTCCTGCACATGCTGCTGCAAATACAAACAACATAATTACAGAAACAACCAAAGTTATTAACATATGTCCACGTTGAGGAAGATGTATTCTCATTTGTTCCCCTCTCTTGTTACCACAAAACTATGTGACAACATATTAGATTTTTTTATATAAAGTATATTCATTAATAAGTACCAATTTATTCTGCAGTTACGATAATTGCTGAACTAGCCCTTGAACCATCAGAACCAGTTGCTAACAGTGTGAAAACACCTGCAGGCATAGTCCCAACTTTAAGGGTATATGTAAATGCGCCTGAAACTGTATCAGCAGTAGCTGCATCTAGTTTTACACCACCACCTTTAATTCCACTGTCATAACAGTATGGATTGGTGCTGTTAGCTGCAGATGTATTACGAGCTATACTCTTTGCATCTTTACAACCACGCTCTTTTGCTGCTGCATATTCAGCTTCTGTAAATGCCCATCTCATAGATACATATTCTGCACTAGTAAAACCTGAGCCATGCACAACAAGTGTACTTCCTGTTGCAGCTGTACCACCTGTAATGCGAGCTGTATTCTCAAATGGAATTTCAGCTACTGGGCCTGTACTAGCTATTGCAACTGGAACTGTTGCATGTGAACCATCAGCGCCTTTAGCAACAAGGTTAACTGCAGCACCAGCAAGTAATGATTCTGAATGTTTAGCTACACCAGCATTCTGGCCAAGATTAGAGACAGACAAAGTCCATGCTCCACCAGGTCCAGCATCAACTGTACCTAAACTAGGTTTATTAGAACCCTCTTCAAGATAAACTTGAACAGGCTCATACTTTAAGAACCCAGAACCCATTACAGTGACTCCACCATCCAAATATAACTGTGTTGAATCCACTATAACATTTGCTTTTAGTGATACATCAGGGCCTTTTGGTCCACGTGGACCAACTGCACCTGGGTTACCTGGATTTCCAGGTTTTCCAGGTTTTCCTGGGTTTCCTGATAATCCTGGTAGACCTGGATCACCTTGCGGGCCTTTCGGTCCCTGTTCACCTGCAGGACCAACGTTACCAGGATTTCCTGGTGCTCCTGAAATACCAGGATTTCCTGGTGCTCCAGCTGGACCACAAGCAATTACTAAACTCATAACAAACAAAGGAACTAGAATTAATCCCAATCTGTTCATTCTCTTTATCCCATGAGGAAGAAATTTTTTCAATATGGACCTCCCTCTTCTATATTAAAAAGCCAATCTACAAAATTTCTATCTAGAAAAGTATAGATAGTGGCTATTAAAAATTTATAAAAATGCATGGTAAAATAACCTTTTACCAGCTGACATATATTATGCGAGGATTGCTTTATATGTCAAGCCCTAACCAATAGAATTTCAAACCTAGTGGGTTTTTTTTAAATATTTTATTTAAATTAACAGTATCAATATCCATAAAAACCATAAATATAGTGTTAATAATGATATTTTCTAGTAATCTAAATTAAACTTTCAAAAGTTTATATGCCCCTGTAGCTCAGCGGATAGAGCATTGGCCTCCGGAGCCAAGTGCGAGGGTTCAATTCCCTCCAGGGGCTTGAAGACTATTCTTACCTAAAACCATTGATTTTTATCAACGACATTGTTCAATTTTGTCTTCTTATTAAAATTAAGACAATTATCAAAAAGTAAATCCTTACGTCTCTGATCAAGAAATGGTCCATCAGCAGCCACATGAGGAGTAATAATCATTCCTTTTTGTTTCCATAAAGGATGATTATTAGGTAAAGGTTCCTGTTCAAAAACATCAAGAGCTGCTCCTGCAATTGCTTTACTTTCTAGCGCAATATGTAGATCATCTAAACTTACAGTTGCTCCTCTACCTATATTAATAAAATAAGCACTGGGTTTCATTAGCTTAAATTTCCCTAATGAAAATAGTTTTTGTGTTTTTGGAGTTTCGGGTACAGTCGACACAACAAAATCACCTTGAGATAAAACTGCATCTAATTCATCGTCTGAACAAATTGTATTGATACCTTCGGGAGCTTTACTTACTCGAGGATCAACCCCAATAACTTTTAACCCAAACTGAGAACACAAATACCCTGTTCTTGCACCTATACCTCCTAGTCCAACAATAATAACAGTGGCTTCCGGTAAATAAGTAGATATCCCAAAATTAGGATCCCAAACAGATTTTAGTTGATTGGGCAAATAGTAATGCAACCCTCTTGCAAATAAAAGTATAAATGACATTATATGGGCGCTAATATGGTCATTAAATATACCTCTTGTATTTGTTATAGTTACATTGCTTTGTATTAACTCAGGATAATAATAACCTGCTTTTGGTCCAGCTTGTGAACAACATATCCATTTTAAAGAAGCTGCTTTTTCAAATAGCTCTTTTTCTACCTCACCATAAACTGCATCTGCGTCAACTATTTCTTTTAATGCATCATTGCGTGATTTACAAACTTTAACATTTATACCTGGAATAATATTTTTTAATTCATATGGCCAATTATCCACATCATCAGGCATTGCTTCTATATGAGGGCATTCATACTTTGTAATTACTAATTTAAAACTCAATCTATTACCTCTTTCTAACTCTACTATTTTACAATTTATTTACGGTACAATCTATTAATAATAATTAACAAAATTAATCCAGTCTAATGAATTTCATGGTCATTATAATATATAAGAACTATGTATTTGACTTAAATACAAATATATATAAGATTGATATGAAACAATAATAATAACTTTAAACTATGACTAATATATTACATACCCCTGTAGCTCAGGAGGATAGAGCACTGGTTTCCTAAACCAGGTGCCCCGGTTCGAATCCGGGCAGGGGTACATACATATTTTTTATATAACAATAATCGAGGCGAAAATGACAAAATTACCTACTACAAATTTAGGAAGAACAGGAATCCCAGTTACTCGACTAGGTTATGGTGCTGCTCATAGAAAACCAATAAATAATGCTCAAAGAAAACAGATTTTAACTTCAGTAATTACTTCTGGAATTAATTTTGTTGATACCGCTGGATGTTATGGAAGAGATAAAAATAATAGTGAATCGTTAATTGGAAGATATATATCTAATGTTCAGAATGATTATACTATTGCTACTAAATGCGGATGCCAAGATACTGCAAATCGCTGGACAGAAAAAAATATATTTACTGATGTATATACGAGTCTAGAACGTATGAAAATTCAACAAATACCAATATTGCAACTTCATGGTCCATCAGTCAAAAAATGTGAAGATAATCAAGTTGTAGCTACACTACAGAAATTACAATCAGAGGGATTAGTAAAATGGATTGGCATCTCTACCTCCCTTCCTGACTTAGAAACTTTCTTTAATTGGGATGTTTTTGATGTTTTCCAACTTCCTTATTCTCTTTTAAATAGGAAACATCATACATGGATTACAAAATTATCTGAAAAAGGGCATGGAATTATTGTTAACAATGGGATAGCGCAAGGAGAGCCCCATATTGGTACAGGTGAAACATCTATATGGGAAAAGTTTAATCAGGCTCATTTAAATGATTTACTAGCTGTAAACGAAGATCCTACTCAATTCGCATTACGTTTTGCGTTTACACACCCATATATAGATACCAATATAGTGGGAACAACTAATGTAAATCATCTAGAAAAAAATATACAAACAATTTTGTTAGGGAAATTAGAACAAGATATATATAAGGAAGCTAATCAGAGACTTGATAATCTTGAAACTAATCCGACCAAAACATAGTAATTATAATAGTAAGTTTGTAATTGAAAATAAATTTTATCTTTTTTCTACTTCACGAGCATGCATCATCGCTGCAATAGCGACTTCTATCTGAGCATCGTCAGGATAATCTGTAGTTAAAGACTGTAGTGCTAAACTAGGTTTATTAATAAAACGACCAATTAAATTAGAACTATTAAGTGCTGCAAAATGAATTAATTCATAACTACATCCAGCAATAGGTAATATAAGAACAATTCGAGACAAAAACATCCACCAAAGTGGATCGTGTCCAACAAAATTAAAAACTATAAAGGAAATTATAAAAACAATTAACAAAAAAGCAGTCCCGCAACGTGGATGTGCGAAAGCATATTTTCTGACATTAGATGGAATCAAATCTTCATCATGTTCATGTGCATGAATAGACATATGCTCAGCAGCATGATATTGGAATACTCTCCTTACATCTTTACTTTTACGAATAAGGAGTAAATAGATTATGAAAAAAGAAACTCTTAAAACTCCCTCTATCAATGGTATCCACATAGGACTCAAAAACCTTGAAATAAATGATGCTGCAAACAATGGAGTTAGAAAAAAAACTATTATAGCAATCGATATTGAAAGAGTTAGGACAATTATCATATCTGAACTTCTTATGCTATCACTAGATTCTCCAGTACTAACAGCGGAAGAATATAATAAACTTTTAGTACCTATATAAAGAGTCTCTGCTAAAACTAAGATACCTCTTAAAAAAGGGATTTTTCTATAAGGGCTTGTCCATTTCCATCCAATAGAATCAGATTTAATATTAATAGACCCATCTGGACATCTAACAGCAACAGTATTATACTGCCTGCCCCTAATCATAACTCCTTCAATAAGTGCTTGACCACCAAACTTGATTGACATAATAAACTAGTCACCTATCACTTGAAAAGATTCCTGCAATCAGGAGAACTAGTTAAAAAATCTGAAAAATACATCCACTATTTTTCGTCAAGATTAAATCGTCGTTTTATACGATCCACTCTACCTTCTGTATCTACAATCTTCTGTTCACCCGTATAAAACGGATGGCAATTTGAGCATAACTCAATTCTCGAATTTTGTTTTGTAGAACCTGTTTTATAAACTGTACCACAAGAACAAGTGATCACAGCATCAGAAAAATATTTTGGATGTATTCCTGTTTTCATTTTAAATTCACCAATACACTAAAATCTTTAAGGGTAAACACTAGCTAATTTTTTGCCAGATTTACCTTGCTCAAATTTAACTTTACCTGGAATAAGTGCATATAAAGTATGGTCTCTCCCAATACCTACATTAGTTCCAGGAAATATTTTGGTACCTCTCTGCCGAACAATGATTGTACCTGCATCTACTAGATGAGTATCGTATCTTTTTACTCCTAGTCTTTTACCTGCACTATCACGACCATTCCTAGTACTACCACCACCTTTTTTATGAGCCATAATTGAACACCATAAGTCCTTTTTTGAAAAATAAATAAAATATCTCCCTAAACAGGAGTAACAATTTCTTTAATACGAAGTGCCGTATAATTTTGTCGATGACCTTGCTTTCTACGATATCGAGTTTTATTTTTATACTTAAAAACAATCAGTTTTTTATGTTTCCCATGGCTATCAACATCAGCTTTTACCTGGGCTCCATCTACAAAAGGATCACCTAACCAAACCTTATTATCAGCAGTTACCATTAAAACTTGAGGGATATCTACTGAATCACCAACATCAGCATGCATTAACTCAACTTGAATTAAATCACCAACATCAGCCTTATATTGTTTAGAACCTATTTGAAATACAACTGAACCGGTAGTTTTTTCCATAATAATAAATATTAACTGAAAAAAGACTACCGGGTCAAGAAGAATTCGTAGTTATTGATTAGAGTTATCTATTTACTTCCAATCCTAAATACTTTTGTACCATCTTCAGCACAAGTACCTTTAGTTGCAGGACGTCCATTTTTTAATGTGACACTCTGTGCATCAACGATGTCAACACGTTTTCGACATTTGAAACAATATGCTTGATTAGCCATAGTTACACCTTCCTAATATTGAAATATAAATTTTTGTACTACCAATAAATCAAAAATAATACGTACAATGCTATCTGTCAACTCCTAAATTGCTAATTAATTACCAAAAAGCTCGATCAAGTACCCATTTTTTAAGTTTTTTACTATAGGATGCTATACCTAATAAAGATTCATTTTGAGAATACAATCGATATATATTCTCTACACTATATGAATTAGAACTAAGATTACCTAAGAAAGTAATCGCACCTTTATTCTTTAACTCCTGTTCATCTTTAGGTTCTAAGTAAATTATCGGGAAATGCATTATAGCAAAATCAATTTTATGCAAAAACTTAAGCCATAAATCGTTCTTATTGTGTTCTGATAATACTTCTAAACTAATAGCATCTTCGATTGAAAAACCTCCTCCTTTCAACCTAATTAAACTTTTTAAACTACCTCCACACTTCATAATAGAACCCAAATCATACGCTAATGATCTCATATAAAACCCTCTCCCACACTCAACATCTAAAGTTAAATATGGAGACTTCCAATCAATTATCTCTATGTTATAAACAGTAACTAAACGAGGATCTCTATCTATTTGAACCCCCGCTCTAGCTAAATCATATAAACGTTTACCATTATATTTTAAAGCACTATACATAGGTGGTACTTGTTTAATATTACCTACAAATGATTTTAATACTTGATGAATATCAGATTTTTTAAAATCATCATGGAAATCAATTTCTCTAATAATTTTTCCAGTAGAATCATAAGTGTCAGTTTCAACTCCAAAATGAATTACAGCACGATATTTCTTGGAAGTATCAAATAGATATTCAATCATTTTAGTTGCTCTACCTAAGCAAATAGGAACTACACCTGATGCAAAAGGATCTAAGGTCCCCGCATGACCAACTTTACGTTGATTGGTTATACGCTTCACATTCCGAACTACATCCATAGTTGTAATCCCGGAAGGTTTATTGATATTCAAAATACCATCAAAAACAATAGTCGGCATCTAAAATAACCTATATATTATTTTTCCCCAGATATAGGATATGAAACTTGTTCAAGAATATCTAATATTTTCATACCATCATTTATACTATTATCAAGGGAAAAAGCCAAATGCGGAACTGTTTTAAATTTAATTTTACCTTTTATCTTCTTAGATATGAATCCTGATGCCCCATTTAAAACAGCCATAATTTCTTCTACAGTATCTTTGGCGCTTGAATCATCAAGAATACTTACATAGATTTTAGCGTACTTTAAATCATTTGAGGTCTGTACCCTAGTAACTGTAATTAGCTTAGCTAACCTTGGATCATTCAAGTCAAACAACAAAACATCGCTTACTTCTTTTTGTAAAACACCATTAATACTTTCCATGCGACGCATCTTGCTACCTTTCGTCAATGGTAATTTTATACAAAATTTTACTTGAGAACTTGTGAATGCGCTTCAATGAAATCACCTTCTACATATTCATTGAAACCATCTAAAACAAGTCCTCCTTCTAATCCTGCATTTAATTGTCCAACATCATTTTGGAAATGTTTTAAACTATTAATTTTGCCCCGAAAAATCTCTTTGTCTTGGCGTATTACACGTACATAAGATTTCCTGGTAATAAATCCATCTCTTACATAGAGGCCAGCAATAGTTGTTCGATTTTTAATTTGGAACAATGCCCTTACTTCTGCGACACCTTCAATTACATCCTCAGGTTCATCATTTTGCTGACTTTCAATAACTTTATCTATATACTCTAACAGCTCATATATAACATCATAACTTTGAACATTTATTTTTTTCTTTGTTATCAATAATTGAGCTCCAGATTCCACATAAGTATTAAATCCAAGTATTATTGCATTAGAAGTCTCAGCTAAAAGAACATCACTCTCATTAACACTCCCTGAAGAAACATAAATAATTTCAATAGGAACTTCATCAGTTGATTTAGCTGAAATTGAATCTTTTAATGAATCCACTGATCCACGTAATCCAGCTTTAACTACTAATTTTATAACCTTATCTGTATCTACAAAACTAGCAACCATATTATGTTTAGACTCTTGTGATATCTTTTTAAAATTTTTGCTGTTCTCATTACTCTCCATTACTTCAAATACAACACCAACTTCAGGAACAGAATTTAAACCTAAAACTTCTACCACGCCCCCAGGCAAAACTTTATCAATATTTTTTGCTCTATCTGAAGTCATTGCTCGAATTTTCCCATAAGTATTGTCAAGAACAAGTTGGTCTCCAACTTTTAAAGTTCCATCATGAATGATTAATGAAGCAATAACACCACGTCGTTTATCAACGGTACCTTCAATAACTACACCATTTGCTTTTTTATTTGGATTCGCACGTAATTCTAGTACTTCTGCTAAAACAAGAATGCTTTCCATTAGTGTATCAATACCATCTCCATTTAGAGCAGAAATAGGTACCGCCATTACGTCACCACCCCATTCTTCTATAACTACATCTTGATCAACTAACTGTCTTTTTACTTTATCAATATCAGCTTGAGGTCTATCAATTTTATTAATAGCTACAACTATTGGTAAATTTTCTCCTTTAATGTGGCTAATTGCTTCTATAGTTTGAGGCATTACTCCATCATCTGCTGCAACAACCAAAACCGCAATATCTGTATGCTTCGCTCCACGCGAACGCATTTCAGAAAAAGCATAATGACCAGGAGTGTCTAATACTGTTATAACTGACTCTTTATATTCACACTGATAAGCACCTATCTTTTGAGTAATCCCTCCTGCTTCTACCTCAGTTATTCGGGACTTTCTAATATAATCTAATAATGTTGTTTTCCCATGGTCAACATGACCAAATATAGCTATAACCGGTGGACGTGTTTCTAATTCTTGTAAGTTTTTTGAGTTTTCATCAGAATCATCAATCTTTTTCGTTAATGGGTCACCGCTTTTAAGATAAGTCTTCACACTAAATTCTTCAGCCATTTTAGCAGCAATTTCAAAATCAATGTATTGATTCAATGAATACATTAATCCACGACGCATGAATTGTTTAACTAATTCAATAGGATCAACATCAAGTAGAACGGCCAATTCCTTAACCGTTAAACTCTGCGGTACTTCTATACTAGTTAATTCTTTTGACATCAAACCCACCTTATTAAAGTAAATTCAAACACAACTAGACTTACACGTCAAAACTTCATTAATAACCAAAACAATGGAAAATTTAAAATTTATTTCTTACTTTTTCCTTTGCGATTTTTACTCCTATTTCCACCACTTTTTGAAGTTTTATCTTTCTTTTCGCCACGACTAAATTCAGCTATATCTTCCGCAAACCGAAGGCCACCGTCATTAGATGTTTCACCTCTACGTCTCCTAGGAATATCCCAAACACTATCGGGTACATCAATTAAAGATTCTGACTCTTCTACTTCCTCTTCTACTTCCTCTTCTACTGACTCTTCTACTGACTCTTCTATTTCCTCAATAACCTCAGCAATTTCCTGTACATCTTGAACTTGATCAGATACTTCTACTAATCCTTCTGATTGTTCAGTTAATTCTTCTGTAGTTTGTTCTGATTCAGACTCTTGAGTTGGTACCTCAACAGACATATCCGAGCTTTCAACATCTTGAATATCTTCATCAGGCTCAGGTGTTGGGATTCGTTCATATTCTTGATCACTTTTGATATCTATAGTCCAACCAGTTAATTTCGCAGCTAATCGTGCATTCTGGCCATCCTTACCAATTGCTAGAGATAACTGCCGATCTGGAACAACAGCAATTGCAAGATGTTCATCTTCAACTAAATCAACATACACTACATCAGAAGGACTTAAAGCTTTCGCAATATATGCCTTAATATCAGTTTTCCATTCAATAATATCAATTTTTTCACCATTTAACTCATTCACTACATTTTGTATTCGTGATCCTCGAAAACCAACACAAGACCCTACTGCATCAACTCCAGACTGAATGGGTCTTACTGAAACCTTAGTCCGAGAACCAGCTTCTCTGCTAACATCAACGATTTCAATAGCACCATTATAAATTTCTGGAACTTCAAGTTCAAAAAGTCTTTTTACTAATATTGAAGAAGCACGAGAAACAATTATTTCAGGTCCTCTACTAGAATCACGTACTGATTGAATGACCACTTTTAAACGCTGACTAACCCTATACTTTTCTCCAAATGATTGTTCGTCAGTAGGCATTATTACTTCAGCTCTACCCATCTCAAGTAGCACTACTCCAGGATCAACTCTCTGAACAAGAGCAGGAAATACATCTCCTTCTTTATCTTGGTATTCTTCAAGAACCAAAACTCTCTCAGCATCCCTAAGTTTCTGCGCAACAACTTGTTTTGCTGTTTGAGCAGCTATCCTCCCAGCCGCATGTTCTGTAGTTTCTGTAATAATAACATCACCAATTTCAGCATCACTCTTAATTTTCTGAGATTCTGTTAAAGATATTTCCCTTTGATCATCATTTATTTCAACAACAACGGTTTTTAAAACATCAACTTTTACAATCCCTGAATCAGGGTTTAAAGTAACTGATATCTGCTGACCAGAAGCATTACTATCTTTTTTAAAAGCCGCCACCATTGCTGCTTCAATAGCAGAAACAACCACTTCTTTAGGTAAATTTCTTTCAGCTGCTAACTGCGTAACAGCGATAATAAAATCGCTCTTCATAATACCTCGCCTTTATTAAAATACCACCATAATAAAATAAAGTGGGGACACCCCCACTTTTCTTCCCACTTTTCTTTTACATTGAGTATAGCATTGTCTACGTATACAGACAAGCATTTTTACAAAGTATATCCTTATAGGGAAAGATATCGGGGGAAATGAGGACAAAAATAAAACCCTATATAGACAATCCTGAATTTTATTTAACTTAAATTTGTCATTACATATTTTGTAGAATATATTTGGAAAGAAATAATCAATAGTATAACGATAAAATTAAATTATGAAGTTTTTGTTACAAATTCAAGTAAGATTATTACAATTAGTATTTCCCCTAATTATATTTAGTGTTTTATTGATAATTAGTTGCAATAATACAAAAACCCAAGAAATTACAATACTTGCTGCTGCAAGTCTTGCTGATGCTTTATCTGAGATAGAAAAAGCCTATGAATCTCAAAACGAAATAGATCTTCTCATTAGCTATGGAGGGTCACAAATGCTTGCAAATCAAATTGTACATGGTGCTAAAACTGATCTATTCATCCCTGCAGGGTATACACCTTTAACAAAATTAGAAAATACAGCAATACTTGAAAAAGTATATCCCCTTTTAACTAACTCCCTGGTATTAGTAACCCATACTTCAAATACATCATCCATAAATAACCTAGGTGAACTTTCCACTCAGAAGTTTAATAAAATATCGATTGCAGATCCAAACTTCTCTCCTGCAGGAACTTATGCAAAAACAGCATTATCTAACCATGGCATTTGGGGGGATTTACAAGATAAAATAATACTGGGTGTAAATGTTAGAACAGTATTATCATATGTAGAAAACCAAAACGTAGAAGTAGGTATTGTCTACAAAACAGATACTATTTCCAACAATAACATAAGATCTCTTGCAATAATCCCTCAAGAATCATATCCAGAAATACAATATCCTATTGCAATTACAAAAACGGCCATTGATAATAAACATACTTCACATTTTATCGAATATTTATTTTCCCCGGAATCAAGCAATAAATTCCTCAAATATGGATTTAAAACAGTAGACTAAAATGTATGAACATCATTTTTCAGCTTTACAATTAAGTCTATTAGTAGCTTCGAGTGCTACTATATTAAATGTAATTCCTGCGATAATAAGTGCTCTAATTATCACTAAAACAAAACTGCCTGGGAAAATCATACTTGATATTATAATTTCTTTACCTTTAGCAATACCACCAGTAGCAATAGGCTTTTTTTTGCTACAAATACTAGGAAATAAATCTCCTTTATCAGATTTTTTAAAAATCACTTTAGGGATAGACATTATTTTTACATGGCAAGCTGCAGCAATTGCAGCAGCAATTACATCATTCCCTCTAATGGTAAGAACTATCATTGTTTCAATGAATTCTATAGAAGAAAAGCTAGAATCATGTGCAAGAACCTTAGGAGCTAATAAAATTAAAGTAATGCTTACAATAACTATACCTCTTGCATATAAGGGCATTCTAGGCGGTATTTTAATTGGATTTATACGATCTATTGGAGAATTTGGAGCTACAATCATTGTTGCAGGAAATATTGTAGGAAAAACACAAACCATTCCTCTAGCAATTTATTCTAATATACAAATCGGTCAATATACTGATGTCCATATGCTAATACTTATATCTTTAGCAATAACAATATCATCTCTTATTGCATATAACTTACTACTACGTAATTCTTTAAAATGATACTGCAAACAAAATAACCAATGCTACATTTAAACATCAACAAAAAATACCAACAATTTCATTTAAATTGCCAAGTGAGTTTCGAGCCTTCAATAATAGGTGTTTGGGGACCATCTGGCAGTGGTAAAACGACACTACTCAATTGTATCTCTGGAATAGAAACCCCCGATAATGGAAGTATAATTATTGATAATCACATCCTATTCTCTTCAGAAAACAATACAAATATTCCTCCTGAAAAACGTCGGATTGGATATGTGTTTCAAGAACCACTACTATTCCCGCATTTAAATGTGATCCAAAACATAAAATATGCACAAAATTTAGCCCCAATTAATTACGAAGATGAAATATCCTATTGCATTTCTAAATTTGGCATTGAACATCTTCTAAAAAATAAAGTAGGAACTTTATCAGGAGGAGAGCAGAAAAGAGTTGCAATTATACGTGCTATTGCCACATCACCCAAACTATTACTTCTTGATGAACCATTAAATGGAATTGATACTAATTCAAAAAATCAAATTCTAACTTATTTAAAATCAATTTGGACAGATCTGAACATACCAATACTTTATGTGTCTCATAATAAAGATGAAATTCTAACAATGACCCAATATACTTTACCTATAATTGATGGTATTGGCCAAGAGTTAGTAGCTTCCTCACAAGTAATTAATCAATCTTTATTAACTGCATATACTAAAAATTCACAACAAATTTTACCTGTAAATTCTCTACAAGGTGAAATTAAAACAAACGTAAATCCAGACCTTACAATAATTAGCATAAATAATCTCCAAATGGCTATCCCCAAACTAAATGCATCTTTAAAAAAACAAATACGTATTTTTATACCACCGAATCAAATTTTAGTGACACTCTCCCAACCTAAGCAAATTAATACAAAAAACATATATCAAGGTAAAATTATTAAAATTGACCTTTCTAAAAATAACGCCACTATATTTGTTGATATTGGAATTAAATTACAAATAACAGTGTTAAAAGAATTCCTTGAAGAATCAAAGGTTTCAATAAATCAATTATTGTATGTAATAGTTCCACCATCTGCAATAATTGTATCTTAACTATAAAATCTAAAAATTAAAATCATAATGTAACAATATAGATATATTGATCAAAAGAAAGTATGATGACAAAGAATTATCTATAAACCATTAAATAAAGAAATGTCAGCATTCAAAAATCAATTAGAAAAAATCTCTTATATCAATAAAAGTTTTTTGTGTATTGGATTAGATCCTTACCCAAAATATATGCCAATTAAAGATATTTTTAAATTCAATCAATCCATTATTGACTGCACTCATGATTTAGTCTGTGCATACAAACCTAATATTGCTTTCTATGAAGCACTGGGTTGGGATGGACTGAATGCATTAGAAAAAACTATATCATATATACGAACTAATGCACCTAATGTCCCTATTATTGGAGATGGTAAAAGAGGAGATATACTCTCCACCAATGAAGCTTATGCAAAAGCGCTGTTCGAATTTTGGGGCTTTGATGCAACTACTATAAATCCATTTTCTGGCCTGGAAACTATTACTCCATTTTTACAATATCCGGAGAAATGTGCATTTGTATGGTGCCGTTCTTCTAATATTACTATTAACGATAAAAATCATATACAATCAGCTGTAATCAACAACTCTAATTCTATAAGTCATCATATTGTCGATACTATTTTAGACAAAACTAACCCTACGTATAAAAACTCTATGAATACACTTGGTTTAATTGTCGGAGCAAACCATAAGACTTTACTAGAGTATATCCGTTCTATCGACCAAGAAATCCCAATTCTATTACCAGGCATAGGAGCACAAAAAGGTAATCTTAAAGATGCAGTACTAGCAGGACTAGGAACAGATTTAGGAACTTTAATAATTAATTCTACCCGATCCATAATCTATCCATCTTTATCTAAAGAGAATTCCCAAAAACAAATAAGATTAGCAGCAACAGATTTTAATAATGAACTCAATTCTATTCTATTAGATACTATGAAATGGGATTGGTTATCTTTCAAACAATAATCTTTCCAAATTTATTTGACATAACCTAAATATTTTCCGTACAATCTTGATAATTAAGGATTATTAGGAGGTTTGTATGCTCAAATTAAATATTGATAGCATTCGTATTAGCCTAACTAACTACCAAAGGGTAGTCATGCTAAAAGTAATCCAATCTCACGTCTATCTACCTATTTGGATAGGGCCTGCTGAAGCTGATTCAATTGCACTAACATTACAAAATGTTGAAGTTCCAAGACCATTAACTCATGATCTACTTCAAGCTACTATTGAAATATTAGGAGCTACTATTGACCATGTTGTTATCACTGACCTTGATAATGATACTTTCTACGCAAAAATCATACTTGCTCTACCTGATGAAACGATCGAATTGGATGCCAGGCCTAGCGATGCGATAGCACTAGCAATTAGAACAGATGCACCTATATATGCCAGTGAAGAAGTTGTTGATAAAGCATCCATACAATTTGATGATGAAGCTATACAGGAAAACACTAAAGGAATTTCACCTAATTCTCCAATTTCAAATAAAGAAATTCAAGAATTATCTGTGTTTTCTAAATTCATTGACACACTAAATTTGGATGACATAGATTCTCCTAAAAGTAATTCTTAAAAAATCATATGCCCCCTAATATCATATGAATACTACATTCAAATTACTCGGAATTGGCTGGTTTTTTGCTATTTGTATAATAGGCAGTGGTGTATTTGGTTATTTTTTAGATAATACTTTCAACATGCTACCTATACTAACATTAATTTTTCTTATGTTTGGTATTTTTATAGGAATTTTTGGTACAATGAAATTAATTACAAAAATTTTGTCTTCAGAAAAATGATATCAAAAAGGAAAATAGTACTCATATCAATCCTAGGTTTAACAATTTTTGGCATTATAGGTAGTCCCATCCTAAGTGGATTCTTAAGTTCCCCAATGGCCCATATATCTATACCTGCTGAACCACTCCATAAGCATTCTTTATTTGGTGTTTGGTATTTAACAAATAGTATTCTTGTTACATGGATAGTAATTATTATGTTAACTATAGTGTCTTTCTATGGCACTAGAAATTTAAAAGAAACACCTGGAAGATTTCAATGCCTTTTGGAATCGATTATAGAATATTTCGTTGCACTTTCAGAAGATATTGGAGGTAAAAATGGTAGAAAATTCTTACCTTTAATTTTAACTATATTTATTTTCATTGTCGCATCTAATTGGATTGGTATATTACCAGGTTTTGGAACTATTGGAATTCTTGAACCTGCAAAAGATTATATCCACCATAAGGAAGAAATTGCAGAAAAAGCACATGAAAAACTTGATTTAAAATCTGTTAAACTACACATCTATGAAGGAAATGGTCCTATTGCTATTTTACCTCTTGGTTCTGTAAACAACGAAATTGATGCTCATACCTATGAACATGATGGAGTTCCAAAAAATAAACGTGCTGGAGTATTAATCCCATTTTTAAGAAGTGCTAATACTGATATTAATACCACTCTAGCTTTAGCGATAGTTGCTATGATTATGATTCATTGGTGGGGACTACGACAACTAGGTACAAGAAAACACTTAAGTAAATTCTTTACCTTCAAAGGTGGCGTTGTTGGTTTTTTCGTAGGTTTAATAGAAGCAATTAGTGAAATAGCTAGAGTAATAAGTTTTACTTTTAGACTGTTTGGAAATATTTTCGCTGGGGAAGTATTATTAATGACAATGGCATTTTTAATACCACTAGTTGGCATAATTCCTTTTTTGGGTTTAGAATTATTTGTAGGGTTGATTCAAGCATTTATCTTCACAATACTAACATTGGTATTTGCAAGTGCAGCAACCTCTGATGAACATTAAAATTAAAGTAAATTAGATATTAATAATATGAAGGAGTAATAATAGATGGAAACCATGTTCGGTGATATAAAAACAATAGGTGCTGGTATAACTATGGGGCTAGGTGCATTAGGGCCTGCATTGAGTATTGGAATACTTGCTGCAAAAGCTATGGAATCTATTGGTAGAAACCCAGAAGCAGCAGGAGCAATCAGACAAAATATGATTTTAGCTATAGCTTTCGCAGAAGCTATTGCTATTTATGCATTAGTCGTTGCTTTTCTAATTATATTTGTTGCTTAAATAACGTAATAAAATAGTAATGAACAAAATAGGAATATTGGTTTAATGGAAGCATTAGGTATAAATATATCTGGTCTACTTACACAAATAATAAGTTTTTCTATCTTAGTTGGGATACTTTATTCATTTCTTTATAAACCTATATTAAAAATGTTAGATAACCGATCTAACAAAATAAAAGAGAGTTTATCAAAAGCAACTGAAGTACAAGCTCAATCAGAAGAAACAGAAACTGCCATTCAGGCTAAACTTGCAGAAGCTAATAAAGCTAGTCAGGATATCCTATCAAAAGCTAGAGAAACAGCCTCTAAACTCCATGATTCTGAATTAAATAAACTTAAAGAGGAACTTGAAGCAGAAAGATTGAAAGCTAAGACTGAAATAGAAAAAGAAAAGAGTCAAATAATGGAAGAATTGAAACAAGAATTTTCTACTTTGGTGACTCATGCAACCTCTCGTGTAATCGGAGAAACAATCGATAATAAGCATCAACAAACCATCATTGATAAAATACTCCATGATGAATTGTTATCAAAAGAAAAATAGGAATTTGAATGTCTCTAATCGACAAACATCCACATGTAAAAAAGGTACTTTTTAATGTGGTATTCCTGTTTCTACAAGCATCTCTTTTATTAAAACCTCAAAGAAAGTCTTAAATATTTTAAATGAAAACAGATTCGAGTTCACAACGATTTTCTCAAGCAATCTTCTCACTTGCTTTAGAAAATAACGCAATCGATACTTGGTTAACTAATTTCAATGAATTAGAAATTATCACATCCAATATGGAGCTTATTTCTTTACTCGACAGACCTGATTTAGACATAGAATTAAAAACTAAAATCATTAAAGAATTATTAGGAACATCTATTAGTCCTGAAGCTTTCAATTTAATACATTTATTATCTAAAAGAAATATAGTACATACCTTAAAATCACTAATTGATCATTTCCATCAATTAGTAGACTCAAATAAACAACTTACAAGGATTACAATAGAATCTGCAACAAAATTAAATCCAGATCAAAAAACGAATCTTGAAGCATTCTTAGCACAATTTTCTAAAGGATCTATTAAAACAAATTACTTAATTAATGATACTTTAATTGGTGGATTTATTGCTAAAATTGGCGATCGTATCCTTGATGCAAGTATAAAAACACGTTTAAAACAACTCAATCAATCTTTAAAAAATTAAATTCTAGAGGTAAAAATGGGAATTAAAGGCGAAAATATAGCATCAATTATTAAGTCACAGATAGAGAACTTCGAATACCAAACAGAACTTGTAGATATTGGTACTGTAGTAGAAGTCGGAGATGGAGTCGCTCGAATACATGGATTATCTGGAGTTGGAGCTAATGAATTAGTAGAATTCGAGGGTGGCATATCAGGTATAGCTCTAAATCTTGAAGAAAATGTTGTTGGTGCAGTTATACTTGGTGATCCACTAGCTATCAAAGAAGGAACAGAAGTAAGAGGTTTAGGAAGAGTCGCTGCAATACCTGTTGGAGAAAATTTTATTGGAAGAGTAGTAGATGGTTTAGCTAATCCGATTGATAATAAAGGAACAATTGAATCTACCCAAACACGACCAACTGAAGTTGTAGCTCCTGACGTTGCTTCTCGACAAGAAGTAAATGTTCCACTTCAAACAGGTGTTAAAGCTATAGACGCAATGATTCCAATAGGACGAGGTCAGCGTGAATTAATAATTGGAGATCGTTCAACAGGAAAAACTTCTATAGGAATTGACTCTATCATTAACCAAGCAAAAGAAGATGTAATATGTATATATGTTTCTATTGGACAAAAAGTTGGCAAAGTTGCACAGACATACGGAATACTCGAACAAAACGGAGCAATGGGCCATACAATCATCGTAGCTGCAAATGCCTCTGACCCTGCACCTATGCAATTCTTGGCACCATACACTGGATGTGCACTTGGAGAATTTTTCATGCACCAAGGTAAAGATGTATTGATAGTTTATGATGACTTATCTAAACATTCTTGGGCATATCGACAGATGTCACTTATCTTAAAACGACCTCCAGGTAGAGAAGCATATCCAGGTGATGTGTTTTATCTACATAGCCGACTCCTTGAAAGAGCTGCTAGATTATCGAAGGAATTAGGAGGTGGGTCCCTAACAGCATTGCCGATTATTGAAACACTAGCTGGTGATGTTTCTGCATATATCCCTACCAATGTAATTTCAATTACTGATGGTCAGATATACCTTGAACCTGAACTATTTAATTCAGGTTCACGCCCTGCTATTAATGCTGGATTGTCTGTTTCTAGAGTAGGTAGTACAGCCCAAACAAAAGCAATGAAAACAGTAGCTGGCAGATTACGACTCGACTTAGCTCAATATCGAGAATTATCAACATTCGCGCAATTTGGAACAGAAGATTTAGATCAATCAACTAAAAGTCAATTGGAACGTGGATCAAAAGCAGTGGAAGTTCTTAAACAAAATCACAGTAGCCCTCTATCAATCGAAAAACAAATCATTATCCTGTTCGCGTTAACTAATGGATACATTGATGATATTGAAACAAATAAAGTTCAGGATTTTGAAACAAATCTTTATGAATATATGGAACTCCATCACCAAGACTTGATGAAATCAATCTCTGAACAAAAAACAATCGATGATGAAATATCTTCAAAACTATCAAATTCTATTACAGAATTTAAAAAGAGCATTGCATAGTATTTAATTAATATGAACCTTAAAAAATAGGACTACAAATGCCAAATGTAAGAGAAATACGTCGCAGAATTAAAAGTGTACAAAATACTGCAAAAATTACGAAAGCTATGTCAATGATAGCTGCCTCTAAAATGCGTCGTGCTCAAGAAATGGCACTAAATACACGTCCTTATTCTGAAAGGCTATTCGAATTACTGGAAAATGTTTCTGAGGATTACAATAATGATGATACACTCTATCATCCTCTCTTAGAAAGACGTCCAGAAAAAAATTATACCTTAATTCATTTATCCCCAGACCGAGGATTAACCGGAGGATTAAATAGCAATACAGATAGAGCTGCTCTTAATTTTATTATAAATAAAAACATTGAATCGCAAATTATTTGTATAGGTAAAAAAGGAACTAATTTTATATCTAGGAACGGATTAAATTTACATGCTAGTTTTACTGGAATGTCTGATACTCCTTTACCTAGTTCAATCTACCCTATTTCTAATATGATTATTTCAGACTATACAAACTATAAAACCGATGCAGTTTATATTTCTTATGCAACATTTAAAAGTACTACTATACAAAAACCTATAATTGAACAACTAATTCCATTCACACCAAAAACAACAGATCAAACTCAAATTGAGCATATTTATGAACCTAGCAAAGATACTATATTAAATACTCTGTTGCCCCGATATATTGAAACTCAAATTTATCATGCACTTCTTGAAGCAATTGCAAGTGAACAATCAGCACGTATGGTAGCTATGCAAAGTGCAACAGACAATGCCAATGATATGATCGACGACCTAACCTTAATAATGAATAAAGCTCGTCAAGAAACTATAACAACTGAACTTCTTGATATTGTTTCTGGTGCGACAGCAGTTGAATAAAATATATATCTGATTAGATAAAGAATTTATACCGGAGGGAAAATGAATAAAGGAACTATAAAACAAGTTATTGGAACTGTTGTTGATGTAGAATTTCAACCCAATGAAATGCCTACGATTTATAATGCTTTAGAAGTAAAGACTGAAAATGAAACTGTTGTTTTGGAAGTTGAACAACATATTGGTAATAATTGGGCCCGATGTTTAGCTTTAGGTTCAACAGATGGGCTTAAACGTGGTATTGATGTAACCGATACAGGTCAACCAGTAATAGTTCCTGTAGGTGAACCAACATTAGGAAGACTTTTTAATGCTCTTGGACAACCTCTTGATAAATTAGAAAGTCTTTCTGACTCAGAAAAATGGCCTATCCATAGAAAACCTCCTAGCTATGATGATCAATCTACAACAATTGATACTCTTGAAACAGGAATAAAAGTAATGGATCTGATTGCTCCCTTCACAAAAGGAGGCAAAATCGGAGCATATGGTGGAGCTGGAACAGGTAAAACTGTAATTATTCAAGAATTAATTCGAAATATTGGCACGGAACACCAAGGTGTATCAGTATTTGCGGGTGTTGGAGAACGCTCTCGTGAAGGTAATGACTTATGGAATGAAATGCAAGAATCTGGAGTTATCGATAATACTGTTCTAGTATTCGGTCAAATGAATGAACCTCCAGGTATACGTGCAAGAGTAGGCCTGACTGGTTTAACAATGGCAGAATATTTTAAAGAAGAAAAAGGACAAGATGTATTAATGTTCATTGATAACATTTATAGATACATACTAGCAGGAATGGAAGTTTCTGCTCTGTTAGGTCGAATGCCATCAGCAGTCGGATATCAACCAACTCTAGGAACTGAAATGGGAGAACTACAAGAAAGAATTACTTCAAGTACAAATGGATCAATTACATCATTTCAAGCTATTTATGTTCCCGCAGATGATTATACCGATCCTGGAATTGTAACTACTTTTGGACATCTTGATGCTGTAATTTCACTAGACAGATCTCTTGTGGAACAAGGTTTATATCCAGCAGTAGACCCTCTTTCTTCCAACTCTAGAATTCTTGAACCTTCTATTATTGGAGACGATCATTACAATGTTGCACAAGAAGTTAAACAAGTACTTCAAAGATATAAAGACCTACAAGATATTATCGCAATATTAGGAGTTGAAGAACTTTCTGTTGAAGACCGAGATACAGTAGCAAGAGCACGGAAAGTACAACGTTTCCTTACTCAGCCATTTTTTGTAGCTGAACAATTTACAGGATCTCCAGGTAAATATGTCCCTATAAATGAAACTGTTCGCGGATTTAAACAAATCCTTGCAGGAGATCATGATGACTTACCTGAACAAGCATTCTATATGGTAGGTACAATTGACGAAGCAATTGAAAAAGCAAAAAACTTATAATTATATGATAGGTATTCAATGATTTTTGAGCTTACTACATCAGATAAATTAGTTTATTCTGAAAAAATAGATTTAGCTATAATCCCTACTGAAATGGGATATATTACTGTACTAAACAACCATGCTGCTCTACTTGCAAAACTTTCACCAGGAGAAGTTGAATTTCGTTATCAGGATCAATCAAGATTTGTTGCTGTCAGCGGCGGGTTCGTTGAAGTATTAGATAATAAAATTACTTTATTTGCTGATAGTGCTGAAAGATCAGAAGAAATTGATGAAGAAAGAAGTACTGAAGCCCTTGACCGTGCAAAAGAAGCACTGAATTCTGCAAAAACTTCAGAAGATCTTAATAAAGCAAGACTCTCAATTCTAAAATCTCAAACAAGAATTAAAATTGCCAGAAAACGTCGTAGCAAAAATAGGTCGAATATTTAGAATTTTACCGTCTCATTTTTGGTCTATTTTCTTGACAGTTAATTTTATAAAATGCTAAAATTTACCCATAAAATTTAGCTAAATTATATTTATTTCACTAAATATAACACTACTAAAATGTCCTTTATTGACAAAAAATGGAGAGCTTAATTGAGTGAGAATAAAGAAATTCAAATTAATCGAGGTCTCCGTAACACATATATAGACAAAACTAAATCTAGTATGATTAATGGTAAAGAGGGCATCCTACTTTACCAGGGATATAACATCCATGATTTAGCAAAATATTCAACTTTTGAAGAAACATCTTATTTATTAATTCACGGTCGTCTTCCAAATAACAAAGAACTCGATGACTTTAATCAAGAATTGAGAAACAATCGAGAACTTTCTCCTCAAATACTAGAGATAATAAAACTACTGAAAAATTCACATCCAATGGATGTATTGCGTACAGCAATTTCAGCAATGAGCGTCCCTGTCAATAATCAAACTAACTTAGAAACTTTTGCACTAACACATGGAATGCGAATTTTGGCAGCAGTTCCAACGATTATAACTGCTCATCAAAGAATCAGAAATGGAAATGAAGTAATTCCTCCAAATAAAAACTTATCTCATGCCTCTAATTTTTTATATATGCTTTCTGGGGAAATTCCTGATCAAATAGAATCAGACCTCATTGACAAAGATTTTATCTTACATGCTGAACACGGTGTAAATGCATCATCTTTCACAGCAAGAGTGACTGCATCAACAAAAGCTGACTTTTATGCAGCTATAACTGCTGCTATTTCATCGCTTAAAGGTCCACTACATGGTGGAGCCGCAGAGGGCGTCATGAACATGGCAAATGAAATTGGGAGTAAAGAAAATGTAGAAACCTACGTTGATTCTTTCTTAAAATCTGGTGGGCGAATAATGGGTTTAGGGCATGCTGTATATAAAACAGCTGATCCCCGGGCTATTCATCTCAAAGAAGGTGCAGAACAACTAAGTGAATTAAAAGGTAATCCAAAATGGTTTGCTATATTAAATGCAATTACTGAAACAAAAGCTGTGCAAATGAGGCAACGTAGAGGTATTCATCCAAACGTTGATTTTTGGGCTGGTGCAATTTATTCATTAATCGGCATACCAGATGATCTTTTCGTTCCTATATTTGCTATTGGTCGTATACCTGGATGGATAATACATATACTTGAACAATACCAATCTAATATACTAATCAGGCCTGCAATTTCTTACAATGGACCTGAAGAACTGAAATACATCAATATCAATGAACGTAATAATTAAAACATATTAAAAGAAAGGTTTTTTCATGCAAAAAGAACAAATTGATTCATGTACTCATGTATGGCTTATTGAAACCCCAAAAGGTCCAATGAGTGAAGGTAAATGTAAATTTTGTGGAGAAACCAATCAGTTTATTAATAGTGCTCCTCGCACTTCTTGGACACGTGTAACAAAACCCAACTTGCCTAAATCTACTAAAAATACCTAAACAATATTTTAAAGATTCAATACCTGTGTCTTATAAGACCTTATGTGAAAAATTAATCCATAATAAAATTAAACTACAAGGCAAAATAACATTTGCTGATTTTATGGATATTGCTTTATATGATTCTAATTATGGGTATTACAACTCACAAAAGAGAATTGGTGCCACAGGAGATTTTTATACAAGTCCAATTGTTCATCCTGCCTTTGGATCTATTATTTGCACACAACTTTTTAGTATGTGGGTTGAATTAAAAAAGCCTTCTCCATTTTACCTCATAGAAATTGGTGCAAATAATGATAGGTTAATACTAGATATTCGTGAATTCGCTAAATCAATAAATAAAAAATTTTTTCATGACTTAGAATGTATTATTATTGATCGTAGTAAGATATTAGAATCACATAACTCTCCTGAAAATTTTCATTCAATTATATCTAATACAATCCCCTTTAAAAATATTTCAGGATGTATCTTATCAAATGAATTCTTTGATGCTTTACCTGTAAATAAATTTCAAATAAAAAACCATATTATTAGTGAAATATATTTAACTGTTGAAAATAATGAATTAAAAGAAACTAATTTAAAACTTCATAATAATGAACTATATGAAAGAATTACCGAACTTTACTCAGAATCTTTAAATAACTATATCGGAGAAATCAATTTATCTATAGAAAAAATTATAAAGAATTTTAGTGACGTTTTAAAAAAAGGATTTGTTATAACTATAGACTATGGAGATCTTACAGAAAAATTAGTTAAAAAATATAATAATAGTTCTATTCAAACTTATTCTACTCATACAAAGGGTAACAACCCTTATACCAAAATTGGTGAACAAGATATTACCTCAGATGTAAATTTCTCACAAATAATTTTAGCTGGAGAAAAGTATGGTCTTGATTCAATTTACTATGCAAACCAATCAGATTTTTTGAAAACAAATGGTATCAATTGTTGGATTGATCAACTTAATAAAGAATCAGATACTACTACAAAAACCAATAATTTGGGTGCAATATATGACTTAATCAATACCAATGGATTAGGCCATCTAAAAGTACTAATTCAAGAAAAAAATACTACTGTGAAAGCATATAATAAACTCGAAAGACACCAGGAAATGGTTGGAAAGAAATTGCCAATGCAAACAACTGCTCATTTAAATATTGCACAAGCAAAATATCCTCATACTATAGTTGAAAATCCATTATGGTAAAACCATCAACTATTGTTTATCCAAGTGACTATATTTATTTATAATTGGCATTCTTCTATCTCGCCCAAAATTACGACCACTAATTTTTATACCTGGTGGAGCTTGGCGTCTTTTATACTCACTCTTATCCACCAAATTTAAAACATGTAAAACTGTTTTTTTCTCAAATCCTTGTTTCAAAATTTGGTCAATAGTAAAATTCGATTCTATGTACAATTCAAGTATTGGATCTAATATAGAGTATGGTGGAAGAGAATCTAAATCTTTTTGATTAGGTCGTAATTCAGCACTTGGAGGTTTTTCTAAAATTGATACAGGAATAATAATTTTTTCTTCTTTAAAATTACGAAACTCAGCTAATCTGTAAACTAATGACTTGTACACATCTTTTATTATTGAATATCCTCCAGCCATATCCCCGTATAACGTACCATACCCTACAGCAAATTCACTCTTATTTCCTGTAGTTAATACCAACCAACCTAAATAATTTGAAAGAGTCATCATAACAACACCTCGAATACGTGACTGAAGGTTTTCATGAGCTATTGTAATTGAATCATTATTCAAATGATCCCCTAATGTATTTAAAAACTCATAATATGTTTCTTTGATTGGTATACGCCATAAATCAATCCCTAAATTATTAGATAAAGAAGAAGCATCTTCTAAGCTTGATACTGATGAATATTGAGATGGCATAGCTACTCCAACCACATTGTCCTTCCCTATTGCATCTACTGCAACTGAAGCAACTAAACTTGAATCTATCCCTCCAGAAAGAGCAACTAAAACTTTTGTAAAGCCATTTTTTAAAACATAATCTTTGGTTCCTAAAACCAGTGCTTGATAAACATCTCTTTCAAGCTCATAATTAGTTTGATTATTCTTAGTATTGATAGAAGAATTGTTTCTATCAATATTAGATACTTCAATAACTTTGATTTTATCTAAAACTTTATTAAACTCAACACATATTAACTGTTCAGCAAAACTATCAGCCTTGGCAGCTAAATTTCCGTTAGAATCTATAAACATACTATTTCCATCATAGACAAGCTCATCCTGACCTCCCACCATGTTGCTATATGCTATACAAACATCATTGTCACGAGCACGTTTTGTAAGCAGAGTATAACGCTCTTCTTGTTTCCCTATATGAAATGGAGAAGCACTAATATTTAAAACTATATCAACACCCTTCTTTTTATAATCTTTCAACAATGGACCTTCGTCCCATATATCTTCACAAATAGTTAAGCCTAAGTTGAAATTATCTAAAGAAAATATCAACTTATTTTCGCCAGAATGAAAATATCTTTTTTCGTCAAAAACCCCATAATTAGGGAGAGATATTTTATGATAAATGCCTACTTCTTTAGTATCAGAAATGATAGCAGCCGCATTAAACAAATCCCCATTACTTTCATCAATAAAACCTACTACAACCGTAATGTCTGAAGTTTCACTTACTATACTTTGTAAAGCACGCCGATTACTTTCAATAAAATCAGGAAGAAATACCATATCTTCTGGGGGGTATCCTGTAATCATCAACTCTGGAAATATAAGTAAATCTACTTTATTTAATCTAGCTACACGTATAAAATCGCAAATAATTTTGATATTACCTACAAAGTCACCTAATGTAGGATTAGCTTGTACTAATGCCAGTTTCACAATTTATCAATACTCTTAATTTAATTAATCGATTCGCCACATAAATCATCTCTATATTAACCAATAAAATCACGAATCCGTTTTATAGCTTTCTCAATATTTTGCTTAGTATTTGCAAAAGAAAACCGTACACACCCCTCACCAAAAAACCCAAAAGATTCACCGTCTAAACATGCAACTCCTCTTGGTAATAACTGGTCAACAAAATCACTACTTTTCATACCTGTATCTCTAATAGAAGGAAATACATAAAAAGCTCCTTGAGGATCAGGACAATTTATTCCTTTAATTGAATTTAAACCACTGACTATCAATTCTTTACGCTGTCGAAATTCTTCAATCATTTTATTTGTTTCTTGATCAGGTCCATCAAATGCACCTATTATACTAAGCTGTGAAAAACTAGCTGCACAAGAAATATTATTCGTATTTAACCGCACAAACCCTTCCAAAAAAAGATCTGGAACAACAGCGAATCCAAGCCTCCAGCCTGTCATCGCATAAGTTTTAGACATTCCATCTAAAATAATAGTTCTTTCCATCATATTAGGAAAAGTTGCTATAGAAACATGTTCTCCTTGATACAAAAATCGATTATAAACTTCATCAGACAAAACAATTAGATCATTATCCAATACTAATTTCGATAGATTCTCTAAATCCTCCTTGTATAAAACACTACCACAAGGATTATTGGGAGAATTAATCACTAATAATTTTGTTTTGTCACTAATACTATTTTGAATTTCTTTAATATCAATCTTAAAATCTTTCTTTACATCTAATTTAATTGGAACTGGCTTTCCACCAACAAAATTGATCATAGATTCGTATATAGGAAATCCAGGATTTGGATAAAGTACCTCGTCTCCAGGATTCACTAAAGCAAGCATAGTATGAAAAATAATTGGTTTGGCCCCTGAAGTTATCACGATATTGTCAGGTGATACATCTAATCCTCGAGTTTCTGATATATATTTAGCTATACGG
Source organism: Chloroflexota bacterium (assembly GCA_002722455.1). Lineage (GTDB taxonomy): Bacteria > Chloroflexota > Dehalococcoidia > Lucifugimonadales. The sequence continues at coordinate 28,099 of PBMB01000026.1, forward strand.
CTACGTACCTCAAATATCCCAGCACTAGGAGTATAATGAGTTTCTCCATCATTTATTGCATTAATTGCAGTATCTCTAATATGTCTGGGTGTATCGAAATCAGGTTCCCCAATTTCCAAATGTACAATATCTACACCGTTTCTTTCTAATTCCTTTGCTTTAGCTAATACCTCAAATGCACTTTCTGTACCTAATCTTGACATTCTTGTAGCTACTTCCATGCTAACTTCATCCTAACTTATTATTTTGTATTAAAATAACTATACTATATATTACTATCCCAATTTTTAGTATATTAATATTACTAAATATAAACTTCAACTAATATTTTAAAAAGATAATCAAATTACTTAATACTATGGATATATATCTTGGGAAACCGCGTGGATTTTGTGCAGGAGTAGTTCGAGCAATTGAAATTGCTGAACACTCAATAAAAAAATTTGGCTCTCCCGTATACATTAAACACCAAATTGTACATAACCCTCATGTAGTGACAGCATTAGAAAAAAAAGGTGCTATTACTATAGAAAATGTTGAAAAAATACCTAAAGGATCTACTGTGATATTTTCTGCTCATGGGTCTCCGCCCAGTGACTACGATAAAGCAAAAAAAAGACAACTAAAAATTATAGATGCAACATGTCCATTAGTAACTAAGGTCCATAATGAAGCCAAAAAATATACTAAAGATAAGAGGAAATTAATTTTAATTGGACATGAAGGTCACCAAGAAGTAATAGGAACAATGGGGCATGCAGAAGTGTATCTCATAGATGACCGAATAAAATGGACTTTACCAAAATGGCCCAAAAATCAACCAATCACTATTATCACACAAACTACTCTTTCAATTGATGATACGATGAAAGTTGTAAGAAAAATCACAGATTACTTTTCTAATGTAATTGTAAGAAATGATCTTTGTTATGCAACAACAAACCGCCAACTTGCAGTCAAAAAACTATGCGAAAAATCTGATATGATTTTAGTAATAGGATCTCCTGAAAGTTCCAATTGTAATAGACTACGTGAAGTTTCTGAATCTCACGGGACACCTTCTTATTTAATTTCTGATGCTGATTCTCTACAAAAAATAAAAAGTAAAATTTCAGGTAAAATAGGAATTATTTCTGGTGCATCCACTCCAGAATTAATAGTACAGCAAATAATCACTTCGCTTAATGCTGATGAGATCACTGAAATTCAAGTTCAAGAAGAAAATATAAACTTTACCCTACCTAAGATAAAATAAGCCTATTATTTAATAACCTTAGCTGGTACTCCAACTACAGTAGTATTAGGTTCAACATCTTCTTTAACTACAGCTCCTGCACCAGTGATAGCATTTCTACCTATAGTTACAGGTGCAATCAACATCGTTCCTGACCCTATAAATGAATTATCCCTAATAAGCGTCTTATGTTTCTCTTCCCCATCATAATTACATGTTACAGTCCCGGCACCTATATTGACATTAATTCCAATTTCAGCATCCCCAACATATGCAAAATGTGAAATTTTAGATTTTTCACCTAAGTGTGTTCGATTAACTTCAACAGATGTTCCAATATGTACTTCCCGACAAATATAACTCTCACCTCTTACATTGCTATATGGACCAATTAGAACATGTTCCTCAACTGTAGAATCATTTACTACAGAAGACACCACCTTACAACTATTGCCAATTAAACTATTTTTAATAATAGTATTTGGTCCAATTTGACACTTCTCACCAATAAAAGTTGTACCATTAATATGTGTGTTTGGTTTTATGATTGTATCTTCACCAATTTTTGCATTAATATCAATATATACTGTTGCAGGATCTTCTATAGAGACTCCAGCCATTAACCATTCGTTTTGAATTCTGTTTTGCAAAATTTTTGTAGCCTGACTAAGTTGAACTCGATTATTTACTCCTAATGTCTCTGTAGAATCTGTAACTTTTAAACTACCTAATTTATCATTATTTTTATAAGCTATTTCAACCAAATCAGTAAGGAATATTTCTCCAGTTAAAGAAGGGGATATTTTTTTTATTTTTTCTTTAAGCCATTTCACCTGAAAACAATAAATTCCTGAATTTCCTTCTTTTATACATTTTAAATCATTATTGTTTTCAGAAAATTCAATGATTTTTTTAATATTTCCATTAGAATCTCTAATTATACGACCAAAATCGCTATCACTAGACACTTCTGTAGTAAGTATAGTCATAACATTTAACTCAGAAACATGATATTTCTCTAATATTTCTAATGTATTGGGTTTAATCAAAGGATTATCTCCAGATAAAACCAATAGATTATCATAATCATCTTGATTTTTAACCGCTTGCAACAAAGCATGGCCAGTACCCAATGGCTCTTTTTGCACTACGTAATCGTAGTAATCATTCTTATTATCTAAAAATTTCGAATTTGCTTCAGGAATTACAACTAAAGAATGGTTGAATCCTGCACTATTAACTGAACTTAAGACTAATTCCAACATTGATGCACCACACATCCTATGTAAAACTTTAGGTAATTTCGAACGCATTCTTGTACCTTTTCCCGCTGCTAATATAACTGCTAACTTTTTAGTTTCACTCATTCAATAATCCATTTACTTTAAAAACATCTATTTAAAATTATTCAAATTTTTTTATTATTGTTATAATTCGTGTATAAAGAATAAAATCATATCAAAAATAGAATATTTTATTGCCATTATATACTATATAAAATGACTATTATGTATTCTATTGTACATTTATAATTATATCGAATTACAACAAATTTAGTTCAAGAATATAAATGAATATTGCACTTGTATCAGCATTTGACTATAGCGTGGACGGTGGTGTCAAAAACCATGTTCAAGAATTATCTCTTCAGCTAACTAGTTTTGGCCATAATGTAGATATAATTGCCCCATGTTCTAAACCAAATGAACAGTATGAAAAAAATTTCATTCCCTTAGGAAAGCCAATCCCTATTCATACTGGAGGATCAATAGCACGGGTTTCAATTGATTTCAGATTAAAATATGAAGTACAAGAATATCTTTCAAAAAAAAATGTCGATATAATTCACCTCCATCAACCATTTTCTGGACTACTAACTGCTTATTTCATTTCTGAATCTTCTTCAAAAAAAATTGCAACTTTTCACGCATATGGGTCTCCATGGCTCTACAGAATTGGAGGCGCAAAACTTGCAAAACCCTATTTCGAAAAACTTGACGGGCTTATAGCTGTATCTGAACCAGCTCGTAGTTTTATTAGTAATTATTTTCCTGGTGATTATACTGTAATACCAAATGGAGTTAATTTAAAAAAATTTAAACCACAAGTCAATTCTATTCCGCAATACAATGATCACAAAATCAATATTTTATTCGTAGGTAGAATGGAAAAAAGAAAAGGATTACGATATCTACTAAAAGCATATGCTTCATTACGTTGGAAATACCAAAATATAAGACTTATTATTGTTGGAAGTGAAGAATTAGATGCTGAATGCAATAAAATAATTAACGAACATAGTCTACATGATATTGTTATAACAGGTCCTGTTTCAGAAGAGAAAAAATTAGAATATTTTTCATCTGCTGATATTTTTTGTACTCCAGCTACAGGTCAAGAAAGTTTTGGTATTGTATTACTGGAGGCTATGGCGTCAAATATCCCTATTATTGCCACTAATATCGATGGATATGCTAGTGTTGTTACTAATCAAAAAGAAGCTTTGTTAGTATCTCCAAAAGATCATTTATCACTAGAATATGCAATAATTCAAATTATTGAAAACCCTGAGCTGAAATTAGCTTTAATTGAAAATGCTTCAAAAAAAGTTAAAAATTTTGAATGGAATAAAGTTGCTAAAAGAATCATGGAGTTCTATGAAAAAACATTACAAAAATCAGGATAATATCATAATATGAACACAAATACACAATGATAAATCATTTTAACCTTCGTAATACCTTATTAAAAAAAGCTGAAAATACCATAAGTATTTTATTATTTAAAATTGGTATTACTGCTAACATGTTGACTCTATTAGGATTTCTGTTAGCAATAGTTGCAGGGGCTTTTATTGTATTCGACTACCTAGTATTGGGCAGTATATTTTTACTAATTTCAAGTATTTTTGATATGTTAGATGGAGCAATGGCACGCATATCAAAAACAACTAGCCTATTTGGAGCTTTTTTAGATTCCACATTAGATCGTATATCAGAATTTCTAATTTTCTCCAGTATATTGATTTACTACCTAATTAATGATTCTAATAATATCATTCCGATTATATTATGTATTACTTCTATTGGAACAAGTTTTCTAGTTAGCTATACACGAGCACGAGCTGAAAGCTTACAGATTAAGTGCACTGTTGGTATTTTTACTCGAGCAGAAAGAATTATCGTTTTATTTTTCGGCATAATTCTATCTCCTATAATAATTTTTGATACAATAGTAATAAGTTTAGCTATAATTACAGTGCTATCATTCGTAACTATGCTACAACGGATGATCTATACTCAAAAACACTTAAAGTAAATAAAATCTTCGAATGAAAATATTCTATATACTACTAACATTCTGTATATTAACCACTATACCTTATAAAAATATTTTAGCTACAGAATCCGCCGATGATCATATATTGTCATCAGATATAATCAGTGAATTCCCACACGGATTTCGAATATCCACCGATACCAAGTCTAATAACAACATATCATCTATCGCTATAAATCTTAAAATAGGGCAAAGAAATCGCGGTGTTTATCAATATATGTGTGCTTATACTAATGAATCTTATGATAAATGGAACTGTAATCCACTTGTTTCAGATAAACAAATAAAATCTGAATTATTTTGGAGAACTAATACCCGAGATAAATATATACCCCCTGGAACAAATATAAGATATAGCTTTCAAATAAAAACGACTGATGGAAATATAATAGATACGTCTCAAAAAAATTTCATATACCATGATAATCGTTTTGAATGGGAAAAGGTATCTAATAATCAGATTACAGTCTGGTATCACGGACCAGTAAAAGCACGCGCTGACCAACTTCTCTTAGCTGGAAATCAGACATTAGATAATATGCAACCATTATTGAATGTCACCCTTGAACAACCAATTACAACAACTATGTATAATAATGTAAAAGAAATGCTTGATGCTTTACCTCCAAAAAGCAGTACTATTAGTCGTGAATTAATTACTGAAGGACAAGCATTTACTGATGATGGTACTATTCTCGTTCTGGGTAATGGCCAAAATGCACGGGGAACTATGTCTCATGAATTAACTCATATTTTGAATCATATTGCAGGAGATAGTATCATACGTCCAATTCCTTCTTGGCTTGATGAAGGACTTGCCGAATATGGCAATATTGAACCTGGATTTTCATATGATATCGCCTTAGACTACGCAATAAATACAAATCGGTTAAAGCCAGTAGTCCTTATGAAAAATATGCCTGGAAAATCTGAGGAAATTATAATTTTCTATGGACAATCTAGAAGTATCGTAAATATGTTAATTAATGATCTAGGCCAAGAAAAATTAAAGGTTTTTATGTCAGAATTGAAAAGTGGAACATCTATTGATCTAGCATTATCAAAAATATATAACTTAAATAGTATTGAGCTATATAATAAATGGCTAACTAAAGTTGGTGCCCCTCCATATGTGCCTCCATCTCAATCACGTTCTATTCCAACAGCTATTCCTATACCAACTGTAGAACCTTACGAATTAGGAAAAACAATTAAAAATACTAAACCTTTAGATGAAAAAAATCAAAATGAAAGTAATATAGAACCTATTGCTTCATCAAAAGATGGTGCGATTCTTGCTTCCTCAAATAATTTAATTTTAGTTGGAATTATAATATTTATAACTCTTTTAGCTGTACCAATTATCTTAATACAAAGGAAATCATAATTCCTTGATATTACCGCGTTCTCGGATTAAAAACATCATTCATTGCGTCACCTAATAAATTCCATGACAACATCATAATCCAAGTTACAATTCCAGGAGCAAGAAGCATCCATGGCTGATTGCGTAAAACACTTATATTACCTCCCTCCCACAACATTAAACCTAAACTAGGACGAGGAGGTTGAATTCCAACTCCTACCCAACTAAGAAATATCTCAACACCTACCATTGACCCCATACCCATAGTTACAGTTACTATAATCGGACTTAGTGCATTGGGTAAAAGATGCTTAAATATAATACCCCAATGTGAAACACCAATAGCCCGTGCTGCTTCAATGTATTGTGATTCTTTGAGATATAATATTTGTGAACGTACTAATCTAGCCGTGCCATACCATCCAAAAGAAACCAATGCGACTGATACTACAAAATAATCAATAAATCCAGAAGAAATTAATCCTTCAACAAACGAATTATCCTCAACCCAAATAACCCACTCTCTTATCCGAGGTTTTAATGTTGCTGTAATTATTAGTACTAGTAAAAAACTTGGGATTACTGTAAAAATTTCACCAACTCGCATTATTAAACTATCAATTTTTCCTCCAAAATAGCCTGACATTAATCCGAAAACTACACCAATTACTAATCCACCAGTAATCATCCCAATAAAAGTAAGAATTAGCGTATTTTGTATTCCCCATAAAACCCGTGTAAAAACATCCCTTCCTGCTCGATCTGTACCTGCAAAATGTGATTTTGTAAAAAACCCATTTATACCTTCATTCATCTCAAAACTTGGTGCCTGTCTAATAGCAGTATAATCCTGCTCACTATAATCATATGGAGATACAATTGGAGCAAAAATACCTAAACAATAAATTATAGATATCAACACTAAACAAATAACTGCAATTTTCTTACGAAATAATCGTCTCAATGACCTTGAAAGATGACTTTGGCCACCTAAATTATCAATTTTATTAGTTCCCAATTATATTTCACCACAACATACAAATAAATTAGTCATATTCTATTCTTGGATCAATTATTGAATACGAAATATCTGCAATTAGCATTGCTATTACAAATGTAAATGCTGTCACTAAAGTCACAGCCATCAAAACATCATAGTCTCTATTAAATACTGATTGAATTGAAAAATATCCTATCCCAGGAATCCCCATTATTGTTTCGGTTACTATTGCGCCTCCAATCAAACCAGCTAAAGAAAATGCTAACACCGTCACTACAGGAATTATGGCATTGCGAAGAACATGTCTAATATCAATGGTCAAAACTGACAATCCTTTAGCTCGTGCTGTACGAACAAACTCTTGTCCCAATACATCAAGCGTACTTGCTCTCATCAGCCTAACAAATCCAGCTATACCTGGTACTCCTAATGCAATTGCGGGCACAAGAATTCTTGCATCAAAAATACCATTCCATCCTGAACATGGTACCCAGTGTAACTTTAAACAAAATAACCACAATAACCCAGGTACACTTATCATAGGTGCTATTGACATTAAGATAAGAGTGATCACTACAGATGTGGGATCATACCAAGTACCTTGGTGGTGTGCTATAAAGAAACCTAATGGTACTCCAAAAATTAAACTAATTAACAATCCAACAAAAGCTAATTGTGCTGACACCCACATTTTAGGAAAAATTAAATCTCTTACAGGTAACATCCCGTGCTTAGAACTTTTCCCAAAATCACCCCGTAAAACTCCTCCCATATATTTCGTATATTGAATAATTATTGGTTGATCATACCCTAATTCATGCCGTAAATTAATTGCTGCAATTGAATCTGGTTCATAACGATCACCCAATATGACTATAACAGGATCTCCCGGAACAACTCGAAATAAAAGAAACGTGATAAATGATACAACAAATAGTATTATAGGCAACCATAATATTCTTCGAATTACGTATCTCCACATTTAAATTACCGCATATCTTACTTTAAGATTCAATACTCACTTCTTTTAATTTACTTATTATCATAGGTAAAAACTTATAACCTTTTACATAAGGTTTAACCAATGCATATCGTTCTCCTGTAAACCACAAAGGTACCCACGGTGCATCTTGAACAATAATTTCTTCAACCTCATTATAGATAGAAAATCTTTGTTTAACATCACTTTCAATTCTAGCTTGTTCTAATAATTTATCCGCAGTTATATTTTTATAATTACCATGATTTAAAGAACTTTCACTATGGAAAAGAATATCAAGAAAATCTTGCGGATCTGGATAATCAGCCTCCCATCCTAATCCACTAAAAGCTTGGAATTTTTTTTCGTCTAAATCTTTCAAATAAGTTGCCCATTCAACTTGTTGAATTTCTACTTCAACACCCAGATATGATTTCCACATTTCAATAATAACTTCCAAATCAAGACCCATAGATCCTCCTGTACCAGGAACAGTTAAAACTATTCTCGGCCTAGTATCAGGGGAAGCATATTTTGACTCGCTAAGTAATTTCTGAGCTAATTCTTTATCAAATTGTAAGCCTTTGATATTAGGATTATATCCTGGTAATCCAGGAGGAAGTATCCCATAAGCAGGAACACTCAATCCTGATAAAACCTCTTCAGCAATTAGCTCTTTATCAATTGCATGGCTAAGTGCTTTTCGGAATTTAAGATCATCAAAAGGAGGTTGATTAGTATTAAAACCAACATAATAAATACTAAATCCAGGCGGTGCGACCTCAAGTTCTTGATTTAAAGGATTACTCGTATCGAGTATCCTTTCTATATCAAATAAACCAACTCCTGTAATATCAATCTCTCCATTTTCATACATTGCCATCGATTGTCCACCAGCTAAATTAAAAATTACATTATCTAATTTAGCTAAAGATTTATAATATTTTGAAGATCTTTCTAAAACTAATCGTTCTCCAATTCTATATTCTTTTAATTCAAATGGTCCTGTACCTATCGGATTATCTATCCACCAATTTCTTCCTCCTGCTTGAACAACGTCCTTATCTAATACAAAAGCTGTAGGATAAGTTAATTTAGCAAGGAAATATGCTTTCGGTGCATCTATTGTTATTTGAAGAGTCCTGTCATCAACTACTGTAACTCCCGAAATTTCGTTAGCATTCCCTTTCATATAATCAGTTGCACCGACGATATCATTAAGATATGTGTCTGCAACTGGAGAAGCTGTCGTTGGTGCCGCTGCTCGTTCTAATGACCACTTAAAATCTTGTGCCCTAACTGATTTACCATTATGGAACTTAACACCTCTTTTTAGTTTAAAGGTATAAGTCTTACCATCAGGAGATACTTTCCATGATTCAGCTATTTCCGGAACTAATTGTAAATTTGTATCAATTGAAACTAATCCACTAAATATTTCTACAACATAAAAGGCTGAAGTTGTATCAGAAGTCATATGAGGATCTAATGTAGGTGGATCAGAACCAAGAACCCTTAGAGCATCGTTCCCCTGATTAGCGATAATTGAATCTGACGTACTCTTCGATTTTTCCTGTGATACTACGTTATTCTCAGCGTCTGTTTGACTATTTGTAGAAACACCTGAGCTATCTAAACAAGCCACAGAAAATAGACATCCCAATAAAATAGTCGCCAATATTCTCATTCTAACATCCTCCAAATCATAAAATAATTAAACAAATAATAACCCTAAAATACCAAAAAATTATGAAGTTAATTTTTAGATCCTTTTTTCTCCCTAGAAATCCACTTTAAATACATATTAATAAATTGGTCTATCTCACCATTCAAAACTTCTTCAGCAGAAGAAGATTCTAATCCTGTACGATGATCTTTAACTAACTTATAGGGGTGCAAAACATAACTTCTAATCTGATTACCCCACTCTGCTGAAACATGAACCCCCTTTAGTTTTGAAGTTTTAATATCTTGATTTTTTTTCTGTAATTCCATTAATCTAGAACTTAAAATACTCATTGCCATTAGTTTATTCTGATATTGAGATCGTTCGTTCTGGCATTGAACTTTTATACCAGTAGGTAAATGCGTAATTCTTATTGCTGTAGAATTTTTTTGCACACTTTGTCCTCCAGCCCCACTTGCTCGAAATACATCTATTTTTAAATCATCTTCATTAATTGTTATATCAACACCTTGTTCAACTTCAGGTAAAACTTCAACTAAAGCAAATGAAGTATGTCTAGCATGATCTGCATCAAAAGGAGATAATCGAACTAACCTATGCACTCCATGCTCTGATTTCAAATACCCATATGCAGTATCTCCAGAAATATGGATTACTACGCTTTTTATACCACTTTCCTCTCCTTGAGATAAATCAACAATATCAATTTTCATATCATTATGTTCTGCCCACCTTGAGTACATACGTAATAAAATTGACACCCAATCTTGAGATTCAGTTCCTCCTGCACCAGCATGGATTGCCATAATAACATTATTTTTTACAAATGGCCCTTCTAGAGCGCCTCTTAATTCCCAATCCTCAATATTTTGTAATATTTCTTCAATTTCGCTAGATATTTCGGTACGCATATCACTATCTTCTCCATCAATTAAATTTACTAATTCATGGATTGTCGTTACTGTACGTTCCAATTCACGTAAATAAGAAACATCTTTTTTTAAATTAGATAGTTTTCTCATTTTTGTTTGAGCTAGGCGGGTATCGGACCAAAACTCAGCGTCCATAGATTCATGAGTTAATGTATTAATTTCAGATTCTTTTCCTTTTACGTCAAAGCCCCACCAATAAATCTGACATACGTAATTGAATTAATTTAGTCTGATTTACTAAATCATCCATAAAAATAAACTCCAAAAAATTTCATCAATTCAACTTAAAAACAATAGATTGATTTTATTATCAGTTATAATTTAATATCCAGTCTCAGGCAAAGAAAGAGTTAAAAATACAATAACTACTATAATAACTATCGTAAGAATAACTATGGCCAATAAAAAATTACGTACAAATGGATCCAAATTATCCCACCATGAGTATTTTTTCTTTTCTTTCATTTAATTCCTCCAAATTTAAAAAACATTTTATGCATAATATAACCCAATGCCACGAGGTTCACCGTAATTAACCACGACATCTTTTATTTCTGATCCGTCTATATTTGAACAATATATCACATCTAACTCTAATCCTGTCCAATAAATCTTTTCATTTTCTGAATCTATTGCAATACATCTAGGAGCTCCACCTCCTAATACTATATCTTCGACATCAGTTCCATCAAAATTCGAACATTGTATCTTGTCTGATTCAGAATCTGCCCAATATATCTTATTGGTAATAGGATTTATTGCTACACCAACTTGTAACTGCAAATTCTTATTAATAATCTCCAAATTCGAACCATCTAAATCAACTCGATAATTACCCTTTAATTTAAAACAATCCGCCCAATATATCTTGTTTCCTTTTATATCAACCGCAATACCAGCGCCAGGAATTCCCTCAACAATATTTTTAACCTCTGTACCATCCATATTCGCAGATTGAACCATGTTAGCACTTGAATCAGTCCAGTATATTTTTCCACCTAAAGAATCTATTGCGATATGTCTAGGCATTGGTAAATTTTCTACAAGGATCTCTATATTAGAGCCATCTAAGTCTGCCCTCTGTACTGTATGTGTACCATAGTCAGTCCAGTATATTTTCCCACCTAAAGAATCTACAGCAATCCCTAAGGGCGACCCTAAACCTTGATTAACACAAGAATGGACACTACTATTACTAACATCAAAATAGGATATTTCAGGTTTAGCAGTATCAGTCCAGTATATTCTATTAACAGATTGCATAAATTCACCCCCTTAAATTCACTACGACTTGTGAAGGATACCAAATTAAATTAGCATATATATAAATTATACCAAATACTATTATCATGGATGATTTAATCAAATTTTCAGCAAGACAAGTGTTTAATCTATTAAGATCAGGAGAAATAACTCCCTACGATCTTTTAAATGCTGCATTACTTAGAATCAAAGAAACTAATCCATATATTAATTCTATTCCTACTCTATGTATCGACCGCGCAGAAAATCAAATCAATAAGATGAAATCTACAACTGATACTAAAAAACCAAATGTTCCAATTGGATTTCTTTACGGAATCCCCCTTGTAATTAAAGACTTGACCAACGTAAAAGGTGTCCGTACAACAATGGGGTCTAAAATTTTTGCTGACCATATACCAAAAAAATCAGCTGAAATTGTAAAAACAATAGAAAAAAATTACGGAATTATACTTGGAAAATCAAATACACCAGAATTCGGTGCTGGAGGTAATACCTTTAATGAAGTTTTTGGGAAAACAAGAAACCCATGGAATACTAATCTATGCGCCGGAGGATCTTCTGGCGGTTCAGCGGCAGCTCTTGCTGCTGGCCAAGTTTGGCTTGCAACTGGTAGTGATCTGGGCGGCAGCTTACGGCAGCCTGCTAGTTATTGTTCTATAGTAGGATTACGACCTACACCTGGACTAGTACACAATGGACCAAAAACCTTACCTTTCGATAATCTATCAGTTGATGGTCCATTAGCTAGAAAAGTAGAAGATATTGCATTGTTTTTAGATACACTGTCTAAAAATAATATTTTTGCTCCGTCAACTTTATCCCATAATCATACTTCATTTTTAAATGCAATCGATAATCCAAAACTACCCAAACGTATCGCATTTTCTCATAACCTAGGAATTACCCCAATATCAAAAGAAATTGAACAGGTTTTCACTAACACTATCAAAAAACTAAGTAATATGGGTATAGAATTACAAGAGTCTGATATTGATTTTTCTCATGCTGAAAAAATCTTCGAAACCCTTCGAGCTGTAAATTATGTAGCATCGTTTAAATCTTTACCAAAATCTCATGTAGATATACTAAAACCAGAAATAGTATGGAATATTAATGAAGGTCTTTCACTAACAAGTGCTCAGATTGCAGACGCAGAAATAAAAAGGGGACAACTGGTTAATAAATTAATCTCATTTTTTAAATCATTTGACTTATTTATTTGTCCAACTGTAATTCTTCCACCATATGATGTTAACAAACGATATATTTCAGAAATAAATGGTAAAAAATTAGATAATTACATTCAATCATTAATTCTCGCATCTGCTCTTAGCCTTACAGCATGTCCAGTTATTTCTATTCCTTGTGGATTTACTTCAAATAATCTCCCCGTAGGATTACAAATCATGTCTAAATGGAATTCAGAAGCTTCACTATTATCTGCAGCCCATATCATAGAACAAGAATTAAATATTTTTAATAAAGTTCCAATAGACCCCAGAACAAATTAATTAAAAAACTTCTTTACTTTTTCTTTCTGAATTTTACCTACAGATGTTCTAGGTAATGCCTTTACAAAAATAATTTCAGATGGAACTTTAAAAGAGCTTAATTTCTTATTACAATAATCTTTTATTATTTCAGAAGTAATATTTGAATTTTCTTTCAATACTACTGCTGCCACAACTTTTTCATCTCTAAACGAATCCAAGGTACTAGTCACACATACATCTATCACATCAGGTATTTCCATAATTATCGATTCAACCTGAATAGTTGAAATATTTTCACCACCACGTTTTATTAAATCTTTACCACGATCTAGAAAATAAAAAAATCCTTCTGTGTCAACGGAAACCGTATCTCCTGAAAATAACCATATTGAATCATCAATTTCCCGAAAAATTTCTTTGGTTTTTTTTATTTCTTTATAATATCCAGACATTGCAGTTAACCCTGGAATACATTTAACAATTAACTGTCCTTCAGAAGCCCATGAAAGATTTTCATCTTCTTCACTAATTATTCTACATTCATATCCAATCACAGATTTGCCCATAGCTTTCAAATTTCTATTCTCCAAAGAAATAGGACTCATTATTGGTAATCCAACTGTCTCTGTCATTCCCCATAATTGCTGTAATGGAACCTTAAAACGATTCTTCCATTCCTTATACATAGAATCAGTTAAACTTTGAGCAAACGTAATATTACGCAAATTATGCATATTGTCAAAATCTCGTTTTGGTTGATTTAATAGAAATCTCAATGGAGCACCAAAAAGCGCAGCTACAGAAACATTATATTTATAAGCTTGTTCAAAAAACCGACTTGCACTAAATCGAGGTGTTAAAACAATTGAAGCTCCTGAAACAATAGAAGGCCATAATGCATGGAATTGTGCAGCCGCATGAAATAGTGGTAAAGAAATCAAATGCCTATCATCTTTAACAAGATTAGTGTGTTTAGAAAGAACTCGAGCTCCATATTCTATAACAGCATTGGAAATCATTACAGCTTTTGGGTTCGATGTTGTTCCAGAGGTATATAAATACATAACTATTGAAGTATGTTCTTGCTCATTCATAATATCTAAAGACGAAGGATTATATTTTTTTAAATCATCATCTATTACAAAATATTTAGATTTCTGATTAATATTAGAATTAAATGCCAATGTAATAGTTCGAATATTAATTTTTTTGCTTAATTTTTCCACTAAACAAATTTTTGAAGGTTCAACAACAACCATTTTTGACTCAGAATGGGTAATAAAATACTCCAATTCATATTTCGTACATGATGGATCTGTTGGTAATACAATTACTCCCATATAAGAAGCTGCTAACTCAAATAATATATGAACTGGATTATTCTCCATATGTATAGTTATTACTTCACCTTTGATAATTCCAATATCAGTTAAATAAAGTATGACTCTTTTAACATCATTCAAAAATTCAGAATAAGTCCATTTAACAATTTGATTAGGATCTTTTTCAAAAAGCAAAAAATCTTTTTCACCTTGTTTAAGGGCATATTCCTCGAATATTTTATACAACACTCTATTCGTAATTAAATCCATATCCTAAACTACCTAAAGAAACCAAAAAATTTTGTTAAGATCTATATTTTTTTAAAATATTGTGAATATGAGATTCATCAGAAAAACAGTTTTCAAATTTTTTTTGGGCTAAATCATCCCATTCTTTCGATTTATTCCCCTCAGACATTTGATGAAAAAACTGTTTTGTAGCAACAATGGCTTCCATAGATAAACCTGCAAACCGATTCGCTATGTTATCTATATTTTCATCAATGTCTTTATCTGAAGAAATAATATCTACCAGTCCAATTTTCTCAGCTTCAACTCCACTAATCTTGGAAGATGACAAAGTAAGCCATCTTGCTTTTGAAAACCCTACAATATCTACTAATCTACCCAATGCCCAGGGTGGAGTCCATCCCAATTCTACTTCAGGCAAACCTATAATTGCATTTTGAGTTGCAATGCGAAAATCATGGTACAAAGATAAACCTAAACCACCACCTAATGTATATCCTTCTAAAACTGCAATAGTAATTGGACGTATTTTATCTAACGATCTGAAAACATCAGCATGCAGTTTCTCAATCAATCCTGCTTCATTAAAAGAGAGATTTGCTATTTGTTTCAAATCACTGCCTGCAGACAAATTCCCCCCCTCACCTCTTGTAATAACTACGCGAACAGTACTATTATTTGCAATTTTTTCTATACAAGAAGAAAATTGATTAACCATTTCAGAATTTATAGCATTATACACTTTAGATCGATTCAAAGTTATATATGCTATTTGCTCACAAATTTTTAACTTTACGAATTCCATAAATGCATTATTTTGCTATATGAAGAATTTGTCAACAGTTAAATACTTAGAAAATCAATCATATACAATTACGCTGCGAGCTACTTGTCCTTCTTTCAGTAAATTGAAAGCATGATTAATATCATCTATAGAACATTCATTAGATATAAGTTCATCTATTTTTAATAAATTATTCTTATATAAATCAATCATCCTGTGAAAATCTATATGCGGTCGAGAACTACCATAATAAGCTCCTTTAATAGTACGTTCAGTAAAAAGAGCTCGCGCATCCAAACTAACATTTGTTTCAAAAGGAGCTGCACCTAACCACACAGTTATTCCTCTTTTTCTAGTACACATAACGCTTTGCTCAAAAGGTCCAGGAATTAATCCTATAGCCTCAAATGCATAATGAGCACCTTCTCCATCTGTTATTTTTATTATCTCATCAACCGGATCTACTTGAGAAGCATTAACAGTATGTGTCGCACCAAAATTACGAGCAAGTTCAAGTTTATTATCTAATATATCTACAGCTATAATTGTAGTTGCACTAGCAATACGTGCACCCTGGATTACATTCAACCCAACACCTCCACAACCAAATACTGCTACTGATGTTCCTGGACGTACATTTGCAGAATTTGTTACAGCACATACTCCAGTTGTGACACCACATCCAATTAAAGCAGCTTGAGGAAATGGAATATCTTTCTCAATCTTAACTATAGACGATTGTGGAACAATACTAAATTCAGCAAATGTTCCAAGTCCAACCATCTTATTTAAATTCTTTCCAGAAATTTCAGAAACAGGATCAACTTGGATACTAGGCATAAAATTATCACAAACACTAATCCAGCCTTGCTGACACATTTCACACCTTCCACAACCCGGCTTCCATGTTAATATCACATGATCACCTTCGTTTATGTTATCAACGCCTTTACCAACCTGTTCAACTATTCCAGCTCCCTCATGACCTAAGATATTAGGTAATGGGATATGGGGATAGTCACCTTTAATTACATGATAGTCAGAATGACAAACACCTGAAGCCTTCATTTTAACTAAGACTTCTCCTATTCCTGGCTCTCCTATACTAACCTGTTCAACAGATAAATCTTTACCATACTCATACAACACAGCTGATTTCATGTTACATCCATTCTCAATGTATCTTAAACTTGATACGTATTAAATAATTTTTCCATATCAGGCACTGGTAATTTTTCTGACTGAATCTTATCATCCAAAGTCACTCGTTCTTTCGAACTATACAGCAATCCAATAGGAATACCTCCATTGTCTAATAAATTAACTCCAGCTTGCCAATTAGTTACATCATGGTCATCAGGAATATTCCAAGCAATTGGAGCTATTCCTTTCTTTGCATTGCCCTTTAAAACTTCATATGTATCATTATAAACAGTACAAGGAGATTGAACATGTACGATAGCAAATCCTGGATGTTCCATACCTCGATAGATTAAATCGGCTAAATCTTTTATTTTACTAGACATCGCTGATGCTATGAATGAAACTCCCAAGGTTAAATATAGCCTTAATGGATTTAAACCTGTTTCAATCTTTCCATAAGGAGTAGAACTTGTAATCATTCCTAAATCGCTAGTAGGAGAACTCTGACCTTTAGTTAATCCATAAACAGCATTATCCATAACTACAACACAAACATTCAAATTTCTCTGTGCTTGAGGACCAATATGCTCCATGCCAATACTTAAAAAATCACCATCACCGGCAACAACTACTACATTAAGTTCTGGCCTAGACATCTTTACACCAAAAGATATCGGTAATGATCTCCCGTGTAAACCATGTATACCATATGGTTGAACACCTTCAAGTAAATGAACTAAATTACCAGAACAACCAATTCCTGCTACAACTACCGTGTTTTCAATTGGTTCTTCTAAATCCACAATTCTTTTATTTAAAGATTGTTCTAATGCTCGTCTAACTCCAAAATCACCACAACCCGGACACCATTTAAAATCATATTCCGGATTTTTTTTGCTCATAATTAATACTTAAGCCCTCCTATAAAAATCTGTGTTTAACTATCTAATTTTTCTTTTATCATCTCAACTAAGTCTCCTACCTTAAAAGGTAACCCAGTATATTGTGTTATTGAATGAGCATTTATCCCTAATGCTCTAAGGTAAGAGGAAAATTGCCCTAAATAATTTAATTCAGGAACTAATACAAGATCCTGATCTTTGAGAACACTAAGCAAATCTGGTGGTAATGGATGTAAAAACATAGTATATGCCCACCCAACAGAATATCCTTCTCTAATAAGTCGATCATATGCTTCACGTCCAGAGCCTTTACTTCCACCCCAAGGTAATATGACAGTACCTGAATCTAAGTTTTCGGACTCATACGAACCATCTTGTAATAAGGATAATTTACTAAATCGACGATTTGTCATTTCAACATGCCTATGAGGTAAATGAGTTGTATCACCTACTCCATCATGCTCACTAGCATTAGCCACATAACTTCCGGCAGATCCAGGGATTGGCATGGGGGAAACATTGTCAGACTGGTATCTCTGATACTCACCCTCTCCAGAAAAAATATTTCTATTTTCTACCTTTATTTTAGATAAATCAGGTCTGATAATATTTTGTTGCCTCTCTGATAAAGAATGTTCACTCAATAAAATTACAGGACCTTGGTATGTTTCAGCCCAATTAAAAGCTGCGATAGTAGCGTAAAAACATTCTTCAACAGTTCCAGGTGCTATGACAGGTAGCATAACATCGCCATGAGCAGGATTAAGTGCACTTAAAAAATCAGATTGTTCTGTTTTTGTAGGTAATCCTGTAGCAGGACCGCCACGTTGAACATCTACAATTACTAATGGTATTTCAGCAATCCATCCCATACCCAATCCTTCACTCATCAAAGAAAATCCAGGACCAGCAGTTGATGTCATAGCTTTTGCTCCACTATACCCTGCTCCTAATAAAGCAGTGATAGCTTCAATCTCAGAACTTGCTTGATAAACAAATTTCCCTTCACCAACTAAATTTTTCTGCATCCAAACTAAAATTGATGTCGCTGGTGAAATCGGATATCCAACAAAAAAATTTACTCCAGCATGGATCGCACCCAAAGCAATTGCTTCATTACCATTCAATAAAATTTGATCATGCTTAGACTTTGTGGGTAATTCTAACTCCCCAACACTAAAAGAACTTTTAAGAGCTTCTTCTTTACCTAATTCTAAGGCCTTAATATTAGCAGGTACAATAGTTTCTCCATATCTAGATACATCCCCCCATCTTCTACGAATAAATTCTTCTAATATATCAAGTGGAAGATTAACTAAAGTAGCTAGAGCACCGAGCATCACCATATTGGCGGCACGGGCATTTCCTGTTGACTTTCCTAGTTTTTCAAAAGGCAAACCCAACTTTCTCATATTTTCTGAAACTTCTAATTTTTCTGAATCATACAAGACTACTCCATTTTTATGTAACTCACCCTTATGATTTTGGAATGCTTCTTCATTAAAAACTACTAGTACATCTAGCTCGTCCCCTCTAGTATGTATTGGATACGTAGCAATACGTGCCTGCATCCATGTAGGACCACCAGTAATTTGTGAAGGAAATGTTGCAAAAGTCTGACTATGATATCCAGCTGTAGTATTGGCACTCGCAAAACCCTGAGCGGCAGATAAGAATCCCTGTCCGCCTTCACCTGCAAACCTAACTACAAAATCTTTTTTTTTCAAATAAATTCTCCTGCAATATCAAGAAACAAAACTTTTCAGATATAGTCACACTAATAAGGATATAAATAATAAAAATAAATATCCTGATTTAATTTTACTCAATTATTCCCTAACTATCAATCCAAAGCTAAATGAACATACTGTTATAAACAACATATCAAAAACAAACACAAACCCTAACCACTTATACATTGCCACAACATCCCCACCCCAAAGAGCAAAGTCCATAATTTCCACACCTCCAACTATCAAGGGAAGTATTATAGGGAAAAAGAGTAAAGGCATCATTACTTCGGCCACAGTAGTATTTCCAGAAATATATGCTATAAAAACACCAACTGTAGCTAATCCAACTGTCGTCAGTAATATTCCACCCAGAAAATAAAATATATTGAAAAACCAAAAATCAAATAATATAACCATTGCTAAAATTAATATCAACTCCATAAAAGTCATTAAAACTACCATGGATATTACTTTTGCTAAAAAAATTGATTCCCTAGAAACAGGAGTAAGAAGCACTCCATAAAACGCTCCATTTTGTATTTCTAAAGAAAGCGCACGGGATATCCCTAATGTCGCTCCTAGCATTACAGCAATCCAAAAAAGTGCTGGGACTATAGAAAGTAAAACACTACTGGAACCTCCTAAAATATAATCAAAGATAAAAATTACTAGTAATGAAAAAAACAGTAAACTAAAAAATAAATCTTTTCTTCGATAATCAATTAACAAGTCCTTCTTAAATAAAAGAAAAACAGTAGAAATAAATTGTTTCATCTAATCCTCAAATAAATCCGCATACGATTTTTTTATATCTAATGCAGAGGCTCCATTAATATTTTCCTTTTTAACTATTTTCCCTGTATTTAAAAAAATTATTTTTGATGCCCATATAGGAACTCGATCAATAATATGAGTTGTTGCTAGAACTGCACCATCCTTTTTTATTTTTTGATCAATAATACCTTCTAACAATTCTTGTGAAATATTATCTAATCCAGATTCAGGTTCGTCCATCAAAAAAATGGGTGGGTCATGCACTATTGATCTAGCAATAGATACTCGTCTTCTATATCCATGCGAAAGAATACCCACTTTATCAGATAATTTTTGCCTCAAGTCTAATAATTTAGCGAGTTCCCTTACCCTTGAATCAACATTTTTTAAATTAAACATCCTGGCAAAAAAACGTAAATTCTCTTCTACCGTCATATGAGAATATAAGAGGTCTTGGTGTAAAACTACACCAATTTTATTCCAGATTTCAAATTTAGATAATTTAGAATCATTCCCACTAATGATTATTTCACCAGCATCTTCTTTTACCAGCATCGCCAACATTTTTATTAATGTTGTCTTACCCGAACCATTAGGACCTAAAACTGCTAAAGATTCTCCCCAATGTATATCGAAATTTACCTCTGAAAGTGCTTTAGAAAAACCATAACCTTTACTCAGATTAGTCACTTGTAACGCTATCCCAAGATCTTTACCCCTTTAATGAAACTAAATATCATAAAAATTTGTAATTTAACTTATATCAATTTTATAATAATAAAACATATTTAGCTAAATTCGAGATAAATAGAGGTATTCATAAAAATGAAACAGTATGTTAGATTTTCAAAAAACAAAACAATCTATTATGGAATAATTGAAAACTCCAAGATTCATCATATAAGTAGTACTCCTTTTGAAAATTACGATTTAACATCAGAAATAAGCTCATTTTCTGAAGTGGATATACTTCCTCCTTTAATACCTGGAAAGATTATTTGTATAGGATTAAATTATCGAGATCATCTAAACCACATCGGAGAAAAGCCAGAGCCTAAACATCCAGAGCCTTTCTTAGTTACTCCTTCAGCTATTATTGCTCATAATTCTTCAATTATCTTACCTGAGGGAGCAACACAAGTTGAAGAGGAAGCAGAATTAGTAGTCATCATAGGGAAAACATGTAAAAATGTTTCAGCAAAAAATGCAAAAGATTATATTTTTGGATATACATGTGGTAATGACGTAAGTGCACGTGACTGGCAAAAAAATGATTTGCAATGGACTCGTGCAAAATCTTCTGATACATTTGCTCCAATTGGACCATATATTACTACGGGGATAGATCCAGATTCACTAGATATTCAATGTAGAGTAAACGATAAAATAGTTCAAAACAGTAATACGAAACATCTAATTCACAGTGTTTCAAAGATCATTGCATTTATAAGTTCTTTTATGACTCTTGAGGAAGGTGACTTGATTTTTACCGGGACACCAGGAGAGCCTGCACAACTTCATCCTGGAGATAAAATTGAAGTTGAAATCGAACATCTTGGCATTTTAACTAATCAAGTTGAAAAATAACTTGTAAATATAATAATTACTTAAGATAGTAATTCACTAACCGTTATCCAGTAATATATTAAATAACCACCAGTAAGTACCATTAGAACCGGACCTACGTAAATCACATATGGTACTAAAATCCGAATTCTACTAGTAGCTTCTCTAGTTATAGAAATAAAAATCATCATTATGATTACAACTAAAGACATTCCTAATCCATATAATAGAAATTGTAATATCACATGAGTAATACTGCTTGAAATAAAAGAAATACCACTAACTGCTAAAAACACTGGCAATGTACAACCTAATGAAACTAAACCATATCCTAAACCCCAAAGGAAATAATTCAAGTTACCAGAAACATTCAAAGAAGTAATGTAATTAGAGCTTCGTTGGACTGATTTAAAATACAATTGTCCTCTAATAATCATCCAACCACCCAAAATACACATAATCAATCCAATGATAAATATTACAAAATCTAGGTAGTCAACTATGAAGTGAACTCCTACACCTAGAGCTATTCCGACAGCTAAAAATAAAACTATACACCCAGCACTCATGATAATACCCAATAAACAGGCATGGAATAATCTATGAATCAAAGAAGTATTATCAGAATTTTCTACGGTACGTAAATACATTAATAGATATGTAGGGAGCAAAGGAAAACCACATGGATTAAAAGCTGCTGCTATTCCTGCCCAAAAAGCTAGTCCTAACGGTAAGAAAGAACTACCTTTCGAAACAAAATTCCCTAAATTGGATGAAAATACCCACATCCATTCAATTAAAACAAATGAAGACTCTGTATCTCTTAAACCTACATAAGCAGATATAATTGAAACAAATATAGTTATGATCACAAACAAAATTGCAACTATTGTTCGCAAATTCAAAGATTTCTGTAGATATCTAAAAGTCATAAACGCTTACTTTACTAGATAGATATGAAATTACGATTGATATATAATGCTATAATTAATATTCTCATTGTAAGGCAATTTTATAGAAATTTAAATGAATTATTACTTATACAGTAATTCATTATCTTTAAATAAATCTGACAAAATACGAGGTATAAGTAATGGCAAAACCAAATGATAATAATGATAGCTCTAGTGTCATAGAAATTAGAACAGAAGAAATACAAGATTTCGATGCTCAAGTAAAAAAATTCAAAGAAGGTAAATGGGATGAAATTGCCTTTCAGGCATTTAGACTCAAACAAGGGGTTTATGGTCAAAGACAACCTGATGCACAAATGGTTAGAGTCAAAGCACCATTTGGAGGACTTTCAGCTATACAGCTTGAAGCACTTGGTGAAGTTGCTGAAAAATATGCACCTTTAGGTAAAGGACATGTTACAACCAGAGAAAATATTCAGTATCATCATGTACCTATACAAGATACTCCAAAATTAATGGAAATACTTGGTGATGCCGGCTTATCTACTCGTGAAGCATGTGGTAATACAGTACGTAATGTTACAGGATGTCCACTTGCAGGAGTTTGTGAAAAAGAGCCTTTTGACGTTACACCATATGCTGGAGCCTATGCTCGATATTTCTTACGTCACCAATTTACTCAAGCCTTACCCCGTAAAATTAAAACTGCTTTTTCTGGTTGTGAATCAGATTGTGCCATAACATCCATTCATGATATTGGCTTTCTTCCCGTAATAAAAAATGGTGAGCATGGATTCAAAATGGTGGTAGGGGGAGGAACCTCTATTATGCCTAAATTAGCACCTACTCTATATGAATTTGTTGATTTAAATAATTATCTGAAAATTACTGAAGCCGTGTTACGTATATTCCATAGATCTGATGAACTACGGAAAAATCGAATGAAAGCACGTATTAAATTCCTAATTGCCAGAATAGGAATAGATGAATTTAGAGAAATGGTTGAAGAAGAATTACAAAAGGAATGGGCGCAAAAATCCTTTGACCCAACTTCTTTATTATTTATTGATGATGAAGAGGCAGATGCGCCTAAAATACCTAATGAATCTACTCAATCTCCAAATGGAGATGCTTCTCAATTTGAACGTTGGCTATCTACAAATGTTCAAACTCAAAAACAATCTGAATATATGGTGGTTACTGTAAAATTACCTCTTGGGGATATTAATTCCAAACAATTTTATCAACTTGCTGACTTAACAAGAAAATATTCTAATGCTAGATGTCGTCTTAGTCACCAACAAAACTTAGTCATCAGATGGGTACCCACAACAAAACTATACGATTTATGGCTAGAATTAAAAAATATTGGATTTGCAGAAAGCGAAGCTCACCGAATTACAGATGTTGTTTCTTGCCCTGGTACTGATAGCTGTAAACTAGGAATTACTTCCTCAATGGGCCTAGGTAGAGCTGTTACCGAAAAACTAAAAGAAATTGATTCTGGTGATGCTCTTGTTAATAAAATGCATGTCAAAATGAGTGGTTGCCCTAATGGTTGCGGACAACATCATATCGCTGATATAGGTATGCATGGTGCTGCGGGAAGAGGTGCAAGCGGTCAGATACCAGCATATGAATTTTTTGTAGCAGGAAGTTATGCACCAGGAAATCCACAACTTGGCCAACGACTTAAAACTAAAATTCCAGCAAAATTAGTTCCTGAAATGCTTGAGAAAATCATAGATTTTTATAAAGAAAATAGAAATGATGAGGAGGAATTTGGAGCTTTCGTATCACGTGTTGGAGTATCGACACTAGAACCAATTCTTCAACAATCTTCAGTTAAAGAAGTTGGTGAATTAAATCGTGAAACCATCGATACTTATATAGATTGGGACAAAACAATAATATATAAATTAGAACGTGGTGAAGGAGAATGTGCTATTTAAGGAAATAATCACTAAAAACATTTCCTTATAATATATTCTCTAAAATCAACAAAATTACAGTACCTGATTTTCTCCTAACTTATTTCAATCAAGGATATATTTCTGGGGCTGTAGCTCATCCGGGAGAGCGCTTCAATGGCATTGAAGAGGTAGGGGGTTCGAGTCCCCCCAGCTCCACCAAGTTCTTCTATTTCTTTATAAAAAGGATTTATATCTATTTAA
>PBMB01000027.1 GCA_002722455.1 Chloroflexota bacterium
GTTAATTTTATGTCCAATACAAGAGGGATGTAATTATAGAGGTGTGGCATGGATTTAGAGAAGGCATCTGAGATTGATCTAAATAAGGCAAAACTTCAGTTGGATGAGTACGGCTACGTGCTTTTACCGAATCTGATTCCTCGTGCAGACGCGCTAGCTATGGGCGAGCGACTAAAGGAGCTTTCTCTGCAACATGGGGATTCGGATGGCAAAGGCTACCATGGTCTCCCATGTGTCTATAATTACCTGAACCCGGAAGAATATGAATTCTTTCTTCCGTTGGCGATAAACCCCGTGGTACTTGAATTGGCACACTATACCCTTGGTGAGGGATATCAGATGGGTGGTTCGGGTGTGGTTTGGAGACAACCGGGTGTCCCTATGGGCCCGCTTCATGCCGATGTTCCTATGGGATGGTTTGCTCAGCAGAAGCTGCCAGTGCCACGCAACGTCTGTTTCGTGTTAAGTATCAATTGGATGCTAACCGACTTTACTCAGGATAACGGTGGAACACAATTTTTGCCTATGAGTCATCGTCTTGATGTGCCAAACATGTGGCTTGATGACAGTGGTAACCCGTGTTTCATGAACGACCGGGTACGTTTGTTGCGTGAAGAGATTGAGGGTGGCGATCCTTCTGGGCGCCTGAAGATAGCAGAAGGTACTGCCGGTTCGGGCGTGTTGTTCCATGGTGCCATGTGGCATCGCGCTGGAGCCAACGTCACTAAGGACCAGCAGCGTGTTGGGGTAATCACTCCATATTATCCTCAGTGGGTTGACCCGGTTCACGGCTTGGGAATGCCACAGGCCCTTATGAGGCGTGATGTTCGAGATGGTATGCCTGAGCAGATTCGTCGTATGAACCTTCACGTCGTTGAGAATTACCCTCATTTGCAAGACGCCTAAAGACCCATTAAAAACAAGCTTTTAGGTTCTTTCTAATCTATTGTAGCTAGACAAATGTATTTGATTCTTTTGTTGATCAATTTGTTATATAGTATATTGATATACTTTATATCTAGTATGCGGAGATTTTTGTTGTGTGTGGCGTAATTGGAATAATTTATAAAAATACTAAAGAATTAGGATTGGCTCCTGTTGGCGGAGATTTGATAAAAATGCTGACTGCTTTGGAACATCGAGGCAAAGATTCTACTGGCGTTACAATATCAGGATTGGATACTCAGGAAGATTACATAATTAGGTGTAGAGTAGATAATAAAAAATCATCAATTTCAGATTTACTCTTGCAAACAATATCTAAACTTGGTGCAGTAATTAAATATTCATCCTTTGAAAAAGGATTCGGGAAAATTTGTATTAATTATGAGGGGGAAATATCTGAGTTAGCTAATAATATTACACTTATTGAAGAAGTTAAAGTAGATTCAATTGGAACTAATTCTGAGATAGTTAAAGATATTGGAAATGCTGCTTCTTTGAATAACTCTCATTTGATTCGTGATATAAAAGGAACTCATGGTATAGGACATGTGAGGATGGCAACTGAGAGTAAAATTGATATTAGTCATGCGCATCCATTTTGGGCATATCCATTTCCAGATATTTCTGTTGTACATAACGGACAGTTAACAAACTATCATACTCTTAGAAGAAAATATCAAGATATGGGGTATAGATTCCAGACAGGAAATGATTCAGAAATAATATCAGTATTTCTTGCTGAAAGACTTGCATCTGGGCTAAGTCTGGATAAAGCTATCAATGAATCATTAGATGTTTTAGATGGAACCTTTACGTATCTAGTTTCTACTGCTGATGCTATTGGTTATGCAAAAGATCGTTGGTCTGCTAAACCTTTGGTGATTATGGAGACTGAAAATAGAGTAGCTATTGCTTCAGAAGAAACGGCTTTAAGGAGTGTATTCGAAGAAGAAATTGATAGATTTGAGCCTCAAGAAAAGGAGTGTATGACGTGGTTAGTATAGATGCAGCTCAACTTTCAACACGAGAACTGAATATTAAATTAAATGCATTAGTAGAAGATAACCAAGATGTTAAAATCATTAATCCAAGAGCTAGACACAATGTAGTAGTAGGTATATTAAAAAAATGTCAAATTACAGTTGAAGGAAGTTTGGGATATTATTGTGCAAGTTTATTAGATGGGCCAACTGTTTGTATAGAAGGTAATTCTGGATGGGCCCTTGGAGAGAATCTTATGAACGGAGTTATAAGATTGTCTAAAGATGCGGGTGCTTCAGTTGGAGCAAGTATGAGAGGGGGAGAAATATTTGTAGGTAGAAATGCTGGTGCTAGGGCAGGTATATCTATGAAAGGTGGAACCCTTATCATCAAAGGAAATGCAGGATTTCTTACTGGGTTTATGATGCAAAAGGGGACAATAATTGTATGTGGAGATGTTGGTGATGCAGTTGGAGATTCTATGTATGAAGGAGTAATTTATGTTGGAGGTAAAATTACTTCATTGGGGAATGATGCAAAAATTGCAAATCCTACACAGACAGAATTGAGTGTAATTGACAAAAAATTGAAAAAGAACAACATTGCAGGCTCATACAAGTTTAAAAAAATAATATCAGAAAAAAAATTATATCATTTTGATAAATTAGAGAGATTAGAAAAATCAGCAATTTAGGTTGGTATTAATATGGTACGAAGAACAAGTCAAATTTTTTCACCTTGGGTAATACAAGATATACATGCAAAGTCTGATCTTGGTCGCTATAGAATCCGTGGGTTTAGTAGTTTTCAAGATGTTACTCATTTTGATGATTTAACATTTCTTTCAACAGGGTTAACTAGATTCCCGTTGGAAGGATATAAAGAACAATGTAATACCCAAACAGTCATTGGCTCTTTAAATGCGAAAAACCCTTTAATATTAGATACACCGATTTATATAACTGGGATGAGTTATGGAGCCTTATCTGTAAATGCAAAAACTGCTTTAGGAAAAGCTGCAAGTTTGGTAGGGACTGCTAGTTGTACAGGCGATGGTGGAATGTTACCTTCAGAAAGAAAAGCATCTAATAAATTAATTTACCAGGTTTTACCTAGTAGGTATGGATTTAATCCACATCATTTGAAAAAAGCACAGGCTATTGAAATTGTTGTTGGACAAGGAGCTAAACCTGGTACTGGTGGCATGTTAATGGGAATTAAAGTTTTAGATAATATTTCTGAAATGAGAGATTTACCTAAAGGTATAGATCAAAGAAGTCCAGCGAGACATCCAGATTGGCTTGGACCTGATGATTTAGCTATGAAAATTGAACAGTTAAGAGAAGCTACAAATTGGACAGTTCCAATTCATGTTAAATTAGGAGCATGTAGAGTTTCTGATGATGTGAAATTAGCTGCTAAAGCAGGAGCAGATGCTATTGTTGTAGATAGTATGCTTGCTGGTACCGGAGCATCTTCTGAAATTCTTTTAGATCATTCTGGTATACCTACTGTACCAGCAATTGTTTTAGCAAGAGAAGCTTTGAGAGAGATTGGCTTAAATGGCAAAGTTCATTTGATTGCTTCGGGTGGAATTCGTAGTGGGGCAGATGCTGCAAAAGCATTGGCGTTAGGAGCTGATGCTGTTGCTATAGGTTTGTCTGCTTTGATTGCGTTGAATTGTAATAGAGAAATACCAGGTTCAAATTTTATGAAAGAAATGGGAGTTCCAGCTGGAGAATGTAGCCATTGTCATACAGGAAAATGTCCAGTTGGCATAGCAACTCAAGATGAAAATTTAACCAAAAGGTTAGATCCTGATGAGGGGGCAGAAAGAGTAGCAAATTTTCTAAATGCTATGACTATGGAAATGTCTTTACTTACAAGATCTTTAGGTAAAGGAGATGTTCATAGTCTTGAACCGGAAGATTTGGCTGCTCTAACAATTGAAGCTTCTGCTATGGCTCAAGTTCCTTTAGTTGGAACTAATAAGATTTTTGGACAGAGCTGAATATAAAAAACGAGAGGATATGTACCAATGGAAACAAGAGAAGTCCTTAAAAAGAAGTTTGATGAAGATAAAATCGAATATATATTAGTCCAGTTTATTGATATAAATGGAGCTGCTAAAGTCAAAATGGTTCCCGTAAGTCATTTTGACGATGTAATTGACGAAGGAGCTGGATTTGCAGGTGCTGCTGTGATGGGCTTAGGTCAAGGGCCACATTCTCATGATATGTTAGCTAGAGTTGATCTTGATACATATACTGTGATTCCTTGGGATCAGGGAATAGTTAGGTTTGCTGCTGATTTGTTTGTAGATGATAAGCCATATATGTTTGATCCTAGGCAGCATTTAAAAAAGACATTAAAAGATTTAGAATCCCAAGGTTTTGTATTTAATGTTGGAATAGAACCAGAACACTTTTTAGTTATGAAAAATGACAAAGGTGAAATTGAGACTTGGGACCCAGACCAAATAGATACCCTAGATAAGCCTTGTTATGATTTCAAAGGAATAGCTAATGTGAGTAATTATTTACGAGACTTAATGGACGGGATGGATAGTTTAAATTGGGATCCATATCAATCTGACCATGAGGATGCCAATGGTCAATATGAAGTGAATTTTACTTATGCAGATGCTTTAAAAACGGCTGACCGATATACATTTTTTAAAATGATGAGTAGTCAATATGCAAAAAAATATGGAGCAATTGCTACTCATATGGCAAAACCATTTAGTGATAAAACAGGAAGTGGTGGGCATATTCACTTTCATTTAGCTGATGCTAAAACTGGTAAAAATTTATTTTTAGATAATGATGATCCTAGAGGTTTAGGCTTATCCACTATGGCATATAATTTCATAGGAGGTATTTTAGAGCATGCTCAGGCTTTATGTGCAATAAATTCTCCTACTGTTAATTGTTATAAAAGATTACAAATTGGTAGTGGTTTGTTAAGTACAAGTTCTGGACATACTTGGACTCCTGCATTTTTGTCATATGGAGATAATAACAGGACACAAATGATCAGGACTGCAGGTCCAGGACATTTGGAAGACAGAACTGTTTCCGCAGCTAGTAATCCTTATTTGGTTTTTGCTTCTTATGTAACAGCAGGTATTGATGGAATCAAGCGTTCTATCGATCCAGGCGATCCATTTAAAGGAAATTTATATGAATTGACTTTGGATGAAATAAAACAAAGAGGGATAGATATTTTACCTCAAAATTTAAATCAAGCAATTGAAAATTTAAAAAAAGATTCTGTTGTTAGTGATTCATTAGGGGTAATATATAAAGAATTTGTTTCATTAAAAGAAGCAGAATGGGAAGATTATCACAAAACTGTTTCGAAATGGGAAATTGATAGATATTTAACTATGTTTTAGTTGAAACTCATTACTTTATTTTTTAGTTTTGTAATTAAAAAGATTAATTAGAGATTTGATTTAGAGATATATTATGGCGTTTTTAATAGATTGTCCAAATTGTGGAGTTCGTGATGTCTATGAATTTAGGTTTGGAGGAGAGATGGTGGCCAGGCCAGAAAATTCTACTGATAGAAATGATTGGTCTGATTATTATTATTTTAAAAAAAATGTAGTTGGAGAACAATCCGAATGGTGGTACCATGCTATGGGATGTCGTAACTGGCTAATTGCAAAACGAAATACTGTAAACAATGCAGTTATTAGTACTTCTGTATATGGTGATTCGGAAATATTACATGAAAAATAAAGTTAATGCAGATGCTAAATGTAATTTTAAAAATCGGTCAAATGGCAGTGACATTGATCTTTCTAAGAAGATTGAATTTCTTTTTGATGAGAAAAAGACATATGCATATAAAGGAGATAATTTAGCATCTGCATTATACGCTTCAGGACGAAGAGTTTTTAGTAGAAGTTTCAAATATCATCGCCCAAGAGGTTTACTTTGTGTAGGAGGTAATTGTCCTAATTGTTTGGTTACTGTTAATGGTGTTCCAAATGTAAAAGCTTGTGAGAAACCAGTAGAAATGGAAATGGTTGTAACTTCTCAAAATTCCTGGCCTTCTTTAAATACTGACTTTTTCAGTATATTTGACAAAATGGGATGGTTAATGCCCGTTGGATTTTATTATAAATTCTTCCATACTCCTAGAATTCTTTGGACTATTGCTTCAAAAATAATAAGAAGAATTGCGGGATTAGGATCTATTTCAAACTCTTTTATTGATAAAGGTAAATATCAACATTCTAATAAACATAGTGATGTAGTAGTTATTGGTGGAGGCCCAGCAGGCATGTCAGCTGCTTTGTCAGCAGCAAAATATGGAGCAGAAGTCACATTGGTTGAAAAATCAAACTATTTGGGTGGGCATTTGAGATGGAATAGACCAACAGAGATTAATAAAATCCCCGAACTTGATTTGAGTATAACGACTAAATTAGTATCTTTCCTTTCAGCAGAGATTAATAAATCTAAATTAATTCAGGTAATGAATAACGCTTCAGTGTTTGGGGATTATGAAAATAATCTTTTAGGGATTTTAAAAGAAAAATCTTTTATAAAATTGAGGGCAAAAACAGTTATATTTGCTACGGGTTCTCATGAATTACCTTCGACGTTTGAAAATAATGATCTACCTGGTATTATGTTATGTTCCGCTATTCAAAAATTGATTCGTTTATATGGAATTACTCCTTGTAAGAGAGCGGTTATTTTTGGGTCGAGTGATTTTATTTATGAAACAGCTTTAGATTTAAATGATATTGGCGTAGAAAACATTACTATTGTTGATCAGAGAAAATCTATAGAAGTAGATATTGAGCTACTTGATGAAGCAAAAGCCAGGAAAATCGAAATTTTATTTGAATATACGGTATTAAAAGGAGTAGGAGGAAGTGATATTAAAGGTTGTATTGTTGCGCCGTTAGATGATTTTAATAAGTCAAAACGAATAGCATGTGATTTATTAGCAATTAGTGGTGGATTCCAGAGTAATTTTGGATTATTACAGCAAGCAGGCTTTAAATTTCGATTTGATTCAAAACTTGACCAATTTATACCATCAGGAGAAGTTAAAGGAGTTTTTCATGCAGGAAGAGTTTCTGGTTCAGAGAGTGTTGAATTAGATATATTATCTGGACGTAAAGCTGCAATGGAGGCAGTATTATTTGCAGGTTTTGAAGTACCTCATGTAGAAAACAGGCAGAAAGAGATTGAACAATTAATAGAGAATAATAAGGAAACAAGCCTCAAAGAAGATTTGAATTTAGAAAATAAGTTAAAACAAACAGGGAAAAGTTTTATTTGTTACTGTGAAGATGTTTTAGTGAAGGATGTGAAAACGGCAATTCATGAAGGTTATTCCGATATAGAGACTTTGAAAAGATATACTACAGTTACAATGGGGCCATGCCAAGGAGAAATGTGTCAAAATACATTTGCTAAGGCTTGTAGTATTGCGACTAATGTTGATGTAGATACTGTAGGTTTAACAACTAGAAGACCTCCATTAATTCCTGTTCCTCTTCGTGCAATAGCTAATCCAATTAATTTAGTTTCACATGCGACTTCTATGGATAGAATGCATAGAAAAAGTAATGCTTATATGGTGGATAT
Organism: Chloroflexota bacterium; assembly: GCA_002722455.1. GTDB lineage: Bacteria > Chloroflexota > Dehalococcoidia > Lucifugimonadales. The sequence continues at coordinate 7,542 of PBMB01000027.1, forward strand.
TGGATCGTGGCAAAGACCATTACATTATGGAGATCCTGTGAAAGAAGCATTATCAGTTAGAAATAAGGTAGGCATTATTGATGTTAGTACATTAGGGAAATTGGATATACAAGGTGTCGACTCAGGAATGTTTTTAGACAAACTATACACTCATCGATATTCAAATTTAAAACAAGCTAAAATTCGTTATGGGATTTTATGTGCAGATAATGGAACCATAATGGATGATGGAACTGTAACTAAGTTAAATGATCAGCATTATTTTGTAACGACTTCAACTGCTGGAATAGAATCTATTGAACAATGGTTTAAATGGTGGAAAGTTAGTATGAAACAATCTGTTTATATTACTAATGTTACATCTGCTTTTTCAGCAATCAATATTGCTGGCCCTGATGCCAGAAATACATTGGCTAAATTGACTGATATAAAATTGGATACCAATCGTTTTCCCTATATGACTTCGATCCAAGGTAAAGTAGCTGAGATTGATGTATTACTTTTACGTGTTGGTTTTGTTGGAGAAGTCGGTTGGGAAATACATTTTCCGTCAGAATATGGAGAATATATGTGGGATGCTTTGCTTTCAGCGGGGAAAGAATTCGATATTACTCCTTTTGGGGTTGAAGCACAAAGGATTTTGAGATTAGAAAAGCATCATATAATTCCAAACCAAGATACCGATATACTTAGTACGCCATTGAATAGTGGCGCAGAATGGGCTGTAAAATTTGATAAAGATGATTTTATAGGAAAGCAGGCATTGGTTTTTGATAAAAATAAAGGATTAGATAGTTTACTTGTTGGTTTTATTATGGAAGATCAGAAGATTCCTGATGATGGTGATCCCGTTATTATGGATGGGAAACCTATTGGTAAAGTTACTAGTGCCCGAAATAGTCCTGTTTTTGGAAAAGGATTTGGTCTTGTTTCGTTGCCGATTAGTTTTGCAAAAGAAGATACACCTATTTTTATAAGAGTTAATGGAGAAAATTTACCTGCCAGAGTTGTTACTAGTCCACTTTATGATCCACAAGGTGAAAAACTAAAGCTATGAACCCGATTGGAATCAGCGCAATACAAGAATTTCATGAAAAACATCAAGCAACTTATGTTGAAAATAATGGTTTGATGCTCCCTAGTAAATATCCATTTATTAATGATGCTATCATTGCAGTTGAAAAATCCGTTGGTATCCATGATATCAGTTCATATGTAAAGATTATTTTTAATGGAGATAATATTCTTGAAACACTGCAATTGAATTTTGAATTCATATCTACATCTACTAATCAAGTTAGATTTATGAAATCACTTGATTATGATTTCACCGTAATATTAGGTGAATTAGCTAAAGATGAATATTTCATATTGGTTGATCGACTACATAAAACGAATTTTATGGAAATTATAAAAACCAGTTCTAACAGATCTGTCTATTTTGTAGATATAAGCTCAGGATTAACAGGGATACGATTGATTGGTCCCATGGCATCTGATGTCATTGCGGCAGTTAGTCCATTTGATATTCGTACGAAACATTTTTCTAATATGTCAGTTGCTCAGATTTCTTTAATGGAAATTCATGCATATTTATTTAGAATTGATATTCAAAATAAACCATGTTATGACATTTTTGTATCACGCGATGTTGGGTTATTTGTATGGAACGAATTGATACATTCAGGGAAGCATTTTGGAATTACTCCTTTTGGTGTTGAACTTATGAATGAAATTACTTAGGTGTACAGGACTGTTAAATAGTTAAGGAATGCAAAAATTGAAAAAACATTATGATGTTGTGATTATAGGAGCAGGAGTCCATGGTTTAGCTACTGCATATTATTTAGCAAAAATGGGCATTACTAACGTAGCAGTTTTTGATAAAGGATATGTAGGTGGCGGAGGAAGTGCAAGAAGTACAGCTATAATCAGAGCAAATTATTTAACTGTAGAAGCTATACCATTTTTTCGAGAGAGTTTACTTTTATATGAACAATTATCTAAAGAATTTAAATTCAATATTTTGTTTAACCAGATGGGGAGATTAGATCTTGGACATTCTGAATCTGATATTTATAATTTGAATTTGAGGGCTGAGTTTAATCAGGCTTTAGGTGTTGATAGTCGAATTATTAAACCTGAAGAAATAGAAAAAATTGAGCCTCGCTTAGATTTAAGAAAGGGTAAACATCATCCAGTTCTAGCAGCTTTATGGCATTCTCCTGCTGGGACTGTTCGGCATGATGCTGTAGTTTGGGGATATGCACGAGCTGCAAGTAAACTTGGAGTAGAAATATTCCCTTTTACTGAAGTGAAAGGTTTTATTAAATCAACTTCAATTATAAAAGGAATTGATACAGATAAAGGTGAAGTTTTCGCAGATACTGTAGTTAATGCGACTGCTGCATGGAGTTCTGATGTGATGTCATTGATTGGTGTTACTCTTCCAATTATTACTTATCCATTACAAGCAATGGTCACAGAACCTCTTAAACCTATATTAAGTGCAACTATTTCATCTCCAAAACTACATGCATATGCATACCAAACAGATAGAGGGGAAATTGTTATGGGGGGGCCAGTTGATCCATATCCAACATACAGTCAAAAATCTACTTTGTATATGTTGGAAGAATTAGCAACATTTGTTCTTGAATTATTACCTTGTTTAAAGGATGTTAATGTATTAAGACAATGGACAGGATTATGCGATATGACCCCAGATTATGCACCAATTATGGGTTTTGTAGAAGAAGTAGATGGATTGGTTCTAAATTGTGGTTGGGGTACATGGGGATTTAAGGCTGCCCCTATATCAGGTAAAATGATAGCTCAATTAATTGGTAACAATAAAACTCCAGATTTAATCAAACCTTTTAATCTTTCAAGGTTTAAGTCAGGTAAATTAGTTAATGAAAAAGCTTCAGCTACAGCTGCGGCATTACACTAAATATGATAATTTTGACTCCTCCAAGTGAAGGGAAATCTTCAGTAAATTCAGTTAATAAGAAATTTAGTGAAACAGATTTTATTTTTACAGTACAGGTAAAAAAGATTCTTAAACTTTTAAATCAATTAGATGAAAAACAAATAATGTCTGTTTATGGAACAACTTTAGATAAAGCTAATGATTTACATAAGCAGAATTTAAGTATTTTTAATAAAGAATGCTCAAAGGCAATTGAGAGATACACTGGCGTTGTATTTAAAAATCTTGATTGGGATTCTCTAGATTTAAATTCACAAAATTATTTAAATAAAAACCTCAGAATATTAAGTGGATTTTTTGGGATATTAAAACCAGATAGTTTGATACCTAATTACAAATTAAAAATGAATGTACTTTCTTTAACGAATTTCTGGAAAAAAGATATTTCAAATTACTTAAATAGCGAAGAATTGATTTTAGATTTGTTACCTGCTACCCACAGAAAGGTATTAAATACACAAAAAAATATTGTAAGTATCAATTTTATGATTGATAAAAATGGGGAATTAGTACAATCTGCACATTCAGGTAAAGTTGTCAAAGGGAAATTTATTCGTTTTTTAGCTCAAAATAATATACAAAACATAAATAGTATTAAAAATTTTGAATACGATGGTTATAAATGGGATGGTCATTTTTTTATAAAGAAAATGTAATCAATGGTGCATCTGGGAAATGCTGATCCATCATAATTTCACGAAAGTATTTTTATATGATTTTGACATAAATAGGAGTTAAAATTACCTCACATTAAGTATAGTTTTGAATTGTAATATTTCAGGATATGTAATACTAGAGTATAATTCTAGATTGTGTAAATGATTATTTTTAGAGATCAAATTGTCTAGTGTTATAAAAATTGAAAATTTGACTAAATACTACGGAAAAGTTAAAGCTTTATCTTCATTAAACCTTGATGTAGATGAAGGGGAGATTTATGCGTTTATTGGTCCTAATGGCGCTGGTAAAAGTACTACGATACGTATTTTACTTGGAATGTTAAATCCTACTGAAGGATTTGTAGAGGTTTTAGGGGAAATTCCTAGTCAAAAAAACATTGTTCATCTTTTTGATAATATCGGTTATTTGCCTGGAGAATTAGCAACTTATGAAAAACTCACAGGACGTGAAACTATAAAGTTTTTTGGTAATTTAAAACATGTATCAGATTGGTCTTATATAGAATCTTTAATTGAACGTCTAGATTTTGATTCTACTCGTAAAACAAAAGATTTATCAAAAGGTAATAAACAAAAACTTGGGTTGATTCTTGCGTTAATGAATAAACCCAAGTTATTAGTATTAGATGAACCGACATCTGGGTTAGATCCATTGATGCAGCAAACATCAATCGATTTACTAAAAGAAATACAACAAAATGGTACGACTATCTTTCTTTCTTCTCACATTTTTTCTGAAATTGATAAAGTGGCTGAAACAGTTGGATTTATTAAAGAAGGGGAATTAATTGTTGAGGATGAATTAGATACATTAAAAGCAAATGCAGTGAAATCTCTTTCTATAGAATTCAAACATCCAATACCTGAGGATTTATTTAAAGACAGTACCAATATACAGATTGTGGAATCGAAAGATACTAGTGTAACGATAAATGTAACAGGCCCGGTTGATGATGTCATTAAAAAAATTAGTCAATTTGAGGTTGTCGACTTACTTAGCGAAGAAGCATCATTAGAGGATGTATTTATGAATTATTACGGGAGTAATTAATTTATGTTTAAACAAATTTGGAGAAAGACATTATTTGATCAGAAAATATCTTTATTAATTTGGATAATATCTTTGATGGCAATGTCATTGCTGGTAATGTTTATGTTTCCTGCTATAAGTGAACAAGGTGATGCTATGGATCAGATGATGGCTGCATTTCCTACGGAGATGATAGAACTATTTTATGGAGGAGCTGTAGAAAGTGTGACATCACCCATCGGTTGGCTTAATGTAGAATTATATGGCTTATTGATACCGTTTACATTAATAATATATGGTATTGGAAATGGTACCTACACCATAGCAGGAGAAGAAAAAAATAAAACTCTTGAATTATTAGTCACTTCTCCTATATCACGAATTAGATTAGCATTGGAAAAATACTTTGCATTAATTTTGGGAATGTTGGCAATATTATTCAGTTTAACCGCTTTCATGAGTATATTTAATGGATTTTTTGAATTAGATGTAAAACCCATTACGTTTTTTGTTGGAGGTGTAGAAGTATTTACTTTAGCACTATTTTATACGTCTATTGGATTTGCGTTGGGAACAGCAACGGGTAATAGAGGGCTTAGTATGGGGATAACATACGCTATAACAATTTTCTCATATCTTTGGAATGGATTTGGTGGCTTAATAGAATCCATAGAAAGTACTACAAATCTTTCTCCTTTTTATCATTATTCTGGATTGGAATCTCAGGGATCTGGTGTTAATTTAGTAGAAGTTATTGTTGTCTTTTTACTATCGATTTCTTTTGTGATGATATCAATTGCCATATTTAATAAGCGAGACATAGGTACATAATTCAATTCCTTAGAAATTTCTATTTCAAATGTCTGATAGTTAACGTTGCAAGACATAGGAAGATTATTCCAAATCCAGACAAAATAATTAAGTCATTACTAATTTCATTTAAAGAATTTCCTTTAAGCATAATGCCTTGTAAACAATCAACTGCATATCGTAAAGGTATAATTTTAGCTATAACCTGGAAATATGAGGGTAATTCAGAGACAGGTAGAATCAATCCAGATAAAAATATTTGTGGTGCAATAATGATAGGGTTAAACTGAATTATTTGAAATTCGTTTTTAGCAAAAGTTGAAATAAGTATGCCTAAATTAACAGCAACGAATGTTATTATTAGAACGATTAAAAGCATTTGCCAAATCTCGCCTTGATAATCAATTCCTAAAACAAATATTGTAAAGAATACAACTATGAGAGATTGTATGATTGCGAAAAAATAAAAACTTATGAGGTATCCAATCAAAATCTCGAAAGTTCGTACAGGAGTCGTAGTAAGCCTTTCTAGTGTTCCTAACTGACGTTCTCTTAAAAAACTTACTGCAGTTAACATGAAAGTTAAAAACAAGCTAAATGATGCTATTAAAGCTGGAGAAATAGTATTTAGGATCTTAGGTTTATCGATAAAACTAAATCCAACAAGAGACATAATAATCAAGGGTGCAATAATAATAAGAGCTATTGAACGACGATCTTGGATAATCTGCAAAACAATTCGCCGAATTAGAGCTATAATTCGATGTAAATTCATGTTTTTATCTATTTGAGACGATATTTAGAAACACTTCTTCAAGAGTCATTTTTTTGTTTTCTACACTCTCGCATAATTCTTTGGGACTTCCTTCGGTTATTATAGAGCCATCATAGATAAATCCAATTTTTTGACAATGATTTGCGTCATCCATAGTATGGCTAGAGATCAATAGAGTAGTAGATTGGCTAGAAAGTTTTTCAAAATATTGCCATAATTCATGACGTAATTTGGGATCTAATCCAACTGTTGGTTCATCAAGAAGTAGTAAAGGAGGATTATGGACTAAAGCTATAGCGAGACTTACTCGTTGACGCTGTCCACCACTCAGTTTCCCTATTACTTGATTCTTGTGATCTAATAATTTCACTTGTTCTAATAATGTATGAATAATTTCTACTCGGTTTTTTGTTTCATACATTCGAGCAAAGAAGTCAATGTTTTGGAAAACAGTCAGGTCTTCATATAAAGCTGATATTTGGGGCATATATCCTATTCGGTTTAATTTTTTTGAAATGACTTTTTGTCCAAAAACATTTAATTCCCCAGAATTAAGTTTGAGTAATCCTAAAATAATTTTAATTAATGTTGTTTTTCCTGAACCACTTGGGCCAATGATTCCATAAATTTCTCCTGCATTTATTGATAATGAAAGATTTTTTAAAATATGGGTTTCCCCATAGTTAAAATTTATATTTTGTGCAGAAATTACAGATTCATCCATTTTATGTGAAGGTACTATATGAATAGATTTGGATATACTAACATACTAAAATATATATATCTAACTTATAGATTATATGTATCTAGTAGTATATAATTTCTATAGGTAGGTTTATACGAGGCCCCATGGTGTAGTGGCCTAACACACTGCCCTGTCAAGGCAGAGATCACGGGTTCGAATCCCGTTGGGGTCGCCAAATAATACATAAAGTAATGTGTCGAATTTGATTGACACTCCTAGCTATAAATTTTATAATTGAACTTTGTGTCTTTTTAAGTAATTTTTAATTTGATATTTTAATTTGAGGAGAAGAAAAAGTGCCAACTGTAAATCAGTTAGTTAAAAAGGGAAGGAAGTCAAAGATTCGAAAGGACAAAGCTCCGGCTTTGAGGTATGGATTTAATTCATTGACGAATCAAGGATCTCGTACTTCAGGATCTCCTCAGATGCGAGGGGTTTGTGTACAAGTACGTACTGCAACGCCTAAGAAGCCGAATTCTGCTTTGCGTAAAGTTGCAAGAGTTCGATTGACGAATGATATGGAAGTTACTGCATACATACCTGGAGAAGGACATAATTTACAGGAGCATTCTGTTGTTCTGATTCGAGGTGGCAGGGTAAAAGACTTGCCTGGAGTTAGATATCATATAGTTCGTGGCACATTAGATACAGAAGGAGTTGGTGAGCGGAAGAGAGGAAGAAGTAAGTATGGGAGTAAACGTAGTTAAGATTTAATTGTTTAATGGGTTATTAAAATAATGGCACGTCGTAATAGAAAAATTAAAAATATAGCAAAGGGTGATTCTAAGTTTAATGATGTTCAGCTTGGAAAATTTATTAATAAAGTAATGCTTAAAGGTAAGAAAAGTCTTGCTGAAAGTCTTGTTTATAATGCCTTAAGTATAGTTGAGAATGAATCCAAGCAACCTGCATTAGATGTTTTTAAAAGAGCTTTGAAAAATGTGATGCCAGAAGTTGAAGTTAAATCTAGAAGAGTTGGAGGAGCTACCTATCAAGTTCCTACAGAAATTAGAAATGATAGACAAGTAGCTTTAGCTATGAGATGGATTATTGGTTCAGCTCGAGGTAGGTCTGGTACAGATATGGCAAATTGTCTAGCTCGTGAATTTATAGAAGCATTTAATGAACAAGGGTCGGCGGTTAAAAAGAAAGATGATATGCATAGGATGGCAAATGCTAATCGAGCATTTGTTAATTACTCTTGGTAGTAAGTCTGAAAATAGAGAGATAAGTTAGAAAAATGAAACCAATAAGAAATATAGGATTTATAGCGCATATTGATGCAGGTAAAACTACTGTAACTGAACGTGTTTTATTTTTGTCAGGCAGGATACATAAAATTGGACAAGTTGATCAAGGTACTGCCTCTATGGATTGGATGGTTCAAGAAAGAGAGAGAGGGATTACTATCACGTCAGCTGCTACTACGTGTGAATGGGATAATACGGTAATTAATGTTATTGATACTCCTGGTCATGTTGATTTTACTGCTGAAGTTGAGAGGAGTCTAAGGGTTTTAGATGGTGGCGTCGTAGTTTTTGATGGTGCTGCTGGTGTTGAACCTCAGTCCGAAACTGTATGGAGACAAGCTGATAAATATTTAGTTCCAAGAATCTGTTTTGTTAATAAAATGGATAAGATTGGAGCAGATTTTTATAATACGATAGATGATATTTCTGCAAAACTTAATGCGAATCCTGTTCCGGTTCAAATTCCTATTGGTGCGGAAAGTTCATTTACTGGATTTGTCGACCTTATTGATCTAAAAGCTTTTAAATTTGATCGTAATAACAAAGAAAAGTTATATGAAGAAGTTGAAATACCTTCTGAGGTATTGAGCAAAGTTAATAGTTATAGGGACTATTTAATAGAAAAATTAGCAGATGTCGATGAAGATATATTATCAAAATATGTTAACGGAGAAGATGTATCTTCGGATATGTTGAAAAAATCTTTAAGGAAGGCAACTGTTGATTACAAAATAGTTCCAGTATTGTGTGGAAGTGCTGTGAATAATATAGGAGTTCAACATTTATTAGATGCCATTTTATCTTTTTTGCCATCACCTAGTGATATACCACCAATTGAAGTAACCAAACATAAAAGTGATGATTTAGTCAAACTATTACCAAATGCTGATTCCGATGCATGTGCTTTGGTGTTTAAGGCGGTAGCCGATCCTTTTGTTGGTCGTTTAGTTTATTTTAGATTGTATTCAGGGGTGATACGTACGGGTACAGAGGTTTTTAATCCAAGGTCAGGTGAAGTTGAGAGAGTAGGCAGATTGGTTAAAATGCATGCTCAAAGAAGAGAAGAGGTATCCGAGATATTTGCTGGAGATATTGCAGCAGTAGTTGGTTTAAGAAAGTCTACTACTGGGGATACAATTTGTAGTAGTAAAAACCCAGTAGTTTTAGATACTATTGATTTTCCAGATCCTGTGATATCTGTTTCAGTAGAACCTAAAACCAGAGATGATCTCAGTCGTTTACAAGAAGCTCTTAATAAGTTAAAAGATGAGGACCCTACACTTAACGTTACATATGATGATGAAGTTGGACAAACTATTTTATCAGGTATGGGAGAGTTACACCTAGATATTATTGTTGACCGAATGAAACGAGAATTTAGGGTTGAATCTAACGTCAGTAAACCACGGGTCGCTTTTAGAGAAACTATAACAATGGAATCTTTAGGTGAGGCTCGACTTGTCAGGCAAACAGGAGGTCATGGACAGTATGCTCATGTATCTTTAAAAGTTATTCCTACTGATATCAATAGTGAGTTTAAATTCATTAACAAAGTTAAAGGAGGAAATATTCCTATGGAATATATCCCTGCAGTTCAGAAGGGGATTCAAGATGGATTAGCTTCAGGGCCTATGGGTTATCCTGCGGTTGGTATTTTTGTAGAACTTCTAGATGGTTCTTACCATGATGTCGATTCTTCAGATATGGCTTTTAGAGTTGCAGCATCAATGGCATTTAAGGATGCAATGCAAAAAGGAAAAGAAATTCTATTAGAACCTGTCATGTCATTAGAAGTCATTACTCCAGGAGATTTTCTTGGAGATGTTTTAGGAGATTTAGGAAGAAAACGTACATCGGTTAAATCAATAGAAGGACATAGGGATACACAGGTCATAAATGCAAAAATTCCTTTAAGTGAAAGTTTTGGATATGCTAGTATTTTGAGATCTATTACTCAGGGAAGGGCAACATATTCTTTAGAGTTTAGTTCTTATGAGAAAGCACCTAATCCTGTTGAGTCTTCTAGCAACGTGAAAGAAAAAATAATTAATGGTTGATTCTTATGGTAAGTAAACAAAAAATACGTGTAGTTATGAAAGCCTATGATCACAGGCTTCTAGATATTTGGGTACGTGAAATAATAAATGCTGCAGAACGTACTGGTGCTAGGGTGTCCGGTCCTGTACCACTACCTACTTCAATTAATCGTTTTTGTGTTATTAGGTCACCCCATGTTCATAAGAAATCTAGAGAACATTTTGAGTTACGAACGCATAACAGATTAATAGATATACTAGATGCAAATAACAAGACTATGGATTCTTTGACCAAGTTAAGTGTTTCTGCTGGTGTAGATATTTCAATGAAATGATGGTAAATGAGGTAATATGTCTATTAATGGAATGATTGGTAAAAAGATTGGAACAACTTCATATTTTCGTGAAGACGGAAGTATGATTGGTGTCACAGCTGTTACGGCAGGCCCTTGTAAGGTTTCCCAAATAAAATTAAAGGAAACAGATGGGTATAATGCTGTTCAACTTGCATATGAAGATGTTTCTAATACGAATTCACCTTTGAAAGGACATTTTAAGAAGGTAGGGGATTTATCTTATCGGTATATGCGTGAGTTTTCAGTGACAGAATCTTCTGATATTGATTTAGGCAGTGATGTAGATATTAGTATCTTTAATGTTGGAGATAAGATTAATGCGACAGCTTATTCAAAGGGTAGAGGGTTTGCTGGTGTAGTGAAAAGACATGGTTTTAAAGGAGGGCCTAAAACACATGGCCAATCTGATAGATGGAGAGCTCCAGGCTCAATAGGTGCAGGTAGTTCTCCTGGACGAGTTCATAAGGGACAAAAAATGCCTGGGCATATGGGGAATAGGAAAGTAACTGTTCGGAATTTGGAAGTTATTTCAATTGATATCGAAAATAGTATTGTTTTATTAAAAGGTTCTTTGCCAGGTGCAAAAAATTCATTAGTTATTCTTCGTAAAAATGAAAACGGAATTCAATAAATATGAAATGTAAAATTAATAATTCAATTGGGGAAGTAGTTGGCGATCTAGAAGTTCAGGATAGTTTATTTTCTGTTGGCATGCGTGAGGATTTAGTTCATCAAGTAGTAGTAGCTCAACATAGTAATTTAAGACAAGGTACAGTAGGCACTAAAAATAGGGCGGCAGTTGCTGGAGGTGGGAGAAAACCGTTTAGACAAAAAGGTACTGGAAATGCTCGACAAGGAACTATTAGGGCTCCACATATGAGAGGTGGCGGAGTTGCTTTTGGTGGTGTGAATTTAAAAGTTCATGATAAAAAAGTTCTTTCAAAAATGAAAGTATTAGCTATTAAATGTTTGTTGTCTGAGAAGACTCGGCGTGAGGAAGTGCGTATTGTAGAGAAGATTGATTTCAGTGAACCAAAGACAAAAAATATGGTACAAGTTATTAACTCTCTAAAAATTGAAGGATCCTTATTGATTGCTACGGAATCTTTAAGTAAAGATGTTATTTTATCAGCACGGAATATTCCTCGTGTAAAAACGATACCTGTAGCATTATTAAATGCATATGATTTAGCTCGGTATAAGTATCTAATGCTTACCGTAGATACTGTTCGTTATATGGAAAAGTTATGGGGTGAGGGGTAGATTATGTCAGATGCGTATAGCATATTAAGGAGACCTATTATTACTGAGAAAAGTACTAAACTGCAGGAGTCAAATCGATATGTATTCCAAGTTGCTCGTTCAGCAACAAAAATTGATGTAAAGCTAGCTGTAGAAAAAAATTTCGATGTAACGGTTTTGAATGTAAATACGATTACAGTGAAAGGTAAACGAAAAAGACGTGGTCCTAGATATTTTAAAAAACCTGATGTTAAAAAAGCGATAGTAACTTTAGCTGAAGGTGATAGTATTACTTTATTTGAAGGTGTGTAAGAAAAATGGCATTAAGATCTATTAAACCAACTTCTCCTGGTAGAAGAGGAATGGTTGTTCAAGACAATAAAGACCTAAGTCCGAATAAGCCCAAAAAATCATTACTTAGTGTTAAACATAGTAATGCTGGTAGGAATTCAACTGGTAAAATTACAGTCAGGCATCGTGGTAGTGGTCATAAGAGACGTATACGAATTATAGATTTTAAACGAGATAAATTTGACGTCCCGGGTATTGTAGATTCTATAGAATACGATCCTAATCGGTCTGCAAGGATCGCTCTAATTAAATATGCTGATGGTGATTGGCGTTATATTATTGCACCCCTTAACTTAACTCTTGGAGATACAATTATTTCAAGTGAAACAGCTGAAATAAAAGTTGGGAATTCGTTACCATTAGGTAAAATGCCTGCAGGAACTCAAGTTCATAACATTGAAATGACTCTTGGAAAAGGTGGTCAAATTGTTAGAAGTGCAGGTGGTGCTGCCAGAATTCAAGCGTCTGAAGGTAGATACACTTTACTTAGATTGCCTTCTGGAGAGGTCCGTCAAGTTCTTAATGAGTGTCGAGCTACTGTCGGTCAAGTTGGATCTATAGACCATAAGAATGTGAAAATTGGTAAAGCTGGTAGAAAGAGAAATATGGGATGGCGCCCATCAGTAAGGGGGCTTGCTATGGCTCCTAATGCACATCCACATGGGGGTGGAGAAGGTAGTTCCTCGATTGGTCTGCCAGGACCTAAGACACCTTGGGGTAAGCCTGCATTAGGTCGTAGAACTAGAGGGAAAAAATCTTCTGATAGATTAATATCTTCACGACGTTATAAAAAGTAAATTGAAAGGAATTTATATTGTCTAGATCAGTTAAAAAAGGGCCTTATATACACCATAAATTAGCTAAAAAAGTTGATTTTGCCAATAAAGGGGATAAAACAGTTGTGATTAATACATGGTCACGGGCTTCAACAATCATGCCAGATATGTTGGGGTTAACTATAGGGGTTCATGATGGTAGAAGGCATATCCCAGTTTTTATTACAGAGAATATGGTTGGCCATAAATTAGGAGAATTTGCTCCAACAAGAACTTTTCGAGGTCATTCAACAAAGTCAGAACAAACAACTACTGTTCATTAGGAGAATAAATTGGCTGTAAGAGCTATTGCTAAAAATACAGGAGTATCCGTTAAGAAAGTTAAGCCTATAATTGACATGGTTAGAGGTCAGAATGTCACTGATGCTCTTCAAGTTTTACAGGTATTAGCTACCCCTATTTCCCGATTGGTTTTAGGGTTAGTTAAGTCTGTTACTGCTAATGCAGAAAATAATATGATGTTGCAGAGAGCTAATTTAAAGATTATAGATATTCATGTTGATCAAAGTGTTCGTTTAAAAAGATTCCGACCACGTTCTAAAGGTAGAGCGTCTAGAATTACAAGAGCTAACAGTTCTATTACTGTTGTTGTTGAAGAGGTATCATAATATGGGTAATAAGACTAATCCTAATGGATTTCGTTTAGGTATTATAAAAGATTGGGAAAGTCGTTGGTTTACGGCTGACAAGAATAAGTATAAGGATTTAGTTGCTGAAGATTCTAAAATTAGAGGTTTAGTTTCTAAACATTGTGGTGAAGCAGGAGTTTCTCGTATTGAGATTGAAAGAACAACTGAAGATATAATAGTTTCTGTATTCACATCTCGTCCGGGTATTATTATTGGCAGAGGTGGTCAAAAAGTAGACATGATACGTAATTTATTGCAAGCAGAGCAGACTGATAGGACTATTAGGCTTAATATTCAAGAAATCAGACAACCAGACATGGAGGCTTCACTAGTAGCTCAGAGTATTGCAGAGCAATTGCAACGTCGAATAGCTTTTAGAAGAGCAATGCGTCAAGCTGCAACAAGGACAATGCAGGCGGGGGCAAAGGGTATAAAAATTATTTGTAAAGGTAGATTAGGTGGAGCAGAAATAGCCAGGCAAGAAAAAGTAATGGAAGGAAGAGTTCCATTACATACGTTACGAGCAGATATTGATTATGGTTTAGCTGAATCTTTGACTGATTTTGGATTGATAGGTGTGAAAGTTTGGGTTTATAAAGGAGATATATTGCCAGGTAGTCAAGTCATTGATAATACAACACCAGTTGTTGAAGAAGAAAGTGTTTCTGAGGATGAAGAAATTGGAGTAATTCAAGTTACTGTTAACCCTGAAACAGAAGAAAAGAATGAGGAGAGTAAGTAAGTATGCTCCAACCAACTAGATTAAAATATAGAAATAAACATCGAGGAAGAATGAAAGGGATTGCTAATTCAGGCAGTACTTTAAGTTTTGGAGAATTTGGACTTAAAGCTACGGCATGTGCATGGATTAGTTCACGTCAAATTGAGGCGGCAAGACGTGTTATTACAAGATATGCTCGTCGAGGCGGGAAAATATGGATTCGTATTTTTCCAGACAAATCTGTTACTGCTCGTGCTGCAGAAACTCGAATGGGTAAAGGTAAAGGTGCAGTGGATCATTGGGTTGCAGTAGTTAAGCCTGGTCGAATAATTTTTGAAGTTTCTGGTCTTGAGAGAGAAGAAGCAGAGTTGGCTTTCAGGCTAGCATCAGACAAGCTTCCAATACCTACAAAATTTGTCACACGAATTATAGAGTAATGAGATAGTTATTTGAGTATATATTATGAATAAAAAAGATATAATTTCAAAAAATGACGTTGAATTATCTGAAGAGTTAGATGGTTCACAAAAAGAATTAATGGAACTACGTTTCCAAGTTGCTACGATGCAATTAGCAGATACTTCTGCTATTCGAAGTATGCGTAGGAAAATAGCACGGATCAAGACAATAATCAGACAAAGAGAATTGATTGTAGAAAGCGAAAATAATGGTTAGTATGAATCAAAAAAAACGCGTAGGGTACGTAATCAGTGACAAAATGGATAAAACTGTTATTGTTAGGGTTGATAGGCGAGTAAGGCATCGTATGTATGGGAAAGTGCTTACTTTGAGGAGTCGTTTTATGGTTCATGATCCTGATAATTCAGTTAAAGTAGGAGATTTGGTTGAAATACAAGAATCACGGCCAAAATCTAAATTAAAGAGATGGAAAGTTCTTTCAGTATTAGAAGCTGCAAAAGATATGGGGTCTAGTAAAATATTAGAACCTGTCAATATAGATGAGGTCATGGAAGAAGTAGTTGAAACAGAAGAGGAATCTGAAGCAGAAGAGGAATCTGAAGCAGAAGAGGTAGTTGAAGCAGAAGAGGAATCTGAAGCAGAAGAGGAATCTGAAGCAGAAGAGGTAGTTGAAGCAGAAGAGAAGCAAAACAAGGATAATTAATTTAAGTTAATTGAAAAATGTGGAAGGTATTTAAGATTTGATACAACAGTACACTCGATTAAAAATTGCTGATAATTCTGGAGCGAAGGTTATTAGCTGTATTGGAATCCCTGGTGGTAGTGGAAGGAAATATGCATATGTTGGTGATGTTATTACTGCATCTGTAAAAGAAGCCGTTCCTGCTTCGGAAGTAAGTGCAGGTAGTGTTGTTAAGGCTGTAATTGTTAGAACCAGTAGTCCTTTTAGGAGGCCTGATGGAACATCAATTAAATTTGATGAAAATGCAGCTGTAATTATTAATGCTGAACTAATGCCAGTTGGATCGCGTATTTTTGGTCCTATCGCAAGAGAGTTAAGGGATAAAGATTTTGCTCGTATTGTATCTTTAGCTCCAGAGGTTTTGTAATATGAAAATAAGAACGGACGATACAGTTTTAATTATTAAAGGTAAGGATCGGGGTAAACAAGCCAAAGTGAAGTCAGTATTCCCTAAGCAAAACAGGGTTATCGTAGAGGGGATAAATATTGCTTTACGTCACACTAAAGCAAATCAAGCTGTACGGCAGGCTGGTATTATCCAAAAAGAATTACCTATTGCAGTAGCAAATATTGCATTAATTTGTTCCAATTGTAATAAACCAACTAAAGTGGGGTTGAAAATAATGGATGATGGAACCAAGGCCCGTGTTTGTGGTAAATGTTCTTATGAACAATTATAAATATTTAATAATGATGAGTTTTGGAAAGTACTAATTACTAATGGCAGAGAAAAAAACAACAAAAAATACAAAATTGAATAAAAAAGCATCTGTTGTTAAGGAGTCAAAAGCTTCTAAGGGTGCAGCTTCTAAGAGCGCAGAGAAAAAAACAACAAAAAATACTGAACAAAAGAGTTTGATTAATAAAAAAGATCTTCCCAATGTTCTTCTTAAATTTAGAAATGATGTTATGCCTGATTTAATGAAAAAATATGAGTTTACTACTCCTATGGCTGTTCCTAAGTTACTTAAAATAGTTATTAATGTTGGATTAGGGGAAGCATTACTCAATTCTAAAATTACTGATACTGTAATTGCTGATTTGGAAATAATAACTGGTCAAAAACCAGTTATAAGGAGAGCAAGAAAAGCAATAGCTGGATTTAAATTACGTGAAGGGCAAATCATTGGGGTAATGGTAACATTGAGAGGCAATCGGATGTATGAATTCTTTGATCGTTTGGTAAACACCGCCCTTCCTAGAATTAGAGATTTCAGGGGAGTTTCTCCTAATTCTTTTGATGGTAGAGGTAATTATGCATTAGGTTTAAAAGAACAAGTTATTTTCCCTGAAATTGATTATACAGCTATGTCGAGCGCAAGAGGGTTACAAGTTGTTATTGTAACTAGTGCTAAAGAAGATGATCATGGTAGATCTTTACTAGATGCTTTAGGTATGCCGTTTCAGAACAACATATAATATTATTTAATAAAATTTAAGATTAACTTAAGAATTTAGGATAGGTGAATATAGATGGCGATTATGGATCCAATTGCAGATATGCTAACTAGAATAAGAAATGCCGTAATGGTTCAAAAACAGGATGTTTTAGTTCCATTCTCCAATCCTAATCTTGGAATAATCGATATTTTTCAATCTGAAGGATTTATTAAAGCTCATAAAATTGTTAGTAGTGAAAAGGCAAAGAAATCCATAGAAGTCAGTTTGAATTATGACGAAGAAGGCAAATCTGTAATTAAAGGACTTAAAAGAGTTAGTAAGCCAGGGTTACGTGTTTATGTAAAAAAGGGTGAAATCCCTAGATATTATGGAGGAATAGGTGTAACTATAATGTCTACACCAAATGGTATAGTTACCGGAGGTAAAGCCTGGAGGGATAATTCTGGTGGAGAAGTTTTATGTTATGTTTGGTAAAGGAGAATAAATTGTGTCTCGAATAGGGAAAAAACCAATCGTTGTTCCTGAAAAAGTTAATGTGAAAATTGATCAAGGACAAACATTGGATATTACAATTGAAGGTCCAAAGGGAAATTTGTTTAAAACTTTCCCGAATAATATTACTGTTAAGCAAGAAGAGAATTTTTTAGTTGTTCAACGTTCATCAGACAATAAAACAGATAGAGCTTTACATGGTATGGTTCGGTCTATAGTTGCTAGTATGATTGAAGGAGTAACAGAAGGGTTTGTTAAGATACTTGACATTGTTGGAGTGGGTTATCGTGTTGAACAAAAAGGGAAAGGTATCTCCTTGAGCGTTATGTATAGTCATCCAGTTGAATATACTCCTGTAGAAGGAGTTACATTAGATGTAGAAGGCAATAATCGTATTAAGGTATCAGGTATAGATAAACAAGCAGTTGGTCAAGTTGCTGCATCTATAAGAGCAGTACGTCCTCCTAATGTATATACGGGTAAAGGAGTTCGGTATTTTAATGAATCAGTTAAATTAAAACCTGGTAAAAGTGCAAGAAAGGTTGTTTAAAATTTATCATGAAGAATAAGCATAATCTTAAACATGGTCGTATTGTTAGGCATATGCGTATAAGAAAAAAATTGAGTGGAGATGAAACACGCCCAAGGGTAAGTGTTTATCGTAGTAATCAACATATTTATGCTCAGGTTATAGATGATATAAATTCACGAACATTAGTTTCTGCAGCTAGTATTGAGCCACAAATTCGAAATGAACACTCATCTAGTAATAAAAGTGTAATAGCTAAAGCTGTTGGAGAGTTATTGGCAAAGCGTTTACAGGAGAATGGGATAAAAAGACTCGTGTTTGATCGAGGTGGATATAAATTTCATGGACGTATTAAAGCATTAGCTGATGGAGTTAAATCAATGGGAGTACAAATATAATGGTAGTGACTAATAGAGAAGCAATTAATAATGAAGAAGAAAAATCTCCAATAATTGAAAAAGTTGTTCGTATTTCTAGGATAAGTAAAGTTGTAAAAGGCGGAAGACATTTAAGATTTAATGCTGTAGTTGTAGTTGGAGATGGTGAGGGTAATGTGGGTATAGGTATGGGTAAAGCAGCTGCGGTTCCGGATGCTGTTAAGAAAGCTTCTTTTTCAGCACGTAAAGAAATAGGTCCTGTTATTTTAGACGATAGTACAATTCCGCATGAAATTATAGCAACTTTTGGTTCTTCAACCGTAATGTTAAAACCTGCTAAGATAGGTACTGGAATTATAGCTGGGGGTGCAGTTAGAGCAGTAGTAGAATTGGCTGGTATTCGTGATGTGGTTACTAAAGCAAGAGGGAGTACTAATCCTGTAAATACAGTTAAAGCAACTTTACGCGCTTTGCAATCTTTAAGGAATGTTAATTTGACTTTAGAAGAAAGACGTTCTTTTAATAATAAAGATATAAAGTAGATATTATTTATAAGGAATTTTTATGGATATTATTAAAGTAGTATTAAAAAAAAGTTCTATTGGTTTTTCTCACAGACAGCGTGCTGTTTTGGAAAGTTTAGGCTTACACCGATTAAATCAGCAAATAGAGCATAAGGATACACCTTCTATCAGAGGTATGATTACGAAGGTAAGGCATTTAGTTGATATTGAGTATATTTCTAATAAAGAATAATCTTAAAGAATATGAGAAGATTTAAATAATTGGAGTTTGTTGTATGAGGCATCATGAAATTACTTCTAATAGAGGGAGTAAAAAAACAGGGAAAAGAGTTGGTCGTGGTGATGCAAGTGGCCATGGTAGTTATGCAGGACGTGGCGTTAAAGGTCAAAAATCACGTAGTGGTGGAGGTGTGAAGGTTGGATTTAGAGGAGGTCAACTGGCATTAATAAAATCTATGCCAAGATTGAGAGGTTTTAAGAATATATTTAAGAAAGAATTTGAAGTTGTTAATATTAGAGATTTAAGCAATATAAATGAAAATACTGAAGTGACTCCTGCTTTTTTGAAAGAGAGAGGTCTTATTGATAGTTTAGATAAACCAGTAAAAATATTAGGAGAAGGTGACCTTACGCATGCACTAATAGTTAGTGCTCACAAGTTTTCTAAAACAGCTTATGACAAAATTAAGGCACAGGGTGGTACTGTAAAGGAGATTATTTAGTTGGTTGGTTCTAGAGCATCAAATAGAACATCTTCTGAAGGAGATGTGAAGCGTCCACAACTAATTCAATCTATGTTGGATGCTTTACAAATTGCTGATTTAAGAAATCGAATTTTTTTTACGATTGGATTATTAGTTGCCTTTCGATTTTTAACTCAAATTCCAGTTCCAGGTGTTGATGCACAAGTTTTAGCATCAGCTTTTGAAAATCAGGCATTATTAGGTGTATTGAATCTTTTTAGTGGTGGTGCTTTACAAAGTTTAAGTATTGCAGCATTAGGAGTTTATCCATATATAACAGCATCTATCGTGATTATGGTTTTAACTCCTGTGTTACCTCAATTGAAAACTCTTTCACAAGAAGGTGAGAGTGGTAGACAAAGAATAAATCAATTCACTCATTGGTTAACTGTTCCTATCGCTATTTTTCAGGGATGGGGTATTATAGGTGGAATTTTGGGTTCAAATGTTATACCAGGAATCACTTTTGGTTTGAATTTAGAAACAATGGCAATTTTGGTTTCGATGGTTGCAGGGACTATGTTTTTAGTCTGGTTGGGAGAATTGATTACTGAGCGAGGTTTAGGAAATGGAATTTCGTTAATTATTTTTGCAGGGATTGTTGCTGAGTTACCAAGTAAAATAGGAGCAGGATTATTTGAAAGAGATGAATCTGCAGGTATCTTACTGCTATTATTTTTCTCAGTAGTCATAACATACATCATTGTTTTATTTACTGAGGCGCAGAGAAGAATTCCAGTTCAATATGGTCGTAGTGTTTTTCGAGGTGGTCAGATGCAGAGAGAAGCTGGCTCTAGCTTTTTACCTCTTAGGGTTAATTCAGCAGGAATGATTCCATTAATTTTCGCATCTTCAATAATTTTATTACCTGTAACGATTGCAGGCTATTTCCAAAATCCTATGAGCGATAGTTTTTTTGTTGGTATTGCTGATTTCGTTGTTAATGCAATGGATATAAGTCGTTATCCTCATATTGGCCCTATACCGATTCCTATGTATTGGATTGTGTTATTTATTTTTGTAGTGATATTTACTTTTTTCTATACAATGATAGTTTTTCAACAACAGAACTTAGCTGATAATATTCAAAAGAATGGAGGCTTTGTTCCTGGTATTCGACCTGGAAGACCAACTCAAGATTATTTGAATCGTGTTATTATTCGAATTACTTGGGGAGGAGCTTTTTTCTTGGGATTTGTAGCTATTTCTCCGTTTTTATTATCACAGATGACTACTTTTAGTATTCAGCAAGTTGGTGCGATGACAATTGGTAGCTTTGGCTTATTAATTATGGTTGGTGTAGCATTGGATACTATGCGTCAACTAGAAGCACAACTAATGATGCGGAATTATGAAGGTTTCTTAAAGTAGACATTGGGCATTACAGTATAGATTGTACTTATATTTACATTGAGGTTATTTAATTGAATTTAGTTATGTTAGGTCTACCAGGTGCAGGTAAAGGCACGCAGGCACGTTTAATTGCTCAAAAACTTGAAATCCCAACAGTTTCTTCAGGTGATTTATTTAGAGAGCATGATAAGAAGAATACTGAATTAGGGATATTAGCTCGAGATTATATGTTGCAGGGTGCATATGTTCCTGACGATGTCACAATAAGAATGATTAGTGAATGGGTTAGTTCTCAAGATGGTTCTAAAGGTTTTATATTAGATGGTTTCCCTCGTACTATTAATCAAGCGGAAGCACTCGATGAAATGTTATCTAATTATGGTGGTTTAGATATGGCAATTTATATTGATATATCTGTTACTGAGGCTACTAATAGAATTTCAACCCGTGTTTTATGTTCGGTATGTCAGTCTCCTTTTAGTTTATTGGATGGCGTGAAAGAAGGTGATCCTTGTAATAGTGGGGATGGAGGAGTGATATATCAAAGACCTGACGATAAACCTGTTGCAGTTGAAGAAAGAATTAAAGTATATTCAAGGGAAACTCAGGAAGTGGTTCAGTATTATCGAACAAGAGATAATTTAAAAACAGTTTTGGGTTCTATTTCAATTGATGAAGTTAAGCACGAGATTATTAATGCAATTAAAAGCTTAGAGAATAAGAAATATGGTATTAATCGGGGGTCTATGTGACAAATTCTGTAGGTTCTTCATTGGGTATAACTATTAAATCTGAGCGTGAAGTCAATTTAATGCGACAATCAGGAGTTGTAACTAATAATGTAAAAAAATTGCTTCGTGAAAAAATTAAGACTGGCATGACTACTTCTGATATTGATACTATTGCAGAAAATCAAATTAGATCTGAAGGTGCTATACCTGCATTTAAAGGGCTGTATGGATTTCCTGCAACAGTATGTGCTTCTATTAATGAAGAAATTGTTCATGGAATACCAGGTAATCGAGTTTTATCAGATGGAGACATTCTTAGTATTGATGTGGGTGCTATTGTTGAAGGATATTATTCTGATAGTGCATTTACTATTGGGATTGGTTCTGTCAAACAAAAATCTGCAGATTTAATAAAGGCTACATATGATTCTTTAAAAGTAGGCATTAAGAAAGTTAAACCTGGAGCTAGAATAGGAGATATTTCTTCTACAATCCAACAATTTGCTGAAAATTCAGGATATAGTGTAGTACGTGAATATGTAGGACATGGTATAGGTCGAGAATTGCATGAAGATCCACAAATTCCTAATTATGGATCTGCTGGAGAAGGACCTCTTTTACATGCAGGTATGACTATTGCTATTGAACCAATGTTAAATATTGGTGGTTGGAAAACAATGCAAAAAGAAGATGGTTGGACTGTAGTTACTTCTGATGGAAGTTTATCAGCTCATTTTGAAGATACGATTTTAGTTACTGATTGTGGTTTTGAAGTTCTTACTAATGATGAAATTAATTAAATTGTTAATGGAGTAGATTTTTTATGGCCAAAAAGGAAAGTATAGAAGTTGAAGGCAAGGTGATAGAATCTCTGCGCGATGCAACATTTAAAGTAGAGTTAGCTAATGGACATATTGTATTAGCGCATTTATCAGGTAAGGTGAGGATGAATTATATACGTATTTTGCCAGGAGATAGGGTTTTAATAGACTTATCTCCTTATGATCTTAGTCGTGGAAGAATAACATATCGATTTAGATAGGTTATAATAGATATAATATATTTTTAGGAGATATTGTGAAAGTTTCAGCATCCGTCAAAAAAAGGTGTCCGAAGTGTCAGGTAATTAAACGTAAAGGTCGGGTAATGGTTATATGTGAAAACCCACGTGATAAGCAACGACAAGGATAATTTATAATAGAGAATTTTAGGAGGAAGTATGGCTTTAGTAGCAGGTGTTAATATCCCTGATAATAAAAGAATAGCTACATCGTTACAGCAAATTTTTGGTATAGGTCCAGTACAAGCGAATGATGTTGTAGTGAAAGCAAATATTGATGGTAATCCTAGAGTTAAAGATATGACAGATGAAGAGCTAGATCGTATTCGTACAATTGTAGAAAAGGAAAAGGTTGTTGAAGGTGATTTACGCAGAGAAATTAATTTAAATATTCGTAGATTAATAGATACGGGCACTTTTGCAGGTCAAAGACATCGTAGGAATTTGCCAGTTAGAGGGCAAAGAACACGTACTAATGCTAGAGCTAAGAGAGGAAGAAAAGCTACGGTTGCAGGAAGAAGACATACTGTAACTAAATAATGTAAATAGGATTTAGAAAAGGAAGGAAATGAAGATGGCACGAGCATCTCGGAATCGTGGTTCGGTTACAATCGGCAGAGCGTATATTCAATCAACATTTAATAATACACTTATAACACTTACGGATACTACTGGTAATGTTATTGCTGCAAGTAGTGCTGGAGTTGTTGGTTTTAAAGGAGCACGAAAATCAACAGCATTTGCTGCTCAACGTGCTGTTGAAGATGCAGTGACAAAAGGTCGAGATAGTGGGTTAAGACAAGTGTCAGTTTTTGTACAAGGGCCTGGAGCTGGTAGAGAGGCTGCAATTCGTACATTACAGTCAGCAGGTCTTCAAGTTAGTAGTATTAGAGATGTTACTCCCACACCACATAATGGATGTCGACCTCGAAAGAAGAGAAGAGTATAACTACCTCTAAAATTATAGGGATTATTTCTTAATGGTTTTTCTATCTTTTGTTTCCCGAAATATTGAAATATTAAGTAATAGTTTTAGAATTTATTTTACTAATTTTAGTAGGATAGTAATATTTTCAGCTATTCTAAATATTGTGTTTTTTATAATCAGAGAATTACTTGCTTATATAATTTCGCCTGATACAGTAATTTCAAATATTATAGTTTTATGGCTAACTATATTTAATTTTGTGCTTGCTTATGGTGTAATTGCTACATCCACTGCTCTAGTTATGGATAATAGGAAAATTGATATTTTATTTTGTTTCCAAAGAGTGTGGTATCGTATACTAACTTTTGTTCTAATTTCTGCCATATATACAGGATTAGCGGTGATATTATTTGGAATATTGCAGCTAGCGAATAATTCAATGATATTAATTTTTGCAGGATTCGCTTATATGGTAGCTTTAATTTTTATTATGAATTATTTAGTATCTGTTGTTGAGGTAAATATTTTAGAACAGTATAGAGGAATAAATGTATTTAAACGTGCAATTTCTTTAGTAAAAGATAGCTGGTTTGAAGCTTTTGGATTTAACTTTTTACGAATTCTTGCCTGGTTTGGTTTTTCTTTTGCTATCACTTTAATAATCATATTATTGACAACTCAAATTTTCCCATTAATCAATCTTAGTGCAAGAGCAATAGATAGTAATATTCAAATTGAGTTAAAACTGGTACAATTAGTAGTGACGATATTAACTCAACCATTATTTTATATTGCTGGTGTTGTTTGGTATTACCAAACAAGACTTACTAGAGAAAACGTTGATATTAGAACAATTTTGACTTAATCATTGGATATTAATGTTGAGTTGTATGTCATTTTAAAAATATAGAAAGTATGTTAAAGGAATTCGGAGAATCATAGATGGGTAGGTATACTGGACCAGTTTGTCGAAAATGTCGTAGGGTTGGAGAAAAGTTATTTCTCAAAGGTGATCGTTGTTATACATCTCGTTGTGCAGTTGATAGACGAAATAGTTCACCAGGTATGCAAACGCAAAAGAGAAGGCGTATTTCTGATTGGGGTGTTCATTTAAGAGAAAAGCAAAAAGCACGGTGGACATATGGTGTATTCGAACAACAGTTTAGTAATTATTTTGATTTAGCAAAATTAGATAAAGGTCCTTCTGGTGATGTATTGCTTCAAATACTTGAAAAAAGGCTGGATAATGTGGTTTTTAGATTGGCATTTGTTGATTCTAGGGCTCAAGCAAGACAGCTAGTGAATCATGGTTATTTCACTGTGAATGGTAAAAAAGTAGATATTCCATCTTATTTAGTAAAACCTAATGATGTAATTGCTTGGGTCAAAAAAGATAAAGGGACTCCTGAATTTGTAGCCAATCTTACGGAAGGTTTACCTAAAAGACCTGTTCCTGAGTGGTTAAGCCTTGATGTAGAAAATTTAGAAGGTAAAGTATTATCTGATCCCATTATTTCAGCAGAAGAGATGGGGATTGAAACTCGATTAATTGTAGAATTTTATTCAAAATAACAAACAAATATATTTTAAATTAGGAGTTTTTATACATAATGTTAGAGTACACAGATGTTGATTTATCAAATTCTGGAAGTGACGATTTAAAAGAAACAGTACCATCGCCTGACGTTACTATACTAGAGACAGATTCTCCTGAACATGGAAGATTTATATTATCTCCTGTACCTAGGGGGTATGGAGTTACTATAGGCAATTCTATGCGAAGAATTTTATTTAGTTCTTTACCCGGAACGGCTATTATTTCTGTAAAGATTAATGGAGCTTTGCATGAATATACTACTATACCTCATGTTAAAGAAGAGGTGTCAGAGATTTTGCTGAATTTAAAGTTAGTTCGAATTAAGTCTTCAGTTGAGAGGCCAGGTAAATTACGATTAGAGTGTCAAGGTCGTAGAACAGTAACTGCTGCAGATATTATGCCAAATCCTGATTTTGAAATAATGAATCCGGATTTATATATAGCAACTCTTGATTCTGATGATGCTGATTTATCACTCGAATTGAATGTAGGACATGGGGTAGGTTATCAAAAAGATAATCAAATTGATGGAGCTTCTTTAGGAGTTTTGCCAGTGGATTCAGTTTTTAGTCCTGTACTTAAGACGAATTATAATGTTGAAACTGTACGTATTGGAGATCAAACAGATTTAGAAAGTGTAACGATTGATTTGTGGACTAATTTGACAATGGAGCCTTTAGAGGCTGTTAGACAAGCTGGAGATATTTTAGTGCAGCATTTCTTCCTCTTTGCAAATGCCAATAAACTTACAGGGCATGAACAAGAAGGATTAATTACTACAACAGATAGCGTTAGTGCAGAGCATTATAATATGACTGTCGAAGAACTTAATCTTTCTGCAAGAACATTAAATTGTTTAAAGAGGACAGGCTTAGATAAAGTAGGAGATGTATTACAATATCCTGAAGATCAATTATTAAAAATACGTAATTTTGGAAAGAAATCTTTGGATGAATTACATGATAAATTTCATTCTTTAGGTATAACAAAAAATGAAGATGTAGATGATGATGAGAATGCAATTGTTGAAGATAAGGAGGATATTAGTGAGGCATAAAGTAGCTGGGCGTAAATTGTCTCGTAATACTTCACATAGAATGTTAATGCTCAAAGGGCAAGTTAGTGAGTTATTGGACCATGGTCGTATTAAAACAACAGTTGCTAAAGCAAAAGAAGTCAGATCTCTTACTGAAAAAGTTATTACTTTAGGTAAAAAGGGTGGATTAACTGATCGTAGAGCAGCTATGGCGTTTTTGACTAACAAGAGTGTAGTTAACAAGGTTTTCGGAGAAATATCAGAGCAATATCGCACTAGAGAAGGTGGATATACACGTGTAATGAAGGTTGGAAGTCGTATTGGAGATTCTGCTGAAATGGCTATTATAGAATTAGTTTAATTCTTGATTTCCAAATTTTTGATATTTGAATTGAATTCAAATGTATTGTTTTAGATAAGTTTTGTATATGAATATCGCATTAATTGTAGAATATGATGGTACTGATTTTAATGGGTTTCAATATCAACCTGACTCAAATACCATACAAGGTGAAATAGAAAAAGCTATAGAAAAATTTTTAAAATCCAAAATTCGAATAAGGGGAGCTGGTCGTACAGATAGCGGAGTTCATGCTAAAGCACAGATAATAACTTTTCGTACAGTTAAAAATTATTCTTTAAATGATGTAATTAATGCACTAAATTATTATTTACCAGCAGCTATATCAGTACATGATGCGGTTATAGTTTCTGATAATTTTGACCCTAGGCATGATGCTTATAGCCGTCAGTATAGATATACTATGTATTGTGGAGATCAGGAATCTCCTCTAAATAATAGAATGGCCCTCAAAGTTCCAGTTAATTTAAATATTGAATTAATGAAAGAAGCGGTAAAAATATTTCATGGGATACATGATTTTAAAAATTTTGGTAAAATATCTAGTAGGGGTAAGTCAGATATAACCATAAGAGAAATTTACCAGTCTGCTTTATCAGTTAAAAATGAATGGATTTTTTTTGATATTGAAGGGAATTCTTTTTTGACGCATCAGGTAAGGATGATGACTGGTGCTTTATTGAGTGTAGGGGAGGAAAAACTTACATTAGATCATCTAAAATATATGGTTGATGGTAATTTGTTAACAAAAAGCGTTGTTAAGTTACCACCAAATGGGCTTTGTTTAATCAAAGTTCGATATCCAGATCATTTATTACGGTATAAGGAAGAACAAATTGAATATAGCGAATACAGAGCGTAAAACAACATCTAATGAAACATGGCACCTAATTGATGTTAGTGGCCAGAATTTAGGTAAAATAGCCTCTCATATTGCATCTATTTTACAAGGAAAGCATAATGTTAATTATGTACCATATTTAGCTATAGGTGATTTTGTTGTTGCAGTTAACGCATCAAAATTAACTATTACAGGTAATAATAAGATGACTCAGAAAACTTATTATCGGCATAGTGGTTATCCTGGTGGTATACGTGGTGTTACATTAGAAACGATGATGTCAAAAGATCCATCGCGTGTTTTATATTTAGCCGTTAAGGGTATGTTGCCTAAAAATAAATTAGGTAGAAAATTATTAGGTAGGTTGAAAATTTTTGCTGATGAGAAACATACACATATTGCTCAGATCAAAGGTCTAGGAATAAATGAAGCTTTGATTGAAAATATTGAAGAAATAGATTTAATATTTGAACCTGATAGAAAATCGACTAAAGTTAAAGCAGATAAACCGGATAAAAAATCGACAAAAATAAAAGATGCCAAAAAAGAATCTTCGGTTACTGGTAATGTTGGTGGAAACAAAACAACTATATTGCCCAAAACAGTTCAGGCTATTTTGATTAAAGAGTATGGAGAGGATGTAGATTTAACAGATGAAAAATTTGTGGGGTTACGTAATAAAACTCAAGCATCTAAATTTGTTGAAGAAAATCCTAGTAGTGCTAAATAATTCACGAACATAGTAAAATAGAATGATAATATATTTAAAGGGGTTATCGAATGGTAGAACAAGAACGATATTTTTATGCTGTAGGTAGAAGGAAAACTTCTATTGCACGTGTAAAATTATATAAAGGTAAGGAAGGAGCTGGAGTTATTATCATTAATGGTAAACCTTTAGAAGAAGTATTTTCTTTGAAAAGTTGGCGTGATGTAGTTAATCGACCTTTTTACATTACAGATACATCAAAGTCATTTCGTGTTGTTGCTACAACAACTGGTGGAGGGGTCGTTAGTCAAGCATCTGCAATTCGTCATGGAATTTCGCGTGCTTTAGTTCTTGCTGATAATTCACTGAGGTCTTCATTAAAGAAAGACGGGTTGTTAACTCGAGATTCTCGTGAAAAAGAGAGTAAGAAATATGGATTAAAGCGAGCTCGTAAAGCACAACAGTGGACAAAGAGGTAAATCCTAAATTTCAGGGAATTGTAATAATTGAATTATATTATTATCTGGATCGTTGAATGTACATATTAGACCACCCCAATGTTCTTTTTCTACTGTTCTAATAAATATAATGCCCATTTCTTTAAATCTTTGAGCTTCTTCATATATATTTGAAACTTTTAGGTTGATCATTATTCTGTAAGGATCTTGATTTGAATCGTGAACTTTAGAATGTGTGCCAATTCCTAAACGGAAGCTATCTTTTTTAAATGATATGAAATTCGTTTTTTCAGAATATGGAATTTTATAAAGTATTTTTTTGTAAAAAGATGTTAATGTAGGAAAATTATTTGTCCATATAATGATTCCTGCAAAATTTGTAACCATTAGATATTGCTAATTTCTTTAAATTGAATTTTGTAATAGATATTATTTTAGTAAGTAATATTTTATAATACTTTTCAGAGATTATGTGTAGGAAGAGATGTGCAATATTGAGGTAATGAAATCTCTAGAAAGGAGGGAATGTATTGTTTAATTATTTAAGGGGGTGTAATCGGTAGGTGTTCTCGGTAACACCTCTATAGAGAGGAACTTTAGTTACTAACTAAAGTTCCTCTCGCTCAATTAATATTGTTGTATATTTCAATAAAACAAATTTATACGTTATAAAATTCTATAATTTTGATATAAGGGTTTTTGTGAATACGATTCTCAACATTAATAATCTATCAGTTGATTTTGATACAGAATATGGAATATTCCATGCGGTAGATAATGTCAGTTTTACTGTTTCTAAAGGTCAGGTAGTTGGAATTGTTGGTGAGAGTGGTTGTGGCAAAACAGTGACTACTTTGGCCATTATGCGTCTCCTAGATACTGTTGTAGGAGCATCTATTCAAGGGGAAATTTTGTTTGAAGGACAAGATTTATTATCTCTTAGGAAAAAACAGATGCATCAAATAAGAGGTAATGAAATTTCCATGATTTTTCAAGAGCCTATGACATCCTTAAATCCAATTTTGACAATTGGTAGACAAATTACAGAAAGTTTGGAATTACATCTAAAAATGAGTAGTAAACAAGCAAAAGAAAGAGCAGCAGAGTTACTTGATTTAGTAGGATTTTCTGACCCATATCAGAAATTGAATGATTATCCGCAACAACTTAGTGGAGGTATGAGACAACGTGTAATGATAGCAATGGCAATTAGTTGTAATCCTAAACTGATAATTGCTGATGAACCTACGACTTCTCTTGATGTAACAATACAAGCTCAGATTCTTGATTTGATTATGGATATTTGTGATAAATCGGGTGCAGCGTTGATGCTTATAACGCATAATCTTGGATTAATAGCTCGGTACGCAGAAAAGGTAATTGTGATGTATTCTGGAAATATTGTTGAAGAAGGGATCGCTAACCAGATTTATTATGATTCACATCACCCCTATACTTTAGGTTTGTTGAAAGCTGTACCACGTATAGATGGAGATATTAAGAAGCAATTGATTACTATAGAAGGAATGCCTCCAGAACAAACAGATCAGTTAATTGGATGTTCTTTTGAACCTAGATGTGTTTATTCCGTTGAAAAATGTAAAATTAGCACCCCTAAACTCGAATCAATACAAAAACATCATTTAGCATCCTGTTGGCAATCGGCAGAATTAAAGGGATGAGCTTGAAGCCTTACTAGTAATAAAGATTTTATAATTTAGATATTGACGATGAATAAGATCAAAAATACAGAATATATATTAAGCGTGAAAGGGTTAAAAAAATCATTTCCAATATATGGTAGAGGTGTTTTTTTTAAAAAACACATTGGAGATATTCATGCTATTAATGATGTTGAATTTAATATTGGATATAGTGAAACATTAGGATTAGTAGGTGAAAGTGGTTCAGGTAAAACTACTTTAGGTCGGTGTTTGTTACATCTTGAAAAGTTGACGGAAGGGATTATTTCTTTTAAAGAACTAGATTTTACTAATATCAATATTTCTCAATTGAATTCGTTACGTAAAGAAATGCAAATTGTTTTTCAAGATCCTTATGCGTCATTGAATCCAAGAATGACATGTTCACAGATAATTGGAGAACCATTAAAAGTCCATAATATAGTATCCACTAAGGAAGAATATGAAATTCGTATTAAAGAATTATTTGATTTAGTTGGTTTAAATCACTCTATGGCAAATAGATACCCTCATGAATTTAGTGGAGGACAAAGACAGAGACTTGGTATTGCTAGAGCATTAGCACTTAATCCAAATTTTATTGTTTGTGATGAACCTGTTTCTTCTTTAGATGTGTCAATACAAGCACAGATAATAAATTTGTTGATTGATTTACAAAGTAAATTGAATATTTCTTATTTATTTATTTCACATGATTTAGCTGTAGTACGTCAAATTAGTCATAGAGTTGCAGTGATGTATCTAGGTAAATTAGTAGAAATTGGTGATTCTGATCAAGTATATTCGAATCCCTTACATCCTTATACACAAGCTCTCTTATCTTCAATACCAATTCCTGATCCAATCAAAGAAAAAAAACGAAAAAGAATAATTTTAAAAGGAGAACCACCTCATCCTATGGATCCCCCTAGTGGATGTGTTTTCAGGACACGTTGCCCTATAGCAGATGAAGAATGTTCTCGTATAATTCCACCAATGGTAAAACACAATGATAACCATGAGGTTGCATGTTTAAAAGTTAGTTAAAAAATAAATTTTAATTATTTTTCAGATAAATATCGTTCTACATCTATAGCAGCCATACATCCTGAGCCAGCTGCAGTAACAGCTTGTCGATAAATCCAATCCTGAACATCTCCACATGCAAAAATTCCAGGAATATTGGTTGCTGTACCCTCTTTTGTGATTATATATCCTTGATCGTTTAGGTTAATTTTATTCGTGAAAAGGTTTGTGTTGGGTTGATGTCCGATTGCAATAAATACACCTTGTAGTTTTATAGTACTTGTTTTTTGTGTGATTAGATTTTTCACAGTAATTCCTGTAACAGTATTTGTGGTTTGATCGGATATTTCTTCAATAACACTATTCCAGATGAAATTTATTTTTTTATTTTCTTTAGCTCTTTGTTCCATAATTTTCGATGCTCTAAGTTGATCTCTACGGTGTATTACGGTTACTTTTGAAGCAAATTTAGTTAAAAATAACGCTTCTTCCATTGCAGTATCTCCACCTCCAACAACAGCCACTTCTTGGTCACGAAAGAAAAATCCATCACATGTTGCACATGCTGATACACCTTTACCCATTAAAGCATTTTCTGATTCTAATCCAAGTAACTTAGCTGTAGCTCCAGTAGATATGATAATTGATTTTCCATAATATTTTGTTCCATTTTCTGTAGTGCATGAGAATGGTTCTTTGTTAAAATCAACTTCAATTACTTCAGATTGTATGGTTCTTGTTCCGAATCGTTCAGATTGTTTTTTGAATAATGTGACTAGTTCAGGGCCGAGGATACCATCTGGAAACCCTGGATAGTTTTCTACATCAGTTGTTATAGTTAATTGTCCTCCAGGAGTAATACCTTCAATTAATAATGGTTTAAGATTAGCCCTCGCAGAGTATAAAGCAGCCGTATATCCAGCGACTCCTGATCCAATAATGATTGTATTTTCAATATTCATTTTAAAGTTTTGTTAATTATATTTTCAGATTACTTAAATTCATAATACTAAGTATATATATTTATCTCCCTAACCGTTTCCCCATCGATGAGTTATTGAATTGGGTCTCAAGCTTATCTCCAAGTTCAACCCAAGCAGCATCAGGCGTATTTGACAATGTAGTAGGACTGTTAATGAAGCCCTGTAATTCATCATTTGCTATATCAAATGCAACTCTAATTTCTTCACGGGTTTGACCTGATACTACAGCAGAATTATGGATTAAAGCGACAACCATTAAATCATGAGGAGCCCAGTGACCAGCCTGGTTATTTGGTGGCCCCATGCTAGTCTTATCAACTCCAGAATGCCAAAGACCCATAGCATGTCCAAACTCATGGGTTAACGTATGTCTGGATCCAGATTGCTGATCTGATACACGAATGAAACCCCACCCTGTCGTAAGATTACCTGAACCCCACTGATCCGAAAATCCACCAGATGGACCGGACGTATTGCAATACTGGTCAATAGTCTCATTTATGAGCTCAGTGCATGAAAGCAAATGTATCGGCAACGTGACTTCTGAAATGTTATTTGCCCAAGCTATATCTAAACTAGGAGCTATGACTGCTAGAACTTCAATATAATCACGCATTGTTTCATAATCATCGGATTTGACGTCTCCAAAAAGAGCAACCCTTAGAGTGCTCGGGGGCTTCTTTACAAAATAACCTTCAGTATTATTTACACGGACTTTTCCATAATTATCGTCATAGTTACTCTGCGATGTAGCTAAGAATAAACCTTGAGCTGTAGA
>PBMB01000028.1 GCA_002722455.1 Chloroflexota bacterium
ATGTTTATTGCTTTGCGGGGTTCTAAACCGCTGTCGGCTATCGGCTCCCTTGAGAATGTTCGGACACCAGGGGTGGCTGTTCTGACCATCAGCGATGATTGCAAGAGCTCCAGTTGGGAAGAGAAGGACCTCGCATCAATGGAAGACCCAGACAGGCTGGAAAAACTTAAAAATGGATCAGTAGTCTCAGCTTCCGACCCGCACGGTCTGGAAGTGATACTAAAGTAAGCATTTTTAACGGTTAAATTGCATTCATATGGGTCGGAATACGACCCATGTGAATGCAGCAGATTTGTAGTATTATATGTATATCCTCAAAGTAGTATTTCAAAGTTAAAAAATTAAAATAAATCTAATTACTAAATTCTGTGAACGATAAAATTCGAGTACGTTTTGCCCCTAGCCCAACAGGTGAATTACATTTAGGTAATGTCCGAACAGCGATATTCAACTGGCTTTTTGCAAAAAAAAATGATGGAGTTTTCGTCCTTCGTATCGAAGATACTGATCGTAACAGATACGTTGAAACCGCTGTAGAAACAATAACTAATTCTCTTCAATGGATGGGCCTAAATTGGGATGAAGGTCCAGATATAGGTGGTGAATTTGGCCCATATAATCAGTCTGAACGGCTTAACCTATACAATTCTATTGCTGAAAAACTTTTATTAACCAATATGGCTTACAAATGCTACTGTACTACAGAACGTCTCCAGCAATTACGTGAAACTCAAACAAAAAATAAACAACAAATTGGATATGATGGCTACTGTAGAAATACTTCATCTAACCAAAAAACTAATCTTGAAAACTCAAAATTTGTTCTCCGATTTCGTGTACCTCAATCAGGAATTACTTCCCTAACAGACTCTATCCATGGAACAAAAACTTTTCCTAACAAATTAATTGATGACTTTATTCTAATAAAAACTGATGGATACCCTACATATCATTTTGCCAATGTGATAGATGATCACTATATGAAAATCTCACATGTCCTCAGAGCAGATGAATGGTTATCAAGTACACCAAAACATTTACTTATATATGAAAGTTTAGAATGGAAACCACCAATATATATACACTTACCTATTATCTTAGGATCAGATAAATCACGTTTAAGCAAACGTCATGGCGCTACTTCAATAATGGAATATAAAGCTGAAGGATTCCTGCCTGATGCAATGTTAAATGCTTTGTCTCTCCTAGGCTGGGCTCTAGATGACAAAACAACAATAATATCTCGCGAAGAATTAACTAAGAAATTTGAACTTGATAAGATATCAAAATCACCATCAATGTTTGATATTGAAAAACTAAAATGGATAAATTCACAATATATACGTACTACAGATAACCAAAATTTAAATTCTATCTTATATAGTTTCCTAGAAAATAATTACAAGGAAAAATCCAAGGATTATCCTTTTACACTAAAGTATCTATCTCAAATCACTCCCTTAATCAAAGAAAGAATTAATACTCTAAATGAAGCAGATGACTGGATCAATTTCTTTTTCCATGATTGTCGAAAATATACAATTGAAGAACTTATACCTAAAAATATGACTCTTGAAAATACCATTTTACTTTTAAAACAATCTATTCTTACTTTACAAAATACAACACCATTTAACGCAGAATTGATAAATAATAACCTACGTACCCAAGCTGTTTCTTTAGATATTTCTATACGACAATTACTTGGATCTCTACGCATGGCAATTACAGCTCAAAAAGTTGCACCTCCCCTTTTTGAAACAATAGAAATACTAAATAAAACAAGAACTATCAAATTGATCGAAAAAGCTATCGATTTTTTAGAAAACCCAGTAAATAAATAATTACATTTTAATTAACTTGACAGCCATGAATGTTGCTACATATACTCAATTTCTAAAGACTTTATCGAAACAGTGAAATAAGTGTCAATAAAAGAAAATTTACAAAAAGACCTGAAACAAGCAATCCTAGATAAAAACAATGTTAAAAAAAATGCCATTCGGTATCTACTTGCAGAAATAAAAAATCGAGAAATCGATAATCAGAAACCTCTTGATGATGATCAGATTTCTCAACTTATAGTACGCCAACTTAAACAACGTAAAGAAAGTATCTCAATGTTCGAAAAGGGTGGCCGTACAGATCTTGTAGAAAAAGAAACCCAGGAAATAGCTGTTATACAAAATTATCAACCTGCTCAATTAAGTAATGAAAAAATTACTGAAATAATTACTGAAACTATAAAAAACCTTGATACATCAGATACTCTTTCTATAGGAATAGTTATGAAATCTTGTATGCCACTCCTTAAAGGAAAGGCTGATGGTCAATTAGTCAAAACTATAGCAACAGAGCTACTCGAAAGTCATCAAAAAAAATAATGAATTTTGGAATTGTTGTTTATCCTGGAACATGGAGTGATTCTGACTGTCTAATAGCAGTTAGTGATCAGATGGGACAAAATGCCTCCTATGTTTGGCATAAAAATCGTAACTTTAACAATATTGATTGTTTAATACTCCCCGGAGGTTTTTCTTATGGTGATTATTTAAGACCCGGCGCAATTGCTAGATTTTCAAACATAGCTGACAAAATAATTGAATTTGGAAATCTGGGGAACCCAATTATTGGAATATGTAATGGTTTCCAAATATTATGTGAATTAGATCTTTTACCAGGAACATTATTAAAAAATGATGTAATGGAATTTAGGTGTCAATGGACAAATCTAAAAATAGTCAACCATAATCAGTTTTTTGCACGATCTGAATTTCAAAAATCTTCTCTACAAATACCTATTTCTCACGGTAGTGGTAGATACTATGCTGATAAAAAAACTATTAATGAATTGGAAAAAAACCAACAAATTATCTTCAAATACTGTTCATCAATGGGTGAAGTTAATTCTAAATCAAACCCTAACGGATCAATAAATAATATTGCTGGAATCGTTAATTCTACAGGAAATATTCTGGGAATGATGCCTCATCCTGAAAGATGTTGCGACTCAATTCTCGGTGGTGAAGATGGGAAATATATTTTTTCTTCAATTATTAAATCTATCGATCCTTCAAAATTATTAAAAACCTCTACATATCATTAAGACTATTAGAATGACAAAGAAACAACAAAACAAAATAACACCCAAAATATCGGCTGCTGACCTTAAAAAATTAGCTATTACTCAATCAGAATATAACCAAATCGTTGAATTATTAGGTAGAACTCCATCTCCTCTAGAACTAGGAATATTTGGATCTTTATGGAGTGAACACTGTGGGTATAAACACTCAAAACCGCTACTGAAAATTTTTAAAAACAACCATCCTAGGGTATTAACGAATGAATCAGAAGAAAATGCTGGTGCTGTTGATATTGGAAATAATTTAGCTATCGTAATGAAAATAGAATCCCATAACCATCCCTCTGCTATTGAACCTACAGAAGGTGCTGCAACAGCTATAGGAGGAATTATACGCGATATTTTTTCTATGGGAGCTCGACCTATTGCTTTATTAAACTCTTTACGTTTTGGAAATCCTGACAATCCCAAAAATCGATACTTAATGAATGGTGTGATTTCTGGTATATCTAATTATGGAAACTGTATAGGAATACCAAATATAGGTGGAGAATTATTTTTCTCAAAAACTTATGATAAAAATCCTATAGTAAATGCAATGTGTGTAGGCATTGTTACAAAACAAGATATGACAAAATCAACTGCAGGCACGCCTGGCAACCTTATTATTTTAGCTGGATCAACTACTGGAAGAGATGGCATTCATGGAGCATCAGGGCTAGCATCTCAAAACATGGATGGAGATGATACTTTAAGACCTGCAGTACAAGTTGGCAATCCTTTTATGGAAAAAAAACTAATCGAGTCATGTCTAGAAGCCATCCAATCAGGGAAAATTATAGGAATGCAAGACCTTGGAGCCGCTGGACTCACATCTGCTACTGTAGACCTAGTAAGTAAAGATAATATAGGTTTCAAAATTGATCTCTCTAGAGTGTTCTTAAGAGAAGAAAGTATGACCCCTTATGAAATCATGCTGTCTGAATCTCAGGAAAGAATGATTATGGTAATCAATCCAACTGATCTAATCGAAATTACTGGAATTTTTGAAAAATGGGATGTAGATATAAGTGTAATTGGGGAAACTATACCTCAACCAAATGCTGTTATTTACGATAAAAAGGAAAAACTTCTTGATCTGCCAATTAATACATTAACATCCACTCCTACTTATCAATTTCCAACACGTAAACCAAAATGGCTTACTAAAAACCAAGAATATAAACTTAAAAACATACCTATTAATTCAAAATCTCCCGCAAAAACATTATTATCTTTATTAGCATCACCCAACATATCCAGTAAAAAACATGTATATCAACAATATGATCATCAAGTTCTTACAAACACAGTAATTGGACCAGGTTCTGATGCAGCAATACTTAGAATAAAAAACACTAAAACAGGACTGGCTTTTTCTACTGATGGAAATAGTAAATATTGTTATCTCAATCCATTCCATGGAGGAGCTATCGCAGTAGCAGAAGCATGTCGTAATTTATCTACGATTGGAGCTACTCCTATAGCAATTACGGACTGTTTGAACTTTGGCAATCCAGAAGATCCAGACATATATTATCAACTTAAAAAATGTATCAGTGGTATTAGTACTGCATCAAATAAACTTAATGTACCTGTAATCAGTGGTAATGTAAGTTTATATAATGCCAATGAAGAAGATAATATTTTCCCCACACCTATAATTGGTGCTCTAGGAATATTAGATAATATAAACAATCGGGTCACGAATGGATTCAAAAATAACAATAGTATAGTCATATTGATTGGAGATTCAAAAATCTCCCAAATTTCTTCTTCATTAGCTGGCAGTGAATATCTAGACAAATTCTATGGGAAAATTATGGGAAACCCTCAAATTAATCTTGATAAAGAACTTGCAGTACAAACAGTATGCCGATCAGCCATACAACGTGGAATAATTGAATCAGCTCATGATTGTTCCGATGGAGGATTATTAGTTTGCCTAGCAGAATCTTGCATTATAGGAAATACTGGGTTCCGTAATACTATACAAATTCCCAAAAGATGGGACTTTGGGTTATTTGGTGAACAACAATCTCGTATAGTTGTTTCAATAAATAAAAAAGACATTACTGAATTCGAAAAAATTTGTAATGACTTTCAAGTCAATTGGTGTACTATTGGAACTACTGGCGGGGATTCACTCACAATATCTTCCTTAATGGATATCCCTGTCAGTCAATTAGCAGAAGCATGGAAAACTCATCCATAATTATTAATTATCCTGATTTTACTATCTTGCAATTAGTTGTATGAGCATTATATTGAAGAGTATAATATAAGATATTCAAATCAAATATAATTAAAATACAGGAGAATGAATTGCCAACATACGTATACGAATGTTCTGATTGTTCTCATAGATTTGAACTAAAACAAAGTTTTCAGTCAGAAACTGTTGCTCCCTGTCCAATTTGCAAAAATAAATCAGAACGAGTAATCCTCTCTGTACCTGTTGTTTTCAAAGGAAGTGGCTGGTATGTTAATGATTATGGGAAAGGCTCTCCCAATCCACCAAAAACAGAATCTAGCACCAAAGAAAAAAAGGATTCAGCGAATACAAAAACTGAAAAACCTAAATCTACGAATAAATCGACTTCAAAAAAAGAAAAGCCTGGCAATAAGGACAATTGAAAGCATTAATACAAAGAGTTCAGCAAGCTTCAGTAAAAGTTGAACATCAAACCGTTGGGGAAATTAACCAAGGTATTGCAATTCTCTTGGGTATTAGAAATTCTGATACAGAAAAAGATATCGACTACATAGTCAATAAAATTCTAAATATTCGTATTTTCCCTGGTCAACATTCACATTTTGACCAATCTGTTACTGAAATCAAGGGAGAATTACTTGTTGTAAGTCAATTCACTCTTCATGCTGATATAAAAAAAGGACGTCGACCCAGTTTTAGTGATGCAGCTAAAAGTGATGCAGCTAAAAATTTATTCGATAAAACTATATTATTATTAAAAAAAAGTGATTTAAAAATTGAAACAGGTACCTTTGGAGCAGACATGCTTGTAGAAATTCATAATGATGGACCTGTGACGCTTATGATTGATAGCAAAACAAATTAAATTAATTTAAAACTCAAATCAAGAGCCCTAACAGAATGAGTGAGCGCTCCAACAGAAATCAGATCAACACCTGTCTCTGCGACACGTCTAACTTTTTCTAAATCCATATTACCAGAAGCTTCAGTAAAAACTTTTCCTTTACATAAACTTACAGCTTTTTTAGTTGTCTCGATATCCATATTGTCTAATAGAACCCCATCTGCTTTTGCAATAATTGCTAATTCTACTTCCTCCAAATTAGTAACTTCTATCTCAATTTTTAATGTATGTGACATGTTATTCCGTAAAGTTTTAACTATACCAACAAGGTCTAATTCGATATTTTCAGCAGCTCTGATATGATTATCTTTAATAAGAATACCATCACTTAAACTCATTCTATGATTCTTACCTCCACCAATCCGTACAGCTTCTTTTTCTAATCTCCTCATACCAGGAATTGTTTTTCTTGTATCAACAATTGTAACTCCTGTTCCTTTAACGGCATTTACATAATTTCGAGTTAAGGTAGCAACACCACTCAAATGTTGTAAGAAATTGAGTATAGTCCTTTCAGCCAACATCATACTATTTATTGACCCTTTTATTACAGCAATATTGTCAAAATCTCCATCAGTAAATGATGGACCAATATTATCTCCATCATTTTTAACAAACATATATTCAAGTTTAGGGTCAACTAATTTACATACATTAAAAGCTACAGACATTCCTGCTAATACACCATTTTCTTTGGATACAATACGTGCTGTACCAAGGCTACTCTGAGGAAATATTCCTCTAGTAGTAACATCATAAGTTGGGATATCTTCATCTAATGCAACCTGAATGAGATTAGAAACATCTTGCGTTATATGCATAATAATTTTTCTCGAAATGTTTTTGTGACAGATTAAAACACAATTAATATTAAGGTTTTAATGCTAACATACGATCAAGAGATCTTTTTGCCTGAATCTTGATTTTTGGTTCTACTGTAATTTGATTAACGACAGTACCATTACACAGTTGATCTAACACCCATGCTAAGTATGCAGGATGAATACGATACATTGTCGAACATGGGCATACTACAGAATCTAAACAAAAGACTGTTTTATCAGGATTTTCTTGAGCTAACCTATTAACTAAACTAATTTCTGTCCCAATACCCCAAACAGAACCTGAAGGAGCATTACTCACAGCCTTAATAATATATTCTGTAGAACCGACCA
Organism: Chloroflexota bacterium; assembly: GCA_002722455.1. Classification (GTDB taxonomy): domain Bacteria; phylum Chloroflexota; class Dehalococcoidia; order Lucifugimonadales. Next base: position 7,419 of record PBMB01000028.1, read on the forward strand.
TATCTGCAGCATCAACTACCTCTAATGTACATTCAGGATGAACTAATATTTTTATATCCGAATATTTCTGTCTAGCCATCTTAACTTGATTCAACTTAAACCTGGTATGCACAGAACAATGACCTTGCCACAAAATAACTTTAGCTTTCTGTAATGATTCTTCAGTATGACCACCTAATTGCTTATTTGGATTCCAAACTAACATATCTTCAACCGGAATCCCCATCTTAACTCCAGTATTACGACCTAAATGTTGATCAGGCAAGAACAAAACCTTCGAAGATTTAGATAATGCCCACTCAAAAGCATCAACAGCATTAGAAGAAGTACAAACAATCCCCCCATTTCTACCACAAAGTGCTTTTATACTAGCAGTAGAATTCATATATGTGATTGGCGTTACAACATCTGCACCCAAAATATCATTCAAATCATCCCAACAATCCAAAACATCATCAATATCAGCCATATCCGCCATTGAACATCCAGCAGTAAGATTTGGTAATATCACCTTTTGTAGATCATTACTAAGAATGTCTGCTGTTTCAGCCATAAAATGAACACCACAAAAAATAAAAAACTCACTTGATTTCTGTGTAGCAGAAAACTGAGACAATTTAAAAGAATCTCCAGTAGCATCTGCATACCTTATAACTTCATCACGTTGATAATGATGACCTAATATAAGAGCTCGATCCCCAAGTTTGTTTTTTGCCTCAATAATTCGATTATGTAACTCAATTCCATCTAATTTTAAGTACTGTTTTGGAATAGGTTGCCATCGAACCGGAGCCTTTATTTCTTCTTCTAAAGGTTTAACTGTCAACTCATCAGTGCGACAAAAAGCAGACTGTTCAATTTCAGTAATAGGAACTTTATTTTTTAATAAGTTTAAATTTGTCACTATAATTCAATTACTCAAAGAACCGGACAATGACCAAGGACCTGTCTTATTTATCTTAACATTTTTTACAGTTCCTACCAAGGATTTATTATCAACTTCGTCTTCAATGTAAACAATTTTATCATTACGATTTCTTCCAAAAATCTTACCATTCTTTACGCCTTCTACCAATATTTCTGTAGTTTCACCATGTAATTTTAAATTGATTTTTGTCTGAATCTCTTTTTGTAAAGTATCTAATGCACTAAGTCTATCTTTCTTTTCACTCAACGAAATATTATCTTCAAATTTACGATCTGCAATTGTGCCCTTACGCGTAGAATATGCAGCGGAATGTACTTTGTCAAACTCCACAGACTTTAGTAAATCCAATGTTTTTTCAAACTGTTGTTCCGTCTCACCACAAAACCCAACTATAACATCTGTTGCCAAAGAAACATTCGGAACAGTCTCTCTGATTTTATCTATTAATCGAATATATTGATCTCGAGTATAACCTCTTCGCATTCTAGATAAAACCTCATCATCACCTGCCTGAAATGGTAAATTAATATGTTCACAAACTCTATCTAATGCACTTACCGCTTCTATTATTTTATTACTCATATCATTAGGATGAGATGTTAGAAAGCGAATTCTTTTAATATCTGATATATCATGTACTGCCTCAAGCAAGCTACTTAAATCTACAGAATCAGATAAATCATGCCCATATGAATCAATGTTTTGTCCAAGCAAAGTTACCTCTTTAACTCCTCTTCGTGATAACAATTCAATCTCATTAGAAACATCAGATACTTTCCGGCTAAGTTCTCTACCTCTCCTGTACGGAATAATACAAAAAGAACAGAATTTATCACATCCATGTATTACTGGGACATATGCAGAAATATTAGGCTTAACAGTTAAATTACCTATACACCCTTCTGGATCAATTCCTAATTTATCTCCAATCAAATAGATCAACGGATCAAATTGTTGAGGTTTCATAAACAAATCTACATAGGGGAATTTATCTTCGAGATAGTGAGTTCGATCGCCAACCATGCAACCCATCAATGCAATGACTCGATCGGAATTATTCTTTTTTAAAGGTTTTAAACTTGTTAAAAATCCTGTCACTTTATCTTCAGCACTAGAACGCACAACACAACTATTTACTACTACAACATCTGCATCATGTACATCATCAGTATTATCCAAGCCCATTAAATTCATGGCACTTTCTAGTTTTTCAGTGTCAGCTACATTCATCTGACAACCAATAGTCCACGTAAAATATTTGTTCACTTTAATCCTTCTTACCAAAATGGCGGAGGGAATGGGATTCGAACCCATGAGGGGAATTTCTTCCCCTAAGCGCTTAGCAGGCGCCCGCACTAGACCACTATGCGACCCCTCCTTAAATTTTAATATAAATAATTTTATATCTATCTTTGGATAAAATTATATCAAAAATGGAAAATGTTTTCTTAAAATTAAGGTAATATTCTATCTTTCAAAAAACCTTTTAGGATTTTCAATAGTAATTGTATCTATTACACTAGGATCTAATCCTCTTTCACGCATAATAGGAATTACATGTTCAATAATATGTCCCCAACCATGTCCCCCATACTGAACCTGTCTATGCTTACCAAACATATCGTGTGACATAAATATATTTTTAACAAACCCGTGACTAATCAATTTTTCAATATAATCTAATCGCTGAGCATCATTTAACATATTTTGATCAGATATTGAAAAATTAGATACTTCCCAACCAAAAAAATCATATTCAATATTACAACCTGAAGAAACTAAATCTAATAAAATTTCAAAATCGCTAATTGTTCTATCCATGTGACATATAACCAACCGTTCCAAATCCCCACCGTATTTTTGAACAAGATTAAGAATTTCCATTGGTGCTGATTGATCACGACCTGGATGAATAGATAAAGGCATGCCAGTCTGAATTTGAGCATTTACAGCAGCTTTTATAATCTTATTTTCATTAACAGTTAAAGGCCAAGAACAACCAATTTCTCCAATGACACCAGATCTGACACCGGTATCTTTCACACCAACTTCAATATCTGCAATAATTTCGTCAGTAATTTGATCTTCAGTCATTGAATTCATACCAGACGGATGTAAAACATCAACATAATATCCGGAACCCATAATGACATTAATACCGGTAGCTCTTGATATTCTAGCAAGTGCCAATGGATCTCTACCTAATCCAATGGATGTAGTATCTACTAAAGAAATTCCTCCTACACGCTTATATAAATTTAATTCAGAAATAGCAATATCTTCATCTATAGTAATCAAATTATCTCTATTTCTAAAAGGATCATACATTATCCAAGCTAATAACTGCATATCTTCACTAACTTCGACATAAGATTTATTAGATTCTTCTTTATCTTGAGAAGGTTTAAACATAAAAGAAAAATCTAATAATAAATGTTCATGTGGTAATGTAAATCCTAGATCTTCAGAAGAAATATCCCCTAAAACTGTTCGGATTATTTTTTTTTCTTGAGTTTCCATCATTTCACTCGAAATTAAATATTTCTCATAGCCATATCTTCTGGTGTACCAATCCAAACTTCTCCACCAACATAAACTTCTTTCTTCCAAATTGGAACAGTTTTTTTAATTAAATCAACACTATACTGACATGCTAAAAATGCTTCTTTACTATGGGGCGCTGCTATACCAACAATCAAACTAATTTCACCTATATCAACCCGCCCAATTCTATGTAAATATGCAACATCATCTAATTGCCATTTATCATAAATTTCATTAGAAATATCTATTAACTTCTTTTCGGCCATTTTATGATATGTTTCATATTCAAGATACATTACATCTCTTCCTTGATGAGTTGACCTAGTAGAGCCTAAAAAGATACAAACAGCTCCATTTGTATCTTTACTAATTTTTTGTCGTACTACCTCAGAATCAAGTTTGTCTTGAGTAATTAAAATCAATACATCCCCCCACTAACTGGTGGAATCAATGCAACTTCATCATTTTCTTTTAACACCAAATTAAAATCACTATACTCCCAATTAACAGCTACTACTAAAGATGAAAAATCTTTGGTGAGTTTAGGATGGATTTTAGAAACCTCATCAATTAAATCTTTCACGGTAGCTCCAATATTGATATTAATATCTAAGGATGGAGCATTAATTTTTTCCCTATAACTAGCAAAGAACTTTACACTAATTTTCAGTATTTTCTCCTACTATGATTATAATACTTTAAAATATTTAAATTATTATATCCTTTTTAATAGATTACGTCAGTTATAAAATACTTTTTAATATTTGAGTATTAATAATGAGTGAATTGTTCGTCTAATACAAACCATAGTATAATACTCAAAAATTAACTTATTATTTTTAAAATTATTACCTATCGGAGTAAAAACATGTCTGATAATTTCCCAACTATTGCTAAACCATCTGTCTCAAATATGCCAATTCCTCCAAATTTAAGCGACTATGAAAAAACCAGAAAAGATTTTGACTGGTTTAAAGATGGATTTTCTAAATTAGACTGGTTACCTGATGGTGGATTAAATAATGCATATGAATCTGTTGACCGTCATGTAAAAAATGGAAAAGGCAATTATAACGCTCTTATATGGATCGGAAAAAACGGTGAAGAAGAAACTTATACCTACTCAGAATTTAAAGAAGAATCTGATAAATTCGGCCAAGTTATGAAAAACCTTGGGATGAAAAGAGGTGATCGAGTATTCATCTTTATGGATAGAATTCCTGAATTATACTTTGCTGCAATGGGGATACTTAAAGCAGGAGGAGTAATCGCTCCATTGTTTTCAGCATTTGGTCCAGATCCTGTACGAGACCGAATGGAAGATGCAGGAGCAAGTTTTTTGATAACAACTCCCGAATTGAAAGCAAAAATTAATAGCATATTACCAAAAATACAAACTCTTCAAAAAGTCATTGTTATTAATAAATTAAATAGATCTGAAATAGAACCTGATAATTTAACATTATCATATGATGACCTGATGAAATCTATTGATCCAAATTCATTTGTACTTGAACCAACTACCCAATACGATTTTTCAATCATGCACTATACATCTGGTTCTACAGGCAAGCCAAAAGGAGTATTACATAGGCACCAAGCAGTTATTCAACAATGGCTTACTGGTAAATGGGCTTTAGATCTAAAAGAACAAGATATTTATTTTTGTACAGCTGACCCTGGATGGGTAACAGGAACCTCCTATGGAATGATGGCTCCATGGACCAACTGTGTTACTCAAATTATTTATGAAGGAGGATTTAGTGCAACCTCTTGGTACGATATCATACAAAAATATGGAGTTACAGTATGGTACACTGCTCCTACAGCTATAAGACTCCTAATGAGAGCAGGAGAGTCAGTAGTCACAAAATATGACTTAACTTCCCTTAGATTTATTGGATCTGTTGGAGAACCTCTAAACCCTGAAGCTGTAGTATGGGGTAACCGAAATTATAAAATGCCTATTCATGACAACTGGTGGCAAACTGAAACAGGTGCAATTATGTGTGCCAATTATCAAGTTACTGATATTCGACCAGGCTCAATGGGGAAACCATTCCCTGGTATCACAATGGGAATACTAGATGAAGAATATAACGAAAAAAAATCTGGAGAAAGTGGAATACTTGCTGTAAGACCTGGTTGGCCTTCTCAAATGTTTGCATATTGGCAACAAGATGAAATGTACAACTCTAGATTTAAAAAAGGATGGTACATTACCGGAGACCAAGCATCTGTTGATAAAGATGGATACTTTTGGTTCCAAGGAAGAGCTGATGATGTAATCAATACTGCAGGCCATTTAGTTGGGCCATTCGAAGTTGAAAGTGCTTTAATTGAACACCCTGCTGTAGCTGAAGCAGGTGTTATTGGTAAACCTGACCCAATTGCTATGGAAGTAGTTAAAGCATTTGTTACTCTAAATACTGATCACCAACCTTCAGATCAACTTCGAAGAGAACTCATTAGATTTGCTAGAGAAAAACTCTCTGCAGGTGTAGCACCTCGAGAAATCGATTTTATTGACATAATGCCTAAAACGAGATCTGGTAAAATTATGAGAAGACTACTCAAAGCACGTGAACTAGGACTGCCTGAAGGCGATACATCTACATTAGAAGATGACTAAATCACATCTCCTCTTTACTTAATAAGCATAATAATATAAGGCACTTATCAAACCTGAAATGTCATTCTGCGCGATGCATTCGATCTCTTAAAGATTCCAAAGCCTGATTGAAAGGTCTTTTTAAAAACTCCATATGATCATCCTCACCATGGTGATGTGTTGTATTACCCGGAGAATCTTGCGTAGATATATTGTCAATATAAGTCAAACCACCTTCAATCAAAGTCTGCATATACTCTGCTATTGAAGGATCATACATATTCCATTCCTTAGTTCCACATGCTACATATACAGGAGAAGTATGTGCAAAAACAGCTCTGTTCCAAACATCAAGATATCGACTTTGGGCATATTTATTTAATTCAGATTCAGATAACTTACTATTAACTTCTGCAATTTCCGAAAAATATCCAGGACCACCACACCTAGCCGACAACCATGTGTTACTTGAAATATTTACATCTAGATTTATCTCCAAAACTCTTTGTCCGTTTGGAGACTCTTCTGCCATGATCACCTTACCTTCTTGAATAATTTCTAAATTATAGATTGGAATTGTGCTTTCTGCACGTACTGTAACATTTACATTACCAGGCCCATTCATCAAAAACGTATCTCCTGGCTCATGTCCTTCAACCCTAAAATCAATAATTGGTCCACCACTTAAAAAAGTTCTCCCCAAAGCAACATTTCTACACCAATTAGCGTAACTAAATTCCTGACCTTCAGAAAATCTAACATACGTTCTGTATAATCCTACGGGGACATCACTAGACATTTTATCTGTTCCGCCAACCAAAGGTAAACGATATCCACAATTTAAATATTTATAATACTCCAAATGAGAGAATTTACGTTGTCGAATCATCTCAACAGCATCTAAACGGTTAGTTGCTACTAAAGCAGCTACTTCCCCGTTAGGAAAAGGAAAATGAGGACTAATTACATATCCTCCCTGATTATGTGCATGATCAGCCCAATGACTTAGTGTAGTTTCCATTGCCCCTGCAATTTCTGCCTCACTAAGACCATCACTAGACCATGGCATAACAGGATTCTTTAATCCCCATAAAATCATATGTCCTAATTTATGTTGACGGTTTTCTTGAGAAACATAAACTATATTATCACCATCCCTAGATACACTCGGTTCTCCAACAAAATCTTCTGTATTAGTAAACAAACTTCCCCACTGAGCTTGTAAAAGATTAACAACATCTAAATCTTCTCCTTTTGATTCCAAATGTGCTCCTTGTGTTGAAAGGAAATGCACATGAGAATCTCCACTATACCAACCTCTATTTTTCATACTAATCCATCTTTTTAAACTTAAACGTAGTTCTTGCTGACCTGGTGAAATTTTTACAGTAGTTCTCAAAGGTTCATATTCAAAACCACGTGCAACATCTACTATTACTTCTCCTCTAGGTAACCAACCTTCACATTTTCCATTTATATATGCATATGTTATCTGTCCCAGTTTTAAATCTCCTCCAACATCAATATGCCAAGTATCTAGATTTGAATTAACATGATTATGGTGCCCATGTGGCTGATAAGGTACACCTTCAGGTGATCTAAAATGAACTCTACAAGGAACAGGCTGATTAGTATCTTCATCAACAACTGTAACATGAACCCAATTTTTACCATCCTCAATTAATCGAGTTGTGATTTTACCATTAGTTAACTCTCTCTCCTTTTCCAAATCTGCCCATTTCATAGAAGCAACTTCATCTTTGTCAGCAAATATCTTTAATGTAGCTGATGGAATAGCAGCAATTTGAGTATATAAACGTTTAGAAGGCATGCCTAAAAATTGTCCCCAGCCTTTCATCTTATTTTTCAAAAAATCTACTTTTGAATCAGATGAAAGGGGATGTACATATGTTGATATACCTCTATCAACTTCAACTCGTAAATCAGTTTCTTCTTTTAATAAATTCTTGTCATCAACTTCAATAACAACGGGTTTCCTTCCATCTCTGCTGAATGGAATTTCATCTTCAAAGCCTAATGTGATTCCTCCAATAACAAATTTTTCTCCCTTAGGAATAATTGAAATATAATCAACCTCATTATCTGGATTAGGATTAGTCCAGTACCACAAAAGGTACCAACAAGAAAAAGCAGGTTCACCTTCCGTCTGTCGGCGTCCTGCTAAATGCCAAAACCCTTTATGTCTAGGATGTAAAGTTGGCCCATGATCAGTAAATGCATTATATGGTTGATAGCCAACTGCAAACCTATTATCATCGTCAGCTACGACTGAAATTTCGAACTTTTCTCTTATAGGAACTAGAAACTTATCTCCATTTTTCATATGGAATATGTATTCAGCAATAACCATACCTGGCCTTTGACCCTCAAGTAACTGAGTTACAGTTAATCTATGAGCAAAAGTAATTGTATGAAGATTAGTATTAACTGGAATTTTTAACTCATTAATACTCTTATCAATAACCAAAACTGCTGGATCGTTCTTACTTCGAACATCATTGCCAATATGAAAAGGAATACCCCGAAATTGGAAATCACCTATACCAAAAACTGCAAACTCATTTTCATCAGGATTATCACTTAACAAAGACTCACGTATATTTTTTAGCATTGAAATATGTGGTAAATCAGATAAAGCTTCAATATCACTTATAGTTGCATTGTAATAAGAAGATATGTCCAAAGGTTTGTAATTATTCATTTTTATCCTTAAAAATTATGGAATCATCAATATAAATAATCATGATAATACCAAATAAAATATATTCTTGTCATATTAAGTATGATCTGATAAATCTTTATGTTGAAATTTTAAAATTTATGAATTATATATTTTGCATCTTAGAAAACAGAACTGTACAATATCATAATTACGAAAGCTATATATGAATAATTAAAGGAATACTATATGACTATTGCTATACTTGGAGCCGGTGCAATTGGTGGATCACTTGCTGGATATCTAATTGAATCTAAACAAGATGTTATATTAATTGATTTTTGGCCTGAAAATGTTGAAACAATTAATTCATCTGGATTACACTTCACTACTCCAGAAAAAGAATTCCATATACCAGCTAAAGCTATACACCCTGGACAAATGTCATCACTCAAAGAAGATTTTGACTATGCAATTTTAGCAGTGAAATCATACGATACAGAATGGTGTACACAATTAATTAAACCATATTTAAAACCCAATGGATTCATCATGTCTGCACAAAATAGTATTAATGAAGAGACAATTGCTAATATAGTTGGATGGTCTAAAGTTATAGGGTGTATCCTTTTATTCGGTGCAGAAGTGTATGCACCTGGGAAAATACGACAAACTTCTGCATATAATAAAATGCTACTCGGTGAACCTAGTGGATTAATAACAAATAGACTAGAAAAAATTAAAGAATCATTAGCTAATTCCGGAGAAATAAATACTACAACTAATTTATGGGGTGAACGATGGGCAAAACTTGCTACAAATTCTATGAGCAACTCATTGGCAGGAATTACAAACCTTGGCTCTAGTGAAATCAGAAATAATCCTAAAGTCAGACACATTATGATTAACATAGCATCTGAGGTAGTAAATGTTGCTTATAATTTGGGAGTCAACGTGGAACCAATTGGTCACGCTCCTGCTGAACTCTTTGCAAATGCCCCTACAAAGAAGAGTGCATATGAAAAAGTAGTCGGATATATGACTGCATACACTCAAATTGTTGGTGGAGGCAGACCCTCTCTTGCTCAAGATTTATCTAAAGGAAGACATATTGAAGTTGATTATTTAAATGGATATGTGGTTAACAAAGCAATAGAAGCAAAAGTTGATGTGCCGGTTAATACTGCAATTGTCAAACTTGCACATTCTATAGCTAACGGGACACCAGCAGGAATTTCTAATATAAACAACCTATTATCTATGACAAACTATTAAATTATTTTTCTTTAAGTAAATTTAATGCTTGCTTAGTTTTATCTAAGGCAACCTTATATTCATCCATGATAGAATCATTCTTTAAAACAGTAGGTTTAGATATATCTTGATATTCGGCACGCAAAGAAATATCTCCAAGGAACATCACTTCTAATTGCTTAGCAAGATTCGCTCCTCCACCAGACCCAAAAACTCCTCCAGAAAAATTCTCAATAACCCCTAAAACATCTAATTTTAATTTTCTTATCATATTTATCGATCTTTTTGCATCCAAATTTGCAAGATCTTGAGGAGTAGTAACAACCACGAAACCATCTAAAGTCATTGACTGCATTACTGTAAGTGGTGAATCTGAAGTACCTGGAGGTAAATCGACAAATAGATAATCTAAATCACCCCATTCTGTTAATTGTAATAATTGATTAATAGCATTATGTATCATTGGTCCTCTCATGATAATAGCTTCATCTTCATTCTGTTGAAAGAACCCCATAGACATGACTTTAACTCCAAATTTTTCAGGAGGTATTATTCTGTTTGCTTCGCCATGTAAAGGACGTTCAGTTACATTCATTACCTTTACAACATTAGGACAATCAATATCAACATCCAATACACCTACTTTAGCACCTTGATCTGCTAAAGCACTTGCCAAATTTATAGTAACTGTTGTTTTACCAACACCACCTTTACCACTATAGACCCCAATTTTATTAGCAATTGAATCTAAATTTTCAGAAACAGCTCTCTTTTGAGCCCATGCTTTCTTCATTTGTTCAATCTTGGCGCGTTGTTGAGGATTATGTTGAGGATTTTCTTTAGACATGATTTTTATAAATACAGATATTAATCTTCCATTCCTAATTGTAATTTGCCAGCTTCAGAAATCATTTCAGGATTCCATGGAGGGTCAAATACCATTTCAACATCTACTTCCCCGACCCCTTCAATTTCAGAAATTTTATCTTCTGCCATCTGGGCTATCTGTGGTCCCATACCACAACCAGCAAAAGTTAATGTCATCTTTACACTTACATCTCCATCAGCTGTGACATCTGTGTCATAAATTAAACCTAAATCAACAACATTAATTGGTATTTCAGGATCATAAACATCTTTTAATGCTTCTAAAATATCATCTGATTTCAATATAGATGTATCTGCCATGATTAACTCCCTTAAAAAATATATAACTACAAAAATTTTAGAACTAAGGCAATGCGATGTCAATTAAAATTTAGATTATTCAAGTAACTGATTCTTAATTTCAAAAATTTGATCTCTCAACATCGCTGCTTTTTCAAACTCAAGATTTTTTGCTGCCATCTTCATTTCCTTACGTAGGTCAATCATAATTTTTCTTGATTCGCTTTTTGATATACCTTGGAGATTTATATTCCTAGAATCAATTTCTGTTCTCCCACGAATCCTTTCAATTATATCAGTAACATTTTTCCTTATACTTTGTGGTTCTATATTGTGTTTTTCATTGTATTCTTGCTGTATAGTTCTTCGTCTACCAGTTTCATTAATAGCACGTTTCATTGAATCAGTAGTTGTGTCTGCATACATAATTACATGACCATCTATATGTCTAGCTGCACGTCCGATAATTTGAACTAAAGATGTAGTTGACCTTAAAAATCCTTCTTTATCAGCATCAAGAATTAATATTAAGCTGACTTCAGGTAAATCAATACCTTCTCGTAATAAGTTTATCCCTACAATCACATCATAAACTCCAAGCCTTAAATCTCTAAGAAGAACTGTTCTTTCTAAAGTATCGATTTCAGAATGTAAGTAATGTGTTTTAACACCTGATTCTTTCAAATACTCAGCTAATTCTTCTGCCATACGTTTAGTCAATGTGGTAACAAGTGATCTTTGTCCCTTATCTATACGCTTTTTGACCTGATTCAACAAGTCATCAATTTGTCCATGAGTAGGTTTAATTTCAATGGTAGGGTCTACTAATCCTGTAGGTCTAATAATTTGTTCAACAACTTTACCACTACGCTCATATTCATATTTACCAGGAGTTGCTGAAACATATAAACATTGATTTATTCTCTCCATAAATTCATTGAAAATTAATGGCCTATTATCCATAGCTGATGGTAATCGAAATCCATGGTCAACTAAAGATTCTTTACGAGACCTATCACCATTAAACATGGCACGTATTTGTGGTAATGTCATATGAGATTCATCAATAAAAATCAAATAATCACTAGGAAAATAATCTAACAAAGTATATGGGGTACTCCCTAATTCCCTATCTGATAAATGAACAGAATAATTTTCTACTCCAGAACAATATCCAGTTTCAGCAATCATTTCCATATCATAATTAGTACGAGATTCAAGTCTTTCAGCCTCTAATAATTTCCCTTCTTTATTTAATTGAGCCAAACGATCTTCTAATTCGACTCGGATGTTTGATAAAGCTAGCTTAATTGTTGACTCAGAACTAACAAAATGCTTTGCAGGATACAATAATACTGAATCACGATCACCCAATATTTCTCCAGATAATGGATCTAGCGCTAATATACGATCAACTACATCACCCCAAAACTCAATTCGGATAACATGATCTTCATCATCTACGGGAACAATTTCAACAGTATCTCCCCTAACTCTAAATTTCCCTCTAGACAAATCAACATCATTACGATCATATTGCATATCTACTAGCCGACGAATTAAATTGTCTCGTGAAAATGTTGTATCTTTCTTCAAATCAATGATGAAATTTCGATATTCATCAGGAGATCCTAATCCAAATATACACGATACTGAAGCAACAACAATCACATCACGCCTACTTAATAAAGCAGAGGTTGCTGCATGCCTCAAACGGTCAATTTCTTCATTAATCCCTGCATCTTTTTCTATATAAGTATCTGTCTGAGGAATATAAGCTTCCGGTTGATAATAATCGTAATAACTGACAAAATATTCAACAGCATTATTTGGAAAAAATTCTGCAAATTCTGCAACTAATTGCGCTGCTAAGGTTTTATTATGCGCAATCACCAAAGATGGTTTTTGTACTTTTTCTATAACATTTGCCATGGTAAAAGTTTTACCACTACCTGTAGCACCAAGCAAAGTCTGTTCTCTAATTCCTTGGTTTACTCCATCTACTAAACCAGTTATAGCCTGAGCCTGATCTCCCATGACAACTAATTCTGATTCAATCTTAAATTTATTCTCGATAATCTTCTCCAATTCAATTTATTAATATCTTGAATATCTTTAAGCTAATTTAGCAACCCATATCATTTCATTACTATTTTCATCAAAAGATTCGTAAGAGAATGTTCCATATAAATCTTCTATCTTAAACCCACAGCTATTTAAAAGATGAAACATTTCCCAACGATGTATATACCGTATTTCAAAATCCTTATAATACCTATTTATAACCTTACCTTTATCTCCTATTTCATCAACGATAACTTTTGATGAAATTCTTTGATTGAATAAATCATAATCAGTTTTATGCCACACTTCACTATGTCCAATTCTTGAATCATGACTTACGTCCTTGAAATAATACAATAGATTATCTGATTTACTTATAATATCTTCTTTAGGAACAAAAATATCAAACACTAATCTAGTATCCCTATGCATATGTTTCTTAATAGAAGTTAATGTACTAATCTGATCGTCCACAGATAATAACGAAAGAAACCCACGAAAAGGAATAATTATTAAAGAAAATTTTTGATTCAATTGAAAATTTCTCATATCTTCAATCAACAAATCGATTTTACTAGTAACTTTTTTTTCTTCTAGTTTTTTCTTAGCAACCTCAATCATCTTTGGAGAAATATCAATCCCAACTATATCAACATCATTTTGTGCAATAGGAATGGTGATTCTCCCCGTACCACAACCTAACTCTAATACAGGTCCAATTGAATCTTTTGCCCATTCAAGATAAAAATCTTTATCTTCAGTCAAATATGCGTATATATCATCATATACATCCGCCCAATGATCATATAAATTTTCCACACTAAATCCTTTTAAGCACTAATTTTTACTATTAATCGAAAGTAGCTGATTCAAGACAAATTCTTATTTTTTCTTCAGTAGAAAGCGTTTGATCCTTGGGTAGTTTACTCACCATATGGCTAATTTCAATAGAACTATAACCTAATGCTTCTAATGCCTCAAACACTTCATCTGTATAACCGTGAGAAACCGTAGAAATACTAGCAAAATTCAACTTTCCTGTTAACTCTAATACTATTCTACTTGCAGTTTTAGGACCAACACCAGAAATTCCTTTAAATAATCCAGAATCACCTTTAACAACAGCTTCTGCTAAAGCATCAGGAGCCATTTGAGATAATATAGCAATCGCTAAACGTGGGCCAACACCATTAACATTAATTAATGCTTCAAAAGCAATTTTAAATTCTGAATCTTTAAAACCATACAAAACCATACTGTCTTCTTTATGAATAAAGGTAGTATGAAGTTTTACTTTATCTCCTATATTTCCTATGACCTCAACTGTACTACTAGGTACAACTACATTAATAGTTAAACCATTGATAGAAATATCAACACTATCAACACTGGTTGCTACTAATTCACCTTCTATACCTGAAATCATGTATTTCTCCTTGAATTCTTAATCAAGATATTCTTGATCACTATAGTCTCGATCATATATATGACATATCGCAAGTGCTAATGCGTCCGAAGCATCAAGAGAAATAGATAAATCTCCATAATCTAGTAAAGAAATAATCATGTCTTGTACTTGTTCTTTTGAAGCATTACCGTAATTTGTTATAGCATATTTAACTTGACGGGGAGTATACAAATGTATTGGTACACTAAAAGTTTCAGCACAAATCATTGCAACTGCCTGAGCATAACCAATTGCAAGTGCAGATTTGATATTTTTCCCCACAAATGGCTGCTCTATAGATATACTATCAGGACGCCATTTATCAATAATATCTACTAAAGATTTATTAATCTCATATAATCTCTTAGAAATTGGTAACTTTTTATTCGGAGATAAAACTTGTGAATCTAAATAATTGAGCTCATCATCTACCGAAGAGACTAATCCTATTCCCATGTTATAAGTACCTGGATCTATTCCCATGGACTTCACAAATATCTCCTATAAAATCAGTGTGGCAGAATTTTATAAAAATTTTTAAGTTTTTACTATTAATTACTGTTACTATATTCATTTAGTATGTCATCAGAAAAATTTGCATTAGAAAAAACTTTCTGTACATCATCTAGCTCTTCTAATTTATCTAATAGACGTAATACACTCATTGCTGTTTTTGAATCTAAATCAATCGTATTACTAGGGAACATAATCAACTCTGCAGATTTAATTTCTACTCCAGCATCAACCAAATTCCTTCTAATCATTTCAAGGTTTTCAGGTAAGCAGTATATATTCATCACTCCTGCATCTTCCTCAATATCCTCTGCACCAGCATCAATTGCTAATAAACTAATCTCATCATTATCAATATCAATATTTTCAGCACTTACTAAGAGTAGTCCTCGTGAGATAAATTGCCACGCTACAGAACCAGATTCAGCTAAATTACCTCCACCTTTAGTAAAAGTCGAACGAATATCTGCAACTGTCCGATTTTTATTATCTGAGAGTGACTGTAAAAGAATTGCGATTCCTCCAGGACCATATCCTTCATAGTTCATTTCATCAAAAGTTCCAGTTTCTTTTCCAACTCCAGCGCCACGATCTATTGCACGATCAACTCTGTCCATCGGCATATTATTATCTCTAGCTTTTTGAATTGCCAATCGAAGTCTGAAATTAGAATCAGGACTTGGGCCACTTTGTCTAACACAAGCAATTATTTCTCTTGCAATTTTTGTAAATAATTTCCCTCGACGACTATCTGTAACAGCTTTAGCATGTTTTATAGTAGACCATTTAGAATGTCCAGACACTTCACACCTTCAATGTATTAAAATCTCTAACGAAATTCTAACATCTAAAACATTTTCGGTCTAGAAAACATAACCTAATACAAATATCATATTAACCATTCTGATGGTCTACGTATAATTATCTTCAATGATTGACTATCAATATTTAAAATAATCCCTCTATCTGCAGGAATTAATAAATCCTTATCGCCGTCTCTTTCTACTACATAAACATCATTACTTTTCATTTTTAGTATTTGAGTAACCAGACCCCATAACTGCCCAGTTTCATCATAAACCGAGCACCCTAAAATATCGTGATAATAATAAGTATGATCTGGCAATTTAAGTAATTGACTAGAAGGAACTTGTAACAATGTCCCTCTTTTTTGTTCAGCCTTCGTCCTATTATCAATCAAATCAAATTTAACTAATATAATTTTCCCAGAATAACGAATACTTTGAATCATCATGGGTGTTTCATCCAAATGAACCATGCTACCTTTAGAAAAGCGCTCAATATTATCGGATAAAGGAAAAACTTTTAAAAAACCTTGTAATCCCCAAACTCCAACCACTTTACCTACAGTAACAAAATCACTTTTAAAATTTGTCATTAATTAGAACTGCTAGATAATCTCCAACGTAGCACGTGTACCTTGTTTTACAGCCATAACACGTAACAACATACGTATCGACTGGGCAACTCTACCTTGACGTCCAATTACACGACCTTTATCATCCTCTGCCACCTCCAATTGCAACACCAAAGTACCATCATCCTGATCAATTTCAGTAACCTTAACATCATCAGGATTCATAGCTATTGATTTAACAACATATTCCACTAAATCTTTCATCAACTATATTTCCTCGGATTTTGTTTTTTTAGTAGATTTTTTAGCTGTACCCTTTGATACTTCTGGCTCTTCTGTAACTTCAGCTGCTGGCTCTTCTGTAACTTCAGCTGCTGGCTCTTCTGTAACTTCAGCTTCTGGCTCTTCTGTAACTTCAGCTGCTGGCTCTTCTGCAACTTCGGCTGCTGGCTCTTCTGCAACTTCGGCTGCTGGCTCTTCTG
>PBMB01000029.1 GCA_002722455.1 Chloroflexota bacterium
TGCAGCATAATTGCAGCATCAGCAGAAGATCGAGTCATAGGTCCAACATGATCGAGTGATTCTGCAAGTGCTAAAATTCCATATCGACTGACACGGCCCCATGTCGGTTTCAGACCAACAATGCCACAACATGCAGATGGAAATCTGATTGATCCTCCTGTATCACTTCCTAATGAACCAAAACATAGTCCTAATGCAGTAGCTACCCCAGATCCACTTGATGAATTCCCTACCCACTTGTCTTTATTCCAGGGATTAACAGGTATTTTGAATTCTGGATGATATCCTCTCATAGCACCTTCCGTAAGATTCAATTTACCTATGAGTACTGCGCCAGCATTATTTAATTTAGTAATGACCGTGGCATCATATGAGGGAATATGATTTTCCATAACCTTACATCCGCCCATAGTACGTACTCCCTTTGTAAAGCAAAGATCCTTTACAGCTATGGGCACACCATGAAGTGGGCCACGATAATTACCAGTAGCAATCTCTTTTTCTGCATTTTGGGCTGAAGTGATGGCCTGTTCATGCATCACAGTTACATAACTTTTATATTCAGGGTCAAGTATGGATATTCTCTTAAGGATATTTTCAGTTATTTCTACAGGAGAAAGTTTCTTATTCTTAATTAAAAGACTGAGTTCTTCAATTGTCTTATAATGATATTCTTCCATGATTGTCTTTCTTGTTTTATTAATATCTTAGTTAGTATTTTAAAGGTATAATTTCATTTTTTTAAGAGTCAAGTGTTATCTATAATTGACATAATTCCCTATTCTTTTTTTAAATAGTGACATTATATATATAAATTATATCTAAAACCAAAGATTTATAGTACTTATCATTTTGTTTGAATAGCTATAGTAACGACTGATATACTAGTGAAAAAAAATAAGAGAGATGTATGTATGATTGAAGTTCCTCCATTTCCTGCTTTAACTACTGAGCAAAGATGGCACTTAGATGTATTTGGCTATGTTGTCATAGAAAACATGTTAAGTAATGATCAAGTAATAAACCTGAAAAATGCATTAAATAATTTTAGAAATGAATTTATGCAGTTAGAACAACCTTGGAATACTCCAATTCGCAACGGGATAATTCATGGAAAACTCAATGAGATAAAATTTAATAATTTAATCGAAGCTGATCCATTATTCTTACAATATGCTATTCATCCCCGTATTGTTGGTATGGTTCAAGAGGTTATAGGTTTAGGTGTACGGATTTGTGAAACTGAAGCAATAATTAATTCTAGAGATAAATCTGATAAATATTCTGGCCCCCCACGTTACCAATGGCATAGAGCTCGTCCCACATCTTTTACATATTATGATAATGGACTTTTTCATTGCACTTTTGTAAAAGCTATTACAAATTTAACTGATATTGGTGAAGAAGATGGTGGTACTGCAGTTGTTCCTGGTAGTCATAAATCTATGTGTGAAGAAGAATCTATGATTAAAGCTGTTAAAAATGATCCTTCTTTAATTCATAATGTTGTTGCTCCTGCTGGCTCTACATTAGTTTTTTGTGAAACATTGTTGCATGCTACTGCACCAATCACCAGTGATAATGAACGTATGATTATGATCACTGGATATCAACCTTGGAATCATAGAACTAATACTGTTCGTGAATTGAGTGATGCTTTCAAGAAAAGCATCCCAGAAGAATTAGAAAAATTAGTTCTTGGTTCTGATTTAAATCCTAGATTAAGAAGAAGAACCCTTGGGATGGATCCTGATTCGCAATCCGTTTCTGAAAAAATGGATATATGGTCTCTTGATTCTCCACAGTAAGGCCGCAAACTTTATATTAAACCCTTGCTATTCATAGCTTCTTCTAGAATTTCATCTTTTAAATCTGAACCAGTAATAATTGCTACTATTTTTTTTCCTGTCAGATCATATCTATTTTCATATATTCCAGCAAGACAAATTGATGCAGATGGTTCGCAAATGATATTTTCATATTGTTTAAGACTTTTTAGTGCTGGCAAAATATTTTTTTCTTTTACTAACCATAAATCGTCAATAAAAGGTTTCATTTCTTCTGTAATTTTCTGAATAGGTATTCGTACAGCCAGACCATCTGCTGTTGTTTCTGGCTTTTTATTTTCATCCCATGGTTGATCATTAAGAGCTTGCCACATTGCTGGAGATCCAGAAGGTATGACTCCAATTATTTTCATACTAGGAAATTGATCTTTAATTTCCATCCCAACACCTTTAATTAATGACCCATTACCTATTGGAACTATCAATGCATCCCATTTATGAGATATTTGTAATATTTCTTGGGCAATTGTTCTTGAGCCTGAAACCATACCTTCTAAAACACCATCTTCTAAGAATGTTAAATTATTAGTGTCTGAAAAGTCTTTAGCAAAAAATTTCGATTCATCAAAATCATCTCCTTTTTGATGAATAGTTGCACCAGTTGATTTGATCTTTTTTATCTTAGAAGGTGTTGCATTATTAGGAACAAAAACTGTAGTAGGAATGTTAAATTGTTTTGTAGCTGTAGCTATAGAAATCGCGAAATTCCCAGCTGATGCTACACAAACACCTGTTTTGTCAGTTTTTGAATTTTGATTTTTAATATACTCTGAAATTGATATTAGAGCACCACGTATCTTAAATGAACCTATAGCAGTACAGTCTTCTCTTTTCAACCATAAATCAATATTCAGTTTTTTACTGAGGGTAGATGCTTTAGAGAGTGGTGTTGGAGACCAATTTTGATTAGAAATTATACTTTGTTGAATAGTAGTGACCATATATTATTTGTACATACTAATAATATAGTTATGCACATACTGGATCATTAGGATCCCAACGATGGAATTTAGGTTTAGATTCTGAAGCATAAGCTTTAGCAACTTTTTTACGGGCAGTTTTCCAGCTCTCCTCCCAAATTTTATAGTCTTTCAACTCAGACTCTGGATTTTCAGAACTTTTAGCAACAAATCCAGGGAAGTAGTCACGTCCTGTAGGTTCACCTATTGGATTGTATCTTAGATCAAAACTCCATCGTATTTTGTCACTTTTATTTGGAATAGATGAATGTTCTGTCAGTTTTGTTAGAAAAAGAACATCACCTGGTTCCATGGGTAATAAAAGAGGTTCTTTTAATAAATTATCTGGTATTCCTGTGTTAGTTTTAGTAAAACAATGATAGGTTAATCCAGATTTATGACTTTTGGGTATGACTCTTAAACAACCATTCTCTGGTGTTGATTCAGTCATTGCTATCCAAACTGTTAATATGTTGGAATTATCTGCTTCTTTGTTAATAACACCCTGATCTTGGTGCCAGTAAGTTTGTTGTATACCTGCTTTACTTGAAGTTAAATCAAAATTATCTAAGTTTTTTTCAGGTACTTTTAGGCGTACATGCTGAACTGGATTTGAATATATTTCAGATCCAATAAACATTTCAACTGCAGCTAATAATTTAGGATTAATTAGGAGATTAAATATAGCTTGACCACAGTGCATAGGTGTATCTGCAAAAATACTTTTTGGTGGGAGAGATATATCCATAGGCTGATAGAAATCATCCCCAACTTCCTTCGACACACTGATCAATCGATCTTCAAAAGATTGATTAGCGTACAGGTTTTTTATCTTTCCTTCTTTAAACCATTTATGTACTATCTGGTCTAAAAGTATCGTGTACTCATCAATGACTGGATTGAGGTCATCTTTATTGAGTAATCCTTTTAGAACAACAAACCCATTTTCCACAAAATGATTGATATTTCTGTTATTATTTTCAGTCATTTTTCATAATTCCCTTATATTTATAGATGATAGCATATAGTTTTATTGAGAGGTTTTGTACAATAGTACAATATATAGAGTGTAAAAGTAATATTGATATCTATTCAATTCTAAAAAGACCTAAATTAAATGGAAAAATATTTCAAAATATTAGCATTTTACGAATTTATCTACATAGCTAATCAACATAAATTAGCAGATGAAATCAAGTATTTTTGTGAAAACAACAATATTCGTGGGGTTATTATTATTGCCCCTGAGGGCATTAATCTTACTGTAGCTGGTTTACCGCTTTCTATTTCTAGTTTTGAGAATTTTATTAAGTCTAGAAACATCAAAAATTATCATCCTAAATATGCTACTTCAGATATCATGCCTTTTTACAGGTTAAAGGTAAAAACAAAAAATGAAATCATTACTATGTTAGATAGATCGATAGATGTTGATTCTGAACGTGGTGTGTTAGTTGATCCTACAGACTGGAATCAAATTGTTATTGACCCAGAGGTACTATTATTAGATGTACGTAATCAGTTTGAGGTACGACTAGGATCATTCAATAATTCTGTTTCTCCTAAAACCTCCTCATTTACTGAATTTAAAGATTATGTAGACAATGTATTAGAACATCAAAAAACTAAGAAAATTGCTATGTTCTGTACTGGAGGGATACGTTGTGAGAAAGCATCATATTATATGAAGAAAATTGGATTTACAGATATATATCAATTAAATGGAGGCATATTAAATTATTTACAAAAGATTCCTCAAGATGACTCCCTATGGAATGGGGAATGCTTTGTTTTTGATAATCGAGTTTCTGTTAATCATGATTTAAAGAAGGGAACATATATGCTCTGTAGGGGTTGTAATAACCCAATCTCCATTATTGACACCAAATCACCTAAATATGAAAAAGATGTTTCATGTCCTGTTTGTTATTCACTCGCATCTGACGAAAAGAAAAACAGATCACGTGAAAGAGTAAAACAAATTAATTTATCAGTTTCCAGGAATGAAATCCCTTCACATACTACACCTACGGTTGATGAATATATTTCAGGAGATTACTAAGGTTAATATTTTAAATCTATCGTTATCTATAAATAGGAGTGATTTATGTCTTATTATATGTATCAAGCTTCATATACAGATTCTGCTTGGGCAGCCAAAGTATCAAACCCCCAGAATCGTTTAGATACAGTACGTCCAGCAGTTGAAAACCTTGGAGGTAAACTAGAAACTGCATTTTATTGTTTTGGTGAATATGACATTATCTTTATATGTACTTTCCCAGATAATATTAGTGCTAGGGCCATTTCAATGGCAGCATTTTCTGGGGGTATGCTAACTGGAGTAAAAGTTACTCCATTATTGACTATAGAAGAAGCAATAATAGGAATGAAAATGGCATCGAAAGGTTCTATTTCTCATCCATCTTAACATTGTTAGTTAACTATTAAGCAAATCAATTAATTTTTTACCTTCAGTCTTACAATAGTCATGAATAATTGCTAAATCAACTCCTAGTGAAAAATCTTTCACACCTAACTCTAAATAAGGTTTAGCTTGTTCCCAGGTAGCTATTTCAACTCTTGGTCTGATATCCATTTTTTGTGATGTTTGGATAGTATATAGTTCTGCTTCTTTTATTTCTGGATGGTCTGTATCACCTGGACGACCAATATTTATTGAGTAATCTCCAGGGCCAAACTGAACCATGTCTACACCTGGAACTGATAATAATGATTCCAAATTGTCAACAGCTGACTTTTTCTCTATCATTAAGGCAATAACACCATCCTCTGCACTTTTTATAGAATCTGCAAGTGATGTATTGTTCGGATATATGTAACCCATATGTCTACTCATAGCGACACCAGCTTTACCTTTGCCTGTTGGTGTATCTGGTTTCATTGAGGCAACACACTCTTTTACATCTTCCACTGTACGGACATCTGCGAAAAGTGCATTTTGAATTCCAGAGTTAACAGCTTTTTTAGCTAGATATGTCCGTGGTTCTTGGTCTAATTTAATCATTGATGACATATTTTCAAACAAATCTATAGTGCGACCAAAATTTTCAAGAGCAAAAAGATCGTGTGGTGTATAGGTAGCAGTAAATTCTACATAATCTATTGTACCTGCATGGCCAATCACTTCTGTCATTCCTGGCCATACAGTAAGAACATGAGTTCCAATTGTAGGCTTATTATCGTTAATTAATTCTCTTAATATATTTTTTTTCATAATCGTCCTAACTTATACTATCTTCATCATTTTTTTCTGTAGCTTTTTGGAATATATTATCTCTGTACCAGCGTAATTCTTCTACACTCTCTCTAATGTCTGCAAGAGCTAGATGCTCTCTTTTTTTCTGTGGTTCTTTTTGATTTGGATACCATCTTCTAGCTAGCTGTTTGACAGAAGAAACATCTATAATGTGATAATGGAGGAATTGTTCTAAAAGTGGCATTTCTTTTCGTAAAAATCTACGATCAATATGGACAGAATTTCCACAGAGAGGAGCTTCTCCTGTATTTACCCATTTAGACAAAAATTGAATTGTTAGTTTTTCAGCATCTGGTAAAGATATATTTGATTCATGAACTCTTTTAAGAAGCCCTGATTCTGTATGATGTTTTAGAGACCATTCTTCCATAGTAGACATTTCTTCAGTAGTACGATGTATTGCTATAGATGGACCTTCTTCAAGAATTTCTAGCTTACTGTCAGTAATCAATGTTGCAATCTCTATAATCACATTATCATCATTTAAGCCTGTCATCTCTAGATCAATCCAGACGAGATTTGATTTGAATTTACTCATTACTTTAAAATATTTCCCTCATAACATATTCAATTTTTTTTCTATTTTTTTATCATTCTCTAACTGATACAATATGATACTAGTTTATGCTAAATATACACAATATTATAGATCATTGCAGATTATTACTACTACTGATCGTGAAGGAATAAATTGTTAACTGGAATCGAGTTAATTATATCTTTAGTTATAGTTTTTTTTGGTTCTATTACAGCAGGAGCAGTTGCTTTTGGCATGGGGTTAGTGATCGCCCCTGTTTTATTATTATTTTTACCACCTCAAACAGCTGTAGTTTTAGTAAAAACTCTTAATGCAATAGTTTTATTGATGGTTCTAATTCAAGCGCGAAATAACATACGATTACATGTTATAAAATGGATGGTTTTAGGAGGTGTAATAGCTGTACCAGTTGGTGTTTTCATATTGTCGTATGGAGATCCTGGTGTTTTAAAAATCATTATATCTGTATTGGTTCTTTTATTAGCTATATTGACTTTTTTTGAAGTCAGCTTACCATTTGCTAACCGTAAGCATACAGGACTTGTTGTAGGATTTCTTACATCTATGTCTAATACAGCATTCAGTGTTGGAGGTCCACTTGCTGTACTTTATATTATCGACCAAAAAGGCGACGATAATATGATACGAGCTAATTTAGCACTATATTTTTTCATTACATATATTTTTGCATTATTTTTGTATTCAATTGTTGGTATAGTAGACATTCAGATGATCAAAAATACACTCATATATTTCCCAATTGCACTTATAGGATTTATTTGTGCTCTTTTCATGAAAAAATTCATTAATAAAAATACTTTTAGGCTTATTGCTGTAATAGTAAGTATAATAGGTTCAGTTTCTATACTTTTTACTGAACTTTTTTTATAAATCGAAAAATCTATGAATAATTATACATAACAGATTGTTTATAACTTTAAGGAGTGGTCATATGGGAAAATTAGAAGGTAAAGTTGCCATCATTACTGGAGGTAATAGTGGAATAGGAGAATCGACGGCTCGATTATTTGCTAAAGAAGGTGCAAAGATTGCTATTTTGGCTAGAAGAACTAAAGAAGGTAATACAGTTGCTGAATCTATTATTAAAGCAGGTGGTGATGCGATTTTTGTCTCATGTGATGTGTCAGATCCTGAAAATGTTGAAGATAGTGTAACTGAAGTTATTTCTAAATATCATTCTATAGATATATTAATTAATAATGCTGGATTTTCTAGTGGAGGTATTTTCCCTAATGAATCTAATGAATCATGGAATCAAATTATAGATATCAATTTATCTGGTACGTTTTATATGTCGAAATTTGTTTGGCCGCATTTAATTAAATCGACCAATGCTTCGGTTATTAATATTTCGTCTTTAGCTGCCCAGCGTGGATTCAGTAATAATTTTTTTAAATTAAGTGGTGGTGCTCCCCCATCTGCTTATTATGCAGCTAAAGCTGGAGTTGATGCTTTTACACGATATCTTGCAAGTGTTGGTGGCCATCATAATATTAGAGTCAATGGTATACGTCCTGGTCAAATAATTACTGAAATGGGAACTAAAGGAGGAAAAGATCATGTTTTCAAAAAAGCATTTGATTTTATCCAAATTATCCAGGGACCTGGTTATCCAGTAGATGTTGCAAATACTGCACTCTTCCTTGTCTCAGAAGATTCGAGATTTATAACTGGTGAAATACTTAACGTTGATGGTGGAATGCCAGCCAAATTATAATTTTAACCAATAGTTATTATTTTTTATAGTTTGATGATCTTAGGTTTTTTCCTAAAATATTTGGTAAAAATGTAATCGATATTACTATTAACGAAAATCCTATGATACTACTTATCATTAATGCAGTTGTAGGGCCATAAGTGCTAGCAAGGTTTCCTATCAATAAACTTCCAAGTGGAGCAGTACCTATACAAACTTGTACCATTCCAAAAGTTCTCCCTTTTATTTTATCTTCAGCGACTGTCAAAGTAACAACTGATTGCATCGTTGCAAAACCTGAGCACCCAAGTCCCACTAGAAACATAATTATAAATGAGCTGTAATACCAACTTGAAAAACTAAATATAAATATACTTATAACTGCCAACAATGAACCAAAGATGAATATTCTACCTTGATATGTTAAGTTGCTTTGTGAAGCTATAGTTGTTGATCCTGTCAATGCCCCGATTCCATCTATAGATATCAGTAATCCCATTAAAAAAGGGCCTACATGAAGAACATCTTTAGCTATAACGGGAATTATTGGCAAATATGGGAATAAGAAAATATTCATGATAACTGTGACAATTAATACAACAAGTATTGATTTTTCGTGTACTGCATATTTAAATACATCTAATATATCTGATGATATTTTCTTTACACTACTAAGTATTTTATTAAGTTTGAATACTCCGACTGATATTTGTAGGGGTTTAGTAGTGTCTTCAGTTTTTAAAAAGTAAGTAGTAAATATAGTAATTAAATAGATTATTGTTAGAAATATATATGGATATAAGACATCAAGGAAAAGACTAATTAGTAATCCAGCAATTGCTGGGCCAATAACTCTACTAAGGTGTAATCCTACAACATCAAGTGCAATTCCATTTGATAAATTTCTACGTCCTAGTAAATCTAATACTAATGATCTGCGAGATGACATGTCTAACGCCCATGCTATACCCACAACAGATATGCATATATACGCATGCCAGTATTCAGTTAATTTCAGGTATAACAAAAATGTCATAATACCAGCATTTATCAAGTTTATAATCTGAGTGGTTACAATAATGTGTTTTTTATTAAAATTATCAGATAGAAATCCACCAAATAGTCCAATTATCAAAAATGGCATCATTAAAAAAAATCCGACTAATGAAACTTTAAAAGCTGAACTAGTTAGTTCATTAACTAACCAAGCTAAAACTGTAAGGCTCGTCCATCTACCAATATATGTAAGAAAATCTGAGGCCCATAAAAGTCTATAGCGAAAATTATAGAATGCAGTAAATGTATGGATTCGTGAAAGTTTTTTCAGCAAATTATTTCCTTAATTGTAGTCTACACCAAATACAGGAAAAACATATTAGATTTTCAAAAATCTTTATTGTATTATTACTAATAACTTATATATAGGTTTAATCATGAATAAGCTTAATGACTCTATAAAAAGAGTAAAGTATGGAAATACTTCATTGTATGTACCCCGCATTTGCCAGGGAACAGCATTTCGAAATATGCCACGAGCTGATGATAATCAGATTGGACTTAAGGTACTTCAGCATTCTTTAGATATAGGTTCAAATTTTTTTGATACAGCTCCCGGATATGGTGCTGGTGGCGCTCAAAGATTATTAGGTAAAGCTCTTAGTGGTCGCAGACATCAAGCAATCATCGCAGATAGAATTTTAAATCGTGATATTCCACTTGATGGAAAAGAAGGTGATGAATTTCCACTTGCAAAATATACCAAAGAATATATTTTCAATGCTACTGAAAAATCACTTAAACGCATTAATACAGATTATCTGGACATTCTTTCTATTCATTTAAAAGATGGTTTTGTTAAAGGTAAAAAAGAAATTCCTGTACAAGATTACCTTGACCAGGGTTTAAATCCAGACCCTACACCACCTGAAGAAGTATCTTTTATCATGGATGAGTTAGTTAAATCTGGTAAGGTTAGGTACTGGGGTTTATCTCAACATAATTTTGAAGATGTTACAAATTATGTCAATGTTTGTAAGACAAATAATTTAACACCTCTATCTTCCTTACAAAACAATTATAGCCTCATGGCTAGAGGCCAAGTTACTGAAGAATTATTTCCAGTCATCAAATCTGCTAATTTAGGTGTTCAAACTATTGGGCCACACGCAGCTGGTAGACTCACCCCTTCTTTTATTCCTGAATCAGGGTCTCCTGAGGAAGAACTTCTAAACGTCATTGATAGTGTTGCGAATGATTTAGGTGTATTACGCACTCATATCAATATAGCTTGGGTTCTTTCTCATCAACACCTTACTACTGCTCTAGCAGGTGCAGAATCCACTCAACACATAGAAGATAATATACAAGGAGCGAACATAACAATCCCTTCTAATCTTCTGATAAAACTTAATGATGCTAGTAATATATATAAGACTAAAATAAATAAATAAATTTAAAAATAAAAAGATTTATGCAATACAATTCAGAAAACATGACATTTGATACTAAACCTACCCTGAGTGACACTCAAGTGCTTGAGTTTTGTAAGCAAGGTTATATAATTTTAGATGGAGTTGTTCCTAAAGAAATTAATGAAAAAGTTTCTAAATATCTTGCGAAAAAAATACCACCTAAACCTTCAAAGATACCTTCCCATTTAACCCTTGAAATGTTAAAGGAAACTTTAGATTCACCAGTTGAACCGAATATAATATTATTGGAAGATTGGTTTATCAATGAAGTACTATTAAACTCAGATTTAGCAGGTGTCCTCAGGTCTCTTCTCGGTAAAAATGTTGGTTTACCTGTATTAGTTAGCAAACATAGTACGGAGTGCCCTCAACCTGCACAACCATGGCATCATGATGGAGATGTTGTTTTTGGGCCTGAAGTAAGTTTTCTTGAAACATTTTATTATCCTCAAGATACCCCCATTGAAATGGGACCGACTGATGTCGTTCCAGGATCACATATAGGTTTAAATAAATTTGTTAATCAAGCAGATGAGTTATCTATAGCTACAGTTGCTTCTGCAGGATCATTTGTTCTCCATTCTCAAAGTATATATCATCGTAGAGGTAGGTCTACTGGGACTGGAATTAGAGATATGCTTAAATTTAATTACTGGCGCACTACTTCTCCAACAAGAGATTGGATAAAACAGCCAGAATTCGATTTTGCTACTGCAGATTATGGCGGTCATTTTGCTGGTAGATATTATGCACATATGTTTTACTGGCTCTGTGGTAAGGAAAAAGATTTTAAATTGATAGGTGGACAAGGATGGCCTTGGAATAAACCAAATCAAATTGCACCTTCATATGGTTACAATGCTCAAGAAGGATATAAACCAGATTGGTCTAGACTTCATGAACAATGTAATTGTGGTATTAATTTCACAAGTCATGATGTTAATAGCGCCTACACAAAATGATAAGATATTGAATTACTTATTGTATATATGTCGTAATTATGACTTTTTTGATAAAATCTATTAGACTAAATAAATACTAAATCATCATCAACACAGGAGGATTTATGCAATACAATTCACAAGACAGGACATTTGATACTAAACCTACTTTGACTGATACTCAAGTGCTTGAGTTTTGTAAGCAAGGTTATATAATTTTAGATGGAGTTGTTCCTAAAGAAATTAATGAGAAAGTTTGTAAGTATCTTGCAGGCAAAGTATCACCCAATCCTTCAAATATACCTTCCCATTTAACCCTTGAAATGTTAAAGAGTACTTTAGATTCAAATTCACCAGAACCGAATATAATATTATTGGAAGATTGGTTTATCAATGAAGTACTATTAAACTCAGATTTAGCAGGTATACTCAGATCTCTTCTCGGTAAAAATGTTGGTTTGCCTGTATTAGTTAGTAACCATACTGCAGAGTGCCCTGGCCCAGCACAATCATGGCATCATGATGCAGATTCTCTTTTTGGCCCTGAAGTAAATTATCTTGAAACATTTTATTATCCTCAAGACACTCCTATTGAAATGGGACCGACTGATGTCGTCCCGGGATCACATATAGGTTTAAATAAATTCCATCATCAAGCAGATGAATTATCTACAGCTACAGTTGCTTCTGCAGGATCATTTGTTCTCCATTCTCAAAGTATATATCATCGTAGAGGCAGGGCTACTGGGACAGGGACTAGGAATATGCTTAAATTTAATTACTGGCGTACTACTTCTCCAACAAGAGATTGGATAAAACAGCCAGAATTCGATTTTGAAACTGCAGAGTATGGTGGTCATTTTGCTGCCAGATATTATGCACATATGTTTTACTGGCTCTGTGGTAAGGAAAAAGATTTTAAATTGATAGGTGGACAAGGGTGGCCTTGGAATAAACCAAATCAAATTGCTCCTTCATATGGTTACAATGCTGAAGATGGATATAAACCAGATTGGTCTAGAGTTCATGAAGGATGTCCTTGTGGTAGTCATTCAGTTAATAGTGGATACACAAAATGCTAGAATTTCAATCACTTCTATATATCTCCTCTAAGTTATGACTTTTTTCAATAATTTACTCTCACAAGTTGATGATATTCATGATGAAATCATTACATTAGAACAAGATTTAGTAAAAATACCATCAGTTAACACAGGCAAAATGCCAACTGGTAATGAAACTCAAGTTTGTGAGTATATTCATAAGTGGCTTAAAAAATATGACATTTCATCTGAAATAATTGAGTCTGTACCAGGTCGTGGGAATATAATTGCAAAATTACCAGGTAAAATTGATCAAAATGGACTATTATACATGTCCCATACTGATGTAGTTCCTGTAGAAAATGCTGAGAAATGGGAGTATCCACCATTCAGTGCTATTTTGAAAAATGGGCGAATTTATGGCAGAGGAGCGAGTGATTGTAAAGGATTATTAACTGCTCAATTAATTGCATTACGCATATTGAAACAAAATAATATTCAACTCAATAAAAATATAGTTCTCCTTTCTGCTGCTGATGAAGAACATGGCGGTAGGTATGGTGTGAAGTGGTTGGCTGATAATCACCCCGAAAAAATCACCGCTGATTTTGCAATTAATGAAGGTGGTGGGCGTGTTTTAAGATCAGCTGGGTCAATAATCTATATGATTGGAGTTGGTGAAAAAGGTAGATTGCAGGTAGAAATGACAATCCGTGGTAGTAGTGCACATGCTTCTATACCATGGAAGGGTGAGAATGCACTTTTTACTTTGGCTGAAGTTTTAAAAAGACTTAGTAACTATTTACCAGCTAAAGATGTTTCTCTTGAATTTTTTAATTACCTACCTAATTTAGCAATAGAAGATAAACCAGATCCCGGCAACATTGATGAAATAATTAGTAGTATTGAAAAGAACAATCCGCCTTTAGCAAGCATGCTAAAAGCCCTTTCAAGAATTACTATTACTCCAACCATGGTAAATGGTGGGATAAAATCTAACTCTGTTCCAGAGACAATTAATCTAACCTGTGATGTACGTACATTACCTCACCAAACAATTGAATATTTAGAAAATGAACTTAATACACTTTTAACTGATTTACCTAACGTAGAATTTTCTATAGATTATATGGCAATACCAAACTCATCACCTATAAAAAGTCCTTTTGTAGACATCTTAAAAAATGTAACATCTCAAGTTGTCAAGAAAAATAATCTACAATGGATCCCTACAATATCTACAGGATTTACTGATTCGAGGTTCACTCGTGATTTGGGTGTGCCAACATATGGGTATGAAGGTGCTCATCCAGATGATGATCCATTAATAATCAATGTACATGGAACAAATGAATCTGAAGCAGTATCAACTATCATCACTGGGGCTAAAATAATGCTAGGGACTGCGCTAAAATTATTAGCTGACTAATAACTTTTATAGAGATATTTACTCTAATCACATATGTCAGAGCAAAAGATGAGAGGGATTATTCTTTGTTATATTTTTCATTTGCTGCTTCTAGTATGTCCAATATAGTTCCTTCTAAAACTGCGCGCTTACTATCAATTTCGCCGTAAATCGCGTTAAGTTTTTCTACTTTAGGTTTGATATCATCATAAATTGCACTTAGTTCATCACGTTTGGATGATCTTTCTACTCGAAGTGCATCAATTTCTTCTCTTATGGCGGGGATCTTAGTTTCTTCGATTTCCTTGATTTGATTTTGCAAATTATCCTGATCTAATAAAAGTACCTTAATTTCATCAGGGATATCCTGTTGCTTCTGAGTGCTTGATTCATCAGTAGAATCAGCATTTTTTGATTCCTGTGATTTATTTATTAGTTGAAAAATTTCTTCTTCAAGTGGTTTTACCTTTAATCTTTGTATATCATCTGTTTTTTGTTGGAGTTCATCTAATTGTACTTCAAGCTTTCTTATATGATTACGTTGTTCTTTATATATAGCATTAAGTGAATTGTCGACAGCCTTTGACTGCTCTTCAAGAGATTTGATTTCTGAATTAATGGGGTTAACTAATTTCTCAATTGAATCCATAGTGTCATCTGAGTCATATAAAGCTTGTCTTTTACCATAAAGACCTTGTAATTTATCATTTAACTTTTCGATCTCATCTTCCAGAGACCATAGTTGGTCTCTGGTTTCAGAATCTAAATCCATTGAACGATAGATATCTTCTTTCTGTGAATCTAGAGGCTGTATTTCAGTAATAAGTACGGCTTGGAGTTGTAGTTGAAGCTCATTGATTTTTGAAACTACGCTGTTTTGAGAGTTGTTAGGTTGTTCATATACGATGTTCTGATTTACTTTATTGAGTTCGGAATTTATTCGGTCTATTTGCTTATACAAAGGTTCAATTTTATTTCGATAGATATTCTCTTCTTTCATAAATAAATCTTCTAATTGTCTTTCGATGTTATCGATGTCTGCAATTAGTGGCTCAGCAGTATTTTCCAGAAGTTCTATCTCTTTTTCTAAAGGAGCAGCTTCTTCAGTGGCTAGTCTCTGGCTTTCACGACCTTCGGCAATCGCTTGGCTAGCATCTTCATTACTTATTAATCCGCAGCCAAGCATAGTGACCGCAAATACCACTAACGTAACGAGTCTCATTTTGAGATAGTTGTTGCACAAGTGTTTTATTACCTTCTTTATAATCATTCACTTTTAACCATTGATTTCTTTTTATTTTTTCATTTCTAGTCTATGTGGTCAATTTATCTGGTTGGTTAATTGATTTTGCCAATAGCTTGAGTGGCAACACTTTTCCATTCTTCATCAGATGGCCAAATATTATATGCTCCAAGTCCCGCTCCTATTAAACCATCTTCTACTTTCCAATCTTTTACTGTTTCTACCCATTTTGTATAATGTGGATAATCTTGATGTTCTTTAAATGCTGCTTCATCTTTGTAGACTTCTACTAACCAAATCCTGTTTGAATCGTTTCCATCTTGTATGACTTCAAATCTATAACACCCAGGTTCCTTCTCTATAGAACCTTTTGCATCACCAATCATTGCTTCAACAAATTGATCTTTGTATCCTGGTTTTATTTGTATTGGTACTATAATTGAATACATTTTAGCTCCTACATTAATAAAAATATTCATTCAATATTAACAAGATTTACATTTCCTACAAAGTCCTGTAATAAAATACTTGGATTTTATCTATTAAAATAACTTACTTGTAGTATTTATAATTAAAATTATGAATAGTTTTTTATGTGATATTATTCGATTATGGAAAGCTATCATTATAAGACAATTGAACAACTTAGTCTTTTAATTAAGAATAAGAAGCTTTCTCCTGTAGAAATAACCGAAAATATTCTTAATAGAATATCCCTACTTGACCCTGAATATAAAAGTTATATAACTGTGATGCATGAAAAGGCCATCACTTCAGCCCAAAATGCAGAAAAAGAGATTGCTACTGGTAATTATCGTGGCCCACTTCATGGTGTGCCCATAGCTGTAAAGGATATTTGCTTTACAAAAGGGATCCGTACTACAGGAGGATGTAAGGTTATGGAAAATCATATTCCCTCATATGATGCCACGGTCATTACTAAATTAAATAATGCTGGCGCAGTACTCATAGGTAAATTGAATTTAACAGAGGGTAGTATGAGAGGCAATATTCCAGATTATCCTATGCCTTTAAATCCATGGAATAAAGACAAGTGGACAGGAACGTCATCAAGTGGATCTGGAGTAGCTACTACATTAGGACTATGTTTTGGTTCATTAGGAAGTGATACTGCTGGATCAATCAGATTTCCATCTGCATGCTGTGGTATCGTTGGTCTGAAACCGACATGGGGCCGTGTCAGTCGATATGGAATTTTAGCACTTGCAGAATCACTCGATCATGTTGGACCTATGACTCGATCTTCTGCTGATGCTGCAATTATGCTGCA
>PBMB01000030.1 GCA_002722455.1 Chloroflexota bacterium
GAATAATATAGCTGGAATGGTTCTGGCATTATGCTCATCTTTGGGTGACTATGTTAATGGTCAAACAATTACTGTTGATGGAGGATTATTAACTCTTTTCCCAGTACCAGATCATGAGCTTGGTGAAGATAGAGCGGTGATGGCTGCATTGAAAGCTGGTAAAACCGATCGTGCAAAAGCAAAAGAATCAGAGTAAATAAAATATAGGTGTAGTAAGTTGCTACCATTAGTGGCATGTGAGAAACGTCACTACTATATTTATATAGTTAACTAATATATATAAGGGGGAAGTACACCTGGTCCAGTAGATGAAAAGATAAGAGTCAGAACTGCATTAAAACTGCATTGGAGTAGTAATTCAACCTCAAAATAGGACTTAAAATATCAGATATTCCACAGGTTTAAATCCTAGCTAAATCTATACCTCATGAACCAAGACTTTTTGATAACTCGTTAAAATTCTCAACTATAATATTAGGTTGAAAAATTGATTCATCCTTGGGTAAATGATACCTGTCTACTAATGCAGCTTGGTAACCAGCAGAACGAGCACCGGTAATATCAAACCTATTCGATGAAACCATTAGAATATATTGTGGCTCAATTTGAATCTGTTTTGATGCATCATGATAAACACTTGGATGTGGTTTAAAGAACCCAACGTCATCGACTGAAATTACTGCATCAAACTCAAAGTTAATACAATCTTTAACCAGATGATCTAAAAACCACTTATCGCCATTTGATAATACAACTAGTTTATACAAAGAATGTAACTTAGGAAGTTCACTAATAACATCAGGGAACATTTTTAAATTCTGCCATTCATCCATTATCATATTAACTTCTGAATCAGTAAAAGAAATTGAATAATAGCGTAAAGTATATAATAAAGCTTTTTTTGCAGTCTCTAAATACCCTGAATGCCCAGCCATTAATAATGAATCTTGAAATTGTTCGATTCTCTGACGTTCTCGCCAAATAGCCCAAAAACTGTCTGGAGTTAATTTAGTATTGGAAACTCGTTTAATAGATAAATAATTTGTGATTGAGTCGATTAAAGTAGACTTTAAATCAAAAATAGTTCCAAATAAATCAAAAGTAATTGCTTCTATTTGCTTCATAACTTACTCAACTTATTTTGGACCATCAGATCGTTTTTTTGCATCTTCTAATAACTTGTTTAGTTCTTGGACTTTAGTGATATCTGCTTCTGCTTTATCAAGTAGCCCAACTTGCTTATAAGCATTGCTCCTATTATGGTATGCAACAATCAAAGAAGGGTCAATTTCAATAGCTTTCGTATAGTCAGAAATAGCCTCTTCATACTTCTCTTTTATGTGGTAAACTGCGCCACGACTAAAATAAGCTAAAGCATTATTTGGATTCTCATCTATTGCTTTAGTATATTCTAAAGTAGCATTCTGGTAATCTCCAGCATCAGTATAGCTATTTCCTTTTAGGATATGATCTTCAAAACTAGAAGAAAGAGTCAAATTATCTTGATTCGTCTGACAAGCAAGAAAAAAAGTGAACAATAAGAGAAAGCATAAAACTGAAGATCTGTATGAGTAAGCACAAAATTTCATAATAACCATTTATAACTCCTAATTCACACGAGCTTCAACACCAGATAAGTTTTCATGAGCCTTAACAAGGGCTTGTGTACCCTCATCTCCTAAATCACGAGCAAGAAGAGATGCGAAAAGTTGACTAACAAGTGCTGTACCTGGAATAGAAACGTTCAACTTTTGAGCAGTTTCAATAACTAATCGTAAATCCTTTTGCTGAAGTTTTACCATAAATCCTGGTTCAAAATCTCCAGCAATTAATTTAGGACCGAGTGTGTTTAATTGCCATGATGCAGCGGCACCCCCTCCAACGGCTTGAATAGTTTTTTCTAAATCAGCTCCAGCCTTCGCTGCAAATACTAGTGCTTCAGCGACAGCATTCATAGTACCTGAAACTAAAATTTGATTTACTAATTTTGTTGTTTGTCCCATACCTGAAGGACCAGTGTGAATGATATTTTTACCCATAGCATTAAAAAGTGGAAGACATTCATCGAACTTACTTTTTTCTCCACCAACCATAATAGACAGTGTTCCCTCAACTGCACCCCATGATCCTCCGCTAACTGGAGCATCTAACAATGCACAATTTTTAGCTACTAGTTGTTCGTTAATAGTTTGCGTTATTTCAGGAGATATCGTACTCATATCAATTACAACAGTATTCTCATTAATACCTTCAATCACACCATTAGTACCTAAAATTACTTGTTCAACATCTGGAGAGTCAGTCAACATTGTAATTATATAGTTAGATTGAGATGCAACTTCAGCTGGGGATTTTGCAACAGATGCTCCTAGTTTAGCTAACTCTTTCGTTTTTGAGTGGGTTCTGTTATACACTATCAAATTAAAAGTTGATTTAATTAAATTTTTTGCCATAGGAATCCCCATGATACCTAATCCAATGAATCCAATTGTTTTATTTGTTGATTCCATATACATCCTCTCAAACTATTAATAAATATTTCCTATAAAAACTTTAAAGCAAATTTCAAAACATAGTCAACAAATAAAAAATGTTTATTTGTCTTATTTATCAATTATCACTCTTTAAAGAAGATAAATAAATAGAATTTGTTGAAAAATAAAATGTATAAGATTAAAATTGTCATAAATAACTATGGGCAAAGAGAAAAATAAACCTACTTCAAATTTTTTTCATACCATACTACACCCTCATCTAAAAATCTCCACATTTAGGTCATTTAGTTCTTTCGATTATTTCCTTATTTGGTTATCTGGAAGTATTATGATCGGTGCTCACCAGATGATGGGAATAGCACAAGGATATTGGATATACGAATTAACTGATTCAGCTACTATTTTAGGAATAATTGCTGCAATTACATCACTCCCAATGTTAGTCCTTGCTTCAATATCTGGAACAATTGCTGATAGATTTCGCAAACGATTAATTATTTTATCTGTACAAACAATTAGTCTTCTAATCTCGCTTTTTGCTTTATTTATTATAGCTAATAAGCTTAATTGGCAATATTTTATTTTCCTCGGATTAATGCAAGGATGCGTTTGGATATTTAATGGACCCGCCAGGCAGGCATGGTTACCAAAAATTGTAAGTAAAAATAATTTAGGTAATGCTATTGCTCTATTTTCAACAGGCGTCTCTATTGCATCTATAGCTGGTCCTGCAGTAGCTGGAGTTGTATATAGTTCTTTTGGACCTGAATTTGTATGGATTGGAGCTGCTTTTATATTCACAACAGCAATTATTTTAACTTTAAATATAAAAGCCCCAGATATTAGCAACGATCTAAGAGATAGACCATTTCTTAATGAGATAAAAAGTGGGTATTTATATATATTTAAAAATAATAATATTAGAGTACTGTTCTTAATAGGAGCTGTATTTACCTTACTTGCTTTCCCTATACAAAGTCTCTTGCCCGTACTCATAATCGATGTGTATGGAAAAACCTCAGCTGAATTAGGATTATTAGCTAGTATGCTAGGGATAGGCGCTGTTGTCGGTAATATTATCGTTGCATCTATATCAAAGCACAATCGTGCAATTTTCTTATTGATATTAATATTCACAGCTGGACTATGTATGCTTGGAATTACTAATATACAATATTTCTCAGTCGGCCTTATATTGCTATTTATACATGGAGTAGCAACTGGCTCAGAATACTCTATTATACAAATTTTAGTAATGGATCAGATTGATGAAGAATACCGTGGAAGAACAATGTCATTTTTGATGTTAATATGGGGGATTTTACCACTTGGTGTATTTCCAGCTGGAATAGGAGTAGATCACTGGGGACCACAACTCGTTCTCAGTATATTAGGTATAGGGTTACTGGTCCTTGGAACTATAACAATAATTACACAAAAATGGATTAGAAAGATTGAATAAACTAGTTATAGTGTAAGCCAGAAAGAGGCGTAGTTACTATAAGTCCAGCGTCTACTGGCAAAACAACTCCGTTTACCCATCGTGATTCTTCAGATGCAAGAAATAATGCTGCAAGAGCAATGTCCCACGGTGTACCTTCAGTACCTAGTGGTGCTGCTTGTACACGAAGATCACGTTGTTCAGGTGTCATTTCAGCTGAAACCATAGGAGTATATATTAATCCTGGAGCAATAGAGTTAACTCTTATATTATCTCTGCCATGCTGTACAGCCATAGACTGAGTTAAAGTATTAATAGCACCCTTTGAAGTCGAATAAGGAATACTATCAAATTGTCCTGAACCTCTGAGTCCAGAACATGACGACATATTGATAATTGAACCACCACCAGTAAGCAACATTTTTGGAATGGCATATTTACTTGTTAACATCATACTCTTCAGATTAGTATCAAGGACATTATCCCAATTCTCTTCTTCAACGTTAGTTACATCACCAACACCTAATATACCAACATTATTAACTAAAACATCAAGACGACCGAAGGAAGAAATAGCTAAATCTACCATTTTTTCTGCATCCGAAATTTTAGTCACATCAGAGTTACATATTACAGATTCTCCAGCTAGATCACGAATGGCTGAAGCCGTATTTTTCGCATATGTTTCATTTTTATCAACTAATAATACTTTACACCCATGTTTAGCAAAAGTAATTGAAATAGCACTACCTACACCATCTCCTCTATCACTAGAACCAGCACCAGTTACTATAGCTACTTTATTTGATAATCGTTGATCCATGTTTAACTACCTTTTTTAATTATTACCACCAGGAAATTGACTAACATCAAGTTCGCCAGAGATCACATAAATCGTTCGCTTAGAAACCATATGATCAGTTTGTTGTCGATTTGTACCAAGTGATTTTGAGTTTTTATGAAAATTTAAGCTGGCATCATCAGCATAGACTTCAAAAAGTCCGAACTTATTAGGATCAGAATCATCAGTCAACACATCAAATACAAGACATCCAGGTTCATTTTTCAATGTATTTTTAGAATGTTCAACCATTATAGAATGAAATGAATCACGATAGTCAGGATATACTAAGATCTCAACATAAAAAAGATGTCTATTATCCATAAATCCTCCTCTAAAGTGATGTAATATCCTATAAGTTGTTCGTTACGATAATAACATTATAAAATACTGTTCAAGGATATACTACAATTATGGATTTCGACATTATTATAAAAAATGGGACGATTATTGATGGTACTGGTCGTGACAGATTCTACAGTGATCTTGGAATTAATAATGGAAAAATAGATGTAATAGCAAATCTAAATAACAATACATCTAAAACAAATATTGATGCCACAGGATTAGTGGTAACACCAGGATTCATAGATATGCACACACACTCAGATGTATCTCTACTCGATAATCCAGAAGGTGAAAGTAAAATATTCCAAGGAATAACTAGTGAAGTGATTGGAAACTGTAGTTACTCACCTTTCCCAGTAGGAAAATCTGGTTCATTTACATATTCACCATATGTAATTGGCCCCCCAAATACTGATGATGATTCCGATCAATGGAACGATCTAAATGGCTGGGCAAGTTTCCATGAATCTCGTGGAATCGGGATGAATCTCATTCCTCAGGTCGGACAGGCAGCTTTACAATATGCAGTTGGGGCTATAGAAAAGCGCTCTGTAAGCAAGGAAGAAATGAAAGAAATGCAAACTTTACTTATTGAGGCGATAGAGCAGGGTGCATTTTCAATTACAACAGGATTATCCCTATATCCATCTGGATATATGTCGACCAATGAAATAATAACTTTATGTAAAGTATTAAATAAATACACCAATGTTTTTTACGCAACGCATGCACGTGAAATTAATGACAATGGTATAGAAGAAGCAATAAAAATAGGTTTAGAAGCTGAAATACCTGTACAATATTCTCATATTGCTCTTGTTGATCAAAATCAACATGGAAAAGCTGCAGAAATTTTACAAATTTTTGAAGATGCAACAACTAAAGGTCTTGATATAACATATGATGTTTATCCATATACAGCTGCTCAAGGTGGACTCAATCAATCAATTCCCGGGTGGGCTCAAAGTGGCACCTTAAATGATTACATGAATCGACTAGGTGACACTAATATACGTAAAAAAATACGTAAAGAAGTAGAAGATGGAATTTTAGGTACTCCATCATGGAAGAGCTGGATAATTGCTAACACACCACATAAAAATGCAGATAAAATAATAGGTAAGTCAGTACATGAAATCGCAATTGACCGTGGAATTGATCCAGCTGAAACTATACTGCAGCTTGAAGAAGAATCTTATGGTACTGTGTCAGCTGTTATACACAACAGAATAGAAGAAGATCTTCAATATTTTTTAGCACATCCACTTGGTATGTATGGATCTGATGGAGTTGCAATATCTCCAAAAGGTAAATACAGTAGTGAAAAACACCATCCACGATTCTATGGTACATACCCTAGAATACTTGGCCACTATGTTAGGGGAAAATCTATACTAACATTAGAACAAGCAATCCACAAAATGACTGGAAAACCAGCAAAACGTCTAAATTTAAAAAACAGAGGTGTTATAAAAAAAGATGCAATCGCAGACATAACTATTTTTAATCCTGAAACAATTAGTGATAAAGCAACATTTGAAGATCCTCATCTTGTATCAGAGGGTGTAACAGATGTTTTGGTAAACGGTATCCCAGTAATTACTGATGGAAAGCATACAAAATTGCTTCCTGGCAAAATACTTCGTCGCAATTCTGACTGATCATTTAAGTAAATCTTGCAGAAGATTTTTCAATAAGATAAGCTAATCAAAATTATGCAAATATTATTATTTAAGGAGAACAAGTGGATTTAAATATTACGCAGATAACAGATTCAGATAACAGCCGTGTAGTAGCTGTACATAACGATACTATTTATGACTTAAACAAGTGTTGTTCAGAAAAACTTATAGCAGAAAACACCTCAAATGCAAGTTCTATGGCTAATACTTTAATCCCAAGTAATCTCAAAGATTTCCTGAATTCTAAAATAGATGTTATCAATCAATCTCAGAAAGTTATGGAATGGGCAACAGCTAAAGGAATACAAAAAGTACTTAGCGACCACCAATCTTCTTGGAAGATAGCTGAAAAAAAACTAGAGTCTCCAATTATCAGCTCCAGCAAAATAATAATGATTGGAGATACATATATAAGTCATGCTGATAGAGCAGGGATATCTCCACCAGACCGGCCCGGAATTTTTTTCAAAATGAGCCAAGTTGTCATAGGGAATAATGATTGGATAATTTATCCAAAAAACTACTATCCACAACCACTGAAATTCGACACTGAGCTTGCAGTAGTAATAGGTAAATCAGGGATGAGTATTCCTGAAGATCAAATCCAAGATCATATCTGGGGATATACGATCTGCAATGATCTTACGCTAAGTGGTGCTAAGGACTTAGGACCAAGATATAAGTGTTTTGAAACCTCTGCTCCTATTGGACCTTGGATTGTACCAAAAGCACAACTAAAAAACCCCCTTGACTTACACATGGAATTTCGCATAAATGGAAAAACTGTGCAGGAAGGCCATACAAGTAACTTAATATTTTCTATTGAATCAATTATTTCAGAAGTTTCTGAGTATCACAAACTATCTCCAGGGGATATTATTTCCCTAGGTGGCCCAGGTCCTACAACATCACTTAATCCTGGTGATATTGTTGAAGCAGAAATCGAATCTATTGGAATACTAAGTAATCCTGTAAAACTTGAAGATTAAATAGCTATGGAGAAAAAATGAAAACACATCCTAAAATTATGTTTTATCATGACGGAAGACACCCTCATATGTATAGATATGAGCCTCCAATGTCCAAAGATGAAATGAATGCAATGATTGATGAACTTGTATCTACTTCAGTTGATGCTGTCGTGTATTGCCTTGGTGAAGGAAGAACAATGTTACATGATACCCAAGTTGGTGAACTACTGGGTCATAACGTAGATGAATGGGATCATACAGCTTTTCGCAGAGTACATCAAAATGCAGTTTCTTTAATCAATGAAGGGCATGATCCTCTCCAGTTAATTTGTGACCGTGCACACGAAAAAAACCTCCTTTTTTATGCTAACTTAATAGTTAATGCTGGAGGCCCCGATTCAGTACCAATGCGATGCTCAAACTTTCGTAAAAATAACACACATCTTGAAATTGGTGCTTCAGGTAATGTAGATGAATCTTTTAAAGGATATGATTATCTAGATTTCCAACATAATGAAGCAAGGGATGAACGATTTGCACTCATTGAAGAAACAATTACAAAATATCCAATAGATGGTTTCGAATTAAATCTTTTTAGTGCTCCATGGTTCTTTCAACCTGAAAAAGCTTATGAATCTCGTCAAATAATGACAGATTGGATTTCAAAAATTTATGAAATTACAAAACAAGGAAATAGTAATAAGGAATTAGTTGTTCGTATACCCAATAATATCGATCGCTGTTTGAGCCTAGGATTTGATCCAGAAAAGTGGGTTGAATTAGGTATTGTCGATGCATTAGTAGGACAAATAGAAGAATACATTATTAATCCTGCAAATGAACTTAGATCTTTGGTTGAAATCACATCAGAATCAAAATGCAGGGTCTATGCAGCTCTTGGGTTGGATGTAAATACTGATCGGTTAAAAACTGCATCTGCCTCAATAACACGAGCAATTGCATCTAATTATTGGGATCAAGGGATTGATGGATTGTATCTAACACAATGGTTTGCAGAATGGCCTTATTCTCCTGAATTCTATGATAAATTGAGAGATTTACCACATAGAGACATCATGGATTATAAAGACAAATTCTATTATATACCCAAGTACTCCAAAGCTCATTTTAGTAGTTCACCAGAAATCTCAACCCAAAAGGATCAGAAAGTAAATAATTTCTTACCCGTAACTTTGAATACAAGTAATACAAAAAAATTTATACTGCCAGTAGCTGATAATTTGGAAAAATGGGAACAACAAGGGCGTGTACATGATGTTCTTCTTCGAATACGTATACAAGATATAACAGAACTTAATGAGTTTGAATTCAAAATTAACAATAAAAAACTCCCTTTTTCATTATGTAGAAAAATAAACCAATTATATGTAATGCCTGGGTCTGCCCCTCGTGATCGCGTAATGGGTGGTTACTGGTTCATTTTTCATCTAACTTCTGAATATTGGCCTGTCAAAGGAAATAATGAAATTGATATAACTCTGCTTAATCGAGAATCAGATTTATCGGATAAAATTATATGTAAAGTTATAGATATTGAACTAGAAACAAAATATTTGAAAGGAAAAAACTTTCATCGTGAATTTAGCGATTTAGAACTCGGTCCACATGAATTTCGAGGTTCTTAAAATTTAACTATTGCCCGGCCTAATATTTTACCTGAATCAAGATCTTTATAGCTATCGATAATCTCATCAAAAGAATATATTTTTGTTACTAATTTATCTAAGAATAATTTTTTTTCTCTGAATAATTTCAGGAACATTGGAAATTCTTTCACAGGATATGTTGCACCTAAGCTACCACGATAAGTACGCTGATGAAACAATATCAACCTAGGGTCAACTTTTAATTCAGCACCAGGAATACCAACTAATATTGATACTCCACCTAAATTATCAGCTCCTGGTCCACCTGAACGTGTAACTGGTAAAATTTGTTCTGTTGTAGATTTAACTCCAACTGTATCAAATGCATAATCAAGACCCTTTGGAACAATTTCAAATACTTTTTCTATTGGATCATCGATTGAAGAATTAATTAAATGTGTAGCACCAAATTCT
The DNA here is from genome assembly GCA_002722455.1 of Chloroflexota bacterium. GTDB lineage: Bacteria > Chloroflexota > Dehalococcoidia > Lucifugimonadales. The sequence goes on from PBMB01000030.1 coordinate 9,860, forward strand.
TTTGCAAATTGTAATTTTTCGTCTAAAAGATCGACAGCGATTATTGGGTAAGCTCCAATAATACTTGCCATATTAATAGCTGATAAGCCAACACCTCCGACTCCAAAAACTGCAACAGACTCTCTAGCTTTCACATTAGCTGTATTAATAACTGCACCAGCTCCAGTAAGAACCGCGCAACCTACAATACAACTAATATCAGTAGGCTCATTTTTATCGATAGGAATTACATGTTCTTCTTCAACAATACAATCATTTGCCCAAGTATAAATCCCACAAGAACAGCCTAATGTATTGCCTTTATAAGTTGCACCTGCAGGAGTATGATCAGGTCGTCCTGTATATGGTGTTCGTGTAACCCAAGTCACAATACAATGATCACCTTCTTTTAAATGAGTTACAGCATCTCCTATATGTGTAACTACTCCTGTTGCTTCATGTCCAAAAGCAAGAGGCCGTGGAGTAGTAATATCATTCATTTGATGTACTTGAGAATGGCATATTCCAGTTGAAAACAACTTAACAATTACCTGGGTTGGACTAGGATCAGGAATATCAATTTGTTCAATTACAAGATCTTGTCCTTGCTCTAATTGTATTGCAGCGTAGCTTTTCATTATTAAACTTTATACACCTAATATATAAAACTGAAATAAATATTTTAACTATAACTCAGAGCACTTAAGGATTCAAGAAGTTAGATTTCCTCATCATCTAAAGTTCTTTCAGTCCTTAGAAACTTAAAGAAACACCAAGTAGCAAATGCAGTTAATAGATGCCAAATAGCATGTGGTTGTATAAATGAATCTGGATTACAAAATGCTGTATCAGGATATCCTTGTAACCATGTATAAAATGCTAAAACATACATACTAACTCCAGCGAAAAACCAGGGAGAATAAGATCTTCTTTTCACTACAGGATTTTTAGAAATCAGAGCAGGTAACCAGAATAAAATAACCCACCAGTAATTATCAATATTGGAAAATATTTCTACTGGCATTATTCCAAAAACAGCAGCAACGACAAAACCTATTAATCCTGAGAAATATCTAAAGAGCGGTGTCCAAAAACGAAATAACATTTCTGAAATCATCCATAGTGTGATAGAAAGCTTAAAAAGATCTAAGTTGATTCCTAAACTTGTTCCCCAAAACCACCTGGCAAATGCATAAATTAAAATAATAAGAACATAAATTATCCAAAATTTCTTTTTACTCCATTTACCCATTTCACCAACATTAATCAACCAAGGTAAAGTAATATACATAATCATGCTAAGGTTATCTGCCCAACCACCCCAATCTGTGTTAGTTCCATGCATCAGTAAAGAACCAACACCCAAAAACACAGTTACACTAGCATACACAACAGCTTTGGAATTTAACCCATAAAATTGATTGAATAAACGAGGTTTCCTGGATTCACGAGACAAAATATAAAACATGAATAAACCAGTAACCATATATCCCAAATTACTTAATGCATTAACAGGTTCTCTAAAGATACTTCCACTAATTCTTTCACACCATCGTGAAATATCTCCAATAGTTTGTTGGGATTCATTTGGAATCAATATTCCTAGAGATGCAAGTAAACTATATAAAATAAGGAAGAGGAAAGTGATAATCAGTACTACAAGGAAAATTCTATTTTCTAATAATTTTAAGAAAAACATAACTTTATATATTTAAGAACAGGTAATAGCCTCAACATCTGCTTCTTTAGATGTAGCAATCGAATTATATGCAGCTATAACAACTGACAAATCCTCTAAACCTTTTTCACAAGTCATTTGGATATCCTTACCTGAAACAACGCATTCCAAGAATTCAATAATAGTTTCTCTTCTACCTGGACCTCCAACCGGTAATTTGACATTTTCTTTTGTATCCAGCTCTGTAATTAAAAGACTAGAAGAGCCTGTTTCAAATGTTAGTTCTGCTTGAGTAGCACGTACTGTAATATTCTCACGAGTACCACTAACAGGTGAAGCATTTGAATAATGAATAGACCCAACTAGTCCATCACTATTTCTGCACAACATAGTAAGAGAATCTTCTCCTTCGAGATTAGGTATGGAATTTATAGCACTTAATGCGAAAACGGTACTAGGTATACCTATAAAGTTTATTAGCAAATTGACGTAATGAATCCCTCCATCAATAAATCTTCCTCCTCCAGATCTTTTAATATCATTTCGCCATGTCCATCCAGAAAAATCAGATCTAATTACACAATTAATATCTACTTGTCTGATTTCACCTAATCTACCACTTTGAATAATCTGTTTAGCTGCAATATTAACAGGCATAAACTGATAATTTTCAGCGATCATACACTTTATGTTATTGTCTTTAGTTATTTTTAATATTTGCCTTCCTTCTTTCAATGAACGAGCTATAGGTTTTTCAAGAAGAATATCTTTTTTATATTTTGTAGCTAGTTTTACATTCTCCAAATGTACATCATGCGGTGTTATGAAATACATGGCATTAACACGCGGGTCACGAGCAGCATGTTCGTAATCTCCAAAATAATCTGTAGCTTTATATTTTTGAGCATATTCCTTAGATTTTTGAAGATCACGGCTTGCAAAAAATAAGTTGACTTTTTCTGGTAAGTCCAAGAATTCTTCCATTACCATTTGAGTATATCCACCGCACCCAACAACACATAATCCAAAATCCATTTTTGCCTCTCTGCTGAAAATATCTATGCTAATTATACACACAGTATTGTATAAGAATCCCTGAATTGTGTAATATTTACACAAATTTATATATTTACCATCAAGAAGTTAAATGACAACAAAAATAAAGGTTTCTATTAAAAAGAACGTAGCAACGATTAACATAGAAAATCCTAACAGTTTGAATTCAATTGATTACCAGGGATGGCTTACATTAGCTTCTGTCGCTAAAGATTTAGATAAATCACCAGAAGTGCGAGCTGTAATATTTTCTGGGTCAGGAAATAAGTCTTTTTCTGCTGGTGCAGATATCAAAGAATTTCCAAAAACCAGATATGATATAAAAACAGGGATGAAATATTCTAATGCACTCCATAATGCCTTAGACACAATTGAATCAATTAAATGTCCAACTATAAGCTTGATCAAAGGAATATGTATGGGAGGAGGGTGTGAGTTAGCTATCACCACAGATATAAGAATCGCATCAGAAACCAGTACATTTGGTATACCTGTAGCCAAATTAGGTATATTAGTCGGGTATGAGGAAATGAAACGCTTAATTCAAGTTCTAGGGAAGGGAACTACTTCCTATCTATTATATTCAGCAGACACACTTGATGCACAGAACGCTTTACGTGTAGGACTAATACATAAAATAAAATCTCTAAATGTGATTGATGAATTCGTAAAAGACTTAGCAAAATCAATATCAAAAACATCACCTTTATCTCATAAAAACCATAAAAAAATTATTAAAGTGCTTCTAAAAAATCCAAATTTAAAAAACCTGAGTAAAGAAGAACAAGAATTACCTTATTCAAATTTTGAATCAGAAGATTATAAAGAAGGACTCTCAGCATTTTTAAATCATCAAAACCCTAATTTTCAAAACAAATAGAAATAAATCCATCTCTTTAAAATACATAATAATGCTCTTAAATTTGCTAAATATAAGAAATTATTTCATTCATTTCCTTGATAAAATATCTGAAGGAATGCTAGAAGTAAATTTTCCTGATAATAACCAATATACATTCGGCGATAAGCTTTCAAAAAATATCGCAACTATGGAAATCCACGATGAATCTTTATTGAAAAACTTATTATTTAAAGGTGAAATTGCGTTAGGTGAAGGATATATCAATAACTTATGGGACTCTGACAATATAACGCAGTTACTGAAACTTTTCATCACTAACTTCCAGTCCACAGGCAGACTTAACCCTACTTTATTAGGAATATTTACACTATATGATAGAATATTGCATCTATCTAAACATAACACCTTAAATCAAGCAAAAATTAACATTTCTGAACATTACGACTTAGGAAATGATTTTTTCAGCAATTTTTTAGATAAAACAATGGGATACTCATGCGGAATATTTTTATCTGAAAAAGACACTCTTGAAAAAGCTCAAAATAATAAATATCAAAAACTGATTAAAAAAACCGATATTAAATCAGCTGAAAGAATCTTAGAAATTGGCTGTGGGTGGGGTGCTTTTTCAATTAAATTAGCGCAAGAAACTAATGCGAAAATAACTGCTATCACTATTTCAAAACAACAATACGAATATACGAAAGAATTAATAAATTATCACAATTTAAAAAACCGAATAGATCTTATACTAGAAGACTATAGAGAAATCAATGGTAAATTTGATCGAATAGTAGCAATTGAAATGTTAGAAGCTGTTGGTCATGAAGGATTATCCGTATTCTTTAATAAATGCAACCAGCTATTAAATCATAATGGATCAATAGTACTCCAAGTAATTACAATGCCAGAAAACCGATACGATAATTATAGAAAAAATGTAGACTTCATACAAAAGTATGTATTTCCTGGAGGACACTTACCTTCATTAGGCGCTATTAACGAAGCTGCTTCAAGGTTAAATACTTTTTCTCTATATAGTTCAGAAAATATCGGGTCTCACTATGCAAAAACTTTAAATTTGTGGAATCAAAATTTACAATCTAATAAAAAAACATTAATAAACCTTAACTATCCTGAAAAATTGATAAAAATATGGGAATACTATTTCGCCTATTGTGAAGCTGCTTTCGAATCAAATTTTTTAGATGACTTACAATTAATATATTCTAGGTAATGTAATATGTGGTATGAATTTTTCATCGATAATGGATTAGTCCCATTTTTTCTAATAAAACGTACTATTAACCTATTTAACAAAAATACTCACCGCAGACTAAAAAAAACATCTAAAAATGATATAAAAGATTTTATCAATGAAATTAGTCACGGACCGATTGCCTATGACTCAGATATAGCAAATTTACAACACTATGAAGTTCCATCAGAATTTTTCCAAAAAGTTTTAGGTGATAAATTAAAGTACAGTTCTGGTTACTGGCTGCCTGAAACCAACAATATCAATCAAGCAGAAATTGCAATGCTTGAACTATATGTGGAAAGAGCAGAAATTAATGACGGTACATCTGTATTGGATTTAGGATGTGGTTGGGGATCAGTAAGTCTATATCTAGCAAATAAATTCCCAAAATGTCAGATTACATGTGTTTCAAATTCTAGTACACAGATAGAGTATATAAAATCATACTGTCTTGAAAAAAACATAACCAACGTTACACCTATAAAATGTGATATCAACACTTTTACGCCAACAAAAAAATTCGATCGTATAATTTCTATTGAAATGTTTGAACATATGCATAATTTAACAGCATTATTAGAAAGAATCAGTGAATGGATGTCTCCAAATGCGAATTTATTTATCCATATATTCAGCCATATTAAACAACCATATTTCTTTAACAATAACACTTGGATGGCAAAACACTTTTTTCAATCAGGAATGATGCCAAATTATGAATTATTTACTCAATTAGAATCTAAATTGAAACTTGTAAATTCCTGGAAAATCAATGGTCGACATTATGAGAAAACTCTAAACTTCTGGCTAGAAAAATTAACGGAAAACAAACAAGAAATTTTAGATATTTTCAAAAAAGATGTTAACGAAAAAAAAGCTTTAGTCTTTTGGCGACGCTGGAGAATATTTTTTGTAGCATGTGCCTCGCTTTTTGGATTTAAAAAGGGGTCTGTATGGATTGTTGCACATCACAAATTCGAGTTAAAAAATGAGTAAAAAAATAGCTGTGATTGGATCAGGTATTGCGGGTCTAGCTGTATCTTATTTGCTAAATAAGAATCACGATGTTCATTTATATGAAAAAAATGAATACTTTGGAGGACATACCAATACAATAAGCGTAAAAGACCAGGATAACACTGCATTAAATATCGATACTGGATTTATTGTTTTCAACTCAAAAAATTATCCAGTTTTCTTAAATATGCTTACAAATTTAAACATACCTTATATAAAATCTGATATGTCTTTTTCCTACAACAACCCTGAGAAAAAACTAACATACTGTGGGGGTCGAAACATATATTCGCTGCTTGGCAAACTATCAAATATATTTAATTATTCACATCTGAATTTCCTGTTCCAAATTAAAAGAATTTCAAGGAAAATGCTAGAAGATCAAGCTCAAGGTATAACTATAGGGAAAACACTATATGAATACCTTAATGAACAAAAAACCCCCACTCAAGTTATTAACGACTATTTTCTACCAATGGGGGCAGCAATTTGGTCTTCTGAAATTAAACAAATAAATGATTTTCCTGTTGATTCATATATTACATTTTTCAATAACCATGGGTTGTTATTTAATAAGAAAAATCCAGTTTGGTACTCAATATCTAATGGTAGTCAATCATATGTAAGAAAAATCATCTCAACATTAGATAATAAAGCTCAAAAATCAACTGAAATTTTAAAAGTGACACGTTCATCAAAGGATGTTTCATTACATCTAAATAATGGTAATATAGAAAAATTTGATCTAGTAGTAATTGCTACTCATGCAAATGATTCATTAAAGTTATTAGAGAACCCAACAGAGCAAGAAAAAATGTTGTTGTCAAAATGGAAGTACAGTAAAAATAATGTAGTTTTACACAGTTACACAAAATTTTTACCTAAAAATAAATATTTATGGGCTTCTTGGAATTTTTTAAAACATGGTGTCGAAGATAATGCCCCTTCAACTATCACTTATAATATGAACAGATTACAATCACTTAACACAAATTCTAGTTATTTCGTTACTTTAAATCCTCATATAGGAATCCCATCAGAATACGTGCTTTACAAAACACAATATACTCATCCAATATTTGATAATTCATCTATAAATACTCAGAAATATTTACCATCCTTAAATGGAGTCCAGAATATCTACTATTGTGGAAGTTATTTTGGATATGGGTTCCATGAAGATGCGATCAACTCTGCTATAAAAGTTGTAGAAGAAATTGATGGCACTTATGAATTCTAAAATATTTTTTGGATATCTAATGCATAACAGAAAAGGGTTCCATAAATTCAAGTTCCAACATTATTTCTTTGCTATAGATATTGATGAACTTAATCAATTGAATAAGTATAGATTTTTTGGGTGGAATAGATTTTCTCTGTTTTCATTATTAGATAAAGATTATCTTGGTGAAAAATCGGGTTCTATACGTGAAAAACTTTTATTACGTCTGAAAAAAAGTGAAATAAAGATCAGTAAATTACAAGTTATACTTGTCACTACACCAAGATTCCTAAACCACACATTTAACCCCTTAAATTTCTATTATTTTTATACACCTCAAGGCAGTCTCAAAAAAGTTTTTGTGGAAGTAAATAATACATTCGGTGAATCTCACCTATATATACTGAACCACAAAATTGATAAGAATGGTTATTTAGTTGCAACACAAAAAAAACTATTTCATGTTTCTCCCATGAATGACATTGAAGGTGATTATTCTTTCTTCCTCGAAGACTTTCTTAATACTAATCATTTGAATTTAAATATAGACTTAACAACTAGCGGTAATAAATTTTTCAGTAGTGCGTTTCGTGGAAAAAGTATGGAATTTAATGGAAAATCATTACTGAAAATAGCTTTTAAATATACTTTCAGCACTTTTCTAGCATTACCCCGTATATTATTTCATGCAGGGATATTACATTATTTGAAAAAACTTCCAATTTTCCCAAAACCAGATCCGTCAGATAAGATGACTTACACATCTACCTATAAACCATATATAAACGAATTTAAAAAATAACTTATGTACTAATAAAGTTTTCTAATTCATTATCGTTAAATTTATAATAAAAAAGAAATCCTAAGCCAACTAATATAAATGCCAGTGAACAAAGAGTCGCAAATGCATTAGTAATGCCAATCCAGCCTACTAGAGGACCTACAAATAAAGCAGAACCACTAATTGTTGAGCTAGTTACTTCCATTAAACTAAGAATTTTACCTCTATAATTAGCAGGAGCCCTGAAATGAATTATTGATTTTACAAAAATATGATTAGAACTTCCAAGTAATGTACATAAAATATAAAAAATAAGTGTCTGAAAATAGTTATTAGAATATCCAACAAAAAACATGAGAACAGGAAGTAGAAGACCTGTAATCAAAATTGCAACAATTAAATTTGTATCTAACCTGATCTTTACAACAGAAAATATAAGACCAGCTACAACAATCGAAGCAGTTGCTCCCATATGAAGATATGCTAAAGAATCAACATCAAGATTGAGATGATCTTTGATCAATACAGGAAACATTTGAGTTAATGACCAAGAAAACATGCAAGTGACTAATAACACAAATAAAGAAAATATTAAGACAGGAGAAGTTTTAACAAATTTTAATGTATTATGGAATTCTTTTATAGAAACTTTTAGTAAGTTAAATACAGTGATATTTTTTGAAGAAAGAGAACCAGTATTAGATACAAAAGTAATAAGTAAACCACATATTAAAAATAAACAAGCCACAAAAATATATGTAGCAGGTATACCGTAATTTTTATAGATGAAACTTGTAATAAGTGGAGAAAATAACCCTGCAAAACCAAAATTCAATTCGATTAAGCTGTTAGCTTTAATAAGCTCATTTTTTTTAACGATTACAGGTATATATGCCTCGAAAGATGCAGCAAATAAAGTCCACAGTACACCAATAATAGATACTAAGACTATATGCTCAACTTTGATATTAGTGAATTGAAAAAAAACTGACAAGAACAATACAGGAAGTCCAATACAAAGACAGACTACCAGAACAACTTTCTTTTTTTCATATATATCTGAAAGAACTCCACCTATTAGTATTAGACTAAGAGAAAAAACACTAATAGACCCTAATATAAAACCTAATATATTCGCAGAATTAGTTATGTCGAAAATGACCCATCCTTGAATGAGTGATATTGAAATTAAAGCGAAATGAAAAAAGAAAATAGAAGAAAAAATATAACGGAAGTTGAGGTTTTTAAATAACTGAATCACACAATAATTTTATGAAATTAATTAATGAAAACCAATAGTTTTATATACATTATTTTAGTATTTTCAACACTTGCTTTATAGAACTTTTATATTGATGTACAATGTGTGAGTTTAAAATAATTTTATACAAAGATTTAATCTAAAATGTCTAATCGAAAACGAAAACAGACGATGTCCCCAAAAGAAGCATTGGATTTTCATTTTAATTCATTAGTCATCGATTCACAGCAACCTGGTATGACTAATGCACTTCTGTTTACTGAAAATATGAGAAAAACTCTTGGGGAATATGTGGAAGAAGGACATCTTTCTAGAGCACAGATTACCAGAATACTTGAACAACAAATGGTCGAAGAAATACAGACGTCTAGTAAAACACAAAAAGAATATGTAAATCTTTGGAAAAAATCTGGTGTTAATATTGCCAGTGCAACTTATGCATCTGCGGGAGCTATCCAATCTGATTCATTTTCTGACACTGTGGTAGCAGTTGCACAAGCAAGAGCAATTGTAGACGCATTGAGTAATGAAATATCATTAATATTAACTGCAGAAGATATAGAAAACACATACCGTGAAAAAAAATTAGGTTTGATTCTTGATTTTCAAAACGGAACTCCATTTGGCAGTAATCTATCTAATATAGATGTTTTCTATAATCTTGGAGTAAGGGTTGTTCAGCTTACATATAATCTACGTAATCTAATTGGAGATGGATGCACAGAAAGGTATAAATCTGGATTAACATATTTTGGCAAAGAAGTAGTAGCTAAAATGAATGAAAAAAAAATGATTATTGATGTAAGTCACTGTAGTGAACAAGTTGGATGGGATTGTATTGATATTTCAACTGCACCAATTATGATTACCCATTCTACAAGCAATGCTCTTGCAAAACATGAACGTGCCAAAAATGATGATCTTATAAAAGCAGTTGCTGATAAAGGAGGTTTCTTTGGAGTTGCTGCAATCGCTGCATTTATTTCAGAAAAACCTGGTACAACACTTGACGATTTTGTAGATCATGTAGAGCACATAATCAATGTAGCAGGAATTGACCATGTTGGAATAGGAAGTGATAAATGTGGGCCTGGGCCAGACACTGGAACAAACTTTGCTTTCCCTGACCATATGGGGCCCTATGGATTATCTTACATTTACAAAGATAATCCAGATCCACGTATATTACCATCTGGCTCTTTCGACTGGATTGGCTTTCGCCCAGAACATCGTTTGTCAGCAGACTATCGTATTGAGGGGTTTGATGAATTTATACACTGGCCAAACATCACAATAAAACTTGCTGAACGGGGCTTTAACGAAGAGGAACTTCAAAAAATTCTTGGGCTAAATTATCTGCGAGTTTTTAAAGATATAATCGGTCAATAACTATATTTATCCCTAAATAGAACTCTTCAAAAAAGGAGGTCTTCATGAAAACACCTAGAATAATGTATTACGAGGATGGCAGGCATTCACACATCTATACTTATGAACCACCAATGCAAAAAGAAGAATACGAAGCTGTCGTTAATCAATTATTAGGAACACCTGTAGATACTCTGGTTTTTTGTCTTGGAGAAGGTCGTACAATGCTTCACGATACTAAAGCTGGTGAATTTTGGGGACATAACGTAGATAAATGGCCTCATACTATATGGAGACGTGCACATCAAAATGCAAAGAATTTAATTGAAGAAGGAAATGATCCTCTCCGCATTATATGTGAACGGGCTCAGAGTGAAGGATTTATGATTTATCCTTCATTAAATATACAATGGGATAGTGCTGTCAGAGGAGAGGGCTCTATATGGGTTAGAGTTTCTGATTTTCGGTTTGATAATACAGATTTAGAAATAGGTGCTGATGGAAACATTGACCCTGATTTTCCAGGAATTGGATGTATGGATTTTAAACATCAGAAAGTACGTGACGAACGTTTTGGTATTATTCAAGAGGCGGTAACTGAATATCCAGTAGATGGCTTTGAAATAAATCTTGCCCAGATGCCTTACTTCTTTCATCCTAAAGAAACTAACGCTGGAAGAACTATTATGACTGAATGGATCAGTAAAATACACTCTACTGTCAAAAATAGTGGTGCAGATCGTAAACTAGCAATTCGTGTAATTAATAATATAGATCGTTGTTTAGAATTAGGATTAGATGTCAAAGAATGGATTAAACAAGAAATTGTAGATGTCATCATTGTTGAAGACAGACATCACAGAGTAAATCCAATGGCAGATTTCACACCATTTGTTCAAGCAGCTGAAGGTACATCATGCACTATGATTGCTGTCATGCAAAATTTATTCCAAGATGGTTCTTCACCACATAAAGTTGATAATATTGAAAAAACTCGTGCCACTGCATGTAATTATTGGAATCAGAATATCGGTGGACTTTTCCTTGATCGTGGATGGTTCGTAGATGCACCATATGGTGATTCATTTTATGCAAAATTACGTGAATTACCATATCCACATCTTATGGACGAAAAAGATAAAACCTATTACGTGTCTTACCCTGGCCGAATGGGAGATGAAGATACTAATCTACAGCCATGCCCAGAATTACCAATTGAGTTATCAGTGGGTATTCCTACACATACGGAATTTACAATCAGTGATGACCTACAAAAATGGAATGCAGTTAAACGAATCCATGATGTCTTACTCCGAATAAATATCGTGGGGATCACTGAACTTGATAAATTAGAATTCAAACTAAATGGTCAAAAGCTACCTGAAAGTTGCTTACGAACAATAAATTTAATGTTTAGAATGAGTATACCTGAAAATCGATCAATAGGAGGTTATCTATTTATATTTCGACCTGATATGCAAAACTGGCCAGTTAAAGGAAAAAATGATCTTGAGATAACGTTACTTAAACGTGATCCTGATGTCATTACAGATGTTGCCATAAACAAAGTAGAAATAGAGACTAAATACTTATTGGGAAGAAATTTTTACCACGGTAGATCAGATTCAGATTTAGGAGAATAATCTCTTATTTTATTTCCTAATATTCAAATTATTCGTCTTTAAAATGCAGATCATTTCTTTTTATAGACACTGGTATTAAACATTTTGTCATGAAGAGTTTGTTTGTTTTCACTTTTATCCCAAAAAGCCCAACAATGATCAATTAATATTAATATCCAGAAAATCCACAAACCAAGTATCGAACCTAAAACCGCGGCAAGTACTATATAGATTAATCCCAATTTAAAAAAGATATCTCGCAAAAATCCATATCCCCAAGAAACAGGCATGTCAGGAGATTTAACAAAAGCTGTATAAATTCCAACAAGCTGTTTCCCCGGAGTTTGACCTCGATGAAGTATGATTAACCACCATGCAATCCATCCTATTCCCAGCAGCACTCCAATAAAAATATAATCTATTAATAATGATGCAAAACGATCACTTATTGAAGCTAATTGGTACTGTTTAACTTCACCTTTTTGAAATGACTCTTGTTTCTTAGCTACTGAAATAGTACTTTCATTAGATTTGTTAACACTATCGTGTATTTTTACACCACAAGAAGAGCAAAATACTGCATCCTTCTGATTTTGATTTCCGCATGAATGACAATACATATTTAATATCCACTTCTTATAAAATCAGCAATACGCTCGCCAATTACCATTGTTGTAACATTCGTGTTTGCTCGAATACAATCAGGCATAATCGATGCATCTGCAACGCGAAGAGAATCTATACCATATACTTTACCAAATTGGTCTACAACTGAAGTTTGATCTGATTCAATTCCCATTTTACAAGTACTTGATAAATGATGACTTGTAGCTGCTTCACTTCTTATCCAATCATCCAAAGAATTACTGGATAGTAGATGATCATTTGTTGGAAGTACTCTTTCCTGAATTAAAGACTTAAGAGGAGATTGGTCTCCAAGAGAAAGTGATATATAGATAGATTCTCTCATTCTTTGTATATCAAAAGGGTCTTGAAAGTAATTAGCATCAATTACAGGCTGAACATGTGGGTCTGAGCTACCTAAATATACTTGACCAGAACTAATTTCTAGATACAACTGAGAAATAAGTGAAAAATAATCACGCGGTGAATGCGATATATGATAAGTCCCCTCTATTGATAATGCAGAAAAACCGAAAGTACACATATCATTACGTAAGGATGAACCAGATGCTGTATACCTCAAACCTATTTGTAAAGGAGAAGAAAGAGGGTCAACTCTCTCTTCGGGTTTTAATTTCCATATCACACTAACCTGAGGATGATCTCTAAGATTTTGACCAACTCCAGGAAGTTCATGGATTACAGGGATTCCGTATTGATTTATATTATTAGGATTTCCTATACCAGATAACATCAGTAAATGTGGTGAAGCAATTGCTCCCCCACATAAAATTATCTCATCAGCTTCAGCTCTTATTAGTTCATTATCTTTTTCAAAGAGAACACCTTTTGCTCTCTTAGCATCAATTAATAACTTGTGTACAAGAGATTCAGATGAGATCGTCAAATTATCTCGATTTCTCGCTAAAGAAAGATATCCAAGAGCTGTACTATATCTAATTCCTTCAAAATGGTTTACTGGCATTGCTCCTATACCAGTAGAGTAGGGGTTATTATGATCCAAACATTCATCGTAACCATTTAGTAAACAAGATTCGTAAAAAGCACGTTGATCATTATTCCACTCATCTTTTTTAAATCTTCTAGTAATTATAGGTCCACTAGTACCATGATATTGATCTTGAATATCAATATCTCTCTCAATCATACGAAAATAAGGAAGTAATTGATCAAATGACCATCGATCATTACCTAATTCAGCCCAATTATCATAATCTTCAGGAATTCCTCTTAAGAAAATTTGAGCATTAATAGCGCTGGATCCACCAACTAATTTGCCTCTAGGGAAAAGTTTTGGTGGAGATTTATCAGTTGTTCTACCATAATAATTCCACCCAAATTTTGTTCCATGCCCAAAAGCCATCCCCCAAATGTTTGGGTCATGGCCATACGCATACTTAACTGGATCTGGTGTTTTATCAAGTGTAGGGTAATCAGGGCCTGCTTCTAGCAAAAGAACAGAGCACCTCTCATCTTCAGTTAATCTGGATGCAATAATAGCTCCGGCAGAGCCAGCACCAATAATTATTTTGTCATATTTCACAATATACCCAATAGTGTTGAATTCATTAAATTAGAAATGGGATGAATCGATATTCGAAGTATTAGTTTTTACGTACTGGTATTCCTTTTAGTAACCCAGATTCATTCATTTCTTCCCATTCATCTAAAAAGGTTTTATTCCACTGATCAGTAAGTGGATGAGACATCATTTCTTTATATACTGTCCAGAAAATAACAATTCCATCTGCTCCATCCCTCAATGCTGCATATGCTGTTTCTGGACTACGTATTAATGCAGCAGTAATGTAAGGTCTTTGCTCCCACCCTTTAAACATAGACACACACTCTCTAACTAATTTTGTTGGATCTCCTCCTATAGGCTTAAGTGGATCACAAAAAGGCAACACATGAGTGGCACCTGCCTGTGCTACTGCAGCTGCCTGAGTTAATGAAAAGACGGTAGTACAATAGGTTTCAACGCCCCTTTTATTTAACTCAGCAAAAGCCCCTAAAGAATTTACACCACAGGGTATTTTTATAATTATCCTAGGAGACATATCAGAAAATACTGAAGCAACATCTATTAACTCTTCAGTTGTATCACCATCAATTTCAACCACTACAGGTTTATCGGTAATATCTAGATACCTTTTTACCAGGTCAACTAGCTGACCATATTTTTTCACCATCTCATTTAAAACTACCGTATTAGTAACAATACCTTCAATACCATAATCCATCCATGGTTTTAATTCTTCAGGATCACCCGCTAACCATATAGCTGGACCACGACCAATTAATTTTGATTTGGATACATTTCCCATTTGTTCTTTATCCATAAGTCACTCCTAATAGTAATTAAAACATATTATGTAATTATGATTATTAAATTTCTTAGTTTATATTCATGAAATTATAACAATAAATAATTTAACCTACAAAATTTTATATCCTGAATATTTGACTAATACAATCATGATGTATATTTTATAAAACTATATTCGATGATTGTCAGGCTGTTAAAAAATAATATGAATATACGATATCTGATACTTTTATCATACGGAGGCTAGAATGAAATCATTTCCAAAAATCATGTATTACCACGATGGAAGACATTCTCATATGTATAGATATGAACCTCCAATGTCAAAAACAGAGATGAATGCGATGATAGATGAAGTAGCCTCGACATCAGTAGATGCTGTTATGTACTGCCTTGGAGAAGGTCGTACAATGCTTCACGATACAAAAGCAGGAGAACTTTTAGGGCATAATCAAGAAGTATGGACTCATGAGATATTTCGTCGTGCAAATCAAAATGCAGTTGCTCTCATTAATAATGGCCAGGATCCATTACAACTCATATGTGATCGTTCGCATGAAAAAAACATGCTTTTTTATCCTAGCTTAATAGTTAATGCTGGTTCAGACAGCTTTGCAATACAACGCAATTCTGATTTCCGAAAAAATAACAGGCATCTAGAAATTGGAGCTTCAGGTAATGTAGATAAAAATTTTAAAGGATTTGAATTTCTTGATTTTGAACATAAGGAAGCAAGAGATGAACGATTTGCACTGATAGAAGAAACGATTACTAAATATCCAATAGATGGATTTGAACTACAATTCACTATACATCCATATTTTTTCCAACCTGCAAAAGCATATAAAAACAGACATATCTTAACAAAATGGATTTCCGATATCCACGAAACTATAAAGTCAGGTAATTCATCCAAAGAATTACTTGTTCGAATTCCTAATAACATCGATGAATGTTTAGCATTGGGATTCGATGTAGAAGAATGGGTGAAAAAGGGAATAATAGATGGAGTAATAGGAGAGAAAATAGGAACAGAATCTTACCGTGCTGGTCCTATGGATGATATTCGCTCACTCGTTAACGTAACATCTAATTCACCATGTAGAGTATACTCAAGCTTACCAATACAAGTTGGAAGTGACCGGATTAATAATGCAACCACTCCAATGCTACGTGCTATGGCTTGTAACTATTGGGATCAGGGAATTGACGGACTATACCTTGTGCATTGGTATGCTGATTGGCCATATGCACCTGAATTTTATGATAAACTTCGAGAATTGCCACATCCAGATATTATGGATTATAAGGATAAATATTACTTTCTTCCAAAAAGACAATCAAAATATCCAGCATCAACTGAACAAAGTCTTCCACTGCCACGAAAACTAGAAATTGGAAAACCAATAAAATTTGATATGTCCATATCTGATAATCTAGAAAGATGGCATTCTGAACAACGTATTCATGACGTACTCTTACGAATACGTATAGGATCCACCACAGAACTTGATACTATAGAAATTAAACTAAATGACAAACTCCTTCCTTCCTCTTCATCAAGAAAAATAAATCATATGTATCTTATGAGCGGACCAAGATACAGAGATGGTGGCTACTGGTTTATATTTCATCTTACTCAGGAATTTTGGCCAGTCAAAGGCTCTAATACAGTTACAATTACTTTAGTTAAAAGAGACTCAGAAATATCAAAAGAAATACAGCCTACTGTCAAAGATATTGAACTTGAAACAAAATATCTGATGGGTAAAAATTTTCATCGAGAATTTAGTGACCCAGAACTCGGAGCTTGGGTTCCCGGATCAACTGATTAAGAATAACACTGCAACTAGTACCTTAAGTTACAATCAATATTATTAAGGAAACTATACTATGGCGCCACCGTATAAGGTAAATAAAGAAAAACTAACTAAAGATTTGTCTGATCTAGGTATTCAAAAAGGATCTATATTAATGGTTCATAGTTCACTTAGTTCTATTGGAATAGTTGAAGGTGGAGCCAATACAGTTGTTGATAGTTTATTAAGCTTATTAGGTAAAGATGGGACTCTCATAGTTCCTACATTTACATATCCGGCAGACTACCCTGATTCAAAAAACCCAGACTGGATATTTGACCCAGTTAGAACTCATTCTGGAATGGGTTCTATTACTAATGCAGCCAGGAAAAGACCTGATGCTTTTAGAAGTATTCATCTTTGGCATAGTGTGGCAGCAATTGGCCCTCTTGCAAAAACAATAGTTAACTCAGGTACTACATCAGCATGGGACTCAGAAAGCCCTATGTCCTCCGCTTTCAGGAACGGTGCTTGGATATTAATGTTAGGAGTTCCATATCTAAACTTAACCGCTATCCACGTGTGGGAGGTCGAATTAAAAGTAGATTACCGACAAGATTATGATGTTTATAGAAGATTACGACAAGAAGATGGAAGCATTGTACAGTTAGTCAGCACAGTCCATGACCGTAAAGATGATCATCCAGGAAGTGATTTCAATAGATTTGGAGAACGACTAGAATCAATAGGCAAAGTACAGTTAGGTGTGGTTGGAAATGCTGTTGCTCGTCTTTTTAAAGCTGAAGATGCATATAATTTAGCAAAAACTATGTATTTTGAAGATCAACGTTGTTTCCTAAAACAAACTGATCCAGTCACTGAACTAAAATATGGGAAAACAATTCAAAACAAGAAAGGAATTCAGTGTGTAATCGATACAGATAAAATCTACACTACTGATAAGACTCTATCCTAATGAAGAAGATAAAATACTATACAAGTCTTTGGAATTATATTTATCATGATGAGCCCCAAAGCCTGGAAGAAGTAGTAGGCCAGGTAAGGAATGAGGGCTTTGGGGTTGAACTTTGGCCATATTTTTTTTCTTTGAAACCATATAGACCAACACTCCAAACCAGACCAATATCTATAAAACGCGGATTCAATGATCTTTTCGATATAACTTACCGAGGACAGCTACAAGATTTATTTTCTGGAGTAGAAACATCTTGGCATTCAAGAGGCACTGGAGAAAAACCTCTAAAAATCAGCACATTTCAAGAACACGCCCAGCAAATTGATACCGCCGCTGCAATCGGAAGTTCTATAATATCAGTTCATGATATTGGCTACACCTTAACTAATACTCAAGTTACTAACAATGTTACTGTCGCAAATCAAGTGGTTGAATATGCTACAACACGTGGAATCACTCTTGCATTGGAAACAGGAAGCTTCGAAGCGTGTTTAGAAGCGACTAATAAGATACCAGGTCTGAAGATATGTCTTGATCCTGCAAATATTTTTGATACCTCGCCCCATAGTCTCGAAGACTTTATCAGTACATTTTCTGAAAAAATATGTTACCTACACTTATACGATATATCTGGTGATGAAGGTCACTACGCACCAGGATCCGGTAAAATCCCAGAAGATGACTGGCTTTTCCTGCTTCGCTGGATGAGAGATACAGAATTTAAGGGGCCAGTAGTTTTTGAAATTCGGCCATTACCAGAGAATGAAGATCAGTCAGCTATAAATACTGTAATCGAAGCACGTAAATATCTTGAAAATTTAAATTCTAGTATCTAAACAAATAACAAAAATCATGAGATGAACATTTAGAAATGAAAACCTTAAAATCACTCAATTCCAAACAAATTCGAGAACGATTCGAGATTTCAAGACAATCTTTGTCTAGTGATCCATTCAGACCAATTTATCACTATTCTACTCCGGAAAATTTAATGAATGACCCTAATGGTCTATGTGAATGGAATGGACAGTACCATCTTTTCTATCAGCTAAAACCGTCCAATGAAGATAGGTGGCATTGGGGACATACTGTCAGTAATGATTTAATTCACTGGAAAGATTTACCACCTGCTATTTATCCAAACATTGAAAAGGATTGTTTCAGCGGTCAAACATTAGTTGAAAAAAATCGAGTTATAGCAATTTATCATGGCACAGAATCAGGGAATAACATTAGTATTTCCTCAGATAAGATGCTAACGAGGTGGGATGGGTTACCTAATAATCCAATCATACCAATTGTCCCAGTTGATAAAAACGGATTACCTTATCGAGTTTTTGATCCTTGTATATGGAAAGAAAAAGATGGATATTATTCTATATCTGGAGTCTATAAAAATGGAGAACGTAGCGTTGACTGCGAAGGTGTTAATCATCTTTTTTATTCAAAAAACCTTCAGAAATGGGAGTATATCGGAGAGTTATTTGAATCATCTTTCTTTACAGAACCTGGAGAAGATATAGCAGTACCCAATTTCCTCCCAATATCTGATGATAAATATATTGTTTTATTTTTCAGTCATAAACGTGGAGCTCAGTATTTTATAGGTGAATATAATCAATCTAAACACATTTTCACTCCAAAAACTCATGGGAGAATGACTTATGGCCCGCTTTCAATAGGCAGCCTTCATGCTCCATCTGCAACAATTGATACATCCGGACGTTTAGTTTCAATTTACAATGTTAAAGAAGGAAAACCTTCCAATTGGCAAGATGTCATGTCTCTTCCAAGGAAGTTATCATTAAAATCAAACTCTCTTTTGCAAATTACACCTGTAGAAGAAACAGATTCTCTCAGATTATCTAAGAAAGAATTGTCTGAAATAACTGTACAGCCTAATCAAGAAATACTTCTTAATAACATTGGTGGTAAATCAATAGAAATTGAAGCAAAAATAAATCTAGCTACATCAAGAGAGGCAGGGTTTTATGTCCTCCAATCTAAAGATGGCACTGAAAAAACTAAAATATCTCTACTTCGTACCAGTAATACTCCATATAAGTTCCCTCAAAATGATTCTCTCCAAATTGATGTTTCAGAAGCTTCTAAACATCCAAATATTTATGCACGGACTCCCGAAATTGGACCAGTAAAACTAATTAACGATACCATTCTAAATCTTCGTATATTTATTGACCAAAGTATTATTGAAGTTTTTGCAAATAATGAACAATGTTTAACTTTACGAAGTTATCCTACACAAAAAGATAGCAGAAATATTTCATTTTTTGCAAAAGGTGGCGTTGCAAAAATCCTTAATATGAAAGTATGGCAAATGAAAAGTATTTGGCCAGAACTAAAATTCAAGGAAACTAAATAGACGTATTCTGTTATACCTAAATACGATCACACAACAATATGGTTCGTTTCAAAAAGCACTACTATTTAGTTGTCTACTTGGTCTTGTGGAGCTACGACTTCAAATTGACTCATATCTATCTCATAGCCTGTGTCTGTGTCTGTAACAGGATTTAGAATTCTATTTATCATAATTTTATATTCTTGTGCTTTCCCATGAGCAGGATTTACTTCAATTGCTTTATCAAATAATGATATAGCTTCATCGTATTTTTTCAACTCTAATTGCACACGACCTATATTATAATAAGCCTCAGCATTATTGGGGTTTAATTCAATTGCTTTGTTTGCGTCATCAATACATGATCCATAATACTCTTCTGAACGGTTAAGAAAATTATCCATTGACAACTCTAAATAAGAAGTAGATCTTAATTGATACAATACATCATTTTTGTCATTCATGCTAATTGCGTTTGTAAAATCATTGATAGCATCTTCAAATCTATCCAATTCATAATTTGACCTGCCTCTGTACTCATATGCATCAATTAGGTCTGAATTTAATTCAAGTGCTTTTGTATATTCATCAATTGCTCCTAAATAATACTCAGCATCATAGTGTTCTCTAGCTTGTTTCATATAAGTATTTTCGTCAATTGGTTCACTACTACATGCAAATAGAAGTACAGTAGTGAGTAGAAAACTAGTGGAAATAATATTTCTGTAAAAATTACTATATTTATTCATTAATATGCCTTTGGTTTATAAAAATAAGGAGATAAGGACACCTGATGTTATAAATATAGAATACCATAAATTAATCAATTCAAGAATGCCTTGCCATGTCGAATAATAGCACTTATCATATTGAAATAAGTTTAAATTTGAAGGAAATATTTATGAATGGTAATAGTGTAATAGCTAAAATTTTAAAGATAGAGGGGGTAGAGTGGATCTCCTGCTTTCCTGCTCAAGGGTTAATAACAGCTGCAGCTCAAGAAGGTATCCGCCCCATATTATGTAGGCAAGAACGTGCAGGGGTTAATATTGCAGACGGTTTCACCCGAGTAAATAATGGAGAAAAAATAGGTGTATTTACAATGCAATATGGCCCAGGAGCAGAAAATGCTTTCGGCGGTGTAGCTCAAGCTTTTGCTGAATCTGTACCAATTTTACTCCTGCCAGGTGGTGCATATACTTCTCAACATGGAGTACCACCCGGTTTCCAGGCAACTGATCATTACAAAGGAATTACTAAATGGTCAGGATATGTAAATCAAGTTGAGAGAATACCAGAATTAATGAAAAGAGCTTTTACTCAACTTAGAAATGGTTCTAAAGGACCAGTATTACTAGAAATTCCTACGGATATAGGAGAACAAGAATTCCCCTCTAAAAACTTCACATATGAGCCAGTTAAAGTAATTAAATCACAAGCTGATCCAGCAGACGTTAAAGAATTAGTATCAACAATTTTCAAAGCAAAATGTCCTATGATTTATGCAGGGCAAGGAATTTTATATGCGAATGCCTCTAATGAATTAGTTGAATTTGCTGAGTTAACTGGAATTCCAGTAATGTCTACTTTGTCAGGTAAAAGTGCATTTCCTGAAAATCATCCTCTTTATCTTGGAACAGGAGGTAATAGTACAACATTAATGGCAGAACACTTTCGAACTACTTCTGACCTAATAATAGGCATCGGTACGAGTTATACAAAATCAAACTTTAATGCACCTGTACCAGAAAATACTACACTTGCTCAAGTTATAGATAATGTAGATTTTATTAATAAATCATATGATATTGATTTAGCATGTATCGGAGATGCAAAACTAGTTCTTAAACAAATGATAGAAGAGCTAAAACAAGTATCTGGACGAAAACAACATCCTAATACAGAAAACGCTCTAAAACAAATAAATCAGTTGACCAAAGACTTCTATAATGAATGGAATCCTAGATTAAATTCTGACGAAACTCCTTTAAGTCCATACAGGGTTTTGAAAGAATTAGCAACAACACTTGATGTATCAAATACCATTATCACTCATGACTCTGGTTATCCAAGAGATCAGTTTGTTCCATTTTGGAAATCTGAGAATCCGTGGGGTTATATCGGGTGGGGTAAATCAACTCAACTAGGGTATGGGTTAGGCCTTGCAATTGGAGCAAAAATTGCAAAACCTGAGAAAACCGTTGTAAATATAATGGGAGATGCGTCTTTTGGTATGGCTGGTTTAGATATTGAAACAGCAGTACGCTCTAAAATCCCTATTATAACTGTTGTTTTAAATAATGGGGTGATGACAAATTATACTCAACCTTCTCCATATTTAGGTTATGCAGCAGAAAAATGGGATTTGCATAAACTGACAGGAGATTATGCAAAAATAGCTGATGGGCTAGGTGCCTTTAGCAAAAAAGTTAAAACACCTGAAGAAATTGCACCGGCAATAAAGGAAGCTCTAAATGCTAACAAAACAGGTCAACCTGCATTACTAGAAATCTGTAGTAAAGAAGAAGTCAATGTCCCCAGATACTATAAAGAGCCCTACAACTGGAGACATTCAGGAGTTTAACGAAAGAGAGTATTTTCCTTCTGATACTTGTTTATTGATTATATTTATCTAAAACAGATGAGGAAGCGAGTAGGTTATTAACTGGAAAATTGTAGAGCATATAACGATTTATCGTGAAAAAAATATGTATGCAGCACATCCTAATGTAATCCGTACTCCATCAGGAGATCTATTAGTTTTATTTCATTCATCTCCTTTTTTAGGGTATTCGCATCACTCTCACCCTTTATTTCAAATAAATGCTTGTCGTTCTATCGATGATGGAAAAACTTGGGGGGAATCTGAATTTATTGCATCTGACCCTCGTGGTGGAATAATAGATTTTGGAACACATACACTTCCTGATGGCAGTGTATATTTACATGCTTCAAGTAACGAACTTATTCCTGCAAAAGGATATGTTGATATAAATTTTGAAGCGCCACCTCATGCTGCTGCAATTGGAGACTATGATGAATCAGTATGGGTTTCTAGACCAGGTATTCCTTTCTGGATACGCTCAAATGATAATGGTTATACTTGGAGTTTACCGAAACGATTCCCTGAAATACCTGGTGCAATTTGGGGACATCCTGCTGAACATTCTGGCGTGTGCAGAAGTGGCATTTTAGTACTTTCAGATGGATTATTACTTATGCCTAGTAAAGCAACAGAGGATCCTGAAGGCAATCCCCCTTATTTTGGTATGATACGTTCTTCTAAGGATATGGGTAAAACTTGGGATTATGGAGGTATAATTGCAAATGATCCAGTAGCCCATTTTAGTGAACCAACTATTATCATGACAACTACTGGCCGAATCCTAGTTCTTTTCCGCTGTCACCCTGACCCTAAAAAAGGAGCTCAATTTTTAGCATTAGTATATTCTGATGACCTTGGTAAAACTTGGTCTACTTGGAAACCAACATCTATTAAAGGAAGTCCGGGGCATATGCTTAAATTAAGTGATAATCGCATTTTCATTACTGCAGGAACAAGGAAGGAAAATCAAAGAGGATGTATTGCAAGAGTTGTTGATCCTGAAGCTACTAACTTAGACTCTGAAACCGATTTGGTAATAAGAAATGATTCTTTAACCAGTGATTGTGGATATCCATGGGCAGTTGAACTTTATGATGGCAAAGTTTTAATTGTTTATTACTATACATATTCTGATCAAACACGTGGTATTGAAGGTACCATTGTTGAAGAAGTTTAGTATGATTAGATTGTTATAAATAAAAATAAAAACTTTAATATTGAATAGGATGATAGACTTATTTAAATCGAATTGTAAAAAATAATGAGGTTTACATAAATGAAAACATTACAAAAGCTTAGCCAGCATCAATTAGATTTCTTTGATACCTTTGGGTATTTAGCTTTCCCTGGCCTTCTAAATGATTGTATTGACAAAATCATTGAAGAATTTGAAGATGTTTGGGCAAAATCAGGGAGAACTCACGATGGGACCAAAAGATCCGCATTAGTACCATTTGCTGATGAAAACGAATATTTAAGTTCATTATTGGATGATCATAGAATCCATGATATAGCATCTAGTCTATGTGGTGAAGATTTTAACTATTTTAGCGGTGATGGCAACTATTATGTCGGTGATACTTCCTGGCATTCTGATGGATATAATACTCGTATAGTCAGAATGATAAAAATTGCATTCTACCTTGACCCAGTAAAAGAAAATACTGGTGCTTTAAGAGTTATCCCAGGGAGTCATAGAACAAATGATACTTTTGCTAACTTACTACAGTCTCAACTTAGAGGTACAGATGAAGCTCCATCATTATTTGGAATCACTGGAGATCAAATACCAGCAGTTGCCCTTGAAAGTAATCCTGGAGACATAGTTGTTTTTAATAATAATCTCAAACATTCTTCATGGGGTGGTTCAAAAGCCAGAAGAATGTTTTGTATGAATTTTACAGAAAGATATCCAGATAATCAGCTACATCGATTACAAGAAGATCTTGGTGAATCAGCAAGATGGTGGATTGAACGTAAACACGGCGAAGTAATGATCAAGACCGCTTCTCCTGAACGAATGCATCACCTACAGCAAGTACGTGAAAATGACACGCATCTACCAGATTTAGTAAAAGAACTAAAAAAAACAATGAAAGAACCAGCTAA